>NZ_JABFHF010000051.1:7447-19028 GCF_015476655.1 Aquiflexum lacus
GTTGAAAGTACGAATGCACCAACCGCAGGTGCCCTATCTTTTGACCCTGCTTCATTGGCTACCGGCTTGTCGCCAGAAACTACCGGCTCATTTATTGGAAATTTAAATGGCAGTGGTGCAACAGATATAGGATTGGTAATTGATGATGTTGTAAATGTTATCAATAAGAATAACACAGGTTTCAACGATTGGTTGACACTTCCAGGAACTGCTGGACTTGGTGAAATCACCTTTAACACCACATCGGTTGGTTTGCCACTTGGTACAACTAGGAACAATACCATCATAGCAACTGCAAAAGGGTTCTCACCAGCGTTACTAGAGGTTGATTTTGAAGTTACTGAAGGACCATGCAGTCCATTTAGTACTGTGCCTTGTGATCAGATTGTAAAATCTCTTCCGGTTAACTTAACTTTTGATGGAACAGAAGGTGGATTACTTTCCGGAAATGGATTAGAAACTGGATTCACCATGGTTGATCCATATTCAGGAACGAGAGTCGCTGAAGATGGAACACCTACTTTTGCTTCAATTCCATCCTACGAGCCTTCCAAATTGACCATTTCAGATGGTAATTTGGTAATGAATGCATCTAAGGGCATTGCATTTTTAACAAATAATGCTCAGATCAATACTTTAGGAATTGGGCTTCAAGGTATCAATACGAAGCTTACTATTGAAACGAAGTTATTGGGTATAAATACTGGTCCAAATGCTGCACAGGCTGGAATTTGGTTTGGTATTGATGATAAAAACTTTGTAAAACTAAATGTAAATGGAACTAATGTAGAGGTTAGGAGAGAAATCAATGACATATCTTCCACTGCAGCTGCTGCTTCCAATATCGATCAAATCCAAGTCACATCAGCTGTTACCGCTGGTTCTGATGTAACTTTACGCATGGAAATTGATCCAATTGGACAAACCATAACGTCATATTATGCAGTTGGTGAAGGAGCCTTTATCCAAGTTACGAAAACCGGATTCCCAACTTTAGCTTTACCTCAGGTTTATCTTGATGGGTTGAATTCCGGGGATTTGTTGGGTACAACTTTCGCTGGTATTTATTCCACTTATAGAAATAATGCAACTTCCTTCAATGCTACCTTTGACTACTTCTCAGTAAGTCAGGAAGAGGCAGGTCCAAATAGTCCTCCTGTTATTCTTCCTCAGGAATTTACAGTTAACGAAGGTATTGCAATTGGGACTACAGTAGGATTAGTTGAAGCAAGTGATGCTGACAATGATGATTTGTTGTATTCAATAACAGCAGGAAATAACGAGGGAATTTTCTCCATAAATGAAAATACTGGCGAAATCACAACTGCAGTTGAAATTGAATTCAATAGTAGTCCTCAATATATTTTGACCGTTGCGGTAAGTGATGGTATTGAAATTGTAGAAGCAAATATCACTATCAATATTACTGAAGTCATTACAACTGGCCCATGCTCTCCTTACAGTTTATTGGATTGTGATCAGATTGTAAGTTCCCTTCCTATAAATTTAACTTTTAATGGATCACAAGGTGGACTTTCAGATGGAAATGGTCTAAGTACCGGCTTTACTATGGCTGATCCTCATTCAGCGCCAAGGTTAACAGAAGATTTACCAATAACCTATCCGAATGTTTTAGGATATGAACCTTCCAAACTAAACATCAACAATGGTAATTTGACTATTTCGGCAACCAAAGGAATTGCTTTCCTTGCACCTCCGGCAAGTTCAAACAACAATACTCAGGTTAATTCACTTGGAACAGGTATTCAGAATATAAATACCCCTCTGACTATTGAAACAAAACTGCTTGGAATCAACACAGGTACAGGTTCTGGACAGGCTGGAATTTGGTTTGGTTTGGATGAAGATAACTTCGTCAAACTTGCAGTTATTGCCAATACTATTGAAATGAGAAAGGAACTTGGCGGGGTTTCTTCAACTGAGGCAAATACTCAGGATCAAATTTTATCCCCTGTCAATAATAGTATAACTGGGTCGGATGTGACTTTAAGGTTGGTAATCGATCCACAGGCACAAACTATAAAAGGTTTTTATGCAATAGGAAGTGGAGCTTTTGTTCAATTGACAAAAACCGGATTGGATGCTTTGGAATTGCCTCAATCATACATCAACGGAAAATCCATCAATGGTGAAATAACAGGTGTAAGTTTTGCGGGTATTTATGCAACCTACAGGAATGCAACCACACCATTTGATGCGACATTTGACTATTTCCAAGTTGAAAAGGAAGATGAGCCACTTGCATTTAATTTCACACCAAACACCTTGAATTTCAGTGGTGTTGAAGGTTCTATTATTCCTTCCCAAACTGTAACTTTATCTGCCACAGAAGGGAACCCAACTGTAACCTTAAGTGATGATCCTCATTCTGGAGAATGGTTGATCCTACCAGAAAACCCAACATTGGGTTCATTGGAATTCAACATTGTTGAAGGATTGACTCCTGGAACATATAGCACTACCATAATTGCATCCACAGATCCGGAGTTAGGATATCAAAATGCAGAATTGGTTGTCAATTTGGTTGTCACTTCAGAAAATTCTCCAAGTTTCGGAATAAATATCAATTTCTCTGATCCAGTTACTACACCTCCCGCAGGTTATTTGAGAGACGGTGGGGATGCATTTGGAAACAGAGGAAATGGAAACCTCTATGGTTGGCTTGATGCAAATACATCCAATCCAGCAAACCTTACGCTTAATGGCAGGAATAGGGCAGTAGTTGGTGTGGATGTATTGAATAATACCCTTATTCACATGCAATATGGAGATGTATCAACCAATGCCGCTAACGGATATTTACCTGATGCCAAATGGGAGATTGAAGTTCCAAATGGTAATTATCAAGTATCGGTAACTGTTGGTGATCCTAATATTGATGGATCGGTCGAAGATACTCCAAGCCATACTGTTGTAGTCGAAGGTGTCAATGCCATTAATGGTTTTGTTCCTTCGGGTGCCGTTGGTGCTGCTAGCAGGTTTACTTTAGGTACAGTAAATGTTGTTGTAAATGATGGAAGACTGACTTTAGATCCAGGAAATGGATTTAACACCAAAATAAATAGTGTATCTATCATTTCACTTGATGGTGAAGGAGGATTAACACCAAGGGTTTTGGGAGTGAATCCACCTAATGGCGCTGTCGGAGTGCCGGTAAATGCAAGTATATCTGCAAATAACCTTTTCACTCCTAATCTTGATTCCAATGGTAATGCAGGTGTAGATAATAATACAATCACCCCTGCGACAGTTAGATTGTTTAAAGTTGGAAATCCAACTCAAATCGCTGCAAGTTTGAATGGTACTGCTGGCGGAGATGCAATTAATTTGGTACCGACTTTGCCTTTGGAATCAAATACACTTTACAGGTTCGAAATTGAAGGAGTTCTTGACCTAACAGGCGTTCCATTCGAATCTTTCACTTCCACCTTTACAACAGGTGGTGGGGTCTCAGGCCCTACAACTGATCTTGATAATGTATCATTTACGCGTTTTGGTGCAGTGGTTTCCGGTACCAAAAAATATACAACCCTGACCATCGGACCAGATGAAAAATTATATGGTCTGACTATTGACGGTGAAATCCATAGGTGGATTATTGAAGCTGATGGTACTCTTTCGAACCAGCAAGTGCTTTTGGGACTTAAATCCGTTTATGGAGATCGTTCAGCTGTGGGTCTTGAGTTTGATCCTTCCTCAACAGCAGAAAACTTGATTGCTTATGTTTCACATAATAATTCAGGTTTGAATAATGCTCCCGATTGGGATGGAAAATTATCCAGATTAACAGGGCCAAACTTGGCAACTGAAGAGCTACTAATCACTGATTTGCCAAGATCTACTAAAGATCACTTGACAAATAGTATTGCCTTTAGACCAGGAGAGCCGAATATTCTATACTTCCTTCAAGGAAGTAACAGTGCAGCAGGTGCACCTGATGGCGCTTGGGGAAATAGAGAAGAAAGTCTGCTTACTGCTGCGGCGTTAAGACTTGACTTAACCAAGCTACCGGCTACGCTTCCATTAAATGTGAGAACAACCAGAAATCAAGCTGCAATAAATGCTGTGGATGTGAACTCTCCAACACTTGATGGTTTGTATAATCCATATTATATCAATGCGCCTTTGACCCTGTTTGCTTCTGGGGTTAGAAATGCATACGATTTGGTATGGCACTCTAACGGTCAACTCTATATACCAACCAACGGTACCGCAGGGGGAAGCAATTCACCTGCTTCAGTAAATGGAACAAGAAGACCTGACGGTACTTTCTACGACCATTCAAATCCATTATATCCTGTTATTCCAGGTACAACAAACAATGTAGTTCAAAGAGATTGGTTATTTAGGGTCAATCCAAATGAATCATTAGGCTACTATGGTCATCCAAACCCATTTAGGGGGGAATATGTGTTGAACAGAGGTACGGTTGATACAAATAAATATCCTGCAGGAATTCTTCCAGATCCAAATTATAGAGGGGCAGCATACGATTTTGGTTTCAATTTCTCTCCAAATGGGGTTATTGAATATAGAAGTAATGCTGAAAATGGAAATTTGACCGGAGCATTGTTGGTAGTTAGGTATAGCGGTGGTAGTGATATCATTGCTTTGGTTCCAGATGGACCAAATGGAGATATTTCAACCTTCAAAACAGGAATTCCTGGATTTACTGGATTTACAGATCCACTTGATTTGATTGAAGATGTGAAAACAGGTAACATTTATGTTTCTGATTTTGCAACTAACCAGATTATATTGTTGAAACCAAGTAATCAGGCAGCTCCGACACCTCTTATCGTATTGAATACTGATAAGGTTGTGGTAGATGCCGTAACCGCTAATGGAACCCCGAACTCCACTTTCACCCAAGAGATTCTACTTTCTAACCTTGGAAATGGTGTATTAAATGGAATTACAGCCCAGGTAACAGGAATTCATAGTGGGGACTTTACAATTACAAACTTGGTATCATCGGTAAATCCTCAAAATTCCGCTGCATTTAACGTTGTGTTTAATCCAAGTGCAAATGGGATTAGAAATGCGGTACTTACTGTTTCTGGAAGTAATGCTGAATCAGTAGTAGTTCCTTTGACAGGATTAGGCAAACAAGGAATTGGAGGTGCAAATGAACCTTCACTCCAATGGGTATTGGATGCTCATTTAGGCCAGGGTGTTGTTAATTCAGGAGATATCAATCCTGCCACAAATGTTCTTGATTTGCCAAGTGGTAAATCTTACAATGACTTGTTGGGCGATGAGGTTGATGTTCAGGAATTTGAAAGAGCTATAGACGCCCCTGTTACCATTGAGGTACTGAGTATTTTCGGACCAACTTCGAGCAATCCAATTGTTGCATTTGGATGGTATACCAGCGGAGATGCTTCCAGCACTCAGGAAATCTTTACTGTTCAGAACAATCTTCAAGGGAAAGGTGAGTCCAATGGTCAAACCTTGACGCCGATAATTACAGGAAGCACCGTATTTGATCCCGGTACAGGAAACTTTGGATTCTATAGTAGATGGCCGTTCTTCGGAAATCGTCAGCTGTTTAGTGAACATGATCTAAACACTTTCGACCAAAATATCCCTAGACATGTTAGAGTTTATGCATTACCTGGAGAAGAAAATGCTTATATCATAGCTACTGAAGAGCATATTTCAGGATTTGATTACCAAGATATAGTGGTAATTGCAAGAAATGTGAGGCCGGCAGTGAAACAAGCAATTGTTGAGATCAGTCCTGAAGAGTTGATTTTTGAAGTAGAAGTAAATAATGCCAATAATGGGTATGTAGGAAGAAAAACCAATACCCAAACTGTGACTTTAACAAATAATGGCAATGATGTTCTAAACATTTCAGGAGCTTCAATAATTAATGGTTTTGCAAATCAGTTTAATCCTGTGTCTCCATCTGGACCTGAAGTTTTAAATCCAGGAGAGTCCGTAGAGTACACAGTAACTTATGCCCCAACTTTAGACAATTCGAATTTGGGCTATCAAGATGCTACTCTTAGGATTGCAACTGATAATCCTGATCAACAATTTATTGATATAGGTTTGTATGCGTTGAAGAAAATTGGATTCGAAGGAGGAAATGAACCTACTTTACAAGCTGTAGTTGATGTATTGGGAATTGGGATCGATGTTGGCTGGACACAGTTGGCAATAGGAACAGGTACAGACCTTAAAGGAGAAGAGGTTCTGGTCCAAAGATGGGTGAAAGCTGGCTCTGGAAATGTCAATATTACTCCGGTAGGAAGATATTCACCTGCTGAAGAAATTCCTTTTGGATGGTATACCAGAGGTTCTCAGATTAGCCTTAACCAGGTAGGTGTCATGGCAGATGGTATTCAAAATGCCCAAACCTTATATCCTCCAATATCTGAAGGCAACTCATTCTTTGACCCACAAGGTTCTGTTTTTGGAATATATGTATCGTCTAATGTATTTAATAGAACGAATTACACTGAAGATGATATTAATACTGGTGGCGTTGCAAGAAGAGTAAGAACCTATCAAATGAAAGACCGTCAAGGTAACGTGATTGAAAATAGTTATCTGGTGAATTTTGAAGACGCATCAAATGGAGATTACCAGGATTATATGTTTGTAATTGACAATGTTGTCCCATTTGTTGATGGAACTTTAAGGTTGGAATTTGAGCCTTCTGTGATCAATCTGACAGAATCGATCAACGGAGACAATACCATTACAAGACAGGTGGTTCTTAATACAAATGGCCCAATTACTCCTGGGGAGGTAACTCTGTCTTCTGCAAATCCGAGAATAGGATTGCCTACTGAATTTGAATTTGGAGTTCCATTCGAAATAACTTTTGACAGAACCGGCTTAGGAATTGGTAATTATATAGCTACAATTACTGCCACATCAGCAAATTATGTTTCAGGAGAATTGAGTTTCAATCTTGAAATTTCATCTGAACC
The DNA here is from genome assembly GCF_015476655.1 of Aquiflexum lacus. Lineage (GTDB taxonomy): Bacteria > Bacteroidota > Bacteroidia > Cytophagales > Cyclobacteriaceae > Aquiflexum > Aquiflexum lacus. The sequence goes on from NZ_JABFHF010000051.1 coordinate 14,416, forward strand.
CGTATTTATATATCAATTCAACTTTCAAGATCCAACTAATGTAGCGGTTTCTCCGGAAGGATATATAGATGATTTGGGCTTATCATTTGGTCAAAAGAGTACTGCACTTGGGGATTTGAATTTCGGTTGGGTTCTTCCTGGTACCAATACACCAGCAAGTGCTGAGGCTAATGGTAGAAACAGAAATACAGGTGTCAATGATGACGCATTGCTGAAGACCTTCACTATAATGGGGCATAGGACTCCAGCTTCATTCCCGTTAAGGGATTGGATGGTCAACCTACCAAATGGTTCATATAGTGTAAATATCAGTGTAGGAGATATAGACTTTACTGATAGTAATCATCAATTGGATGTGAATGGAGTTAGGGTGTTGAGTTTTGATCAACAAAGCAACAATCCTGAGAACCTTATTAATTTCCAGGAAACTAAGATCGTTGAGGTCACTAATGGAGTATTGAGATTATCTCTTGGAGCTGGTGGAGTAAATGCCAAACCAAACTACATCCGCATAGCCCCAATAAATATATCTTCTGTTCCACCGGTAATCAATGCGATTTTTGATGGCAATATGGCCTCTGAAAATGTATACAGAGGAAACGTTTCAGTTTCTTTTGAGGCATTAGACCAAAGTCAAAGTGGAAGTATAGTTAGATTGGAGTATAGTCTTGATAATGCACCTCTGACCACCTTTACGGAGCCGCTTGTATTCAATCAGCCTGGAAACTACTCAATCATTGTTGAGGCTGAGGATGCAAATGGTAATACTACAACACGGTCATTTACCTTCTTAATAGAAGAACCATCAGGTGCTGTTCTACAGATGGACAATATGGCTAAAATCCCTGGAACCAATATTGGTTTCCCTGCTGAAGACTATTATACTTTCTCTAGGATTCATAGTATCCCGACAACTTCTACGGCCAAGTTTCATAATCAAAATACCATGAGACTTACCAATAGTGGTGCGAATGATCTGGTGATTGACAACATTAGTATCTCTGATCCAGCGAGATTCAATTATGTCATATTGCCTGAAGGAAGTCCTCAGACTTTCCCATTGGTAATCCAACCTGGTGCCTTCAAAGAATTATTAATAACCTTCACAGCAAATAATCAAAGCAATAGAACGCTGATGAAGGAGGAGATTACCATCGTGTCCAATGCAGATAACGGTCAGAACATTAAGGCGACCTTACATGGGGCAAATGCAGCCGCACTTGAGGGCAATAATGAAAATGATGCACAGGAGGTCTTTGATGCATTTGGATTTACCAGTAGTATGAGAAGTATCGTCAATGATGATGGTACCATTACGCCTCCAAATTCCAATCCTTTAAGACCAAGTTCGAATATGCCATTGGCAGAGAATATTGATGCGGGATATGAGGGTGATATAATTTTCTCGCCGACCTTTGTGCAGGCAGATCCAACCAAACCGGTAATTGGGGTTCAGTTATCAGCCCTTCATGGACCTGGTTCAAATGGAGCACAATTTGTGCAGGTTAATGGTACAGGAGTTGTTGGCGGAATGAGTTTCTCCCATAATGCAGATTGGTATCAATCCTTATTGCCTAAAAATAATGCTGGCAATTTGACAACTGATCTTGCTAATCTGATCAATGGTCCGTTTAGAATCGCTGTTGCTGGATATCCATCCAGTGGTGGAAATAATTTGAGTGGAAATAGGCCTGATTTATTGGGTCTAAGGATATACAAAGCGATTGATAGAAATGGAAATATCATTCCAAATGAATATATAGTCTTGCAGGATTTCATTGGTAGTGGTTGTGGCGCAGGTTCAGCAAATTGTGATTGGAATGACAATACATTCTATTTCAAAAATATCAGACCGGAAGCAGTTCCCACTGCTTCAGCAATAGCACCTGTCTTAGTCGATGCTACCATACCATTTGAGTTAGAGTTAGGAGGCAATTTCGATAAAGCCTATCCTGGTAATATCTTGACATTCAGTGCCACACTTCAGGATGGCTCATCACTTCCAACCTGGATGAATATCAGTACAACAGGAAAGCTTTCTGGAACTGTTCCAAGTGATGGAAACAATGAATATTTGGTAATTGTAATTGCCACTGATCTCAATGGATTGACGGCTACTGAGACCTTACAGGTTCAGGTTAATCAATTGCCTGAGGCCGTAGCTTCTGCAAACACGACACAAGGAAGAATTCCGCTGAGTGTTGAATTTAGAGGTGAAGATTCATCTGATGATGGAGAAATCGTTTCCTACAATTGGAATTTTGGTGACGGAGGTACTTCTACTGAGGCAAACCCAACATACGAATTCTTGAATACAGGTGAATTTGAGGTAACTTTAACTGTTACAGATGATAGAGGACTTGAAAATACAACATCGCTCAATATCAGAGCTATTGATTTTGGTCCACTCGCAGTTGCGAGTTCGGATGTGACTCAGGGATTGGCGCCTCTATCAATTGCTTTTGATGGAAGTCTTTCTGATTCTGATGTTGCTATTGTAGAATACAAATGGAATTTCGGAAATGGTGTTGAGGCCCTCGGTCCGATAGTTAATTATATCTACGAAGTTGGAGGTAATTATACTGTCACCTTAATGGTTACTGACGCCAACGGGCTTTCAGACCAAGTTTCACTGCAGGTTTCTGTTGCAGTCAATCAACCCCCTGTAGCAGTTGTTTCTTCGAATGTAACTTCCGGTGAATTCCCATTAACAGTCAATTTCAATGGAAGTGGTAGCACGGATGATTTTGGAATAGTCTCTTATCTATGGGACTTTGGAAATGGTGAAACTTCCAATCTTATTTCTCCTGTGGTGGTTTTTGAAGAAATAGGGATTTATGATGTAACCCTGACAGTCACCGATGAGCAAGGTTTGAGTGATGTTGATGAACTCACCATAACAGTAGTGGAACCACAACCCGAACCAAACTTTGTTTTGAGAATCAATGCAGGTGGACCGGAATTGACATACAACGGGGAAGTGTTTGCTGCAGATGTGAATTTTATAGGTGGTAAATCTTACACAAATACCAATGCAGCTGTTCCTGCACTATATCAAACAGAAAGAAGTGCCAATCCACCAACTTTTGGATACAACATTCCGGTGCCAAATGGTAGTTATAACATTAACCTTCACTTTGCAGAAATTTATTGGGGAGCTACAGGAGGTGGGCCAGGAGGAAATGCCGGTCAGAGAATTTTTGATGTCACTATCAATGGTCAATTGGTATTGGATAATTACGATATCAATGCCGAAGTTGGGCCTCAAAATTTAGTCATTAAAACTTTTGACGTAGAGGTGGTGAATGGACAGATTGTGATGGACTTCTCAGCACTTGCCAGTGTGGGCGGTGTCAATGAACCTAAATTATCTGCGTTTGAAATCTTTGGAGTAACTAATGTTCCAAATGAGGCACCTGTGGCAGTGGCAACAGCAGACCCATTGTCAGGTTTTGCACCATTGACAGTAGCGTTCAGTTCCGAAGGTTCATGGGACGATGATGAAATTGTGAGTTATTCTTGGGATTTTGGAGATGGAAATACTTCATTAGAGGAAAACCCAACTCACATTTATACTATACCTGGAAATTATTCTGCTGTCCTAACAGTCACGGATGGGGAAGGATTGATAGGAACATCATCCGTCGACATTATTGTTTCCGAAGAACCTGGAGATGGAGCTTTCAGCTTATATCTTAATACTGGTAGTGCTGCAAACGTAAGTTTAGATGGAAAAACATTTATAGGTGATCTTTCTTTCCCAAGTTACTACAATAGCACCCATACTTATACTAATGTGAATGCGAGTGCAATTCCACTTTATCAAACAGAAAGAGGTTCTCAGGCTGATTTGACAGTATTAAACTTTACAATACCTGTTCCAAATGGTGTTTACAATATCAGTACTTTCCATAATGAATTGTTTTTTGGCAAAGTTGCTGGTGCACCATCTGGTATTGCAGGCAGAAGGGTATTTGATATATTGATTGAAGGCCAAGTAGTGAAAGATGATTTTGATATTTTCTTGGAATCGGCAAATCAGCCGGTAGTTTTGAATTTCAATAACGTCGAAGTGCTTGATGGAATACTTAATATAAGTATGATTCCGAGTGCTAATAGGGCTAGTATATCCGGATTGTCAATAGAAAAAGTTGTTTCTAATGTTGAATTACCTGATGTTCCTGTCTTGTTGTCACCAGCAAATGGTTCAACTGAAGTGGATAGAATAGTCAACATAACATGGCAATCTGATTCTAATGCAGATGCTTATCAGGTGCAGGTTTCTACCGATAGTGACTTCGGAAACATTATAATTGATGAGTCTGGAATAGTGGAAAATGGCTATACCACCCCTGAACTTGGTGCCAACACCACTTATTATTGGAGGGTACTGGCATCCAACACGGCGGGCGATTCGGACTGGTCGGGGGTATGGAGCTTTACTACTGAGGAAGAAGTGGTTGTCAATCCTGACGAAGATCTTGTCGGCCACTGGAAGATGGATGAGGGATCAAGTAATATACTCATTGACGACTCCGGTAATGGCAATGATGCGGTTATTCAGAATACCATTGGGGTGACATGGACGCAGGGGGTCATGGGACTGGCACTTG
>NZ_JABFHF010000052.1 GCF_015476655.1 Aquiflexum lacus
GTTTCAGATTTGTCTGTTTTGTCCCAAAATGCGAAAAGTCGATATTGCAGTCCGCCATATTTTGTCCTGAACTCCCAAATTTCATCAGTCAGTTTTTTGAACAGTTTCGGGTCGAGTCCGAGTTTGGCCTTGTCAACGTTGTAGTATATTTTTTGTCTTGTTTTCAAATCCAACTTTTCTAAAAACGCGAGAGCTTGTTCAAGAAAAATGACGTCAAAATATTTATCCATTCAGTTTTTTAATCCATAATTCAGAACAAAGATAATGAAAAGTTGAATTATATGGAAACATTTTGCGGTTTGTTCACATTACTGGCAACTCCTTTATACTCGAAACAAACTTTCTACTATCCAGTCAAAATTAGATGTATATGCGAAATTTTGTTTCGTTTTTTTTACAGGTTAAAGTACCAATTTTTAATTACAAGTCATCAAATGAACTCTTAAAAATTACCGTTTCATCCTAAATTGTTAATCCCGATGGCTATCAGGAGATAAACCTGCCGGCCAGGCACGTTGTGGTTGGGGGATTTTGGGGCTGCTATCATTAATTACCCCACATTTATCGCTTCTGCCCATTCTTGTGCAGATTTTAAAATATAGGCGTTGGCTGCTTCATAATCTACTTTCTGGGAGCAAGAGAAAAGCGTTAGACCAGTTAGAAACATTAGAAAATTTGATTTTATTTTCATGGATTTTTAGAGAGGACGGTGCAATTTTTTTCGAAATTATGCTTAATCTCCAATAGCCTACTGATCTTTCATTGCAGCCATTCCCCCAAGAATCAGCCACTTACCATCGACTTTTTTCCAGGTATGCGTAAATTTTCGTGTCTCCTTTCGGACAACTTGGTTATCCTTGTCGGTCCATAAAAAATCTGTGTCGTAGAATACAATTACCACATCTTCGATTGCATTTGATGCTTTTTTGTAAAGGGTATAGCTGTATTTCAGCTCCTGGTCTTTGTGCAAGTCAGGAATCCAACTGGCGATTTTACTTTTGTCAGCTACCCCATCCCCAAAACCCGGATAGCCTATAAAATCTTCGTGCCAAAGTGTTTTATAAGGGACTGTGTCGATGTTCTGTACATATTGCCAATACATTTCTTCCATATGCCAAGCTTCATCCTCCATTTCAGATTTGTTTGGTGTAGGAACTGTTTTTTCCTCTTCTGAGGAATTTTTTCTGTTTTCGCTGCAACCTGTTATGGTGAGCGAGGCAAGTAATGTGAAGACAAGAAGAAGGATTGAATTTTTCATTTTGTTCGATGTAGAGAGAAATATTAGGAATACAAATTGTTTAAAGAACGAGATTTATTCATGATCAAATGTCCGACAATGACATTTGGGGTATAATATAAAAAAATGAATAGTTCAGGTCTCCTGACTTAGGACGAAATGCGTGGATTTCTTCCCCAATGATTGGTTTTATTTTCCACAGGAGGAATTTTGGAGGAGAACGGGATTCAGTTTGACCTTGAGAATTTTTTACGATTGATATCTAGATAGCGAAAAAAATAGTCATTTCATCGAATTTTGGTTTATGAATATTTCGTGTAAAAAGAAGAAAATAAATAGGATTAGTCCTGAAGTTAATCTCTACATTTGACCTCAAATAATCCTTCAATGAAAGAACTATCCAACTTATTAAAAGGGATCACTTTTGCTGCCATACTGCTGTTCAGCAGTTGCTTCCCCCTCGAACCGGAATTTGTATCAGACTTTGATGCTGTATTTACTGAAATATCAGATCCTGATTTTGATTTCAACAATCCCGCTATCAATACTTACTATTTGGCGGATACAGTCATCGTTTTAACTGATCCCGGTACATCTAATACGGACCTTGAAATCGATCTGCGTCTCGTTTTAGACCGGGTACGCTCCAATATGAACCAAGCAGGTTACACCGAAATTTCAGATAGTAATTTAGCTATACAAGCTGACTACCTTGTTTTGGTAAGTGTAAACCGTTCCGACAACTACTTCTCCACCTGGTGGGGCGGCTGGGGCGGCTGGGGTGGCTGGGGCGGTTGGGGCTGGGGTGGCTGTTGTTTCTTCCCACCCCAAGTCAGTACCTCCAATATTCGCACGGCTGCTATAATAGTGGAGTTACTGGACGGGAAAGCACTTCCACAACAAAACGAAGTTATACCCGAGGTTTGGTATGGTGTTGGTTCAGGATTATTTAGAGGTAGTAACACAAACCTAACAAACCGTACCTTGGGAGCTATTGATCAAATGTTTGTACAATCACCTTACCTTACGCGCTAAACAATGAAAAAAATATTGGTTTTTTTAGCAATTATCACTTTCAGTATTTCAGTGAATGCCCAAACGAACAGAATTAAGGTGCCTAACTTTCGGGTAAATAACTTTCGTGTAAACTATGATGTGGCCGTTCCTTTCGGCAACATGTCAAATGATTTTATCAACAAAATGTCATGGCGAGGGGTAAGTATAGAAAACCGCTGGTCTGTCAAACCCCAAATTTCTGTTGGGTTTTTGCTTGGCTGGCAAGTTTTTGCACAACGATTTGATAATTACACGCAAGATTTAAATAATGGCAATGCCGCTATATATGGCAATCAGATTCGTACGATAAACACCTTCCCGATACAAGGCACTGTACATTACACCTTTGTCAAAAATTTGGATATTTTGCCATGGGTGGGAATGGGAATTGGAACTGCTCATTCCAATCAAGTGCTGCAAGTTGGTTTTTATGAAGTCCAAAAAAAGTTCATGAGTTTTTCCATCACCCCGCAAGCAGGTATTGATCTTCCGGTAAATAAAGTTACTGCAATTAGTTTCAGTACGCGCTACAATTTCTTTCTACATAGCAATCAACCCTTCAACTACTCGTTTATGGTATTTAGTGTTGGGATTAAGAATATGTATTTTTAGTGATTGAAGGCTAATTGTAAGGTATATTAGAATTGCTAGATATCAGGAAACTAACAGTTCTGTATTCCAATTACCACAAAGTGCCTGCATCAATTTGCCTGTAGGAATTGGACGGGCTTATCTACACTTCCATTTTCAATATTTCCAAAAAGTATTTTTTAAGCTCCTTTTCTTCTTTGATATCTACTTGACCATCGTCCATTACATCAGTAAGTAAAGCATGCATTTCTTTAAACGGGGATAAACCGAGCATAGAATTATTTTCTTCCAGCCACTTTTTCAGGACATAAATTTCATATTTATTGATCTGCTCATCGGCCAGGATACCATAACAGATCCCCTGCAGCATCTGCATTTTGGCTTCCACACTTTCAGAAACACTCAGCTGAGATTCATATTTTTTGAGAATAGTCTTCATTTCATCTATTTCCTCAGATGTCATCGTACCCCCACCAAGAACGGATTTTATTTCTTCAAAAAACTCCTTAAAAGGTGATTCCTGACAGAGACCTTCATGGGCCTGACACCAAAGTTTCATTTCTTCGAATTGCCCCCGGGTTATTCTTCCGTCGCTGCTGATACCATGAATAATTCCTTTGAAATGATTGAACGGTTTTTGTGTTTTCATAGCCTATTGACAAAAGTTGTTTTGAAAGTTAAGAATTTTGGCTTTTATTTTTCACCTTAATCAAATGAAATTTATTAAAATAAATGGATACAAACTTGTGCCAATCATTGTTTGTCAATTCACTAGCAGTCAATTGGTTTTTAAAGAGTTAAAATAGCATGAAATTACTCCTAGAAATAAAAAAACCCAAGGGATTATTCCAAGGGTTGTAGGGTGAGCAACTTTTAATCAATGGTTTTTAAGTAATCTTTTGAAGCTCAAAGTCCATGAATTGTAAGCTTATTTTGGAAAAAGCAGGACAAATGCAGCACGTATCCCCCAGCTTGCAGTGTTCCCTTTTCCATAATGCAATCTAGGCCCAATTGCCAACTGAGTGGCCTGCTTGCCAAACATCAAAACCTTGGAACCTACAAGATTGACAGAACCTGAAGCTAAACCTGCTTCCCAGTTTTGTGTCAGTTCAGTGTTTAAGGATATGGCCTTTCCACCGGGAAAATTTTGGGCGATAAAGGGCTCGAAGAAGGTAGAATTGACATTCGCACGATCAGCATTCCCGGCAACAGACCAGATATGATTGATCAGTACCCCAAAACTGGTCATACCGGATTGCTTGAGCGCGACAGCAGTAGGACCCAAACCGAATTTCTGAGTACCTAATAAATTGTTGGTAGCGGTGGGGACCAGGATTGCGGGACCAACTCCCCAGATTAAGCCACCACTGGTGGGTTCTTTAGGGGAAAAGAAACCACTAAGCACTATATCACTTAGTCCGCTTTGACTACCGCTTTCTCCAAAAACATTGTTTTGCGAAATTACCGGTACAATGACCCGAGCGATCAGGTTCCAGTCCTCACTGATGCTCATAGGAATCACGGGCTGGAAGTTAAGGGTATAGCGAGAACCATTGCTCGGGCCGATGCCAAAATCGAAGTTATTCTGAAAAGGCACACTGATCAAACTGGCCACTGGATTTTGGAGTTTCTTGGCCAACTCATCAGCCGCACTAGTGCCGCTGGACTCTTCCTGTGCTATGGCAAGAAACGACAGCATGGAAATGGAAATTAGTAGTATGGATTTTTTCATTATAAGCTACGTTGAACTGTATTTTTTAAAAACTATTTTATGCTGATATAGGATATTTATTCAATAATTAATTTTCCGTTGTTTGTTTTTAGATATTCAATAATTGAAGACTTGTTTGTAGGTACATAGTTTCTCAACAAAGCTGAAAATTGTGATGGCGTGCTAATATTATTGACTTCGTTCGCATTATTAAAGTGTATGGTATAGGTGCCGTCCTCATTTTGAACAGCAGTACTATTCGAAATGGAAGCTTGATCTTCCGCAAGCCACCCTTCCATATTATAGGTTGTGATTGACCAAAATCCACCTTTTTCATAATTTAAATCTGCTGGTTTAAAGGTAATTTGAGATGGAATAGATTTTCCGTTTTCGAGTTTTGTATTGTTTACTAAATCCAAATAACCGGCATCTTCTATGGGTAAACCTCCCCAGCCATAAACTGTGGCGTATAAATGACCTTGTGGGTCTGTATTGGTCGGGGTTCCCATCATGTTTGATGTGTTTTTCAGTAAGCCTCTTTTAATATCATCAATTAGAACCGTTCTAATTTCCTCCATTTTCTCTAATGGAATGACAATTTCTGGTGATGCATAAGGTATTGCAGATTTCGCATCAATCACCGCTGCCAGTTGTCTACGGTGCGCATCTTTTAATCCAGCCTCATCCTGTGATTTTTTGCGCGTACGCATATTTAGATAGACATAGTTACTATAGGTAAGGTGATCTGGGGTTAGCGTGATACTTTCTCCCGGGTAAAGCGTCTTTACCGTATAATTTTGCATATCTATTATCTGAATCACCTGGAAGGTATCACCCGGTGGGAGGGAAATAGTAGCTCCCTGAGACACATCGACTACCGCACTTGAATAAATGACATCCTGATTTTCCCGGATCACTTGCTGTGTTTCTACAAAACTCACATCTTCTTGATGTGCCCATTCATTGATTTGGGCTTTTTCGAGAGATCTTTTTATGTTGAAATCTGTTTCAGAAACTTTATAGGCGAAATCGGAAACATTAAAATCTGCAGGAGTATGTTGGCCATTTTTTGTATTCGCTTTGACGGCTTCACTCTTTGACTCCATTTTAGTTGTAGCCATTTCATTTGCCGTTTGACTGCAAGATTCAACTAGTATTGATGCAAGGCACAAGAGTAGGATTAGGCGGGTTTGTTTCTTCATTTTTTGAAAGAGTTTTTTGGGTATATTTTCTTTGTGATTCCCAGTCCCATAGCACTAGGATACTAAGCCTAGAATTTATGACCATTGGCAATCAAAAGCATTCATTTACCTGCTTTAGGTAATGGTCAGGTGTGACAAGTTTCCTAGCACTCGGTATCTTACCGCCTAATTGGGTCCTCTTTGGTTATTTGATCTTTACCTGTTGGTCGGCACCTCTTTGAGCAAATCGGAAAAACTGTCCAGCTGTACCTCAAAGCTTTTCTGACTCGGAGGGAATTCGCCAAAGGTTTGTAAGAAGGAGCCCAATACTTTGCCTACCTGACCCAGGACCCAGCTACGGTTTTCGGCCCACTCATCGTAACCACGAGCCTGGTGGAACCGCTCAAATGGGTCTAGCTTCAGGTTGGTGATAATAGGGGTAGACAATACCGGTTGTGGTGAGCGAAACCATTTCTCTTGATCTCTAAACATCACTTTCCAGTCACCATAGCGCAGGCCATGTAAGGTGGTTTCGGTGAAATAGTAAAATTCCTTTCGTTTGCTTTCTCCTTGGTCCAGCAAAATATCACTCTGGTCATACCCGTCCAGATGCACTTTAAAGGTTCGATCCGCGACTTTTTTTCCCTTGAGAAGATCTTCTTTTACGTTAGGATCTCCTACCCAGGACATCAAGGTAGGTACCCAGTCTTCCATGGTCATAAATTCACCTGTAGCGACTCCGGCAGGTATATGTCTGTCCCATTTTACCAAGACAGGCACACGGAATCCGCCTTCCCAACCTCCGGCCCCTTTCTCACCACGGAAGGGGTGATTTCCGCCGTCTGGCCAGGAATTGGAAGCAGCTCCGTTATCTGTAGCGAACATGACGATGGTATTTTCATCCACATTCAGCTCCTCGAGCAGGTCCAATAGCTCGCCTACATCATCGTCCATTTCCATCATACCATCAGCATAAATTCCATAGCCGCTTCTATCCTGATACTCTCCGCTTAGATTAGTCCGGTAATGCATACGCGTCGTATTGTGCCAAACGAAAAAAGGCTCGTCAGATTCCACTGCTTCGCGAATAAAGCGTTTGGATTCTACTAAGACTTCCTGGTCCAGGTTCCGCTGTCGTTCTTGACCCCATGGACCCAGATCTTTGACCTCTTGCTTTCCGTTTGCCAAGGCTTTGGAATGAATGACGCCTCGCTCCTTCATTTTGAGTTCTGAAGCAATCTCATCCGAAGGAAAGTCGTATTGCTCAGAATATTCACCCGCATTGAGGTGATAAAGGATACCGAAAAACTCGTCGAACCCATGAACTGTGGGAAGATGCTCATCGCGATCCCCGAAGTGGTTTTTACCGAACTGACCGGTAGCATAGCCCATGGGTTTAAGTAGCTGTGCCAAGGTGGGGTCACTCGCTTGTAGTCCCTCCTTGGCACCGGGTAAGCCCACCGTACTCAATCCAGTACGCATGGGGTACTGACCTGTGATAAATGCCGCGCGCCCGGCTGTACAGGATGCGTGTGCGTAGTGATCCATAAAGATCATTCCGTCTTGGGCGATCCTGTCGATATTGGGAGTGGATCCACCCATCATCCCTCGGTGGTAAGCGCTGATATTCCACATGCCCACATCATCCCCCCAGATGATGAGAATGTTCGGACGCTTTGCTTCCTGTGACAATCCTATTAGGGGAAAGGCAAATAACAATAAATACAATATGTTTTTCATGGTTGTGCTTTGTTATGGTAATGCATTAGTTGGTTGTAAATAAATTTGAGATGGTCCTGACCTATAGGTGGAGGAAATACTTTACTCATCGGAAGCTGTCAAGCATAGGTCTTACTGATTTTTGTCACGACCTGCAATAAGCGGATAAACTATGCCTGCGAGTACAGCTCCAATTATTGGAGCGAGCCAAAATAGCCAAAGTTGGGAAATATAGGCTCCGCCTGCAAACAATGCGGGAGCGGTGCTACGGGCAGGGTTGACTGAGAGGTTGGTCACAGGGATACCAATCAAATGGATCAGCGTGAGACCAAGGCCAATGGCAATTGGTGCGAATCCTGCCGGGGCACGTTTATCGGTTGCGCCTAGGATGATAAACAGAAAAAAGAAGGTCAGGACGATTTCGGAGACAAGGGCTGCAACCATCGAGTAACCTCCGGGAGAGAGATCGTTGAAGCCGTTTGATGCGAAGCCACCGGCGGCAGAGAAGCCTTCCTTACCACTGGCGATGAGATACAGAACTGCTGCACCTGCAATCCCTCCGATGACCTGAGCGGCAAAATATGGAATTGTTTCGGACTTCGGGTGGCGGCCTGCTACGACAAGGCCAATTGTGACAGCAGGATTCAAATGGCAGCCGGAGATATGACCGATGGTATAAGCCATGGTCATCACTGTGAGACCAAATGCAAGCGATACACCAACGAAGCCGATGCCGAGGTTTATTGGAGAAGCGTCACCTGCGAGAAACATGGCTGCAAGAACTGCGCTTCCGCAGCCGCCGAAGACAAGCCAAAAGGTGCCAAAGAATTCAGCGAAAAGTTTGTTTTGAAGTTTCATGGTTTAGGTTGGTTTTGATTATTTTTTAAAGATTGATTTGCCTTCTTTGATGGTTTCCAGTACTTGGATATTCTTAATATCATTCGGATCAACTTTCAGTGGATTTTTATCCAAAATGACCAGATCGGCCAGTTTCCCTTTTTTGATGCTTCCTTTTGATTCCTGCTCCTGATACTGATGAGCTACGTTGATAGTCATGGCCTGAAGGCCTTCATAGGGAGTCACTCGCTGATCTATCCCTATTACTTCCCCGCTTCTGGAAATTCTATTGACTGCTGACCATAACATAAACATCTGATCAAGTGGTGCCACCACAAAGTCAGTGTGATTGGTAGGTTTCAAGCCCTTATCAATGGCATCCCGCATTGGGCTGATATATTGTGCCTGCTCCAAACCGCGGTTTTCAATATGGGCATCTGCGAAATAGTAGGTATGCAAAGTATAAAGAGATGGGACTATTTTATATTTCACATACTTTTCAAGATGGTCTTTCCTGGTAAACTGTGCATGAATCAACGTGATTTTCCTGTCCTTGGTAAGATCATCTTTGGCTAAAGCTTCATGTGCCCGAAGAAAAGCGTCAATTGCAGCATCTCCATTTGCATGCAGGTTTAAGGGGACATCAAGTTCATAAACACGTTGTATAAAACTGTTAATGATTTTTTGAGGAAAAGAAAGCTTACCCAGCCAATCCTTTTCCCCATTTGGACCTCCGGTGAGGTATCTGGATGTAAAAGCGGCAGTTCGGCCTTGAGGGGATCCATCTATGGTAACTTTTACTCCACCTATTTTCAAATGCCGGTCATAAATCCCCCATTTTTCTACAGGATATAATTTCAGGATTTCATCCAGATCTGTTATGAATGGAAAAGCAATGACGTCTATGATATTCGCTCCTGCATCAGTTACACGTTGTATTACCTGTAAATCTTTGAGGTGGGTGGCTCCTTCATGGACAGTGGTAATCCCATTTTCGGCATACATCTCCTGCGCTCTTACAGACCACTCAATTTCTTCTGAATCAGTTGGTAAGGGAAGGGAGCCAAAAATCTCCAAATATGCTGTTTCCATAATAAGCCCATACGGCTCGTTGCTACCCGGCTTGCGAACGATGATCCCTCCTAGAGGAGTTTCTGTTTCAGCGGAAATATTCCATCTTTCCAGAGCAAGAGAATTCAATACCCCTCCATGCATAGAAACATGGCCTACCAAAACAGGATTATTAGGAAGTGCCTCATCAAGATCATCCCTATTTAGAAGGCGACCATCAGGCATTACTGTGTCATCATACCCATAGGCCTGTATTAATTCCCCATCCGGAATGTTATTTTCTTCTTTGAATCGTTTCAGCTCCTGGATGATGGTCACCACATCTTTTGCAGGCCCTGAGGGTGGGGGATAGAGATTCAGCTGATTGGCAACTGATAAAGAACTGATATAATGGCTATGGGCATCCATAAAACCGGGCAACAGCACTTTCCCCATTAAATTAATCATCTTAGGGGATTTACCAGCTATTTCTCTAGCCTCCGCCAAATCTCCTGAAAAAGCTATCATGCCATTATGGACTACAACAGCTTCAACATATTCCGGAATATCTCCCTCCATGGTTAGAATTTCTCCTCCAAAGAATACCGTATCCAGAGATTTATCATCTCTGGATGGCATACAGGAAACCATCCCTAAAAGGATGGCAATTAAAGGGTTAATCCGTTTTTTAATTTTCATATTTGATTTATTGCATTAGAAATGGGAACATTAAAAAAAATTATAGTTCGTACAAACCTACTAGAGTTTCTAAGTAAAATTTATAGATATACATTGTGTATCTGTCCAAGAATGAAATATTGAACAAAAAAACTAACCCTCTAAAAGATTTTTTCGGAATTCGGAAGGAGTCAAACCTGTCTTTTCTTGAAAAGCTTTGTTAAAAGTGGTTCTTGATTTAAAGCCTACCTCTTGTGCAATTCCTTCTAAGGTTAAACTTTTGCTTTTTTCAGTCTGCAATTTTTGGATAGCTATTTCGATCCTTTTGTCATTGATCAACTGATTGAAATTCTGCTCAAAAAGCTGATTGATGATCAGGGAAAGTTTGTTTTTGGTGATATCCAAATAATCTGCAAGATCCTGTTGTCTGAAATCAGGATGCAGAAAGTTATCTTCTTTCAAAAAGTATTCGTTAAGAGCCTCCCGGTACTTTTGCTCATCCCCTTCTTCGATGGGAATCAAATTTTTCTTACTCGGTGAAGGTTTGATATTAAGGGTGTTTCCATATAAAATACTGGGCTCAAGAAATAACAAAACCAATAAACCCAATATGGTTGTGGCAAAAAGCCACGAGGCATTTTGATGGATTTGAAAAGTTTCGTTATCCAGAACAAGCATTAAAAATGCCCCAAGATAAAAGGTCAGAAAGAGTGAGGATAAGTACATCAACCATTTGAAATTATTTTTTTCAATAGCATTTGGGTTGTCTTTTCTTTTCAAAATAGTGCTTATCAATAAATGTAGGCTAACCCCTAAACCCAAAGATACCTGAAATAAAAAATGAAAATAAGTGGGGATCCAGCCCTCAAATGCATAAATTATCTGATCCCGATCTTCCATCAGCGGAAAAAGATAATCCTGCTTATCAACGGTCGAAAGCCTGTAAATAGGCAGAAATTCTATGATGTTGATGATTGGCAAAAGAATCATCACATAGTCAATGGGTTGAAAACTTGTTTTTTGATTTATATGGGACTGCCCAAGCCAATAAATGGAAATAGGAAGTAAATAAAAAATCGGACTTCCGGTCTTGAAAAAATGAGGAAAGTCTAAAATTCTACCACTATCAAACAGAAAGTCCAAAAAGCAATAATAAGTCATGCAAAAAAGCATCAGTCCAAAAACAATTTTTTTAAAGAGAATATCCTGTTGCTTGAAAAGTAAGATCAAGATAGCCAATATCCCAATCCCGGTACCTATTAAGCTGATAAAGGATGTTATTCCCATAAAAAATCTGTTTTTTGCTACTTTTTCATTGTAAAGTAAGGTTTAATTATAAAAATTAATAGTTATGCTTTGATTTTAACGCTTATCAATTTTAAAAATTTCAGATTAATCCTCCTTTTCACAAACAATTGGACTACTGACCAGATTTTTTTTTAATCAAGATCTAGATGATATTTCCTGTCCATCCAGATTTCATTTATTCAACCTATTATATTTTTTAAGTACTTCTACCAGCAAATCATGTGGCAATGCATAAGACTTGTTTCCATTGATACCTTCCATGGTTTCTGCCGCGATCATGGCATTGAATTGACCGGTTGTGCCGTTAAATGGAACACCCAATTCCCTTGCCCGGGGTTTTTGGCCATAAGTGATAGATAGGTTGAGGATAAGTAGGATAAAAACAATTGACCGCTTCATATTCGTTATTTTAATCATTTAAAAACTTTAACCTTTCAATATATGCATTTTTAAATTCTTTTGGTTTGTGCTTTTTTTCACTCCCATTTATTGAAGAATGACTACCTTTAACCAAACCCAAAAAAATGTCCAAAGCCAAAATCTTCCTTTTCGCTGTAGCTCTTCTAGCATCCGTTTCCTGTAAGCCTGAAAAGCAATGGGAAGCAATTTTCAATGATAAAGACCTCAGTGGTTGGGACACCTACCTGGGGCCCGCATGGGTGGCCACCTCAGACTCTACCGTGGGGAGATCTGATAGTCCTATTGGATTAAATATCGACCCCTTAAGCGTATTCAGTGTGGTGGAAGTGGATGGAAAGCCCGCTATCCGCATTTCAGGGGAGCAATGGGGCGGCTTATCAACTACCCAAGAGTATAGCAATTACCACCTCAGCCTTCAATTTAAATGGGGCGAAGCAAAACACAAACCGCGAGACAAAAACAAAAGGGACAGCGGGATACTGTATCATGCCGGGGGACCACATGGGGCAGACTATGGTTTTTGGATGCGCTCACAGGAGTTTCAGGTGCAGGAAGGCGATTGTGGTGACTATTGGGGAGTGGCAGGAGGAATCATGGACATACCGGCAAAGAAGTCTGATGATCTTTATGTCTATGATCCTGAAGCAGAAAAATTGACATTCAGTGATTCGAGTGCCGTGGGAAGGCGCTGTATAAAATACCCCGATGCCGAAAATCCGACCGGAGAATGGAATACCCTGGAACTTTATTGCTTCGGAGATACAGCTGTGCATGTGGTAAACGGCAAAGTGTTGATGGTCCTTTACAACTCACGTTACTTATCTGAAACAGGTGAATTGACTCTGAAAAGCGGTAAAATCCAAATTCAATCCGAAGGGGCTGAGGTTTTTTACAGGGATATCAAAGTCAAAAAGATAGCTGAGTTGCCCATTGATCTTTGAAACAAGGAGTAATTATAAAAGAGAGTTCTGATATTAAAATTACAAGCCTATTTCAGAACCAGACTTTGTACCCAGGCTTCTGCCTCAGGCTCACTTTCGAAAATCTGATAAGGGACAGGTTGCTTTTGGAATGAAAAAATCACTTTTAAGATGGCTCGAATGGCTGCATTAGGGATAATATAGGCAGTCCCCGCGCAATAATTTATCATCAGTTCCTTATTTTCCTTGAGCCAATCAGCCTGCATTTTTTGATGTGAAAGTGAGGGTATGCCCGCGTTTGAAGCATCGAAAATAATAGCCAATGGCTTGCTGTACCGATAACAGGCTTTATTTTGGGCCAGATAAGTTTGAAAGTTTTGGTCAGTGCTTTTATTGCCTGTAAAACGAATCCAAACAATCGGGAATCCAGATTCGTCAATGATTGCGTAAGGTTCCATGTATGTTGAAACCCATTTGAAGAAGAAGGGTTTTATGAAAAAACAAAAAAACCTGCCAAGCTGCAGGTTTTAGTTTGTCTATAAATCGTTTACAATTATTTCGGCAGTATGACCGAGTCAACAATCCTATGTCCTTGAATTAAGTAAGTGACCTCAAATTTTTCATACCCCAACTCCCAAACATCATAATTGGGTAAATCAGCCTCCGGGACAATATACAATACGCCATTGATGACCGTATTCGGTTCCTCGCGGATGTTGAGGTAATGAAGGTATTTGGGAAAGATGGAATCACCTTCCACTAGGATATAATCTTTGGAAAAGGTACTGTCCACATTGTAAAGCGGAAGGTCTGTCGGCCAAGCAAAGGTCCATGACCGCTTGTAACCCTTAAGGTGGGCAGGTAAAAATGGGCCATCATAGGCCTTATCCAATAGTCCCGTTTCGATCAGGGTCTTGGACATCAACGAACCATAGCCAAACATACCCACATGCCCTTCGGGAATTTTAAATATTTTTACTTTCTCCTGACAACTTCTCATCAAAAGTAAAAGAGCAGAAGAAAGCATAAGGCATGTAATTTGTTTCATGAAATTTTTATTGTGAATTAGACTTTTTCAGTTCATTCCGGATTAACTGCAATACGTTTTCACATTCTTTAATCAATGTTTGATCGGTTTTGATTAAGGATTTCCTTCCCTGATTATATGCTTTGACCCAAGAAACATAATAATGATCTTCAAACAGGGATTCGTAATCATTGGGTGTAAGCCCGACCCCTTCCACAAAATCGAAATTCTGTACGATATGGTTGTCCCATTCGGCATCAATCTCGTTGACCAAATCATGGAGGATGTTTTCTTCTTTGATCCTATCCTTCCTCCACTCGTTCCAGTTGTTGATCTGCAAGGCAATCAATATCCCAATGACAACGAGTAGAATCTCTCCAATGGCATAAATCAGGTATCGTTTCAGATTACCTTCTGCTAGTAATCGCTGTCTTATTTTTCTGAAGAATTTGATCATGCAGTTTTCTTCTTTGTTATTTAGGGATATATGGTTTGGCTTGGATGGAGGGATATTTAGCCAAAATCAGGGAGTCTATTTGGTTAATATTTACTTCAAGTCTTCTGTTAACATTGATCAGTTTGTTTGAAGCATCTATAAGATCTATCAGCAGGTTGGCAAATTCCCTACTTTGAATAAGGTCATCAAAAGAAGATCTAAAAGGAGATGGATGATGAGTGATGATCCACTGACCTTTCTCACGGTTACCACGTGTAGCCGACCGATCCACGAAGCGATTCAAGAATGGTCGTAACTCCTGATCTGCAAAGCGGACATATGACTCCTCAGACTGTTTCAAATGCTCCATTTGATATTTATATTCAGCAAGAGAGTTTCGAAGCAATTCGGAAGAAATTATTTCAAGATCACCAGAATTACCCAACACATCATAGACGGTAGTAGAAGTGCCTGACATCCAATTCAAAGTCAATTGATGGATATATATCGCCAATTTTTCATCGGCAGGAAGAATTGCTGGATTATTGATGATCATTAACAAACTATCCGCGCTCCCAATCACTGTCTCCCAGGTTCCAATGCCATTTTTAAAAAGAAATCTGTAAAGTTGAAATTCATCGGTAATGTCTTGATAAATGCGTCGTTCTTCTTTGGCGTTGAGTCTGTTTTGATTCCAATCATTAATCTGAAGTGCCAAAAGTATCCCAATGACAACGAGAACAATCTCACCTATGGCATAGAGCAGGTATCTGCTGAGTTTGTTTTCAATAAGTAGACTTTGGCGAATTTTCCTGAAAAATTTTATCATCGATTCATTGTTTTGTTTATTGCTACTTCCAGAATGGCCATGTTTCCAGCATCACTGGTGGCCAGTTTTTCGCTTTTGCATCAGCAATGATTCTATCAGCGTCTTCCTGCGTCAGCAATCGGTCCCCAAGCAATTTATTTGTTTCAATAATCACATTTTTAACATAGGACTCTTTTCCATCGTATCGCTCTTCTAGACTAAGCCGTGGATCACCATTTTTAATTCGCTCCTCTTTCGTAGCAGCAAACGGCCAAAAAGAACCAGTATGACCCGCCAAGTAAAAAGGTGCATTGGCTTCCGGCTTTCGAGGGTTAAATCCCTGGTAAGTGCCTAATGGAACAGTTATGTCTGGTAAACGTATACCTCCCATTCCATTTCCGTCTTTATCAGTTGCTGTGTCTCGTCCTGAAAATGGTTGACACTTTTGTTTTTCAAATATAGTCAGTGTTT
>NZ_JABFHF010000053.1 GCF_015476655.1 Aquiflexum lacus
TTGGTTTACAGAATTGAATGTCATTAGGTCACTTACGGATTTTAGGAGCTATCGGTATCGAACTATAGATAGATGGGTTTTATAATCCAATTATTCTCTCACTAATTATCTATTTTAAACAAAAAATCATATCCAACTACCCTTCTTATCTTTTTATCCAGAGTCCAAAGCTGAAGCTCATTTTTCCGAACAGAGTGGATAATTACTGCATCAATGAGACCTACCCCTTCATTGATCAAATTAAGTTCATTGGAAAGCATTCCTGCCTCAATTATCAAAAGTGGCTCATCGATCAATGGAACATGCGACACAAAATCCATGATCAAACTTATTTCCCTTTTTCCTTTCGCTCCCTGAAATAACTCAGCAAAAATCAGCTCTAAACTCCAAACTCTTCCGTTTTCCAATAGTTCCTGACAAATAGAAAAGTACTCCGAGTTCCCTCTCAAATATTCAATCCAGATTGAGGTATCAAAAACAACTCCTTTCATTTTCTATTCAACTCACGTAATTCTTGAGAGGTATATTTAAATTCCAAAGGTTCACTCAATATCATGACTCCCAATGCTTTTATTTTTTGGGATCGGATGTAAGTGTGTAAAGCAATTTTTAAGGTTTCGGTGATTGTTTCTGCTTTGGAAAGTTCCATCGCTTCGGCTATCAAATCATCAGGTATGATTGCTGTAACTTTCATGATATCATTTTTTTATGAATATACGATATGATATCGTATAAAAATAAATGTTTAAAAAAAAATTACAATAAGTTAGCGCAATGTTAACTCTAATATTTAAAGGTTATCACCATTGCAAAAAGAAAAAAGTTTTCTTTCTTTGCGCCTTTGTGCCTTAGCGGGAAATAATTTCAATTCATCTTTAACATAGGACTAAATCAACTCCAAAACCTTTGCCAAACAAACTTTCACATCTACCATTTCTGCCTCAGTCAAGGCTTCTCCGTTTTTCATCAATCAATGATTTCAGTGTCTATGTCTCCCCAAACTCCACCTTCCTGTTCATAAAAGTTCTTGATTTCAGGTTGGCCAGCCTGTTTTTTCATCTCAGAATAAATTGTCTTTTTGTTTTTTTTTGGCTTCTGCCATCTTGTCGTGAAACATGGATTTCTTTGCAGGCCTGATCATAATTCCATCCCCATGATCTTCAGTAATTACCTAGGCAAGATCATATTTATCAATCAATGCTTTAGGCAAAATAATCCCACTGCTGTTACCGATTTTTCTGATTTTAGTTTCCATGCTTAAATATATCAATATACCCCACGAAGTAAATATCATTTCAACAACCCCAAAACTTTAGATACAGCAGGATTCCTATTCCCCTTCTTCCATACCGCATAAAGCTCCGTTTTTTGCTTGATTTTGTCCAGCTCAATAAACTTCACACTCAAATCGTAACCTTGGCGAAGTGATGTCGGCACAATGGCCACACCCAAACCTGCTTCTACCAATTTGAAAATGGTCAGGGCATGGACAGATTTGTGGGTTATTTTCGGAGTGAATCCCTTATCCTCACAGATGGACATGATTTTATCATAATAGATGGAAGAATAGTCATGGGAAAAAAGGATAAAATTTTCTTCCTTCAATTGCCCTACATGTTTAAATCCTTTTTCTGCCAAATGGTGGTCCAATGGCAATACCACAGAAAAGTTATCCTGATGCACCATTTTCATCTGAAGGACTTCCGGAACCCGTGCCAATCGCACAAAACCCAAGTCCAATTTGTCCTTTTCCAGCATTTCTACCTGCAAGGAATTGCTGAGTTCCTCCATTGTCGTTTGGATGCCGGGGAATTGTTGGGAGATCTTCACCAGCAGTTCGGGCAGGACAGTATGGGCAGCAGAACCCAGGAAACCTATTCTTAACTCCCCGATGTTTCCCGTGGCAATTTCCTTGAGTTGGGTTTTGGTGAGTTCAAGGTGGTTGAAGATGTAATCTGCTTCAGATTTGAGATAATGCCCTGCAGCCGTTAATTCCACTTTTCTTTTGGTTCTTTCAAACAACCGTACCTCCAGGATCTCTTCCATCTGCTTGATCTGACGGCTGAGACCGGGTTGGGAAATAAACAAGCGCTCCGCTGCCCTACCAAAATTCAGTTCTTCGGCAACGGCACGGAAATATTCTAGGTGTCTTAATTCAATTGTCATAATGGGTTCCCGCAAAGGCGCAGAGACGCAAAGAAAATAAGGTAGATTCCTTTGCAACCCTGCTTTAAGTAAAGATTTTTTGGTTTAATCGTCATAATGCTTCCCGCAAAACTTGTCAAGATTCATTCGGGAGGCGCAAAGAAAATAAGTTTTAATATTATAATGATTCAAACAGAACCATCAAAACACAAAACTTACTTTTTAAATCCAATTGCTTTCCTTTCTGTTAAGGAAGGTCTTACCAACTCTTCGATAATCTGGTAAATATTTCTGATATGCTCATTATGTTCACTTTGGTTTTGACTGAGCTCATCAATTTTTTTAATCAAACCTTGATAATTAGCCGCCCATTCTCGCATTTTTACGAATACTCTCATTATCGAGATATTAACCTGAATGGCAGTTTGGCTGTTCAGTACAGAGGATAGCATCGCTACTCCTTGCTCGGTGAATACATAAGGAAGATATTTTCTATGCCTTCCACGATCATTCTTTAAGGTCACAAATTGTGACCTTAAAGAATGATCGTCATGTTGTTCTTCGATCGTTACTTGTAAATCCTCCCATTCTTCATTGGAAAGCTGAAACATAAAGTCCTCCGGAAATCTATCCATATTCCTTTTAACCGCCTGATTAAGCACTTTAGTTTCCACTTCGTACATTTCAGCTAAATCGCTATCCATCATTACTTTTTGATTTCTGATCAAATAAATCGATCTGGTAATCCGCTCTTGAATGATTAAATCTGATGAATTTTGCATATTATCCCTTTTTAAAAAACCAACCTTTTTACTTATCAAAATTGAATTACAATTTAAACACCAAGAGTCCCCCATTCAAATTATTGCAGTAAAATATCCGTTTAAATATTATAACTTAAAGTTATTAATAAATGATAAAATTGGTATTTATACTTATCAATCACATTAGCTATTTTTGTCCTATATATTCCAAGAAATCTTAGCGTCTCCCGAATGAATCGGGACCAGTTTAGCGGGAAACAAAACCTTCTTTATGATGAAAACCTTCCAATACGGCCAAGAACAACTCACTGCTTCCATTGCTCTTGGAATCGCAAGGGGTGAAATCGAAGGGATTCTTACCAAGGAAACAAGAGAAAAAGTACGAACAAGTGCTGCGGCAGTTAAACAAATCGTAGCCAATGGTAAGCCTGTTTATGGCATCAATACAGGCTTTGGGCCATTGTGCACAACATTGATTTCTCCGGATCAGACCCGTAAACTCCAGGAAAACCTGCTCAAAAGCCATGCAGTTGGTGTAGGAGAACCTATACCCACAGAGATTTCCAAACTGATGCTGATCCTAAAAATTCATGCCCTAGCAAAAGGTTTTTCGGGAATTCAAGAAGATACACTGGACAGAATGATTTGGCATATTGAGCAAGATTTAATTCCGGTGGTACCCAAGCAGGGTTCTGTAGGTGCCTCAGGTGATCTCGCCCCCCTCTCCCATTTGTTTATACCATTGATCGGTTTAGGAAAAGTAAATTACCAAGGAAAAACCCTTTCTGCGGCTGAAGCATTGCAGCAACATCAGTTGGAAGCTATTCACCTAGGTCCCAAAGAGGGTTTGGCATTGATCAATGGCACTCAGTTCATGGCTGCTTTCGGAGTGAAAGTCCTTGATAGATTTTACAATATCCTAGCCCATGCGGATATCACCGGAGCCATGATGTTGGAAGGATTATTGGGTTCAATCAAGCCCTTTTCTGCAGAATTACATGAATTGAGACCCTATGCAGGTAACCAACACGTAGCCCAGACTATTCTGAATCTCCTCCATGACTCTGAAATCGTTCATTCCCATGCCACCTGTGCCAGGGTTCAAGATCCATATTCCTTGCGCTGTATGCCACAGGTACATGGAGCCTCCAGAAATGCCTGGCGGCATCTCAAGCAAATCCTGGAGATAGAAATCAATTCCGTCACCGACAACCCGGTAGTCTTTGATGAAAACCATACCATCAGCGGCGGCAATTTTCATGGTCAACCCATTGCCATGCCTTTGGATTATGCCTGTCTTGCGGCTTCGGAAATCGGCAATATCTCCGATCGGAGGATTTACCTTTCCCTGGAAGGAGATACGCCCGGAGTTCCTAAATTACTCCTAAAAGAAACTGGTTTGAACTCAGGATTTATGATCCCACAATACACCACTGCAGCTTTGGCGAGTGAGAACAAAGGACTTTGTTTTCCTTCTTCCGCAGACAGCATCCCGACATCTTTGGGTCAGGAAGACCATGTGAGTATGGGTTCGATCGGGGCAAGAAAAGCCTTGCAGGTTATTGAAAATGTAGAGAAAATACTCGGAGTTGAACTCTTCTGTGCTGCCCAAGCGGTGGATTTCCATGCACCATTAAAGTCAGGAAAAATCATGACAGCACTATACGATTACGTACGCACCAAAATCAAACATATCACCGAAGATCAGATCATGTATGAAGATATGGAAACCGCCATTGAGATGATCCGAAGTGGGGAATTGCTTACCTTAGCCAAAGAAGTTGCCGAAAAAGAAGGGTTGGAGCTTGAGACTTCTTGGTCAGGGGAGTTTGATAGGTACTAGTTAGTTCAAGTCTTCAGACTTGGACTATCTTAGCTGCAGTCTTCAGACTGCATACTATCCAGTCTGGAGACTGGAAATATACCGGTCCATTCGCCGCGGCGAATTGAACCAACCAAAACCACGAAACAAACACAACCATGCCAACCATCAAACACACCTTTATCGGCCCCATCCGCCAAGCTGTCACTATGGCCAACCTTCCATTAAAAGGAGCCTTGAAAGACGAGCAAATGGAAATAATTTCTGAGGCAGGAATCTTGATCAAAAATGACCGAATCCTTCAGATAGGAAGTTATTGGGATATGTATCCTGAAGCACAATCCATCGGTGCGGAAATCGTAAATCTCAAAGGCGACTTTGTGGCATTGCCGGGTTTTATTGATTGTCATACCCATATCTGTTTTGGTGGAAGCAGGGCAAAAGACTACGCCATGCGCAATGCAGGTAAAACCTATCTTGAAATCGCAAAGTCCGGTGGCGGCATCTGGGATACGGTAACAAAAACCAGAAAGGCCAGTTTGGAAAAACTTGCCCAACTGACAATCCAACGTGCCAATAGACACCTAAAAGATGGCATCACGACCATAGAAGTAAAAAGCGGTTATGGTTTGTCCGTGGAAGAAGAACTCAAAATGCTCAAGGCTATCAAATCAGCAAATGAAGGTATCCATGCCGATTTGATACCCACTTGCCTGGCGGCCCATATTCCCCCTAAGGATTTTGAAGGAACCAACCGGGATTACCTGAAAGCCATTGCAGAAGAATTATTCCCAATCCTCAAAGAAGAGGGTTTAGCCAATCGGATCGATGCCTTTATAGAAGACACAGCTTTTATGTCTGAAGACATTCAATCCTATTTCCAAAAAGCAAAAGAAATGGGTTTTGACATTACCGTACATGCAGATCAGTTTTATGCAGGTGGCTCGAAGGTAGCCGTGGATTTTGGAGCCATTTCAGCAGACCATTTGGAAGCCAGTGGAGAAAAGGAAATAGCAATACTCGTCGCATCGGACACCATTGCTGTTGCTTTGCCAGGCGCATCCATGGGTTTGGGAGTAGCATATACTCCTGCCAGAAAACTGCTGGATGCAGGTGCCTCACTAGCCATCGCCTCCGATTGGAATCCAGGTTCCGCTCCTATGGGAGATCTCCTGATGCAGGCATCTGTTCTGGGAACTTTCGAAAAACTCAGCAACGCTGAAGTACTGGCAGCTATCACTTGCCGGGCAGCCGCTGCCCTAGGACTTCAAGACCGTGGACAATTAAACCCTGGCATGCTCGCCGATATCATCCTTTTTCCTACATCCGACTATCGGGAGATTACTTATCAGCAGGGGAGGTTGAAACCTTTTAAAGTTTTTAAGAAAGGGATTGAGGTTTAATTGAAATATGGTTGAAATAAGTCTCTACCTGGCCAGTAGACAGGTTCGCTGAAATATGGTAGAAATAGAAGGAAATAGGTCTAAATCGAAATAAATTGAAATAGAAGGAAATAGGCTTCAAATAAATTCTTAAATTATGGCTATGAAAAATCTGAGATTACCAAAGTCGGCAATTCGTGCGTTGTGTGAAAAACATGAAGTAGAAGAATTGTATGTATTTGGTTCTGCTGCAACAGGTCAAATGACGGATGAGTCAGATATTGATTTTTTAGTGAGGTTTAAAATTTTTGACCTCAACAATTATTTTCTTAATTATTTAGAGTTCAAAATGGCTTTAGAAAAGGTTACAGGAAAAAAAGTGGATCTTATCGAAAAGCAAACCTTGAAAAATCCAATTTTAATTCAATCCATCGATAAGTCCAAAGAACTTCTTTATGGATGAAAAAATATTAAAATGGCTATTCGATATTCATTTTGCAGGGCTCGAAATTGAGGATTTTCTTAATCAACATAAAATTGAGTCTGCGATTGATTACAGTAAAAATATGCTCCTGAAAAAGGCTATTGAGAGAAACTTAGAAATAATCGGAGAAGCGATCAATAGAATAGTCAAGAAAGACGAGACTTTTTACAATATCATTCCTGAATCCCGGTCAATTATTGGTTTAAGAAATGTGATAATTCATGCATATGACGGTATTTCGGATGAAATGATTTGGTCTGTAGTAACCTACCATCTCCCTATCCTCATGAAACAAGTATCAGTAATTATTACAAATCATGATAAATAAATTGTATTTCGAAAAGATAACTTATCAGATTTGATGTATTTCAAGCTTATTTCACGAAGTGAATTTAGCGAAGCTTAACTTGGCCGTAGCTGAATAAATCTGGAGAACTAACCAAGAAAAAAGATTTCTCTCTACGTTCGAAATGAATTGTGTTTAAAGTCAAGTATTGATCCAAATATTATTTTGCAATAG
>NZ_JABFHF010000054.1 GCF_015476655.1 Aquiflexum lacus
GGCAGACTGGTAAAAGAAGAATAACAATTTATGGCTTTTTAATTGGACAACCCCTTCCGGAGAGATTCGGAGGGGGGTGTTTTTTTTGGGATTGGATACTTTTAGGATTCTATAAATTTTTAAATTCATTCATTATTTTCTGAATTCTTAAAATAGATTTAATCTAAAATTCTTCATTTTTTTAACCTAAATTGATATTTTTAAATTCAGATTATGATTATTTAAATCAAATATTCATAATATATAAATTTTTTATATGTGTTACAGGATTATTATAGTGGATGACCATAAGTTGTTTGTAAATGGGTTGCAAGCACTATTTTTGGGCGCTCCAAAAATCAGGGTTATTGGATGTTTCACAAATGGAAGGGATGTATTGCACTTTTTGGAAAACGGGAATGATCCAGATTTAATAATTTTGGATTTGGATATGCCGATATTAGATGGGTTTCAATTGCTTCCCATAATGAACAGAAGATATCCTAAAATCAGAAGCTTAATCATTTCTTCACACGATTCAAAAGATACGATTGAACATTGCAAAAAAGTGGGCGCTTGTGGCTTTATAAGTAAAACCCAAACTTTTAAAACTCTAAAGAAAGTGATTATCGACGTGTTGGAAGGAAGAGAATATTTCGAAGTTGCACCACAAAAAGTTAGACATTTGAAATCCCAAAACCTAACACAAAAATTGGCTGATATTTATCAACTTTCTGTAAGGGAACAGGAAATCCTCAAAATGATCCTCGGTCAAATGGAAACCAAAGAGATTGCACATAAACTCCACCTGAGTCCGCTGACAGTGAAAACTCATAGGAGGAGGATTTTTAATAAATTAAACGTCCATAATATTGCAGGACTTGTAGCTTTAATAAAAGAGCATCCTGAACTTTAAAAAAATGATAAGATATATCGTTTTTTACTTATAAGTTAGTTGAAATTACTGCCTAGGGTGTATTTTTCAAAGTATTATTTTTTTCAAACTTTACATGATATCGATTTATTGAGATCGGTAGTCGTTGAGTTTTTGTTTTAAGGTACCGTAAACCGGTTAATCAGACTTTAGTATTTCAATTCTTTTACCACTTGACCTTTAACCATGAAAAAGTCAGTCTATTTATTGATTTTAGTGTTTTTTTTATTCTTAACCTTAAAAGCCCAAACACCAGGGCAGTTAGATTTGAGTTTTAATGAAGACGTTATAGATGCAGGTTCAGGTGCCAACAACCGTATTAATAAATCAATTTTATTTGAAGATGGGAGAATTCTCATTGCGGGAGATTTCACTGAATATAATGGTGTAAAAAAAAATTATTTAGCAAGGTTAAATCCCGATGGAACCTTAGATAAAAGCTATCCAGCAGGTACAGGGCCCGACTGGGTAATTTCGGATATGGTGGCCTTAAATGATGGAAAAGTTCTAATTGGAGGAGCATTTAGCACCTTTAACGGCCAAAGTATTAATAGAATTGCAAGGCTAAATCAAGACGGTAGTTTAGATGAGACATTTGATCCAGGGCAAGGGACTAATGTCTATGTCCAAAAATTAGCATTACAACCAGATGATAAAATCATTATTGTGGGCAATTTCAGTAGTTTCGATGGTTTTGCTAGAAATAAAATAGCAAGATTGGATTCTGATGGAAATCTTGATTTGGATTTTGATCCAGGAAGTTTTATTGGGGGAAGTAATATTATTGAATCTGTTGAAATTCAAAATGACGGAAAAATACTTTTTGGGGGATTGTTTTCAACTGTTGGTGAATTTTCAAAAAATAATTTAGTAAGGATCAATTCAGATGGTTCTTTGGATTTAACTTTTGAATCGGATATTGACAGCTATGTTTATTCAATTAAAGAACAACTTGACGGTAAAATTTTGATTGGTGGAACTTTTTTAAATGTAAATGGCCAATCACAAAATAGACTTGCGAGATTAAATTCTAATGGATCTTTAGATGAAACATTTGATGTTGGTAGTGGTCCAAGTAATGTGGTTTATTTTATTGACATATTTTCTGATGATGAAATTTTAATTGGTGGTGCATTTAGTTTCTATAATTCAGTTTATTCCGAAGGCTTAGTATTACTGAATTCAATTGGTAGTCTCAAAGAAAATTTTAATGCAAATTTGACTTTGAGTGGGATCACATTGGATGTTGCTCGACAGTTGGATAATAAAATTATTGTTGTTGGTTCAATTGGTTCATTCAATGGAATTCCAAGAGATAATATTGTTAGGCTTTTACCTGATGGAAGCTTGGATACAACATTTAATCCTCCTATTGGAGCTGACAATCCTATTAATGCTCTGCATGTACAAAAAGATGGAAAAATTTTATTGGGTGGTACTTTCCAATTTTATGATGGTTTACCAAAAGGCAGGATAAATAGGCTGAATTCGAATGGACAACAGGATGAAAGTTTTGATACAGGAACTGGTTTTAATATTGATGTTAGGGTAATTAAAGAGCTACCCAATGAAAAACTTTTAGTTGGAGGGTTTTTTACCCAGTTCAATGGGGATATTAAACTGGCCTTAGTTAGGCTTAATAATGATGGTAGTCTGGATAATGAATTCAACTCTTCTGGGTCAGGGCCTGGAAACTGGGTTAATGACATCATTTTAAGGACTGATGGAAAAATCCTGATTTTTGGACAATTTACAAGTTATAATTTAGTTCAAAATATAAATAGGATTGCTTTACTGAATGAAGATGGATCATTGAATAACGATTTCAATTCTGGTACAGGTGCAAATAATGTTATTTTTTCTGCGGCTAT
The DNA here is from genome assembly GCF_015476655.1 of Aquiflexum lacus. Taxonomy (GTDB): domain Bacteria; phylum Bacteroidota; class Bacteroidia; order Cytophagales; family Cyclobacteriaceae; genus Aquiflexum; species Aquiflexum lacus. The sequence continues at coordinate 2,785 of NZ_JABFHF010000054.1, forward strand.
GCAGACCGATGGAAAGATAATTATTTTAGGGAGTTTCACAGAATATAATGGAATTCCCATAAACAGGATAGCAAGGTTAAATTCAGATGGAAGCCTTGATGAAACTTTTGATGTAGGTACAGGACTCGGTCAGTCAGCCTCTTCAATAGTAGTTCAGCCTGATGGAAAAATCCTTATTGCTGGTAATTTCTTTAGTTATAATTCAGAAAGTGTAGTTAGAATTGTGAGACTAAATCCAGATGGTAGTTTAGACAGTAGCTTCAACCCTGGATCTGTTTTTACTGAACAAATAAATTCTTTAGCTCTCCAGAGTGATGGGAAGATACTTGTAGGAACTAATCGATTTAGTTCAATTACTAATACTAATTTTACAAGGTTAAATCCTAATGGCACCATAGATTCCGACTTTGATTCAGGTTCGGGTCCTAACCAAAATGTAAATGCTCTTGCAATACAAAATGATGGAAGGGTTTTACTGGCTGGAAATTTTACAGGATATAATGATGTATCAAGGATTAGAATTGCAAGGGTATTCTCAGGATTGCCCGAAGCGGATACCCAAGCACCCGTCCCAGACTTGGAGTCCCTTCCCGATATCATTGCAGCATGTGGGCTGGAATTCGAAGAACTGACTGTTCCCACAGCTACGGATAATGTGGACGGGCAGGTCATGGGCACCACGGATGAATCCATATTCCCGATTTCGGAACAGGGAGAATTTAACATTATTTGGCGTTTCACGGACCAGGCTGGGAATACCAGTGTTCAGGAACAGCGGCTTATCATACAGGACACTGAGAAACCTGTGATAGGAACGGTTTCCAATATCACAGCGACTGCCCTTGAAGGTACCTGCCAGGCAGTAATCACCATTACTACACCTGAAGTGACGGATAATTGTACACCCCCAACTGCAACAGGAACTAGGAGCGATGGATTGTCATTGGAAGCCCCATATCCGGTGGGAGAAACCATCATCACATGGACGGCTGAGGATGAAGCAGGAAATGAGGCTGATCCAGTTGTCCAGACTATAACTGTTTTGGATGATCAACCACCACTTATTTCAGTTCCTGCTGAAATTATCGTTCCCGCAAATGCAGGTCAGTGTTTTGCCAATGGTGTTAATCTGGGTACTCCTATTACTTCTGACAATTGCGGGGTAGGCTCAGTTTCAAATGATGCACCAAGTAGTTTTCCTGTTGGCCTGACCGAGGTTCTTTGGACCGTAGTGGATGTTTGGGGGAATTCTGCCCAAGCCCTTCAACTCGTGACTGTTTTGGACAATGAGTTGCCATTTATCAACTCACCTGCCGATCTGGCAATCGGTACGGATGCAGGTTTATGTTCTGCAACTGAGGTAAATCTTGGGGAACCTGAATTTGGCGACAATTGTCCCGGAGTAGAGGTCAGCAACAATGCACCGGATATCTTCCCCTTTGGTGAAACAGTTGTAACCTGGACCGTCAAGGATGCATCCGGTAACGAAAACACTTCCCAGCAGACGGTAACGGTGAATGATAACGAAAAACCTGGAATTTCTGCTGTTTCCCAAATCACCCAGACTACCGATCCGGGTGCCTGTGATGCTGAAATTGAAATCACTGCTCCAACAGTAAGTGATAACTGCGACAATCCAACTGCAACAGGTACCAGAAGTGATGGGCTTGGGCTTGATGCTCCATATCCTGTGGGCACAACCCAGATCACATGGACTGCAACCGATGCCTCTGGAAATGAAGCCGATGAAGTGGTGCAGACCGTTACCGTTGAGGATAATGAGGCTCCGATAATCACTGCGCCAGCCAACATCAGCATACAGATTGGGGAAAGTGAGGAATCAGCCACGGATGTGGATCTGGGTACCCCGACAACATCCGACAATTGCGGAGTGGAAGAGGTTAGCAACGACGCTCCTGAATCCTTCCCGGTTGGCACCACCATGGTGACATGGACAGTGACGGATGTCAATGGCAATTCAGAAACTGCACAGCAAACGGTAACTGTCAGTAGGGAAATACTGCCTACCATAACCGCTCCTGCAAATATTACAATAGATACTGACGAAGGAACCTGCGAAGTAACAGAAGTTGAACTTGGCACAGCAACAGTAACCGGAGATGATATCCCTGCCGACGGCATCAGCAACGACGCTCCGGAGAGCTTCCCGATAGGATCCACCATTGTAACTTGGACGGTGATTGACGGAAACGGTAACACCGCCACCGCGCAGCAAACAGTGACTGTAGAGGACAATGAAGTCCCCGTTATTGCAACGGTTTCAGATATTGTCCGATCAGCAGATGATGGAACCTGCGATGCTGAAATAGAAATCGAAGCACCATCAGTAAGCGACAACTGCGGCAGCCCAACCGTCACAGGTACAAGAAGTGATGGACAAGATCTTGATGCACCTTATCCTGTCGGATCTACTCAAATTACATGGAAAGCATCCGATACCTCTGGCAACGAAGCGGAGGAAGTGGTTCAGAACGTGAGAGTTGAGGACAACGAGGCCCCGACCATTGTAGCTCCTGCAAACATCAGTATCCAGATAGGAGAAGATGATGAATCTGCTACAGATGTTGAACTCGGTACCCCAACAACGTCTGACAATTGCGGGGTGGATGTTGTCGTCAACCTTGCACCTGAATCCTTCCCGATAGGTACCACCACAGTTACCTGGACAGTGACCGATGTCAATGGAAATACAGCAACCGCAGACCAAGTGATTACTGTAAGCAGGGAAATACTGCCCACCATCACCGCTCCTGCAAATATTACCATAGATGCAGACGAAGGAAGCTGTGAAGTTGAGGATGTGGATCTTGGAACTCCAACAGTAACAGGAGAAGATATTCCTTCCTACGGCATCAGCAACGACGCACCGGAAAGCTTCCCAATAGGATCCACCATTGTAACATGGACGGTTGTAGACGGAAATGGCAACACGGCCACCGCACAGCAGACCGTGACGGTAGAGGATAACGAGGCACCTGTTATATCAGCTGTCTCCGAAATCAACCGGTCAACAGACATGGGAACATGCGATGCTGAAATAGAGATCGAAGCACCAACAGTAAGTGACAACTGCGACAATCCAACCGCCACAGGCACAAGAAGTGACGGTCTTGCCTTGGATGCACCATATCCTGTGGGCAATACCCAGATCACCTGGACAGCAACCGATGCTTTGGGCAACGAAGCGGAAGAAGTGGTGCAGACCGTAACCGTAGAAGACAACGAAGCACCTGTCATCACCGCCCCTGCCAACATCACCATACAATTGCAACCGGGTCAGGAATCCGCCACTGATGTGGAACTCGGTACCCCAACAACCTCCGACAATTGCAGTGTGGACGTTGCCGTCAACCTTGCACCTGAATTCTTCCCGATAGGCACTACCACGGTGACATGGACAGTGACCGACGACAGCGGCAATACGGCAACGGATACACAGACAGTGACAGTACTCCCGGCAGATACAGAAACGGATCTTCCGACAGTCACTGCTCCCGCCGATATTCTTGTGGATACCGACAAAGGAATATGTGAAGCCATGAATGTGGATCTCGGTATCTCCACCTTTACGGGAGACATTCCTGATGGCGGACTGAGCAATGATGCCCCTACATC
>NZ_JABFHF010000055.1 GCF_015476655.1 Aquiflexum lacus
TGCTTTCATGATATAGAGTTGAGTAAAAACGGTCAACCTATATCAGGGACATACAAACCTTCATCCCTTCTCCCTCATCCTTCATCCTTTCCTCACACCCTAAACCTCCCCAATAACTTGTCAAACCACTGCGAAGGCTTCTTCTTTTCATCGGCCTCATAATAATTTCCCGTGTACTTATTCCTGCGCATATAGGAGTAATTATAGCCATAGCCGTAATTGTAGCCCCCAAAGTCATAAACATCCCCACCGGCCCTGATGCCATTGAAAACAGCATAAAAATTATTGATCTGATCATTGGCATAAAGGTCATTGATCATCAGAAGGTACTTTTTGTGGGTATAATCCTGACGGACGATGTACAGGTTTACATCAGAAAAACGTAACAAATCCATTGTTTCAGATACAAGACCTATTGGCGGTGTATCCATCACCACAATGTCAAAATCCTGCTCCAGGTATTCCAAAAATTCCTTCATTTTGTCCTTCAACAACAACTCCGCAGGATTTGGCGGTACCGGGCCTGAGGGGACGAGGAAAAGATTCTCGTATTTGGTGGGCATGACGATGTCTTCTTTCTCCGCACGGTCTACCAAATAGGTGGAGAGCCCCTCCTTGTGGTCGACGCCCACGTACTCCGACATCTTAGGCTTGCGCAGATCGAGACCTACCAAGCACGTCTTTTTCCCACTCAATGCCATGGCAGAGGCCAGGTTGAGACTTACAAAGGTCTTTCCCTCCCCTGAGACTGAGGAAGTGACCAATATTTTTTTGCATTTTTTGTCACTGGATATGTAAAACAATGCCGATCGTAGCGACCGAAAGGATTCTGCCACCATCGTTTTGGGATGCTCTGAAACCAGCATATTGGTCTCCTTATTGCTCAGCCCAATGGTTCCCAACATCGGTATCCGGATGGCGTTCTTCAACTGTATCTGATCCATGATCCTGTTGTTCAGGTAATGATACCCCAACAAAAACATCAAAGGAATAAAAAATCCCAAACCCAAAGCCATACCATAATTCTGCGCTTTTTTGGGGAAAATCAAACTGCCCCTACGTGCGTAATCCACCACCGCATTGTCCGGTACATTGGAAGCTTTTGCAATGCCTGCTTCCGCCCTTTTTTCCAAGAGGTAATTATACAGGTTTTCCCGCAACTTATACTGCCTGAAAATATTGGTATAACTCGATTCTGTCTGTGGCAATTTGGAGAACTCCTGATCCAATTGTTCTAATTTCTTTCCTGCCTCCGCTTTTCTCCGCTCGGTATTCTCCACCAAATTGTTGATGTTTTCAAAAATATTCTCCCTGAGTTTGGCGATCTGTTCATCAATCGCAGCCACATTGGGATGGTTTTCATTCACCACCGAAAGCAGCTTTCTCCGCTCCAAGGATACCTCCATCAAACTCCTGATCAGACCGTTCAAAAAACCATCATTCAGACCCACAATGGATGGGGCGATAATGTCCCCATAATCACTGTTCTTGGCCATCAGATAAGTCTGAAGAGATTTGTAGTAACTGAGTTCAAAATCTATGTTCTGGACCAAGTCCTCCAAACTTTGAATATTTCCCAATACGCCGCCAAACTCCGAGTCCACACTCAATAGCTTGTTGTCCACTTTGAAATTCAACATGGCCCTTTCCACCACCCGCAGGGAATCCTCCAGGATATGCATCTGTTCATCTATAAACCTGAGCGTATTTTCTGATATCCGGTTCTTCTCCTTCAGGTCAAATTCAATGTAGGAATCCATCAGGGAGTTGACATAATCCCTGCCTTTCTCCACGACCTGCGATACCATCGATACCTGCAATACCGTACCATAACTGTTAATGGGACGGACTGCGATCGCCCTGGAATAGCGCTCCAAGACATCCACAGGATTATGGATAACAAAATACAGTTTATCCCCCTCCCTGACATTTTTAATCTTTTGAATGGTGAACTTGGATCTGGCAGAGGCGATTTCATCACCAAATTTGTAGGTCTTGTTTAAAATCTCCTCATCAGAGGGTCCACTCGCATTGGCACTGAGAAAATCAAAAAAGCCCTTTTCCTCATGGGTCAGGGTAAATTCATCGTCTGACAGCATGGTAAAATGAATCGTCCCCGATTCCGACTGCGGAAAATCCCGATCCACCTCCACCTTGATCGGTGATTTGTCATACAACTCTATCTCTTTGATGTTGGTAGAAGCATAATAACTGACATCAAAATGTAGTTTCTTCAGCGCTTCTTCCGCCAGATTTTTTGAAGTGAACAAAAGGATGTCATTCTCCAAATTATTGGTACCGCTGAAGATATTGGACCTATCAAGAATCCTGACCTCAGGGGAGTTCTTTTGACGGATCAAAACCGACCCGCGGACCTCATATTCCTCTACCGTATACCTGTGAAAAAGAAAAACCACCACAACAGCTATAAATATACAAGTAGCATACAATGGCCAATACCTGGAATACTTGATCAGGTAATACTTGATATCAATGGGTTTGACATCCTGTTCAAATTTCGATATGTCTATTTTTCCATCAATCATAAATTTCCTGAAATCAAAGCAAACATGAGCAATAAAGAAGTCGTGACCGAAACGATCAGACCCAAAGAAGCAGAAAAATTATCTGCATTTCCAAATTGCCTGATTTTCATCGGTTCCAAATATAAAATATCATTGGGTTGGATAAAATAGAATTCCGAAGCCAATAAGGCCCGGTCATTTAAGTTAATCTGATGGATTTTGGCCCCCCCGTCATATTGCCTGACAATAAAGAGTTTGTCTTTTTTCGCCAGTATACTCGACTCCCCTGCAAGTGCCAAGGCATCAAAAATGGTTGCCCTGTTTTTCATGATCAAAAGCGTTCCCGATCTGGAAAATTCCCCCAAAGCTGTAAACCTGATTCCTCCGATCCTCAATTTGACAAAAACCTCCTCCTTAAAATATTCACTGATGGCCTCCTGCACTTTTAACCTTGCCTCCTCCTCGGTCAGACTTGCAATTTTCACCTTGCCCAACTTAGGCAATAGTATATCTCCGTCCTGATCAATAGAATATCCTGTAAAATAGAAAATATCACCAGCGCCTCCACCGCCTCCACCACCGCGCATCGCCCTCGAACCCTGAAATTCAAAGGCCTTGGTCAATTCCTCATTCGATGAAGCAAAATCAATATCCACAATATCAAAAGGCTGCAGCACATACCGGTAATCCACTTTTGCAAATGGGATAAACTCATTGAGCTCTATGGCTTCATTTCCAGGTAAATTCTGCAAATAGGTAATCCTTTTGTTGCTGATACAGGATCCTGCAAAAAGTATAAAGGTAATCCAGATTAAGGTATGCTTCATAAGCGTAAAGTGGGCGATAACTTGCCTCCAAATATAAATATTTTTTATAGAGTTTCAGTATTACCGACAGGTGGTCTGACGAATAAGTCTCCCATATCAAAGAATTTAATTTCAGCTTCTCCAAATCCAATTATTCACAGAAAATACCTGATACCGAAGCTATGCGACTGAATTTAATCCTATGCAGTACAGTTTACTGAATACATGGGTAAATATGGGAATTGATTCCAATAAATAGCAAAAGAAAGAAGAAAAAAGTAGGGTTAAAAAATTTAAATTTTACAGTCCCTACCTATATCGTTGACATCTTCATAAAAAGTTTAGACGAAAAGTCGCTTAATCACCCGATTCAAAAGTACCAAAAGCTTTTACAAAAAAAAATACCCTAAACAGGGTATTTTTTAATCTAATAAAACTTATTTCAGGACTATTTTTGTATTATCAATGTTAAAACATCACTATTCCCAGAGGTTTTAGTGGAGACCAAATTTTCTTTTGATCAGAAATATTTATTTCATCACCTGTTTTTTGCACTGTTCTGCATATTCATACTGACTATGTCATATTCCTTACGAAGGGAATCAAAATACCGGAACAACTCTTCGAGATAATGTAGGTTTTCAAAAGGATATAAACCAAAATTATGGGGATGCCACCAAAGGTGGTACACCTCACCGGATTTCGCTGTGACCAACAGTTCATCTTTGATCCTTTTCAAACGCTGCTTATGCAATATTCCATCTTTTCTATAAGGCCGCAGCAACCTGGAAGCAGGCAACAAAATAGGATTCCCCTCCTCCAAGACTGGTAAAGGATAATGACTTGGCTGTCCAATATGAATAAATGTATCTCCGGTCCTGAAAAATCTTTTCAAGAGCCCATTGTTCTCTGTCCGCTCCCAAAACCAGTCCCTAGGATTGGAACGGATAAAGTCAAAGCCTTCTTCGTATGCCACACGTATCACCTCATCATGGTATTGATTTCTTGGAAACACCAGGGATTGCAGGTCCAATTGGAATTTATCCTTGGCCAATTGTTGGCAGGCACGCAGGTCTGAACGAAACTCCTCAGCCACTTGTCCCTTTTCGCAGGTATAGTAATGGGCAAAAGTATGACTTCCTATTTCCTGCCCCGGGCAATGCATCACCTGCCTGACCAATTCCGGCGCAAACAAGGCCTCAACATGAGGGGTCCGCTCTTTTTCCATCCAGGTATAGGCAGAATATTTTTTTTCATGGTATCCTGGCTTAAGGGCAGGGCTGTATTGTTCCCATTCTTCCAGGTTCTCCGCCATCAATGACCCCACGGTTGCCCAAGTAGCCTCGATGCCGTATTTTTCAAAAAGCTCCAAGATGTAAGGGACGACCTTTTTCGTCTCAGCGTAGTAGGATAAATTGTCTTTTAAGGCATATTTATCAAATCTGCCCCAATGCAGCTCAAAATCCAGCGATATGGTAAAAATTGCCTTTTTCAAATTTTGATATCTAAAAAACCAATATATAAAATCAGTCCCTAAGTTAAGTTAAATTTATAAATGTTGTAGTGGTTTAAAATTATTGTTTTGTTTCAACCTTGTCGAAGGGATCCTTATTGCCTTTAGCGAAATGGAAGGCGAAGTTTATCTTGGAACGAGAGGTTTCTTCCCGAAATGGAAAGGGGTTCTATTTAAGGAGAATTTTATTGATGCTTTTTTTAGTGAGTAACGTCTACCCCATTTTTCTTTCATTTCCTCTCTTACTTTTTTGCCCCGAGAAAATCGGGACAGGCTTTGACCAAAAAAGTAACAAAAAAGTCAAGACAATGAGATCCTATCCGCGCGCAAGGCCAGTGCCGGCCTGTCTGCCGAACAGGCAGGCCCGGCTTCCCGCAATTCTGCGGGACAGGCTATTGTCTTCCTCCCCACTTCCCTACCGAAATAGAGAAGGAAGTATAAATAAGGGTTTTTACTAGCAGCCCTGAAGTGGGCTGAACTTTGATTAGCCCCGGGTAAGGTGCTTCGAAATTCCTTTCGGTTTCTACCAACCTCCCTGCACCGCAACCCGGGGTCTGAAGGCGTCGACGGATCAATTTCGGGACGGAGCCGTCTTTATTGGAACGGGAGGTTTTTTACCGAAATGGAGAGGGGATCTTTTTAAGAAGAATTTAATTGACATTTTTTTCAGTGAGTGACGTACACTTGATTTTTTTTATCTTTGTCTCGTCCTGAAAATGGTTGACACTTTTGTTTTTCAAATATAGTCAGTGTTTC
>NZ_JABFHF010000056.1:0-3229 GCF_015476655.1 Aquiflexum lacus
ATAATGTGGCGGCGGCCTACTCTCCCGGGTGTAACCCCAGTACCATCGGCGCTGCAGGGCTTAACTTCTCTGTTCGGGATGGGAAGAGGTGGGACCCCTGCGCTGGGCCGCCTAAATCTTGAGATGTGAGACACTAGATGTGAGATATGAGACTTGGCTCTGCCCACATACGTATCATCAATCTTTAATATCTTAAGTTCTTTAATACGCTATATCGATGTAAGTACCAAGTCTTATGTCTTGTGTCTCACATCTCACGTCTATTTCATGATATGTCTCGCAGAGAATGCAACAGTCTGAGCTGAAGCAAGTTTTCGGGCTATTAGTACTGCTCGGCTTTGCCATTACTGGCTTTACACCTGCAGCCTATCGACGTCATCGTCTCTGACGGCCCTGTTTGGAAGTCTCATCTCGGAGGGAGTTTCGCACTTAGATGCTTTCAGCGCTTATCTCTTCCCGACGTAGCTACCCGGCAGTGCAGTTGGCACCACAACCGGTACACCAGCGGTCAGTCCAACCCGGTCCTCTCGTACTAAGGTCAGCGCTCCCCAAACTTCCCACGCCCGCAACAGATAGGGACCGAACTGTCTCACGACGTTCTGAACCCAGCTCGCGTGCCACTTTAATGGGCGAACAGCCCAACCCTTGGGACCTTCTCCAGCCCCAGGATGTGACGAGCCGACATCGAGGTGCCAAACCTCCCCGTCGATATGAGCTCTTGGGGGAGATCAGCCTGTTATCCCCAGAGTACCTTTTATCCTTTGAGCGACGGCCTTTCCATGCAGTACCGCCGGATCACTATACCCGTGTTTCCACCCTGCTCGGCTTGTCGGCCTTACAGTCAAGCTCCCTTATGCTATTGCACTCCGCGCACGGTTACCAAGCGTGCTGAGGGAACCTTTGGAAGCCTCCGTTATCCTTTTGGAGGCGACCACCCCAGTCAAACTACCCACCAAGAAATGTCCCCCGCACAGCGGGGTTAGATACCAGGCAAACAAAGGGCGGTATTTCAACATTGACTCCACAGCGCCTGGCGACGCCGCTTCACTGTCTCCCGCCTATCCTACACATCGTTTACCCGGTACCAATACTAAGCTGCAGTAAAGGTTCATGGGGTCTTTCCGTCCCGTTGCGGGTACACGGCATCTTCACCGTGACTACAATTTCACCGAGCTCATGGCTGAGACAGCGCCCAGATCGTTACACCATTCGTGCAGGTCGGAACTTACCCGACAAGGAATTTCGCTACCTTAGGACCGTTATAGTTACGGCCGCCGTTTACCGGGGCTTCGATTCAATGCTTCCCTTGCGGTAACATCCCCTCTTAACCTTCCGGCACCGGGCAGGTGTCAGGCCTTATACTTCCCCTCTCGGGTTCGCAAAGCCATGTGTTTTTGCTAAACAGTCGCCTGGGCCTTTTCACTGCGGCCCCGCGTCTTACCGCGGGGCGCCCCTTCTCCCGAAGTTACAGGGCCATTTTGCCGAGTTCCTTAGCCATGATTCACTCGAGCACCTCAGGATTCTCTCCTTGACCACCTGTGTCGGTTTGCGGTACGGGCCGTCATACGCTTATCGCCAGAAGTTTTTCTTGGAAGCTTTTAGGGACACTGTCCGATCTCCCGAAGGATCTCGGTACTGTCAGGTTCGGCTAGTGCTGCGCATTTGACTACAGCTCCAATACCTACACCCTTCAACGCGGTATTCCGTCACCGCGCGGTCCTTTCACAACTCCGTCACTCCGTCACCTGTATGACAGGTATGGGAATATTAACCCATTTTCCATCGGAATCCCCCTTCGGGTTATCCTTAGGCCCCGACTGACCCTGATCCGATTAGCGTTGATCAGGAAACCTTGGTCTATCGGTGTGGGGGTTTCCCGCCCCCATTATCGTTACTTATGCCTACATTTGCTTTTCCAAACACTCCAGCACACATCGCCATGTGCATTCACCGTGATTGGAATGCTCCCCTACCAGTTGATATAAATATCAAATCCTGCGCTTCGGTATTACACTTGATGCCCGATTATTATCGACGCCCTGCCGCTCGACCAGTGAGCTGTTACGCACTCTTTAAAGGAATAGCTGCTTCCAAGCTAACCTCCTGGCTGTCTCTGCAGCTGGACCACCTTTGTTCAACTTAGTGTAAATTTTGGGACCTTAGCGGCAGGTCCGGGTTCTTTCCCTCTCGGACACGGACCTTAGCACCCATGCCCTCACTGCCGTTACTGTATGACGGCATTCGGAGTTCGTCAGGATTTGGTAGGATATGACTCCCCCTAGTCCTATCGGTAGCTCTACCTCCGCCATACATTCCACGACGCTGTTCCTAAAAACATTTCGGGGAGTACGAGCTATTTCTCAGTTTGATTGGCCTTTCACCCCTACCCACAGATCATCCGGAAACTTTTCAACGTTTATCGGTTCGGTCCTCCACGGCGTCTTACCGCCGCTTCAACCTGTCCATGGGTAGATCACAAAGTTTCGCGTCTACCCCCACTGACTATTCCGCCCTGTTCAGACTCGCTTTCGCTCCGGCTGCGTGCATCAATGCACTTAACCTCGCCAGTGAGGAGTAACTCGTAGGCTCATTATGCAAAAGGCACGCCGTCACCCCACTAAAGGGCTCCGACCGCTTGTAAGCGCACGGTTTCAGGTTCTATTTCACCCCGTTGTTCACGGTACTTTTCACCTTTCCCTCACGGTACTTGTTCACTATCGGTCTCCCAGGAGTATTTAGCCTTACCGGATGGTGCCGGCGAATTCAACCGGGATTTCTCCTGTCCCGGCCTACTCAGGATACCCGCCTCCGTATTCATGTCTCCCCTAAGGGGCTATCACCCTCTCCGGCCAGACTTCCCAGACTGTTCGGGTCACATTCATACAGGTTATGCAGGTCCTATTACCCCGTACATGCCGTAACATGTACGGTTTGGGCTGTTCCGCTTTCGCTCGCCACTACTCACGGAATCACTCTTGTTTTCTCCTCCTCCGCCTACTTAGATGTTTCAGTTCGGCGGGTTTGCCTTCCTTGCGGAATACCCTGCTTGTGCAGGGTGGGTTGCCCCATTCGGACATCCGCGGATCAGCCCCGCTTGCGGGTCCCCGCGGCTTTTCGCAGCTTATCACGTCCTTCTTCGCCTCTGGGAGCCTAGGCATCCCCCGTGCGCCCTTGTTCACTTACTCTTTACACTCCGCACGCCTTTTGCCTCGTGCAGGTGCACTCTTTT
>NZ_JABFHF010000057.1 GCF_015476655.1 Aquiflexum lacus
AAAGTCTTTAAAGCATTAAAAGCTAACGTTAAGTTCAGTGTAGAAATGAACGAATTAGAATTTAAAGTAGCGTGAAAATAAAGGCACTACTGGCAATCGAGTAGACGGCCTCGCCAGATTTCTCCGACGAGGTGCGCCTCTCACTATTTATCCCGAGCATCGGGACCACCTATCCCGGAACTATCGGCATTAATTATTTAAAAATTACTGCGACTTGTGCTGAGGGCCCGCCTCCCGGAGGGCAGGAAGTCGCAGCAAGCGGTCACATTTTGAGAAACTGGCAGGGAGTAAATCCTTGCCAGTTTTTTTGTTTTAAAAACTAACATTCATTAAGGGGGTAATTTGAAAGGATAAGCCATTCAAATTCAACTTCCCGATTTTCGGGACAGGCTCTCCAGAGTTGAAAGGATAAATGGGCATGGTTATTTCAACCACACATCATGATGTATGGCTAATCGAATTCAACCCCTTTAGGGTTGAAATAATAAATTCATTCCGTGATTTAATGACCACAAATGGCGATTTGTGGCTAATCAATTTCAACTACTTTGTAGTTGATAGGTTGGAAGGGACGACAATTATAGATTTACACATTTCTTGAATGGTTGATCAGGTTCAACCATATGTTTGGCCGAGACCAATTAAGGTGTATTTACCCCATCAATAATTACCAATGACCCTGTCCGGCTGATGGGCTAAATATTCCCAACAACTTGAATTGGTTTTTCCTTTTGATTCCTGAAGGGAAGTCACCTTTATAAACATTTTCCTCTCTGCCGGTGAGGCCATTCAATTGATACAATCGGAACACGTCGGCTACATACAATGCATCTCTGTTATTTGACCCAGGTAAAACTGCCATGCCCATAGGTGCGATCATCCCTCCACGGCTTATGGTGCGTGACTGACCACTAGGTAGTATTTCTACTACCGAGCCAAAATCAGCATTGGAGATAAAAAGGGAGCCATTGGAGTCAAAGGCCAAGTTGTCAAGTCCCTCTTGAATTTTTATAAAAATTGTTTTTTCTTCGGTCAAAGTATTTACTTTGAAAACCTCACCTGATTGATCCAATAAATCACTCATGTAAGATGGGATTTGTATCGGATATTAAAAAAAAATGTGTATCCGCACGGTTGCACGTGAGTTAGATTTGGGGCTTTTTGTATAGGATTACACGTCCATAGACGACAGTCAACAGTCCACAGCACGTTCAATTTGAACTTAATCCTACCTTTTTTGGGTACGTGCCACTAACCGAATACGCATAAAAAAAGCAAATCAATTATATGATTTAGAGCTTTTACCGCATAAAAAACCCGGTCATTTATGACCGGGTTCGTTATTACTGCAATGCCAAAATGGATTAATACGTTATTTCTCCATTGCCTACGTGAGAAGTCCTGATTAAGGGGTCGCCATTTGTTTTTAAACCAACGATTTCCAAAGTACCATTTTCAATCTCCAAAAAACCGGAAGCGCCTTCAAATCGGCCAGTACCTCCTATGAAAGTAATTAATTGGGTATAGACAGCAGTGGTCTCTGAGTTAAAAGTAATGATCATGTCATCGGTAGCCGCCCAAACCTCGTCCCGGTTCGCGGCATAGATAATATCTTTTTCCCCCGGTAAGGTCCTAAATTTGAATACGTTACCTTGGACATCATAAATTTCGCCTAGACCACTCACACCAGTTATTTTTCCCAGATGCGTCATTATTCCAGTGAAGGTACCTCCTGGACCGTCTGCATTGTCGATACCTTCCAAAGTAATGCGAACCGATCGGGTAACATCATTGCCCTTTCTTGCTGTAATATCGATTAATTCATCACTCAACTCCAGCTCTTCCGGTGGCAGCATCAAAGCTTCTTTATCGACTAATTCATCACTGTCGTAGGCATCACTGAACTGGCTGCAAGAGAATGTGACAAAAAATGCTGTTATTAAAGCAGCACCTAACACTGATTTTCCAATAATTTGTTTCATCGTTTTCATCATATGATAGTTTAATGATTAAAGATTTATTAATAGAGAATATTTACAGTAGCAAGCTACTTAGATGCTCAAAGTCCAACCGTAGTTATTGTTTCAAGTGCTTTATATTTTGTTCCAAATCCAAACAAAATACTGATCTAGTTTAATAAAACCAACAAAACGCGAGGTGGCGACAAATCAACAACGTGTCAACTCAATGCAGCTCGGGAAAAAGTTGATTTGAAATGCTTTCGGCTTCCCATAATTCAAATAACCCTTCAATCCAGGGCAGATTTCTTTGAAAGACATCCCAATGCTGACCAATGGGAATGGCTGATCCTTGACACAAAAGAAAAACTGAAGTAACAACACATTTTGTTTCCTGTATGATAAAATATCTACTTACGGTATAATTGGTGAAATTATAGCTATGGCCCTTAAGTTTGACATCAAAGACTTAAGCTGACCATAAGTGTTACCACCGTATCGGAGGGAGCATTTTTAGCTATATGGGAACATGACAAAAGCAGAGGGAAAGAGAAAGCCCTGGCATTGCTCAAGCACGTATTCCACATGAAGGACATCACTTCGGACAATCCGATGATAGACATTCCCCTTTCGGACCTTGAAAGAATAAGCAAACGTGACTGCTTCAAGAATTCGGAATACAAACTTACCGAGGAAGAAGATGAACTTTTTGAGGATGCTTTGGCATGGTATCAGATCATCAACCAAAGATCCCCATCTCAGGATATGACGGGATCGATGTAGGACAGGATGATACAGCCTCAGGAGAAGCAGGACAACTTGGAGATTCCGGAGACCAGGAACCACTTAAAGAATTCGGGTTAAAATTTGATAAAAAAACTCCCCCTTTTCTACTTCGAAAAGGGGGAAATGGTAGCTTGAAAAGGTCAAAAAATGAAACTCGTTTAATTTTAGTTTTTATTTAGAAGAAGAACTTCAATTTTTAGAGATGCGTTAAATCACATTCTTGCCTCCTCCCGAAACATAAATATCACCGGATTGGCCGACAGCTACCCCATCAAAAAGGTATGTAGGAGGTAAGGCGGCATCTTGACCAACAGCAGGTCCACTCAGGCTGAGGCCATCTGCGATTTTGCTCACGGCTCCTGTTCCCAAATCTATGCGTGATAACCGGGAAGCACCGGTTTCAACAACCAGCAGTCCACCTTCTTTATCTCAAGACTAACCTTCAGGATTTGTTAATCAGGTCAATATTTAATTGAATTAATCCCAATTGCATTGTCGCTTTTTTTTGCATTTGCCAATTGGAGTTCCACTGATTCCCGATCCCAAAGGTGAATTTCCTTCTTTCGGAAGTTAATTGACACCCTAAAGTTGCAGAGAAAGTTATATCCCAATATACCATCGACCCTATTTCCCCAATTGTTTTGGTTGAGTTGGTTTAAAGTTACAAAAAGTGTCTTCATAGGTGGACAAGGAAGGTTACCAACCATCCATTCATTTACTTTAGAGGATTTTACCTGAATTATGTTCTTCCCAAAACCTGCCATTGAAACTTCCCTTACCCGTGATGAGCCTGAACCGATGTGGTTGATTTCCTGAATATCCATCACATTTGCACTAGCTCCTGTATCCAGAATCATCTTTAACTTTTTTCCATTCATTTTTACTTCGATTAGCGCCAATCCTTTACCTAGTATTATAGGGAGAGTTGACTGAGGCTCTTGATGGATATTTTTTGAAGAAATGCGGTTACCTTCTTTATTGAGTCGATATATGGTCAGTTCCTTAAATGTATAGTCTAAAACCAGTTCACAATTTTTAAACAAACTATTTCCAACAACCCCTAATAAATCCAAACCAGTTTTTTTCTCCAAAGCAGTGAAATCGATTATGACACCTATCATATTTTTTTCAAATCCTTCGATGTTTAATTTTATGGGCCATATTTCATTTTCTATTTCATTTCCATGAATACCATAAAATTTGATTCCGGTAGCACTGCCTTTAAAGTACCTTTTATTTAAGATTGTTTCCGAAACACCCGTGTCCACTACGAAATATCCTTCCTTGCCATTAGCAGTGGCTTTAACGATGATAAGATTTTGGACGAGATCGAATGGTATGCTGGTAACGGGAGTGTTTTTTAAATTGTAATGTGGAATAATCCACCCAAAGACAATAAATGATAAGATCGTTTTCATGTTATGGAAGTAAAAATGTTATAAATTATTTTTCAGTCCATGATCTGTATTTTGGTGGCTAAAGGCCTAAATACATTTCGGGGAAATGATGTAATTAATTGATAAACAAGGTACTTTAAAGTAAAAATATGACCTTAGGTATTGTTTCGGATGCTATATACCTTGTTTCAGGTGGTGTATACCATGTTTCATATACTGTATAATTTGTTCCAAAAAAAAGCAGGTTTTGACTGTTCAATTAGTCATGAAGGATAAATTAATCGAAAGCTGAATCAGATCAGTAATGAAAAACCGGTTTTTAGGCTAAAAAAATTATCTTTTCTAAATAAGGTATGGATCAAATAGAGAATAAAAAAACCATTGCCGATTACACGCCAATGGCTTTTTGCATTTCCCGATCTATGTTTATATTGAATCCAAGGTAAATGATTGCCTAAAACATTGGTTTAGCTATTGATTCATTGGCTTTAGACTTTGTTCCAATTCATGCCAAAAGCTGATTATGCCTGTTTATTAATCCAGAAAGAAATCCATTAAAAGTTGTATCCTGAGAACAGCTTTCAAAAATTGGTTCTCAGGTTTAAAAAGAATATGGATGTACTCAATTATGCCTTTAACATTAAAATTCGAAATAATTCTTGGTCAAACACTGAAATGCCCGTTACTTCCGACTTCGTTCCGATAGCTCCTAAAATCCGCATACAGATGTTTAAAAATACCGCAAAACCTTAAT
>NZ_JABFHF010000058.1 GCF_015476655.1 Aquiflexum lacus
AATGGGCTTATATTTAGACTATCCGAAAAGATAACGGAGATTTTTGGACAAACTGCCGTTATCGCTCAGTGTAGAAAAACCCGAACAACAATATGACATTAGGGAAAAAGAGTAAATTTGAAGCTAAGACACAATTAATTATAGGTAGTGACAGCAGAATCGCAAAATATTGAATTCAAAGTAAATTGGAGAGACGAATATCTTAAATGGATCTGTGGTTTTGCTAATGCCTATGGCGGTACTCTTTTCATTGGAAAAGATGATGCAGGAAATGTGGTTGACTTGAAAGATGCTAAAAAACTATTGGAAGAAATCCCAAACAAGGTTAGAGACACTTTGGGGATTTTGGTCGATGTTAATCTGCGCCAAAATGACCAAGGAAGTTTTATTGAAATTCTTGTTGAGCAATACCCTTACCCTGTCAATTATAAGGGACAATATCATTATAGAAGTGGAAGCACCAAACAAGAATTAAAAGGTCCTTCACTTGACAAGTTTCTCCTTCAGAAAAAAGGAAAAAGATGGGATGGTGTACCTGTTCCGAATGTTTCAACAAATGACCTTAAACAAGAAACATTTGATTTTTTTCGTAAACGAGCTTTCAGAAGCCAAAGAATTGATGAAGAAAGTTTAGCTGATAATAATGAACACCTTATTGAAAACCTTCAACTCAAAGAAGGTAAATTTCTTAAGCGGGCATCTATTCTTCTGTTTCACCCTAATCCTGAAAAATATATAACAGGAGCTTACATAAAAATGGGGTTTTTCGAAAGTGATAGTGATTTGAGATATCAGGACGAAATCCATGGAAATCTTTTTGAACAAATTGAAAAAACAACAGAATTATTATTCACAAAGTACATCAAGGCTTTAATAAGCTATGAAGGGTTGAATCGAGTGGAAACATACGAGTATCCAAAAGAAGCAATCAGGGAAGCATTATTAAATGCTATTGCCCATAAAGACTATTCAGGTGGCGTTCCCATTCAAATCAGTGTTTATAATGAAAAGTTAATGATTTGGAACGAAGGACAACTGCCTGAAAATTGGACGGTTAAAAACCTATTGGAAAAACACGCCTCCCGACCATACAACCCCGACATTGCACATGCTTTGTTTCGCAGTGGATACATTGAATCTTGGGGACGAGGAACTATTAAAATCATCAATGAATGTAAAAAAGCAGGAATCCCTGAACCGGTTTTTACATACGATTCAAGTGATATTTCCGTGGAGTTCAGAAAAGATATTTTCAATGAAAAACATCTTCAATCACTTGACTTAAATGTACGACAAGTAAAAGCGGTCTTATATGTGAAAGAGAAAGGTAGAATCACTAACAAAGAATATCAGGAAATAAACAATACAACAGATAGGACTGCATTAAGAGATTTAGAAACACTGATTCAATTGAACATTATTAAGCGAATAGGAGAAAAAAAAGGTGCTTATTACGAATTAGCTTCATAGATGTCGGATATGTCGGATAAATGTCGGATAAGACAAAAGCAACAGGCAAGTAAATGAACAAAGAAGAAGAACACCGAAGCGATAACATCACCTTGGATCCAGCGGGCGGAACCGAGTAACTATGAAAACCAGTATCTATAAGAAGGTAGGAGTAAGTTTGAAGCGTACGGCTCCGAAAGCCCGCCGTCTCCAAGCTGAATCACGTTATAGCGTATATTAAGAACTCCAACTAGTATACAATCAGCTTTTTAACATTTTGTAAATAGTAACTTTTAAGTTACATTTGCGTTATGGAAAAAGTAAGGGAAGTCATTGCTTATCAGGACCATTTTGAGAACTTTTAAAAAGCCCAAACTGAAAAAGTTCAAAACAAGATTTTTAAGGTCATTGAAGCGATTGAAACTTTGGAAAGAGTTACGGAGACTTACCTGAAACCTATCAAAACAAAGAAAGGGCTATATGAAGCAAGGGTTCAGTTGGCATCTAATATATGGAGGGTGTTTTGTTTTTTTGATGAAGGGAAGGTTGTGATACTTCTCAATGGCTTTCAAAAGAAAACCCAAAAAACGCCAACCAAGGAAATTGAAAAAGCTGCCAAACTGATGGATGAATATTATGCTGAAAAGGAAGTTCAAAAAGGAAAAAAGAAAAGGAAATGAATACGAAGAGTTGGAAAGAAATTAAAGATGATGTGTACGGAGTCAAAGGAACCGAACGCAGGGATGAATTGGAAAGGGATTTTGAGTCATTCAAAATTGGTTTGCTATTAAAGAAGGCAAGAGAGGACAAAAATCTAACCCAGGAGCAATTAGCGGAATTAGTAGATAAAAAGAGAACTTATATTTCAAGAGTTGAAAACAATGGAAGTAATCTGACACTGAAAACCCTTTATGAAATTGTTGAAAAAGGATTAGGTGGGAAAGTGAAAATCTCCATTGAATTCTGAAAAAGGAAATACGCGCTATAACATCACCTTGGAGTGCATTAAAAGAACCTAGTACTTTTGGAAAATGTTATCTTTTGAGATAACTTTGTAAATATGATAAGGAAGATCATTTTTATGAAAACCACTTTATTGAGTTTTACCAAAACCAGAATGATAAGGTTAAAAGTAAGATTCAATACGTTTTTGAGCTGATCAAGCAAGTGGATAGGGTACCAGAGAAGTTTCTCAAGCATCTTGAAGGAACTGAAGGGTTATTTGAAATAAGAGTGGAATTTCAATCAAACATTTATAGAATTTTCTGCTGCTTTGATGAAGGAAGGCTGGTGGTGCTCTTCAACGGTTTTCAAAAGAAGACCCAAAAGACCCCAAAGAATGAAATAGAGAAGGCAGAAAGATTAATGAAGGAATATTTTCAAACAAAGAAATAGGATCATGAAGGATTATAGCAAAGTCAAAACATTCGATGAACTGATCGAATTGGAACATGGAAAAATTGGAAGTGAAAGCAGGAACAAGTATGAAGAGAATGCCCAGATGTTCATCATCAGCGAAATGCTGAAAGATGCTAGAAAGGAAGCTAATCTGACTCAAGAGCAATTGGCAGAAAAGGCCGGAACAAAGAAAAGTTATATCTCAAAACTTGAAAATGGAAAAGGAAATATCCAGTTGTCAACCCTTATCCGGATTTTTGAACAAGGATTGAATAAAAGAATTGGATTGACCTTTCTTTAATGCGGCAAAAGGAATAACGCACTCTAACATCACCTTGGAAGACAGCCTGTCTGCCGACAGGCAATCGGGCGGTTCAGAGTAAATTGAAAATTCAGTATCTTTAAGAAGTTAGGAGTAGGCAGGAAGCGGACGGCTCCGAAAGCCCGCCGTCTCCAAGCTGAATCACGTTGTGGCACATTTTAAAAGACCCCAAGTATATTCGAAGTAACTTTTTAAATCTAGAAAAAACATGTAATTTTGTATCCAAATGAATACAGATAGGTAAATGTACTTTATTGAAAAGACTGTTGAATTTGACAAGTGGTTGAGAAAATTGAAGGATTTAAGAGCAAAAGCGAAAATTTTGTTCAGGATCCAAAAACTTGAAATTGATGAACATTTCGGGGATTGTAAACCCGTAGGTGAAGGGATTCATGAATTGAGGATAGACTATGCTAAAGGATATAGAATCTACTTCAAGGAAAGAGAAGGGAAAATCATTATTCTTCTAGTAGGTGGAGAAAAATCAACTCAACAAAAGGACATCGAAAAAGCAAAGGAAATTTGGAAAAGGATAAAAAAGTAAAAAATGGAAACATCAAAATTTGATATAGCGGACTATTTGGACAGTAAGGAAATGATTGCTGAGTATTTGAATTCTGTTTTGGAGGAAGGGGATAATGATGATGTAGTTGTTGCGCTTGGGCACCTCGCAAAAGCAATTGGGATGTCCAAAATAGCGGAAGAAACAGGGATGAGTAGGCCAAGTTTGTATAAAGCCCTATCAACAGGATCGAAGCCCCAATTTGAAACAATAATGAAAGTATTAAAAGCTGTTGGTGGTCAATTAAGAATAAATCCATTATCCACTTGAAAAAAACGATGCCACAATCGAGTAGCCCGACCTGAGCCAATTGGCTCAGGTTGAGGCTCTCACTATTTATCCCGAGCATCGGGACCACTGTATCCCGATACTCGGGAAAGGCAGTACGGGTCTTCCCGAATCCAGATCGGGACAGGCTGTATACGGCGGTCCCCGGTCGTGTACTGAAATAGGTTGACACAATTTAATTTAAAATTGTAAACCTATATA
>NZ_JABFHF010000059.1 GCF_015476655.1 Aquiflexum lacus
TTTCACCCTCTGGAATAATTTGGTATCTTCGATACCAGATGCCCATGCTGGGCACACACATTGCATATAGCTTATGGCGGCAGAAAGGCGAAAATTCAACTTTTTCGACCCTTAGCCAAATTGGTTTTGTGCGGACAGGACAATGCTTCGAAAACCGCCACAAGCCATATGCTCAAAAGTTGGCAGCAAAAAAAATGGCATTAAGCACAACAATATGATATTGAACGAAGGAGGGGATATTTTCATGGTTACCTATTTGATTTAATATTCAGGCTTGATTAAGTATAGCTTATCAATTATAGCATGAAGATGCCGGCGGATTTAAACCCTGTATTTTAAATAGACTTTATCCCAAGGCTCCCGCATCTGTCGGGAAAGCAACTGATTGGCCAGGAAATTATCTTTTATTTTTTCTTTCACCGGATCCCATTCCAGGTCTTGATTAAGCATCATGGCGATATTGCCCAAATGCGAGATCGTTATCGAACGGTGCGCAGTTTCTGCCGGTGCGGCCGTTGGCTTCCGTGAGATAACACAATCAATAAAGTTACGATAATGATTGTTACTGGTGTACAAGCGATCCTTTTCTTCCAGTTTAATGTCCAAGACACTTACTGGGTCGGCATAGTGTTCACTACGAGTAGCCCATACGGTACCGGCTTCGCAATGGAAACGCACACCGGATGGTATGTCAATATCATCAGCAGTATTGCTGACAATCAATTCCACACCATTTTCATATATGGCCTCGAAATAGAATTCCGTAGCCGTATTGTAAACCGGGTGGTTCGACCATTTTGATTTGGGATTCCGGATTCTTACAGGACCTGAACCATCAGCACCAATACCCCACTGGGCAATATCCGGATGGTGTCCACCCCAATCGGTAACCATACCACCGGAATAATCAAGTATCCAACGGTAATTAACGTGCGTACGACATGGCTGATAAGGCGCTTCAGGAGCCGGTCCAAGCCACATGTCGAAGTTGAAATCTTTAGGTACAGGTATTATTTCCGTGAGATGAGCGGTTTTGCCAAAATCAGGTGTCCCACCGGGAAGTCCACAGGTAACCTTCTTTAACTTACCTATTTTGCCACTACGGACCATTTCTACCGCCCAGCGGAAATGTTCACTGCTGCGTTGCTGGCTACCGGTTTGAAAAACCACATTGTGGTGTTTTACTGCATTGCTCATGTCCCGGCCTTCCTGAACAGTTAGGGATAAGGGCTTTTGGCAGTAAATGTCTTTTTTGGAAGCAGCAGCCATCATTACCGGGATGGCATGCCAGTGGTCCGGGGTAGCAAGTTCTATTACATCAATATCTTTTCTTTGAAATACTTCCCGGAAGTCTTCATACCCCACTGTTCCTTTGTATTTTTTTCCAAATTTTTCCTGATAGGATTGGTCCACCATTTCCATTATAAATTCCCTCCCGGCAACTTTCCCATCCCAGTAGCCATCGCTTTTTTTATTAACATCACAAATGGCGGTGATCTGCACTCTTTCATCCTGCAAAAATGCCCGTGTGTCATTACCGCCTTGATTACCGGCACCGATTACCGCCATGGTAATCCTATCGGACGGGGCTACAAACCCATTTTTACCCAAAGCCGATGCAGGAATAATGGTTGGCACTGTTATCATAGCACCCATGGCGGCACCTCCTTTTTTAATGAATTCTCTTCTTGTTGTTTTCATAATTTCAATTCTCTTAACCATATATTTCGAAAACTAATTATCGTGGTTCTGCAACATCAAAGGTCCTTTGGTAGCATTCTCCGGAGAGAAATGAATGTAATAGAGCAAGTGGAACTGGGTTTGTCAAATCATGAAATCGCAAAGGAACTTCTTGTCAGTAAAATACCATAAAAACCCATCTTAAAAAAATTTTCATAAAAACTGAAGCCCAAAATAGAACAAATCTAATTCACAGGTTGAAATTATTCCCTAAATATGGGATCGATCAATCGAAGATCAATCGCAGTATTTTGTCGTCATGGATCCTTAAAGGTGCCCTGCCGTCGGTATTGCTGGTGGTGACATATAAATGCCCATCGGGACCTATGGTAACATCTCTCATTCTGCCATAAATTCCTTTTGAAGGGGCATAGGAAAACCAACGTTCTATTTTAATTACCTCATAGTCATTTTCTTTATCGAAAACTATCCTCAACAAAGCCTGACTTCCTAAGGATGCCACATAAAGATCTCCCTTGTAAAACGTCATTCCCGCAGGTGGTACTGCTCCTTTGTTCCAGATGACCTTTGGGTCTACATATTCCGGTATCCCAGGAGCACCAACCACCATAGGCCATCCATGGTTGCCTCCCTTCTCTACTTTATTGATTTCATCACGGTACTTTACGCCATTTTCTATTTCTGCGCCTGAAGGACCGTGTTCGGAATTGAAAAACACACCTGTTTCGGGATCCCAAGCAAAACCCTGAACCACCCTATGCCCATAGGAGTAAATAGGGGAATTTTCAAAAGGGTTGTCAGTGGGTATGCCTCCTTCGGGGGTAATCCTTAATATTTTTGCAGCCAATATTTCCAAATCTTGCGCCACAAATGGCTGGGACATGTCTCCTGTTCCTATATACAACATGCCATCCGGTCCAAATTCAATTCTTCCCCCAAGGTGTATCGCATGTGCAGGGATATTTTCCATGATGATTTTATTCATTATGGCCGTTTCGCCCTGATGGGTTAACCTGACCACTTTACTCAACAACTCATGCTGCTCATTTCTGTATGCATGCATGATATAAATCCAAGAGTTGTTTTCAAAGTCAGGGTGTAAAGCCAAACCCATAAGTCCTGCATCCACTTCATGTACTACTCCAGGTACAGTCAGGTAGTGTACTTGTTGATTTTTTCCCTGAGGTATCCTAACTATACTACCGCTTCTTTGGGCAACCAAGGCGTCCCCGTCAGGTAAGAAGCGCAGAGACCAAGGAATGGTAAGGCTATCCACCCAGACTTCCACCTTGATCCCTTTCACTTCAGGTAAAAATACATCTTCTACTTTTTGTGGAACCTCACCCAGGATAGGTTGCGTTTTTTCTGTAGCTCCCTGAGCAAAAATATTCTGGATGTTTAATAAAAGTAATGAAAGCAATATGACTGTTTTGATCTTCATAGTGTGGTGAATTTATTCAATATATTTTTAATTCGACCTTTGATTTTCGAAAAATGTTCATTGGATTGGAAAATGGGAATGAGAGACGAGTTGCAAGAATTAAGAATCAAGAGCCAAGAATCAAGAGAAATGAGAATAAACATAAATAGGAACTCTTGATCCTTCGTGACTACCAATGACAGATTTTGAAATTGATGGTTTAAGACTACAAATAGCATTGAAGACTAGAAAGAACCTTGCCTTGTCACCTCGACGTCAGGAGAGGTCTGCAGCCCGCCTTGATGTCATTTT
>NZ_JABFHF010000005.1 GCF_015476655.1 Aquiflexum lacus
TACAAACCCAGCAGAAAAAAACATCCTAGGTTTAGTCGAGATTTCATTTTGTGCCCAAACATTTACCAATGTGAGGCCTGCCAGAAGTAATAGTAAACAAGTTTTTTTCATTGTACCAAAATTTAATTGTTAATTAATGGTACAAAAATGAGCGTGCAGAAAGTTAATTTCGTTGACCAAAGTCAATAAATGATATTGAGTAAAAAATTATTTACGAGCCCTTATGCGGCTCAGAGTCTCGGGTTTGATTCCAAGATAAGAGGCTATCATATATTGAGGGATTTCTTGAAGAAGCTTGGAATTTCGATTTACAAGTTCATAATAGCGCTCTTCAGGACTAGATGAATGAAAGGCATCCAAGCGCTTGGCCACCATCAGATAAAGGTTTTCTGCTATTAACCTCCCGAGGCGCTCTATAGATCTGTGTTTATCATAAAGATCATGAAGGTCTTTTTTACTGATTTTGTAAATAGTGGCATCTTGTAACACTTGAATATAATGCTCGGAGGGTCCACCAGTAAGAAAACTGCGGTAATTGGTCACAAAATCTCCTGAAAAAAAGAAAGCAGTGATCTTTTCTTCCCCTTCCACCTCGTGATAAAAACGAAAGATACCTTCTGTAACAAAAGCTATAAAATCGCATGAACCACCTTCTTCCAAAAGAAAGGATTTTTTGGGAAAGCGTTCTTTGACGAGGCAGTCAGCATAATCTGCCCATTCCTGGTCCGTCAACTTGATAAGTTTAGAAAAATAAGATCTTAATTGTTGCATATGGCCTTTGCTAAGGAATGGTTTATTTAGTAAATCAGATCTACTTATTATCGTATCGAAAGCGAGATTGAATCACATAATCCATTTCATCACTTATCCATTCCGAAATTACCAATAGTTTTTCCAAATATCTCAGCCCAAATGCGGTCAGTTTGTATTCTACTCTCAGCGGAACTTCCGGGAAAACTTGTCTGCTTAAATAGCCATCTTTCTCTAAAGTCCTGAGTCTTTCAGTTAAAACTTTAGCGGATATTCCATGAATAAACTTTTTCAAGTCACCAAACCTCAAGATTTCGTGCCCTCCCAGAAATAATACTATCAAAATACTCCATTTATCAGAGGCTACGGATAGCACATCTCTAATAGGGCAAGTCTCAAGTGGTACCAAAGGATCATAATTGAAAATTTTTTCCAACTTTTTTTTGACTTCAACTGCTTGATAATCAATTACAGTTTCTGTTTGGTTACTTGATTTCTCCATGGAAACATATTGCTATAGTTACTTTTAGATACTAGGTTTGTAAAAGTAATTATTTAAATATTTAAGACAAACATTCTTATCCTATAATTCATTAAATCATGAAGAATTTTAAAATGACTACCCCCTTGGTAGAATTGGCTACCGCAGATGAAGTACAAAAAAATCTCTTGAATACTGCAAGAAAGGAGAATAAGATGATTCCAAATATGTACAAGGCCATGGCCAATTCTCCGGCATTACTTGATACCTATATGCATGGCTACAGAAAGTTTAAAGCAGATGGGATATTTTCACCGGCAGAACAGGAAGTAGTCTTTTTAACTATTAGTGCAGAGAACCAGTGTACTTATTGCATGGGTGCACACAGTTTATTGGCAGACACAGTAGCTAAGGTTCCTGTGGAAGTAACCGAAGCTATCCGAAGCAATAAGGAAATACCGCAGGAAAAATTTAGGGTGCTTTCGGAGTTCACAAGTGTGATGGTTAACCAAAGAGGTCTCCCATCCGAAGATGATGTTCAGAAATTTTTGAAGTCAGGCTATTCAGAGCAACATATTTTGAGCATTATCCTGGCGATTTCAGTTAAGACCATCAGCAATTACGTCAATCATGTCTTTGAGACAGAATTGGATAGTGTATTCAAAGCACGAGAATGGAAGGGATATAAGGCTACCAGAAATTTTGTCAACTTTTTTAGAAGGGAGGCAATACCTTAATTCCATGGTGGACTCTTCTCAAGAAAATATTTTTATTGGACATAACGCGAATCTCACTTTAAAAAATTAAGATTTTCCTCCGCCACTATCTGCCATCTTTTTTGTCGGTGCTTGTAAAACTGCTTGGCAAAAGAAGTGATAATACCTGTCATTAGACCCCCGTAAATCGTGATGGAGTCTTCATAATAAATACTGCCATTGTCTAGGTCTTTCATTAATATATTGTGATTCCATACCTTGGCCCCTCTATCCCATTCTTTGGTAGTGATGGTATGGTTTTGTTCATCGATATTATCAATAAACAAATAATGCGTTCCTCCAAAAGGTATAAATCCGAATACCCGCATTTTTACTTTGTAAGTTTCTCCAACCTTCCATTGTTTGGGAAACCCCTCACCAAGAGGTTTAAACCGAATCATTCCTTTGGCTACAAACTCTAAAAGAGCCGGTGATTTTACTTTATTCCAGGCACTGTCAATATCCATGGGAATTTCTGAGCTTACTGTCAGTTTTTTTGCTTTTACCTTTTTGCCCTTATACTCAATAGTGATTGGTTCAACTTTGGCATTGGGCTTGTTTTTTTGAGCATGGGCATGCATACTGAGAAAAAGAAGTAGAGGAGTCATCATCTTGATCATTGCGTTTGTAATTGTATTGATTACAAAATTCGCAACAACAGACCACGCAGTCATTGATTCAAATCAAGAAAGTCGACTTCCAAAAATCACCTTTCAGAGGCCTTTGTGAATGGTGTTTTTGACCTCTTTGTTTTTCATTAATCGCTTCTTCACCCTACTTAAAGTTTCTGGAGTCATATTCAGATAAGAGGCGATCATGTATTGAGGGACCCGCTGTATTAAAGTCGGGCTTTCTACTATGAAGGTATTCAATCTTGTATCATAGTCATCATGTAAAAGCCTGTTTGCACGAAGGACAGAGGTCACATAAGCAGATTCTGCCAGTTTCCTACCTACATGTTCCCACGCTTTCGAGCCTTCAAAAAGCTGATTGAGCTTGTCTCTTTCTATGCTGTAAACCAATGAATCTTCCAAGGCTTGGATAGGTCTTATGGAAGGACTTTGTGTGAGGTAGCCAAAGTAATCCGTCATAAACTGGTTTTCGGAGAAGAACAGCATGATTTTTTCTTCTCCTTCCACCCGGTAAAAAAGTCTAAACAAGCCTGATTCTATGAAAGAGATTTTATTGGAAAACTGACCTTCTCTGAGGTAGAAATCTCCCTTTTTGAATTTTTCCTGATAGAAAAATCCGAGCGCCATATTTAGCTCTTCATCCGAAAATTTATGTAAGGATTGTAGGTTTTTTTTAAGGTTCATTTCTATTTGTCAACTCCCTTTTAATTTCTCACCCCTTGAAGCAAGGTCTGCAATTTGTTCAATTCTAGAGACTCTGGTCTTCTCAGTTTTTGCAAGCTTAATATACCGCAATACAAACCTTTTGCTGGAATCATTGATGGCATAGAAAAATTCAGTGGCTCCTTCATATTTCTTCAATGCATTTTGCAGGTCTTCGGGAACAACCAAATTGTCAACATCTTCCATAAAATCCCATAAGCCAGCCTGCTTAGAAAGCGCAATGGACCGAAATCCTGCATCTTGCATTTTGCCTTCTTCAATTAATTTAGCTGCTCGGTCTTTGTAAGTTTTTACCCAATGTTCAACTTTCCTCGGGGATATCAATTGCATGGTTCTATGTTCATCCAGTTTTCTCCTGATCCCATCTATCCAGCCAAAACATAACAACTCATCGAGTACTTCAGAAGTGGAAAGGTATTTGTCCGTAACCGTTTTCTTGAAGGTGACCAGCCAAACGCTTTCTTTCTGAGTATGATGATGTTCCAGCCATACCCTCAACTCCTGAGTGGAGGAGACTTCAACTTTTTGGAAGTTTTCTGTTTTGATCATTCAATTGATTCTTTTAAGCATTAAAAAGTCCACTTTATTATATCTCATTTCTGTATTTAATTGTTTTGAAAGAGAGTACAGTGGGTAACTTTTACACAATCAATTTACCCAAATAGCTTTATCTCTATCCACAAATTCCTTAACGATGGTCTGCTGCCTCCCCATTAATTTTTCTACCCATTATGACATGGTAAGGGCTTTTTGAAACCGGGGAGAATATTGCAGCATGACATAAACATGATAAATGGAGTGGCTTAGGCCTTACTTCCTTTTTTACATATCTCTAAGACCGGCATATATCTGATGAGTATGGTCAGACGCCTTAACCACCTCCATTCTTACAAATATTTTCACAGCTCACTTTTGGTAACTTTCAACAGGGAAGTGTTCTGGAAATGTCTCTGAGTTATTCCATCAAGTCTAAACAAAATTTTCATTCACCACTTTCCAAAAAGCTTCGGGAGTGAGGGGTTTATTGACCAATTCTTTTACTACAGGTATTGTAGCAGCCCTTTCTTTATCGTCTGGATTAACACTTGTAGTAAGTAAAACCACTACGGATCGATCATGAACATCTTTTGTCAGTTCATTGTATTTGACTAAAAAATCCCAACCGGTCATGCCAGGCATATTGATATCAAGAAAAATAATGCCCGGCTGTGGGTAATCAGCATAAACCCCTTTGCTAAGCAAATAGTCAAGCCCTTCTTTGGCGGATTGCAAGGATTGTATGTGCACCCCTGTTTCCTCTTCCAATATTATCGTATGATAAAAATTTGTTGCTTCATCATCATCAATAAGCAGGACGCAATCTAATTTATAATTTTTATCTATCATGTGATTTTCTCTAAAGTGAAATGAAATGAGCTACCAACCCCTTTTTTTGAGGTAATCCAAATTTTCCCACCATGTTGCTCTACGATTTTACGGCAATAGGCCAAGCCTAAGCCTGTCCCTTCATATTCTTCTGTGGGATTCAAACGTTGGAAAATGAAAAATATTTTTTCATAATCAACCTCATCAATTCCAATGCCATTATCCTTTACGCAAAATTCCACATTCACTTTGTTTTCAATCGCAGATACTTCTATGAGCGGGGAAGTATCTGGTTTCTTGAATTTCAAACCATTGCTGATCAAATTTTGAAATAGCATACGTAATTCAACAGGATTTCCTCTGATATGGGGTAAGTCTTTGATCGAGATTTTCCCGTTAACAGATTTAAGGGCGGAGTCAAAATCAAGCACTATATTGTTTAACAGCTCTTGACAATCTACTTGTTGGGTCTCCCGCTTGTTCCCTATTCTGCTGAATTCCAAAAGTCCTTTAATCATAACTGTCATCCTTTTGGTTGCAGTGGTCACATAATCCAACATCTTTTTTCCTTGTTCGTCGAATTTTGTGTAATGTTTCTTAGAAATCAGGTGGGTCATATTCCCAATGGTTCGAAGAGGCTCTTGTAAATCATGACTTGCAATACTTGTGAACCTTTCAAGTTCACGATTTTTAAGCAATAAATCTTCATTCAGATTTTCAAGCTGTATTTTGTTTTCTGAAAGTTTCTGTTGCTGGATATCTAATTCCTTGACTTTTTCAAATAATGCAGCTGAGCTATCCGATAGTTGGTTGTTGATTCCCTCAAGACTGGAAAAACTACTTTTGGCTATAAAGACAAGCGTGACGCAAGTCCAAATGACCACCAGTGATATCACCATATTCATTCCTGAAAGATTACTTTGGTTGGTGCTCATTTGCTGGGTTTGTACGACAGATATAATTGTGAGCAAAGAACAAATCGCAGCTGCGTAAATACTTGCATACTTTCCGGGTAGGAGCCAACTGTATAATATCACTATAGCATACATACTGGCCACAGCTACTGTGCTATCCGTATTCAAGTCCACTGCAAAAATGACACTGGTGATTAATACTGCCATGAAAATCAAAACAGCATTTTGGAACAGCATCATCGATTGGCGTTGGGTAACCATCATTCAGACTTGATATTTAATCGCTCTCTCAATTCAACAATTTCAGCTTCATACAATTTCAGTTTCTTTTCCAACTGATATGTTTTTAGTTGGTCATCGGGTTTAACTTCTATCAATTTAGGCAAATCTCGAATCAGTACAAAAGCAGTAGCCATACTCACAAGAGCGGTCAGCAACCTTATGAGAGCACTTAGCCGATAAGCAGGCCACCAAAACATCAAGGCATCGATCAGATGTGTACTCCCGCAAAGGATAATAAAGGCACCAAAAAGCCAAAAAACAGGCAAGAATGGCAGATTATGTCGTTTTTGGATGAAAAAAATAATTATGGCCGGTATTACAAAATAAGCTAGCCAAATAGCCATGTCGCTGGTGATATACAACCACCCATGAAAAGATGACCATTCGCCACATACCCACCGAGCTGGCCAATCATCGGCAGAGAATAGTTTGGTAATAAAGTCCTTCACTTGCTCCATAGGGTGTTCGCAATTTTTGGTGTAAGGTAAATATAGGTGTTCCATGGCGGAACTAAAAGGATTTAAGAATTACAAAACTTTGCGGGACCAAAGTGCCAACGAGCAGGAAAAAAGAAGAAAATGGACGGTTAAGCAAACACATACATACCAATTTGAAATATTTCAAAAGCTTGGTCATTTCTTTGTTCAAATTAATTCTATATTAAATTGAGTAAAAAGTTATTGAGCAACCTTAACAATTTGAAAATCTTGAACTGGTATCTTTATAAATAGTCCCGTCTACTTTTGTTTGGTCTTTTAAAATCATTCGATCACAAAAAAATGCTATGAACAAGCTATCAATATTATCATTATTGTTAATTATGTCCTGTGCTGGGACCAAAACCAATACCAAATTTCTAAATATTGGCGCTAATGAAGTTGTTACTGTAACTCCTTACGATTATTCCTACCCCACAGATACCACATTCAAGATCCTCTCTTGGAATGTTGAGCATTTTGTAGATCAGTTTGACGATCCATATATTGACAATGCAAGAGAAGATACCCCACCGGAAAACATGGAGCTCAGGCGTGAACTCTTCTTAAAAGCCTTAAAAAAAGCTGATGCCGATATAGTTGTTCTTCAGGAATTTGAAAGTGCTAAATACTTAAAACAGCTGGCATTAGATTCATTGCCTGAGATGGGTTATAGATTTTTTGCAGATATTCCAAGTCATAACTGGTATATGAATGTAGTCATCATGAGCAAGTTTCCTATGGGAATTATGTATGGCTATGGAAACGTAAATACTCCTTTGCCAAATTATCTCACTGAGACGGGTGTACAGGAAAGTCAAAATCAAATCAACACACGAATGTGGTCAATAGAAATATATCCTGCTGCTGACTATGAAATTCTACTCACAGGAGTACACCTTAAAGCAGGAAGAAGTGATCGCGATGTCGCTATGAGAAAAGGTCAGTTAAACTTCTTAGTCAGCCAATTCAACCGCATGCTTGCAGAAAATCCAGATAGAAATATGGTAATAGTAGGGGATTTTAATGCAATTCCTACCAGTGAGGAATTAAGCATTTTAATAAATAATGACAATTTGAAAAATGCTTTTATTGATCCAATAGATCCGGAAATCTATTCACATCCTGCAAATGATCTAAGGTGGAGACTAGATTACATGCTGGTAAATAAGAATATGCATCCCGAAATAATTGACAATACAATAAAAGTTGATAATTTTTTCCCTGCTGATACCATGAGAATTATTAGTGATCATTTACCTATAACTGGAAGCTTTCTAAAAAAGGATTGACAAAATATTTATTCTAATTTGTAATAAAAAAATCTATGGGATTTTCCCATGCATATATAAGTTTTGAAGTAATTATTTATAATTAAAATCTTAAAACCTAACTACAACCTTCACAGCCGCAGCCATTACTGCTTTTCGGTTTTTTCTTAAAAAATAGCCTGTAAATCCCCAATCCAAGAACCAGAAAAAACAAACTAAACACAATGATTTCCTGCCACATATTATACTAGAATTTGATAAGTGATCAATGCTGCCATATAAGCTACTGCTGTCATGACAACGGTCTGAAGGATGGGCCACTTCCAGGTTTTGGTTTCCCGTTTGACCACTGCCAAGGTACTCATGCACTGCATGGCGAATGCATAAAACACCATCAAGGAAATCCCTGTTGCCAAATTGAATACTTTTTCACCCGTGTCCGGTCGGGTCTCCTGTGCGAGTTTTTCGCGGATGGTCAGTTCATTGTCCACATCACCTCCAATACTGTAAATGGTGGCTATTGTGGCCACAAAAACTTCTCTTGCTGCGAAAGAAGTGATCAGTGCTATTCCGATTTTCCAATCGTAACCCAAAGGTTTGATGGCAGGTTCTATGGCTTTGCCCAAAATTCCTATAAACGAGGCTTCGAGCTTTTTTGAAGCATACAGTTCTTCAATTTCAGTGGCATCCTCTTCTGAGTTTGCTGCCTCCAATAAGGTAATTTTTTCCGCTTCCAATGTATTCATGGTAGTGGGAGGTCCATAGCTTGCCAAGACCCATAAGATAATCGAAATGGACAAAATCACCTTGCCTGCCTCAAACACAAATACTTTGGATTTGCTGTACATGGTCAACAGGACCGCTTTCCATCTGGGGAAACGATAAATGGGTAATTCGGTCAGGAGAAAGCTTCGCTCTTTTTGTTCAAACACCAGATTGAGCAAAAATGCACCTATGAGGGTGGCGACTGTTCCCAGCAGATACATGCCCAATAGCGCCAACGCCTGCATGTTAAAACCGAAAACAGTTTCGGCGGGTATCACCAATCCAATGATAATGATGTAAACAGGCAATCTTGCCGAACAACTCATCCAAGGGGTGACCAAGATGGTAATCAATTTTTCTTTGGTATTGCTGATCGTCCTTGTGGCCATTACCGCGGGTATCGCACAGGCCAAACCCGAAATCAAAGGTACCACACTTTTGCCATGCAAACCGAAGGGTCTCATGATACGATCCATTAAAAACACAACCCGTGACAAGTATCCGGTGTCTTCCAAGAAGGCTAAAAATCCAAATAACAGGGCTATCTGAGGGATAAATATGACGATACCCCCGATTCCCGGAATCAATCCTTCAGCAATAAAATCAGTCAAAACTCCTTCAGGTAAGTAGGAAGAAATCCAAGCAGAAAGTTCGGCAAAACCCAGGTCTATCCAGTCCATTGGCACTCCTGCCCAGGCAAAAATTGCCTGAAAAATCAAGAGCATGATACCGATAAATACCAGATACCCTAATAAGGGGTGCAGCAGAAACCCATCAAGATTTTTGGTGAATTTGCTCGTTTTTGCGGAAGAAGAGGAAATAGTGTCTTTTAAGATTTCTTTGATTTTGGCATATCTTCTCTTACTTTCTTCAATTTGTGCGGCTTGCCTATCAAAGTGAAATTGTCTACATACCTCTTCAATCCACTCCTTTTCCATTGATGAAAGCAACTTATTGGAATCAGCAAAAATCAGGTATTGGAATGCCTGATATAAGTTTTGGAGTCCAAATTTATCCCTTACTTTTTCCAGTAATTCCTGATTGGCAATTTCGGTTATTTCAAGAAACAGCTGGCCTTTCCCGAATTTTTCATCAAAAACCAAAGACCGGATTGCCTCCATTCCCACTGATTTTCGGGCGTCTGTCATGACCAAAGGTACACCGAGGGTCTCGTAGAGTTTGTGGGTTTTAATTTTTACTCCATTTATCTCAGCAAGGTCCTTCATATTGAGTACGAAGGCCAAAGGCAATCCAAGATCTAAAACCTGCGTGCCCAAAAGCAGGCTCCTTTCCAGATTGCAGGCATCGAGGATAACCATTACCGCATCAGGTTTTTCCTCTTCCATTCCCGTGAGTACCCTTAAAGCAATCAATTCATCTTCGGATTTTGGGAAAATACTGTAAGTACCCGGAAGGTCTATCAATTGAATCTGTTTGCCTGAATTATTTAAGTAGCCCAAAGTTTTATCCACAGTGACACCCGGGTAATTGCCTATCTTCTGGTTCAGTCCTGTCAATTGGTTGAAAATACTGGATTTACCGACATTGGGATTACCGATGATGGCGATTGTTTTTTCTTTGGGCTGTACTGTGGGCTGCGTGGCCATTGGGTTAAGAAGGTTGCAGTGGATGATTGCTTTTGATGCTCTTCAATTCTTGAAGTTCCAATTCTTGTTCAGCAACTTCAGGGATAACCTGTATCAGACCTGCTTCGCTTATGCGCATGAAGACCATATTATTACCTACTTCAAATGCAATGGATCCCGAAAATGGAGCTTGATGCAGCAGTTTGATTCTTTTACCAACCAAAATACCTATTTCCAAGAAGTTGACCTGTAAAGGTGAATCAATTATGGAATGGATGATATAGGATTGATTCGGGTGCATTTCTAAAGCAGACTTCATACAAAATCATTTTAAGATCAAAATATAAGACTATTCAGCTGCAATTTGCAGTCGATTTTACATAGAAACAATTTTATTTAGATTAGTTCTTGATAAAATCACTATTTGATCAAAATATAACCGAAACTCATTCCCAAGAACGGTTGAAAATCACTACCGGTGATATTGAAGGATAGGTTTAATTGAGTCCTCCCAAGTAATGCCCCAAGCCTGTACCCGAGACCTAAATTGGTTATCCATGCTTCAGCGTCTTCCCAATTTCCTGCCCTCCGGGAAGTAATAATATACCTATGATGGGTATGGATGTTGATGCTAAGCCCTGAATAGAGTTGATAAACCCCTCCTTTTTTTCCAATTTTTTGGTTACCCAATCTTTTATCCATAAAGAAATAATTGTTGATTAGAAAATTAGATCCCTCCCGGCAACTTGGCATTCCGGGAAATTGGCGATGCACTTGGGTACATCCACCCGGTAAAAGTAAAACGCCATATGCCAATCCCACTGGTTCCAACCGATATCCTATAATCAACCGCTCATTAAAATAAATTTTAGGTTCAAAATAAATACCAACAGCTGTAGTAGTATTCCATTTCATGTTGGATTGGTTATAGACCAGCCCTGTGGTCAAACTAAAATCCGATTTATTCTCTTTTTGGGCATATGAGTTGCTCAAACAAAGAAACAGGAAGATCAAGATCAGGTGCTTTCTCATGATTGAGGAGATTAGGATTTGACAATTTTTGATGGGTATATTATGGGTTTTCGATAAGATATATGACTTTTTCCTCAGGGTTAATGATAGTTCGGAAATGCGAAAGGAAATCCCCTCCTATAATTCCAGCTACTTCAAGATCCATCAAGACTGATAAATCCTGTTCAAAAACCTGTTGCCTAAAAACTTTTCCTTTGATTTCAAATTCAAGGTAGCCTTCATTGGAAAATTTACTTATGCTTGGATCGATTACAGTTACGGGAGAACCTGTATCTATCATAAATTTCAATTGTTGGTTTTGCACTTTGGATAAAAATATCAACTGCCCTGTATCCATAGTGAATGGAAAACTTAACCACTCGTTCTTTGGTTCGAAACCATTTTTATACAAAATAAACCTACTGGTTTTGTAGTCTATCTCTGTAATGTAATTTCTAAAATATCCCCATCCAAGCACAGCATGAAACTCATATCCGATCTGTTGAGCTACAGACTCCATTTCCCCTTCCTGCATGGTAAAAATCATTTCCTTTTCAAGCCAATTCCCAATCATGATATGATCTACTTT
Source organism: Aquiflexum lacus (assembly GCF_015476655.1). Taxonomy (GTDB): domain Bacteria; phylum Bacteroidota; class Bacteroidia; order Cytophagales; family Cyclobacteriaceae; genus Aquiflexum; species Aquiflexum lacus. The sequence goes on from NZ_JABFHF010000005.1 coordinate 11,601, forward strand.
GCCTTCAAAAAGCTCCCAAGTGTTTCCAAATAAATCCGCTACTTGAGCATTGGTGCTTTCAATTTTGAGTCCCAAATCTTTTACAAGGCTGGATGATAATTGCAATTCGTGCCCATCTCCAAAATCAATCATAGCTTTAACCGGAGACCCATTAACTATGATTTCTGTAAAAATCAGCCCATATTCCGTGATTTCTAAAGATATTTCTGAAATACTGTCAGGATTGTATAATTTTTCATTTGAATTAAAGGCCTTAGCCTTACCAAAAGTTAAGAGGCAAAGCACAGCAAAAAAAATTACTGTATTTATAGGGTGTTTAAAATCCGTCCTTTTCATTCTTTTACCGAATATGTTAGGAAAATCACAGATGAAGTTTTCTCCCATATTTAGCTTTATTTCACTAAAGCCCTTATTTGACTCTTACAAAGCGTCAAAAAATGCTTTGTAAAATACAGACGAAAGAAAAGCTTTACATGTCCCAGAGTTTTCTATGTTTTTTTGATCTCCAATGGAATGATTAAAAATAATTGGATTACCCAAAACCAGGCTAATGTATTCTATAAAACATTTCCTTCAAATCAGGGGTCGGTATCATGCAGGAATCTTTTTTTCAAATCATTTTTCACCTATTTGATGCTATAAAATCATAAATTGGATCTCTTATGGGTATTCTTTTGTAAATCCATGATTTTAACAACAAGTCTGAAATTTTAGAAAACTGTAAAGTCACTAATTGTAACTTCCGAGTTAAACTGCCAACAAAAGAGTAGAATGAGAAAATAGATGGGTAAAACTATAAATCAGGATTAAGAATTGAATGCAGTGATTTGGAATCCAGGTAGGAATTGACCCGTTTTTTCACCAAAAAATTTTCATCCATCAGCAGCATAAGGGGCGGGGCAAAAGGATTATTTTGACCATTGAACAAAATGGCCAAGTCATGGAGCGGAGTTCTCGATTTTTTCAATTGTCGATTGGAAAAAACCATTCCATCGAAAATCACGTCTTCTGGATTTTCTGCATCGAATTTGACTGCATAATAGTTTTCAGATAGCTCAGCGACAATAAACGGTTTGGTGAAAACCTCAGCCTCCATTTTCCGGCAATAGGTACACCAATCTGTATGGAAATACAAAAAAACAGGTTTTGGATTGACCCGCAATGAATCTTCCAACTGCTCGAAATCCAGCCAAAAATCAGAAGATTTTTCCTGAGCAGGAGAATGCCTGCTCAGGAAAATCAGGATCAATATGACAGGAACTGATTTCATCAGAGGAAGTTACCGATTTTTACCCCTATGAAAAAGGTTCTTGGTCTCATTGGGCCATAAACAAAATCTGAATCCCTGGTTGGACCGGTACTGAAATCACTCTGGAAACTGTCAAACATATTTTGTACACCTCCGCTTAATTCCATATTGAATTTATTTTTCAATTGCCACCTATAAGCCAATCGTAAATTCACGTCAAAGAAGGAAGGTGTATCAATCAGCTCGATAAATGCATCATCATTGACCACCAAAGGAGCTACCATCGAACCGGTGTAGATACCGGTCAGATCCAAGGTAAATTTTTTGTTTGGAGTCCAATTGGCTGCAAGGAAGCCATAGGTATTTGGTGTTCTTATAAATTCAGAAACAGTAATTTCCGGAAATTCAGTGGTACCTTCCTCCGGCTCAAATAAAACTTCGTCTTCGTCATACAATGCCCTTTGGAGGGTACCACCCATCTGGAAGGAAAAATATCGGGAAGGAGATATGGAATATTCAAAATTCACACCCGAAACAGTCGCTCCGCTGCCGTTTCTGGTTTCCTCCAAGAATGAGCCATTGACCTGTTGTCCCAGATTCACTCTTTGAAATTGGTTGTTCAGTTTTGTATAAAATCCTTCAATCAAAAAGTTACTTTGAACGATCCCGGTATTTTTACCAAAATTCAGGGAAGCTGTAAAGGCATCGGATGTTTCCATTTCCAGGTCATTGGCCAAAATGACAAACCTTTGCTCACCCGCTACAGAAGAAATGTGCAGGTCTTCATCGAATGCCTGAGGTGCCCTGAACCCTCTTGCATAGCCTCCCCTCAATTGTGCTCCCGGCATCAATTCGTATAAGACGGTAAATCTTGGACTCAATACCCCATTATTGAAATCTACAGCTCGGTTAATATTACCGATCTCATACACGCCATCCACATTGACAACATCATATCTGGTTCCCATAAAGAGCGTCAATTTATCTGCTGCTTTCCATTCAAATTGACCATAAAAACCTACTGAATTGACTTTTTGATCAATTAATTTTTCATAACCTGCAATTTCATCCTTTACAGAATTTCCCTGATATTCAATTCCACCTACAAAAACATTCCTTCCTGTAAAATTATGGGTGAACTGGGTTCCCAAAACACCGGCAAAGTCATTGGTCAATCCATAGGCACTGGCTGCTGCGATACTATCTTCCAATGTTCGCTCACCTCCAAGGCCGCCATAAAAACTCCTTCTTGTCCCTGAAAGCAAGCTGCCATAGGTGGACACTTTCGATCTCCGGTCCTTACTGAACTGATCATAGGTCAGACCTACGTTTACAATATTATGATCCAGTTGCTCTGCGATATCTGTAAAATGTGGAGGCAGTTCCAATTGATCTCCACCCCTTCTGAATTCATCTATGGCATTTACATCCAAAGTCAGCTTACTGAGCTCTGTAGGCTTATAAAATGCCTTTGCACCAAAAGTGAGGTTATTTAACTGAACAATTTCGGTAAATCCGTCACCATCGGCATCAAATCCGCCCCTGTCTCTTTTCATACCGTAAAAAGTAACACCGCTGTTAAGGTCTTCACTGACGACTGATCCATTGAAATTTAGGGTATTATCGGGAATATCTCCTCTTAACAAACCAAAATTAGACCCAATTTGCCAGGAGTTTTCCACAGGTTCTTTGGTGATGATATTGACAGTTCCGGCTATGGCATTAGAGCCAAATAGTGCAGAACCCCCACTTCTTACAACTTCCACACGCTCAATCATATTGGCAGGGATCATTTCCAATCCATACACTCCGGTCAAAGTGCTGAAGATGGGCCTGCTGTTAACCAGAATCTGGGAGTATGGACCTTCCAATCCATTCATTCTTAATTGGGTAAATCCACAGTTCTGACAGTTGGACTCTACCCTGATACCGGGTTGGTAACTCAAGCCCTCTACCATGGTTACAGATTGTGTGGCGTTGAGGATTTTGGAACCAATGACGGAGACTACGCTAGGGGCATCTTCCCTATTGAGTTCGTATCGGCTGCTGCTCACCACAACTTCATTCAGACCAATTCTGTCCTGATTGATTTCTTTTGTAAATTCTGTGGTTTTACCTCCTTTGATAGTAACATCCATAACAGTCGTAGCAAAACCTATTGCCCTGATCTGCAACTTGTAATTCCCGGCAGGGATATTTGCGATGCTGAATTTCCCGTCAAAATCAGATATGGCCCCGAATCCTGTGTTTTGAACCATTACGGTAGCCTGGACAAGCGGGCCCTCATCACTTGTCAAAATCCCTTGAATATTCCCTATTTGTTGGGCCAAGGAAGGTCTCCACACAAGAAAAAGCATAATTATAATCAGTATGTATTTTTTCATTTTTGGTTTTGGTAAAAAGGTGGTATAAGTTGAAAGATTACTCCAAGACATTGATAGGTTGGAATAACTAATAGCTAAAATCATGGAAGATGACTTTGCTTTAAAAGCAATAGGATTTACTTGTTTTTTTTATTGCCTTATTAAAAAGATCAGACCAAAACCGGAGGTCCCCTTACATCATGGAAGGGTTTATTTTTCCTTTCGTAAGAAGTTAAAACTATTGAAAAAGTTGTATTTAATTCATTGGAAAAAGGGCGTATTTCAAAGTCAAAAAATTCCAATCCCAGAATCGGTGCATTGTATATCAGATCATAGAGCTCATATTCTTTATTGGAATGGGTATCCTTCTTTTTATTACCCTCTTTACCAAAGTCTAAACTATAAGGGTGGGCATGAAGCGCTACAAGATTGCCCTCATACCAATGGGAATGGACAAAAAGAATATTGTTGAAAAGCGACAAAAAATAGATCAGCATGAATATGCCAAAACCTACTTTTCGAATATTTGATATATTACTTTTCAATTCTAAAGGTTTAAAGAAGAGTAACCAATTATCTTGAAACTTGTTTGAAAAATTCTATTTACAAACGAAGATTTGGATGAAGGGTTTAAACTATTTTATCAAGGTTATACTTTTTAATCAGCTGCAAAGATTGTTAATATGAAACAAAGTTGCAAAAAAATAAAATTCAATATCCTTCTGCATTCGAATCTACCTTTCCCCAAAAGGTTCTGTAAACAAAATAGCTGTACAGTAATACCAATGGTCCGCCTACAGCTGCAAATCCCATCATTATCTTAAGTGTCTTGGTAGAAGCTGCCGCATTGTATATGGTGATGCTGTTTTCCTGGACATCATTAGACCACAATAATCTTGGGTAAAGCTCGAAAGCAACGATGACCAAGAGTAATGCAATAGTCAGACTGGTAAATATAAAAGCCCAACCGTACTTTTCCTTACTTGCAAGTCTGGGTACATTGGCGATACTCAAGAATACAAGAAATGGGATGACAAAAAGGATTTGATTTTCTTTGAATACTACCAATAGATGATCTAGGTTAAATAAACCATATGCTGTGGTAATTATATAGGAAATAATAAAAAATGCCATACCCATCTTAAGAAAAACCTGGACCCTATTGTATAGTTTTCCTTCTGTCTTCAAAAGTAAATATATGGCTCCATGCATCATAAACAGCGCAAGACTGGTCACCCCTACGAGTATGGAAAAGGGGTTTAGAAACTCGAAGAATCCGCCTCCAATATATTCGAAATTTTCATCCAATGGCATGCCGTTCAGGATATTCCCTAAGACAACACCTAGCAGGAAAGCCAACATGATACTAGAGATCGAATAACTCCAATCCCACATTTTTCTCCACCACGGCATATCTTCCATATTCCTGAATTTGATAGAGATACCTCTGAAAATTATAAATAATAGGAAAAGTATAAAGGGAGTATACATAGCTGAAAATAAGGTTCCGTAGAACACAGGAAAACCTGCAAACAAAGTTCCGCCACCAATGACCAGCCAAACCTCGTTTCCATGCCAGGTAGGATCTATGGCTTTTAAAGCAACTTCCCGGCTACTGTCTTTTTTGAAAAACATATGCCAGGCTCCTGCCCCAAAATCAAAGCCATCCAAAATGGCATAACCTGAAAAAAGCCCTCCAACTACCAAAAACCACCATGTGGGGTAATCTAATCCAAATAAAGTCTCCATAGCTTCTTGTTATTTTGAAATTAAGTTTGCAATTTCTTTATTCAAACTGCCACCATCAAAGTCTGTATCACTTGATGGTCCTTTTTTTATTGCTTTATTCATCAAATAGATAAAGAGCAATAGAAGTACCGTATAAACGATAAAAAACAAGATCAGCGAGAACAAAACCTGATTGGCTTGGACGCTTTTTGACAGGGCATCTGAAGTTCTCAATAAACCATATACTACCCAGGGCTGTCGCCCCATTTCCGCAGCAAACCAACCAAATTGGTTGGCTAACTGAGGTAATATAGCCGTAAATACGAATACCCACAATAGCCATTTGTTGTCAAATAGTTTGCCCCGTTTCCATTGCAATAATCCAAATAGACTCAAAGCAATCAAAAACATCCCTATAGCAACCATGAGATGGTAAAATTGAAAAACGGCATTGATCTGGGAGGGCTGGTCTTCTTCAGGAAAAGCATTGAGTCCCGTAACAGGCGTTTTAAAATCCTGATGCAGCATAAATGATAGACCGCCTGAAAGCTTTAGTCCCGTTACTGTTTGATTTTCCTTGTCAACCCATCCGAATAAATAAAGGTCAGCAGGAGCTTCTGCCTCAAAATGCCCTTCCATGGCCGCCAGTTTAGCAGGCTGATTCACAGCAACACCCTCGGCTGAATTATGACCTGTAAACAATTGAGCCAAAGAGCTTACAGCGGCTACCACCAATGTGATTTTAAATGCTTTTTTGGACATTACAACAAATCTACCCCTAAGGATGTAATAGGCATGTACGCTTAAGATTAGGAATGCTCCCGCTAAGAATGCGCCTAGCCAAACATGTGTAATACGGTCGACAGAAGATGGGTTAAAGACCATCGCCCAAAAATCCACAATTTCCGCTCTGGCCTGCATTCCTTCACCTACAATATGGTACCCTGCAGGAGTTTGTTGCCAAGAATTGGCCACTACGATCCAAACCGCAGAAAACATGGATCCCAAAAACACCGCCCAAGTCGCTACAAGGTGTACCCAAGGTTTTACACGATTCCACCCGAATAATAAAATACCAAGTGCACTACTCTCCAAAGCAAAAGCAAAAATACCTTCTGCCGCCAGTGCGCTCCCAAAAATATCCCCCACATATCGCGAATACGTAGCCCAATTGGTTCCAAATTCAAATTCCATCACAATCCCTGTGACCACACCTATGCCAAAGGTAATGGCAAAAATTTTGGTCCAAAACTTGGCCAGCACTTCATATTCTTTCTTCTTCGTCCGAATATAGATACTTTCAAAAACCACCATCAACAGTCCTATGCCAATACTCAAGGGCGGGTAGATATAATGAAAGGCGATAGTAAAGGCAAATTGAATACGGGATAAAATTTCTACATCCATGATTATTTTTTTTATTCTCTTATTGAAATGCTCTCATCAAAATCTTTTTTGAACAAACATTGAAGTCATAAGTGCTGGGATGTACGTGATTCAATTAAAGTTAAAAATAATTCTTCGGCAAGACTAATAAGGTGACTTGACTCACATATTCCCTATTTACAGTTTTGTTAAAATTAAATTGTAAGCGCATGAATGATAGAATCACTCAAAATCAGGATTAACCCACTGGAATTAAGACATTAAATTTTTGAGAGATTTTAAGTAATTTATTTGGCCCCATACTTCACCACAATCGCCAACTGCCCAGCATGATAAGCCGTATGGGTCGTAATTCGCCCTAGGGCTTCAGCTTTTGTTTTTTTTCCAAATTCCTTGGTTTCGATGACAGCTTTCCAATCTTTTTGACTTTCGATGGCTTTTTCCAATTGTATTCCAGCTTCATCAACGATAGATTTCAATGACTCTAAATCCGTCCATTCCCCAGTATCTTTTCCGGCCTTTAAGGTTTGGGCATCCACTTTGACATCCATGTTTCCAAAGACATTTTTGGCAAATAGCAACTCTACTTCAGCAATATGCCGGATCAGGAATCCAGCAGAATTTGGAGAATCTCCTAAATTCTTGGTGAGGTCTTCAGGTTTGATTTTGGACAATTGATTGGTAAATCGCGTGCGGCCTTCTTTCCAGAGATCGATCAAAATTTTCATGGTTTCAATTTAGAAAAAATTCAAAACATTTTTGTATCAAAAAATATTTATCGTAATATTGCGATGTATTTATATTTCCACCATATTTCTCGAAGTATATTTCAACCCTTATTTCTAAGATCAAATATCTAGATTCTCGCTTCTAATCTCTAACTGTCTAAAAAATGGGTGTTACCAAAACAGACCTCTTTACCGAAAAGCAAAATGAACTGGCCAAAGTGGCCAAGGTTTTTGCCCATCCGGCACGTGTAGCCATTCTGGAATTCCTGATACAATCCAATTCCTGCATTAATGGAGATTTGGTACAGGAACTGGGTTTGGCGCAGGCTACCATTTCCCAGCATCTACGTGAACTAAAAGAAATCGGAATTATCAAGGGAAGTATCGAAGGTGTTTCAGTCAATTACTGCATAGATCCTATCCGCTGGGCAGAGATTCAAAATCTATTTCAGGAATTATTCAGCGGCTTTCCAAAAATATCAGGCTGCTGCTAGGTTGAGACGCAAGACATTAGACACAAGATTCAAGACTTGGATACTTGTCGTTTTAAGGTTTATGTCTTTAAAAATGAAATGAAATTAAAAAGAGAATTCCTGCATAATTTCACTTATTCAGATTTGTCTTAATCTAAGATTAGAGCAGTCTAGCGTCTTGTGTCTAGCGTCTAAAATCTATAAAAAATGAAAACAACCGAATTCACCAAAATCCTTCAAGAAAACCCGGAAAAGGCACTTTTCTTTGAATACCAGACAGGTCAATATGTAAGGACCGATTACCACATCACTGAGATCAAAAACGTCAATTTTGATACGGTGGACTGTGGAGGTATCCGCAACCAATGGTCAGAAGTGCATGTGCAACTGTGGGAAAATGAAATTCCTGAACCGGACCATGCCGTGGATACTTCCAAAGCCATGAAAATCTTTGATGTCGTCAACCGTGTCAGGGAAACTTATCCAGATTCAGTCATCAAATTTGAATACGGCAATTCCCTTTTTCCAACCGCAGTTTTACCTGTTCACCAAATTAAAGACACCGGCAATGCCCTTATTGTACAATTGGTTTCAGATCAAACGACCTGCAAAGCCAAGGACCGTGCTACTACTCCTGAGGAAAAAGCGGCAGCATGCTGTGGACCGGTAAGCGAAAAACCAAAGATCAGGGTATCCTTAGCCTCCCTTCAGGCTGCTGAAAGTTGTGAACCCGGATCGGGATGCTGTTAGTCAATGTACAAAGTACGATGTACCATGTACCAAGTAGGAAATACATTGAAATATTATTGAAATAAGGTTGAAATAATTTTGGTCAGTGATATGTCTTTCCTGAAATCAATCTTGGGATTAACAAATCCGTGCTGCTTCAAGATAAGATTTAATATTTCTATTTATTTCAAGTGTATTTCGATGTATATCCACCATGTTACAATTTAACTTCTATAACTAATTCTATACATTTAAAAAATGGCAGAAAAGAAACAAATTGCCTTTTTCGAAAGATACCTGACTTTATGGGTGGGCCTGTGTATTGCAGGAGGGGTTTTGATTGGACATTTGGCGGGTGATAGTATGGCCTTTTTGGCCAGTATGGAGATTTATAAAGTCAATATCCCCATTGCCATTTTGATCTGGCTGATGATCTATCCCATGATGCTGCAGATTGACTTTAGTTCGGTCAAAAATATCGGGAAAGCGCCCAAAGGAGTGATTTGGACAGTCATCATCAATTGGATGATCAAGCCATTTACCATGGCATTCTTTGCTTGGATCTTTTTTGATAAACTTTATTCTGCTTATATAGATCCTGATATGGCCGGTGAATATATCGCCGGGGCAATTCTTTTAGGGGTAGCACCTTGTACGGCGATGGTGTTTGTTTGGTCTTACCTGACAGATGGGGATCCGAACTATACTTTGGTACAGGTTTCAGTCAATGATCTGATTATCTTAGTAGCTTTCGTACCATTAGTGGGGTTATTATTAGGGATAACAGATGTAATCATTCCCTATGAAACTTTGGTTTCTTCAGTTGTAATTTTTGTTGTAATTCCTTTGGTGGCAGGGGTGATTACCAATAAAACCATGATCCGACAAAAAGGAGAAGCCTGGTTCAAGACCGAATTTCTCCCCAAATTCAAACCTGTCAGTATGATCGCCTTATTGCTGACTTTGGTATTGTTGTTTGCCTTCCAAGGACCCAATATCCTGAACAACCCCCTGATTATTGTATTGATTGCCATTCCCCTTATTATACAAACCTATTTTATTTTCTTTTTGGCATGGTTTGGAGGCCGGAAAATCAAATTGGAACATCCTATCTGCGCTCCTGCAGCCATGATTGGAGCGAGTAATTTCTTTGAGTTGGCGGTAGCGGTGGCGATTGCACTATTTGGGCTCGAAAGTCCTGCTGCGCTTGTTACAGTAGTTGGCGTTTTGGTGGAAGTTCCAGTAATGTTGAGTTTGGTAGCTTTGGCAAATAAGTGGAAGTATTAGATTGGTTTGATTTGAATACTCGGTAACAGATGTAAAATAATTGAATTATTTTTTCAACTTCATTAACACTTTTGGGAATAAATGGCGCGTACCGATTATAACCATTAATCTATACGCCATGAAAAATTTATTCAAATTTAAATTTATTTTTGCTCTAATAGGAGCCCTTGCATTTTCCTGTCAGGAAATAGAGGAACCATCAATTTTTTCTCCGGATGCCCCGGAGATCAACGACTTGATTTCCACTTTAAGCTATAATCCAAATGAGTTACTAAATGTCCAAAACACCGGTAATTCATCAAGCTTAAGAACAAAAGTGGGCGAAAGTACTAACTCCTCAGGAGTAAGTGGAGGGACTATTGTATGTACCACGGAGAGGTACAATCTGAAGAATAATTTTGAAGAAATAGCCGTGCTTCGACCTACTAACGGGATTGTATATCCAGGATCCCTGGTTGTTGGAGATAAAAGTATGATGGGAGGTTTACCGACTCCTGTCAATTTAGATAGGGCCCCTGTTTCCATGAGATTGGATCTTCCTGGTATGGGAGCGAAAGGTACAATCAAAGTGGAAAAACCTGACAATTCCAATGTTCAGACACAATTGGATGATGCACTAAACTGGTGGCATCAAAATGCCGCGCAAGAAGGATATATCAATGCTGCCAATTCCTCCACGTCCATTTCAACTTCCTATTCCTACCAACAATTGAGTATGGATGTAGGATTGAATGTCAGTTGGGCAGCCGGAAATGTTGAATCCCAACTGAAATACGAAACTACCAAAACCCAAAAAGTGGCAATGATGGTATTCAAGCAGGTTTTTTATACCGTTTCATTGGATGTGCCGAGTAAGCCTTCAGATTTTTTCGGTAGCAAAGTTTCACTTTCCCAGGTGGAATCCACATTTGGCCCCCAAGCTCCGCCTGCCTATGTTCACTCTGTTGCTTATGGTAGAATCATTATGTTTAGGATGGTTACAACAACCATGGCTTCTGATTTGGAAATTGAAGGGGCCTTCAATTATGCTACTGGATTGAAAAATGCTTCAGGTACTCTGGAAAGTAAGTATAAGAATATTCTCAATACATCCAATATAACAAGTTTGGCGATAGGAGGGAATGCAGAAGTAGCCAGTGAAATTGTTTCCGCTACCAATTTTGGTGATCTTGAATCAATTATAAAAGGTGAAAACGCAGTTTTTAGCAAAAGTAATCCCGGGGTACCAATCGCTTATACAGTCAGGTTTCTTAAAGACAATAGTTTTGCAAAATTAGGATATACCACCGATTACCAAATAGAAACCTGTACCCAAAATCAACATCCCGCTAGAGAGATATCAGTTATCAATAGGAATGCAGCAATTATTGGTCCTACAATAAGGTACAGAATTTCCTATAAACAGCAAACAGATGGGATTACTTACAACAGGACCATTAATAGCGGTAATATTAATTTACAGAATAAAGTGACCAGAACTGTTCCGGCAGGATCCTTTGATATCAAATTGACCGTGGAAGTACTTGATGGTTTCAGCTGGAAATTTCTTGCTGAAAGAAATTGGAACAGACCTACCAAAGCCTGCTATGAAACTAATTCGAATTTTACATCTGTGACTTTTAAAACAACACCTTGTTAAAAGTGATGGCGGAAAAAATTAAAAATTCTATGTTGATCAAATCTAGTCCTTGAATTCTCAATTATTTGTAGCTAAATATGCTTTTTCCAAAGAACTATTGATTTTGGAAATGGTTTCCTGAGAAACCTCATCAGAGGATTGATTATTCAATAATGCCATTTCAAGGTATTCTATGGCGGTAGAATAATTTCCTAAGGCTAACGAGCACTCTCCTAGTGCTTGTTGGCACTGGGTTATTAATCTATCGTCTTTTTTTTCTGCAGAATTAAGAATCCTATGGGCTTTTTCGTAAAAATCAATTGCCTCCAAATGGTTTTCTTCACTGACAAATACCTTGGCAAGGTTCATCATAATGACGGCATTTCTTTTGTCATTTTCAGGAAAAAGCTTTTTGTTGACTTCGACAGATTTGGAAAGATAGAATTTTGCTTCTGCGAAGTTTCCTAGATTAAAATAAGTCATCCCTAAACTGTTGGCAACATAGGAATAGTAGTAATGTTCATCTCCAAACAAAGATGAAATCGTCGAAAAGGAAGCTATATACAATGGCAAAGCCTCCTCAAATTTTCCCAAATTGGAATAAGCTCTTGCCAGATTGGAAACACTGGCCATTGTTTCTACATGATTTTTACCCAAAATAGCTTCTCTTTGCTCCAGTGATTTTCTGATGTAAGGAATAGATGCTTCATCATCCCCTTTGTTTTGATAAAGACTACCTATGTGGTTATAGGATAATGCCAGTTCAAGATGTGGTTCATCAAAAAGCTTTTTTTTCATCTCCAATGAGGCCAAAAGGTACTTTTCCGCTTCATCGTAATCTTCCATTTTCCTTCTATTACTGCCTAACATGTGAAGGTCATTGGCCAATAAAAGGTGCGGAGGCGTGAGATGCTTTTGATGAATGGTATAGATGATCCGATTTATGGAGTCTGCCTCTTCATACCTGCCCAAATCATAAATAATATTGCCAAGCCCAACCATCGCATTGGCGAGTTTCATTTCATCTTTGGTATTTGTTTCCAGTAATTGGCTAAAGCCTTTTTTGGAGAAATACTCAGCTGAATCCAGTTTTCCATAAAAAAAATAGACATCTCCTATCAATAGTTCATTTTCGGCAAGAAGAGGGTGCGGATATAAGAATAATTCCGAATTGATTTGGTAGGCTTGCTCTGCTATAAATTTTCCTTTTTCATATTGCCCCAAACTAAGATAAATAGGACTGATTTTAGTAAGCATTGAGGCAAGGATCTCAGGATCATCCCCAAGATTTTTCTCTAGATTTTTCAATCCTTCATCCAAAAGTTGAACTGCTGTGATGGTATCTGCTCCTCCGATATTAGGATCGGCTGCCGAAAATACATCAGTAATCAAATTGGTGATCTGATTGGCACGTTTGGCCTCAGCCTGAGCAATATTCCTTTGCTGCCGAAGCTGAAATGTGTAATAAAGACCCATAGCCAAAAGGATGAAAAAAGCACTATTTACTACAGCCAACACGGTCCTGTTCCGTCGCAAATATTTTTCAGCTTGATAGGTCCAGGCTTTAGCGTGTGCAGTGATGGGATAATCATTCCGAAAATCATTCAAATCACGGTCCAATTCATCTACTGATGCATAGCGATGCTGGGGAAGGACTTTCATGGCCTTTCGGCAAATCAGTTCTAAGTCATTTGAAAACCGAACTTTGCCAAACATCTCCGATAATTTGAAAGAAATTGCATTTCCCTTTATAATTGCCTCCTTCAAACCCTGAGGATCTTTAAAGAGCTTTTCGTAGGGATGATAACCATTCAACAATTCAAATAATATCACACCCAATGCATACATATCAGAAACGGTGCTTGGATTGTTCCGCTCAATCTGCTCTGGAGCAGCATAGGCCAAGGTAAAGCCACTTTCTTTTTCGAATCCTTCATCGACCATCCGGGAAACCCCAAAATCCAATAGTTTTACCTGTCCTTCATCATTGATGATGATATTTTGGGGTTTAAGATCTAAATGGGCAATCAGAGATTGATGGGCATATCGGACGGCATGGCAGACCTGCCCAAAAAAGTTTAGACGCTCATCCAATCCCAAATTTTTATCCTTACAATAGTCAATAAGATTTTTTCCGGAAACCCATTCCATGGTGAAAAAAGGACGGCCATCATCCGTAAATCCACCGTCATAAAGTCTGGCAATGTTAGGATGATTCAGTTTGGCCAAAATCTGTCGCTCCCTTTCAAAATAATCACGAAATGAGGGATTGATCAACAGGGGTTTCATCAATTTAATGGCAACCACCTGATCAAATTGACCATCTGCGCGGTGTCCTTTAAAGACTGTACCCATGGCCCCTTGTCCGATAATCTCCCTCAATTCAAAAGCTCCAATCCTACTTCCCAACAATTCTTGGTCACTTGCCAGTAGGGAAAAGATACCTCCGGATTCTACCTGAAACAACGGATGTGAAGTTTTATCAGCTTCCAAAAGAGTACTCAATTGTTCAAAAAGACCTAAGCTTTCTTTTGAAATTGCAGCAAGCCGGGATATTTTTTCCGGCTCGGTGAGTTGGGTCAACTCATGGAAGAGCTCCTCAAGCTTTTCCCAATTTCCATTGCCTGCTCTCATCGGGTCAATTTTTTAGTTCCTTACTTAACCATGCTTTTGCCAATCTCCAATCCCGTCTTACCGTGTCTATGGATACCTCCAACATTTCTGCGATTTCTTCATGCTTGTAACCTCCAAAAAAATGAAATTCAACTACACGACTAAGCCGTGGATTGAAATGTTTCAACCTTTTCAAAGATTCATCTAGTTCAATGACCTGCTCAGGAGTTGTCAAAACAACATGGTTTAAGGCTCCTTGTGTAAGCTGAATATAATTTCCACCCCGCTTTATTCTTTGTTTCTGCCTTGCATAATCCACCAAATACCTTCTCATTACAATCGCAGCAATTGCCATAAATTGCCCCTTATTTTCGATCATCTTTTTTTGTTGGTCCATTTTCAAATAAACTTCATGAACCAAGGCAGATGTATCGAGAGTATATGCCTGATGCTCATATCTCAACTTATTGGATGCTAGACTGCGTAATTCCTGGTAACAGTTTTGAAATTGCGACCTGAGGATACTGAATTTTTGAGGAGATCTTGAACCGGAAGTTGAAACTATGGTATTCATATCTGAAACAATGCATTTTTTTGAATGGGTATTTTTAAAAATAGTGATAAAATTTATAATACCCTAAATAACAATTGATTATCCTAGAGATAAGTAGCTTCAATGAAACCTAGCAATGAGCATATCATGTTAAAAAAAGATAGTTCTTACTTAATCAACGCCCATGTGAGTGTCTCCACTCACATCCTTAACGTTTTTCACTTTCATGATGCTTATCCTAACCCCAATTTGAGCCTCTCCACTTATTTCCATGAGTCAATATGCTTACCCCAAAAACTGCCTTAAATAATTACTACTTGTCAGAGTTGCATTGTATTTATCAGTTCAGCGAGAATATTGGTTAATTGAGAGAAATTCGAATCCTTTTATTAACGAAAAATTCACGAATATGCTATTGAAAATGATTAGATTTCTATCTAGATTTCGATAAAATCATCCGAGATTTATGAAGAAAATTCTTTATCTATTTGTCCTGATTTTTGTAAGCTAATTTCAAGTTTAACCTCTTAATTTATTAGCACCAATGGCAACCCAACATCCCCTCTCATCATGTTGATTTGCAAAATTATTTGTGTACCCCATTTCCTAAAATCGAGTTAAGTTTTCAAAACCTATCAACCTTTAAAAAACAAAAAATAAACAGATGAAAAAAGTATTTCTTACGTTGTCTTTTGCCCTATTATTTAGTGTAACACAGGTATTCTCACAAAACGCTGAGAAACCAGTTACCGCTAAATTTTTAATTGATGTAGGTTTTGATTGGGGTGGTGATGAAATCTTGCAAGTATTCTTCACCAATGGTGGTGATCAAACGATGCGGGCTGGCCAAGGTATCAACTTGGGCTTTGGCGGAGAATTGCAATTTGCCAACTTAAAGCAGTTTATGGTTCGCTCTGCCATAAGTTTAAAGTGGACTCCTACAGCAGCAGATGATGCAAACATTATGTTTTTGAGGTTCCCTGTTCACTTGACCCCATTTTGGAAAATAAATAATGACTTCAGGTTTGGGGTTGGTATTACCACTCATTTGAATCCTAAATTAAGAGGTGATGGCGTTTTCCCTGATGTATCTTATACAAGTACGACTAACCCTCGATTTGAATTTGGATACAAATGGGTTGCCTTGACTTATACACCCATGAGCTACAAGGATCAGCAGGGAGAAGTTTTCTCTGGAAATTCAGTTGGTGTTTCTTTTTCGGGTACATTTCCCAATAAGAAATAGCATCGATTCAGGAGGCAACTAGTTGTGGCCCCGGTTCGAGATGACCTCTCAAGGTTTACACTTTCCTTTGACTTTTCCCGAAAACTACATCGCCAATGTGAGTGTTTTCACTCATTTCCCTGAATCAATAAGCCTACCCCAAAAACTGCCTTAAATAATTCCTACTGGTCAGAATAGCCTTGAATTTATCTTCTTCCGTTTTTTCATAAGCTTTATCTTCTACTTCAATACAGACCGGTCCTCTGTATCCAACCGAAGTCAAAGCAGAAAAGAAATCCCTCCAATTCACATCACCCAATCCTGGCAATTTTGGAGAATGGTATTCCAATGGATGGGCCATAGTTCCTACATGGTTAAGTTTATTGCGATAAACTTTGGCGTCCTTGAGGTGGATGTGGAAAAGTTTGTCTTTGTAATCGTAGATAGGTTGAATCTCGTCCATCTGTTGCCAAACCAAATGGGAGGGATCGTAATTCAAGCCAAAGTTGTCAGAAGGAATAATGGAAAACATTTCATCCCAAATGGCAGGTGTATGCGCCAGGTTTTTTCCGCTTGGCCATTCATCGGCAGTAAAATACATGGGGCAGTTTTCGATGGCTATTTTGATGTTATGATCCTCGGCAAACTTGATGATGGCAGGCCATTTTTTGGCAAAGGTTTTCAGGTTTTCTGAAATGCTTTTGGTATGGTCAGCACCTATAAAAGTGTTGACAACTCCAAGCCCCATTTTGCTTGCTGCTTGGATGACCTTTTTGATATGGGCAAAATAGTAGTCGCTTTTTTCCTGATCGGCATCCAAAGGATTGGGATAATAGCCAAGTCCTGAGATAGAAATGCCTCTGTTTCCAACATATTCCTGGATATAGGCAATCTTGCCTTTATCCAAGTTATCCACATCAATGTGGGTGATGCCTGCGTACCTTCTTTCAGCTTTGCCCTTGGGCCAACACATGATTTCTACACATTCAAATTGGTTGGCGGCAGCAAAGTCAATGACTTCTTCAAAAGAATTTTCGGCAAGAATGGCACTTACAAATCCAAGGTTAAGCATAGGGGATATATTTAAGTATTAAATGGAACGCTGATGGCGCTGATCTTACTGATTTACACAGATTTTTATCTGTGATTATCAGCCTAATCTGCGTCATCTGCGTTCTATCGTTCATTGGTAAATATTTTTCTTTTGAACTCTGGCTTTTTTCCGAAATTGAGTAATAGACCTACTTCGATCTCAGTTGCCTTAAGATAATTGATTAATTGAAACTAATGGTCTTCACAAAGTGCTTCAGCAGCTTTTAATTCAACTATTACTTTTTCTTCAACGGCCAAATCAGCACAATAATCACCTACCAAATTACCTTCATAAAACACCTTCACCCTTCTTTGCTTTTCTACAAACAAACCCATATTCCTCAATTCTATAAACATTGCATTCTCATAGACCTTCTCCAGAAACCCAAATCCAAGGGTATTGTAAATCTTATAAAAAGCTTTGATTATTTTTTCGGTTAGGTCTTTGTGTTTGAAATTATCGTAGTTCATAGGCTTTATTAAATAGAACGCTGATGACGCAGATTTAGCAGATTTACACTGATTTAATTCTGCTATAATAAGCGCTCCTTCTAAAGTAATACTCACGTGATCCTGTTCCAAAAATTCTTAAAAAAAATCAGCGACCATCAGCCCAATCAGCGTCATCCGCGTTCCATCCACGATTCCAGATATTGGCTTAATTCGCTTAAATCAGGGCTCTTTCCATTTTGGATATAGGCCCCTGAACAGCTCATACCCAGCAAAAGCCTCTCCTCCATTTCCAAATCCAATAAGCAGGCCAAGGCATAACCTGCATTGAAATTGTCTCCGCCTCCTGTGAGAATCTTGGGTTCTGCGACTAATTTACCTTCAACTTGAACCAACCCTTTGTGAGTTACTGCAAAACTCCTGTTGACAGGATGAATCAACATACAAGCGATTGTCATGTTGTCAAATATGGCTTCGGCTTTTTCTTCCGTTGAAGAATCTTTATTACCTGGATTTTCCAAAGCCTCAAAGACGATATTCGTTTCGTTTTCATTTAGACCGAGAGTCACTTCTCCAAATTCACTATACCTGGAAATAATCTGTAGGACTTCCCTGATCTCCTCATTGGATTTTCTGGAGGGATCGCACAAGTCGAAGAAGAATTTCTTGCCAAGAGATCCATTTGGCTTTACTATTTCATCAAATAATCCTAGCCAAATATCAGAGGCATGTGGAAGATTGACCCAATCTACTGCAGCGACCAACTGACTGTCAAGATAAATTTTATTTAGGTCATCAAGACCTATTCTTTCCTTGACTTTTTCCCAATTAAAATCATCAAAAGATCCACAATCAGAAAATATCAACTTGCCATCCTGAAACTCAAATGCATCTGATTGTCCGGGATTTTCCAAACTGTGAACTTGAATATTGGAGTGCAAATCCTCGAATACAGGATAAATCTTCGGAAAACCCAAAGTGCCCAAACAATGGACCTGAAAACCGAGGGCACCCATGGCTTGTGACATGATGGGTGCGTTACCGCCTATTTTGAGCTCTTTGAGTGACAATTCTACTTGTCCACTTTTTCCGGAAAGGCCTTTGATATGGTCTGCAAATCTTGATATGTCCTTGAAAAATTGCTTCTCTGCACCGGATTTTTTGTGGATAACTCCATACAAGCTATCCACATACCCATCAAATCCAATCATGATGGATTGGTCAAGTTTAAGGTTATCAAGTTTTTTGGCCAGTTTCCCTAATCGATCATTTGCGTTTTTGGAAGCCATAAAAAATCGATTAATAGCCTACACTTTCTTTGAATTCAGGCTTATCACCGGATTCTCCGCCATATTTCTTTTTGGCATCTTCCAGAATCGTAGCAGTAGCGGTTGCCCCGATTCTAGTGACTCCCCAGGATTTTACTTTGAGCAAATCCTCCAAAGTCCTTACCCCACCGGCAGCTTTGATCTGTACTTCCGGAGCGCTGTGTTTTCGCATCAATTTCAAGTCATGTTCGGTAGCTCCTTCATAACTGTATTTACCATCGCTTCCTTTGATAAAACCGTAACCTGTGGAGGTCTTGACAAACTCTACTTTGGCCGCGCTACAGATTTCACAGAGTTTGATTTTGTGTTTGTCTTCGGTCAAGTAGTCATTCTCAAAAATCACCTTTAAGGCTGCTTTATGTTTTTTGGTAATTGCTACTATGGCTTCAATTTCCTTGCTTACATAATCCCAATCCTCTTGTAAGACTTTCCCTATGTTGACCACCATATCGATTTCTACAGCACCTTCTTGACAAGCCTTTTCGGTTTCGTAGACTTTTACTTCTGTACTGCTATTGCCATGGGGAAATCCAATCACGGTGCACACCATCACATCCGAACCTTTCAACCACTTGATGGCATCCTTGACGGCATAGGGTTTGATGCAGACTGATGCTACATCATAATGTTTAGCCAATTCACATCCTTCTTTCAGGTCTTTGTCTGTCATTGTGGGATGCAAGAGGCTATGATCAATCATTTTGGCGAGCTCTTTGACTTCTTTTAGCATAATTTCGATTATTAAATTTTTGAATATTTCTATTGAAAATAACTCCCGATAACATAGGAATCGGTATTGAAAAACAAGGAACTGTAAATAAAAAAATCCTTTCGTGAAGTCCCATATTTTCGGTAAGTATGAAGGATGGGTTCTCCTATCTCGGTTTCGAGAAAAGCTGCCAATTCTTCGTCAGCCTTGACTGCCCTTACTTCCTGATCCATTGAAATGATTTCGATATCAAAATTCAAAGCAAGAGTAGTGAACAAAGAATCATTGACAAGTTTCGCTTCTGCAAATTTTGGAAGGTTCATATTCGGTATATAGGTATACTCCAACATAATGGGTGATTGATTGATCAGTCTAAGCCGATGCAGGAAATAGCAACCGACTTTCGATTCTGCTTCTGAAAGGGTATAGAAAAAATCATCCGACCAATTTTGAAGAACAGGCCCTTCCAAAATCTGATTGTTGACTTTGTCATCCGTATGGCTGATTACCTCAGAAAAACCTTTGAAGGACAAAAGCCCCAAACGTTTTTTCTTAAGATTAACAATGCTGCCTTTGCCCTTTCTTTTGATGATATAGCCATCATCTTCCATTTTTTGAAGCGCCTGTCTGACGGTGGCCCTGGTCATGTCATGTTCGGACGATAGCACATTTTCAGATGGAAGTAAATCCCCTTCCTTATAAACGCCTTGGATGATCTGTGATTTGAGCAGCTGTTGTAATTCCCTGTATTTGAAGGTTTCCATTACCAAAAATAAGAATCCCAACTTGTATATACAAGTTGGGATTCATTGAATATTATAATTTATGCAGTCAACACCGCACCACTATTCTACATCTAAAAGCGAAACACCAGTATAGAAAGCTTGTCCCAATTAAACTTTTTTCACGTATATTGGTATATACTTTTGGTAATACGAACAGTAATATGAAAACACTTTCACTAAAATTGGATGAAGGGATCTTCGAGGAGACCGAAAAGATTGTGTCGGAAAATGGGATTCCGCGAAATAGGTATATCAATGAGGCGCTAAGGTTTTACAACCGAGTCCAAAAACGCAAAAAACTTGCGAAGGACTTTGCAATCGCATCAAAGATGGTCAAAAACTCATCGATGTTGGTCAATAAGGAAATGGATAAGTTGATCGATGAAGGCGCAATTTGACATTTGGCTTGCCAACCTAAATCCTTCAAAAGGAACTGAACCTGGAAAAATCCGACCTGTTGTTATCATCCAATCAGATCTACTGAACAAGGTCGGGCATCCCTCAACGCTCGCCTGCCCCATCACAAGTCAGCTTTCGGAAGAAAAGAATGTGCTGCGGGTGAAACTCGATACCGTCGGAACAGGACTGGAACAGGATTCGGAAGTATTAATCGACCAAATCCGGGCTTTGGATAATCAACGGTTGCTTCAGCGCCTTGGCAAAATCGGAGCGGATCAATCGGAAGAGCTGTTGTGGAGGCTGAAGGCGATTCTGGATATTTAGCTGATCATTGGGATGAATCAATAAAATATCACAGTTTTGTTTCCATAAGCCAGCACCTTCCTTTCCAGATGGTATTTGATGGCTTTTGACAATACCACTTTTTCCACATCCTGACCTATTTGGACCAAATCCGAAGGTAAGTTATGGTGCCGTACTCTGGCGATATCCTGTTCAATGATAGGTCCTGCATCCAATTCTTCTGTGACATAATGGGCAGTGGCCCCTATGATTTTGACACCTCTTTCATAGGCGGCATGATAGGGTTTAGCACCTACAAAGGCGGGAAGGAAAGAGTGATGGATATTGATGATTTTGTTGGGATAATTACGGATAAAATCACCACTGAGAATCTGCATGTATCGGGCCAATACCACAAAATCTACCCTGAATTCATTGAGCAATTCCAATTGTCTCTCTTCAACCAGATCTTTATTGGACTTGTCCATGGGAAGGTAATAAAATGGAATACCAAATGCCTCTACGACTTTCTTATGGTCAGGATGATTTGAAATGACCAAAGGTATCTCGACCTCAAACTGTGCAGAATAGAATTTGCTCAAAATATCGATCAGACAATGGGACAACTTGGAAACCATGATGGCCATCCTTGGTTTTCTGAAATTGAAATAGAGTTCAAATTCCATTTCAAACATCTTGGCTACTTTAGCCTCGAAAATAGGTTCTATTTCCTCTTTCTTTAGGGCAAAGCTGTCCAATTCCCATGCAGCCCTCATAAAAAACATCCCGATTTCCTCATCCACATGCTGGTCAATTTCCAAAATATTGCCATGATAAGAAAATAGGAATTCCGATACTGCTGCCACAATACCTTTTTGATCCTTGCAACGGATCATCAAAATTGCTTTTTTCATTTTTTAAAAATATTAGGTTAACAATGCTTCTATATCTTCTTTGTCCAAGGTCTTCATAAAGCTTTCCTCGGTACTGATGAGCTCTCCGGCCAAGGCCATTTTTCTTTGCTGAAGTGCCATGATTTTTTCTTCAACAGTATCCTTGGTGATGAATTTATAGATGATGACTTTGTTTTCCTGACCGATTCGGTGGGCCCTGTCTATGGCTTGGGCTTCCACGGCAGGATTCCACCAAGGATCCAGCAAAAAGACATATTCGGCTTTGGTCAGATTGAGGCCAACACCGCCTGCTTTTAGGGAAATCAGGAAAATCTTTACTTCATCATTTTCCTGAAAAGTAGTGACCTGCTTTTGTCTGTCTTTGGTGGTCCCGTCAAGATAAGCATATTTCATGTTTTCCTGATCGAGATATTCTTTTACAATAGCCAAATGACGGACAAATTGACTGAAGACCAATACCTTGTGTCCTTCACTTGCAGTGGCATGCAACATGTGGATAACATCTTCGAGCTTGCCTGAATCTCCTTCATATTCCTTGTCAGTCAACTTGGGGTGATTGGCAATTTGTCGCAATTGGGTCAGTCCTCTTAACAGCATAAACTGCTGATTTTTCATCCCGGGAACACCCAAATCTTTTACTATTTTCTCTCTGTAATAACCTTTCACCTCTTCATAGGCCTTTTCCTGATCAGAGGTCATGGTTGAGTATTTGATATTGACTACTTTTTCAGGAAGGTCAGTTGCAACTTGGGACTTTAACCTTCGCAGAATGAAGGGCTTGATCATGGCATTCAGCTTAATGGCTTTGTCCATATCATTCTTTTTTTCTATAGGTAGTAAGAACTGTTTTTTAAACATGTTCTGATTTCCCAATAGCCCCCGGTTGATGAAATTCATCTGTGACCACAAATCCATGGTTCCGTTTTCAACAGGTGTACCTGTCAAAATCAGACGATGACGGCAATTGAGTTCATTCACGGCTTTCGCAATGATGCTTCCCGGGTTTTTAATGGCTTGGGATTCATCTAATATAATATAATTGAAATAGAAATCTTTTAAGATATCCACATCCATTCTTGTAATGCCATAGGAGCTCAAAACAAGATCATATTTGGCAAATTGTGTATTGTCTTTAAGCCTCTGTGTTCCGGTATAGGTTAGGATTTTAAGTTTTGGAGTGAATTTTCTGGCTTCCAATTCCCAGTTGTAGATAAGGGAAGTAGGCATGACCAATAGCGAAGTGGCTTCTGGATTTGTCTCTTTTTCATGAGCCAATAATGCCAAGGTCTGAACAGTTTTCCCCAATCCCATATCATCAGCGAGACATCCCCCAAACCGGTATTCACTCAAAAATCTCAACCAATTATAACCTGCTTTTTGATAAGGTCGAAGAGTGCCCTTGAAAGTAACTGGCAATTCATAATCTTCAATACTTGAAAAATCCCTGAGTTTTTCCAGTTTTCTACTAAGGGTCAGTTGGACAAGGTTTCCGTTTTGAAGTTCTTGTGCCAAAGCAATATGGTGCTTTTTGAGTACCAGGACATGTTCTTCATTTTCTTTTTCCTGATCTTCCAAAAATGCAAAAATCTCAGAGTAATTGACAAACCATGAATCCGGAATTACGGCGATTTCACCGTTGGGCAATTCAAATTCGGTTTTACCCAAAAGCAACATTTTTCTGATTTTTTGGAACGGGATCTTATAAGGTCCAAACTGAATGATTGCATGTACATCAAACCAGTCAATGTTTTCCTTAACCTCTACCGAAATGTGCGCACGTCCTATAAAGTATCGTTTGCCCTTCATATTGGTCCCCTGCTGTATTCGGATACCCATATTTTCCATTGATTCTTTATGGGTATTTATCCAATCGAACGCTTTTGATTTGGCTAAGGAATACCGTGCTGTTCTCACAGGCAAACCCATATCTTTCAAATAATCTCCGTAAGATTTTTCTTTATCAAGGTCTCGAATTACTTTGTGAAAAATATAATTGTCTTCAATTTGTTCCAATTCTACATTGTTGGCAGTTTTATCCTCTGCCCTAAAGGCATATTCCCCGTATTGGAACTGAAGATCAAATACTATCTTATCTTCTTCCTCTTCATTTTCGAGGTTATTACCAAACAGATCTACTTTGGGATTGGACGGAAGGTCACTCAGACTGAGTACAGGATTTGGTTTTGATCTTTCCACTTTGATGTCAAAGCCTTTCGCATATACATCAAAAGAAGAAACCAATTGGGTTACAAATTTTTCATAGTATTGTTTTTCCACTTTCCGAGGAATGACGATGAATTTTTTGTTTAGAAAAGGCTTTAGTTTTTTTCCATCGACTCCTTTTTCAAAGCTGTACAATTGATAATTCACAACAAGCCATGCAGGTTCGTGGCAGATCAAAAAACCGTTTTTATACTGCCATTCTAATCGTTCTCCCTGATATTTGATGGTAGGGAAATAATGGGTATTTTCTTCATTTCTTCTAAAATGAAATAGAACGGATGCTTTTTCAGGCATGATTTCGATTTCCCTCCAAATGGGATTTCCATCATTCCCCATTTCGAAAAAACGTTTCCCACTCATTTTATCGAGAATTTTGGCACGGAGGGCCTCTAGTTTCAATTCAATTAACTGCTGGAATTCTTTGTTTCCCGTATTTTCATCATAGATTTTCCGGAGGTATTCTTTTGGTTTGAGTTTTTTGATATTAAATTTTTTGACTACTGCATCCTGCTGCATTTCATCCATCCATCGGATCAGCTGGAAATCGGTTTCATCCAAACCGGAGGCGAACTCAGGGGCGTTTACATGGGAAATATTTTGATGGGCATAGGACAGCCTTCCTTTTTCATCCAACTGTACTACAAAGGATTCAAAAAGCAATCCCAGGAATTCATGGCTGAATAAAGAATAGATAATCTCAAATGGCTGTTCTGCTGATACTTTCATAGGGACAGATTGATGTCAAACGGAGCAAATCCGTCAACCAAACTCATTTTTGCTAAATAAAACAGTTCGAAAAATAAGGAATTAATTTGGATTGAAAAAGTCATATATGTTGAATGTCCAACAGTTATTTTTTTTAAGATGTGGTACTATTATTTCAAAGCACTTAAAAAAATCATAAAAACCACTCGCTTCAGCTACCAGGTTTATTCAATTAAAAAGTGTAAGGCTATCTGAGTGGAATGGTTTTTCAACCTACTAAAAGAGGTGGATGCTTTCCACCCTCTTATAGTAGGTTGCAATTATGGTTTATGAGATTTGATTATTGACCTTGCCCCAAAGAGAAACCTTGTACGCCGTCAAAGAAATATAGGTTTTCTGTTTTGATGACATCGATGTCTAATTGGGAAGCCCTTGTCAATAGCTCGATAATATCGGCTTTGGAAAAAGATCCACCCTCTTTTGGTTTGAATCTACATCTCCAATGGTCTGTGCAGAATGTTTCTTCAAATCCTTCCGGCCAAACTTTGATTCCCCTATTGGTAATCATGGAGAGTTTGATGTCTGAGAAATTCATTTTCTGGACAATGCCTGCAATCTCTTCCGCACTCGTCCCATTCTAGTGGACAAATACATCAACTCCTACCAATTCTTTTTTGGCCGGTTGTTTTTTCTTGTACTTTGGTAAGACCATGGGAATGTTTTTGTCATAGTGAACTGCCGGAAAAACCTCTGGTTTCTGACCCAATCTGTCAATCACTGCCGCAGCAAATTCCTTGGTTCCAACTTTCTCTTTGCTTACTCCTTCTTTAAAAACATCATAGGTATGGATTCCGTCCTCTATGGTTTTGAGCCAGGCATTTTGTACTTTTTCGGCTACATCTGACTGCCCTATATGGTTTAGCATCATAATAGCCCCTTGAAGAAGTCCCGAGGGATTTGCAATGTTTTGGCCGGCCCTGCGCGGGGCTGAACCATGAATCGCTTCAAACATGGCACATTCCTCTCCGATATTTGCCGATCCTGCCAATCCTACCGAACCTGTGATCTGTGCTGCTACATCAGACAAAACATCCCCATAGAGGTTGGGCATGACCAATACGTCAAATGCTTCCGGGCTATCCGCCAACTTGGCCGCACCGATATCAATGATCCAATGTTCGTTTTCTATTTCAGGATATTCTTTAGCGATTTCATCAAAAACTTTATGAAAAAGCCCATCAGTCTGCTTCATGATATTGTCTTTGGTGAAGCAGGTCACTTTTTTCCTGTTCTGTTGTTTGGCATATTCAAAGGCATACCTTACAATTTTTTCACAACCCGGACGACTGATGAGTTTGAGGCACTGTATTACCTCATCTGTTTGCTGATGCTCGATCCCTGCATACAGGTCTTCCTCATTTTCCCTGACGATCACCACATCCATGACAGGGTGCTTGGTAGACACAAAAGGATGCAAACTTCTGCAAGGTCTTACATTGGAATAGAGTCCCAAAAATTTTCTTGTAGTGACATTCAGACTTTTATATCCGCCACCTTGAGGCGTGGTAATCGGAGCCTTCAAAAAAATCTTGTTTCTCCTGATGATATCCCATGAGGAATTTGCTATTCCCGAGGTATTGCCCGACAGGTAAACTTTCTCTCCTACCTCGATCTCTTCAATTTCAATTTTGGCCCCTGCTGCTAAGATAATTTCCAGGGTGGCATCCATTATTTCAGGTCCAATTCCATCGCCTTTGGCTACTGTGATTTTTTTCATATGAAGGTTTTGATTTGGTTCGATCAAAATTCTCAGAAAAATCACATAAATAAAAATATATGTTTATAATGTATATTATAAAAGTAATTAATGATTTTGTGTTTTTTTCCATTTTCTCTGGAGCTCTCGGTAGTGAATAATTTTATTATTCTTGATTCCTTTCTTCCGCTAAAAAAATTCTAAACTTCTATCCCCCGTCTGGGTGTAAAAAATGCGTTTGAATGGGTGGAGTTTCCAACTCTGCCCTATTTTGATCCGGGAATTGAAATCCCAATTTTAACAAGTTCAACCCATTAAAATTCTATCTCCCAATTCGAAGCAATTTGTGTAACCATTTGGAAAAAAGAGAAGATTGGATTTTCCAAGACCGTTTAAACACTACCATTTTTCATGGGTCAGGTAATGTAGAGGCGAATTTAATCTTTAACATAAAGATAATACGGTAGGTGTTCGGTTTGCCTATTGCAGGATTATATTGCGTCGGATTATATAACCACAATGATGAAAAAATTAACTGTTTTAATGCTTTGCTTATTTTTTGTCCATAGTCTATCTGCCCAAGACCAACAAGCCATTAGAATAACAAATCAGACTACCCAAAAGGAGTTTCTCATTAAAGAAAATAAGAGAATACTGGTGGAAACAACTGACGGGGAAAAGTATTCCGGCCGATTTAGCATTTCAAATAATACGCTTATCATTGATAATAAAACGCTCGATATAGCCGATATTCAATATTTGAAGCGCAATACGCTTTTAACTTCTACGCTTACCACCGGCTTGCTTGTCTATGGTGGAGCAATTACGGCAGGTTTTGGGGCAATTATCGGTGTTTTTGGTAATCCAGCCGGCTTTTTTTTGTTTATACCTGCTGCAGGAATGATTTATGCGGGAATTAAATCGCCAAATTTTCACAAAAAATACAAAACGGAAAAGGACTGGACATTCGAGACAGAAACCTTGTCTCAATAAAAGCCTTTAGAGATGTTTTATTAAAGTGTCTGCTTCTAGAATAGGGAGGTCAAAATTTCAATCCTTTTTCTCTCGTATTCACCACAAGGGATATTTCTCTAAACCTTCCTTCATTTCTTCCGCTGAAAAAATTTCCAAACCTCTATGCAAAAAAAAACATAGGATAGAAGAAATGAAAGCATCAAAAAGGTGATTGCCTACATCTTGGAAAATATTCTGTAGGGTGATGCTACAAAATTCAATTTATAGTCTTAAGATTCGCTCAAGAAAAGCTTAATTTGCTTTTAACTAGTGTTTGTTTTCGATTTTGTAGTGATGCATATATTCTTATTTCCATGAGCAACCCCGCACTTACCCGACAATTGGGATTGATGGGCTTGGTAGCTACAGGGGTCTGTTCCATGTTGGGGGCATCGATCAATGTGGTCCCTTTTATGATCCAAAGACATGTTCCCGGAATTGGTCCCTATGTTTTGTATGCGTTTATTTTTGCTGCCATTCCGGCTTTGTTGGCCGCGATGGCTTATGCAATCTTAGCCACCGCAATGCCTCGGGCTGGTGGAAGCTACATTTATGCCAGTAGGGGATTAAACCCCTATTTGGGTTTTGTGGCCAGTTTTTCCCAATGGTTTGGTTTGTCCATTGTCATAGGGGTGGTGGCTTATGTAACGATTCCGTTTTTCAGGGACATTGCAACAGCACTATCTTTTGAAGGCCTTGCCATCATCTTGGATTCAGGCCTTGTGCGGGTAAGTCTTGCGCTATTGCTGGTTTGGATTTTTGTTTATGTCAATATCAGGGGAGCAAAATTGTATGAAAAGACGGTCATTCCTTTGATGATCCTGATGTTTTTGCTTGGTGGGATAGTGATTGTAGCAGGATTCAGTTTTACGCATGAAGATTTCTTTTCAGCCATATTGGAAAGAGAAGGCTCTATTGTTTCCAACTTTCCAACTTCCGACTTCCAACTTTCCAACTTCCTTTCAGCTTCAGCTATTCTTTTTGCAAGTTTCATTGGTTTTGACAGTATTGCCCAAGCTGGTGGAGAGGCAAAGAACCCGACAAAGAAAATTCCCTTAGCTATAGGATTGACTATCTTGATAGTGGGCGGATATTATATGTTGTTTACAGGGGCTGTTTACCAGGCAGTTCCTTGGAATTTTATAGCAGAAGAATCACTTAAAAAAGACATCACCGCTCCGGGGATGATGAGTTATTTGCTTCCTCCGG
Organism: Aquiflexum lacus; assembly: GCF_015476655.1. Classification (GTDB taxonomy): domain Bacteria; phylum Bacteroidota; class Bacteroidia; order Cytophagales; family Cyclobacteriaceae; genus Aquiflexum; species Aquiflexum lacus. The sequence goes on from NZ_JABFHF010000005.1 coordinate 40,419, forward strand.
GTTTGACTGTTGCCATTGTTGCAGGAGCAGCCATCGCATTGATCAACGATTTGCCTGCCATGTTGCTTTCGGTTTCAAGATTGATGTTTGCCTGGGCCGAAGATGGCATTTTCCCAAAAACAATTACAAAAATCCACCCTTCTTTTCACACACCATATTCGGCAATTATACTGAGTGGGGCCATGGCAAGTGTGGGGATTTTGGGCAGTCATTTTGCCGGTGATTTCTTTTTGGGAATTGACATCATGGTAACTTCTATGATGGTCAATTTTCTCCTAATGTGCATAACTTTGCTGAGCATAGATAAAATCAACCCAAGCCTATCCAGCAAAATCACTTTGGTGAAAAATCAGTCATTGAGAAAAGCTATTGGGTGGCTTGGAACATTTGTTTTAACCTTTTTTCTAGTTATCCACACTTGGAAAGACCTGAATACCGAAGCAGCCGCTTGGTATTTTCACTCCACGCCGATTTGGTTGATCGTCATGGCTATTGCATCCATGATATTCTATTTTAAATTTACCCAAATGAAGAAAAAGGGGATTGATGTCAAATCGCTTTTTTCCAGATTGCCTTGATAAAACACCTATGACGAATTTATAAATGGATGCTTTTGAACTACAAAAAACATTCTAGTCTATAAAAAACTTTGCCTTGTCACCTCGACTTCAGGAGAGGTCTGCTACCTTTCTTGATGACATTTCCTTTCTATAAATGCGAAATTTAAAAACTACCTATGACTAATTTATACACTGAACTAGCCCTAGACCTTAGAATCTCAAAAGTACTGACCGGACTTTGGCAGATTGCGGATATGGAGAAAGACGGGAACATGCTTGATCCGAATATCACATCGTTGGAAATGGCGCCATATGTGGAAGCCGGATTGACTACTTTTGATATGGCAGACCATTATGGATCGGCGGAAATTATAGCAGGCACATTTTTTAACCGTCATCCTTTAGGCAAAAAAGCACAGCTCCTGACCAAATGGGTACCGAAACCAGGAAAATCAAGCAAAGAAGCAACCCGGGAGGCCATTCAATTATCCTTGGATAGACTAAAGGTTGAAAAAATTGATTTGTTGCAGTTTCATGCTTGGTCTTATCCGGATGCCACTTGGTTGGATCAGCTTTTTTGGCTTGCCGAATTGAAAGAAGAAGGGCTTATCAAGCATATTGGGCTGACGAATTTTGATGCTGCACATCTCAGAGTAGTATGTGCCAGTGGCATTCCTGTGGTTTCCAATCAAGTCTGTCATTCTTTGATTGACCAAAGGGCTTCAGGGGAAATGGCCCAAGTCTGTAAAGAATATGGGGTGAAGATTTTGGCTTTTGGGACTTTGGCAGGCGGGTTCTTATCAGACAAATGGTTGGGAAAAGCAGAACCTTCTATTGAAAGTGGCGCTACTTGGTCACAGATGAAATACAAAAGATTTATAGATGTAGCCAGAGGTTGGGAAATGTTTCAGCACCTGCTGGAAAATGTGGATAAAGTGGCAAAAAAGCATCAAGTCTCTATTGCCAATGTGGCTACCAAGTACATCATGGAACAAGATTATGTTGGGGGTGTAATTATCGGAGCAAGATTGGGTCAAAGTATTCATATTGAGGACACTAAGCAATTGTTTTCATTTGAATTGGACGATGTGGATAAGTCAGTTATCCACAATGCACAATCCCAATTATTTCCTGTTCCAGGTGACTGTGGCGATGAATACCGGAAGCCTCCTTTTTTGACTGCATCGGGGGACCTTAGTCATCACCTGGAAGAGCTTCCCAAACCATATAAGGTTAAGAATGGAGCTCATGGAAGTTTACAAGTATTCAGCGGGACGGTTTGGGAAGGTATGGCCGGTTACAGCCGTGCAACAAGAAGAGGAAACAGGATTTCTGTATCGGGGACCACCGCAACTCATGGTTCCAAAATGATCGGAGGAACAGATGCAGCTGCTCAAGCCCATTTTGTGTTCGATAAGATCGAGGCAGCTATTATTTCTTTGGGAGGTAAAATGGAGGATGTCATTCGGACGAGGATATTTGTTAACAACATCAAGGATTGGGAACCTGTTGCCCGTGCCCACGGACAGCGCTTTGCCCATATTCAACCTGCTAATACATTGGTTGAGGCAAAATTGGTAGGTGAGGGGTATTTGGTGGAGATTGAAGCAGAAGCGGAGGTATTGTAACTGTCGGAAATCAACATTAATTATAAATCCAAAAGAAATTGGACCATTTTCGGAATTGATTTAAGAACCTCAAAAGTGGCAAAAGAAGACAAAAGTTTATCAATTTCTTTTGTTCACTTTTCTTTCTTTTGTGGTTCCAAAAATTTCTTGTGATTCAAGCACGATGGAATAATTTTAAAGGACCATGTTTGTTAAGTTTAAATTTAAGTTGTAAAAAATAAGCATCATGAAATCAATCTGTTTTAGCCTAATACTGTTCGTTTGTTATACTTCGGTTTTTGCTCAGGAAAGTGAAAAACCGATCCCGGATCCTGTGGTTTTTGAAACTAGCCATCAGGGGACCTTTCATGGGAAAAGTATCAGCTATAAAGCGATTGCAGGGGAGACTTATCTGAAAAACAGCGATGGTGAACCAACTGCCGCCATTTGGTCCACAGCCTATATCAAAGAAGAACCCGATGCTTTCAAAAGGCCGGTAACTTTTATATTCAATGGTGGCCCGGGTTCCGCCTCGGTTTGGTTGCATATGGGAGTTTTTGGCCCAAGAGTGGTTCAGGTAGATTCAGATGCGAAAGAAGACGATGGTGGTGCCCCTTATAAAGTTATCAACAATGATTTGGCCTTGTTGGACATCACGGATTTGGTCTTTATAGACCCCGTTGGGACAGGTTATAGTCAAGTAATTGGTAAGGGTAAAGTTGAAGATTTTTGGGGTTTAAAAGAAGATGCCAACTCCATTGCCCAATTTATGAGAATGTGGATAACTCAACATCAGCGCTGGCAATCACCCAAATATATTGCTGGAGAAAGCTTTGGTACCACGAGGGCGGGGGCAGTTACCGCTGCATTGGAAGGCGGTGGACAAACCATGGCTTTGAACGGATTGATATTGATTTCACAGGCTTTGGATTACCAAGGCTCGACTTCAGCGCATGACAACATCGCTTCCTATTTCACCTACTTTCCAACCATGGCAGCTACTGCTTGGTACCATGGTAAAGCCGGACAGGGCAAAGATTTAAAGGATTTTGTGCAGGAAGCGAGGGAGTTTGCTTACAATGATTATTTGGCCGCTTTGTATAAAGGGAATCAGTTATCCACAGAGGAAAAGAAGAAGATCGCAGAAAAAATCGCCTATTTTCTGGGTCTGGATTCTCAATATGTACTTTTGTCTGATAATCGCATTCTGACCTCTAGATTTAAAAAAGAACTGTTAAGAAAAGAAGGTAAAACCATTGGGACCTTAGACAGTAGGTATTTGGGAGTAGAAGGAGATCAGGCCGCAGATAGGCCGACTTTGGGGGATGCATCGAGTTATGCGATAGATGCAGCCTATACCGCATCGTTACAGGATTATTTTGCGAGGACTTTGAAAGTAAAAATGGATAGGCCCTACCTGACTTCCAATAATAAGATTTATGGAAAGTGGAACTGGAAACCGGTACCTGATGGGGCAGGTTGGGAACCATCCTATGTGAATGTCGCCCGAGGTTTGGGGGAATCCATGAGGAGAAACAAGGACTTAAAGATTATGGTCGCCAATGGCTATTATGATCTGATTACTCCCTTTTTGGATGCTGAATATACTTTTGCCCGGCATGACATTCCGATGGAAAGGGTGCAAATGTTTTATTATGAAGGCGGACATATGATGTACAATCATAGACCGGATTTTGAGAAGTTGGTAGAGGATATCAGGGGTTTTATGGGGAGGTAGGTTTTGAGAGCTAATTTTTCTTCAACCGATTTAAAAATGTATTGGGGTGAACTGATTGGAGATAGAATTTATTATTTTTATGAAACTCGACTAGAATTTCAATTATGAAAAAGCAAAAAGTATTGGACACCGTGAACGAGCTCCCTCAAGAATTCGATTTGGAGGAGTTGATTGAGCGATTGATATTGATCGAAAAAATTGAAAATGGCTTGGAACAGTTGGATGGAGGAAAATCAGTGAGTCATAACGAAGTGAAAGAAATTATCAAAGAATTTTGATTGAAGTTGTCAGAATTCAACATTCTTCAAAACCACTTCGGAAAATTTATTTTTTTTTTGCTTGAAAGAGACTTAAGTTTTATTTGACAGATTTCAACAATCACTCCCCATACTTAATTAAAAACTCAGGATTAATAGCTTTAAAGCTGACTCTTCCCGTGTTGAAACTTTCAATAGACAGTAGCAGATCCATTTTTTCCAAATGTGGACGGATGACAATTCCTTCAGCCCATACATCTTTGCAGATCAGACTTTTGACAGTGGCTTTTTTGACAATGGCCTCAATGTCATTTTCAAGTTTATAGTCAGCTTCCATAATCGGCACAATGGGCAGATCCAATTTTTCCATCAGATCCAAAAATTCCTGATAGGGTAAATATTCAAACCTGTCAATATCAAATGCATTGAAAATCCGGACTGTTTGTCCCCGAAGTCGGAGCTTGTTGTCCTGAATGCCTTCACCGATCAACTCACCCTGAATGGCAATGTTTTTTTTGATACTCCTTAACTTTTCCTCTATATTCAATTCCCGGGCTACCTTCCAAAAGCTGTTCTCATCATCTTCATACAGTTCCATATTCCTGCTGCAAACGCCAAATTCATTGTCTTTTACGAAATAGGTAGCTGAACTGCCATCAAGTTTTTCGCTGACATAGCAGGATACGCCTTGGTACTTGTCCAGGACTTTTTGCAGGATCTGTACCCTGGTCTCATCAGTTTTTGGGATAAAGGAAGGAAACTTACCTTTTACTTTTCCGCTGAGATAGGCTGGAATAGGTGGTTCATATTTGGTGATTCCGAGGATTTCGGTCACATCCAAGTCTTCCTCAGGTGTGATGTGATCAGGTAAAATGGTCAGTGGAAAACAAATTCCCTGTGAGACCTGTCCTCTTAACCTGATTGTCCTGATACGCATCCCACGAGGTTTCAAAAATTCGAATTCAGGCCTGTCAGGCAACAAACTGTCTATTTCACAATAAACGGCCAAATCTCCCACCTGATATTCCCCTTTTTTCACCACCAATTGCCAACCCAAGACAGTAGCTTTTTCTATGGCATCTGCTCCTTCGATTGGTTCCAGGGATTTGATCCTTTGAATGCTAGCAAGTTTTCTCATTTCATCTAATTCATTTTAGTAAAAATAAAACACCAATTCGATCTTGGGTATGAAATTACAATTTTAATTCTTCTACCAAGAATGGATTACATATTTTAAGTTTGTAGTGCCGGTCAATGAAATAGTGTTCCTACTGAAAACTGAACACTTCCAACTGATACTACCGACTGATCACTAAAAACTGAACATTGCCGAATAAAAAAGGAAACCATTTTTTCATAATTCGCATTTAGAAATCTTATAGAATCAATCAAAAATCACCAAAATGGAAAAACCTGATTTTAATATCGAAGAAGTAAATAAAATCATCCGTGGGCGTAGATCCATGTTCGTAGCGCAGTTCAAAGAAAACGATCCTGTTGAAGATGTCATCATTCAGGAAATGTTGGAAAATGCCAATTGGGCACCAACGCACAAATTAACAGAACCCTGGAATTTCAAAGTTTTTACAGGGGAGGGGTTGAAAAAATTCGCTGATTTTCAGGCTGAAACTTACAAAGAAAGAAGTACAAAAACAGGTAATTTTATCGAACCTACTTACCAAAAACTCAAAGAAAATCCACTTAAAGCTTCGCATGTAATTGCCATCATTATGAAGCGGGATCTGAAAGCCAATCTTCCTGTTATGGAAGAAATAGCCGCAGTGGCGATGGCTGTTCAGAATATGTACCTTACTGCTTCCGCGCATGGCTTGGCTGCCTATTGGGGAACAGGCGGACCAACATTTTGGCCTGAAGCAAAGCCTTGGTTTGGTTTGGAAGAAGAGGACATGCTGATGGGTTTCTTCTATGTAGCCAAACCTGCCACAGACAGATGGCCAATGGGAAAAAGGAGACCTGTTGGGGAGAAAGTGGAGTGGGTTAGAGGGTGAATTTAGATTTTAGATTTCAGATTTTAGAATATAAAAAACCCGGCAAATCTGAGATATGTCCGGGTTTTTGTAAATCTAAAATCTACCTTCTAAAATCTAAAATTTTTCTCACATAGCCCTAAACCTAGGTGGCTCGATACCATTTGAGCGGATGTAAGAAATGGCAGCGCCTCTATGATGCGTGGTGTGGTCATCAATCAATGCCAAGGCCTGTCTTCTTGTGGCCGAGTTGCCAAAGACATCAACCGATTCTCCCATTTGGGCATCGGACAATTTTGAGGCTGTGGCTTTCACATAATCATAGCAATTGGCAACGAATGCTTTGATGTCAGCTTTAGAGGTTGGTTTGGCGCTCAAATCGAAACTGGGCTTGTCACCGTTCAGGAATCTTTGACTCATTCCTGCCATTGCTGCTGACAAATGGACGATTTGATCAGTAAAGCTCATGGCAGATTCATGTGGCTTGTATGCCAGTAAATCATCCGGCATTTTATCCACTACTTCAAGGGTAAACTGCTTTCCGTTTTCCCACTTGGCCACAAACTCAGCCATGTTGTTTTGCGCATAGGAGATGGTCTGAATAAATAAAAATGCCATCATACCCATTACAATTGCGAAATTTTTTTTCACATTTTTCATAATTAGTGTTTTTAAAGTTTCTATAAATATCCATTATCCAAGATTCAAATCAAACCAATTTGATAACTTTGGGGCCATGTTAAGAATGAAAAGAATTTTCTTTGGACCGCTTGTTCTCTTCTTGCTATATTCATGTGGAGGAGATTTTCTACCTAAACCAAAAGGATATAATAGAATTGATCTGCCGGAAAGGGGATTTATTTCGCTTGAGGAAGGAAAGCCTTATACCTTTGAATATTCCAAAAACGCCTCGGTTGAACCCGATTCTTTTAATTTGGCAGAGAAAAGCTGGATAAACTTGAATTACAAGGATTTGGGAGGAAAGGTGCACTTGACCTATTTACCTTTGGATACAAAAGGGAAAGACTTGAAGACAGTGATGAATGATGCGATCAATCTTACGGCAAAGCATCAGATCAAAGCTTATGGCATAGAAGAATCAGTTTTGCTCACTCCAAAGGGATATACCGGTGTGGTGGCGGAATTAAGTGGCGAGGTTCCGACACAGTTTCAGTTTTTTGTGACTGATTCGACAAGCAATTTTTTAAGGGGTGCGCTCTATTTCAATACGTCTATGAAAAATGATTCTTTGGCTCCGGTTATTGAATATATCAAAGTGGATTTGATCCATTTGATCAATACTTTGGAGTTTAAAAACTAAAGGAAATTGGTATCAATGAGTTTTGTTCTCCAGCCAAAGACTGTGAAATCATCGAGATTTTTAAAATTGATTAAAAAAAACGATTCACTAAATAGTCATCAAACCTATCTCATTTTTTTCCAGCTCTTAATGATAATTATCCCTCCGACTATCGCGATGACGGTTGCTATGGATGCTGAAACCACATTACCATATATCCAGAATCCTACGGCAAATAAAGTAGCATAAACCATCACAGACCCCACCAACATCAAGCCGATTTCCATAGGTAATTGACCCTGTTCCTGTTTTTCGGCGGGATACCTGTCCAAAAGTTTTTTCCAGCCAAAAGCAGCTGGACGAACTTTTCGGTAAAAGGACAGGAGAATAGCATCTTTTTCGGGCTGCGTGAATATGGTGACTAAAATCCAACCGATAGTGGTAACTCCAACTCCATAAAGCAATTTGAGGTAATCCTGATTTTCAGGAATACTGATCCACTGCATTTTTGGGTTGATGCTTTCAAAGAAAATAGCCACGACAAATGAAATGACCATTGCCGAGATTTCTGTATAGGCATTGATCCGCCACCAAAACCATCTGAGAATGAATATGGCACCTGTACCAGCACCAATCTGTAAAAGGATATTGAAAGCCTCTAAAGCATTGGAAAGTGCCAATGCCAGAAATGCAGCCAAGACCATCAAAAGCACTGTGGATATCCTGCCTACTAGCACTAACTCCTTGTCAGTAGCCTGAGGTTTTAAGAATCGTAAGTAAAAGTCATTGACGACATAAGAAGATCCCCAGTTTAGGTGCGTGGAAAGTGTGGACATTACCGCGGCAATTAATGAGGCGAGTACAATTCCTATTAAACCCGTGGGCAGGAAAGTCAACATGGCAGAATATGCCAGATCATCACCAAGTTTATCGACGGGTATATGGGGAAATGCAGCCTGCATATCTGATATATTCGGGAAAATAATCAGTGAAGCAAGTGCGATGATAATCCATGGCCAGGGCCTCATTCCATAGTGGGCAATATTGAAAAACAAGGTTGCACCTATGGCATTTTTTTCATCCTTGGCAGAAAGCATCCTTTGTGCAATATATCCACCGCCTCCAGGCTCTGCACCGGGATACCAAGTAGCCCACCATTGAATAGCCAACGGCATAATCAATAAAGGAATGACCATGTTCCAATCATTGAAATCAGGAAGAAAATCCAATTTTCCAGCTACATTTTCATGGGTCAACAGGTTATCCAAAGAACCGATCTCCGGCATGTCCAAAATATAAATAGCTGCACCAATGGCGCCTGCCATGGCTATGAAAAACTGAAAAAAATCAGTCAGTAAAACGCCTTTCAGTCCACCCAACGAACTGTAGATAACTGTGACAACACTTGCAATCAACAAAGTTTCAATCGGACTTAAACCCAACATAACCCCGCCGATTTTGATTGCTGCCAAGGAAACGGTGGCCATAATGACCACATTGAAGAAGACCCCTAAGTACAGTGCTCGGAAAGCCCTCAAGAATGCAGCAGGTTTTCCGCCATATCTTAATTCATAAAACTCCAAATCGGTAGTAACTTCTGAACGTCTCCAAAGCTTTGCATAAACAAACACTGTCAACATCCCGGTCAGCAAAAAAGCCCACCATACCCAGTTTCCGGAGACGCCATTTTTTCTTACAATATCTGTCACCAAGTTTGGTGTATCTGCCGAAAATGTAGTGGCAACCATTGAAACACCCAAAAGCCACCAAGGCATATTTCTTCCAGACAGGAAAAACTCTTTGGCTGATGATCCTGCTTTTCTTGAAGTAAAGACCCCAATCAGCATTGAAATCATAAAGAATGCTGCAATAATGGCCCAGTCAATAAAAGAAATGTTCATAGTTCGTCGGGTTAGTTAGGCTTATATTAATTTAAAGTTTATTAAAAATTTCAAATTAGATTAATAAACTTCTTTAATAAATTTTACTAATGTAAAAAAAGAATAAGTAAATGCAAAGTAAGAAATAAAGCAATTTGTAAAATGGTTATCCGCCTCTTTGTCAGTAACCCAATATTTCACTACAACTAGGTCCCCTGCCTGACCGGTAGGCAGGGAAGTCGGATGTCAGAAGTAATAGACATTTCACCTTCCTTGCGAGAATGATATCAAATACCATTTTTCTGGCATCCTTACGTATATACATGTTTTTAATAAGAGTAATCGAAACCTGATAATGAATAATACTCAAATGTTAATGAATTCTTTCAATATTTAGTCAATACTTATATCCTAAAATTTGGATGGGAAAATATTTTAGTATTTTCGTGAGTCAAAAGATATTATAATTGTAAAATATTTGGGAAGTGCTTTTTCATGCAAGCTTTCAATATAGGACTTTGTTGGATGTTTATCTCTTTTGAATTACAAATTATATGCAGATTTGGCCCTTGATTATAAATTATATGACAGGGAAGGATATGAAAATTGACTTCGATTATTGAATAAAATTAAAATTTTAACTTTTTTTTAAACACACTTATGAAAAGAATATTAGTTACCGGTGGCGCAGGATTTCTGGGGTCTCATTTATGCGAACTTTTGTTGAATGAAGGACACGAAGTTTTGTGTGTGGACAATTTGTTTACAGGCAGGAAAGTCAATATCCATCACTTGTTGGATAATAAGAACTTTGAATTCATGAGGCATGACGTGACCTTTCCATTATTTGTGGAAGTTGATGAGATTTACAATTTGGCCTGCCCGGCAAGTCCTGTTCATTATCAATTTGATCCTGTTCAGACCACCAAAACGAGTGTGATCGGGGCGATTAATTTGTTGGGATTAGCCAAACGCTTGAAAATAAAAATTTTGCAGGCAAGTACATCGGAAGTTTACGGAGATCCTGAAATACATCCACAGCCTGAATCTTACAAAGGTTCGGTGAGTACTACAGGTATTCGTGCCTGTTATGATGAAGGAAAAAGATGCGCTGAAACGTTGTTCTTCGATTACCACAGACAACATAAGGTAAATATTAAGGTCATGAGGATTTTCAATACTTATGGTCCAAGGATGCATCCCAATGATGGTAGGGTTGTCAGTAATTTTATTGTTCAGGCCTTGAAAGGGGCGGATATTACCATGTTTGGTGACGGCAAGCAAACAAGGAGCTTTTGTTATGTGGATGACCTTATCAATGGGATGCATTTATTAATGAATTCTAGGGATGGGTTCACCGGACCGGTCAACATTGGTAATCCAGGGGAGTTCACGATGCTTGAGTTAGCAGAAAAAATCATTTTACAAACAGGTAGTAAGAGTAAAATAAAATTTTTCCCTTTGCCACAAGATGATCCTATGCAAAGAAAACCGGTCATCGATTTGGCAAAAAAGGAATTGGGTTGGGAACCGAAAATCAAGCTTGATGAGGGTTTGGCTAACACTATCTCTTATTTTAGAAAAGAACTTGACCTTTAATTGATATAGAAGTTGAGGAACATTAGGGGGTTGAAATCAATAGGATTTCAATCCTCTCTTTACTTAAGCTGAGCGTAAAATCAACCCAAAAGCAAATATGAAACACCCTTCATTTTTGACACAACTCAAGGATGTTTATGGGTTGCAACTACTTGGAGCTCAAATCCAAAGATTCGGTGATGGACATATCCATCAGACCTTTTTGATTGAAGACGGGGTACGTCAATATATTTTACAACAGTTCAACAATTCGGTTTTCAAAAATCCAGAAAGGATTTCCCATAACCTTGGGATCCTCTTGGATCAAATAAATGCCAACGAATTACCTTTTGAACTACCTCTTCCGATACCAAATTTGAAAGGGGAGCTTTTTACAGTCATAGATGGAGATTATTTTAGGTTATCCCCTTTTATAAAAGGGAAATGTATCAACGAGGTCAACAATTCTCATCAGGCCTTTATGGCTGCAAAAGCATTTGCCCAATTCATCAAAGCCGGAAGTCATATAGATGCTTCATTATTTCAGGAAGTGATTCCCGGTTTCAATAACCTTGAGCTGCGGTATGAGCAATTGTTGGATGCCTTAAGCAGCACAAAGAGGAGTGTTTCCGGCGAATTGAAAATATTGGTAGATTTTTATTTATCTCAAAAGGATTTGGTCGAAGAATACCTGATTTGGAAAAAGAAGCTTCCTTTAAGGCTTACCCACAACGATACTAAAATCAATAATCTGATTTTTTCGGAGGATTTAACCAAAGTGAATGCAATCATTGATTTGGATACTTTGACAGCCGGCTATGTATATTATGATTTTGGGGATTTGGTCAGGACTGTGGCCTGTACAGAGTCCGAAAGTTCTACAAACTGGAATAATATTGCTGTTGATCAAGCCAAATATGATGCGCTGTTCAATGGTTTTTTGGAAATTGGTGCTGGGACCTTTACTGGAGAAGAAATCCAATCTCTTTCCTTCGGGGGAAAAATGATGACCTGTATTATGGGTTTCAGGTTTTTGGCCGATTATCTGAACGGAAATATTTATTACACCATTCACTACGGGGAGCAAAATCTTCACAGGTCCAAGAACCATATGTATTTGTTAAAAGCATTGAGAAAGATGTGCCCTTAAAGTAAGATTTGTTGATCTTGGAATTAATTCAGCGAAGTAAATTTTCCTTTCCTCATATGCATTGATTATATTAATCGATGAAAGAGAGATTTTTGCTGTTTTGTTTAGTAGCATAATTTTTGGTGAAAATTCTTTGAAGTTCCAATTGGCCCAAGATTTCCTTCCATTTCTAAGACTAAAAAAAAATCAAGATGAAACATTACAAGCTTATTCTTAGCGCCATAGTTACGATCATATTTATCCTTGTGAAACCAATTGTCGCTTACTTTTTTGATATTACTAATGCTTTTTATTCAATACTATACAATTATAGTTCTATCCTGGTCACAATTAGTTTTACATGGTTTTTAATTCAATTAATTAAGACCTTAAAAACAACCTACTTAAAGAGATATGATATAGAAAAAGAAGATAATCTGGTTTCACGAAAAAAGTATACTCAAATAAATATTTTAGAAAGAGTCGTCATTTTTGTAATCGTTTTATTTGCGGTCGGAATGGTTCTACTATCATTTGAGAGTATCAGGAAAGTTGGTATAGGCCTGTTTGCCTCGGCAGGCGTAGCAGGAATAATAATAGGGTTTTCGGCCCAAAAAGCAGTCGGTACTTTGTTGGCAGGGATACAAATTGCAATTACCCAACCTTTTAGAATTGAAGATGCAGTGTTGGTAGAAAATGAGTGGGGTTGGATTGAGGAAATCAACCTGACCTATGTAGTGGTAAGGATTTGGGACAAAAGGAGGTTGGTTTTGCCCACTACGTATTTTTTGGAAAAGCCCTTTCAAAACTGGACAAGAACCTCTGCTGATATCATTGGATCAATTTTTTTATACACGGATTATACCATTTCTATCCAAGCCTTGAGGGATGAACTCACAAGGTTATTGAATGAAACGCCGCTTTGGGACAAAAAAGTAAATGTACTTCAGGTTACCGATTCCAAAGAGACCACCATGGAATTAAGAATTCTGGTTAGTGCTAAAAACTCACCAACAACATGGGACTTAAGGGTTCATATCAGAGAAAAGTTGATTGAATTTATTCAAAAGAATTACCCGGAAAGCCTTCCAAAAACAAGATTGGTTTTTGAAAATGGGGAAAGGAATCCTAGCAAACTTGAAGGGTAATTCAAACTTTGTCAAAAAAAATATGGATGTACACAATTTTTGCCAGAAGATTGGACATCCATGTTAATTCTCGTCTGAGGTTTGAAATGCCCGATACATCGGTCATCCGACTTCGGTCTTCCCTGCCTACCGGACAGGCAGGCGTCCCGATTGAAAAAGAATATAGGGTTACTGGCAAAGAAGAGTATATCCATAAAAAAAATCAGGTTACCGTCTCCCAAACTCGCTTTTGGCTTCCTCCAGGAAATTCACAAAATTCTGGATATTGGTGTCGTAGGCCTTTGGTTTGATCAGCAGTTCTTCATTGTGGTCCAAAATCACATAATATGGCTGGGCATTGTTGTTGAATCTGGTGATCTGAAAATCGGCATTTTGTTTCCCAATGGTTTTTTTCTCCTTACCATCATATTCCGAAACAAACCATTCAGACTCAGGCAACTCATATCGCTCATCAATATAGAGGGCCACCATCACAAAGTCATTTTTCAGTCTATCCAAAACAAGGGGATCGGACCAAACTCTGGCCTCCATTTCACGGCAGTTGACACATCCATGGCCGGTGAAATCAATAAAAAGTGGTTTTCCTGATCTTTTGGCAGCAGCCAAAGCTTGATCGTAATCGAAGTATCCTTGAATGCCATGTGGGAAATGCAGGAAGTCTGCATATTTTGGAATATCGTCCAATTTACTCTCACTGGACGCTATACCCCTATTTTCCATCACATTAAAGTCATGGGTTGCCATTGGAGGTAAATACCCACTCAAAGCTTTTAAGGGAGCTCCCCAAAGTCCGGGAATCAGATAAACAACAAACACAAAAGTAGAAATAGCCAACATCAACCTTGGAACACCTATGTAATCCATAGGACTGTCATGTTTGGTTCTGATCTTGCCAAGCAAGTAGAGTCCTAACAAGAAGAAAATCACGATCCAAATGGCGATATAGATATCTCTGTCCAATAATCCCCAATGGTAAACCTGATCGGCTACGGATAGGAATTTGAAAGCCAAAGCCAGTTCCAGGAAACCTAAGACTACTTTGACGGAATTCAGCCATCCTCCTGATTTCGGCAAGGAATTCAGCCATTCAGGAAATATGGCAAATAAGGTGAATGGGATGGCAAATGCCAATGAAAAGGCAAACATCCCTGCAATCGGTGTGATAAAATCTCCACCAGCTGCTTTGATAAGAATTGATCCGACGATTGGACCTGTACAGGAGAAAGAAACCAATACCAAAGTAAAGGCCATAAAGAAAATCCCGGTCAAGCCACCTTTATCTGCTTTGGCATCAATCTTATTTACAAATCCACTTGGCAGAGTCAGTTCGAACATACCAAGGAAAGCAAATGCAAAGAAGATGAATATCAAAAAGAAAAAGACATTTGGTGCCCAATGGGTCGATAGCCAATTGGCAAATTCAGGCCCTTGGATTGCAGCTACCGCTGTACCTGCAATGGTATAAATGCCAATGATTGATAAGCCGTAGATAGATGCATTCCTGATGCCTGAAATCCTGGATTTGGACCTTCCGGTAAAGAAAGTCACTGTCATCGGAATCATGGGAAACACGCAGGGAGTCAGCAAAGCTGCCAAACCAGCCAAAAATGCTATAAACATAAAACCCAATAAGCCGCCCTGACTCTCATCTTCATTGATGTCAATATATGTTCTTTCTTCAGGTTCCGAAATTGAGATCGTTTCTGATACCTCAGCATCTTCGGTTTCTGTGACTTCTTGATTTACTGGTTCATCCACTTTTTCTTCAACAGCTTGCGAAGCGGTGGAAGTCGCGGAAGGCTTGGCAGCTGCTTTCAGTGTAAAGTCTTCTTCAAAAGGGATGCACTGACCTGTCACATCCGTACACATCTGATAATCAATAGAACCTACGAGGTTAATATTTTCTGCTGTGAGTTTTATTTGCTGCTCAAAGGTGCCATTCCCGATAAAGTAGGTAACATCACCTTCCCAGATTTCATCATATTTTTTTCTGGGATTGATGGCTTTCAGGCTTCCAACCAATTCGATGCCCTCGGATTTGCTGAGCACCAATTCAGTTAACATGGGTCCCAAGTCAGGATCAAAGTCATTGGAGTAGATATACCAGTCTTTGGGGATTTGGGCTTTGAATACCAATTTAACCTCATCACCTACTTTAAAATCCTTCTCTTCAATTTGGATATTCCATTTTGGAGGTGAAATGATCTGGGTAAAGCCAGCGGTACTGTAAACTAATAAAAAGAAAAGAATCAGTAATTGTCTAAGATATTTTGCCATTTCGGTGGGATATAAGCGCAACTGATTGTTAAAGGAGATTTTATTGGAAATAGTTCAGTGATTAAATTCTTGGAGGGGTACCAAGATTCCTTGGTACCCCTCCAAGAATTTAAATGTTATTTGGTAGCTTCTGATTTGAAGTGTTTGAAGAATAAGGCGATGGTTTCAATGCCCATGAGGTAATTTTTTATGCCGTAATGTTCATTTGGGGAATGTAGGGCATCGGTATCCAACCCAAAGCCCAATAAAATCGGGTCAAGGCCAAGTTCTTTTTGGAAAAGGGAACAAATGGGTATTGAACCTCCTTCTCTTGTTGGAATGGCCTTTTTTCCAAAAGCTTCCTGAATGGCAAGGTCTGCGGCGCGGTATCCAGGAGTCTCTGTAGAAACCACTGCAGGGGCACCACCATGATGGGGGATTACTTTTACCTTCACGGATTTTGGCGCAATGGATTTGAAATGATTTTCAAACAGTTTGGCAATTTCTTTATGGTCTTGATCGGGTACCAAACGCATGGAGATTTTTGCATAGGCTTTGGAAGGCAATACTGTTTTTGCTCCTTCGCCTGTATATCCTCCCCAAATACCATTGACATCCAAGGTTGGTCGAATGCCGACTCTCTCTACCGTAGTGTAGCCTTTTTCACCATGAACATCAGCCACATCAAGTTCTTTTTTGTAAGCCTCTAAATCAAATGGGGCTTTGTTCAACTCATCTCTGTAGGATTTGGAGTATTCTTCCACTTTGTCATAAAACCCAGGTATGGTAATGTGGTTGTTTTCGTCCTGCAGAGAAGCAATCATTTTGCAAAGGATATTGATGGGATTGCCGACAGCCCCGCCATAAGTCCCGGAATGTAAGTCCCTATTTGGCCCCGTTACCTCTACCTGCATATAAGCCAATCCTCTCAAACCTACTGTGACTGAGGGATGCTCCAATGAAATCATATGGGTATCGGAGACGACCACCACATCGGCTTTCAGTTTTTCTTTGTTCTCCTTTACAAAAATATCAAGATTTTCAGAACCCACTTCTTCCTCACCCTCAATCATGAATTTGACATTGCAGGCCAAAGAATTATTTGCCATCATGGCTTCAAAGGCTTTGACATGCATATAGAACTGTCCTTTGTCATCAGCAGAACCACGGGCAAAGACAGCTCCTTCAGGATGCCTTTCGGTATTTTTGACGACAGGCTCAAAAGGGGGTGAATCCCAAAGTTCATAAGGGTCGGCAGGCTGCACATCGTAGTGCCCATAGACCAAGATGGTCGGTAACGATGGGTCGATGATTTTTTCTCCATACACAATCGGATATCCGGCTGTCTGACAGATCTCCACCTTGTCGGCACCTGCTTCAACCAATCTCTCCTTTACAAATGCTGCCGCAGCAAAAACATCTTCTTTAAATTTGGGATCGGCACTCACGGATGGAATGCGCAATAAGTCAAAAAGCTCGTTTAAAAATCTTTCTTTGTTGGATTCGATATAGTTTTTTACTGACATATTTGTTGTAATAAGTCCCGCAAAACTTGTCCCGATTAGTTCGGGAGACACTAAGGCGCAAAGAACAATTTTAATACCTTCAAAAATGTTTGATCAATAATAAAATTTTTTGGAGTTCCTTGACAATCCTAATTTTGCAGGAGGTTGAGTTGTATATGGGTTCAAAATTACGTTTTAATTGAGGAATTGCCTATTTTAACAAAAAAACTTTTGCCTATGAAAGCCATCCTTTGCCAACAGCATGGAACCCCTGAAACCCTTGTCTATTCTGACATTCAAGATCCTGAACCCAATGAAAATGAAGTTGTCATTCAGGTCAAAGCTTGTGCGGTCAATTTTCCCGATGTGTTAATCATTCAGAATAAATACCAGTTTAAACCTGAGTTACCTTTTTCTCCGGGTGGTGAAGTTTCGGGAATTATCGAAAAAGTAGGGTCAGGTGTAAAACATTTAAAGGTAGGACAACGGGTATTGGCTTTATGCGGATGGGGTGGTTTTGCGGAAAAGGTGAAGGTGAGTACTGACAGGGTTTTTCCTATTCCTCCTCAAATGGATTACTTGACAGCCGCTTCAACCCTTTACACCTTCGGCACTTCCTATCATGCACTAAAGGATCGTGCACAAATTAAATCGGGTGAAACCTTGTTAATTTTAGGTGCTTCAGGTGGAGTGGGTTTGGCAACTGTTGAGTTGGGTAAAGTAATGGGCGCAACAGTTATTGCAGCCGCTTCGACAGCTGAGAAGCTAGCTGTATGTAAGGATAAAGGTGCTGATTTTTTGATCAATTATGATACCGAAGATTTGAAGAAAAAAATAAAGGAGTTGACTGGGGGAAAGGGTGTGGATGTGATTTTGGATGTGGTTGGCGGTAAATATGCAGAACCTGCTTTACGTGGAATGGCTTGGAAAGGAAGGTATTTGGTGGTGGGGTTTGCAGCAGGAGATATCCCAAAGCTGCCTTTCAATCTTTCTTTGTTAAAAGGCTGTTCAATAATGGGGGTTTTTTGGGGAAGGTTTTCAACAGAAGAGCCAAAACAGAATCAACAGAATATCATGGAACTGGTAGGCATGATCCAATCCGGAAAAATCAGTCAGTATATTTATAAAGAATATTCCTTGGAGGAAGCACCTCAGGCCTTGCAGGATATGATGGATAGGAAGGTGGTTGGGAAGGCGATGGTGGTTTTTGAAGAAGCAAGAACCAAGAGACAAGAACCAAGACTGGATTCGAGAAGCGAGAAGCGAGAGGCGAGGGACGAGAATTGGGAAGATCGAAAAGTGGTGTTTGGGTCGGTGGGGGATTTGAGGAGAGGGGTTGGGAAATCATTGGGTAGGAGTGGATGGACGACGGTCAGTCAGGAGGTCATACAGAAATTTGCGGATGCAACGGAGGATTTTCAGTGGATCCATGTGGATACTGAAAAAGCCAAGGCCCTGATTCCGGGAGGCAAAAATCTGGCTCATGGGTATCTGACCCTTTCTTTGGTCCCTAAGCTCCTTTATGAAATTCTTCCTTTGGAAGGAGTACAAATGGCATTGAATTACGGGACGAACAGTGTACGTTTTCCTGCTCCTGTGTATTCCGATGATAAGGTCAGGTTATCCGCCACATTGTCCAAGGTGGAAGAAGCCCCCGATGGCAGCATCAAGCTCTTTGTCCATGCAGAAATGGAATCCGATTCGGCTTCGAAGCCGGTTTGTGTGGCTGAGGTTATTACTTTGGTGAGGTTTTGATTTAATATGATTAAATTTATAAAATGAAAACCTTGAAGGAAATCAAATTTATTTTGGAAAGGGAGAAAATAATGCTCTTTCAAAAGTACCCGATTCAGAGTTTGGGGATATTTGGTTCATATGCTAGAGATGAACAAACTGCACTCAGTGATGTGGACTTGCTAGTGGCATTCCATGATCAAATCGGAAGTGGATTTTTTGATCTGGCAGAGGAATTAGAGGATTTGCTTGGGGTGAAGGTAGATCTGGTTTCCAGAAATGGGATAAAGGAGAAATATTTTTTGGCTATTAAGGACGATTTGGCTTATGTCTAAACGAGATAATGATCTACTCTTACAAGATATAATTGAAGCTGCCCAAAAAATCTTAAGATATAA
The DNA here is from genome assembly GCF_015476655.1 of Aquiflexum lacus. GTDB lineage: Bacteria > Bacteroidota > Bacteroidia > Cytophagales > Cyclobacteriaceae > Aquiflexum > Aquiflexum lacus. Next base: position 59,497 of record NZ_JABFHF010000005.1, read on the forward strand.
CCAAGATCTTAGCTTTGAATCATTTAAATTTATCTAAATAAAAAAAGATCCATGAATATCAAATCACTTCAAGCCAAAATCGAAAATCTTCCGCCGGACTTGCAAAAAGAGGTTGAGATTTTTCTTGATAATCTTTTAAAAAAGAAAACTGATATAAATAAACCAAAGCCTGTATTTGGCTCAGCAAAAGGAGAAATCGTTATTTCCCCAGATTTTGACGAACCATTAGAGGAACTTTCTCAACTTCAATAATGAAACAAATAATCATTTTCGTTGGATTTTTTCTAATCTCACTCCCAACGCTCGCCCAAGAAAAACCCTGGATGCTTGGCCCTTTTGAAAGGGCTGAAAATGCCCAGCCCATTATTTCCCCAACTGACCTAACATCTTGGCAGGACCCCATGAGCGGGAAAGTAGTTAAATGGGAATCCATGGCTACTTTCAATCCAGCAGCCATTGTCAAAGATGGCAAAATCCATGTCCTTTACAGGGCAGAGGAAAAACTCGGTGAACTGGAAATCGGTGGACATACTTCCCGTTTGGGTTTGGCGGTTTCGGAAGATGGGGTGAATTACACAAGGATGAAGGAACCTGTCTTTTTTCCTACCGATGATAATCAAAAAGAATTTGAATGGACAGGAGGTACAGAGGATCCGAGAATTGTGGAAACTGAAGATGGTCTGTATGTGCTTACTTATACGCAGTGGAACAGAGAATATCCCCGTTTGGCTGTGGCAACTTCCAAGGACATGCAGACCTGGGAAAAGCATGGCCCGATTTTCAAGGATTTCAAAGACGGCAAGTACCATAATCAGGAAACCAAATCCGGGGCGATTGTAACCGAATTAAAAGATGGGAAACTCGTGGCTGTCAAAATCAATGGCAAATACTGGATGTATTTTGGAGTACCGCATATTTGGTTGGCTACTTCTGATGATTTGATTCATTGGGAGCCTTTGGAGACCATTGATGGGAATTTGGCTCCTGTCCTCAGCCCAAGATTAGGATTTTTTGATTCCTGGTTGGTGGAGGCCGGTCCACCACCGGTGCTGACCAAAGATGGTATTGTTGTGCTTTACAATGCCGGAAATCAGCAATCCTTAGGTGTGAAGAATTTGGGCAACAGGTTATACACAGGTGGTCAGGCCCTGTTTGACAAAAATGAACCTTGGAAATTACTGGACCGCACCAATCAGCCATTTATCAAACCCGAACTTCCCTTCGAGAAATCCGGTCAATATGTGGATGGGACTACTTTTGTGGAAGGGTTGGTGTATTTCAAAGACCGGTGGTACTTATACTATGGGACGGCGGACTCCATGGTAGGAGTGGTGACTTGGAAGCCTTAAATTTGTTCTTTTTAATACAGACTCAAAATGGTTTCACAATAGGAAGCCGGTTGAAGGTTGATGATTTTTTTGGGGTCGGATTTCATGTCGCTATAGCTTAATTGATTGATCTTATCAAACAATTCCTCATCAACACTAAACTCGCGGGAGGTCGGGGCAGTTTTGAACCGAACATATCCAAGACCATAATCGGTATCTATCACTCCGACATCCAATAGGTTGGGATATTTTTCCAATAGGTAAGCCATGCTCTTCCACACATCTCCACACCATTCACCTGTCCAACCCTTCGCTTGTTGCTGTTGTTCTTCTGTAGGAAAAATGTCCGCATAAATAGAGGCCGCTTCATGTGGAGGATAACAATCGTGTAGGATAATGATGCCATCATTACTCAAATACACCAAGGAATGCAACACGTCATGTAAAGCCCCTCTGAAATTGTGGAGCCCATCTACCAAAACCACATCCAATTGCTCTAAGTTTTGGAGGTAAGCTTTTTGTGAATCAAAAAACACATCACTCTCAAGCGTAAAATACCTAGCTTTGCTGTTGGCAGGCCATTTAAAGAGCCATTTGAACCTTCTACCTAAAGGGATTTTAAAAACAGGATCTACGGCAGTTTTATTTTTGGCCCGGATAGGCAGAAATGATTTGCCTGTTTGGCAACCTATTTCAAGGTAGTTTTCAAATTCTGTTTTTTGAAATATTTTCTGAATCAATTCAATTCTATCCATGGGATTGCCTTAAGTTGTTTTGACTATGAAGAATGATGCAAATAGGGATAATTTAAGCTAACTATCAATCTGTTGAATACTTTTAGCTCAAGAAATGGGGCATTTTTTGAATACTTACTATACCTGTGTTACCAAAAAGATCAGCGCGTGATTAAAAATTATACGCAGTTACGGATTTAGTCATGTTTGCTAACTTCTCCCTATAAATCTCAGCTCCCGGAAACAATTCCTTCATTTCACTGATTGAAAGCAGCCTGATTTCATCCAAATACTGTTGGGCATATTCAGGTTTCCAACGCATGCCTCTGCTGAGTTTGGTCTTAGTCAGGATAAAATAGATCAATTTTTTTGGCAAATATTGTGCATAAGGCAAAGCATAATGTGCCTCTATAAAAAACCGCCTATTTGGGGTCTGAACCCAATATTTTTTACCGACTCGGATGATCTCTTTGGCCATCTTTTCCTGGTTTTCCCAAGTGTAAAGATGTTCGATGACTGAGTTGGAAAACACCAGATCAAAACTTTTGTCGGCGTATTCGGAAAGGTTTGTCGCATCTCCCGATACGGCATGAAGTCCTGGAGTAGTTATTTCCTCTTTTTCAAGATTGAGTAAAGTGATTTCTACCAAGCCCTTTTTCAGTAATTCTTTGTCTTTCCAAAAATAAGCCATCCCTCCAATATCAAGGATTCGAATGGGGAATTCATTTCCAAAGTGTTTATGTATCAAACCTTCAAAAAATCTATACCTATTATTTCTGAATTTATCACCTAATGAGCCCTTTTGATCAGAGGATGCCAACAAGGTTTTTAAATTAATCATTTTTAAATGTAAGTCTTTGGCGCAAAGATATCTGTTTTAGCAAATTAATTACTTGAAAATTGGTTGTGCATCGATAATCTTTTATAATTTTGCCAGCAATTCGGCATGATAAAAATAATTTCACTAAATCCTTCGCGAATAAATCTTTTGTGTATGAGGTACGTAATGGAATGGTAGATTTACGATTTTTATGAAAAAACGCTTATATAAATATTTTCCGTGGGTTTTCGTTTTAGGTGACATTGCGGCAGTATCTCTTTCCTTTTTTATCTCCACCTTCCTATTTCAGCACTTTTCTGATTTCAAAGGCTTGGATTTTTTGAATTTCCCTGTTTTTATTATGATATGGATGGTAATTACCATTCTGAAAGAAGACTTCAAATTTGAACGGACCAGCGAACCCAATCAAACTTTCAAAAAATTAATGGGTTCGCTTGCATGGTTTTTGGTGATTATTTCCATGATTTGGATGCCTTTTCATGACAATGCATTGAGGTTGCTTTCCTTTGTGTCTTTGGCGGCAATCCTGTTTTTTGTGCTTTTATTCTATAGAATTTCATGGCATTATTTTATCAAAAGACTGCATGTGCAAGGTTTTGATTTTAGGAAAGCAGTAATTATTGGCAGTGGGGGAATGGGAAATCGCCTTGAAGATGTATTTAAGTTAAGAAAAGATTTTGGGATTAAATTTTTGGGATATTACGATGATATTGAGAAAAGCACTAATACAAGGGGTAAGATAGAGTCCTTTTTTGAAGAGGCTGAGACTTTGGGTATAGACCTGATCTATATCAATGAATTTTTGGATAAAAAGATCATCAAAAAGGTAATTGCTTTTGCAGATGATCATTTTATCAAAGTTAAAATTATTCCCAGTGGAGCACTTCAACTGGAGAAAAATCTTTCTTTTTCCAGGTATGGGGACTTGACAGTCATCAATGTCAATGAGATTCCCTTGGACCATGTTGTACATAGGTTTCTTAAGCGCTCGTTTGATATTATTTTTTCGCTCTTCGTTATCATCTTTATTTTGAGTTGGCTGATACCATTGGTAGGTATTTTGATCAAGCTTGAATCCAAAGGTCCCATATTCTTTATTCAGGAAAGAAATGGCGTAAACAATAAAATATTTCTTTGTTTGAAATTCAGGTCTATGACCCCGAATGATTATGCGGATACGCATCAGGCGGTAAAAAATGATCCGAGAGTGACCAGAATCGGTTCATTTTTACGACATTCTTCTTTGGACGAAATGCCGCAATTCATCAATGTACTGTTGGGGGATATGTCCATTGTAGGACCAAGACCACACCCTATTCCAATCAACAAGGCTTTTAAGAATCAGATAGAAAAATACAATTCCCGCCACAAAATCAAGCCCGGGATTACAGGCTTGGCACAAGTGAAAGGATATAGAGGAGAAATAGAAAAACCCCATCAGATACGTTCAAGGGTTCGCTTGGATTATTTTTATATCCAGAATTGGACCTTGTTACTTGACCTTAAAATATGCATTCTAACTGTATATGAATTGGTATTAAACAGAAAAAATGCCTATTAAATCTTCATAAGCGCATCAAAGAAACTCATGGTTTCGCCTTTCTTTTTGAAGATCAACATGGGTACTTCATTATTTGCCTGAACAAGTTTTTCTGCGATACTGCCCAGTAGTACTGCTGCAGATGAGGTCCTGCCTCGACTACCCATCAGAATCAGATCTATATTCAATTCATTGGCTTTGTCTATAATGAACCTTCCTTCGTTTCCACTGTCATTGAGCACAAACATGCACTCAAATGGATTATGCGCATATTTTTCAAGAAATTTTTCGTAGTCATTCTTTGCATGAGACTTCATGATTTCGGCAAATTCATCAAATGATTTCCCTGTTTTGTAATAACCGGAAGGTACTTCGTACAAGTGCAGCCCAAATATGGTGGAGTTGAATTCTTCAGCTGCTTTTTCTGCAAATTGAAAAGTAAAGTGAGAGTGCGCCGAGAAATCCATTGGGACTAATATCCTTTCAGGAATTTTGATATTAACCAGTTCGGGGATAAACATGACCGAACATGGTGCTTTTTGGGCCAGTGATTTTGCCAATGAACCACTTCCTTCCAACACTTTTTTCCTGCCCATGATCATCAGATCAACATCTTTAATTTTAGCCCATCTCAGGACTGTGGACATGGGATTTCCCTCTTCCACTACAATTTCAATTTCTATGTTTTTAGGGAAATTACTTGATGCAAGCAGGGATTTAATCTCCGATTTAATGGCTTCATCAGCAGGGGCTACCAAGTCGGGGAAATTTTTTTTGACCTCTTCAGGAAGGGAAAGGTCTTTTGAAACATGGATAAAATATATCTTTTGTATACCAAGGATGCCGGATACAGCTGAAATTTTAGGGATGAGAATTTCATCCATTTCTGTAAGGTCCAAACCGACCATTGCCTTTTCAAAATTCTTCATATGAGCAACAATATTAATTGAATTTCAATTTACACTTTTAAAATTTTCTTTGGAATATTTGTTTTTACAATTTAATCGAAACTCTCCGAAATTTGACCACCTCCTTCTCTAAAAGCTTTATATTTGTTTTAAATGGCATATACTCAAGCAAAATATTTTTTGGCAATCGTACCTGAGGGACTTGTACAGCTGCAGGCTACGGCACTGAAAAACCTAATGAAAGAAAAGTTCAATCTGAAATACGCCCTCAAGTCGCCTGCACATATTACCTTGAAGATGCCCTTTCTATGGAATGAAAACAAAGAAGAGAAATTGGGGGATTTATTGGCGGGGTTTTGCAGGTCAATTGAACCTTTTAGTTTGAATTTGAACGGGTTTGATAAGTTTGGTAAGAGGGTTATTTTTATCCACGTGAAGAAGAATCAGGATCTCACCGATATTCAGCTATTATTGTCAAAATTTTGCAAGACAGAACTGAAATTGGTTGAAGAACTCAGTGACAGGGCTTATCATCCCCACATGACCATTGCCTTTAAGGACATCAAACCGAAATTATTCGATGCGTATTGGGCCTTTATCAAAACCCAAACATTCAAAGAGAAACTTGAGGTAAATGATATTGCTTTGTTGAAGAAAGTAGAGGGGAGATGGGAGGTGGTACGGAGGTTTGATTTGGGGAAATAAGTTGGTTCAAGTCTTCAGGCTTGGACCCCACAATTTAAGTCTTCAGACTTTATCACTTGTTACTTCCCACCAAAGTAAGGGATAGTGCGAACTTACCCCCCCCCCCCCCCCCCCTTTAGCTTTGATTTTTTTGATTACCACACAGAACATGTAGAGCACATAGCCTTTGAAGTAATGTTATTTTTGAAGCTATGTGTTCTATGCATCTATGTGGTAAAAGAACAAATTCCTCTGTGGTAAATTACACCTTCCCTGTTTTGGCGATTACCCACCTTCTCAATTAACCATCAAATTAGCCAAAACCTACTTGATCATTACTTTGTCATGCAATCGATAAACATGTCACCCTTTTAGGATGGAAAAACAATAATTACCACATAGAAACATAGAGCACATAGGACCCAATCAATATTGTGTTGAAATCAATATTTACCACATAGTAGAATAGAGCACATAGCACTGAATCAATATGTGGTAGAATAAATTGAAAGCTAATCTGGAAGCATCTCGTAGTGTTCATTCACAAAGGTTTTTTGACCATGGTGAAAAATATTAATCGAGTTAAAATTTATCAAAATCCCTTTAGGAGCCTTAAGTAATTTCATATAGGCCAAGGTTTGTGCGTGGAACAAGGGGATTACTTCTTGTACAGCTTTGATCTCCACAACCAATATATCTTCAATAAAGAAATCAAATACCAAATCCAGATCGACAAATTCACCTTTGTAGTCAAAGGGAATTTTGATCAGTTCTTTGAATTTTATATTCCTGAGATACAATTCCCGGGCAAGACATTTTTGATAAACTTTCTCCAAAAGACCTGGACCTAAAATCCTGTGGACTTCAATTGCAGCTCCAACAACATTGTAAGTTAATTTGTCAAGATACTCCTTCGACTTTTCCATATTTTAAAAATTTGAGGTTTAAAATCATTTCAGCTTTAATTTCCACAAAATATTGTCAAAAACATAGCCATTGAGGAAGTGTTTATTTTAACATTTTGAATGCTAGTAAAAAGTAAAAAACTATGTGTGCTATGCATCTATGTGGTAAAAAATTAAACCCTTGAGGTTATTTGATTACCACATAGAACATGTAGATCACATAGCTATTGAGGCAGTGTTTTTTAAGCCATTTCAAAGTAATGGAATAGTAAAACTATGTGCTCTATGTTTCTATGTGGTAACAAGCACAACCTTTGAGGTCTTCCTATCCGCGACGGCAGGACCTCGAAGGTTTTTTTTCAGGAATTGCTTTAATTTAAAAAAAGAAACATATCCTCACCCGAAAGACCTTCTCGGTTAAAAAAAAACCTCAAAGGTCTAACCCATCCAACCTTTGAGGTCTTCCCATCCGCGACGACAGGACCTCGAAGGATTTTTTTCAGGAAATTAGGTCAAAATTAAAAGAAACATATCACCACCCGAAAGACCTTCGCGGTTAAAAAAAAACCTCAAAGGTCGACACCCACAACCTTTGAGGTCTTCCCATCCGCGAAGCCAGGGCCTCGAAGGTTTTTTTCTGGTAATTAGGTCAAAATTAAAAGAAACATATCACCACCCGAAAGACCTTCGAGGTTGAAAAAAAACCTCAAAGGTCTAAGATTTCCTCAACCCCTCAAACACCTCCAAGTACCTATCGGTCACCCGATCCCAATTGTATTTGTCTGTCAATCCTGCTCTTGCGGTATCGCGGAGTTTCTGTATTTCTTCAGGGGACATTTCAGCTTTTTCAATCAATTTCGCAACCGAAGTCTTATTTTTTTCAAAAAACCATCCATGCTTTCCGTTCTGCAAGGTCTCCCGACTGAAGCGGGTATCCAGGGCGAGGATGGCACAGCCATAGGCCATAGCTTTGATCAGGGTAGGGTTGGTGCCGCCAAACTCATGTCCATGAAAATAGGCAAAGCAATTGTGGTATAGTGCTTTCAGTTCTTCGGGATCGGTGACATAACCTGTGAACAGCAGTCTATCATCTTTCATGTTCTTGAGTCGTATAGCATATTCATCCTGAAAGGGAACATCACCTACAATGACCAATTTTCTGGTTGAATCGGATTGTATAAATCCTTCTAGGATCAAGTCAGCATTGTTGTCAGGGATCATCCTGCCCACTATCAGGTAATAGCCTTCTTTTTCAAGTCCCCATTTTTCTATTTTCTTTGGATCAGATTCGTAAGAAGGATTGGCCCCGTAAGCAATGACGGTGGATTTGGCATTGAACAATTCTTCGTAGACTTTTTGCATTTCATCCGAATCATTGATGATGCGGTCGTAGAATTTGGTCGCCATACGAGAGGCAAACAGGAAATACTTCGCACCAATCCCTTTCCATTTTGGACGCAACCATTCCATTCCGTCCACATTGATGGCTGTCGGTTTTCTGAATAGCCTGGAGATGATTCCAAAAAGTCCATTTCCACTGTTGACCATAAAAATGACATCCACATCCGAAAAGCAGGCATGGATCATGGAAAAAAACGAATGGGTCAATTGTGCCAGGCTCTTTTGTTCAATGGCAGGCATGTAAACCAACTTGATGCCATTGACGGCTGTGGGTTTGTTTTTAAAAAGTGAGCGGTGGCAATAAACCCTAACTTCCACGCCTCTTTTTTGGAGTCGTTCCCCGAGTTCTTTAATCAAGGTTTCGTATCCACTATAGACATACGGATAGCCCCTTGATCCAAGTATGGCCACTTTCAGTGTTTGTTTCTCTTTAGTCATTTTCAAAAATCCTGACGAAATTGGATTGATAGGCCTCGGGCGAGAATTTTTCGAGAACCCGCTTTTTCCCTTTGATGCCCATTTCCAATCTCCTGCTTTTATCCAAAATCAATTTTTCAATCAATGTAGCTGCTTTGGCTGCATTGTCCCAATTCATCAAAAACCCTGTTTCCTCATCCAACAGCATCTCACATGCCCCACCATGGGCTGTCGCTACCACAGGTTTGGCAGAAGCCATGGCTTCCAGGATTACTGTGGGTAGCGGGTCAGGAAGGATGGAAGGCAATACGAAGATATCCAAACTTCGTAGAATTTCAGGAATGTCCTCCCGATAACCCAGATAAGTCACCTCTTTTTCCAAAGCCAAGGTTTTGATTTTTGCCAGCATCTCGGTTACAAAATGATCAGTCCCAGGATAGGCATCACCAACGATCAAAAAATGGATGTTTTGGTGCTTTTCCAACAGATTTTGGGCAATATCCAAAAAGTATAGCTGACCTTTCCAATGACTTACCCGTCCGATCATGCCGATGATGACTTTGTCTTCTCCAGATGGGATTTCATGAAGGATATTGGGACTGTCTTGCAAATAGGGGTCATAGTCAATGCCATTGTACAACAAAACCATCTTGGATGCATCGATCCATACTTTCCAACTGTCCCAAACTGCTTGGGACACGACCACTACCTGATCTGCATAGCGGTTGATCATTTTTCCCATTAAGAGGACAAACCACTTTGGGGAAACCAAGATCTCGTGCAGGTGCCAAATGTGTTTTGTGCCGGTATTTTTGGCTGCCAATGCACCCACTAGGACTGCTGCGGTATTGGAGTAGACATGGGTAATTTTCTTTTCTTTGATCAGGTTTTCCAAAAAGACATTTGCCTTTCGAATGGTCTTGGCCCTATTGATTAATCCTGATGGGTTGAAATATTTTCTTCTCAATATCCCCAGCTTATGCAAAAAGACCACGGCACCGCTTCCTTCCAACCCTTTTATCAATGGGCCATCTTCGGACAAAACAATGTACACCTCATGCCCAGCTGCTTTCAGTGCTGTTACGGATTTGAGGAAGATTTTGCTGGCACCATACAAGTCGGAAGAGCCATGAAGCATCAGAATCGAAGCCATCTTTAACTTGGGTTATCTTTTCTGTTTTTGATTACTTTGGCGGGGTTGCCAGCTACAATGGAATAAGGAGGGACATCCTTGGTCACAATGCTTCCCGCGGCTACGACAGAACCCTTTCCAATGGTGACTCCAGCCAAAATCACAGAGTTGGCAGCTATCCAGCAGTCATCCTCAATTTTCACAAAGGAACGGGTCACGCCCTGCTCGTTCATGGGGATTTCCGGATCTGAAAAATTATGGTTTTCTGAATAGATACTGACCCGGGGCGACATCATCACATTGTCTCCTATCTCTATATATCCCGAGCAGCCTATATAACTGTAGGGCCCGATATTGCTGTTATTACCAACTTTTAATCCAACCCCAGCCTCACCGCCGTACAGGTTGCTGGGCCGGATAATGGCATAACTGCCTATCGTGACTTTGTCCCCAAAGACCAAGCCTTTTTGGGAAAGTCCGTTGATCTCACAATGGTCCTGGGCGATAAAATTTTTACCCACATGAATGTAAGCCGCTTGACGGATGGTCACCCGCTTGCCGACCAAAAACAAACCTTTGGATGAACCCAAACGCCAACGCACCCACATCCCCCTCAACCAACAGATAGCCATTCTGACCAACACTCCGGTAGTGGAGAGCCTGTCCCAATCGGCACCAAAGCGGTCACTGAAATTGTTTTTGGTAAGATTACTGATGGATTTACCCAAGAAGTTACCCATTCAAGATGTGTTTAAAAGTCTCCTCCAAAGATAGGAAAAACTTCTCCGTTGAAAATTCATTGAGTCTAATTCTGCCTTTTTTAGAAAGTTCATTCCTAAGGTTTAGGTCTTCCAATAACCGAACCATGGCAGCTTGGAGTGCTTCTTTGGTGTTTTCTTCCAAAACCATGGCTGCATCTCCTGCCACTTCCATCAGTGCACCTTGCTTCGAAATGATGACCGGCAAGCCAAAAGAAAAAGCTTCCAATACCGGCAAACCAAATCCTTCATTCAGCGATGGAAAGACATAAGCAATGGCATTTTCAAAATATCCTGCTAGTTCTTCCTCAGTAACATACCCAGGGAAAATCACTTTTTCCTCTAAGTGTAGCTTTTCTACAAGATTTTTAAGGTGGTCATGATCATCCAAAGTTTTTCTGGTTCCCCTTGAACCTACCAAAACCAATTTCAGGTCTTTGTATGTTTCTTGCTGAACAAGTTTACCAAATGCCTCGATAAGCATTCCCAGGTTTTTCCGCTTTTCCATGACTCCTACATGTAAGAAATATTGAAACTCAGGTTGATGGTTCCTGCTTTCCTTATTCGATACCAAACCTGTGGCAGGGTAAACCACTCTTTTGGAAATATTTTTGAAAGCCTCAATTTCCCTTAATCGTTCTTTGGAAAAGTTGGTGATCGTGATGATTTCACCTTGATGCTTCAAGCCATTTTTCAAAAAGAACAAGAAAAACTTAAGCCAAAGGGCTTGGTAGTGTTCCGGACTGTCCCAAAAAAAGGTATCGTGGATGACAGAAACTTTTTTCCCACGAGACCATATGGGACTGAGTATATCAGGACTGAAAACCAAGTCAGCTTGATGGTAATAGGATAGTAAAGGCAGGATAACCTGTTTTCTGAAAAAATAGAGCAACTGAAATAGGAGGTTTTTCCACTTTGATGTATTACCCCTAAAGTATTTCTTGGTTTTGGTCAATTGGTAATCGGGACTGATGATATATTCAAAGTCTGTTTCTTTCCTCCTTAATATCTCCTCACAGAGCGAGGTAATATAGGTTCTGATACCTGTCTGCGCCACATGCAGGTAGTAGACGTCGATAAGAATCCTAGGCTTTTTCATCACGAATCTTTGCTTTTGAGTAATGGTTCATGGCATAGCCGATCATCCACCAAGATATCCAACTGACATAAGCATACATTTCTGCATTCGCTGTAAACAAAGGCAGCAGCATGCCGACTTTTACCGCAGCAGCTGTAAATGCCACCCGGGCGGTCATCACATTTTCCTCCTCCCTGAAAACTTTGATGCTGTAGGAAATTCCATAAGCGAGGAGTAAAATATATAGGATCATTCCAATGAAACCCATTTGCACCCCATAAATCAGGAATTGATTTTCTCCACCTATCCTGACCTCATCAGTTACGCTGCCCTGATTACCGCTCATGGCAAGACCTATTCCAAAAGGACTTTCAATCATGGAATCCAAAGCCAGAAACCATTCAAGTAAGTGGCCCACACTTGAGGCATTTTGAAAGGTAATTGTATCTACTACAAAGAAATAGAAATCCTCCGAGGCGAAAAACAAGATATACACCACAAATGCCAATGCGACAACTATTCCAAACAAAATCAATTTGTACAGCCTGAACACCATGGCAATAAAGAAAATCATGACAAAAAAAGCAGCAAAAGCAGCCCTCGAAGCTGAGAAGATGAGGCTGCCCAAAGAACAAAACATGACCAATAAATAAAAGAAGCTGTATGCTCTTTTGGTCGTCAAAAACCAAATCAGCCCTGCCGCAAAACCCATCAGGACCGAACTCGCCAATTCAAGTGGGTCGGCAAAAAAAGAAGCAAATCGTTTGGTAATGGCTTGGGTTTCAAATGTCCATTGAAGTCCAAAATTTCCGCTTGGTTCAATCTGATTGATTCCCTGAATAAACATGGCATAACCCGTATAACTTTGGAGGTGCGTATCCAAAATCCCTTCGACAATATTGAAGGCAAATGCTGCTATGGCAATGACGAAAATGATGCGAAACACATTGTTTATTTCCCGATCATTGAATGTTGTGTTTCTGCCCAAAAAATAAACCAAAGCAGGAATAAGCATATTTTTAAAGTATAACACTTTGCTGATAAAGGTAGCTTCCCCCAAAGGTAAAAACAGGTATAAAAATGCAAGCCCAATAAAAGCCGAGAAAATCATATCCACCCTGTTCAAGCGGAAGGGGTATTCAAAGATGTTTTTATGATAAAGAATAAAAAGCAAGAAGGCCAGAATGACCAAAAGGTCCTTGGTTAGTTGGAAAAAAGTAACAGGTATGCTTGAATAGGAAACCTGATAAACAATACTCAATACTGAAATGTGAAATGGGAGGTAGGCCAAGAGGAAAAACACCACATATTCCCATTTTCCTTTGAAGACCATGGCTTTGAGGGTGATGTACAGCAGCGGTACAAAACCCAATAAGACAAAAATAAACAGCGAGTATTCTATCAACGGTTTTCAGGCTTTTGGCAGATCAAAGTTACAGTAAACCTGATGGGGCACCTTCCTTTAACTTTTATCCCCCTGAATATATTCAATAAAAATTTACTTTTCTCTATCCCAATGATTCCGTTAGGCTTTATCCTGTTGTTTTTAAACAGGGTGTATTTGTATTTCGGAATGGGCAGGACTGTTTGGAAGTTACCAAAACCCACCTTGGAAAGTGCGGCAGTCATTTCGTAGTAGGTGGATTCATTCAAATGTCCCCCTTTTGCTTCGACTTTTCCCGAACTGGAATTATCCAATATCCGCGTGATGTCCATGGGTCCAAAAAGGCGGTTTGGCATGACCAAAATAAATTTTCCTCCCGGCACCAAACTGTCATAGACAGATTTGAGGTGGTCATTCAAATCCAAGGGTGCCAAATGTTCAATCACATTATCCGAAAAAGCCACTTCAAACTTTTCGTCGGTTTGAAAATTGATGATCCCAGCAGCTATAAAATTAATCTCAGGGTGTTTTTTTAGATTTTCAGGAATAAAAACATCTACACCTGTCAACTTCTTATAGGGAAGCTTTTTTTGGATATTCATCAAGAAATGACCCTCACCGCATCCAAAATCAATAATTGATTTTCCTTTGAGTTCCTTTTCAAAAAGCGTGACCTGTGGATCTTTACTGGCAATCTTGATTTCAAGTGAATCGTCTTCCTTTGTGGTCCTACCATAAAACTGCAGCAAGTTGCTGTAGAACTCATCATACAACTTTTCCCGCTTTTGTGCGTCTTTTTCTTGGATCAACAAGTCGTGGTACCGGTTTTCCAAAAGGAAAGCTTCTTCCAGCATTTCTGGAGAAAGCCCTATTTCTTTGGAATAAGCTTCGATATCAGGGAATAATTTGGAAGAATTCATAATTTACTTTTTACAAAGAGGCCATCATAATGACCTTTTAGGATGGCCTTTACTTTATTGAATCTTCCTCTCATCGCGAGGTATAGGACAAAGGCAGCATTCTTGATCGTTTGATATAGCAAACTTAATACAAAGGAGATCGGATTTGCATGGTTTCGGATCAAAAAGAGATGATTCCTGGTCCGATAGTAGTGAATGATCGGGGGGATAGTGCCTTCTTTGGTTTTGATGGGTTTTATGGAAGAAGCGCCTGCCACATGGTAAATCTTTGATTGGGGAAGATAGCGCAGGTTATATCCCTGTTTTTTCATTCTCAAAGACCAATCCACATCTTCGTAGTAGGCAAAAAACCGCTCATCCAGCATTCCAATTTCCTTGATCACTTTTGCTCGGATCAGAATCGCGCATCCTGTGATCCAATGGGTGTCTTTTTCAGTTTGGTACTGACCTACATCCTCTTTGCCGATTCCAATGGACCAACTCATCTGCAACCACCTGAAATATCCCCCTCCTGCATTCCAAACTTTGTTCCTTTCCTTTTCATACATGATTTTAGGCTGAACGGCAGCATAGGTGGGGTTCCCTTTTAAGAAATCGACCAATGGTTCCAGAAAATCAGGTTCCACAATGGTGTCATTATTGAGTAGCAGTATATAATCAAATGGCTTGCCCAAGGCCCATTCCATTCCCAGGTTGTTGCCACCGGTAAATCCAAGGTTGGTATTGCTCTCAATGAATGTGATATTGGGGAATTCTGATTTTAGTTTTGTGACCGAACCGTCCACTGACCCATTGTCCACCAATATCACCTTGAAATTGGGATAGCTGACCTTGCTGAGAGAAATCAGACAGGATTGGGTCAAGGCATATCCATTCCAATTGACAATAATGATGGCTACAGAAGGGTGGGATTTTGGATCCATTCAAAAATCTGATCAATACTGATATAACTCAGGATAAGGTTGAAATATATTTTTTGGTTGAGAAGGATACTTCAAAATTAGCCTTTTCGGTGAATTTTTATGCTATGCTTTTCCAAAAAGCAAGAACATCGGTTCTGTTTCTGGAAAAGTTTAAAATTGTGCAGATAGCAAGAATGATCAGTTCTGTGGAAAGTAACCCAAAACACAAGCCCAAACCTCCAAAATGATAAGTCAACAATGAACAAGCGGGAAGCATGTATAGTGTGGACATCCAAGAAGACCTGAACATGAGGGACTTTTGATCTTTAACCAAAAAGACCATGACATTGGGAATGTTTAGGCATGCTAAAAACGGGACAAACGCCAATAGCCGCATAAACTGAATAGACTCTTCCAAATAGCTTTTTGCCAGTAATTGAATAATAAAAGGTGCAAATCCAAAAGTCAGGAGTGACCCAAACAGACCTAATATGAGCGTGACGAAGTAAGATTTTTTCAGAAAGGAAAAGAATCGGGTTTTGTCAGTCTGGAAAAGACGGGCAGCATTGGGGTAAATCGCCTGAATAACCAAAGAAGGAAATAGTCGTAATACCATGGATATTCGCTCTGCCAAACTGAACATGCCGAGTGTTGCTGCTGTTGAAAAAAAACTCAGGATGATTAGTCCGCCATTGATCGAAATATGTCCTGCCATATTTGAAAGGAAGAATAACCCATTTTCTTTGATAGAGTCAAAAACCTGTAAAAATTTTGGTTTATAGAATTTGATATTCATCTGGAAATGAATGTACAAAAGCAGCAATAGGTTGATACTTAGCCCTGTAATTCCCATAAGGAAATTCACCCAAATGGATTGTTCAGGGGAATGAATGAACAAAATGATCCCCAACAGGTACAATAATTTGCTAAAGACATTGGCAATGGAAATCACTTTCATTTTTTCCATTCCCTGAAAAAACCAAAGTGGAAGCGTGGCTTCTGAAAAAAGCAATAAGGTCGAAAACAAAAGAATCCATTGATACTCCTGAAACATCCCGATGGCAAAAATTGCAATAAGGATACACAAGCTTGCCAACATGGCCATCAGCATTTTGCTAAAAATGATATTGGAAACCAAATGCGAAAGTGCCTGCTTGTCTTGATGGTTCAAAGCGACCTCACGGGGACCACTGAGGTTGTAGCCAAATCCCACGAGGATATTGAAAAGCACGATAATCGACAGGGCCAAATTGACCAAACCGAATTGGTCCACCCCGACGGATTGGATCAGTAAGGGAATGGTGATCAGTGAGATGATTACATTTGAGGCTTGAATGGTAGCCAAAAATGCAAAATTCTGAATGGGTTTATTTCTGATCAGATTGGAAAATGAATATGAATTTAGTTTTTCAATCATGTCAAAAAATCAAAATTGATCAGGATCCGGTGAAATGCAGGCTGTACAGTTTCCTGAAATACAAATATGCCAAAGCCAGAAAAAAGAAAATAATACCCCCAAAAACAATCCCTTTGAGGAGTTTGATTTTAGTCATTCTCAACGGTAACCTTGGTCCGTCTATGATCTGAATGAGTGGGGAATTGTTTCTATGGTTGACTTTTGCAATCTCCAGGTTTTTGGTGATTTCGGCATAGACTGCTGACGCTGCCTGAATATCGATCTGCTTTTTTCTTCCTTCTACAGTGGCGGTTTGAAGTAGGGGATTGGGAAAAGGGATCTTATCAGCCATGCCTGCAAATTCTACCAAGTTCTCATCCAAAACCGCCCTGACACTATCAGATTGGACCTGTAATATGCCTACATTTTCGGCAGTTTTTTTGGTCTTGGTTTCGAAGTAGAAAGAATTGACATTGTCAACCAAGGTTTCATTGAAGACCTTCGCAAAGTGTTCGTCTTTCGAACTGATATTAACCTGAATAATGCTTAGCTTTCTGTTGGGTTTTTCTACTGCCAGGTATTTTTCTCTGATGATTTTCGAAATTTCTTTGACGACTGAATCCTGGGTAACCGTAAACATCTCCCTTGAAATAGAGAAATCCATTTGGTCTAAATCTACTTTTCTTTTCCATTTATCAGAAAGCTCATTGAATTCAATGAATCTATCAATCAGCAATAATTCTGAATCGAAAGGACTCAGCAATGTTTTGCCCAACATATTGTCGGACTTATACAATTCCATGATGTTGTCACCTTGGAAAATCCCACTGGAAGATCCACCAAGAGAACCGATATTGATTCCCATAAGGGAGGCTAGGCCAGACATTTGATTCAAGCCGCCCATATCAGACTCTTCAAGTACAAAAGTCGTCTCGGCATGGTAAACAGGTTTTTTAATAATTGATACCAAAGCGCCAATTACTGCACCAATAATTCCTGCAAGAAATAAAAACTTCCACTTGCTGAGAAAAAACCCGATCCAAATACGGAATCTCTCCACAATCTCTTTGAAGGTGATTTTATCATCCAAAATATGTTGTTGCCCCTTCATGCTTATTCAAAATTGAGTTGTGTAATGATCAGTGCCAAAGTTGCAATGCCAGTAGTGATGCCAATTATTTCACCGGGTCTCACAGGTAGTCTTGGTCCTTTGGTAGGGACGATGACTTCAGCCCCAGGGGCTACTGAAGGATAGGATCTGATACCCAGAAATCCTTTTGTTCTTGCCACTTCTCCATTGGCATAGACTACGTAGGTCCGCTTTCTGTTGGCCCGAATATCGTACCCACCCGCTCTATTGATGTAGTATTTCATTCCCCTATCCTTTTCATACCTCACCGTTGCAGGATAAACCACATCTCCACGCATCCTCACTGTTTGCAATTGTCTGGGAATGGAAATGATATCCCCTTCTTCCAAAATCAGGTCTTTATCGGATCCAGGATTTTTCAAGATAGATTCCAGATCAATGGCCACGGCTTCCCTTTGTTTGATTTTAATTTCACTAAGACCGCTTTTAGTCTCTGCTATTCCCGCTAAGGCTTCTCTTTTAGATTGGGTGGCGACGGCACCCTCGGTAACATCTGTCGGAGTATTTCCCAAATCTTTGAATAGACGCTCCAACAACAATTCCTGAGCTTCGGTATTGTTGGGATCGGATTGCAATTTCACTTGAAGGTCCTGAAGGTTCCGCTGTCTTCTCAATTGTTCCGATTCCGTTTCAAAGAATTCAGTTCGACGGATTAATGTAGCACCTTTTGGATAGGCATAAGGGGTCAATCCTCCTGCCCTTTGGATCAGGTCAGAAACCCGCTCTTCTGCTGTAGTCACCGAAAAAATCCCTGGGGAATTTACCTGTCCCTCTACTTGAACCAACTTGTCCAAAGTGAAATTGGGTTTTCTCCTGACAATTACATTATCGTAAGGGGATAGGGTAATGGGGTTTTCTTGAGGGGTGAGTTCAATATCAATGTTTACAGGAATCAGTTCAGAAAAGGTACCTACATTTACATCTTGTGATCTTCTGGCAATTTCGATGTCTTTCGCACTTGCAGATTCCCGCAATCCACCCGCAAGGATAATGAGGTCTTCAACCGTCATTTGTTTGGAGTAAGGAAAAGTACCGGGATTTCTGACCTCTCCTGTTATCTGCACATAAAATTCTTCCTGTAGGTCATATATACTCGATATCCTGACTACATCTTCCCTTTTTAATAAAATGTCTTGTGCGTCACCGCTGAGTATATCCCGGAGATTGACTGAAATGACTTCTGTACTCAGGTCATCATTTGTTCTGAGGATACTCGCCCTTTCAAGGTAAGCCTCGCCTCTGATACCGTCGGCATTTTTGATCAGTTGTCCGAGTGTAAGTCCTTCAGTCAGGGCAAAATTCCCTTCTCTGAAAACAGCCCCTTTTATCTGTACGCGATTGGAGTATCTATCCAGAACTTTTCCGACAGTATATTGGTCACCGCCTTTGACCATAAAAATTGAGAATTGGTTATTGAAAATATCAGAGACAGCCCTTTCTTTCCCCGTAATTCTAGTTACTGAAATCCGGTCTTCGAAAGCTTCGTCAGTAAATCCCCCGGCATATTCCAGAAGCTGACTGAAATTCTCGCCTTCCTTGACTTCAAAAATTTTAGGTCTTTTTACTTCTCCCATTACTGTTACCCGGCCAAGAAATGGATCAACCATGATCACATCCTGATCTTGAAGTCTAAAATTCAAACTGGCATTTCCATTTACCAAAAAATCATAAATATCAAGTGTATTGACAACTTTTCCGTTCCGTATGACTTTAATGCTTCGCATGCTACCGTTGTCATTAGGACCTCCTGCTGCATACAATGCATTGAATACTGTACTGAAAGCACTGAGTGTAAATGTTCCGGGAAGCCTTAACTCGCCGACCAAATGGACCTTGATTGTTCTGACATTTCCCAAGGTCAATTGCATGAAAGTTTGGGGATTGGAACCTCTCAGTTCGGTAAAAAATGAGGAAAGTCGGTTTCTGATAATCCCTTCTGCCTCATCGATGGTTTTTCCGGAGATATTGACCGGACCGACGTTGTCCAGCAGTATAAAACCATCAGCTGTGACAATGGATTCATAATACTTTTCGGATTGGCCATAAACGTCTACATAAACCAAATCACCGGGCCCAAGCACATAATTTTTTGGTGTGGCAATATTCAGGTTGGGTTCAAAGGTCAATCTCCTTTTTTTGTTGAAAAAAATATCCCCCCCAAAATACGGTGAAGGTTCTTCCTCCATCCCGATCAATTCGCTTTGTTCCTTAAAAAACCCCTGAGTGATTTCATTCAGGTCTGCTTGTTTTCTAGGTTCTCTTTTGGAAGCAGTTGCACCTAACCTACCTCCTACAGCCGAGATGTCCATTTTCTCTACCCGTTCTTTCAATTTTTCCAGTTCAACTTCAGAGACTCCCCTTAGCCTTGCCATCTGAATAAGTTCAAACTCCGACAAGCCGGCTTCGTTGGCCCTGCGTATTAATTCCCGGATTTGAGCATCGGAAAGGTCATCTACTTTGATATTGCTGATATCTGAAATGGATTGTGCATGTATGTTTTGAGGGAAAATCCAAAGTAGTGAAAAGGCTAAAACCAAAATTCCTGTTATTTTTTTCAGGTTTTGGATAGATGAGGTATAATGGGGTAAAGATGGTGTCATTGTGTTTATTTCCTGCTTATACTTTTTTATTTCTAGTATAAACCTTGGGTATCTGCTAACTAAAATATGAGAAAATCTGCGTAAAGATAATTATTCCATGCTGTAAAGAAATATTAGCAGAATTAAATTCAAACTAGCCGGACTTTACTCAGTACAGTTTTTGCAGATTTCAATTTGGGAACGGTCATTCAATAACTGTTTTCGAAATGAATTATAGGAAGCATTTCTCCAAATATCTTTCAATGGGTTATTCTGGATTTCCCCCATTACCTGTTGCCCATCCTTGTCAAAACAACAGGGCAACATCCTACCGTCCCAGGTCAGGACAGCACCTTGCCACATCCGCCAACATTTATTTTTAATTTCTTTTTTGAGTTTCCATGTACCGTTTTTAGCGGGGATATACCTGGAATATTCGGGATTTTGTGGGATCAATTCAGAACCGTTTTCAAAACCATAAATCTGAGCGGTTTTTAATTGGAGCTCATCTACGCCCATGTTTTTTGCCCAAATCTTTAAATCCGGGATTTGATGTTCATTTTTGCCTGTCACCAAAAACTGAAGGATGATTCTGGGAAATGGTTTGTTCATTTCCTTTTTCCTTTTCAATATTAAGGAAAGCCCTTTTTGAACCTTTTCCAAGTTTCCTCCTACCCTGTATTCTTGATACACTTCTTGGTTGATGCCATCCATCGAAACGATCATGTGTTTCAAGCCTGATTCAATAATATGATTTACATTTTTTTCGCTGATATAATGGGCATTGGTAGAAGTTGCCGTAAATACTCCCGATTCATCAGAATACCGGATCATGTCAAGAAATTGAGGATGTAAAAATGGTTCGCCCTGAAAATATAGGTGCATGTAGGTAAGTGACTTTTTTGACTGGTCAATGATCTTTTTAAAAAGTTCATAATCCAACATTCCCGTAGGTCTTGTAAAGCTTCTCAGTCCACTAGGACACTCAGGACAGCGTAGATTACAACTTGTAGTGGGTTCTATTGATAGGGTTGTTGGATAACCCCAAATGGCTGGTTTTTTGGAAAGTCGACTGAGTTGGAAAGAGATGAATAGAAGAAAGTAATTTGTGAGTTTGTAGAAACTCATATAATTCAAATATTCTCTAAAAGTGATCCACTGATTTTTCACAGTTTGAAGTAATCAAAAAATCAGGGAATAAAAAAGGTTTTTTTAGAACGCTGATAACGCTGATTTTGCAGATAAACACAGATAAAAAAAAAGCAGTGAAAATCATCTGTACCAGCGGTATCAGCGTTCCCTTAAATGAGATTGCCCAAAAAATTCAAAACCATCTGTAGGTTTTGTTGTAGATTTGGCTGCGATCCCAATCAGATAACTTTCTTATGAACCAATCAAAACTGATTTATTGCTGTTTGTTGCTCTTGTTTTATTTCCCTTCATGCAAGGAAAAAGACCAAGGTTGTGAGTTGGATTCCGAAATTCTGAAAACCAATTTAAATGTTGAGATTGTCAGGTTGGAAAATGAATTCTTTAAAGCGGAATCAGCCGAAGACTTTTTGTATTTGCTTGAAAAATACCCGGAATTTTCTGATAAGTATCTTTTATCAAGAGAATATGAATCTAAGCTTGAAATGGCTAATGAACTTTTTGTATTTCATCAGGACACGATCATGTTGGAGTTGTACCAAGAAGTAATGTCAAATTTCCCTGAACTTGATTCTCTTGAGAAAGAGATTACCAATGCCTTTAAATATATCCAATACTATTTTCCTGAATTCAAAATACCAAAAGTCTATACCTATGTAAGTGGGTTTGCGACAGATTTGTATTTGGACGATGAAATGATAGTCATCGGATTGGATTATTATCTACCATTTGAACATAAGTTCCAACCTCCCGATCTTCCTCAATATATCTCCAATAGGTACCAAAGACCCTATATTGTTCCCATGATTGTCATGGCCATTTCATCCAAATTCAATAAAACAGACCTGGCCCAAAGTTCACTTTTGGCCGAAATGGTATATTATGGCAAGGCCTATCATTTTACCAAAAGTATTCTTCCCTGTACTTCTGACGAATATATCATTGGATATACACCTGAGGAGATTGTGGCTTGTTTTGACAATGAAGAATATATTTGGTCCTACTTTGTAGAAAACGATCTTTTTTTTGAAACCAATCCTTTTGTCATCAGGAAATACACAGGTGAGGCACCTGCTACAGATGAAATCAGTCCTGATGCACCAGGAAGAATAGGTAGATGGTTGGGTTGGAATATTGTAGATGATTTTAGATTTAACAACGAACTTGATCTGAAGGAATTGATGAATATATCAGATACGGGAATGATTTTCAGGCAGTCAGGATATAAACCTCGTCCTTAAACTCTCTGTTGTATTTTTCAGGGTCGATCACCGCCAATAGCCTCAATATGGCAATTTCTTTTGAAAAGTAGTTTTCTGCCAGTTGTCTTGAATTGGTTTGGTGTTTTTTGAGCAGTTGTGGGTTTTCTGATAGCTGCTGTATCATTTCCAAAACCTCTGAAGGCTTTTCGGGATTAAAATAATATCCCAATCCATATTGTCGGACCAAGTCATGAACCCAGCCTTTATGGTTGACCAAAATGGCCTTTCCTGCTGCCAAAGCATCAAAAAATTTGTTTGGACTGTTGGTCTTTAATACCGGCAAATGCGCAAATGAGACAAACGCCATATCAGAAACTGACAACAATTCTTTAACTTTTTCTTTGTTGCCAAATGGCAAATAGTGAAAATTTGGTAATCGCAGTTTTTTTGACTCCATAAGCAATTCATTGACATGGGTGCCTTTGCCCATGACTACAAATTGCAGTTCAAGATTCCTTTCCTTGGCCATTCCGGCCAAAATCAGAATTTCATTGACTGCATTGACTTTTCCGATTGCACCTGCATAGGCAATGGTGAATTTGTTGGATAGACCAAGTTTTTCAAATACATCATCTTGTTTTTCAATTGGTTTAAAAAATTCCGTATCCGCAAAATTGGGAACCAGATTGATTTTACAATCAGGGCATCTTTTTCTGATTGCATTGGCAATTCCAGGGGAAAGGGCCACAATTTTGAATGCATTTCTATAGATTTTTCTTTCGAAGTAGTATAAAAGTCGCTTTACTAAGGGATTTTTGATGACTCCAACTTGAATCGGTGCGTCCGGCCAAAGATCCCTTACCTCAAAAATATAAGGAACTGCGAACTTCTTTTTTGCCCAAAGTCCAATCCAGCCTGTGGTCAGTGGGGTAGAGGTAATGTAGAAGTAATCAGGCCTTGGTAGTTTGGTAATGAGGTTTTTTGCCATTCTGACAAAAGTCAGAAAAGCCCAAATCCTCCTCATGAATCCAAAATGCTGCTGATATCCTACAGGAAGATAATGAACCTTGATTCCTTCAATCAGTTTGAAATCATATTCATGCTTCTCATGGGTGGTTACCATTTCCACCTCAATTCCTGCATCTACCAAGCCTTTGGCCAAGTGATAAGAACGTGTGCCCCCCCCTTCAGCAGGTGTCTTAAAATATTGGTGGATGTAGTGGATTTTCATTGGTGGAGGGTTTTTGTATGTTTTTCCGTATGCTTACAATTTGTTTACATTCAATTGGTAATGGACGGAAGACGGGAGACGGAAGTTTGGTAATTTAAATATCTAGCCTTGATAAAACCAATTAAAACTAGTGTATTGTTAACTCTATTATTTAAAAGTTATAGCAAAAAGATTCAAAGTAACCTTCTTTGCACCTTTGTGTCTCTGCGGGAATTAATCCTTAACATAGCACTAAATTTCTATTCATTGTTTTTCAACCAACTAGCAAGAATGAACAGGTTCCATAATTGGAGGAAATGTCTTTTTTCAGATTTTTCAGGATTGACAGCCAATTTACGCATTTCAGGAGGAAAATCCAGACCCCAAGTTTTCTCCATTTCTCGAATAGGCTCAAACACCCAGTTTCTGAAATCCTTTTCTTCAAACCACTCCAACAAAGGCAATCCAAAACCAAGCTTTTTCCTTTTGGCGATTTTGCCCAAGCCTCTTTGTAGAAGTGCAGTTTTGATGAATTTTTTTCCGATCATGTTGTCAAGGTCAGATTGGTCTTGTACCATAGACAGCAATTCCAGGTCCAAATAAGGCGACCGACCTTCAATACCATGTGCCATACAGGCATTGTCATGGATCTTCAAAATATCATTGACCAAATAGAAGCTACGGTCCCATTCCAAAGCATTCTTGATAGGACTTTGATTTTGAGGATACCATTTTTGAAAATTCTCAAGAAACTGATTGGGAATTGGCTGTAAGGCCGCCATTTGGATAAATGTCAGATCAGGATCTTCATGGATGCTTTGGAGCACTTTTTTCCATGGATCAGGAAAAAGAAAATTCGGCCCAAAAGCTTTCAGAAATTGATATAGCTTGGGGTTTTTCAGATAATGAATAAATGCCCTGTGCCTGTTGTATCCTCCAAATAGTTCATCCGCACCAGCACCTGAAATCAAGACCTTTACTTTTTCCTTAGCCGTTTTAGCCACTATCCAAGTGAGGAACCCCGCACTATCACCTACAGGTTGGTCCATCGATTGGATATATTCCGGCCAGTTGTCCCGCAGGTCTGATTGACCGACCAGGATTTCATGATGGAAACTAGGATATCTTTTACCCAAGTACTTTGCAAAATAAGGGTCACTATATTTTGACTGATATTTCTTTTCCAAAGCAACGGTAAAAGTATTCAGCGGCTGCCCTGTTTCCTCATACCAAAGTGAATATAGCAGGCTGCTGTCAGCGCCTCCACTCAACACCATTCCTACAGGTCTTTCGGCATTGAAGTTTTTGAGAACAGCGTCTTTCAATGTTTCTTCAAAAACAGTTTGAGACAAGTGATTGGTTTTCAGATGGGCTATCTCTAATTTTTCCTTATTCAAGAGTTTTCCCGATAAGTCAAGCACCATCACATCTCCAGGTAGAACTTGGTGGATCTGCTGATAAAAAGAACTGTCTGGAAATGAGTGTCTGTAATAAAAATAGGGTAAGAATTGTTGGGAATTGATGGGAAGTTGATGCTCATACCCTGCAAGAATCCCTTTGGTTTCTGAGGAGAAGTACCAGGTTTTGTCTTTTTGTAAAAAATATAAAGGCTTCTCTCCTGAAATATCCCTACTGATAATGATTTGTTTTTTTTTGAGATCTGCAAAGGCAAAGGCAAACATTCCTTTCAGGGCGTTGATTCTTTCTGTTCCATAATATTTCAGCCAATTCATCAAGACCTCTGAATCTGAGCTTCCGATAAATTCACATCCAAGGTCGAGTAAATCATTTCTTAGATCCTGATAATTGTATAGTGCCCCATTCCAAATCAAAACAGCATCTTGGTCTTTATTCCACAGCGGCTGATTGGAAGCATTGCTAAGATCCAATATTTTGAGTCGGTTCCCCGAAAAAAATACATTGTCGCTTATTTTGGAAAACCCCGAATGGTCGGGTCCCCGATGCAAGGTAGCGTTCATCATTGCTTCAATGGCTTTTTGGCCATCCAAATCCGCATTGATCAAAACGTGTATTCCACACATATCACTTTTTTTTCTTTGGGGGTAGTGTCCCTTCGTTAAGGATGGCTTCCCTGTTTTTTTCAAAGTAACGACAAAAATGAGTCAATGTACATTCACCGCATTTTGGTTTTCGTGCAATGCACACATATCTACCATGTAATATCAGCCAATGATGTGCGATATGAATATGTTGCTTGGGAATGTGTTTCACCAATTGCTTTTCAACTTCCAAAGGAGTATTGGCATTCTGATTGACCAAGCCTAATCTTTTTGAAACCCTGAATACATGGGTATCAACGGCCATATTCGGTTGATTCCAGACCACAGAGGTGATGACGTTTGCCGTCTTCCGACCTACACCCGGGAGTTTTACTAATTCTTCCACGGTGGAGGGTACCTCGCTGTTAAACTGTTCGACCAACATTTTCCCTAGACCGATCAGGTGTTTGGTTTTATTGTTGGGGTAGGAGATGCTTTTAATATAAGGAAAAAGCTCATCAAAATCTGTGGCTGCCAGATGGGCGGGTGTGGGAAAGCTTTCAAAAATAGCAGGAGTGGTCATATTCACCCTTTTGTCGGTACATTGGGCACTCAATACCACTGCGACCAATAACTGAAAAGGCGACTCATACAGCAGTTCCGTTTCAGCAATGGGCATGTTATTGGAAAAATGATCTATAAAGGCGGTATATCTTTCTTTTTTGAGCATTGTTTTTTTTCAAAAGGACGGAAGACAGAAGACAGGAGACGGAAGATTTGGGCAATTTAACTTTTTAACATTAATTAAGTTGACTAAAACCGACCATTGTAAATTAGCAGAGATGTATAAATCGTAATTTGAATATTGGTAATAATACAACTAATTAATTTTTAAAATCTAATAGACAGTTTGTCAAAATCTAAATTTTGGGTTTCTTCGGTCTTCGGTCTTCCGTCTTCTAGCCAATTAAATTGAGAACTGATGCTACATTCACAAAAGCGGATGTTCATATATAACAATAACAAGTAACGCTTACATTCGTTGACATACAAAGAAAATTAATTTTATAATGGATAAGTTTTACAAATTGAGAATTGCTGCAGGTCTTTTTCTTGGAATTTCACTTTTATTTTGGTCTTGCAGTGAAGATGTCGAGCCAGGGCTAGATGCCAATGTGGCCATAGATTTACTGGATATCAAATACAGTCAGGAACGCCCGAATCAATTGATGGATGTCTTTTTACCTGCCAACAGGAATTCCAATACCACAAAAGTATTTGTGTGGGTGCATGGTGGGGGCTGGGTAGACGGCAATAAATCAGAGTTTAAGACCTTCAAACCTTGGTTGGAAGAAGTACAGGATGGTTATGCCTATGTAGCTATCAATTACAGTTTGTTCAACCTTGCCACAGGAAGTAACAAATTTCCAACGCAAGAGGAAGATATCAAAAAAGCCTTATCCTTTATCAAATCACAACTTTCTACATGGAATGTTTCTGACGAGGTGATTTTGGCAGGGGGAAGTGCAGGAGGACATTTGGCTTTGTTGCATGGACACAAAAACAATGAGGATAAATTAGTCAAAGCAACCGTTGCCTTTTTTCCTCCTACGGACCTGACATCTTTCTATGGGTATAATTTATTCACCAATTTGTTGCTGGAGAATCTATTGGGAGGAAATCCTTCAAATCGAGAGGAAGCTTATTTCAATGGCAGCCCGCTAAATTTTGTCGATTCGCAGAGTGTGCCGACTGTGCTGTTTCATGGTGATACTGACATAGTGGTTCCGATCTCCCAAAGCAAAATCCTGGAGGAAGCACTTATTGCAAAGGGAGTTCCTCATTTGGCCGAATACGTCATTGGGCAGGGTCATGGTTTTAACGTTGAAACAAATAAGGATCTTATTGGTAAGATGCAGGGGTTTTTGAATGGGGTTTTGGAGTGATTCCGGAAATATATTTTTTTGATTGTGAGATTTTGATGTTTTTATTGATTTATTTTTTGGTCAAGAAGGCTTTCCATTTTCCAACTTATGTTTTAAAAAGAAACTAAGATAGTAACCTTGGCCAATACTAGAATTTTTTGCGAAACGCTGTTACAGTATATTTATAATTCACACAATTAAGATATTTAAACTTTAACAAAAGTGAATTGTGTTTGATAAAAAGGAGGAACCACAAATTGCCACCTGCGCCTTTCAAAATACTTCAAAACACCCTATAGAAATGGTATATGCCTTCTCTGATTTTAGGTTTATGGGCACGGCATCATTTATCATTATTTTTTATGTTTTTATACTAATGGTCAAGGGTTTAGAAATGATAAAAAAAGTATATTTAATATAGTGGATATGTAATTAAATATTATTATTTTTAATAAAGAGCATCTACTTGAGGTGGATATTAAAAGAAATTATGGGATATATGCCATTTATGACATATATAAATTGTCAGCACGAAAAGAAAGAAACAAATCATTGAAGGTCAAATAAGAATTTCAACGACAAACGAATTCATTAATACCCTCTAAATTCAAATATCTGATGAGATCTTTAGCCCTTTTCTTGTTATCGATATTCATACTTTTTTCCCCGCTCAAAATCTTTGCTCAATTAATAGCTATCAATGAGATTTTAGCATCTAATTCCTCAGTTAATTCTGACGAAGACGGAAATTACGAAGATTGGATTGAGCTCTATAACTACGGTGCGATACCTGTAAATTTGAATGGTTTTGGTTTGTCAGATGATGAGAGCCGACCATTTAAATGGGTTTTTCCAAATTTCACACTTGCTGCCAACAGCTATATGTTAGTTTGGGCTTCCGATAAAAACCGGACCAACCCAACACAGCCATTGCACACTAATTTTAAGATTAGTGCCAATGGCGAAACCATCACCCTGACGCATAGCAATGGTACATTGGTCAACAAGGCTCCGGCAACAGCTTTGCAAACCAATACATCATTAGGCAGATTGCCCAACGGCACCGGAGATTTTGTAGTTTTTCAAAACCCTACGCCCAAGCAACCCAATATCGCCGAAAACGAGTCTTTATCACCCCCTGATTTTTCGCATGTTTCGGGTTTTTATTCAACAAATATAAGCTTAGTATTGAGTCATCCGGACCCGGATGCTACCATAATTTATACTACCGATGGTTCCGAGCCTAACATCAATAATATAACGGGAACAGCTTACAGGTACAAAAATATTTATCATAATGGTCCATTTATAACAAAAACCTTTCGTTCTAATGAGTATTCGAACGAAATATTGTTGCAGGACAAAACAGCAGAACCCAATAAACTAGCAAATATTTCCACAACTCTTAGTAAGTCCACTCCAGAATACTTTCCAAAAACTACTATTCCAAAAGCCAATGTTATTAAAGCCAGAGCCTATGTAAAAGGTGTGGCTTCCTCAACCATTAGTCATACTTTTTTTATTAGCAGCGCCAATTCATTTAATCATTCCCTGCCAGTAATATCCATTACAGTGGATGAAAACAAGCTTTTCGACTATCATGATGGTATTTATGTAGCAGGTATTGACAATTTGAATAATTCAGGAGAGAATAGGTTTGGATTTTTTAATTGGAACAGAAGTACCGAATTGACAGCGAATTTTCAATATTTTGAGAATCAACAAAACATGATCAATCAAAATATTGGTTTAAGAATACATGGAAGTTTCACGAGAACTGCTCGTTTAAAATCTCTTCGGTTGTATGCCCGTTCTGATTATGATGTAAATAATACTTTTAATTTTCCTTTTTTTGAGAACTACAGCTACAGTAATTTCAAAAGATTAATATTAAGGAATTCAGGCAATGATGGCGAGTATGCTCTCATTAGAGATGGTTTTATGCAAAGGCTAGTTCGGCATTTGAATTTTGAGATACAGGAATATCGTCCTGTTGTTCACTATATTAATGGAGAATATTGGGGCATTATTAATTTAAGGGAAAGGTATGACAGACATTACTTCGAAAGGGTTTTTGGAATTGAAGAAGATGACCTTGATTTTTTAGAGCTTGATGGACGTAATGATGACTTTATCAAAGAAGGAGATAATGTTCATTGGAAAAATCTCTTCAGTTACATTGATCAAAATGACTTATCCCTGACTTCCAATTATAACTATGTAATTACTCAGATGGATGAGGTGAATTTTATAGATTACCAAATCGCTAATATATACTTTGGAAATACCGATTGGCCAGGAAATAATATCTTATATTTTCGTAAAAAAACTTCAAATTATATACCAAATGCTCCTCATGGGCAGGATGGTAGGTGGCGGTGGGCATTGAATGATACAGATTTTGGTTTTGGTCTGTATAACTCAACGGCAAGACATAATACTTTGGAATTTGCCGCTTCACAGAGCCTATCAGCATGGCCTAATCTCACATGGCCAACCTTGTTTTTACGGAAATTATTATTAAACGAATCTTTTAAAATTCAATTTATCAATCGATATGCGGACTTATTAAACACAGCTTTTATTCCTGAAAGAACAATTTCTTTGATCAACCAAATGAAAGATGTTATTAGTAGTGAAATTCCCAATCATCGCGGCCGATGGGCTATTCCTTTAAGTTGGGAATCACAAATCAACACAATGATCAACTATGCCAACCAACGTCCTGACTTTGCAAGACAACATATCAAGGATTTTTTTGATATTTCTGAAGATCACACAATTCAAGTCAATGTTTCTGATAATCAGCATGGCCATATTCAAATAAATAGTATTGCTATTGAAGGTAATACACCTGGTGTTGCAGAAAATCCCTACCCTTGGACAGGCGTATATTTTGATAATATCCCGATTTCGGTAAAGGCAATCCCGGCAAAAGGATATGGGTTTAGTCATTGGTCCGGTTCTTCTGAAAGTACCAATGAAGAAATCACTATTTCACTTTCTGAAGATTTATCACTGACTGCTCATTTTGTTGAAAAAGAACCAGAAGAAGACGAATCAGAGCTTCTCTATTTTTGGTTAATGGACAACGAACTTCCAAACGATACACCGCTTGAAAGTATAGAACCAACCTATGTCTACGATAACGATTTGAATAAAGCAATTATTTATTACGAATCTTCTTTGGATGGTTACCCTTTCAATTCTGATCATCCCAATTGGCGCAAGGCTTCTATGGAACGTAGGAATAAACCGACTTCATTAAATTATATTCCTCAAGCTAATGAAGGTATTACGTTTGAAGAAGTGAACATGCGTGGATTGCAAATTAAGCAACCGTTTAAAAATGAAGATGCCGAGAATACCCTTTATGTAAAAATGAACATAATTGGCTTCGAGTCTATAAAACTTTCATTTGCGGTTGTAGATGAAGGTGCTGCTCAAAAGATCAAGATTGATTATTATGATGCAAGTGCTGACAAATGGTCTGTTAGTGGATTACCTCATGATTCCTTTCCGATATCTGATAGTTACGAATTGATTGTGGCAGATTTTTCATCTATAGCATTCTCCAATCAAAATGAAGACTTTACAGTTCGCCTACGTTTTGATGGAGAGGACATGACTGCTAGTAATGGTGATCGAGTTACTTTCAACAATATTTCTGTTTCAGGCATATACAATCCGATATTGAATGAGTTAGACATTACTAGGCCTGCTATAGTAGTTTACCCCAACCCATTTGAAGATTATGTATTTGTAAAAACCAATCTAAATTCAAATTATACCTATCAGCTTTTTGATGTAAATGGCAGAGAACTACAAAACGGAAATTTATTAAACGAAAGAATTGAGACAGGCAATCTGGCAGCGGGTGTTTATATTCTGATTTTGTCTGATAATATCTCTTTTAATCGCTTTAAATTGTTGAAGAGGTAGTTTATGTTAAATGTGTCAGTTTTTTGAGAATCAACGTAAAGGTATACGTCTTGAATTTTTTAAATTTAAAGGAATAAAGCTGACCGATATTTAAGACAAATTGATCTTAGCTATATTCTTTTGAATACCATTAGAGAAATGAGGTGTTCAAATTTTGGCACTTCATGAAATTTTAAGCTGATTAAACAAATGAAAAAAAGCGGAAAAGCGGAAAAGCCTGAAAAAATTTCCCAGATAGTTGTTATTGGCACATCTGCGGGAGGGCTGAACGCATTAAAAAAACTCATCAGCCAAATCCCAAATGATTTTTCCTTGCCAATATTAGTGGTCCGACATATTTCTCCCGATGCTACGGGAAATGTAGTGTTAGACGAGCTGAATAAGTTGGATAGCGTAAAATGTCAGCATGCAGAAACAGGGGGCGACTTGAAATCCGGAAATTTATACCTTGCGCCATCAGACCATCACTTTTTAATTGGAGGAGATCAAAAAATGTTGGTGACCAAAGGAGCACATGAAAACAGGTCGCGTCCTGCAATTGATCCATTGTTTCGGTCAGCTGCTGTAGCATTTGGTTCTGGTGTTATAGGAATAATTCTGACTGGTTATCTTGATGATGGCACCTCAGGAATGAAAGCGATTAAAAATTGTGGAGGAATATGTATTGTACAGGATCCTGACGAAGCCGAGTATCCTGATATGCCAAGAAATGCACTGAATAACATAGAAGTAGATTATTGTCTGCCTATAGCTGAAATGGGGGCTTTAATTAAGAAACTCATTCCACTACAATCGCATATTCGTAAGCCTATTCCGGAAAATATCTTAACAGAGGCAAAAATTGCCGAACGTGTTTTGAGCGATCTATCTTCAGTGAATGAATTGGGCGATCAGGTTCCATTTAACTGTCCTGGTTGCGGAGGTGTTTTATGGAAAGTTGGAAAAGACAGTGATTTAAGGTTCCGATGCCATACCGGACATGCCTACACGGCAGCTTACCTTTTAGCAGAACAGACAAGCAAGATTGAAGAAACCATGTGGACTGCACTTCGGATGTTTGAGGAGCGAAAGAACCTACTCACGGAAATGGCAAGGGGGAAAAAAGGTATTGGTTCTCAAACAGCCCTTGAAAGGGCAAAAAGCTCCCAGGTTCATATTGATCGGATCAGAGCAATTTTAAAAACAGATGAGAATAAAAGTGGTGATGATATGCCATCCTGACTGTTTGCGACAGACTTTTTGCCCAATCTAGTGGCACGTTCAATTGACAGAGCCTGCGTTTATCTTAAAAATGGGCAAGATTGTCATTCTATCAGGGACATTTTTTAAAAGATTTTTGTCTTTCCTGTACTTTCATGGAAGTTTTATCAGTTTTCGATGCATGGTTTCTACCTCATTATTAAAGTAGTCTGCATAAAAAAACCTGATTTTCTAGAAAAGTCCATAGAAAACCAGGTTTTGTTAATCTTCATATTCAAAAGATAATTTACATTTCTTTAATGTAGAACGATGACATTAGAATCCGAATCCAAGAAAAATCTGGGCTACACCATTTCTGGAATTGTTGGTAAGCGTACCACCTAATCCTGATGAACCTACTTCACGCAATCCATGATTGTATCTCGCACCAATGGTTACATTCCCAATGTCGAAACCTAATCCGGCAAACACCCCATAATCCAATGAATTGAAATCATCCTTGTCCAATTCTATTGGGTCACTCGTGGAAAGATCTGAAGATTGAAGATTTTTCACATTGGCCGAAAGTAGATACGACACATAAGGCCCTGCATTTATCTTCAATGGACCAAGATTGAATGCCAACCCTAATGGCAATTGAATATAATTCAAATTGAATCTTACTTCACCCTCTCTAATTCCTAAAAGGCTTTCCACGTCACTTCCACCATAGGAAACCTTAGAACCTAAGCTTGTATAGAGCAATTCGGGTTGAATAGCTAGGAAATCTGTTAAAGCTATTTTGGTAAAAATACCAAAGTGTAATCCTACCTTCATATTTTCATCATCAACAGTAGGTTGGTCTACGAAGAATTGGGAAAAGTTTAGGCCACCCTTTATTCCAACTCGTGGTCCGGGATTGTCGCTTTGTGCGTGTCCCTGTGGAGCAAAAGTCAATAGGAGGAATGCAATTCCAATCCCAGTTAAAATGCCAAATTTTTGGTTCTTTTTCATGGTAATTTTGTTTTGTAATGTTGGTTTTAATTTTCAAAAGGCAAAATAAATAATTATATTATCTCAATTATTAATCAAAATTAATACTTATTTTTTTGTTAAAATTTCATATATAATGTTAAAAATATTAAATATTACATAATTGTAGTCAGTCCTATTAGGTATAATCTGGCTTTACCTCAGTTACAAATAACCAGACTTAATTGCAGGGGATACTAAATGCCTTAGCCAAGTTCACCGCTTAAATCCGATGAAATGGCTTTGTATTTGTCTAAAGAGCTTTCTCTTTATAATTGCACAAAACTTTAGTAAAATTGCTTTTGGATTGCTCCTCCATTTAATTTTCTCAATGTGAACACTGATTTGATTCTTTCAAATATCTGCAAATACATTTCTTTGAATAATGAAGAAAAAAACCATTTCCTGAGTCTTTTAGAGGAGGAACACATTGTCCGGAACAAATTTATTCTTAGGCAAGGAGAGCTTTGCAATCATATTAACTTTGTCAATGAAGGTATTCTACGGGCATATTATTTAAATCCTGATGGCAAAGAAGCCACAGTAATGTTTGCAGTGAAGGATTGGTGGATTACGGATATGTATTGTTTCCTGAACGGTCTTCCTGCTATGGTCAATATTCAGGTTGTGGAGTCTTGTGAAATTTTGAAGTTGTCAAAAGAGAATCTTGATAAACTATATGATCATATCCCTCAATTCAATAAGTTTTTTAGAATTTTAATGCAAAATGCCTATTGTAGGGAGCAACTCCGAATAATTCAAAACCTATCCCTACCCGCAATAGACCGCTATGATCAATTTGTCCAAAAGTATCCTCAGATAGCCAATAAAATTACCCTCAAACAAACAGCAACCTATCTTGGAATTACTCCTGAATTCCTGAGCTCAATAAGAGGTAAAAAGGATTGAGGAAGGTAATTTTTTTGATTTCTTAATATACCTTATTTTTTTTAGGGATTAGAAGAAGTTAATTTGACAAAAAGATCTTATGCTGATTCTAATTGCAGGCCCATATCGAAGTGGCACAAATGATGACCCCGTCCTTATCCGTAAAAACCTTGACAATCTTGAAGCCATGGCTTTACCGATTTTTAGAAAAGGGCATGTTCCTATGATTGGAGAATGGGTGGCTTTGCCCTTGCTCCATCTTGCAGGTTCACAAAAACCCGGAGATGATATCTGGAATGAAATCCAGTATCCTGTTGCTCACAGGTTATTGGAAAAATGTGATGCCATCCTGAGAATTCCCGGTGAATCCAAAGGTGCAGACCAAGATGTTAAAATCGCCAAAGAAAGAGGGCTCAAAATTTATTTTCATATAAATGAAATTCCTGATGCAAAGTAATAGGGTGAAAAACTTAAAAAAGGAACTCCTTTCGGATAATTGGTACCTATTGGAAAAGGTAAAGTTCTTTGGCAATGGTTATTTTTGAAAAAAGATTTGAATACTAATGAATTTTAGAGTTGATACAGATACCTGGTTTGTTTTCAGTGTGCTGTTTATAAGTGCCCTCCTTTTTTTTATTGTGGGATACGTTGCTATTCCTTATTTCATCAGAAAAAGACAACTGAACCGAATCCGGCACAAATTTATCTGGAAAAGAAATCTATCTGAGCAACTTGAAAAAAGGGCTTTTGAACGGGAGATTTCAAATCTAGAATCAAGAAATCTGATTCTGGAAACAAATATTGATGAATCTTTACAACAGTTGATCAAATCTGATTTCAACCCCAATCAAGTCAATTCATTTTATGCGGATTTCGAAAAAGTCTATCCTCATTTTAGTGAAACCCTCTTAAAATTGATCCCCAATATTACTGCCCATGAGTTAAGGGTCTGTTCTTTGATCCGATTGAAGCTTACAGCAAAAGAAATCAGCAGAATCATGAACATTACCCCTGCAAGCGTAAATAAAGCACGATACCGACTTCGAAAAAAGATGACATTAGCAGCCAAAGAAGACTTGGACCTTTTTCTTTTAAATATATGATTGTGTGATTGTTATATTCCTGTCTATCATTTGTCCATCAAGCTTTTGCTAACTATTAAGTAACAGAACATTAAGTTTGTTCAAAACAATAGCGCATGAGACTGTTTGAAGTGATATTATTGATTGTATGTACTGTATTTCCTTTCCTTTATTTATTTAATTTTTCCAGTAGAAACAAATTAACAGGCCTTTCAATTATTTCAGTGCTATTTATCATGCACGTTTTTCTTGAGGGGTTGCGATGGCAGATGATTTCTGGATATTTGATAGCCTTGGTTATTATTATATTTCTTTTGGGGAAAATCAGATTTCAGGCAAAGGGAAAGTTAGCTGTTACCCTCACTTTGTTTTTTTTGATCATATCATTAGGCATCGGGTGGACAATACCTATTATTTTCCCGGTATTCAAATTGCCGACACCAAGCGGTGAGTATAAGGTGGGTTCTCAATATTTGAAAATCATGTCAGATCATCTCGAAGTAATTACGGAAGACCCCGAAGACAAAAGAGCAATTATGGTAAAGGTCTGGTATCCCTCAGTTGTAGTCAATGAAGAAAAAGAGTCCTATCTGAATCAAGGGAACAGACTAGGTTTTTCGAGTAAATATGGGCTTCCCGAGTCAATTACCCACTATCTCGATTACGTAGAAACCAACACTTACCAAAAGCCGCAAATTGCAGAGGAAAAGTTTCCTATTCTGATTTTTTCACATGGGTCTAATGCCGAGGCGTTTGGTTACTATGCCTTGATGGAAGAAATAGTGAGTCATGGCTATATTATATTCAATATCAACCATACCTATGAAAGTAGCGGTTCTCTATTTCCCGATGGAGAAATCAAACTATATGACAAAGCTTTTGACCAGAAAACCAATACTGAAATAATGGGAGAGATGGCTTGGAATGCCATACAAGAATATGAGAAAGCAAATAATGAATATGATCAATTGTTAGCAGTTGAAGACCTGATTAGAAATTATGTTGCCGCTGAAATTTCTTTGAGGTGGAGTAAAGATATTTCTGAGGTGATTGACCGCTTAGCTCAATGGAATGAGACCTCGTTTCTTTCAGGACATTTGGATTTATCCAAAGTTGGCGTATTTGGTCATTCCCAAGGTGGGTCAGCTGTTGGCCAAGCGATGCTCGATGATGACAGAATAATGGCTGGAATTAACTTAGATGGGGTGCAGTGGGGTGTTATGATTGATACCACAATACAGAAACCCTTTCTATTGGTCTCTTCGGATTGGGATCAAGAGCATCTCAACCTAAACAAGTTTGCCTACCGGAATTTAGATAATTTTAATAGCATTGTTATTAGAGATGCCGGTCATTCAAATTTCATGGATATTCCACTTCTTGTAAACTTTTCACTGATCAATGAAGCCGGAAAGATCAACCCATATAGGGCATACCAAATTACAAGTGAATTAATTTTGGATTTCTTTGACAAAAGCCTGAAAGGTAGATCTGAAAATCTTATAGATTATGCCAATACTTACCAAGAAGTTGAAATTGCAGATTAAAAATAGCGATTACGAACACCTTATATATGGTGACTTGCGCATGCCTCTTGAAAGCTAATTATCGATTAATAACCTATTCGATTAATTGGTGAAGTTTGAAAAAAAAACCTGAAAGCTCTTCGCTTTCAGGTTACCATGTCGTCTGAATCTATCAAACTTTTTCGAGTCCTGTAGATTTGGCCCTCTTAAGGATGGCCTTTACTACTTTTTCCGAAGGTTGTAGAATGAGTTGGTCCAATTGTCCGATAGTGCTCAGCATCTCTAAATAGTCTTGCATCAAGGTTTCATTACCGCGCAAGGCCTGCACAAACAGCTCATTCTCACCCTCGCTCATTTCCTGATAGATATATCTAATCAGGTCATTTGGGGTAAAAGATTTTGTCATAGGCAACGTTTAATTGTTTTAGTTTTTTCCTCATGTTTATCAAAGCGTATCGCATTCTTCCCAAAGCTGTATTGATACTCACTCCGGTCTGTTCTGCAATTTCCTGAAAACTCAAATCCATATAATGTCTCATGATGAGCACCTGTTTCTGTGTTTCGGGAAGCTCGTCTATTAGCTTCCTGACCAGTTCAACAGTATCTTCTTTGACTTTGAGGTCCTCTATATTTTCCTCGGCAAATCTCAGTGTATTGAAAATATTGGCACCATCCTCCATGACTATGGTCGGATAGCGTTTGCATTTTCTGAAATAATCGATGGCTAAATTGTGCGCTATGCGCATCAACCATGGCTGAAATTTACCCTCTTCGTTATAACCGTCAGAACTCAAAGTCTGTACTACTTTTACAAATACATCTTGAAGTAAATCCTCTGCTACGCCCTGATCTTTGACGATCAGATAAATGGTGGTGTAAACTCTCGGACTGTATTTGTTTACTAACTTTTCAAATGCTGCTTCACTTCCGCTTCTATACTGTGCGATCAGTTCGGCATCTTTAGGAATTAACCTATTGCTCATACAAATTGACTTTTTTAATAACGTAGAGGTTTATGCCATAGTATATCTTAAGGGGTGAAACAATTTAAAGATTGCTTTCAAATGTAAAAATTCAATAACATTGATGCAATAGAAACTGTGTTTTTTTTGAAAATGAAATTAACTAAAAAAAGTCAAAATAGAATATTTTGTACTTTACAATAAAAAAACTGAAATTTAATTCGGAAGTCAGACGCTCTTTTTACAAAATAAAAATTTTAAATTTTAACTCTATAACGGATAAACTCCTGTTTTTAGTATAGAGTTGTCTTAATTCCAAAATATATTCATGAAAATTTATTTGAATAGCGAAGTTGATCAAGCTTTGGGTAAAAAGCTTAAGGAAATCTTGTCTTTTTAGTAACTTCGTTTTTCAATACTAATAAAAATTATGGAACTAAGCGGAAAAATAGTACAAATCTTGCCTGAACAAGGTGGAACTTCAGCAAAAGGTAGCTGGCGAAAAAGAGATTATGTTTTGGAATTACCTGGCACTTACCCTAAAAAAGTTTGTCTTACTGTTTGGGGAGATAATATTGATCAGTTTAATATGAATATGGGTGACGAAGTCAATGCCTCAGTGGACATTGAAAGCCGTGAATACAATGGAAAGTGGTATACAGATGTCAAAGCATGGAAGGTCGAAAAAGGAAATCAGCCTAAAGCTAACCCAAACTCAGCTGCTACATCAGTCCCTGATGTGACTACTTTCTCTGATGAAAGCGGAGATGATGTATTGCCTTTCTAGTGGGATTGCCCAAATATGAAGAATAGAAAAGAATTGCCTCATTTTATCTATCATGAGGCAATTCTTATAGTTTATTATGTTTTTTTAAATCAGATATTACGATGTGGGACGACTTTGATGATGAGGACTGGGATGAAAATGACGAAGAGGAATTCCGAAGAGAAAATGAAAGGATAGACAAGCATCCTTTGATGAAGAAAGGTATGGATATCTTTGAACTCACCCGGGCTTTGGTAGGCTCTTTGGATGAGGCTAGGATGGAACTTTATGGAGGATTGATGCTCGAAAGTGCGGGTGTTTTACCAGCGAAATTCGCAGGAGCTGAAGGTGTTGATGATTATATTCTCAAAATGGAAAATGCCGTACTGATGAAAATCAACGCTAGAAGCTTACATTCAATGACATATCAACTGGCATTGGAAGGTACGCATGCAGAGGAACACCTTCAGTTGTTAAGGGATGCCATCAAAGATTATAAATCCATGTTTGTGGATTGGGTCAAAGGATTTGATCCCACTCAAAAAAATAACGATGGTTGGGGGATTTTTGAGGATTAGGTGATGTTTTGACCAAAGCGGAATCCCATATAGGCCCCTACTATCATCAATACCAAAGAAATACCCAAAAGTAAAAGCAATATACCCAAAGGCATTTCCCAATTTTCACTACCTATTTTGAAACGAATATTTTTTTTGAGGTCCATGGGGTAAATATCGGATTTCTTATCAAGT
Source organism: Aquiflexum lacus (assembly GCF_015476655.1). Taxonomy (GTDB): domain Bacteria; phylum Bacteroidota; class Bacteroidia; order Cytophagales; family Cyclobacteriaceae; genus Aquiflexum; species Aquiflexum lacus. Next base: position 99,169 of record NZ_JABFHF010000005.1, read on the forward strand.
TATTTATAAAGCAAAAAAAGAAGCGAGACATATTTGCCTCGCTTCTCTAATAAAATTAAAAGTAATTAAACTTTAATTTATAAGCCTACTAGTTTTTACGTATTCCTCCATCCCTTTGTTTCAATTTCTTTTGCAGAGATTTCAACTTTTTCTTTCAAGGATTCCTTAAATGCTGATAATTTTGCTGAAGTCTCCTCATTGAAAGCACCCAAAATTGATGCGGCAAGTATTCCTGCATTTCTTGCGCCGTTCAATGCAAGGGTAGCTACAGGAATTCCTGCGGGCATTTGAAGGATGGAAAGAACACTGTCCCATCCGTCAATAGAATTGGAGGATTTGATGGGGACACCCAAAACCGGAAGTGTGGTCAGTGAAGCCACCATTCCGGGCAAATGGGCAGCACCACCTGCCCCGGCTATAATTATTTTAATTCCTCTACTTTTGGCGGACTCTGCGTATGATACCATCCTGTGCGGTGTTCGGTGGGCAGAGACTACTGTCAATTCATAAGTTACACCCAATTCTTCCAAAACGATTGCCGCTTCTGACATGATTGGTAAATCGGATTTGCTTCCCATGATAATTCCTACTTGTATGGACATTGCTCAAGCTTTTATTTTTATGATTTCTTTGATTTCTAAGGCACGTTTTTTCAATACTGAGACGTCTTCGTCCAAAATGGTAACATGGCCCATTTTTCTAAATGGTTTTGTAACCTTTTTACCATATAGATGTACATAAACCCCTTTTTGGGAAACTGCATTATCCATTCCTTCTACAAGGGCATTACCGGTAAAACCGTCTTCCCCCAATAGATTCACCATGGCAGCAGGACATCTTAAAGCAGTATCTCCCAAAGGCATGTTCAAAACTGACCTTATGTGTTGTTCAAATTGTGAAGTAAAATTTGCTTCAATGGTATGGTGTCCGCTGTTATGTGGCCTTGGAGCGATTTCATTGACGAGTATTTCACCTGATTTGGTCACAAACATTTCAACGGCCAGGATTCCGACCATGTCCAGTTTTTCAATAACCTGAAAAGCAAGTGATTTTGCTTTCTCCTCAATTTTTGCTGAGATGTTTGCTGGTGCAAATAGGAATTCTACCAAATTGGCGGTTGGATGGAAGGAACATTCGACCGATGGATAAGCAATAGTTTCTCCTTTTTTGTTCCGGGCTACAATTACTGACAACTCCTGTTCAAAGTCTATTAATTTTTCCAAGAGGCCAGGTGCATCGAAAGCCTTTTCTAAGTCTTCTTTGGTTTTTAGTACCTGTACGCCCCTGCCATCATAGCCTTCTCTTCCTAACTTATTGACTGCAGGTAAAAATTCGGAATTGGCCTTGACCTCTTCCTTGTTGGCGGTCAATATAAAATCCGCTGTTGGTATATTATTTTTTTTATAAAATTCCTTTTGGAGCCGCTTATCCTGTATCATTTTGATGATATGGGGTTGAGGAAAAACCTCTTTCCCCTCATCGACAAGTCTCTGAAGTGCTTCGGTATTTACATTTTCTATTTCAATGGTAATGATATCACAGTTTTTTCCAAAACGATATACTGTATCAAAATCAGTGAGTTTACCCTGAGTGAAATCCTGACAGATATCTTTACAGGGGGCGTTTGGGTCGGGATCTAAAATATGTATGTCTATATTATAGCTGATAGCGGATTGAATAATCATTCGACCCAATTGACCGCCTCCCAAAATGCCCAAAATCTTTTGTTGATAATTTTCTTGCACCTTCTTGCATTTATTTGCTCAAAAATAAGAGAAAAATGCAGGATATCGAAAATCAGAATTTTATTAAAAAAAAAGCCCTTAAAAAAAGGGCTTGAATATTCAGTTTTAAGGATTAGACAGGTCTTCCTCCGATAAGTCTTAATAAAATAGCGACGACAGCCAATACAAGTAAGATGTGGATTATACCTCCAACACTATAAACAAAGAATCCGAAGATCCATCCGATGATCAATATGACAGCAATCAAATATAATAAAGAACTCATGGTATAGTTGGTTTAGTTAAATAATTGATTATAAATGATATAAATCCAATTATCATGCCATAAACCCTATTTGCTAAATTTAATACCCATCAGTTCCATGAGTTTGTGAGCATTGAAACTAGGACATGGTCCATCCTTTATTTTGTAATCGAAGTAGATTTCATTGTCTGCAATCTCACTGTGAAAACTTTTATTTTCAAGGTAATCAAGTTTACTTTCCAGCTGACTGAGTTCAATATCATGTGTAGAAATAATTCCTTTGCAATTGGAGTTTGCCAATTGCTTAATGAGGGATTCACTTCCCATGATGCGGTCAACTGTATTGGTTCCTTTTAGAATTTCGTCTAAAAGGAATAGAACCTTTTCTCCATTTTCGGCCATGGTAAGTAATTGCTTGATCCTAGCCAATTCTGCATAAAACGAACTCACGCTTTCTCCCAAATTGTCCGTATTTCTCATACTGGTAAATAGTTGAAAAGTGCCTGTCTTAAATGTAGAAGCGAAGGGTGAAAGTCCTAAATTGGCAATAACAAGATTGATTCCCAACGTTCTCATAAAAGTTGTTTTTCCGGACATATTGGATCCTGTCAGCAAAACAATTTTAGTGTTTTCATCTAAAGAAAAATCATTTCCTACAGCTTCTTTGGGATGAAGAAGCGGATGGACCAAATCTTTCGTATCTATGATTCTATCGCTTGACCAATCCACCTGACATTTGAGGTCTTCTTCATTACTGAAAGTGGCCAGCGAAACCAAAGCCTGCCAAATATCAAAATAACCTTCCCACTCAGCTAAATGATTGGCAAATCTCTTTTTCCATTTAACTGTTCTCCAATAAAGGAAAAAATCAATCCAAAATAGCATATTAAAAATCAAATACATCAGATTGAACCTGTTTTGAAGCATAAAGGATTTTTGCTCTAAGGATTTCAAAATCACCGAGGCATCAAAATCTTGGTTTTTAAATGGTTTCTGAAGTTGATTGAGATATTCGCCATCTAAACGCATTCTTTCTATTTCTGATGCCCATTTGCTAAAAGTCTTGATATCCCCCTGATTGGGCATGATAGAGGAAGCTTGCTGCAGGTTTTTGAAAATCAAGGATAAAAATACAATGCCGATAATTATCCAAGCCCCGACCCAGGCAGGGGCTATCAATCCAAATACCGCAGCAAGGATGATTGAAATACCTCCCAAAGGACCAACGATTAGAGGTAGAAAGTAAACAGCACTCCAGTTTTCCGGTTGACTAAGCCATGCATAAAATTTAGTTTTTGGGTTTTCGTTTTTCATAAAAGCCCTTCCAGATGCCTCAAAAGATGCTAAAAAGCTACTGTTAGTTCTAAGTTCCTGAATAGCCTCAGCTTTTTGTTTGGCAGCATCGGGGTTGATCCTATCTTTCATCCAAGCTGCAAGAAGTGATTTCCCACTTTTACTCACTGTGTGGTTGATCAATTGAAAAAGTGAATGTTGACCAAAAAGATCAAGGTCATTGGAGTAGGGGTGGAGCTTTTCTATAAATTCCGAACCTGAATCTAAGTCCTTGAGATTTCTTGATTTTCTTTTGGTTTTTTCTACTTCCATTTCGTTCAATTGTGTAAAAAATTCGATCCAATCTTTATTGGTATTGTATTGAATAATAAGGTAAACAAAGAGAACCGAACAAATCAGGAACGCAAGAATAAATATCGGCTTATCAGTTAGCCCGATTATCAAAGCAGCTATTATGAACAAAAAAAGAAAAAACCTACCTGTAGCAAGCCCAAATCCCTTTCTTTTACATCTCTTCAGGGCATCTTTTATGTCGGTTGTTCCGTGTTCAAATTTCATGTTCCAAAGATATTAAAAGATTTAGGAGGCGGCATTAAAAATTATAAATGCAATATTGTTGCAATAATTATTTTTTTTAAAGATATTTGAATTATCTCATTCTTATAGTGTTCTCTTCATTAGGATGATGGTGGTTGACAGCAAGACTCCGGTTCGTCCGGAGTCTTCATTCAATCCAAGAGGACAATAAATATGAAAAGATTTACAATGGTGTTTTTTTTGGCCTTTTCCTTAGGTTTAGGAGCGACAGTAAAGAGTCCTGACATATGGGCTTTATTGTCAAAAACAAGGTTTGTAGAAAAGTTGAACAGAGAATATGGGATGTATTTTCTATATCCCATTTTCCCGGATGAGCTTAAAGCGATGGAGGGGAAAACAGTAGAGGTCACAGGTTTTTATATTCCTTTGGATGTCAGTACCTCTGACTTTGCAGTACTTAGTAAATTTCCAAATGCAGAGTGTTTCTTTTGTGGAGGTGCCGGCCCGGAGAGTATTGTGGTGGCCTACCTCAAAAATAAACCATCCAAACGGATCAAAGTGGATGAAATTATCACGATCAAGGGAACGCTTAAACTTAACGATACCGATATTGATGAATTGAATTTTATCTTATTGGATTCAGAAATAATTAACTGAAATGAAAAAAAAGAAAAAAAAAGTCTTAGAAGATGAAATATTTTCAGAAGTTGATTATTCTGAAGGTTTCGGTGGTATACCGGAAAATGTATCTCTTACCAAAAATATTGGATGTGCCTCAGATTCAAAGGCTAAGGGCAGAAAAAACAAAAAAAATGATTAGTTAACTCTGTATTTATTCTGATTTTTTCTTTTACTTTCATGGATAAAACTTAATCTATATGAAAGTAAATCACCCACAAAACCCTACTTTCCTGTTTGCATTTGGATTCCTATTTTTTTTGGTTTCCTGTGAAAGAACAGAAGAACTTTTGCCCAGTCAAGACAGTGCTGTCTTGCAGGAGGAAGCACAAGTTACAGCATCTTTTGAGGACGTAGATTTCCTCGCATTCTCTGCTATGCAAAGCAATGGGCTTAGTTCCAGAACAAATTTGGATGTAGGCACTGATTTATGTGAAAACACCAAAGTTGACTTTTTCCCTAATAACAAATCTATTGTTATCGATTTTGGGGAAGGATGTCTTAGTCCCAAAGGAATCATGAGGAAAGGTAAAGTCATGCTATTTTACTCAGGATTTACATTTGATTCCAATGCTGAAATCACCATTTCTTTTGATGGCTATGAAGTAAACGGGCTTAAAATAGAAGGAAGGAGAAAATTGATTCACAAAGGATTTAATGCAGAGGGCAAATATTTTCTTTTTGAAACAGTGATTGCTGCAGGTAAAGCGACTTGGCCTGACGGAACATTTGCTACCATAGAAGGAGAGTATGAAAAGAAGTTTTTTCTTCCCACCGATTCGAATGGAATAAAATTGAAAGTAACCGGTGGCTCGGGAGGTAAAACCAGAACGGGAGTATCTTACATGTCATTGATTGAACAAGAGTTGTTGTTTATCCAGTCATGTACTGACAAGGGTAATTGGATTCCGTCTTCGGGCAAGGTTGAGATTACCTTAGATACAAGTCAGAAGTTTTTGATTGATTATGGAGATGGTGCCTGTGATAAAACAGCGTCCGTCACGCATAATGATAAAACCATTCCCATCAAATTTGATTAAAATATAGAAAAAGCCGGAAAATTTGTCCGGCTTTTTTCTCATTTTTTTCCTTCAGGATAATAGTGATGCACATCTCTTTGTGGGAAAGGAATCCCGATGTTTTCTTTATCAAATGCCTTTTTGATGTTTTCTTGCATGAAAAAATGCACATTCCAAAAATCTTCCGTCTTGCACCAAGGTCTTACTGCAAAATTCACAGATGAATCTCCAAGTTCAGAAACAAGAATATCGATAGTCTGACTATGGTCGATGAACTCGCATGATTCGGCAACTTGCTTAATTACAGCCCTGGCTTTGTCAATATCAGCACCATAACTTATTCCAAAAGTCAAAGGCACTTTCCTGATAGAATTTGCCGTGAGGTTTTCCAAAGGGTTGGATGAAATCAAACCATTAGGAATAATAATGACTCTATTGTCAAGCGTAGTCAAAATGGTATTGAATATCTGGATTTCTTTGACTGTACCTGAATAGCTATTGGTGACAATGAAGTCGCCGACCCTAAATGGCTTGAAAAATAAAATTAGTACTCCTGCAGCAAGATGACTCAAGTTTCCCTGCAAAGCCAGACCTATCGCAAAGGCAAGTGCACCAAAAATTGCAATAAACGAAGTGACCTCAATGCCAAACATTGATGCTGCACTAAATAATACTAAGACTTTAATGGTAATGGAAATCAAAGAAAAAATAAATGGTACCAAGGTCGGGTCCACATTATTTTTATCCATTAATTGTCTTGTCTTATTGGCAATGAGTCCTGCAAGCCAAAAGCCTACAATAAGAGTTACTAATGCGCCCAATACTCTTGGTGCATAAAGAATAATCATGTCTGTAATAAGAGAAAGGTCAAAATCCATAATTGTTTATTTTAAATGGTGAATGAAAGAATATCATTACAAGTTAATTTTTTCTAAACAATTGAGAAATATAAATAGCCCTATTTTTGGAAAAAATAAGGCTATAGTAATTTTTGATTTTACCTATCGATTATTTCTTATCACCATCAGGGTATATGTGGTGAAGTGTCCTTTGAGGGAATGGAATTTCAATCTCATGTTCTTCAAGTGTTTCTTTGATGACTTCCATATTGTCCCAATATACTGGCCAAAGGTTAGCTGCATCTGTCCAAACTCTAATGGTGAGGTCAAGTGAACTATCCCCAAAGTTGACGAATTTGACGATCGGTTCAGGGTCGAGGTGAATTCTTTCATCTAATTTAAGTACCTCAAGAATTACATTTCTTGTTTTCTTTAGGTCAGTACCATAAGCTACACCTACGTTGATTTCAACCCTCCGGGTAGGTTTCTGGGAATAATTGGTTATCGAATTATTGGCCAGTGCACCATTTGGGACAGTAACCACTTTATTGTCGAAATTCCTTATTTTGGTATAGAGGATATCAATGCTTTCCACTGAACCTAAAGTTCCTTGGGCTTCCACAGTATCACCTATTCGGAATGGTTTGAAAACCAAAATCAAAACACCACCTGCGAAATTGGCCAAAGAACCCTGTAAAGCAAGTCCTATTGCAAGTCCTGCGGCACCGAGAATGGCTACAAATGAGGTCATTTCCATTCCCAATGTGGTGGCAACACTGATGATCAACAATACCCACAAAAGGGCATTTAAAAAACTCTTGAAGAAAGTAGCCAATGACGGCTCTATCTCATATTTGACAAGCGTATTACCAAAGACTTTCATGATAAGCCGGATGACATACCGTCCTACCAAAAGTAAGATGATAGATTTTAATAATACGGGGCCTAACTGAAACAGCAGGTCAATTGCCTTTTCTTTATAAACATCTAAATTGTCTAAATCAAAATTGTAATCCATAATGTATTTTTGAGGTTTAAGAATGCAAACCTATAGAATGTAGCCGGTAACTCTCCATCGGAATGCCCATTTCCATTTGATTTCGAATTCTGTAATACCCGAAGTTTTTAAAATATTGGCGAGTTCAGATTTTTTGAAACTTCTGAGTACTGAAAGCGGGCCATCATTTTTGACCATGGCAGAATTAGAAAATAATCCTGTCAAAAGCTTAATGCTATAAAATGCTATTGGGTGGCGATGCAGGTCATTGATGACTATTCCAAGCTTTGCTTTCTTTTTAAAAGAGGATAACAGTAACAATAGTTCCTCATTTGTAAAATGATGTGTAAAAAGTGTGCACGTAACGATATCTACTTTTTTTTCTAAAAATGATCTTTCAAAAATATTCTGAGTTTCGAAAGAAACTTGGCTGATATCAGAAAGGTTGGATTTGGCGATCTTGATAATATTTGGGTTTGCATCAATCCCGGTAAACTGACAGCTGACTTTTTTTTGTTTTGCCCAATTTGCCATTACTCTGATCATATCCCCACCTCCGCAGCCTATGTCCGCAATGGAATAGCTTTTTTGGGGATACTTGTTCATGATCTGCCTTAAGCTCGATGTGGTCACGTTATTTCCGCCTAGGAGTTTATTGATGATCTTGAGCTCTTTTAAAGTCACCTCCATCAATTTCCCACCGGCATCAAGGTCATCCATTATTTCTTTTTGATAGCTTCTTTGGCTGAATTTCCCCATCATTTTTCTAGTAATAGGGTTTCCAAAGTTAACCCCGGCCCAAAGCCCATTGCCAAAATATCTCCTGGAGGTTGTGTTTCTGTCAACCACTTTTTCAAGACAAACAAGATAGTGGCTGAAGACATATTGCCAAAGTTTTTCAGGATTTCATGAGAGGGAAGATTCTGTGATTTTTCAATTCCAAAAACCTCCTCCACTTTTTGAAGAATTTGCTTTCCTCCTGGATGTATAGCGAAATTTCTGATTTTTGACAATTGAAATATTTCTTCTAAATAATCATTGATTTCAAAAAGGCCTTTGCTAAGCAATTCTGGGACGTATTTACTCAATCGCATTTCAAAACCAAAGTCACCAATTGACCAAGCCATGTCTTTCTCTCCTTCTTTGAAAATCCTGCTGTGAAACTTCTTGATGGATAGTCCGACTTCTTCTCTCATGACCAAAGCAGCTGCTGCACCATCTCCAAAAAGCGCATTGGCCAAAAGGTTATCTTCATTATAGTCCTTTTGAAAGTGAATTGTACATAATTCTACAGATAAGATAAGGACTTTTGCTTTAGGGTCACTGTCACATATTCTGTCTGCTAATTTAATACCATTAAATGCGGCATAGCATCCCATAAAGTGGATGGCATACCGTTCCACATCTTTGCGAAAACCCATAGCATGCATGATTTCCAGTTCTAGTCCAGGGGCAAACATGCCAGTGCAGGACACCAAAATCATATGTGTAATATCTGAGGCTTGGTAACTTGTTTTCTTTAAGCAATCCAGGATGGCAACCTTTGCTAGACCAAATCCTGATTTTTCAAAAAGCCCCATTCTTTGTTTTGTCCCAGGAAAAGGTTCCAATGTGGCGTTGGAAGGAAAAAAATTGAATTCTTCCGGATCTTCATACATGAAATCTTCTATAACACTGTACCGATTTTCTATACCTGTTTGTCTGTAAACAAAATTCAGCTTTCGGGCTTCCTGGGAATCCAGGTTATGTGCCATTTTCATGAATGCCCCTATCTGGGACTGTAAAATTGGTTTTCCTGGATTGGCGGTACCAATACTAACAATATGGTTATTCATCAACTTAAGTTAAGCTTATTTTTTCTAACTTCGATATTGAAGACTAAACATCTCCTATTCCTAAAAGTTAAAAACAAAAATGATTTATGTTCAAGCTGTCTAATTGGAAGCATCTTAGGATTCCTTTCTCGGTTTATTTGATGCCTGTTTTCTTTTTTGCTCTTGCATTGTCCCCCAATTTAAGTGGAGATAGACTAATGATTGTCTTTATTTCTCTTCACCTTTTTTTGTATCCTTCAAGTAATGGCTATAATAGCTATTTCGACAAAGATGAAAAAAGCATCGGTGGATTACGAAATCCCCCGAAAGTTACTAAAGGTTTGTATTATCTTTCCTTGATTTTTTTTGCTATTTCACTGATTTTGGGATTTATGGTCAATTGGCAGTTCAGCAGCATGTTGTTGGTCTATAGTCTGGTGTCCATGGCCTACAGTCATCCTGCAATCAGACTGAAAAAATATGCTTATCTCAGCTGGATTGTAGCAGGATTCTTTCAGGGTTGTTTTACTTTCGGTTTGGCCTATGCAGGATTAAGTGATTTTGGTTGGGAAGTTTTTACCAAAAGTCATGTCCTGATTCCCGGGTTATTGACCAGTTTGATGCTTTGGGGTTCGTATCCGCTCACTCAAGTGTATCAACATGAAGAAGATGCGAAGAGGGGGGATATTACCTTGAGTCTGAAACTTGGGAAAAAGGGTACCTTTTTGTTTTCCAGCATTTGGTTTTTGGTGACAGGGATATGCTTTAGTTGGTTTTTCCTGGATAGAAATCAGGAAAGCGGCTTTTTCGGGTTTTTGTTGGCAATGCTGCCGGTGGTGCTTTACTTTCTGATTTGGTTTTCTTTTGTAAGAAAAGATGAGGATAAATATACTACCTACACCTGGACCATGTGGATGAACAGGATTTCAGGCATTGCATTGAATATTTTCTTTGTTTGGTATTTTTTGGAAAATACGCAGGTGATGCAGGTTTTTTAAAAAAGGCGAACAGCAATCACTTTATTTGCAAAGGCTTTATATTCGTAAAAAGTAAGCCCAGTTGAAAAATACATAATGATGCTCTTCAAATCATCTTTTTCTGTACTGCTCCAATAAACATCGTCTTCAAACCCACCCAAATTGGTCAAATAAAGTTTTTCCCGAACTTCCGCCAATTCTTCTATAGAAGGCAAAAACCAATCTTTATAACCATTTGAACTCATATTTGCCAATACCTGCATACTACTCAGTTGGTTAATAGCTCTAGTCTGAATATTGAATTTGTAACTGTTTATTTCTCCTTTCCCTATGCCAGGAAAGGTTCCAATAGGAATGTACTGGTGATCAAACCAAAAAACGTTATTGTGATTAGGATTATCTAGAGGAAGGGCTTCCATATACCTCCACCCATTTTCATAATTTCCCATATCCATAAATATAATACCACCTCCGGGGCCAGTATCGAGTATAGAGTAGTTTGCTTCTGCTTCGGTTGTAATCTCCAGTTCATTACTGAAAGTTAAGCCCACACTATTCTGAGCAAAGGCTCTAACATAATAAGTTGTATTGGGGAGTAAATCAAAAAGTTTATAATCAAAAGCGCCATAAAATCTTTGGTCCTCTTGCACTGAATCATCTAAATCAGGGTTTCGATGGATGCTATAGGTTATCCCTCTTCTCGTCACCCCTCCTGTCCCATCTCTTTTCAGTCTGGATGTCATGACCGCTCGGACCGCACTTATACTTTTAGGTTGATCTAAAGAGATTTCTGGCAATATTTGAGGCTCCTCCTCAGTACAGGAAAGTGCGAACAATAGCGTCATAATAAGGCCAATATCACGGAGGTATTTTGTCATTAGATTAATATTGAATAAACTAATCTAGTAAATTTTAACTAAAAGACCTCCCCATGGGTTCGCTTAATAATTTGAGTGGCGGCAAAAGTAGAGTTTTTGATCAGTCCGACCGAAAATTCTGAAACAGCTTTGGACCCAAAAAGCCACTGTACCTTTCTCCCGATCCATAATCGGTTTTTGAAAAAATGATTCCATTGAACAGCATAGTGTTTTTCAATAGAGTTCCTGTCCTTGTGTTGCAGAATAGCCTCTGCAGCCAATTTTCCTGTATGAATTGCAATGGCCATCCCATTTCCACACAAGGGAGTAATCAAACCTGCCGCATCTCCGGCCATCAGGATATGGTTTTCCACAGGTTGTTTTGGTGAAAAATTGATTTCATTGATCACCTCAGGTTTTTCAAATATGAATTCGCTGTTTTGAAATAGATGTTTTAGATGAGGGTTTTTATGAAGCACATTTTTCTCCATTTCAGGAATATTCCCATACAGACGTAGCTGTTCTTTTGAACCCAAATAACAAAGGTTGAAGGTCCCGTTTTCTACTTGGTTGATACCACAATAGCCTCCATCAAAATTATGCAGAGCGACGGTATTTGCGTCAAAGTCTGTTTTGATATGGTATTTGACTCCAATAAATGGACTTCTTTGATGCATAAAAGACCGGTTCATGGCTTTATCCACTTTAGATCTTTTTCCGAAAGCGCCAAGGACATGATCAGCTGAAAATGAATCACCCTTATTCAATTTGAGTATAAATCTGTTCCCCTCGGTTTCAAATTCCACTTCTTCTACTTGGGATTGGAGTAAAAATTTAACTCCTACGTCCTTTGCTTTTTGATAGAGAAAAAAATCGAGGGCAAACCTGCTGATCCCAAATCCGCCTAAATCCAAATCCATTTTTGCTTCATTTCCTTTGCTGGAAGTCAAAAGGAATTTGGTGATATGAGATGGACCGATTTCAGTTGGGTATAGACCCTCTTTTTTCAGAAAATCTTTTACTTCATTGGAAATGTATTCACCGCAAACACGGTGAAAGGGATAAGTTTTTTTTTCAATCAGTAAAACCTCCCTGCCATTTTTTGATAATTGATGCGCAGCGATCAGTCCCGCAAGTCCACCTCCTATGATGATTGTTTGATAATGATGCATAAAATATAGTGTAGCTTTTTAAATGGGTTGAATTGCGGTTTATCAAATTTCAGGTTTTTGAAATAAATAAAAGCACCGAATCATGGGGTAAGTTCAAAACTTTATTATCAAATCAACCATATATGACATGAAGAAGTTTACCCAAATAGAATTTATAATACTCATCCAAAAAATAGTTAAGCTGAACAAGTTTGACCTTTTTTTGTGTTATCCCCATAAGTACCTAATTTTACCCAAACATCAAAATCAGAAATGCCCCATAGTCCTCTTCAAATACTTCAGGAACACAACCTAAGAATTACAAATTGTAGAAAAGAAGTGTTAAAACTTTTTTTGGAAAGGCAGTCTGCACTATCCCATTCAGATCTTGAGGAAGTGCTTGATAAGGATTTTGACCGGGTTACGCTTTACAGGACGCTTAAAACATTTCTGGACAGTGATCTCATCCATAAGGTGCTTGATGACAGTGGTGCTGCAAAATATGCCTTATGCTCCCACAATGGACAAGAGAGCAAACACAGCCACGACCATGAACACGTACATTTCAAATGTGAAAAATGTGGTAAAACTATTTGTATCGAAGAAGTAAGTTTGCCAAAAATCAGCCTCCCTGCAGGATATATCAATAAGGAGGTAAGTTTACTTGTACAGGGTGTTTGTGACAAATGTAATTGATCAGGCTTCCACGGGATCTTTGGGGGATTTTGTTTTTGGTCCATCAGATGGCCATATTACACCTGGAGGCAGATCAATTTTTGGTGGAGTAAAATCCTCGATTCCACCGTCACCATCATCGTCATTATTTTGACTTCTACCCAGTCTTGATTTTGTCATGGTCGCAACAAAATAAATCAGTACCACATAGGCCATTCCACATAACATCAGATCAACAGCTAAGCTACTCATAACAAAGAAATTTTGTATAATTTACTACAAAAGGACATAGAAGTCAATTAATTAACTCATTGGTTACAATTTTGATTAAAGAAATCCCAAAAATATTGACAGTAATTCGGATTAACTTGTGAAATAGGCCATATCGTTAGATATTTGCGCTTTGAAAAATAAAGGTAATGATAGTAAAAACAAAAAAATATCAATTAGAGACAGGTACTTACATCAAAGCAGGCTTGGCAAATATTTTAAGAGAGCAATGGTGGGTAGTATTGATCGCAATAGCAATTGGCTGCGGCTATTTTTGGATCGCATCATGGTGGTGGATTAGCATGGCGATTTTGGCCTATGCTTTATATTGGCTTTTTTGGGTCATCCAATTTGCCGGAGTTACCCAAATGGAACAGAATAAAGTAATTTTTGAAAGGATGTCTTATGAAATAGATAGCAGGCAGGTTCTGATGAAACTGAATGCCAAACAAGGCATGCCGATTAAATGGGATATGATCAAGAAAGCAGAAATTAAAAAGGATGCTTTTATACTCACCATGTCTAAAGCACAGTTTATACACCTTCCATTTAAGATTTTCAATTCCGAAAACGATAAGAAATTTGTAGAATCAATTCTTAAAAGAAAAAATTACTTACAATAGCATGAACAAAAAAAGCTCCATCATTTTTGATGGAGCTTTTTAGTTTTAATCAATTACAATTACATTGAAGGAAGGATTACCGTATCGATAACATGGACTACTCCGTTGGAAGCCTCGATGTCAGCAGCTGATACAGTAGCATTGTTTACCATTGCTTTTCCATCTTTCAAAGTGATGGTCACATCAGAACCTTGAACAGTCTTAGCTTTCATGCCATTTTTTAAATCTTTGGAATAAACTTTTCCAGGAACAACATGGTAAGTCAATACTGCTACCAATTGTGCTTTGTTTTCAGGCTTCAAAAGATTTTCAACAGTCCCTGCAGGTAATTTTGCAAAAGCTTCATTGGTTGGAGCAAAAACAGTGAATGGTCCGTCGCCTTTCAACACATCTACTAAATCTCCAGCTTTTACAGCTGCTACCAATGTAGACAAAAATTCGGTTTGGACCGCTAAGTCTACAATGTCCGCATCAGGATTGATTGTGGCATTTTTGTTTGCAGTGAATGCGGAGGTTGCAAAAAATGCAACAAGGACCGCGAAAGTCAATAATTTTTTCATAGTTATAATAGTTTTGGTTTGTAGGTGTATAAGATTAAAATGCATCTTATTGTTTATCAAAAAGTTATAAATTTTTGTTAATGATTTTTCACTTACAGGAAGCAGATGTTGGTTTACAAAAAATGGGTGTTGGGATTGGTTTCTTTAAATTGACCATATTCTAAAAGTTATCTCATAAGATAATATCTTCCAGAAATGTGAGGATTCTTTTATTGCACTCTAACGTTTTGCCTTCCGCCACCTTTGGTGCTAATCATTCTTCCAGGAACCATTAGCGCCATAAGTTGTGCATATATTTTATTATCTAAACTTAGAGCCAAAATCCTAATTATCCAACCTGTCATTTGGGCTTTCCTCCAAATCTACCAAACAAAATTTTTTTCCTAATAAAATCTCTTTTTCAATATAATTAGATCGGGCTTTGATTATTTTGCAGGATGCAGATCAGACTTATCGCCGTCGGCAAAACAGACCATTCCGCTATCCAATCCCTTTTGGAGGAATATATCAAGCGTTTGGGGTTTTATATCAAGTTTGAAATGGAAATCATTCCGGATCTAAAAAATGCTAAAAACCTTTCCGAAGCAGCCCAAAAGGAAAAAGAGGGGGAGCTAATTTTAAAAAAAGTACAGGCTTCTGATGAATTGGTTTTGCTGGATGAACAGGGGAAGCAATATTCCTCCGTGGATTTTTCGGACTATCTCCAAAAGAAGATGAATGCGGGCCTGAAGCAATTGATTTTCGTGATTGGAGGGCCTTATGGGTTTTCTGAAAGTGTGTATCAAAGAGCTAATGGCAAAATCTCCCTTTCCAAAATGACTTTTTCACACCAAATGGTCAGGGTGTTTTTTATAGAACAGTTGTACCGGGCTTTTACCATTTTAAAAAATGAGCCTTATCATCATCAGTGATGACTTTCGCGTTTTTTTAAGGTAAGGGCTCTTGAATAAATTGCCTCCTGCTTTAGCTGGAGGAAAAAAAGAGGCCTAATCCCCCTGGCTTTAGCCAAACATAAATGACTACCTTATATCCTATTTTTTTGTTTTGGCTAAAGCCTGTTTTATTTTGCTTCTATTTATGAATGGGCTGATTCCTATTGATACCCTCCTCCCAAAAAGACGACCCCAGGTGGCAGATCTTGCTGTGGTCCAATTTCGGTGACCTCAATATCATTCCCTATTCTGAACATTTCCAAAATTTTTTCGACTTGAGATGACGCCTGCCTGCCGTAGGTAGGAGAAAATTGATATCATCTCATTTCCGTAAATGCCAATTTTCATTACTGAAGAGGACATATTTTCATCCCCAATGTTAACTTAACATTAACATAACTTCAAAATATTTTATCAATGTTAATTTAATGTTAACTTTGGGTTAACCATAAGTTATCATATGCTTGCTATCGGTCATGAAAAAGTTTTTGAGCATCCTTACATTGATTTTCCTTTTGGGCTTTCATGCAAAGTCTCAGGATGACTATGTGAAGATTAAACTGACGCTTTTTGAGACCAATTTAGAAAAGAAATATTTTACCCAATACCAAGATGACCCCTTCCTTCTGCTTCAGGCGCTTAACCCTGAAGAAAACCCTGATTTTAAGCGTTGGGATAAACTTTTGAAAGTTTTAGATAAAAGAGCTCAAAGAAAAAATGTAGATGTTCAATTGCTGTCGGATATCTTTTATAAAACCCATCAACATTTATTGAAGCGTTATGCACCTCATTCCTTTTTTACAGGAACACTGAAAGATGGGGTCTTTGATTGTGTTACAGGTTCAGGTGCTTATGCATTACTTTTAGAGCGTTATGGTATTCCTTACATTTTGGTTGAAACAGATGAACATATATATCTGAAAGGTCAATTTGAGGGAATACCATTTATTATCGAGAGTACATTTGTTCACGATGGATTAATAATTGGGGAAACTGAAATTGGGCAGTTTGAAAAAAAATATATTGCATCAGAAAAATCAATTGAACCAAATAAGCCTGTGGTTTTGGGTAGAAACTCAAATAGCACAAAAGAGAATAAGACATTTGACCATATCAGGCTTAAAGAATTGGCAGGTTTGCAGTATTACAACGATGCCATCAAAAAGTTTGACGAAAAAGACTTTCAAGGTAGTTATGTTCAATTGTTAAAAGCTGAATTTCTTTACCCCTCCACGAGAATTGTTAGTCTCAAAGAAAAAATGGAAGCCCTTTTGGGGGTTGTTGAATATTCAGAGCTTCGTTAAGATGGCTTAGTATATTGAATAGATAAAGGCACAACAATCAATCATAATTTGATTTTTTCTACCAACATAATGTCCCTAAAGGGACAAAAATATTTGGATAACCTTTAGTTGATTTGTTCAACCAAAGGGCTTTTATAGTGTTAATTTGGATATTCTTATTTTTTTCCGTTCGGCACTATCATCAGTCCATGCAAACCAAACCTGATCGCCATTGACGGACATTTGAGGGAATCCACTTGAACGCTTTTCTGAAGTTTCCGCAATGAGAATGGGTTGGCCCAATTTACCATCAATGGTTATTGTCCTTGCCATTATTTTCCCTTCTTCCATCCAAGTGATCATGGACAAATCCTCATTGATCCAATCTATATCAACCCTTCCGATTGTTTTTCCCAAATCGACCCGAGTGGTTTGTACAAAAGATTCACCACTATCTGTTGAAATAGCGACTTTTACTTCAGGGCTGTCTTTTGCAGCAGTATACCACGCTACAACTACTTGGTTTTCCCAGGCGGCCACCCTTGGTCCATTAACCGGACAAGCAGCAATTTGCCATAGATCCATATAAACGGGATTCGTTTCTGACCATTTGTCACCAAGCCATCTAATGATTCCTAAATCCCTGATTTCAGTTTCGGACCTGTCCCTAAATACGATGACCGGACCATTTGCAGACATGGAAACACTCGTCTGACAACAGTCACATACCCTTTCATCCAATTCCCACTCATCCAGTTTATTTCCTTTTGAATCCAAAAGGGAAGCCCTCAATGTCATCTGACCTTGGTGGCCATGATGATGTTCATCATCGGTGCTATTTCCAGTATTTCTACCATCAAGCCAGCTGATGAGCATATTCTCACCCCAAGCAGCCATAGAGACAAATCCATGTTCGGTTTGGGTTTTGTCGTCATGAAGGACAATTGGATCAGACCAATCAATCCCATTGGAGGATAAGGTTACTTTGATGTCATAGGCAAAAGTTCCGGGACCACTTTTTTCCAAAAAGAAGGCGACCAATGTCCCGTCTTCAAATGAAGCCATTTGCGGATAATCAGCCCAATTGACAAACCAGTTTGATCCTTCTGCAATCAAAATGGGGTCTGACCAGTTATTTTCTATCAATGCAGCGTATTTAAATAGGTTCCTATCAGCCGATTTTTCAATCCAAGACAGATAAGTTTGGCCGGTATTTGAAGTGAATAAAAACGGTTCCTCAAGATGATCGTCCTCTGATTCCAATACTTTTACCGATTCTATGCCTTTTGGAATACTTTCAACAGTTTTTTCCGAACAAGAAAAAAAGAACATCCACAACAAAGTTATGATGGAAAATGGCCTTAAGATTTCGAATAAGTGAATCATTCTGTTACTACCATTTTAAATCCTTCACCGTGTATGGTGATGATCTGAACTTTGGGATCCTCTTTGAGTATTTTTCGAATCTTACTGAGGTAAACATCCATACTCCGGGCATTAAAATAAGAGTCATCTCCCCAAATCTGCTTCAGGGCATGACTTCTATTGACCAGCTTGTTCATTTCAGAAGCTAAAAGTCTTATCAACTCATTTTCTTTTGAGGTTAATTTATGGGTACCGGAAGGGCTTATAATGTATTGTTCATCATAATGTAGTTCAAAAGCACCGAAATTATAAATTTTAAGGGCATTGACCTCATCTGATTTTTGGGTTCTTCTGAGTATGGCGGCAATTCTCAAGAGAAGTTCTTCCATGCTAAATGGCTTTGTGATGTAATCATCCGCGCCTATTTTCAGCCCTTCAATAATGTCCTCTTTAAGATTTTTGGCAGTGAGGTATATGATTGGAAGATCCTCCTGTACTTTTTTTATTTCTTTGCCCAATGTGAATCCATCCTTTTTGGGCATCATGATATCAAGAATGGCGAGTCCAAACTTATCTTTTTTAAACTTTGACCATCCTTCTTCACCATCTCTGCATAAGGTGGTTTCATATCCTTTCATGGTCAGGTATTCCTGCAGTATGTCACCTAGATTTGGGTCATCTTCTACTACAAGTAGTTTGGCTTTGCTCATTGTGTTTTGGGTAGTTTAAGGGTAAATATACTTCCTTTTCCTGGTTCACTGTTCACTTTAATTTCTCCTTTGTGGGCTTCAATCATGGTTTTGACATAAGCCAAACCCAAACCAAATCCTTTTACATCGTGGAGGTTTCCTGTCGGAACCCGGTAGAATTTATCAAATATTTTTTTTATGGATTCTTTTGACATGCCAATGCCATGGTCTTTGACGGAAACAAAAATACTACCGTTTTCATCCCATGACCTGATTTGGATTTCGGGTTTGTCATTGGAATACTTGATGGCATTGTCCAGGAGATTGTTGAATATATGTGTAAGATGAAAAGTATCTGCTTCCAAGTATGGTTCGGTCAATGCATTTTCCAATTCAATTTTGCCTCCTTTGTTTTCAATCTGTAGGTCAATTTGGTTTTTGGCATTTTCAAGAATGTCTGTAATGTTTAGCTTTTCAAATTTGAGTTTAAATTCTTTTTTGTCCAAGGCTGCGGATTGAAGTACTTTTTCTACTTGGCCGCCCAACCGCTTGTTCTCATCTTTAATAATACTCAAATACCTCTTGCGAAAAGAGTCCTGACTCATCAATTCAGGATCCTGTAGCGCTTCTATCGCCAAACTGACAGTTGCAATTGGAGTTTTGAATTCATGGGTCATGTTATTGATGAAGTCATTCTTGATATCTGAAAGATTTTTTTGCCGGATTATCACCCTGATCGCATAAACAAAACAGAATATAACGATGCCGATAAAAAGCAATGAACTTAGGACGGGCAACCAGATTTGTCTGAATATATAGGCATTTTTACTCGGGAAGTGTACCACAAGGTAATTCTCTTTACCTAAAATATCACTTGGGAAAAGTCTTGCTTGCAGGTCACTTGAGGCGATCTTGGCAGAATCAAAAGTACCTGAGATGGGAATAAGAATACCGCTGTCTTCTCTTACGCCCAAATCAAAAGGTTCGGCTATACCTCTTTCTTTCAGGTTATTTTTTAGAATTCCTTTCACTTGGCTTGTGTCTATTCTGGATATGACGTCTTTTTGTCCTTCCAAGAGTTCTTCCCAAGCCCTGTTCATGAATTCAATTTTGAGGTTGGCACTTCGGATTTTATCCAATGCATCTCTTGGAATATTATATTCTTCAATAAATTCAGAATCCCTGCCCAGACCGTACCTTCTGCGGAATTGTGTTTCAGCTTGATTAAGGTATTGATATTGTCTTTGCCTTTCCTCAAGCAGGATTTCCATTTCATCGGGCGTAAAAAGACTTGAGGCTATTTCCGGTGTCAGGTTGGTAAAAAAATTATCAAGGTCAGCAAACAGCGACAGGTCCATTCCCCTAGATTCAATCAGTCTTTTGAAGCTTTGGCTTATTTGAGGAATAGGCTGCTGCAACAAGGAATCCATCACAGAAGGCCGCCTCCTTTCTGTGGGTCTTTGCCTTACCTGAACTACTATAGGTTCTATTTTTTGAAACAATGACCGCTGTAACAAAGTGTCTTTGGCCAAATAGCTGAGAAAAATATCACTTGTTTCACCTTTTTCGATTTGCAGTACCGTAGTGGAGAGTGACTGATAAACGTTCTGTTCAAATCTTTCCTCATTGATCCTAAGGGCATTGCTTACCCAATAATACTGAAACCCGATCAAGCCAAGGCTTGCGATGGACATCAGCATGATGATCAATTTCATTTTAGCTTTGGACATATTACAAATTTATAGCTAATAATAAAGGATAGTAATTGCTTAACGTTTTTTAACGGGACAAGAATCCTCCAATTTCAAAAATATTGCAGCTATTTGAATTTTTCTGATGAGCGGGATAGATTTTTTGTGATTCATTATAGGAAATTCAGCAGACGTTCAACTCTTTTTTATTATTTGTCATTCCTTATCTTTGCGGTTCAAAAATTTAGATTCATGAATATCGAAGATCAGCAATTTAGGATGCAGGGAGTTTCTCTGAATGAGTTGGCCAAGACCTATGGTACTCCATTGTATGTATATGATGGACAAAAAATTCTGGAAAAAGTTTCTCTACTTCAAAAGGCTTTTTCATCTGTAAATTTGAAAATTAAATACGCAACCAAGGCCCTTTCCAATATCAATATCCTAAAACTGATGAAGAAAGCCGGAACAGGTGTTGATGCGGTATCTATTGAAGAAGTACACCTCTGCCTTCATGCAGGGTTTGATCCGCATGAAATCATGTACACACCCAACTCTGTATCTTTTGATGAAATCAAATCTGCGGTGGACCTGGGTGTAATGATCAATATAGACAATATTCCAATGCTGGAGCACTTTGGGACTTTTTTTGGTAATGAGGTGCCCCTTTGTATCAGGTTGAACCCACATATTCTTGCCGGTGGCAACGCCAAAATATCAGTGGGACATATTGACAGTAAATTTGGTATATCTATCCTTCAATTAAAGCATGTATTAAAGGTAGTACAGGCATATGACCTCAATGTCATAGGGCTTCATGTTCACACCGGTTCTGATATTCTGGATGCAGAAGTGTTTTTGAAAGGTGCAGAGATTCTTTTTGATGCAGCAAGGGAATTCAAGGAACTGAAATTTTTGGATTTTGGTGGGGGTTTTAAGGTAGCCTACAAGCCACATGATATTTCAACAGATATTATGGAAGTGGGGGAGAAGGTTTCTGCTGCATTCAGGAAATTTTGTAAGGAATACGGAACTGAACTTGAAATATGGTTTGAACCAGGCAAATTCCTTGTTTCTGAATCCGGACTTTTGTTGGTAAAAGTCAACGTAGTCAAATCAACTCCTGCATCAACATTCGTTGGGGTAGATTCAGGTCTCAACCATCTGATTCGTCCCATGATGTATGATGCCTATCATGATGTTGTCAATATCTCAAAACTTGAGGGGCCGGAAAGGGTGTACACCATTGTTGGATATATCTGTGAAACAGACACTATAGCAGCTGACCGAAAATTGAAAGAAGTTCAAGAGGGAGATATTTTGGCTATAAAAAATGCAGGTGCTTACGGATTCAGTATGTCTTCCAATTATAACTCAAGATTAAGGCCGCCCGAGATTCTGATATTGAACGGAAAAGCACATATTATACGAGAGAGAGAAACCTTCTCTGATATTCTCAAAAATCAAGTGGATATAGGTATTATTTGATACCTGTAGATTCAATAAAACCCGGCATAATATGTCGGGATTTTTTTATCTATTTTTTAGCGAATGTTATTCTTTCATCTAAAAAAATTTCTCAAGTGATCCTCATTCTGGTTGTTTAATTAAAACATACAATGGGTTCAAAATAATATCAAGTATCTAAAAATATCAGATCAAATCAGAATTTAACCTACATCATCAAAAAAAATTCAACTTTTTTCCCAACGTTAAAAGCACCATTTTTTTTCTTTCATATTACCAAAAAAGCAAATCCTCTTCCCGAATTTGAAATTGGAATTAAAACAGATCTTCATAGGGTTTTTAAAGAGACTTTTGGCATAAAAATCTTTTGCTTAATAAGTTGTTTTTTTGGAATAAAATTTCTTTTATTAATCAATCACCCGATTATTTAGAAATATCATTTTGATGAATATCAATTACATAAAATAATATTTCTATTTACCAAAAGCAAAATTTTGCTTTTCAATGACAGATTTTCTTAGAGCAACAAGGCTATTGTTTGAAAATAGTTTTATAATGAAAAGGCACATTTTTATATTAAAATTACTGGTATTCCTGATCCTGAGTCAGGGGGTTCAGACCATTTCCTATTCCCAAAATACCGGATTTTTTAATTTGTCTTTTGCTCCTAAAGGTGATTATGAAAAAGATAAGAATTATGATAACCATGCAAGGGTAAATTCAGGGCCCGGCCCAGGTACCATGAGTGTAAATGTAAGTGGTCAATTGGCCTTGTGTACGCATACCGATAGGGGTCACATTATCCTGGATGTAGATGGTGGAGTTCCACCTTATACATTCAGGTGGAATAATCTTGAAACTGTCCAAAACAGATATAACCTTTTATCCGGTACTTATTCAGTTTGGATTAAGGATAGTTTGGGCTATGAAATCCGGGAAAGAATAATTGTCCAGCCTCCTTATCCACTTGAAATTGAGATGGCCAACACCAAAGAAGCAAGCTGTATCAGTAGTAATGATGGAGAAGCAAAAATTAATATCCTCAAAGGAAGAGGAGAGCCATA
Source organism: Aquiflexum lacus (assembly GCF_015476655.1). Lineage (GTDB taxonomy): Bacteria > Bacteroidota > Bacteroidia > Cytophagales > Cyclobacteriaceae > Aquiflexum > Aquiflexum lacus. The sequence continues at coordinate 121,939 of NZ_JABFHF010000005.1, forward strand.
TAAAATTGAGTGGAGCAATGGATTGAGAAATCAAATGCATGCGAAGGGCCTCACACCGGGAACTTATTCTGTCAAGGTATCAGACCAATTTGATTGTAATCAGACAATTTATTTTGAAATCAAATCCAGCCACGCTGAAATGCAGGTCTCAGAAGAGCTTCAGGACGTGTCCTGTTCTAATGGGGACGATGGTTCAATTGCTGTTCAGGTATCCGGAGGCAAATCACCTTACAAATTTCAGTGGTCTAACGGAGCAACTTCAAAAGCAAATACAGGACTAAGCCCTGGGGATTATGAGGTATTGATAACTGATGCAGCGGGCTGTTCAGTCTTCAAAACATTTCAAATTGCAGCATCAAGTCCGATGGAAGTCAGTGGAGAGGTCAAATCGGATTTATTGTGTTTTCATTCTGAAGAGGGATTTATTGCGTTGAATGTAGATGGAGGTAAAGCACCTTACACCTACTTGTGGTCCAATGGGGGTAAAACAAATAAAATTCAGCAATTAGGTCCCGGTGAATATGAAGTGATAGTTACAGATGCGAATGGATGTTCTATAGAGAAGGTTTTTAATATAGTTGGTCCTGAAAAATTGACAGCAAAAATCGAGACAGCCCTTGACATCAATTGTGAACTTGGAGAAGCAAAAGGTGTGGCATGGGTGAGTATCAAAGGTGGCAAAGCACCCTATAAGGTGCATTGGCAAAATGGTTCGGATGACATAAGGGAAATCCAAATCGCCGATGAAAAAGAGATTACTGTGGAAGTAACGGATGCTTTTGGATGTTCTGTTTCGGAAACTGTCACTGTGGATTTTTCAAATATTGCTGCCGATGATAGGTTGGAATTCAACTATAGGAAAGTAGAGTTGGATCTTGAAGATGAAATCTTGGTCGATGAACCTTTGCTTTTTGAAAGTGCCATTGCTGAGGATTTTATTGCTTGGGAATGGGATTTTGGAGACGGGACCAAATCACATGAGAAGGATCCAATTCATGTATTCAAAAACTCTGGTGATTTTGAAGTTGTTTTGAGGGCATATGACCTGTATGGATGTTCTTCGGTATTGACTGAAGAAGTGAGGATTAAAGAGCATGAAGAATTTTTTGTGATGCCAAATGCCTTTTCACCAAACGGCGATGGACTCAACGATAAGTTTCATCCGGTGATGAAGGGGGTTGCAGATTATAAAATGGATATTTTTAACAATTGGGGTGAGCATTTGTATTCCAGCGCAGGAAGAGGCAGTGAAGGATGGGATGGGTTTTTGAACGGTCAGTTGTTACCGAATGGCAATTACGTCTACAAGGTTCATTACTCCACTTCAAAGGGTGAGGAAATTCAAAAAACAGGTACAGTTACTTTGATCAGGTAAAACAAATTCCATTATTAAAGCTTTTCTTTAAGAAATAAAACATTCTTATGGGGAAGACTTTAAGGCTCGTGTTAGGAGATCAACTTAACATACAACATTCATGGTTTGCTGAAACAGATCCTGACATTTTATATCTGATGATGGAAATGAAACAGGAAACAGGGTATGTGAAACATCACATCCAAAAAGTTGTAGGTTTCTTTTTAGCGATGAGAAGTTTTTCGGTAGATCTTCAAGATATGGGGCATCAAGTCCTGTATTGGAATCTTGATGATGAAAACAATACCCAAAACCTTTCCGAAAACCTTTCCTTTGTAATCAATAAGCATCATATAACCCATTTTGAGTATCAGCTTCCTGACGAATATAGGCTAGATATTCAGTTGGACGATTTCTGTAAGCATCTTGACATTTCCTTCAAAAAATATGATTCAGAACACTTCTTGACGGAAAGGGCTTTTCTTGCAGCTTTTTTTAAAGGGAAGAAGACTTATCTCATGGAGACTTTTTACAGAGAAATGAGAAAAAAATATAAAATCCTGATGGATGGCAAAGAGCCCTTGACAGGAAAATGGAATTATGACCAGGAAAACAGGAATAAACTCAAAGATCCCTTATTGCTAAAAAAACCAAAAGTTTTTCCCAAAAATGTTTCATCAATTACAGCGCTGTTGGAGACAATGGAAGTTGAGACGATTGGTGCCATTGATGAGAACAATTTTGATTGGCCAGTATCGAGAGGAGAAAGCCTTGAGGTGCTCGATTATTTCTGTGAGCATTTACTTAAAAGATTTGGAGAATATCAGGATGCGATGTACAGTGGTGATGAATTCTTATTTCATAGCAGACTCAGCTTCAGTCTCAATACCAAAATGCTCTCACCTTTGGAAGTGGTCAGTCAAGTGGAAAGATATTTCGAATGCCATCAAGATTCGGTTTCGATTGCGCAAGTAGAGGGTTTTATCCGTCAGATAATTGGCTGGAGAGAATATATGCGTGGGATTTATTGGGCAAAGATGCCTGAATTTGGATCAATGAATTATTTTGGGCATGATCAAAAGCTTCCTGATTTCTTTTGGACGGGTAAAACTAAAATGAACTGCCTCAAACACAGTATAAGCCAATCCCTCAAATCGGCCTATGCCCACCACATTCAAAGACTGATGGTCACGGGTAATTTCGCTTTGTTGGCGGGGATTGATCCGGATGAAGTGGACCAATGGTATTTGGGCATTTATATCGATGCGATTGAATGGGTGGAGATTACAAACACCCGAGGCATGAGTCAATTTGCAGATGGCGGAATTGTAGGAACCAAACCCTATGTGTCCTCTGCCAATTATATAGATAAAATGAGCGATTACTGTCAAGGCTGTCACTATGATAAAAAGTTAAAAATTGGTAAGAAGGCATGTCCTTTCAACAGTCTTTATTGGCATTTTTATAATCGAAATACAGATAAGTTAGCCAAGAACCCAAGAATTGGGATGATGTACAGAACTTGGGAAAAAATGAAGGACAAATCAGCGATTTTGGATCAAGCTGAGTTTTATTTGGAGAGGTTAGATGAGCTTTAGGAATTCAGATCATTGAATTTTTACTTTGTTATATTTTTTCATGATGGAAATGACTTCATGTATAGGTATAGCTTTTATGGAGTTTTCATCTTTACCAATCATGTCTGTTGCAGTAAACAAGGAATTGATAATAGCTTCCTCAGTCGCTTCAATGGTCGCCAAAAATAAGGGGCTCATGTCGTCATTTCTGAGGCATGTGTTTTGGTCAAGGTGAAAAGATGGTCTTTGATGTTTGATCAGATTTTCAGTGTAAGTCGAAAAAGCAATGACATAATCTCCTGATCCGTTGGAGGCAATCCCTCCTGTTTTTGCCAAGCCCATCATTGCCCTTTGGGCGATTCTTTTCAGATTTCTTTCATTCACAGGTGCGTCTGTAGCGACTACAATCATACATGAACCATCTGCAGAAGCCAAATGGTTGATATAACTATATTTTCCTAATTCAACACCTACAGGCACTCCATCAATTTGTAAAATCCCACCAAAATTAGATTGGACTAAAACGCCGACAGTATATCCACCAAGAGATTCTGGCAGTTTTCTGGAAGAGGTTCCAATCCCACCCTTGAATCCAAAACATACGGTTCCCGTTCCTGCACCTGTATTTCCTTCTTCAACAATCCCTGATTTTGCATTTTCTATGGCAAAAAGCACCTCTTCTTTACTGATATGTTGCCCTCTGATGTCATTCAAAGTTCCATCGTTGGTTTCCCCTACTACCCCATTGACAGATTGTACTTTTTCATTTCCGGGTTGTCTCAGGGTATATTCAATGATTCCTTGTAGTCCGGCGGCTACACTTAATGTATTGGTAAGAACTATAGGACTTTCAATATTACCGAGTTCTTCTATTTGTGTGCTTCCTGCTAATTTACCAAAACCATTGCCTACAAATACCGCCGCAGGGACTTTTTCCTGAAACATGTTACCTTGATGAGGTAGTATTGCTGTCACCCCTGTCCGGATTGAGGAACCGTCAATTTTGGTAAAATGACCTACCATAACACCATCTACATCCGTAATTGCATTATTTTCACCTAGAGGAAGTACCCCAATATTTATCCCAAAATCTCTAACTCGGTTTTGGGCATATATTGATTTGGTTGTCATCACCATCAGGAATGCTGTTAAAAGGATTGTATTGATTTTGAGCATTGATATTTTATGAAAGCAGGTGGTTAAATTAATGTCTTTGGTAAAGTGGCTCATTTATTCATATCATTACTAAAACCATTTTAGCAGTCCATCTATTATTTTCTTTCCTGTGATGCCATAAGGAGGATACAATGGTTTGATTGAAGTCATACCTATTCTTTGCTTCATCACAGATTTTTCGTTGCTGAACGCTAGAAATCCAGCGTAGCCATGTGCTTTTCCGAATCCGCTGGTTTTAACTCCCCCAAACGGCAGTTCGTTTTGAAGAAAATGAAGTGAGCAATCATTGATGACGGCACCTCCTGAAGAAGTTTCTTTTAAAACCTTTTTCTGAATTGCCTTTTCTGTTGTGAACAGGTATAGTGCCAGTGGTTTTGGCTTCAGGTTGATATAAGTGATTGCCTCCTCCAGATCGGTATAACCAAGAACAGGGAGAATTGGACCAAATATTTCTTCCTGCATAATTTCCATATCTTCTGTCAGGTTAGTGATGATAGTTGGCTCAAAATATTTCTCAGTCTCCTTATAGCTACCACCTGAATACAGAACAGCCCCTTTTTTTTCTGCATCAGAAAGTAGAATTTTGATTCTATTGATGTGTTTTGAATTGACAATTCTTGCATAATCTTTTGAATGCTGAATGCCCTTATTTTTGGGGTCATACATTTTTTGAATTTGTGCTTTGAGTAAGCTTAGAAAATTGTCCTTTACCGATTCGTGCACCAAGACATAATCAGGGGCAATACAGGTCTGTCCACAATTCAAAAATTTAGCATAAATGACCTTTTCTGCAGCATCGGACAAGTCCGATTTTTGGTCAATGATAGTTGGTGATTTTCCTCCAAGTTCCAATGTTACAGAACTGAGATTTTCTGCAGCAGCCTTCATGATTATTTTCCCAACAGCCGGACTACCTGTGAAAAAAATATGGTCAAATGGTTTTGCGAGTAGCATCTGTGAAACTTGAATCTCCCCTTCAACTACAGCTACGAGGCTTTTGTCGAAAGTCTCTTCTACAAGTCTTCTTATCAAAGCTGAGGTATGCGGTGTCATTTCGGAGGGCTTGATGATGGCAGTACATCCGGCGGCCAGAGCAGACACCAAAGGGCCAATGGCAAGATTGAAAGGGTAATTCCAAGGCGCAATGATCAGTGAGGTCCCTTTGGGTTCAAATTGAATCTGTGATTTGGCTCCGAGCATTATAATTGGAGTAGGTACTTTCTTGGGCTTCATCCAACCTTCTAAGTGCTTGATGGCATGGTTGATTTCATTGGTAACCACATAGATTTCACTGATGTCAATTTCAGGGTACGGTTTTTTGAAGTCAGCAAATACAGCCCTTCTAATGTCTTCCTGATTGATTTTGATCCAATTCAGTAACTTTTTTAAAAGTGCGATTCTCAACAGAGGGGTGCTGTTTCGCATTTTTAAAGCCTGGACTTTTTGGGCTGAAAAAATCTCATTGATGTGTTGCTGTACGATGGAATTATCTGGGTTCATTATTTTTTTAAATTGAAGGTTTTAAAATAGAAGGAATTCGACCGAAGATTAATTCAGTAATCTATTTAGATTCCGAAGCTCTATTTACTTCAGTTTGAGTTAATAATCAATTTCAATCTACATTTTGTCAAAAACCATTCCCTAGATTTAACGTTATTACTTTATCACCTTAAAAAACAATTAAATTATGAATTGGAGTTTGGAAAGGATTATTCCTCAAAGTTTATTGGGAGATAATCAAAGAATGAGATTGATTAAAGAATATCTCAGACAATTAAAGAAAGAAAATGTAAGAAAAATCAAAAAGGCTTGAGAAAGCCTTTTTTTATTTCAAAAACACTCATATATTACTAGGTTTTAAATTTTTAAAAATCAAGATAAATGCAAAAAAATGCATTTTAAATAAAATTTTTTGATAAATATTTGGAAATGAAAAACATTTAAATGTATTTTTACACCTGATAATTGTATTTCACCTTTCAATCATCACCCTAATTCAAATTTAAGGCTTCTATCTATCTCACCCGCCTTTACATTTTATTTAAATATTATTGCTATGGCAAACTATCTCACGCTCGCTGATAGAAAAATCTTCAACAGGTTGTTTCTTCAATTCACGCTTATCTTTGGAGTCCTCTTTTTTTCATTGACCAAACTCCAAGCTCAAAGTCCCATACTTCTTGAAAAGTATATTTTAGATGAGGGTATGGAAAACACTGAATACCTGCAGACATTATTATACGATAATGTTCCGGCTATTTTGATTAGGAGTGGAGGAATTCAGGAAGTAAGATCAGGATTTCCACAAAGAGCTTCAGTTGATGCTTCTGATTTGGGATCTGTTGCCAATTCTGAGGATATTTTTCGAACTGTAAAACTCTTACAGGTCAACCTTACAAAGGAGCAGGATAAATCTGGATTGAGACTGAATCCTGATATGCTCAAAAATTTCTTCAATCTATATTATGTACTTATCAATTCTACAATTCCGCTGACTCAGGAAGAAGTTTCTGCAATGGTTTCTGGGTTTGAGGAAGGTCAGTACATATTTCTTTTTACAGTTAATTCGATCATGTAATTTTTAAACAGGAGAAAAATGAAAAAGCTACAGATCAATTTTATCAACAGGACGTTCTTTACTAATTTCTATTTAGTAATAACCTTATTATTCCTCAGTACTTTGTCTTTTGCGCAAAATGACAATAGGATTCCTTTTACACATAGAGTAGGAAATCCTGCACCTCAAAATAATATCTTTAAGATCAGAGGTGATTTTGCCATCATAGGAAATACAAACCTCACTTTACAGGATCAAACCAAAGTTAACAATTCTCAAAATGAGATGGTGTATGTAGACATTGACGGAGATGAGTCTACGTTGAATTCTTCTGCGGCCACCCTGGTTTTTTCACAAGAGAATGGTGCCGACCCCAACTGCTCTGAAATCCTCTATGCGGGATTATACTGGTCAGGAAGGGCTAAGCCTAGGGTCGGGGTGGAATTTGATGTCATAACCAGTTCCGAACCAGGAAATCAAGTTGAAAGCGTTTCTGACCAAGAGCAATTGGTGTATCACTTGGATGATGTGAATTTCACCAATTATTCCATGTCTATTTCCAGAGGTGGATCTGAAAACAACAGGTTACCAAGGTTCAATTTTATTTCCAATGCTGGAGGTGATTCATTTGCTTTTGAATTCAGGAACCTTGAGACAAATCCGGGAAGGTATAGAATCGGTAATGGGCCTTGGATTACACTGACCAATCAAGTTGTCGAAAGATTGGACAATATTTCCATCCTTACTTTTGATCCGGTCGAAATCACCGATGGCGACATGACGCTGACCTTTGACAGTATGCAGAGGATCAATGAAACCAATGCTTTCTCTGAGTTTTACAGAAGTGGTTTGAATTACATCAGGCTTTCGGCTAATGGAGAGCACATTCCTGATATTGTAACTTCTGTCAGATTTGATAAGAGAAAGGTCAAAATCAAAGGACCGGCTTCATCTGAGTATTCCGTTGTCACAGCCTCAAATAACAATATTCTTTACCCATTCAATGACTTGGAGGACATGTATGTTGGTTACACCGATGTTACGCAATATGTCAAAGCAAATGGAATCGGAGAGTATACCATTGCGGATATCGCTCTTTCTGAAGGAAATGGTGGACCTGTTGGATATTATGGACACTGGGGAATTATCGTTGTTTATGAAAACTCTAAGATGGATTGGAGAGATGTGACTGTTTTTGACGGATATTCATTTGTTCTTTCTCCGAACAACATCGATGATACAACCGGGGAATTGAAAATTGATGGTTTCAATGCCGTTCAAAATGGAGCCGTTAACCTTAAGTTAGGGGTTATGGGAGGAGAAGGAGAAAGAGGACTAAGCGGTGATTATCTTGAAATCAGAAATGCAGCTGATTCAGAATGGGTAAGATTGCGACATCCTTTAAATAGTACAAATAACTTTTTCAATTCATCTATTTATACGCCTGTTAGAGATAATGCCGGAGGTTTGGTGGCGAATCCGCGAAATCCAAATTTCTTAAACAACACAGGTATTGACATTGCGATGTGGGATGTGCCAAATCCTGATAACTCAATTATAGCGAATGCACAGACTTCAACAACTTTTAGGTATGGAACCAATAGGGATGTTTATAATATTTATGCCATAGCTTTTTCAGTTGATTCCTATGTTCCTGAGATACAAGGGTTCAATGAAATTGTAGCCATTGGGGGGCAGAATCCAAGTGAAAATCCATCAGTTCGACCTGGAGAAGAAATTGGCTATTCATTGGAGATCAGGAATTTGGGAACAGAAGCCATTGAAAATGGTAAGCTCGTTATTCCTGTCCCCTTTACCACGACCTTTGTAAGTGCTGATTTTGAAGTGTTTTTCACTCCTAATACCGTAAATGCTCCTTATTTCGATCCTGAATTGGGTCCAACAGGTTCGATAGTATGGGAGATTGGAGAGATACCATTATCAGAAAACATCAATGATGTTTTTGCAACACTTACCTACACCCTAAAAGCAACTGAAGACTGTTTTATTTTGACCAATGAAGAATGTGAGCCTTTTGTTGCTATCAATGGAAGTCTATCAGGTAAAGGTCAAATTTCAGAAACTGAATTCACTGGAATTCAATTGACGCAAGGATTTTTGGATGGTGATTGTGAAGGAGAACCTATTCAGGAAGCTTTGATATTGAATTTTTCTGGGGTTTCAGAATTTGTTCAGGCAAACTGTAGTGACTTTAATCTCTTTTTAGATTTTGAGTATTGTAATATTGATCCTGAAAATGGGGTAGCAGTTTCTGATATCAGAAGTTCATTCCCATCCGGTGTCAGATTTTTTGATGGATCTGATGCCACCAAGGACAAGGAATTTGATGAAAATAATCCATTCCCTGCGGTTACTGGAACATACTATGCCATCCCTGCCAATTCCAGTGATTGTATATATGAATTTAACATTCAGGTTACCATCGTAAATTCCGATCCAATCAATGAAGGTGCTGACCTTTTTGAATTCTGTCTTGGTGATGATGTTCCGAATTTCAATACTTTGATTTTGCCCAGCAACCAAGGAGAAGACGGAGAATACACGGTATTTTTCTTTACCGAAGAAGAAGGAATAGATGCTTTATCAGGGTTTGAAGTTGATGCTTCCACTACCGGAACCTATACTATATGGGTAGCTGAAGGATCTACAGCTGATTGTACAGGTCCAAGAGTTCCTGTTTCCATTACTGTTAACAATTGTAGTTTCGAATTCGAAAAATCAGGTACACTTGTAGATGAGGATGGCAACGGAACAATCAATGCAGGTGATAAAATAGTCTACACCTTTACGATCACCAATAACGGTGAAGTAACCTTGACAAATATTACCATTGATGATCCTAAGGTTGAGATAATTGGTGGTCCATTGGAATCTTTGGCACCCGGAGAAAGTGATAGCACAACTTTCTCAGCCGAATATGTCCTTACTCAGGAAGATATTGATTCCGGATCTTTTACAAATATCGCTACAGTCACAGGAGACTATAATGATAAAGTAATAGAAGCGACTGATGAGGATATCCAAATATTTACGCAGGTCGGTGGCATTAGTATCCTCAAAGAAGCTGTGGAGGAAACTTATTCCGTAATTGGTGATGTGTTGAATTACACAATTACTGTCACGAATACAGGAAACATTTCTTTGACAAATGTATCTGTAACTGATCCTCTTACAGGTTTTGAGGAAACCATACCCAATTTAGCTCCGGGCCAATCTGTGGTTTTTGAGACTTCCTACGAGGTTCAAGCCGGGGACTTGACTGCGGGAAGCGTCTTGAACGCAGTATTCGTTACCGCCCAAGACCCACAAGGCAATGATGTTACTGCTGAGGATGATGCCATAGTGGGCGCCACAGCGAATCAAATTATTGCCAATGATGATGAATTTGGTGAGTTCCCAGCTGATTTTGGAGGGGTTTTGGGTAGAATACTTGAAAATGACCTCCTCAATGGATCTCCTGTTAATTTCGAAGAAGTCAACTTTGAATTCATTGAGTTGGATGGCATCATCGGCCTCCTTACCAATGAACAAGGGGAATTGAGTCTTCTTCCTGGAGTGAATGAAGTCAGAGAATATACCTTAAAGTATATTCTTAGAGAAAGTCTTAATCCTACCAATTCCGATGAAGCATTTGTGACTTTTAGACTGGTGGAATCTGATGTCAACTTAAGTGTTACAAAAACCTCAAATGGATTAGAGATTTTTGAAGGTGATGAATTTGAATATGAGATTACTGTGGCCAACCAAGGAAGTAATGATGCCACAGCTGTGGAAGTTATCGATGACCTTCCAAGCTCAGTGACTTATGTAAGCTCAAGATTTACTGCCAGTGATGCTGGGATCAGCGTCAATACAGAAGTAAGTGGATCTCGGGTAAGGTTCCTGGTCCCGGTCCTTCCTGCAGGTGCTAATATTGTCTTCTATATCAGGGTCAAAGCCAATGAACTTAATGGAGAGAATCCATTGAATATCACAAACAGGGTCACTGTTTCATCTGCTGAGGAAGATACCAACCCATTGGATAATGTGGCTGAAGATCAAAATCAGATCAATCCTTTCTTTATACCCAATGTCATCACGCCTAACGGCGATGGGAAAAATGACAGATTTGTTATCAAAGGCCTTCAAAAATTCAGTAGAACAGAAATAGTAATCTTCAATAGTTATGGAGACCATGTATATGAGGATCAAAATTATGAAAATAATTGGAGCGCGCAGGGTCTGGTAGCAGGTACGTATTTCTATGTGCTGAAAGGCACTAATAGTGAAGGTAGGGTCCATGAATTTAAAGGATGGATACAGGTAATCAAAAAATAAATCTCGCAGGAATGAAAAGAAATTTAAATCTCATTGGAGTTTGTTTGATGGTCGCCTTCTTGGCTTCCGGTCAGGCAATGGGGCAGCAGCTGCCACAGTTCAGCCAATATATATTCAATGGCTTGCACATTAATCCTGCGTATGCAGGCTATAAAAACCAGGGATATATTCAGAGTACCTATAGAAATCAATGGAATAATTTTCCCGGTGCACCTCGGACATTTACAGTCACTGCTGACCTTAGTGCCAATGAAGGCATGATGGGTTTCGGGGCCTCAGTCCTGAGTGACCAAATGGGTCCAACAAGTACCACGACCGGTTTGCTTACCTACTCCTACAGGATACAGACTGGTAAGGAGTCATTTCTTGGACTCGGTGTCAGTGCAGGTGCATCACAGTATCAGATCAATGGAGACCTGTTGGATCCTTTGGATGGCGATGATGTGGAAATACCAGGAGGAATCAACAACATGTTCAGTCCAAATATGAATGTTGGATTATTCTTTCACAACAATAGATTTTATGCCGGACTAAGTAGCTACAACATGATAGGAAGAAGGGCTTTGGAGCGTGAAGATATTGCACTTGCTTTCCATGACTTGCATTTCTTTTTAACAGCAGGCATGATGGTTCCAATTACCGACAACATTCAGTTCAAACCTTCTTTTCTTGTAAAAGAGGTAAAAGGAGCACCAACCAATGTGGATTTAAATGGCATGCTATTGTTTATGGAAAGACTTTGGATAGGTGCATCTTACAGATCTAATCTCCATGTTTGGAATGACAACCTTGAAAGCAACTTAAGCAGAAGAAATGCGGTTGCCTTTATTTTTGAAGTATTTGCCACTGAAAATTTAAGGATAGGGTATGCTTATGACGCAAATCTGAATGTCCTCCAAAATAACCGAAACAATTCTCATGAATTTTCTGTCGGTTACTATCTATCTCCCCGAAAAGTTACAATGAAAAACCCTAGATGGTTCTGATCATGAAAAAACTATTTTGTCTATTATTCTTTTTTGTTTCTCTTGGATCACATTTCGTAGCTGCCCAAAACAGACAGCTACGCTATGCGGACAGGCAATTGGAACTTGAAAATTATCAGCATGCAGCTGAAACTTATGAAAAAGCATATCAAAGCAAAGCCAGGTATGCGACTGCAAAAAAAGCGGCAGAGACTTATCAATTGATCCAAGATTACGAAAAGTCATTCCAGTGGTGGGAAACCGTCGTTAGCAGTGAAGAAGCGGAAAGATCGGATTATTACAATTATTTGGTCTCAGCTATTAAAGTGGGAAAGGGGGATCAAATAGGTGATATTCTGAATGCCACTTCTTTTGAAGAGTATGATTTTCCTGAGATTGATTTCCAAATGGTGAGGGAAATGTCTTCTAAAAAGCCTAAGGTCAAATTGGTTCCTGTAGAAGGGGTTAACAGTGATGGTTCGGACTTTGGTCTTAAAACAGACAGTGAGGGTATCAAATTCTTTTCAAGCGACAGGGGTCAGGTAATCCCAACCGAAAAAAAGGCGATCAGATTGGATGCGAAAAGTAAGCTTTATAGCTCGGAAAAGAGCAGTTTCAATGACAGAGAGTTTTTCAGTCTCTATAAATCAGATCAAGACGGAAATATTTCCGAGGTCCTTACAGACTTACCGGATGCACTGCATGTAAGTGATCCAAGTTTGATGGAAAGTAATGGTATTATCTTTTACACCGTATTCAGGGACATCAATAAGATCAAAGGAAACCGTGAATACGATATCAATCCTGAGATTTATTTCAGCAAAGTGTCAAATGATGGAAGCCTTTCAGAAAGCAGAGCATTTCCATTCAATGATTTTGTAAAACATGGCGTACAAAACCCGTTCGTGGATGAAGGATCAAAAAGGATATACTTTGCTTCAGATATGCCGGGCGGATTTGGCGGATTTGACTTGTATTATGTGACTTATGATGATGACCTGAATTTTGGTGATGCGGTCAATTTGGGTAGTGTTGTCAACACTTCCCAAAATGAAAGCCATCCAACAGTCTTTGAAAATATGCTCTATTTTTCTTCCAGAGGTCATGCCGGAATAGGTGGGATGGATATTTTTAGCGCAACAATTTCAGTAGACGAATTCCAGAATGTTGAGAATCTTGGGGTGCCTTATAACTCTCCAAGGGATGATTTTGGGTATTATGTAAGTTCAGAAGGAAAAAGGTATTTGAGCTCTGATCGGATTGGTGGACTTGGATTGGATGACATTTACCTTGTGGAGGATCTTTTCAAAATGTTGATCGCAAGGGTGATTGATTGTGATGGAAATATCATCAGTGAAGCATTCGAATCTACTTTAAGTATTGTTGATGACATGGCGATGATTCCTACGATGAGGAATGAGCAGGGTGAACTGACAGCCGAGTTGGAACCCGAAAAGAATTTCCAGTTGAACATCAGCAAAAAAGGGTATTTCAGTATTTCTGATAACACCTTGAGTACAATAGGATTGGAAGAGGATGTTTTGGAAAGGGAATACAGGTTAGCCAAGATACCATACAATCTCCCTGTTGTGGTGGACATTGTGTACTATGATCTGGATAAATCAAAAATCAGAAATGATGCCCAACCTGTATTGGACAAGATGGCGGAATTGATGAATAAATATGACTTTTTGGACCTAGCAGTTGCTTCCCATACAGATGCTAGGGCATCTGATGCATACAACAAAGCTTTAAGCCAAAGAAGAGCTGATGCTGTAAAAGAGTATCTGTCCAAGTTTGGAATTCCTGAAAACAGGGTAAGAATAGATTGGTTCGGTGAGGAAAACCTGATCAACGATTGCGGAGATGGCGTCCCATGTCCTGAGACCAAACATCAATTGAACAGAAGAAGTGAGCTTGTTTTGGAGGCATTTACTGATAAGGATAAAGAATACGAATTTCCAAAAGAGCTGATTGGCAAAGATGTTTGTGATGAATCGGATCTTTTTGAAGCCCTACAAAGTGAGTTCAATTCTGTGCCAACTGTCTATTTTGATTTTGATAAGTCAATAATCAGGTCTGTCCATCAAAAAGACCTTGAAAGGGTTGGGATCATGCTCAACAAAATGAAAAACCTTCAATTGTACCTTGCCGGTCACACTGACCAAAGAGGCAATGAAGACTATAATATGAAACTGGCCGAAAGAAGGGCCAAGGCAGTAATGGAGTATTTGGTCAACAGGGGGGTGGATGCTGCCAGAATGCAATACGAATGGTTTGGAAAATCCCAACCGATAAATGATTGTGGATCTGTTCCCTGCACCGAAGCGATGCATCAGGAAAACAGGAGAACAGAACTTCACCTAAAAGGAAGAAAATAACCACAAAGAATATATTTTTTAAACTTGCGAGATAGATAAGTAAAAATGGCCTCCTTCTGGGAGGTCCTTTTTTTTGATATGGGCTTTGGTAAATGAGAAGCGAGATTTTAGAACCAAGAGCCAAAGCCTGCCCCGAGTATCGGGGAACCATGAACCGAAAAAAAGGATTTGAGGGAAGAGGCCTAAAGATAGACGATTGATGACATTTGGGCCAATCTAAAATTGAACGTTTAATTCCCCATAATATTTGTCCTTGTCATGTCGACGACAGGAGACATCTATTGCAGACCTGAGATTTAAGAGAAGGAGAAATATTAAGAAAACTACGTCAATGGTAGTTATGAAAATTAGCATTTACAGAAAAGGTTGTGACATCTAGGTGGGCTGCAGACCTCTCCTGACGTCGAGGTGACAAGGCAAAGTCCTGTAATAGAATTGAATGCTATTTGTAGTCCTAAACCATCAATTTCAAAATCTGTCATTGGTAGTGGAGAAAATTGGCATTTACAAAAGGGGTAATGACATCAAAGAGGGCATTAGATCTCTCTCCCGTACTGTTGTCGGGATCGAGGGGACAAGGCAAAGTCCTGAATAATATTTGAATGGCATTTGTAGTTCTAAACCATCAATGTCAAAATCTGTCATCGGTAGCAAATTGCCTAGAAAAATAAAAAAACAGACTTAGAGAATACCTTCCCTAAGCCCATTCATAAATATTAGCACTACTTATGTTAATTATTTTTAGCTACCAACTTTGTAGGTGCAGCACTGTATGGGATAGCAGCAATCTGCCTTTCCTTTTCCATTTTTACTTGCTCAAATGCCAACTTGTTTTCATTAAAAATCGGCTCAGATGGTGGGATTTTCTCTCTCTGCCAGTCTACTTGCTTTCCGTTTTTCCAGAATCTGAAGCAAAGGTGGGGTCCGGTCGCCAAACCGGTACTGCCAACATATCCGATGACCTGACCTTGGCTTACCCTTGCACCAGGCTTCATTCCTGAGGCAATTTTGGACATGTGGAGGTATTGGGTCGTATAGGTTCCGTTGTGTTTGATTTTGACGAAGTTCCCATTTGCGCTTGTGTATCTTGCTTCGATGACTGTTCCGTCCCCTACCGTTCTGATTTCAGTTCCGGTAGGTGCTGCAAAGTCAGTTCCCAAATGAGCCTTGTATCTTTTCTGTACAGGGTGAAATCTCTTCAAATTATATGCTGAACTGATTCTCGTGTATTTTACCGGATATTTCAAGAATGCTTTTTTGAAACTGTTTCCCTCCTGATCGAAAAAAGACCTTTCACCATTTTGCTCAAAAGGAATGGCGTGATAAGGAGTTCCTTTATGCTCGAAAAAAGCAGTTTCAATGTCCCCGATTCCCACCGTTTGATCTTCTACTAATTTTTCAGAAAACACAACTTTGAACTTATCCCCTTTTTGAAGGCTTCCAAAGTCCACCATCCATCCATACAAATCAGCAAATTGATTGATCAGATCGGGGCTAAGTCCTAATTCAGTCATATTCACATAAAGATTACTGCTGATGGTTCCGCCGATTTCTACTTTTTTCCATTCTACCGGTTTTTCTTCTTTGTAAACTTCCCCTGCATCCAATTTGAAAACCACATATTCCGCTGGATTGGGTTCATAAATAAAGAATTGGGCCAAAGAAGTATCCTTTGAACTGAGAACGGTGAATTTTTTGTTGAAAGCGATTTTTCTGACATCAAAAACATCCTTTGACTTCCTTGCAATTTCATCGATGATTTGGTAGGAAACATTGAAAGGAGCCAATATAGAAGATAATGTTTCATTCTTTCCTACTACACCTTCGATGATATCTAGCTCATTGACTTTGATACCATATAGTAAGTGCTCTTCCTCTTCTTCCTCGATAATGATTTCATTCAGAGGTTCATCTTCTTGCGATACATTATTGGAACTATTATTCTGAAAATAATACAATGCACCGAAAGCTATAAAAGCTGATGCCGCAAAAATCCATTTTTTATTCATAACTGATGGGGTGAATCATGGTGTAATTACCAAATAAATTTAAATTAAAGTCAAATTCCAAATTTTTTGGATATAAATAATATCCAGCTACAAATTGATAACGTTCAATTTTTCCAATGATTTCATTTAAAGGACAAATAATTGTTTACGAGCAACGGATTTTATTGAATTGCCATAAATTATGCCTTGAATTTGAAGATAAAAAAAGTTTTCCCAATCTTTTTATCCATTTTAGAATTGTCCATAAGCTTTGTTTATCTTTGACCACTTAAAAAAATACCATTTAAAAAATGCTTAGGACACATACTTGCGGAGAGTTAAGGATTTCAGATGTTAATAAAGAGGTCAGCCTTTCGGGTTGGGTACAACGGGTCAGAAATAAAGGAGGATTGATTTGGGTGGATTTGAGAGATCGATACGGCGTTACCCAATTGATTTTTGAAGAAGACTCCACAGAGAAAGAACTCTTAACAAAAGCTGCTTCACTTGGAAGGGAATTTGTGATTCAGGCTACAGGCTTGGTGATTGAGCGAACTTCCAAAAACGATAAAATGCCCACCGGAGACATCGAAATCAAAGTCAAAGAACTTGAAATTCTAAATGCCGCAAAGGTACCGCCATTCATCATTGAAGATGAAACAGACGGTGGTGAAGAGTTGAGGATGAAATATCGATACTTGGATTTACGTAGAAATGTGATCAGGGAAAAACTCCAACTTCGACACAGGATGATGCAGGAGACCAGAAAATATATGGATGGTGAAAACTTCATCGAAGTAGAAACCCCCGTTTTGATCAAATCTACGCCTGAAGGCGCAAGAGATTTTGTCGTACCAAGCAGGGTCAATCCAGGGGAATTTTATGCATTGCCCCAATCTCCACAGACATTCAAGCAATTGCTGATGGTGAGTGGATTTGATAGATATTTTCAAATAGTAAAATGTTTCCGTGATGAAGATCTCAGGGCAGACAGACAGCCGGAGTTTACACAGATAGACTGTGAAATGGCCTTTGTCACGCAAGAAGATATATTAAATACTTTTGAAGGCCTTGTCAAACACCTTTTTAGCGCCGTGAAAGATGTTGCATTGGAAGAGGTCAAAAGAATGACCTATGCCGATGCCATGAAATTCTATGGCAATGATAAGCCTGACTTAAGGTTCGATATGAAATTTGCTGAACTCAATTCAGTAGCTCAAGGAAAAGGTTTTGGGATTTTTGATCAGGCAGAAATCATTATCGGTATCTGCGCCAAAGGGGCAGGAGAATATACCCGCAAGCAATTGGATGAATTGACCAACTGGGTAAAAAGACCACAGATAGGTGCCAAAGGTTTGGTATATGTCAAATGTAATGCTGACGGGACATTCAAGTCTACTGTAGATAAATTCTATTCCAACGAAGACTTAAAAGCTTGGGCAGATTTGATGGGGGCTGAACCTGGAGATTTATTGCTTGTGCTGAGCGGTGACGAAAAGTCCACGAGGAAACAAATGTCCGAACTCCGTCTTAAAATGGGTGAAGAATTGGGACTAAGAGATAGAAATATTTTCAAACCCCTTTGGGTGGTAGATTTCCCTTTATTGGAATGGGATGAAGAGACCCAAAGATTCCATGCCATGCACCATCCGTTTACTTCACCCAAAAAAGAGGACATTCTAATTCTGGAAACCAATCCCGGGGAAGTGAGGGCCAATGCATACGATTTAGTCATTAATGGTGTGGAAATTGGTGGAGGTTCCATCAGGATTCATGACCGTACAACCCAGCAGCTGATGTTTAAACATCTTGGCTTTTCTGATGCTGAAGCACAGAAGCAATTTGGGTTTTTGATGGAGGCATTTGAATATGGAGCACCGCCTCATGGTGGTATTGCCTTTGGCTTTGATAGGCTTTGTGCGATTTTCGGAGGATCAGATTCCATTAGGGATTACATTGCTTTTCCAAAAAACAACTCGGGCAGGGATGTGATGATCGATTCCCCAAGCACCATTGCTGATGAACAATTAAAGGAGCTTTCCATTCAGGTGAATATTCAGGGAAAAGTCTGATTTTATATCCCCATCTGACCCATTTTTTAGTGGGTCAGATGGGGAATTTTTTCTTTCAACTAAAATTTATTTTAACCCTTTTTTTTACCTTTTAACATTAAAAAAATCCATTCAAAATTTACACCAATAGCGGATTAAACTTTTTACTGACCCCCGAAGTCTAATTGTTGATTTAATTTAACAGCAATATGAAGATTTCTACATTCAGATTATTTTTACTTCTTTTTTTGATGATCTATTCTTTTGATTCACAGGCACAAAGGGGGGATGGTCGAGGGCAGGAAATACTTTTAAAAGGGAAAGTAATTGAAGGCTCAAGCCAAGAAACCATGATAGGTGCCAATGTCCTGATCAAATCAGTCACAGACTCCTTGCTAGTGTCTACAGTTACCGGAGTGGATGGTTCTTTTGAAATAGGCAGGCCTAGGATTCCAAGTGTTAAACTGGAAATTACTTTTTTGGGATATCAAAAAATAACCAGGATCCATAACAGGGGAGATGCCCTTGATCTTGGGACTTTAGTATTGAT
The DNA here is from genome assembly GCF_015476655.1 of Aquiflexum lacus. Taxonomy (GTDB): domain Bacteria; phylum Bacteroidota; class Bacteroidia; order Cytophagales; family Cyclobacteriaceae; genus Aquiflexum; species Aquiflexum lacus. The sequence continues at coordinate 140,876 of NZ_JABFHF010000005.1, forward strand.
AGAAGACAGCAAACTATTGGGAGAAGTAGTCATCGAAGGACAAATCCCGGTCGGTGAAGTAAAAGGCGATACCACCTCTTTCAATGCCAATGCCTTCAAAACCAGAGAAAATGCAGATGCGGAGGATTTGGTAAGAAAAATTCCAGGTGTGACCATTCAGAACGGAGAAATACAGGCCAAAGGAGAAACAGTCCAAAAGGTATTGGTAGATGGAAGGGAGTTTTTTGGAAGTGATCCATTTTTGGCTTTAAGGAATCTACCGGCAAATGTGATTGACAGGGTAGAGATTTTGGACCAAAGATCTGACCAATCGAGGTTGACGGGTTTTGATGATGGCAATTATGCAAGGACTATCAATATCGTCACCCAACCTGGCAAAAGGAATGGACAGTTTGGAAGAGTCTATGCCGGCGCAGGTACACAGGAAAGATATGCTGCAGGAGGGAATTTAAATTTCTTTAAAGGAGATAAAAGAATCTCCATCATCGGTCTTTTCAATAATATCAACCAACAAAACTTTTCTTCCCAGGATCTTGTCGGCGTGACAGCCGGAGGACAAGGTGGCGGTGGAAGGCCTAGAGGTGGAGGAAGACCCGGTGGAGGCGGTGGTAATAACAACTTCCTCGTCGGTCAGGATCAGGGTATCATCACCACAAACAGTTTGGGTTTGAATTATAGTGACAAGTTTGGCCAGAAGATGAATTTCACTGGAAGTTATTTCTTCAATTCCACTCAAAACAACTTATTCAAACTGACCAATAGAGAAATCATCCTGTCGGAAACCAACCGACAGTTTTATGATGAAAGATTGATCAATACCGTCAAAAACAACAATCACCGGATCAACACTAGAATTGAGTATGACCTCAATCCTAAGCATGCGATTATCATAACCCCTTCGATTAATTTCCAGAACAACACCAATTACAGTGACCGGGATGGATTGAATTTATCAGCAATCCGGGATCCTTTGAGCAGTGCAAGGACCCTGTCTGATGCCACTACCGAGGGGTATAATATTTCCAATAATTTCGTTTACCGATATAAATTTGAAAAACCCAAAAGAACACTTTCCACTACCGTTTTCACCTCTTGGAACAAAAGGGATCAACTTTCGGAATTGATTGCAGCCAATAGGGACTATATCAGGGATATCAATGACACCATCAATCAGGAGACCTTTGGGTTATCTGACGGATTCAATTATAGAGCAACTTTGCAACTGACGGAGCCCGTGGGAGAAAACTCTCTGGTGACCATGTCCTATCAGGTCGGTAACAACAAAACCGCATCAGATCAAAAAACCTTCAGTATGATTCCCGAGCTCGGTATCATGGTATTGGATACTGCCCTCAGCAACGTGTTTGACAATAAGTTTATCGTGCAACGTCCAAGTGTGGGTTACAGCTACAATTTCAAAAACTGGAATGTGAATGCCAACTTGGATTATCAATATGCGGTTCAGGACAATGAAAGCTTTTTTCCACAAGAACAGACTTTCAACAGGTCCTTCAGCAATTTTCTTCCGGGCATGAATGCCTCCTATAGAAATCAGAAGAAAGGGACTTCACTTAGATTGCGGTACAGGACCAATACACAGGAACCTGCCGTAAACCAATTACAGAATGTGATCAACAACCAAAATCCGCTGCAGCTTTCTGTGGGAAATCCGAATTTGGGACAAGCATTCAGCCACACCGTATTCACCAATTATTCCAAAATCAACCTGGAGAAATCAAAAACCTTTTTCACTTTTCTCTTCCTGAATGTGACGGAGGATTTTATTGGAAACAACACCTTTGTAGCCCAAACGGATACCCTTGTGAATGGGGAAGTTCTACTGAGACCGGGAGGTCAAATCAGTCGTCCTGAAAACCTCTCGGGCCAGTTTCGGTCCAGGTTATTTGTCACTTATGGTACGCCGATCAAAAAATTGAAGTCCCAGTTTAACCTGAACTCCAGTATGTCCTACAACAGAACTCCCGGTATGATCAATGGACAGAAAAACTTCAATGACAACATTGACCTTAGTCAAGGATTAACCCTGACCAGCAATATCAGCAAGGACGTCGATTTTACCCTTTCGACTACAGGAACTTACACTATCGTCAACAGTTCACTTCAGGCAAACCTGAACAATGATTACTATATCCAGAATACCAATATCCGGTTCTATTATTCTCCAAACAATGGAAAGCTATTTGTTTCCAATGTAGTGGGCAACAACTTCTTCAGGGGCTTGTCTCCGGGATTAGACCAGTCAGTTTGGCTTTGGAATATAGAAGCTGGCTACAGGTTTATGAAAGGAAATAAAGGAGAAGTTAAACTGAGCATATTCGATTTGCTCAACCAAAACAATGCCATCGCCCGGACAGTCAATGACGTGACCATAGAAGATACTTTTACCAGGGTTTTGACTAGATATGCCCTACTATCCTTCACCTATAACATTGGCAACTTCAAACAACCCGAAAGAGGTGGAGATCAACCCACAGGAAGACCTTGGGGCGGTGGGGGAAGGAGTTGGTAGGAATTAGATGTGAGATGTGAGATTTGAGACACAAGACACAAGACATAAGATTTAAGATAAGGAGTTAGAGGCTAAAGAAGAGAAGCTAGACGATTTATGACATTTGAGCCAATATAAAATTGAACGTTTAATACCTCACAATACTTGTCCTTGTCATGTCGACGACAGGAGACATCTATTTAAGATATGTGATTTAATAGAAGAGGTTATTAATAAGAAAACTTTGTCATGAAAACTGGCTTATGAAGTATTGGAATTGACAGGGCGTGATATATGTTTGACCTCGTCCATGAGTTATTGGGATCGACCTCTTGGGAAGGTGGGACTGAAAGTGATTAATTCTGTTTGAGAAAAAATCAATTCTTGATTTTCAATTCTCAAAAAATTCATACCTGTATTCAAACAAAAAAAAGGTGCCTGAAACGGCGCCTTTTTTTAAACTAAACAATTTGAGTGATTCAGCTTTTAGGTAGCACCACAGTATCCACGGAATGAATTACCCCATTGGATTGAAATACATCGGCAATGGTCACTTTAGACTTGTTTCCGTTTTCTCCTTTTAGCCAAAGGCTGCATTGGCACTCAAAATAAACATCGCTAAAATAGCGGCCTGTAATAATCTCATGGTTTTCATAAATAAATAATTTTTGGTTTTGTTGATTATGTGGGGAGATACGAGGTGGTTTTCATTCTTGGATTTTGATATTCAAAAAATATTTTCAGATGATGTTTTTGAGGATATACTCCTGTCAATTTGATATTGGTGGATACCTGCCTGCCGCAGGCAGATATCCACCAATATCCAATACCCTAATATCCAACCCGCCTGCTGGAGGGCAGGTATCCCAATATCCCAATATCAATTCCTGACCACCTCAAGACATAAACTTTCAAATACCTCTCTAATTCAATAGGAATCTTTTAGATTTGTGGTTCTGAAAAATGGACAACAAATGCATCAGGAAAAAATAGAAGCCATCAAATCATCCATCGCATCGGCAGATGCCAACAATGGGGATGAGTTGGAAGCTTACAGAATGAAATATATCAGCAAGAAAAGTGTGGTAGGAGAGCTTTTTGCTGAAATGAGAAATATCCCCAACGAACAGAAAAGGGAGTATGGTCAATTGGTCAATGAAGTCAAGGAACTCGCTGACCAGAAGTTTCAGGAGTTGATTGAGAAAGTCAATTCAACTTCCCAAAAGTCAAAATCGCCCGACATTGACCTGACATTGCCCCCAACTGCTATAAGTGCAGGAGGAATCCATCCTTTAACTGCCACAAGACAAAGGATCATTGAAATTTTTGAGCGCATAGGATTTAACCTTTCTGAAGGTCCTGAGATAGAGGATGATTGGCATAATTTCACCGCATTGAACTTCCCGGAAAACCATCCGGCCAGGGAAATGCAGGATACTTTTTTTATTGAGAAAAAACCTGATATCGCTTTGAGAACCCATACTTCCTCGGTACAGGTGCGGGTAATGGAAAACCAAAAACCGCCGATCCGTACTTTGTCCCCGGGAAGGGTTTACAGGAATGAAGCCATTTCTGCCCGAGCACATTGCATCTTCCATCAAGTGGAGGGCTTGTATGTTGATGAAAATGTGGGTTTTGCAGATCTGAAAAACACCCTGTATCATTTTGCCAAAGAGATGTTTGGCAAGGAAACCAAAGTGAGGTTCAGGCCTTCATTTTTCCCCTTTACGGAACCAAGTGCTGAGATAGATATCAGCTGTCAGCTTTGTGGAGGAAAGGGCTGTAATGTTTGTAAAGGAACGGGTTGGGTAGAAATCGGTGGTTCAGGGATGGTCGACCCCAATGTGTTGGATAATTGTGGCATTGATTCCAAAAAGTACACAGGCTTTGCCTTTGGAATGGGTATCGAAAGAATCGCCATGCTCAAATATCAGATCAAGGATTTGAGGTTGTTTACCGAAAATGATGTCCGGTTTTTGAAACAGTTCAGGTCCATGCTTTGATTCTTAGCTTGGGAATTAGGAATTCGTTTTTCTAGCAATAATCCACCATTTCATTGAAATTGGACCGAAGATAGAAGACCGAAGTTTTGTACTCTTGACCAACTATCCAAAATGACCCAAATTCTTATTAAAAACTATTCATTGATTGTTCAAATAGTTTCCTTCGGTCTTCTGTCTCCTGTCTTCAGTCGTGAATAAATAAGGTAATTGGCATCAAAGCAGATATTCAAATAGACTCTGTCAATTCGCCGATACCCTAATTGACTCCAGATAAGCTGAAACTTCAGAAAGCAGCTTAGTGTTTTTTCCGGCGCCATTTCCGATGACTGCTAAATCGGCCCCAGCATGATATGCTGTTTTGATTTTATCCAAAGATGTCAGCCCCCCACCGACAATCAACGGTGAATTTGTTTTTTGCTTTACTGCTTTGATAAGCTCGGGCGAAACTGGATTTGGAGCCCCGCTTCCGGCATCGAGATAGAAATAGCACATGCCCAGGTATTTACCTGCAAGGGCTGTTGCTGCGGCCAATTCGGGGTGGTGGTTGGGAAGGGGAATGGTTTGACTGATATAATGGGCACTAGTGGTTTGCCCCCCATCTACCAGCATGTATCCTGTGGGAAGGACTTCCACATTGCTCTTTTCCAAAAGTGGCGCAATACTGACATGTTGCCCGATCAGTAGGTCAGGGTTTCGACCTGAGATCAAAGAAAGAAACAGAATAGCATCAGCCAAGTGGCTAAATTGAAGTGAATTTCCTGGGAACAAGACAACAGGGATGTTTCCCTCAGTCTTTTTGATAAATCTAATGATTTCGTTGATGCTGTTTTGTTGTATCAAACTTCCGCCCAAAAAAATAAAATTTACCTTGAGATTGATAGCTTCCAAAAGCCGTTCTTTAAAAATTTCAGGGGAGTTGACATCATCAGGATCAATCAGCCAAGCAAGACCTTTTCTACCGGAGCGACTGAGCGCTTCAAGTTGGCCCCCTACTTTATTCTGCATTTTTTTCAGAGCTTTTTTCTGACTCGTTCATTTTTTTCATAAACTGTTCTTTGCCGTAATTGATGGCAATTGGTAGTAAAATAGCCCCTAACCTTCCCATCAATCCCGGTTGACTTTTATGGGTCAGCTTATGTTTGATTTCCTCATCTAGCAAGCCTTCTTTTTCAAGTGTTTGAAGGATTTTTTCTGTTTTATTGTTTTTTTTTCTACCCAATAACCTCACAGCGGTAAAGGCCACTATTCCTCCCAAAAGTATGCTACCACCGATTTTCGCAAATCCCTCTGATTCTTTTTTGACAAGACTCAGCTGCATTCCAAGCGTTTGCTCAAGCTCTTCGGCTTTTTTTTCTAGTTCAGTTCTCTCCATTGTCTTTTTTTCTTCGAAAGATAAATCCCTTCAGGAACTTTTGTGTGGGATTGGTAAGACTACTTGATTCTCTGATAAAGTACAATAGAATCAAAACCAATACATAAATAAGAGAAACATATAGGAAGCCCAAGAAAGTTGAATACACTTTTTCACTAAGATAAAATGCCAGGGAGATGCTTGCAAACAACAGTACCATCATAGATACTGCAGCCATCATGAACAATAAAAAAATCCGTGCAAATAAGGCGGTTATGTGATCATTGATTTCTTCTTTGATGAGGGTTACCCGGACCTCGATAAGTTGTTTGATTGTTTGAATAATTTCGGAAACATTGAACATAAAAACTGTCTTGATGTTGAAAATCAACCACAATATACGCCAAAAAGCTAACATCAAAAATTATCCACACTTTCTGGTTCTTGGTTTTCTGTGTAAAACTTAAAGGTAATCACTGACTCGATTGCTTCTTTAATAGCTTTGTTGATGGGCAATTGCCGCTCGGTCAATCTAAAATCTATATTGTTGATTTTACGATAGGCGTCTGTGCTTGAAGGAACAGGCATATTTGATTGAATAGCTTCTACAGCGTTGGTATAAAATTCATTTTTTTCGGTCTTTATTTTTTTGCAGGTTATGATTTCCTTTTGTCCATTTTTGTTTTTTCTTGCACTGGATCCAAAAAGTCTGCAAATCATACCTCGATTGTTGTAATCAGAACAAAAGCCTGAATGACCGTCTTCAGATAGAGATTTATAAACGATACATGAGCCTTCCTCGGGAGTTTTTTCCAAAATATCCAAAGCCTTTTCAGCCTTACCTTTGGCATATAAATCAAAGGCCAATGGAAGGAATTCCAGCACCGAAGCACTTACTTGTGGGTTGGAGCAACAAAAGCCACAGCCGGAAATACAGGGCAGTTTGCTGGCATCAAGAAAGGACTTGATTTCAAGATCAAGTTCCTCAAATACCTTTCTTACTTCCTGTGACTTTTCTTCGAGATTCATAGATTGAAAATTAAAAGCTTGCGAAGGTAGATCAAGTTAAGAATCAAAACAATAGGGGTGGATTAACTATTTTTTATTAACTCACTTTTGCATTCTGAATTTTTTATATAATTGGTTAAGTCAAAAAAATTATGAGTGTTTGAAAGGGTCCAACTTCCCGCTTCTGACCTCCGACCAATTTTCAAAAGAAAAGATATCTATCTGCAAGAATGGACATATCCATACTATATTTATCCATCCGAAAGGATAATTTTGGGAAAAACATTCGTTGTGGATTAAATAAGTGAATAATGGGAAGTAGATTTGATGATTTTGATGAAAAGCGGGAAGAAAAAATTCGAAAGGCTTTTAAAGAAAGAGATTGGAATGAAATCAAGAGTACAGATTCCTGGGTAATTTTTAAAGTAATTTCTGAATTTGTAGAAGGATTCGAAAAACTGAGCAAAATCGGCCCATGTGTTTCGGTATTCGGGTCCGCAAGGACTTCCCCTGAGCATCCCCATTATATTATGGCCGAAGAGATTTCCGCAAAGTTGGTCAGGCATGGTTATGGAGTCATCACAGGTGGAGGACCGGGGATTATGGAAGCGGCCAACAAAGGGGCCAGTTCAGAAAATGGTAAATCGGTTGGTCTCTGCATCAAACTTCCTTTTGAGTCTAAGGGGAATATTTATATTGATCCGGACAAAATGATCATGTTTGATTATTTTTTTGTCAGGAAAGTGATGTTCACCAAATATTCGCAGGGATTTATCGTGCTACCAGGCGGGTTTGGTACTTTGGATGAGTTATTTGAAGCTTTCACTTTGATACAGACCATTAAAATCGGCAGATTCCCGATTGTCCTCGTGGGTAAGGAATTCTGGGGCGGATTGATAGCTTGGATCAAGGATACGCTCCTACAAAAGTACAATTACATCAATGCCGAAGACCTGAACCTATTTTACTTGGTGGATGATGCCACTGAAGCGGTGAAGGTCATTGATGAATTTTACAGCAAATATTTACTCACTCCAAATTATTGACATTGAGACATTACCATCTATTTATCATTTATGGACTGTTAGGGTTTTTGATTGTTTTTGTCATTTTTCAAAAAGCGAAAGAAATCAACCCCACTGTGTTTGGTGAAGAAATTGTCATTGAATCCGAAAAAGGGAGCAAAATGACACTGACTATACCTGAACCCAAAATCCGGCTGTTTGACCTTCCCACGAAGATTTCTTTTGCCGATGAACCTGTCCCACTGAAAGAGGCAGATGTGTGGGAGCGGTTTGAGCGGGAGATTTATGTAAATGTTTATTGGCAATCCAATATGATTTTGTTGATGAAAAGGGCAGGGAAATTTTTGCCTACGATTGAAAAAATTCTTCGGCAGCAGGGTGTTCCCGATGATTTCAAATACTTGGCGATGGCGGAGTCAGGTTTATTGAATGTCGTTTCCCCTGCGGGGGCAAGAGGTTTTTGGCAGTTTATGCCAGGCACTGCCAAGGATTTTAATCTGCAAGTCAGCAATGATGTGGATGAAAGGTATCATTTAGAAAAATCTACCATTGCCGCATGCAAATACCTGAAATCAGCTTATAGCAAGTTTGGCAATTGGACTTCGGTGGCAGCGAGCTACAATATGGGAATAACCGGAATAGGTAAAAGAAAGCAAGAACAAAACCAATCCGATTATTATGATCTTCATTTAGTAGAAGAAACCAGCCGATATCTTTTCAGGATTCTTGCTTTTAAAGAGATATTTGAAAATCCTGTCAAATATGGGTTTGAGTTTTCCGAACAGGATATCTACAGGCAGCCGGTATACAGGGAGTTGATGGTAGACCAATCTATACCGAGTCTGGCCCAATGGGCAATCAAGCATAATTCAAACTATAAAATTCTCAAAATCCATAACCCTTGGCTTAGATCTTCTAAATTGAGTGTAAAAAAAGGAAAAGAATACTTAATTAAATTGCCGGTGAGTTGACCCAATTGTAATTTTCTCATAGTTTTTATCTATTTTTCAAATACTTTCCATTAAGAGGGAATTTTATGAAAAAGGTTTTAGTAGGCATTCTGATATTATTGCTTTTGGCCGTGTTGGTTTTAAGAGGTCTGCCTTACCTGATCAATATCTACCTCAATCAAAATGCGGATCGTATTGTCACCAATATGATCACCCGGACTAGCAACTTTGGAGATCATGAAGTAAGTTTTGGTTCTATAGTTCTGGATTACAATTATTCCGGCACTTTTCTTAAGATCAGCAATATTAAAGTCACCCCAACAGAAAAATTGGATGATAATAGGGTAAAGGTCAATCTATCAGCTGACAATGTCAATATTACGGGCTTTAGGTGGTTTCCTTTTCTTTTTCATAACTCCATTTCCGTTGACTCGGCCACATTGAACAACATCAAAATAATTTCCTCAACTCCCCCTTTGGACTCACTGAAAAGTGGTACTCGAAAACCCAAGAAAAAAGAAACCAAGGATTATGAATTGGTTGAAGTGAGAAATTTTGATCTAAAGGAATTTTCTTTTGAGGTCAAAAACAATCTGTATGACTCGGTCAGGATATCACTCCGCAACCTCAATGTGGAGGCACATGATTTCCAATTGACAAGGGAGGACCTCCATGATGCTAAAAGTCTTTTCCATGTGGGTAAAATTACGGGCAGCATTCAACAGGCAGCGTTTCATTTTGATAAGTTCAGACAATACGTCGAAGTCAGGGACATTATTCTTGACACGGAGCGAAAACAAATGTCCTTTGGCTACATGGGATTGCTCAATAAATTGGAAAAATATGAATATACCGCACAGTTTAAAGAAAGACAGGGTTGGTTGGAAATAGATAAAGCTAAGATGAAGCTTCATGGGGTGAATTTTGGCAGTTATTTTAGAAAAGGCATTATTGAAGTCGATACAGTTTTTGCCAATAATTTCCATCTTGAATCCTTTGTAGATAAAAGGATACCTGAAGATAAGCAAAAACGTTCTCAGATGATTCATCAGGTTTTCCAAAACCTTCAACAGGTTTTGCATATTGAGCATCTTTTTCTGGACAATGCATTTGTAAGGATAGAGGAAAGACCCGAGAATGAATCCCCTAGGTCGGGAACCATGTTTTTTTCGGAATTGAATGCCCATGTAACAAACGTTTCCAATTATCTGGAAAGGAGGGGAGACAACCGTACCATTTCCATTGATGCAAATGGTAAATTGATGGGGGAGGGACAGGTAAATGCTTTGATCCAATATGATTTGGAGGATCCTGAAGGGAAGTTTACCCTCAAAGGGACTTTGGAAAAAATGGATCTTACCAAAGTAAATTCCATGATAGAACCCGAGGCAAAGGCCAGTCTCAAATCAGGAATTGTCGATAGGTTGGATTTCAATATTTTAGCCAATGATTACGAAGGTTCAGGAGAATTGATCATCAGGTATCAAAACCTTGAAATTGAACTTCTCAACAAAGATTTTGAGCAAGATCAAAATTTAATCCGCAAAATCGGTGCCTTCCTGGCCAATAAGGTGATTATCAAATCAGACAACCCCAATAAAAAAGGGGATTTGAATAAAGGAAGCGTTTATTTTATCAGAGTCCCTCACAAATCCATGTTCAATTATTGGTGGCAACTGATTTTTTCGGGTCTGAAATCAACCTTGTCAGGAGAAACAGTGGATGAGATGAGACAGAAAGAAATACAGAAACGTCCCGGGAACTCCGATTCAAAAAACACATCCTCAGCTCCTTCCAAAAATAATACTGAGGACTCTACTGAACTTTCAGGAAAAGAGAAAAGGCAGGCAAGAAGAGAAAGTAGGAAAACGAATTAATTTTTTCTAAAGCATAAACTTTGTTCTTTCATCTGGGTTTTAACTTTTGGCCCTCAATGGGATTACCCGTCAATAATTTGTACTTTTGCAAGCTTGAATGAAATGTTAAAAGCCTCCATGTCCGAACTCATAGTTGAGAAAAAAGAAGAGTTGATTGAAATATATGGTGCACGAGAGCACAATCTCAAAAATATAGATATCAACATCCCCAGAAACAAGCTCGTAGTCATCACAGGCCTTAGTGGGAGTGGGAAGAGTTCATTGGCTTTTGATACCATCTATGCAGAAGGTCAGCGTAGGTATATGGAAAGTTTTTCTGCCTATGCGAGGTCATTTCTGGGAGGAATGGAGCGTCCTGATGTGGATAAAATCAACGGTCTCTCTCCGGTCATATCCATTGAACAGAAAACCACTTCCAAAAATCCCCGCTCTACAGTAGGTACCGTCACAGAAATCTATGATTTTATGAGGCTGCTATTTGCAAGGGCAGGAGAGGCCTATTCTTATCTTTCGGGCAAGAAGATGATCAGACAGACTGAAGATCAGATCGTAGAACAGCTTTTTGAAAATTTTGGAGGAAGAAAACTGTATATCCTCGCGCCTATTGTAAAAGGTAGGAAAGGGCATTACAGAGAGCTTTTTGAACAGATTCGAAAGATGGGATTTTCCAAAATCCGAGTGGATGGGGTGGTCATGGATGTTCATCCCAAGATGCAGGTGGATAGGTATAAAATCCACGATATAGAGATAGTAGTAGATCGGATTGTTGCCGAGGAGGATGACAGGTTCAGAATTACCCAATCCCTCAAAACAGCCCTTCAGCACGGAAAGGGTATCATCATGCTTCGTGATGAAGAGGGCAATATCCACCATTTTTCCAAATACCTGATGGATCCGACTACGGGTCTTTCCTATGATGAACCTGCGCCCAATACCTTTTCATTCAACAGTCCTTATGGTGCCTGTCCTACCTGTAATGGTCTTGGGATTATTGATGAAATTACCATAGAAAACATCATTCCTGACCCAAGCCTGAGCATCACAAGAGGAGGGATCGCACCTTTGGGCGAATACAGGGATGTTTGGATCTTCAAAAAAGTGGAGGCCATCCTCAAACACTACAAATGCAGTATTTCCACCCCTATTGGAAAACTTCCAAAAGAAGTGGTGGATATATTATTGTTTGGAGACAAAGTGGAGGTGGCTGTAGATTCTGTCAAATATCCTGGGACGAAGTGGCATACTACCTTTGAGGGAATTGTCAATTTTCTTCAAAAACAACAGGAAGGTGGTACCGAAAAAATCCGGGATTGGGTCAATGAATTTACGACTTCAAAAACTTGCCCGGACTGTGAAGGCTACAGGTTGAAGAAAGAAGCCCTCCATATCAAAATTGATGAAAAGCATATTGGCCAACTGGCCATGATGGATATTGTCAGCTTGGGAGATTGGTTTGAGGGACTTGAGGATAGAATGTCCGAAAGGCAGCAGATTATCGGTAAGGAAGTACTCAAAGAAATCAGGAAGCGGATTGGATTTCTCTTGGATATCGGGTTGGATTACCTTTCTCTGAACAGACCACTCAGGACCCTGTCAGGTGGAGAGGCACAGAGGATACGATTAGCCACTCAAATAGGCACCCAACTGGTTGGAGTGCTTTATATCCTAGATGAGCCGAGTATAGGCTTGCACCAAAGGGATAATGTCAAATTGATCAAAGCCTTACAGGATCTTAGAGATCTGGGCAACTCGGTGATTGTCGTCGAGCACGACAAAGACATGATGATGCAGTCTGATTTTGTGGTTGACATTGGCCCCGGAGCAGGAAGGCATGGAGGTCAGATTGTTGCAGCAGGAAATCCCCAGGAATTTTTGAAGCAAAAGAGTATTACAGCCCAATACCTTTCTGGAGGTTTAAAAATAGATTTACCCCAAAAGAGAAGAACTGGCTCAGGAAACTTATTGGAACTGAAAGGTGCATCAGGAAATAACCTCAAACATGTCAATCTGAAACTTCCTTTGGGAACCATGATCTGCGTGACGGGGGTGTCAGGAAGCGGTAAAAGTTCCCTGATACATGAGACATTGTTCCCGTTATTGAACAGACATTTTTATAATTCCAAAAAAGAGCCTTTGGCCCACAAGGAAATAAAGGGCCTTATCCATCTTGATAAGGTCATCGAAGTGGACCAATCGCCCATTGGCCGAACTCCAAGATCTAATCCTGCTACTTACACCGGGGTATTTTCCGATATCCGGACATTATTCACTGAACTTCCTGAATCTAAAATCCGGGGATATAAGCCGGGAAGGTTCAGTTTTAATGTTAAAGGAGGGAGATGTGAAGATTGTGAGGGTGGTGGGATGAAGCTGATAGAAATGGACTTTTTGCCTGATGTGCATATTCCTTGTGAAACCTGTAAAGGGAAAAGATACAATAGAGAAACCCTTGAGGTCAGATTCAAAGGAAAATCCATCTCAGATGTCTTGGACATGACAGTAGAGCAGGCAGTTGATTTTTTTGCAAATCAACCCAAGATTCTCAGAAGGATCAAAACCCTCAATGATGTAGGTTTAGGATATATCACCTTAGGGCAACATGCGACCACCCTTTCAGGTGGCGAAGCCCAAAGGGTGAAATTGGCTACAGAGCTTTCTAAAAAAGATACAGGAAAGACCTTTTACATTTTAGATGAGCCGACTACAGGCTTGCATTTTCAGGATATCGAACATTTATTGGAAGTTTTGAACAGGTTAGTCGAAAAAGGGAATACCGTATTGATCATCGAGCACAACATGGATGTGATTAAGGTAGCGGATTATATTATTGACCTTGGTCCGGAAGGTGGAGAAAAGGGCGGGCAAATAGTGGTGGAAGGGAAACCTGAAGAAGTAGCCAAGCACCGCAAGAGTTATACTGCCAAGTTTTTGAAAGAGGAATTGATCTGATATCAAGGAAATTGACCTACCAAAACCAGTATTGCACCCTTCTTTAAAAATATTGGCTGCACATGGGATGGCTTGACTATATTTGAGCCATCACCATGAACAAAACAAGACTATATTGGTTTTTGCAGATTTTTGGTTGGTTGGGTTTTGCCTTGATCAATCTTTTTTTTGTTTCGCTTGAGCGAACCATATCCTCTGTTCAGATAGGTGCATTTTTTTCAGTGGCAGGCTTTTATCTACTATCAACTCATTCTTTAAGGTACATCATCAAAAAATATGGATGGTTCAACCTGGGTTTTATCCAACTCCTTCCAAACACCCTTTTGGCAGTTGCTGCTCTAAGTATTCTCAATACTATTGCCCAAATACTCATCAATTTGATTTTTGACACCTTGAATCCAGAAGATGATTTCAGACTTTTGGTCATTTCAGTGACTATTTTTGTCAGTTTTCTGTTCTATTCACTATGGGTGATGTTGTATTTTCTTTTCCACTTTCTGGACAACTATAACCAATCTTTAAAGTACCAAGCCAAAATAAATGAGATACAATTAAATCATTTAAAGAGTCAGCTAAACCCCCATTTTATTTTTAATGCGTTGAACAGTGTGAGGGCGTTGGTAGATGAAGATCCATCCAAAGCAAAGCTGGCCATTACCCAATTGTCCAATATCCTGAGATTTTCATTGATGATGGATAAAAAAAGGACTATTGATTTTGAAAATGAGATCAATACTGTCAAGGATTACTTAAATTTGGAAACTATAAGGTTTGAGGAGAGACTTCAGGTGAAATATGACATCGAACCATCGGCCTACGATTACAAGATTCCACCCATGATGTTACAGACCATAGTCGAAAATGGTATCAAACATGGAATTTCCAATAGAGTAAAAGGCGGTGTCATTGAAATCAAGTGTAGGGAAGGAATCACCGACGACCTGATCATTCAAGTGAAAAACAGTGGTCAATTAAAGGGGCAGACCTTCAATAAAAAGAAAGAAAGAGAGGGCCATGGAATCAATAATACTGTTCAAAGGTTAAAATTGATATATGGAGATAGAGCCTCCTTCAAGATATATAATTCGGATAATGAATTTGTAGTAACAGAAATCAAAATTCCAAAACAAAACCTTACATTAGGTTAAAAATCCAAAAAAATGAGAGCACTAGTAATAGATGATGAAAGACTTGCAAGAAAAGAGCTGATCAATTTATTGTCCCAATATGATCAGGTTGAAATCGTAGGTGAAGCCAATAATGTCGATGATGCCAAGGAAAAAATTGAAGCTTTGTCACCTGATGTGGTATTCCTGGATATTCAGATGCCAGAAAAAACAGGCTTTGATTTATTGGAAGAATTGGATAATGTACCTCATGTGGTCTTTACCACGGCATACGACGAATATGCCCTGAAGGCTTTTCAGGTCAATGCCCTGGATTACCTATTGAAACCGATAGAGCCGAAAAGGCTGAATGAAGCGATTGAAAGGCTTTTCAAAAAACTCAATGAAGCACCCGAAAGAACAGATGACGGGGGTTCATTTTCTTCCAAAAAGCTTACTTTGGATGATCAGGTATTTGTAAAGGATGGTGATAGGTGCTGGTTTGTCAAATTGTCCAATGTCAGGTTGTTTGAATCAGATGGGAATTATATCAAAGTTTATTTTGATAATAATAAACCAATGATTCATAAATCTCTCAATGCATTGGATGAAAGACTGGATGAAAAATCTTTTTTCAGGGCAAGCAGAAAACATATCATCAACCTCAGTTGGGTGGATGCGATCGAACCTTGGTTTAACGGTGGTCTAGTAGTCACTTTAAAGGGAGGAGATAGAATAGAGGTCAGCAGGAGACAGGCTGCAAGATTTAAGGATATGATGAGTTTGTAAGGGTGAGAAAGTTGATAATTTCAGAAAATTCAAATAAATATTGATTCAGAAAGCTAAAATTTGTAAATAGAGGCTAATATTTTAATTATATAAAAATCTATTTAACATTTATTATAACGTATTATTTCCCATAAAACATTATGAAAGAGGAAAGAATCCTGATCGTTGAAGATGACGTTAATATTGCAGAGAACATTGAGGAAATTTTAGAACTTTTAGGTTATGTCAATATTGATATTGCCAATTCAGCCAATCAGGCCATTAAGGTGGTCAAGAAATACAGGCCTGATTTGGTTTTTATGGATATCAAGCTGAAAGGTGATAAAGATGGAATTGAATTGGGTGAAATCATCAAACAAATGGTGGATGCCCCATTGGTTTATGTTACTTCTTACAGTGACCCTACCATTATAGAAAGGGCAAAAAGAATTAATCCTGCAGGTTTTATTGTCAAGCCTTTCAATACCAATGATATACATGCCATTGTAGAAATTGTTCTCTACAACAAAAGGACAAAGCCGGCCCCCGAAACAGCAGTTATCAGGTCCAAAGATGAAAGTCCATACCTCGTTACTGATGCCGTTTTTATTAAAGCTGACAATGCATATGAAAGGGTACCATATGAAGATATCTACTACGTGGAGGCCAACGGTAACATGGTAACCATCTTTACAAAAAACAGAAATTTTACCATCAGAAAGTCTATGAAAGACATGGAGGAAAAACTTCCTTCACATCTTTTCCTAAGGGTTCAGAAATCGTTCATTGTCCAATTGGGACAGATCGAAAGTTTCAACACCAAAGACATCACGCTCCATATGGGTTCTGTGGTTCAGGTAGGAAGGCAATATTATAACAGCTTCTTGGCCAAACTGAATACCATCACTGAAAGTTAATTTCCCGAACTATACTAAAACTGTAAAAAAAGGTGGGCAAGACCCACCTTTTTTTTATTTCCAAAGAACCAAACAATCAACTAAACTGTCATATCAGGTAGAATTCGTGTTTGCCTGAGGCGGTTACGAATTGTCCTCTCTTAAATGTTTCCTTGAATTTTTTCTTCAATTCGGATTTCTCTCCATAAAATTCCGCTACGATTTCACCATACTTATTGATAAAAGTGATGGTTGGAATTTCTTTGATGTCGGATAGTTCAAGGTTTTCCATATTGATGGCTTCTTCCTGTACCGCGCCTAATTCCATTTTAATTTCCATCGGGATTACCTCGTTGATGGTTGTATCAACTTTTGCTTCTGCACTTGCAGACCACAAGATTGTCAATGCCATTAATAATCCTAAAAAGGCACAAACATTATTCTGAGTTAAAATAGTCGTTTTCATTTTCTTATAATTTTTTTTGACTTTGTTTCTGTTATCTATGTCAGCACTATCGCTGCATGGTATCAGGTATATTCCAAATTCTGATCCCAATTTTGTAAAGAACTGAAAATCAATAGCATAAATATTATTGTACCGAAAATAGGTGTACGATGGCGTACACACTATTTTGTTTTGTGATACAGTTATTGCGATGGACTTGGCTGGAATCAGGTTGCATTAAGATTCTTAAAAAATCAAAAAGCCGATAAAATAGAGGGATATTTTACCGGCTCAATAAAAATGGTGAAGAAATTAAAGCAGGTCGTTGGCCAGGTTGGCCAATTCGGATCTTTCTCCTTTTTCCAATTTGATATGGGCATACAAAGGATGGTCTTTTACCCTGTCTATTAGATAAGAGAGTCCGTTGCTTTGGCTGTCAAGATAAGGCGTGTCAATCTGGAAAATATCACCTGTGAAGATGATCTTGGTGTTTTCTCCGGCCCTACTGATGATGGTCTTGATTTCATGGGGGGTAAGGTTTTGGGCCTCATCCACAATGAAGAAAATATTTGAAAGAGACCGACCTCTGATATAGGCAAGGGGTTGAATTACCAATTTCTCCTGATTGATCATTTCAGTGATCTTTTGGTATTCCTTATCTGATTCTTTGAACTGATTCTGAATGAATTTCAGGTTATCCCAAAGTGGTTCCATGTATGGATTCAATTTGGATTTGATATCTCCTGGAAGATACCCAATGTCCTTATTGCTCAATGGGACAATGGGACGTGCCAGAAAAACCTGCTTAAAATCCCTCCTTTGTTCCAAAGCACCTGCCAAGGCCAAGAGGGTTTTTCCTGTCCCGGCAACTCCTTGAATCGAAACAAGCTTAATCCTTGGGTTCAGGATAGCATGCAGGGCAAAGGTCTGTTCTGCGTTTTTTGGTTTGATATTGTAGGCCAGTTTTTTATCCACCCTTTCCATGGTATTGTCCTCCGAATTGAAGTAGGCGAGGACAGAATTCTTTTCACTTTTCAGGATATAAAAAGCATTGGCCTTTCGCTTTCTAGTACCAAACACTGCCTTGGCTTCTACCGAATGGCTTTCGTAAAGGTTGTTGATGACATGCTGATCAATCCCATCCAGATAATATTTTCCGGTGTTTTCAAGTTCAGAAATATTTTTGATTTTTCCTGTTTCGTAATCCTCCGCATGAATTTCAAGAGACTTGGCTTTAAGTCTCAGGTTTATGTCTTTGCTGACCAGAATTACTTTTCGGTTCTTTTCAGTTTGTTGTAGGTGAAGGGCCGCATTCAGGATTTTATGGTCGTTTTTTTCCTCTCCAAACACCAGGTTGGCATTGATGGAGTTATCCGGATTCATCAAAACTTTGAAAAATCCTTTTGTTTTTCCATTCAGAGGAGTCCAGTTGTGAATCATGTTGTCTTTGGACAATTTATCCAACAATCGGATAAACTCCCTGGCTTCAAAATTCTTGGTATCGTTGCCCTTTTTAAACTGATCGAGCTCTTCCAATACCGTAATCGGGATGACTACATCATGTTCTGCAAAGTTCATGATGGAGTTATGTGCATAAAGGATGACTGAGGTATCCAACACAAAAATTTTTCGGTCTTTATCGGATTTAGCTCTTGGCATAGGTCAAAATGTTACTGTGTGATAGTTGGGAATAATATATAAATATTAAAATAAGATTACCATTTTATCAAAAGAAATTAAGTTTATTTAAGAAAAGGAAAATCTTATCGATTTGACTATCAGAATGATAATTTTTTACCTATTTTTCAGGATGCTCTGGAATCAGGATCCTGTTTATGTTTCGGCCATGCTTTGTTTGGCCGTATTTTTTGCAAGTTGGCTGAACAGGTTTCGGGGTTGGAAAACAATAGGGACTCCCATTCTCGCCATTCTCATCTGTGCGGTTATTTCCAATTTGGGAATTATCCCTACCGCTACGACAAGTCATCCTGTTTATACAGGGGTATTTGTCTATATCGCTCCTTTGGGAATTTTCATAGCACTGTTAGAGGTGGACCTGAAGAGTCTCAAAGATGCCGGTCTTCCTATTCTGCTGATGTTTGGTTTGGGAGCTTTGGGGACATTAATAGGTGTATTTGTTGCCTGGTTTTTGGTAAATCCTGCCGCAGAAATTGGTCCATTGGCACATGCTGTGGCGGGAATGTTTACCGGGACATATATCGGAGGCAGTATCAATTTCAATGCCGTGGCTTTGCATTATCAGGTCAATGAAAGCGGGGTTTTGTTCGCAGCTACTACCGTGGTTGACAATCTTCTCGGGACACCATGGATTATTGCCACCCTGATTTTGCCCAAATACCTTCAAAAATATTACCCGCGCAAAAAACTCGATTCCTCTAAATCTGCTGCTAAGATCAAATCCCAAGAAAACATCTCCATTTTTTCGCTAGCCTTAATCTTAGGTATGGGTTTGCTGGGTATGGGTATTTCCAAATTGGCGGCCTATTATTTCCCCCAGATACCAGAAATCATCACTTTAACTACCCTAGCCCTGATTATGGCTCAATTCAGTTTTGTCAAGCGGTTACAGGGAAAACATACCTTGGGATTTTTCTTTATTTTGATATTCCTGGCTGTCATAGGGACACTTTGTGATGTGACGGCACTATCAGGCATAGGCAGCCTTGCAGGTACATTGATGCTTTTTGTTTTTGTTATCATCATGGTTCACGGCCTGGTGATCTTCGGTGTAGGGGCAGCATTTAAAATGGATTGGGATGTGATCGCCGTGGCTTCTCAGGCCAATGTGGGCGGAAATACCACTGCTCTTGCCGCTGCCGAAAGCCTCAACCGGCCGGATCTCTTGATACCTGGGGTATTGGTAGGCAGCTTGGGAAATGCCTTGGGAACTTATTTGGGTTTTATGGTGGCGGGGATGGTGTAGATTTAAAAAATTAAAAACCATTCAACTAAAATCAACTTTAATTTTTCCTTACATCCTGTTGATATGCTAATCCATCAATTTTCCTTTTCAATTTGCCAAAGTGTTTAGCTATGTTTCCTTTCTTTTTCCTTTTACCAAGTTTTTCATTGAGGATTTTGGAAATATTCTTGGAATTATTTTTATCAATTATCAAGGTCATCTTTTTGAATTTATGCATTGAATTTAACACCTATTTTTAAATTTTCAGGATTGGTAAATGGGAATTTTGAAAAGGGGGCTTGCGAGAAGTGCCTGGATGAGATTGCTTTGTTTTTTTTATTTTCAGGATTTGTCATCTGGAAATTTTAAAAACAAAGTTCTGTCCAGTACTCTTGCCGCTTCGAGCATTTTAGAAAACAACTCTGAATATTCAACTTTTAAAAGAGAGCCATCCACTAGCCCCCAATCAAATAAATACAAATTATATTCTTCAAAATATAGAAGTAGACCGTTGTGTTTTTCAGGGGCTTTGTTGGCAGAATATTCGCATACAAATTGAGGGTCTTCCACATGGACGATATGGCCAGTTCGAACAATTGAATTCTTTTTTGCTCTTATCAATATATTAAAGGGGAGCAGGGGGATTTTACTTTCGAGATCTTCCATACCGTCTTGAATTTTAGTTCATTTTAAAGTTAGCAATCTTTTAGAGAAATCGGGATACAGCCATCATGGTGCTAAGGTAAAATACTACAGCGAAGCCTTGATGAAAAATCTTCCTTTTAATTAAATACTATTAGAGAAAGTTTTGTATCATAAGTTATATATGAAGCATTTATCCTTCACATTAGCAGAAATGTGTATTTATTGTACTTTCTGTTATAAATATTGACACTGGAATTATTCCCGACCACTGTACGGGATCCAAAGATAGAAAAAAGGCGTAGATACAATCTACGCCTAGCGTCAACGCCAATCTACACATCACTTCCTCCCCCTGACTTCTCCCTCCAACTCCATCAAAAACATGTCAATGGTTCCGGGCTTGACGTGGGGCATGACTACGATTTTGTACCATTTGGCTTCGTGTTCATAACTGTCTGCGACCAAATAGTATTTATGGGCGAGTTCTTTGGACATATACTTTGCCTTGATGGCGATGATGTTAAGGTATTGGTTTCGGAAATATTCCACGCCCATCTTTTCCAGTTTTTTGCAGATTCTTTCTGTTTGGTCACAGAGCATTTCCATTTTGTATTTCCAGCCTTCCGAACCGTGAATCTGCAATATCATCCACATCGAAATGGCATTTGCCCCAGAGCGGCTTCCACTGACCGTATAGTCCTTGCCGGGAATATATTGCGCTTCTTCGGTTTTGACATAGTCAAAATAACCTTTTCTGATCAGAAACAATCCAGTTCCATAGGGCGTCTGAAGCATTTTATGTCCATCAGCTGTAATGGAATTCAGATAGGGATTTTGGAAGGTAAATCGGCTAACCGGATTGGTAAATGGATAAATAAATCCGCCATAAGCTGCATCCACATGGATTTTGAAGGGAGCATTCATATTGGTAAAATATTCTCCCAACATGTCTATATCATCCACCGAACCGAACATGGTTGTGGACAGGTTGGCAATGACGATGAAGTATTTGATGCCATCTTTTAAGGCCGTATTCACTTTGTTTTCAAGTGATTCCTTGGTGATTTCCCTGGTTTCAGGATCTACATCCAGGATGATATTGGTCAGGTTGAGGATGTTGGCCCCTTTGGGCATGGAGTAATGAGAATCCTGAGAATATACCACCGCAATTTCCCCGATTCTGGCCCCATGCTCTTTTTGGAAGAAATTCCTGTAAATCCACATGGCCTGAATATTGGCTTCGGTTCCACCTGTGGCGACATAACCATCCTGTTGGTTGCTGTCTCCATTGAAAATCTCCTCAGCTACCAATTTGATGAGGTCTTTTTCAATCTGTTGCGTTCCTTTGAAAACCTCTAAAACTGATTTGTCACTCAGGGTATGTACACCGATATGATTGGGGTTTCTGACCATGGCAGACATAAAAGGCGCATCTTTGAGGAATGGTGCATCAGGGTAAAATTCCATGGTGTCGAGATAAGTTCCCGGAACTCCTAAAATGGGATGATCACCTCTATAGTCGAGGTTTTGTTCCAATGCTTTGAATATGGATTCTTTGAGTTGTTCGTGAGATTGTTTTTTCCAGTACATGGCTTGGTTTGTGTAGGTTATCCTCTTTGATGCCAGTTACCCAGTTTCCTATTATTGACTTGACGCCTGCCTGCCGGCAGGCAGGGAAGCTGGAAGACCGAGGGCCGAAGAAGCCGGGAATTGATATTTTACCAGCTCGAAAGTCATTTTACCAAATTTGATGGTAACAAAGAGGATTTGTGAATAGTAAATACTAAATGTGAAATTATTTGTAGAAGCGGTCTTTCCAGAAGTGATTTTTCTTGGATCAGATAGCTATACAAATTGGAAATCAGTTCCAGATTCTCCAGGCGGCTTCGGCCTGAAGTTGGAGCATTTCCAATCCATTTTTCACTACTGCGCCGCGGGCTTCGAGAGAGCGCATCAAAAAAGTCTTTTCAGGATTATATACCAGGTCATACACTTTGTGCATGCTGGAGATATATTCCAGATTAATCGCAGGCATTTCCTCGGTTTTGGGAAATGTGCCTATTGGGGTGGTATTTATAATTAGATGATTTCTATCTAAAACCGACTTGCTTTTGGCAAGTTCCTCATAAGAAATAATGCCGGGATCCTCACCAGGATTTCGGGATACCATCAAGTATGAAATTCCCAGATCCTTCAAAGCCTTGACAACAGCTTTGGAGGCCCCACCTGTTCCCAAAACCAATGCATAAGGCTTTTCACCTTTGAGCCAATTATTCAGGGATTCTTTGAATCCTATATAGTCGGTATTGTAACCCTTGAGTTTGCCAGCCTTGATTTGGATACAATTCACTGCACCGATTTCTTCATAGGCAGGGTCGATACTGTCCAAATAGGGCAACACTTTTTCTTTGTAAGGGATGGTCACATTCAGGCCTTCAAGTTCGGGATTTTGCCGGAGGATGGCGGGTAGAAGGGAGATGTCCTCAATTTCATAGAGATCATATTGACATTCCTTTATCCCTTCGGTTTCGAATTTATCAGTAAAATACTTTTTCGAAAAAGAATGACCTAAAGGATAACCTATCAATCCAAATTTCCTCATTTCCTGTTGATGTAGTAAGCGGTTCTTTCGATACCGAGTACCAAAATTACACCAAATGAAAATGCAAGCAAAGCAAATAGAAATAAAGATTCCTGACCGGTGACTTCAAGATAATTTTGAGGAAGTATGTTTTCAGTGATAAAAGGTTTCTGCACTCCGCTCGAGGACATGCGATAGGAAATCACTTCTTTCCAAGGCCATAATTTATTGATGGATCCTAGCATAAACCCGGACAATAATCCAATGGTGAGCGCATGGTGATTTTTTAATAGCCATGAAATCAATCGGCTGAATGACAATAAACCAACAATACAACCAAATGCAAATACGGCCAGCACTACAATGTTTTTTTCAGAAACTGCTGCAAGGATTCTTTCATACTGACCCAATATCAATAACAAAAAGCTACCCGAAACCCCTGGTAAAATCATGGCGCAAATAGCAATTGCTCCTGCTATAAAAGTAAACCAAAGTGCATCCGGAGATCCCATAGGGGGAAGTCCTGTGATCCAATAGGCTACTGCTGTTCCGATCAGTATAGCAATGACAACGCCTATCGACCAATTTCCGATATCCCTGAGAATGATGATGGCTGAGATGATGATCAATCCACAAAAAAAAGACCACAAGGGAATAGGGTAGTATTCCATCAAGAAAGTGATCAGATTAGAAAGCGTGAAAATGCTCGCCAGGATTCCAACCAATAGTGTCAATAGAAAACTACCATTGACATGTTCCCAAAGCTTTTTGATCTCAAAGCGGAAAAGATAGCCAAGGGCAGTCTGATCGATGGACTTGATGCTGTCCAGCAACTTTTCATAAATCCCCGTAATCAGTGCAATCGAGCCTCCTGATACGCCAGGAACGATATCTGCAGCACCCATGGATATCCCTTTCAGGAAGACCAAAATGTAATCTTTCAGATGGTTCATTTATTGAGATAGATAAGGTGCCAATCCATTATGGCTCTTTAGTAAGATTTACAATTGATGATCTCCAAGAAAATGATCGAAGGTATCGCCCCTTAGTCCCAACCTAATGGTTTCCAACGGTATGACTTCGTTTGTAGCGATATTGCCAAGATTTACATTGGCACCTAAAAGCTTGACAAACCATACTTGTTGTTCTTTTTGAGGAGCCTCCCAAAGAATTTTTTCTTCAGGAATTTTGGTGAGAATTTCTTCTACCAAACCTTGTCTTACTTCTCCTGAATCCCTAAAAAGCCCCACGGTTCCACCTTCCCTTGCCTCTCCGATCACTTTCCAGGAACCTGCCTGCAGTTCAGCCTGCATTTGCTCTATCCATTTATAAGGAGGGATTATTTTAGCGGCATCTTTTGAGCCTACTTCCGAAAGAACGGTCACGTCCTTTGTCAGGATATCAATGTATTCACATTTTTTATCATGATTGAGACTGATCGATCCATCAGAAACCTCAGCGAATTTAAGGTTGTATTTTTGCAGCACCCTTCTGTAATCTTCAAATTGACCTCGGATCACAAAAGCTTCAAACAATGTACCCCCCAAATAAACCGGGATACCGGCATCTTGGTAAATATCGATTTTTTGTGCCAGATTTTTAGTCAGATAGGATGTGGCCCAGCCTAATTTCACAATGTCAACGAAATCACTGTTTGCATCAATAAAGTTTTCGACTTCTTTGATGCTCAGGCCTTTATCCATAACCATGGTAAACCCTGTCGTACGGGGCTTTTGTGAACGTACTGGCAGGTTCTTAAGAACGTAATTCATTCTAACAGATTTCAGGTATTTTGATGTTAAGATTCTGACGACTTAGGGTCATCTTTATATTGGGAGATGATCTTGAAAATAGCCTTTTGATGTTTGATTTCAGGCATCAATTCGTAAAGCAAGGTGTGTTTCCCAAAGTCCAAAGTTAATGCATTTTCCAAATATGAAAAGGCTTCCTTGTATTTCCCCGTTTTTATCTGGAATACGACCATGCGGTAATACAATTCTGCTTCCTCAGGCAGTTCCTCAATTCCCTCTTTGAGAACATCAATTGCCTCTTCAAATCGTGTTTGATCAAAATAAATGATGGCAAGGTTGACATAAGTTTCTATGATTCCGGACTCAAGGTTAATGGCTTCTTCATAGGCATCTGCACTTGCTTGAAGGTTACCCAGGTTGTATTCGGCATCAGCAAGACCCACCCAATAATTGGGGTTTTCGGTAGTCAGGTTAATCGCTTTACGGAAATAATGGATGGCCTCAAAAAATTTCTCTCTTTTGAGCATACACATGCCCAAGCCAAACCAGGCATCATCATATTCGGGGTCAAGTTTGGATGATTTTTTGAAATACTTAAAAGCAAGGTCAATCTGATCCAATTTTTCGTAGGCCGCTGCCAGATAACAACAATTCTCTGCATTCGAACCTTCACAGTTGATTGTATTTTGGTAGGCTTCTAAGGCCAGGTCAAACTGCTCGGTGTTCATGTAAGCATTGCCAAGGTTGAAGTAGGCAGATGCAAAAGCATCATCAATGATCAGCGCATAATCGTATGCCTGAATGGCTTCCTCATATCTGCCTAAGCGATTATACACTACTCCCAAGTTATACCATGCACCCGCACTGTAAGGATCTTGATCAATGAAATCCTGATAGAACTGAAGGATTTCCGTAAAGGAGCCTTCTTCCTCGGTAATCATTGCCAATTGAAAAAGTGCGTCCTCATGATTGATCCGAAGTTTGACACATTCTTTATAGTAATGGATTGCTTTTTCATTGTTTTCGTCAGCCTTATAGAGATTGCCAAGAGAATAATAAACTTCAGCTTTATCATCCGCCAATGGAATAAAGTCTTCCAACATGGCAATCGCCTCTTTGACATTTCCGTTGATCATCAGTCCTTGACTGAAGGCAAGAATGATGTCTTCATTATTGGGGGATAGGTTATTGATGTTTTCAAGAATTTCCAGACCTTCTTCCAGCTCATCATTAAAAATCAGGCATTGTGCCTTATACAGCTTAATTTCAATGCTGTAAGGAAATTTTTCCAAGGCATGGTCAGAGGCCTTTAGCGCTTTCAGGTATTTTTGTTGGTCAAAATAAAAGCGGATGATATTCTCTAATTCTTCCTCTTCAAAATATAAATCCAAATTGGATTTCAATGAGTTTTCAAATCTTTCTACTAACTCTTTGTCTTCCTCCCATTCGTTTTCAAAATCTCCGGTCATCAGCTTCGTTTTAAATTCTAACTTAAGTTACCAAATTATCAGTAGCCACAAAATCATACCCAAAATATTTTTTCTTAAAATTTGGCTAAGCTTTATGGCATGGGTTTACCGGTTAATTGTATTAAGGGTTACCAACGTTGCTTTATAGGCTTTCGTTCGCTTTCGCCCATTGAAAAGTTTCTTCTAACGGCCTATAGCTAAAGTCCAAAATGGAATTCACTTTTTCATTTTCCAAGTATATTTCGAGTTGTGAAATCATGGCAGTTTGTTTGTTTAAAGGGCTTTTGGTCAGTTTAAGTCTTCTTGCAATTCCAACAGCGATCAAGGCCATTCTAAGTTGGTAGTATTTAAGTTTCTTGGAGGGTGCCTTTTTTCCGAAAGCCTTTGCCATTTTCTCAAAAAAATCTTTGTAAGGGATCGTTCTATGATTGAGAATAAATCGCTCACCCCATTGGTTTTTTTTAAAGAGTTGGAAGGTGATTTCTACAGCATCCCGGATATCTATAAAATTGACCGTTCCCTGTGGATAGTATTTGTTTTCTTCCAATACATAATGATAAATCTGAGTGCTGCTTCTTTCGTCAGTTATTTTTCCTAGAATCACGGAAGGCATGATGACCAATGCCTGAATCCCTTCCTGTACACCTCTCCAGACTTCCAATTCAGCCCGGTACTTGGAAATGGCATAGGGGGTGTTGTATTTGGACGCGGTCCATTTTGAATTTTCATCGTAGGTGGTGCTATCAAATGTTCTTCCCAATGCAGAAACAGAGCTTGCGTGGATAAGTTTTTTCACCCCTTTTTCCAGCATGGCATTGACAATATTGGAGGTTCCGGTAACATTTACTTCCATGAGTTTATCCTCATCTTTCGGATCAAAAGAAACCAATCCAGCCACATGAATGACCATGTCAATTCCTTCCATTGCATTTTCCAGAGAGATCGGATCAAGAATATCTCCTTCTATCCAATTGACTATGGAGGCATTATTTCCCAATAATTTATCAGAACTGTTTTTTCTTTTTATGGCAAAAATAGAGCCTTCCTGAGCGAATCTTTTGACTAGGTAGCTGCCAAAAAGTCCTGTGGCACCTGTTATCAATATTTTCATAAAGAATTATTTATCAGATTCATCTGCTGTATTTTCTCGAAATACTTGGATTTGGGCAATGTCTCCAACATGTCCAAGTACCTGTGGTTATGGCAATCAGTTCCAAAAAATCTTATTTTACCTTCATCAATTAATAGCTCAGCAAAATTTTTAATGGGCTTTGAATAAAACCCGGTTAGGGATAATAGATTGATCTGAAAATAAATGTCTCTGTCTATCAGTTCATATAGAAAATCCTTGTCTTGGATGAGATATTGATAGCGTTCCGGATGTGCCAGAATCGGTTTGTATCCATGCATTTCCAAATCAAAAAATATCTCTTTTAGCATCAAAGGCCTGCTCATGAATCCAGTCTCTACAAGAACTAAATTATCTCCTATAGTCAGTAGTTTTTCTCCTTTATTGAGTTTTTCCATCAGCATCTCATCAATAAAATATTCTGCTGCAGCTTCTACCTCAATGTCTATATTTTCCTCCACCAAAGCTTCTTTCAATCGTGCAAGGCCCGGCAAAATTGTTTCCGGCGAATTTTTGTAATACTCAGACATGACATGAGGCGTGGTAATGAGTTTTCGCAGACCATAACCTTTTAGTCTTTTAATGAGTTCTAGGCTTTCTTCCAAAGACTTCGAACCGTCATCTATTCCAGGTATCAAATGGGAATGCATGTCCACCCCCAACCAACTCAGGTCAAGTTCCTGAATGGTTTTATCTTTTTTGATAAAATTAAAAATATCTAATACTCCCATTAAATTCCTCCTTTGGTCATTTGGGTAAATGCTTCGAAAGTTGGCAACAATTGATCCTTTTCGGAAAGAATTGGTGTTTTCACCTCCCAGTCTATTGCCAACTGCGGGTCATTCCAAATAACGCCGCCTTCACTGGACTTGTTGTAATAATTAGAACATCTGTAAGAAAACACTGCATCTTCCAATACTGAAAAACCATGAGCAAAACCTTCAGGTACATACAGCATATTGTGCTGAATATCGTCAAGAACTTTTGTATATACTGCGCCATAAGTCACAGATCCTTTCCTTAAGTCTACCACTACATCCAATACCTTACCTTTCAATACCCGGGCCAATTTCGCTTGGGCATAGGGTTCATGTTGGAAATGAAGCCCTCTTACCGTCCCCGCTTTGGAAAAAGATTGGTTTTCTTGTACCCAAACCTTGTCTATACCATATTCGCTCAATTCACTTTTTTTAAATGATTCAAAAAAGTATCCCCGATTGTCTTCAAAAATTTTTGGGTATAATTCAAAAAGTCCTTCAATTGGTGTAGTCAAAATTTTCATAATTATTTATTCTTTTAATTTCCTTATAGGGTATAGATCAAGTAATCTGATGTTTGAGGAGTATTTATTTGGATTTAAACGATTGACTCTGGGGAATAATTGGGCAAATATAAGGCTTATTGGGAGTAGGTTGGTAAATTTGTGGAAGAGATTAAGATTTGGAACTATTTATGTGCTCTTTATCTTTTCCAATCAAACAAACATACATGAGTAAATATTCCAGAAAGCTTCAAAAATTATACGATACTGCTCCCGTTCAGGAAACAGCTGTGTTGGTGGCCTTGATCCGTCAGGGACAAACGGACCATCAGATAACAGAATATCTCGACGAACTTTCTTTTTTGACCGAAACATTGGGGGCTAAGACAGTGTATCGTTTTACCCAAAGAATGGAAAAGCCTGATGTCAGGACATTTGTAGGCTCAGGGAAATTGGAGGAGATCAAATCATACATTGAGCACTTTGAGGTGGATATGGTTATTTTTGATGATGACCTTTCCCCTTCTCAAATGCGAAATCTGGAAAATGAACTCAAAGTAAAAGTCTACGACCGTTCTTTGTTGATTTTGGATATTTTTCTCAACAGGGCCCAGACCGCTCAGGCTAAGACCCAAGTTGAACTTGCCCGTTTTCAATACCTATTGCCAAGACTGACCAACATGTGGACACACTTGGAAAGGCAAAGAGGTGGTACAAGTACCAGAGGTGGTGCCGGTGAAAAAGAAATTGAAACGGATAAAAGAGATATCCGGAGCAAAATCACCTTGTTGAAAAGCAAACTTCAGGATATAGATAAACAAGGAGTGACCCAACGTAAAGGCAGGAAAGGAATTGTCAGGGTGGCATTGGTCGGTTATACCAATGTGGGGAAAAGCACTTTGATGAACTTGATGACCAAGTCGGATATTCTTGCGGAAAACAAACTTTTTGCCACAGTTGATTCCACAGTTCGAAAAGTTGTTTTGGATAACATTCCCTTCTTGTTATCTGATACAGTTGGATTTATTAGAAAATTGCCTACCCATTTGATCGAATCTTTCAAATCCACCTTGGATGAAATCAGGGAAGCAGAACTTTTGGTGCATGTGGTGGATATTTCACATCCAGGATTCGAGGATCATATTACTGTCGTGAACAATACGCTCAATGAAATCGGTGCAGGGGATAAAGCCATGTTGCTGGTCTTCAACAAAATTGACCTTGTGCCCAAAATGCCCTCAGAAGAGGAAATGATGCATATGACGGAACTTGAGGTGGAAGAAAAGAATTACCTGGATTTCGGTAAACTAGCAGAAGCTTACACCAAGAAAACCGGCATTGAGCCTGTTTTCATGGCGGCCCATGACGGAACCAACGTAGAATTTTTCAGAGAATCCTTGGTCAGAGAGGTTAAAAAGCAGCATATCAAAATGTATCCGCATTACCTGGAAAATGAGGTGATTGATATGTCTTTGTATAAAGATCTGGAGTGATTCTTACCTCATCCTTATCCGCCATTCCTTCGGGTAATTGTTGTTGATCCTGTTTCCCAGGTTTTTAATCCAACCCATAGGGATGTTTTGGTAAGTAACCAAAACCCATCCTTCGGGAATATCATCAACTACCATGTCCTCTTTTCTCAGGAAAGTTAGAGCTTGGTCAAGATTTAGTTCATGGGCTGTAAACCCTTTTTTGGGCAAAATGCTGACAGCAAATTCATGGTTTGGAATGAATTGTTCTTTATTGAATTTGCCCAACTCAACACCAAAATACCTGATGTTCAAAAACCTGCTCAGGAATTCAAAATGAGTTTGATACTTGGCATTGGTCCAAAAGAAACTGTCCTGAAGGCTATAGAATGTACTTCTTTCATCCAATCCCAAATCCGAAATCAACCTTTGACTTTCCTGCTTATTGGCAGCTTTGATATGGGAATGCTTGAAATCTTTGATTTTTTTCGGTTCCTGAATATAGGAATCCTCAGGCCTTTTGAAGACCGAAACGAAAAAGCCCTCACCTTCAACATGATGGGGATAAAATCTGTATCCGTAAAAAGTCCCATCCTCAGTTTCAGTAGCGGTTTCGGTTATTTTCCATGTGGGGTCAATGGGAATTCGAACAGGTTCATAGGCGTACTCTGAACAGATAAACCGGATCATATCCTCGTTCTCCTTCTCATTGAATGTGCATGTACTGTATATGAGATAACCACCGCCTTTTACCAAAGCACCGGCTTGGTCCATGATTCTTTGCTGCCTTAATGCACACAGGTTGACATTGTCTTCTGACCATTCATTTCTGGCCTCCTGATCTTTTCTGAACAATCCTTCACCTGAACATGGGGCATCCACCAGGACCAGATCAAAAAATCCTTCCAATTCCCTGAAATGCTCCGGATCATTTTGGGTGACCATGGTATTGCCCAAGCCCCATTTGATAATATTTTCCTTGAGGATATTTGCCCTTGTTTTGATTACTTCATTGGCTACCAAAAAACCATCCTTTCCGATAAAACTGCTTAAAAGCGTGGATTTGCCTCCAGGTGCTGCGGCTAGGTCTAGGAATATGCCATCTTTAGGTGCTTGAATATATTTTAAAATATGCGCAATAAACATGGAAGATGATTCTTGTACATAATAGCATCCCGCGTGAAAAAGTGGATCTAAAGTAAATGATGGTCTTTCAGCTAGAAAATAGCCCTCATTATTCCAGGGAACGGCTGTCCTATCTGCTTCATGGATAATTCCTTTGAAAGGATTGATTCTAATAGATACCCTTGGTTCCTTTTCCAGTGATTTTTCAAATGCAAAGAATTCTTCCTCACCCAAATAGTTTATCATCCTTTTTACAAAGGCTTCCGGAAGTTTGATTTCAGACATACAAAATGGTTTTGACAAAAATAACCTTTTCCATGCTATTGTTCTTGAGCTACCTGATGGGAGGTCGAAGAAACGATTAAGATTTTTTCTTTAAAATTATCTTTTGAAGAATCAATTTGGAGAAGTATATCTTCAATATTTTGAGTGAGAGCTTTTTTAGAAATACTATCCATTTTCTTTCCTTTCAACCACAATTGGGTCTGATGTAGATCATGCCAATTGCCGATTTTTTCTGTAAGACCTCCAAGATATGTTATATTAATTTCATTCTTTTTGCCAACTTCTTTTCCGGTTAATTCCGTAATGTGGTGGATTGATTTTAGATATTTCCTTGAATCATGAAGATGGGGGATATATCTTTTCTTATTTAAAATGAGTTCTGAGGCAAGGATATAATCTTTAAAAAATCTTTTCGACTGGGAATTGGAAATGGGGATAAGTTGCTTATAAAAATCTTCCTCAGCCTTTTGAAGTAATTTCCCATACTTTTTTTCTTGTAAGATAAAATTCCGGGTTTCCTTTTGAATCAGATTTTTCAGCTTGTTTTCAAGTTTTTCATTTGTCAGACCTATTTTTTCAAAATTAAGCAGGTGTATTTGTGCTTCCCTGATTATCCCAGCATGTTTGAATATTTTCCTGACAGGTTTAAAAACTTTGACTAGGTCAGTGTTAGGAAGGATATGAGAACAGTATTTAACAAAGGAGTGGATTTTCTTGGTAAAAACCCTCATTTGATGGATATCTACCGGGTTTTGGTGTTGGCAAAATTGGTCAAAATGCTGGTGAAGCATTTTCCATTTGTCTTCCAAAAATTCTTTTTGTTGGCGCTTATTCAATTTTGATAATTTTTTGACCTTGAATATACATCTTATTCAAAAATAATGGATTAAAAATTTCACTTGGATTTCAATGAAAATCCAATGCCAAGATGGTATTCGACATTTGTTAAGTCAAACCCCCTAAGGTTACCACCAAACCTGAGGTTCAAACCATTAAAATCCAGAATCATACCTCCTTCAATAGCAGCTTGGTTTCTGTTTGCCTGAGGGTTTTTGGCCCATTCATTTCGTTTGCCAGGGTTGTTTTCATCAATGATCTCCACTTCCCAAAATTCCCTGCTGTGGTTTAGTCCTGCACCTGCATACATCCAAAGGGGTTTATGGATTTTCCATGTTATTCCCATGATACCCTCTACCACCCCATGTTTGATGTAGCCTGTAGTCTCAGCATTTTCAAATTCCCCTTCACCATATACTGTACCCAAGCTATTAGCGGTCAGATCCCCGGTTTTGACCATTATATCGGGATTGCCTCTGATGGTCATGTAAGTACCAATACCACGATGATTGATGCTACCGACGGTTAATCCGAAAGGTGCCGTAGGATTGTAGACATAGGAATAAAAAAACCTGTCCACTTTTCTTATTGGGATAAACCCTTCAGGAAGATTTTCATACTTCTTTGTTGGTTTATTTTTGTTTATGGCAATGGCTTTTTCCAGTTCAAAGATTTTTGGGTAAAGCTTTTCACTTCCCAGTTTTTTGGCTTGTTCCAGATATGGTTTTGCCATTTTGGATTTACCCGTTTTGAAAAGGGCAAGAGCCGAATAATAATAACCTTCTCCTTGTTCTACGTCCATGGTGATTTGGACTTTGGCCAATTCAAGAACCTGTAGCCAATTTTCCTGATTGATTGAAAGGTTGATTTCTTTATCGATTTTTAAGAAATCAGCTTGTTGAGCATATACCGAAGTTGAAGCCAGCATTACAATGAATGCGAAAGCCACACGGGCGAAAGTTTTCATGATAAATAAATTCAATGGCAGCAAAACTCACTGCAATATTGAAGAGATAGATTTGGGTGATTTTGCTTGAAAATCATTACTATTTACCACAGAAATGAGGAATAAAAAAGGATAAATCAAAATAAAATTTTGAGGATAATATAATCCCTTTTAGAGATAAAAAAGTGTATCTGCTGCAGGTGAAAAACCAAAAGTTTAAGATTCAATGGTTTTATTTTTCATAAAACAGCTTTCCAACTCTTTTGATGTGTTCGATAAATTCAGGATGTTTTAGCTTCGGGAAATTTACAAGATCAACAAAATAAGGTAAGGAACTGTCTTCCAATTCTGATTATATTTTTTTCGCCTCTTCCCAATATACATCCATCTCTGCCAAGGTCATTTCCTCAATCAATTTTCCGGATTCTTTGGCCGCTTTTTCGAGGTATTGGAATCGCTTGATGAATTTCAGGTTGGTACGTTCCAAGGCCTCCTCCGGATTGATATCGATAAATCTAGCGTAATTGATCAAAGAAAAAAGTAAATCCCCAAATTCACCTGAAGCTTTTTCTTTGTCGATCTCAGCATCTTCTGTAGCATTGAAAGCTTCTTTGAATTCCTGCATTTCCTCTTCTACTTTTTCCCATACCTGATGTTTTTCTTCCCAATCAAACCCTACTCCACGGGCTTTTTCCTGTATCCTCATGGCCTTGATCAGGGCTGGGAGGGATTTTGGAACTCCACCCAATACAGATACATTCCCTTTTTCCTGCAATTTAATTTTTTCCCAATTCTGTTTGACTGTTTCCTCATCTTCGGCTTTGGTATCTCCATAAATATGCGGATGTCTTCGGATCAATTTTTCACAAAGACTATCAATCACTGTCCCTATATCGAAGGATTTTTTTTCAGATCCTATTTTGGCATAAAACACAATATGCAGCAGAATATCCCCCAATTCCTTTTTGATCTCATTAAGATCATTTTCGATGATGGCATCAGAAAGCTCAAAGGTTTCTTCTATGGTAAGGTGCCTCAGGCTTTCCAAAGTTTGTTTTCTATCCCACGGACACTGCTCCCGAAGCTCATCCATAATGGTCAAAAGTTTATCAAATGATTCGAGTTGGGATTTTCTGGAGGATAATTCAGACATATATGGGGAAACTAATCGTAATGTGAGGACGTTTTCAAAGTATTACGTAAATTTGCGCAAATTAAATTGATATGGCAACCTTGTACTTTACTTTAGGCTTTCTGGCATTATTCTTCATTTTGATGTCCGTCAGGCTGATATTTCTCAAAAATGGTGAATTCAAAGGCACCTGTGCTTCACAAAACCCCTACCTGAATAAAGATGGCGGGACCTGTGGCTATTGTGGTAAAACAGTAGATGCCGACAGTTCCTGCGGAAACCCTGACAATGAAGTGGACAAGGTCATGGCCAAATTCAAATAAGCAGTTTTTTACTCCTGATTATGTCAGGATTTTTCTATTTTAACTTAATCGTTTTCTTGTGGCATTAATTAAATCTATTTCAGGCATTCGTGGTACCATTGGTGGTAAACCTGGAGAGGGATTAACCCCTCTGGATGTTGTAAAATTTACCTCGGCCTACGGGAGTTGGGTCATCAATCATACAAATAATCCCAGGGTGGTTATTGGCCGGGATGCCAGAATTTCCGGTGAAATGGTCTCTAAATTGGTTTCCGCTACGCTTCAGGGCTTGGGGATTGATGTGATTGACCTTGGTTTGAGTACCACACCGACAGTTGAATTGGCAGTTCCGTTGGAAAAGGCGGGCGGAGGGATTATTCTCACTGCGAGCCATAATCCTATACAATGGAATGCACTGAAACTTTTAAATGACAAAGGAGAATTTATTTCTGATCTTGAGGGTAAGGCTATTCTTGAAAGTGCCGAAAATGAAGATTTTTCATTTGCAGAAGTAAGAAAAATTGGAAAATATATAGAGATCGATGATTATATCGATAGGCATGTGGAACATGTGCTTGGGTTGAAATTGGTGGATAAAGAAGCCATTGCAGCCAGAAAATTCAAAGTAGTCATTGATTGTGTAAATTCCACAGGAGGAATTGCCCTTCCAAAATTATTAAGAGCTCTTGGAGTTGAGGACATTGAGGAAATGTATTGTACCCCTGATGGAAATTTCCCCCACAATCCTGAACCGCTTCCAGAAAACCTGAGGGATATTTCTGAGAAATTGAAGAAAGGTAAGTTTGATTTGGGCATTGTCGTAGATCCGGATGTGGACAGGCTTTGCTTTATGAATGAAGACGGAAGCCCCTTTGGAGAAGAGTATACTTTGGTAGCAGTAGCGGATTATGTACTTTCAAAGACCCCGGGAAATACGGTGTCCAATCTAAGTTCAACGAGGGCCTTGCGGGATGTGACAGAGAAAAGAGGCGGACAATATCAAGCTGCTGCAGTGGGAGAAGTCAATGTGGTCAACAAAATGAAAGAGACCCATGCCGTCATAGGAGGTGAAGGAAATGGTGGGGTGATTTATCCGGAATCCCACTATGGAAGGGATGCTTTGGTAGGTATCGGTTTATTTTTGACACATTTGGCCAAATTCGGTAAGACCATTTCCAGATTGAGGGCAAGCTATCCGAATTACCATATTTCCAAAAACAAAATTGAACTCACACCGGAAATCGATGTGGACAAGGTCTTGGAAGCCATCAAGAAGAAATACAGCAAACAACCCATCAATGATATCGATGGGGTAAAAATAGAATTCGACAAAGAATGGGTGCATTTGCGAAAATCAAACACCGAACCCATTATCAGAATATATTCCGAATCAGAATCTCAGGCGACTGCTGACCACTTGGCCAATAAAATCATTTTGGATATCCGAGAAGTGGTCAAAGGTTCTAATTGAAAGTGGTTAATGTTAGTGGGACACTAACATTTGCCCAGAATAGTTCAAATTGAGATCGTTTAGAAACCTGCCATGTTTTCATAACCTGGGAGGTTTATAAAAAGTAACCCCGGCCCAAATAAAATAAAGAAATGAGAGTGTACTTAGACAATGCCGCCACCACAGCCATGGACGATAGGGTAGTGGAAGCCATGATTCCCTACATGAAAGAGCATTATGGCAATCCTTCCTCTGTTCACAGTCATGGTAGACAGGTAAGATCCGCCATTGAGAAATCAAGGAAAAAGGTAGCGGAATTACTGAATGCATCACCGGCAGAGATATTTTTTACCTCAGGGGGAACAGAAGCGGATAATACTGCGATTGTTTGCGGGATTGAGACGCATGGAATTACCCATGCCATAACTTCACCGATAGAACATCATGCGGTATTGCATACTTTGGAAGAATGTGCCAAAAAAGGGAAAGTGAAACTCAGCTTGGTGGAGGTAAATGATAAAGGAGAAATCAATTTGAACCATCTTCAAGAGCTATTGAAATCCAATCCCAATTCTTTGGTTTCTCTCATGCATGCCAATAATGAAATTGGTAACATCAATGACCTGAATGCTATAGGCAATATGGTGAAGGAATATCAGGGATTTTTTCATTCGGATACCGTGCAGACCATGGGTCATTATGTGCATGACCTTAAAAATCTACCCGTCGATTCCATAGTGGCCGGAGGGCATAAATTCCATGGTCCAAAAGGGTCAGGGTTTTTGTATGTCAAAAAAGACAGGAAAATCCATCCCTTTATTTATGGCGGAGCCCAAGAAAGGAATATGCGTGGCGGTACCGAAAATGTCATTGGCATAGTCGGAATATCCAAAGCCTTGGAGTTGGCCTATGAGGATATGTCTGGGCACCAATCCCACATTGAGGGTCTGAAAAAGCATTTTATCGAGTTACTGAAAAGTGATATTCCCGGAGTTGAATTCAATGGGCTTTCGGAAGATTTGGATAAAAGCCTTTACACGGTATTGAATGTAAGCTTACCACCTTCGGAAGAAAACAGGGGTATGTTACTGTTTAACCTGGATCTGCATGGGATTTCAGCATCAGGTGGTTCCGCATGCAGCAGTGGGGCAACGGTAGGTTCGCATGTACTTAGGGCACTGAATCATGACTATGAAAGGGAATCTGTGAGGTTTTCTTTCAGCAGGTTCAATACGAAAGAAGAGATTGAATACACTGTTGAGAAGTTGAAGGAATTGTATGGGGTTGCGGTCTAGGATCTCAAAAAGAGGATGTTTTAATTTTGTGGTTTGATAGAACGCTGATGACGCTGATTGTGCTGATTCACGCAGATAAAAAAATCAGTGAAAATCAGCCAAACCTGCGTTATCCGCATTCCAAAAAACGCTTAGTAGAAAATCATTCCAAAAAATAACTAAATTCTTGTTTGATATTCATTCTGATTTTACTTTTAGGGAAACACATTTAAAATGAGAAAGCGGAAGTGTTCCTGACCATATTTGATAAAGACCTCCAAATGATAGGGGAGACCAAAATCAAAGATTATGTAGAATAACACTCAAGCCTCCCATTTTACCAAAGATGGCGCAATATGGCTTCATGAAAATGTGGACGATGAGTTGGGTTTTATAAGGATTAAGGTTTTGGAGAAATGAATGCTTATCGAGGTTCAAGTCAGATCTTATGAAAATAGCTCAGGGCTTAAGATTCCATATCAATATCCATTTATATCCAATATCCATCAGTATCTTTTAATCAAAAAATTATACCATTGATTTCCTAACAGGCAGGAAAATGGAATATCATTAAAAACCTCATTATTACTCCGCAAACTGCAACCTTACCAAATTGGCATAGAAGCCATCTTCCTGCAAAGCCAAAGTTTCATGAGTGCCTTCTTCGACGATTTCACCGTCTTTGAGGACATAGATTCTGTTCACCTTACGGATGGTGGCCAATCGGTGGGCAATGATGATGGTGGTCCTGTTTTTCATCAGTTCATCCAATGCCTCTTGTACCAAAGCTTCTGATTCGGCATCCAAGGAAGAGGTCGCCTCATCCAAAATCAAAATGGCGGGATCTTTCAAAATGGCACGGGCTATCGCTACTCTTTGTCTTTGTCCGCCCGATAGTTTGATCCCCCGTTCACCGACAGTGGTTTCCAAACCTTCAGGAAATCTGCTGATAAACTGCCATGCATTGGCTTTTTTAGCTGCTTCGATGATTTCTTCTTCGGTGGCGTCAGGCTTGGCATAGGCAATATTTTCCTTGATACTGCCTCCAAAAAGTAGAACCTCCTGGGGAACAATACCTATATTCGACCGCAACTGCTTCAGATTCCAATTGGAGATATTTATTCCGTCCACCAGAATAGCACCTTTTTCTACAGGGTAAAATTTGAGCAATAACTGAATGATGGTGGATTTACCGGCACCACTTTGTCCGGCAAGGGCCACTTTTTCTCCTGCGGGGATATGTAAATTGATGTTTTTAAGCACTTCCAACTCAGGCCTTGTTGGGTAGTTAAATCGAACATGTTCAAATCGAACATCGCCGGACATACGGACTTTTTGAAAGTCAGCAGTGGACAATTCCGGTTCCTCCTCCAAAATTTCCAATACCCTTTCGGAAGAACCAATTGCTTTTTGAATCTGTCCATAAATATCTCCTAACCCTGCGATGGAACCTCCGATAAAAGTGGTGTACAGGACAAAAGAAACCAGGTCCCCAACAGTCATTTCACCTGATGCTACTAACGTGGCTCCATACCACATCACTGCCACAATCCCCCCGAATAAGGCAAAAATGATAAATGAGATAAAAGCCCCTCTGAATCCGGCAGCTTTCAAAGCCACATCAACCACCCGGTTTAGGCCTTTTTTGTACCTGTTGGATTCGTATTCCTCCCCTGCAAAGGATTTTACTGTCATGATGGACTGCAAGGTTTCTTCGACAATTACATTGGCTGCAGCCAATTCATCCTGTGCCTGTTTGGATAGTTTTCGGATAAACTTCCCAAAGACCATGGCGATGATGACCAATACCGGAAAAGTGGCCAACATAAACAATGTCAGTTTTGGTGTAGTCACCATCAAAAAGACCACCCCGGCAAGTAAGGTGATAATCTGTCTGAACAATTCTGCCAAGGTCACTGAGAAAGTATCCTGAAGCATGCTGACGTCAGCTGTGATCCTGGAAATCAATTCCCCGGTCCTTCTTTTGTCAAAAAATGTCATGGGCAATTGTACCAGTTGACTGTACAATGAGATCCGGATATCCCGCATACTGCGCTCTGAAACCTTAGCGAACAACCAAACCCTGAAAAAAGAAAATATGCTTTGGATCAACAAAATTCCCAACAAAATAAATGCAATTCCATTGATGTCATTGACCAACCAAGTCTCTCCTGAAGCTGTGTCTATCAGTTTCCCCGCAACAAAGGGGAATGTCAGTAAGGTTAAGCTTGAAAAAAGTAGAAATGTCATGCCCAGTAAAAAATTTACTTTATAGGGTAGAACAAACCTAAAAATACCACCTAGTTTATTCAGATTCTGTTTGTTCAGCTTTCGCTTTTCGTGTTCTTCAAGAGCAGTGCCTCTCTTTTTTGCCATGGATAATATCTATTCAATTATTCAACCTGCAAATCTAAACAATAAGATGGGAGGTGGAAGGTATTCATTCTTTTTTTTAAGGTTCAAACTTGAACAGCATCTATCAAGAGAACAGTTTATTTGGGCTTGTGTTTTGAGTTCTTACCTCTTCCTGAGATTCTTCTGAGAAATTGTTTTTCCTTCTCCCAAAAGAAGTCAAATTGTCCAAAGACAAATCCCCACATCAAAAGGATAATCTGATAAAGGGGAAGTACCAATAACAGGTAAAGCACGGTTTTCCAAAACCCGCCCCTTTCCATACTGATCCCCAAAAAGTCAAAAATAGGTTTCTTGATAAAAAGAATGGTAAATCCAGTCAATGCAAATACGATCAATACCAATACCACCTGTCGGAGACTTTTCAGGTTCCACTTGGATTGGAGTTTTTGGAGGAAGGATTGTTTTTTCATATCTATTATTGATGAATAATTACCCCATCATTAGATAGTTCAACGAAATTGCTATTTTCTAAAATCTCTGAAATGCGTTTAAAGTATTTCCTCAAAAGGTCAAAAAGTGTCCGGTTTTTGATATTTCCAGTGGTAATTAAAAGTAGTTTTTTTGGTTCATTTTTTACCATAAAGGAATTGTAAAAATCTAAATCTTTGGTGATCACTACATAATTATTTAAATCAGCAAATTCAGTAATCTCTGTATCTTTGGTTTCATCCCCTTTAGGCAGTTCCAAGACGTGTTTCGATTCAAAACCCATTTGATTTAAGATCTCACTAAATAGAGGAGGAAGTTGGGCGTCAACTAAATACCTCATGCGATTTTACTGTACGATTTCACTTTGGTAAGTTTGGATGCATAGGCTAAGCAAGCCAAAATATCCGCTTTTTCCAATGCCGGATAATCAGAAAGAATCTCTTTTTCAGTCATGCCTGCACTTAGTAAATCCAAAATAAGTTCCACAGGATACCTTTTGTTTCGAATGGTAGGTTTCCCGTGGCAGATATCAGGGTTGATAGTTATTCTTTCCAATAAATTTTCCATAGCTTAAAATTAACCCATTTTCGTGAATTCTAGGTTTAAATTGGTTATTTATCAAGTTTTTCCACCCTAAACACCGGATACCGATTATGTTCCTTTTCTTTCCATGGGGAATGTTCATATACCCATCTCAATTGTGCAGGACCACTTTTTGCCAACTCCTCATCTTTGGACTTGGCTTCTTCCATTTCTGATTTCACCTCCGGATTTTGTTTCAGGTATTCCGAAGCCAAATCTTCAAAGACATAGGCAGAATATCCTTCTTTGGCCTGTAAGATCGTGTCAAAGAAGTTCCAGTTGAAGAAGCTGTCCTCTGATTGAGGTTCCAAAACTTCCATGATATATCGGTTGGCTTCCTGATTCATGGGAATCATCATGTCTCCCTTACGAAAGCTTATCATAGCCTGGGATTGTTTTATTTGGGTGTTAGAGTGCAGGTAGTGGCCTTCATAAGGTCGCTGCGCCGTCTGAAAGTCTGCAATATGATAGATCGTCACCGGAATAACCGTATCTTTTTTGATTTCCTCCATTTGCACACCATTTCTTTGAAGGTTTTCTATGACGGTAAACCAACCTTGCGGAATGATATAAGCTTCCGGTTTTTTGATATTCAATCCGGCGGTGTAGGTGTCATAGAATTTGACTTCTTTGATAAATGGCTTACTTCGGTCATAGTATAACCTTGGCAATCCGGAAATATCAGAGGGCTTTTGGCCTGATTCATAACCCATATATTCAATCAGTTTATGCTGATTTCTATCCAATACAAAGTTGAAACCAAACTCCTCCTGTTCTTTTTTTGCTTTGCGGTCGGCAGACGCTTTGTCCACAATTTTTTCATAATCTTCCCGGATGATTTCCATAAAGGTCTCCATCAGGGCAAAGGTTGAAGCTACCCTTAGGTCATATGGTTTCAACATATGCGTCTCGGGCATAAAACTCAAAGTCCCAAAAAGTGCCGCATAACCGCTGCTGTACCTGCCATTGTCTTTGAACTGTGCCCATCCATCCTCGGGTTTCCCGCCCCAGGCATTGACATAAGGGACCATGGGGAAATCCTTGGTTTCCATTCCGCTGTAGAGTTTTGGATGCAGTTCCTGATCCAAATAGGTGCCCATTTCTCCACCAAGCTTGCCATGACTGGTAGATACCAAGGTCATCACATGTTGGTAGTCCGCGCCATTGCTGACATGGGTATCGATAAATATTTGTGGCCTCAGCCAAGTAAAGATCTGTTGAAATGACCTTGTGTTTTTGGTATCGGCTTTGATAAAGTCTCGGTTGAGGTCAAAGTTCCTGGCATTGCCCCTAAAGCCAAATTCCTGAGGTCCGTTTTGGTTGACCCTGCTGAATGAGCCTCTGTTCAGATGGCCCCCGATGTTGTAAACAGGGATAATGGCCATTGCAAGATCTTCCGGAACTTCTATTTCATTCAGAAGTACGTCCCTCAAAAACATCATCGAAGCATCTATCCCATCAGGCTCTCCAGGATGAATGCCATTGTTGATGAAAAGCACCAATCGGTTTGCTTCATGCCATTTTTTCGGGTCAAATATTTTCTGTCTGTCAAATAACAGTACGTGGAGCGGGTAAGCACTGTCGGTCATCCCCATTTCCACCATTTTGACCTCTTCAAAATCATTGGCCAAGGTCTGAAAATATTGGATTACTTCCGAATAGATTGGCGTCTCCCGCCCTCCTGTTTGCTCAAAAAGTGTCAAATACTTTTCCTGTGCGGATAATCCTTGAAAAATGAGTATTGCCAATACCAACAGTGAGATTTTTTTCATGCCCGAATTTGGGAAAAAAGAGCTTTAAATGCTAAAGGAGATTACACTTTTCATTTTTGGATTTACAAATTTGTTACGTACATTGCGTTACGCAAATTACGTTACGTAGAATGCGTAACGTACATTGCGTAATGGTAATACTAAATCAGTAAGCAAGATGTCAATGAAACCACCTGGTAATCCATTTGTACTCAATACTTATCATGGGAAAAAGTATTTCTGTGATAGGGAACATGATCTTGAAAAGCTTCAAAACCATATAGATAATGATAGAAATGTCGTTTTATATGCATGGAGAAGGCTTGGAAAATCTGCTTTGATCCAGCGGTTTTTTGAAGAATTGGAAGATACGGGTAAATATGAAACTATTTATGTGGACTTTTTGGCAACACATACCATTGAAGATGCAGTAAAGACCATCACGACGGGGATCTATGATAGATATGGAAAAACCAAAACAGGTTTTTCGGCTGCCATGCAGAAACTGTTGTCCATGATGGGTGCGACTATCAGTTTTGACCCTTATAGTGGCGCCCCTGAGTTGAGCTTGGGGCTGAGACAACCGGGAACTGAAGAACACTCCCTGCATGCTTTGGGTGAATTTCTCAGGGAAAGAAAAAAGAAGATCGTTATCACTATTGATGAATTTCAACAGGTAGCCCATTACGAGCAGGATAATGCTGAGGCCATATTCCGGGTCTGGACACAGCAGTTTCCCGATATCCGGTTTATTTTCAGCGGGAGTCATCGGACCATGATGGTCGAAATGTTTGCTGATAAGAGCCGCCCATTCTATCAAAGTGCGCAATTGATGTCCCTCTTGCCCATACCTTTGGAAAAGTACATTCCATTTATTCAGTGGCACTTCAAGGCAAAAGGCAAAAGTATATCCAATGAGCAAATAGCAATGATTTATAACTGGTCCAGGGGGCAGACCTATACCATACAGTTGGTCTGCAACTACCTATATTCCCAATATACCCAAGTCAAGGACGAAAATATCCAAAAAACTTATCAGGACATATTGGAGCAGCAGCAAGGGATTTTTGCCAATTTTCCCAAGATGCTGACCAAGACCCAATGGAATGTTTTCAGGGCTATCGCTAAAGAAGAGCCTTTATACAATCCCTTAAGTAAAGATTTTATCCAAAAACACAGGTTAGGTGCAGCAAGCACCGTAAACACCGCCCTCAAATCCCTCCAAAAATCAGAATTGGTGGTAGTCGATGATGAGGCTTATCTGGTTCATGAGGTGTTGCTTGCCAGGTGGATGGCGAGGTTGTAAAGAGAAATACCCCCAAATTTGGGTTTGGAGGGTATCTGATACCTGTCATTTCCGGATTAGTTCAAAAAGAACAGTTAAAAGGAGCAAAAGACCTATCCTTGTCACCTCGACGGCAGGAGAGGTCTATTAACTCAAATCGGTGAACAGATTTCTCTCTCCGTTCGAAATGACAAGGTCAAGCTTTTCTTTTGTCTTTCGTCTTGAATCTTGGGACTTCTTGCAGCCCCCAACTTTTTCACCACTCAAACAACCCCTCATTCAAACTCTTCAATGCCTCATTTTTGTATTGAGCTTCTACCAAAATAGATACATTGTGTCGGCTGCCACCATAGGAAACCATGCGGAGTGGGTATTCCCTAAGGCAATCCATGATATTGGCTACAGTCCCTTTGGACTCCGCAATCATGTTGCCGACAATGGAAACAATTGTCTGATTATTGTCCACCTCTACAGTTCCATATCTTTCCAATTCCTGTACGATTTCCTTGAGATGCGTAAGGTCGTCAATGGTAACAGATACAGCCACTTCGGAAGTAGTAATCATATCGATGGCAGTTTTGTATTTTTCAAAAACCTCAAAGACTTTTCTGAGAAAACCATAGGCCAACAGCATTCTACTGGATTTGATCTTGATAGCAGTGATCCCATCCTTGGCGGCCAAAGCTTTGACACCTGAACCTATTTCCTTGGCTGTGATGGTCGTGCCCTTGGCATCAGGCTCCATGGTATTCAGTAATTTGACAGCAATGTTATATTGTTGTGCCGGCCAAATGGAAGCTGGGTGCAGGATTTTGGCTCCAAAATAAGCCAACTCTGCTGCTTCATCAAAGGACAATTGGGCGATGGGTCGGGTTTTGTCCACGATCCTAGGATCATTGTTGTGCATGCCGTCGATGTCGGTCCAGATTTCAACCACATCCGCATTGATGGCCGCCCCGATGAGGGAAGCAG
The DNA here is from genome assembly GCF_015476655.1 of Aquiflexum lacus. Classification (GTDB taxonomy): domain Bacteria; phylum Bacteroidota; class Bacteroidia; order Cytophagales; family Cyclobacteriaceae; genus Aquiflexum; species Aquiflexum lacus. The sequence goes on from NZ_JABFHF010000005.1 coordinate 185,776, forward strand.
AATAATCTGAACCACCCCTTTTGAGGTTGTCGACTTCATTTCGGTGGTTTTTGCAGATATAGCCTTGCGTCACAAAAATGCTTTCCTCAGGATAATTGGCCAAAATCACTTTCAGTTTTTCGGAAATTTTATGGAGTTCAGGTTCATGATTTTCATCGATACTCATAAAATCCAATGCCGGGAGGAAAACCGCATTGATATCCAATTCCTGCAGGAGGGTATAGAACAGCTTTGTGGAAAGCAATTCTCCCTGCGCCAGAATATCCCTGTTGATGGCTTCGTTGAAAGATATCTTGAGAATGATATTGAGAAACTCAAAATGCTCCTTGATGATCTTTTCTGCCTTGGTCCTGGCAGCTTCTCCTTTCAAAAGTTCCTTATAAAAAGTCAAATAGTGTTTGTGAAGGGTATCAATGCGCTCTTTGGCAAGATCTTTATTGGCCTCTGCCAATGCTTCCCCGATACCTACCAGGGCGTTGGTCGTACCGGAAAGTGCGGAAAGCACAACGATTTTCCTTTCATTGTCTCTAGTGATCAAATCTTTGACCTGATGCATTCTTTCGGGCCTTCCTACCGAAGTACCCCCGAATTTCATAATTTTCATGGTATGTGTATAGGTTTGGTTTTTTTAGATGCGAGAGATTAGAAGTGAGATGGGAGAAGTAAGACACAAGACTTGAGGTCTTTGACGCAAGAGCCAAGAACCAAGATTGGGTTCATTTTAATTAAGGCTTTCTGGTTAAGAATTCAGGTTTTGGGAAGTGATGACTACCCAAAATCTAATGTCTCACGTCTTAAATATCACTTCTCTTTAAAACCCCAGCATCTTTATCGCTGTGATGGCTGCTTCATCTCCTTTGTTGCCGTGTTTGCCTCCGGCGCGGTCTAGGGCTTGCTGAAGGGTATTGGGAGTGAGAACCCCAAAAATAACCGGTTTGTTGTATTTCAATCCCACATGGGTAATCCCGTGTGCCACAGCATCACAGATAAAGTCGAAGTGCCTTGTCTCGCCCTGAATCACGCATCCCAAACAGATTACAGCATCAATTTCCTTTATTTCTGCCAACCACTGTGCACCTAAGGTCAGTTCGAAAGAACCGGGAACATTTTTCCGGAAAATATTATCCTTTTTGACACCATGTTTTAGTAGGGTTTCCACTGCAGCGGTAAACAAAGATTCGGTCACCTGATCGTTCCATTCAGAAACGACAATACCAAATTTCTTTTGAGACATATCCAATAAATTTTTATCAGAATACAGACTTAAGCTTTTCAATGAAGTTGCCATAAATTAAATTGTTGGATGGGGTATAAAATGAAAAAGGAGCAAGACCTTAGCCTTACTCCTTTTAGAATGCCTGTATAAATCAAAGCATTACTTAGAGGCAAGGCCTTCCAAGCGCGCTTTATGCTTTCGTGCGTTTGTGAATTCAAAAGACTCGAAATATTTGTCTTCTATAATACTGTAGGTTTTGATGGCATTGTCATAGTCGGCATCCACCTCATAGGCAATCGCCAATTTACTTAAATACCTGGGAGTATAGAATTTATTTTCTTTATGATCAATTGCCTTTTTGTATTGGGCGATGGCCTCTTTGTTATTTCCCAACTCCAGATAAGCATCACCTAACAATGAGTATGCCCTGGATTGAACAAAGAAATCACTGGAAGAGAAATTTTTCAGATGGTCAATTGCTTTTTGGAACTGTCCATCAGAAATATAAATGGATCCAATATAGAAATGAGCAAGATTAGAAGCATCAGTGCCACTATATTGGTCTACAATTCTGAGGAAACCAACATTCGAACCGTCTCCATTGAGTGCCAAATCAGTGCTGTCCTGTTCAAAATAATACACTGCCTGAAACATTTCAGCCTGTGCTTTTTTGTTTTTATTTTGTTTGTCTATCTGGAAATATAGAACCCCTGCAATCAGCAAAATGCCTACTATTAAGATACCGCCGAATAATCTCGAATTCTTTTTGATAAAGAGCTCACCTCTTTCCAATCTGCTCGCAATCTCTTCGGGTTGCTCCAAAAGCTCATATTCTACCTGAGGAGCTTTTTTTGTTGTTTTCTTAGCCATTCTTTAAAATTTTCCGCCCGCAAAGTTAATTTTCTTTTATTGAAATCCAAACTGAGATGGGATAGATACATTGAGAAGGCGGAAAGTAAGAGGGGAAATTGCAGTAATCACGGATACGCCAATATTTCATTTGTAAACCAATTGATAAAGTCATCTGATCATCCATTTCATTATCAAAGTCAACCAAACAGTGAATCAATAGAAAACTTTTGGCCACATGGTGAATGTTGATTCCCAACTTCGGGATGAAATTGACCGAACGATTTTGGTTTTGGGAACGGATTAGCAAGGATATCTTGTGGATGTTGACTTTGTGCAAGGTACCGCAAGGGAAGCAAGGGTTGCGCTAAGGTTTTTATTCTTTGCGATATCTTTGGGACCTTTAGGAATATCCGTTTTCTGAAATTCATTTTATAAAAGTTACCAAATAAGGTATCTTTGTAAATTATGAAAATTAAAATATTAAAGTCAAAACAAGAATATGACAATGCCTGTGAGCGGATTTACGCCTTGATCCAAAGCACAGAAAAAGCCATTGAACCGGAAAGTCCGGAAGGAGAGGAGTTAGAACTTTTGTCTATGCTTGTCGAAAAATATGAGCAAGAGCACTTTCCTGTCGAAGCGCCAAATCCAATAGAAGCAATTAAGTTTAGAATGGAACAGATGAATCTAAAACAGGTAGATATTGCTCCGCTATTGGGAGGCAAAACAAGAGTGTCTGAGATTCTGAATGGGAAGCGTGCATTGACCCTTAAAATGATAATTTTATTGAACAGATATTTGGGAATACCCTTGGAGTCACTGATTGCCGGGAATAAGGATGTAAACCTGGAGCCGGAATCACGGGATAAAGTTCTGGGAATTGCCTCAATCAAAAAATATTTTTCCGGGTCTAAGGCTGCTATTTTTTAAGCGAAATGCTGATTTTTTCAGAAGGAGAAAACCGTAAGGGCTTGAATTTAATGTTAAAAAAATGAGAAAATCTTAACATTATAAATTTACAATGTAAAAAAATATCAATTTTCTTTACATTAGTGTTTTTGATCAATGCCCTGACCAAACAGGAATAGAAAAATACAAATCCATTAGAAAAATCTGTATTTAGAACTTGAACCATGGACTTTGGGATTTGAAAATTGGCAATCCATAAAAAAATAAACCGCAAGGGACGCAAGGCTTCGCTAAGGAATTTCATTGCGCTTGTGTTTTGTAAGCATAAAAAAATCCAAATATAGAAAAGTTCCCAAATTGAGAATTTCGTCTTATATTTACATCAAGATTCAATGACATGGAAAGAATTTTTTCAAAAAGTACCCTAAGAGAATTTTGGGAGAAACATGCTGACTCTGAACAGTATCTAAAAACTTGGCATAATACAGCAATGAATGCACAATGGAAAACCCCAGGTGATGTAAAACAGACTTATGCGAATGCCAGTATTTTAAAAGACAGCAGAATTGTATTTAATATAAAAGGTAATTCTTATAGACTTGTTGCCAAGTTCAATTTTGAAAAACAATGGATTTTTATCCGATTCATTGGAACCCATGATGAATATGACAAGATTGATGCTAACTCAATATAAAATTAAAACTTAAAACCATGATAATAACACCAATAAAATCAGAATCTGACTATAGAAATGCATTAAAAAGAATGGAAGTCATATTTGATGCAGCTATAGGAACACCTGAAAGTGACGAAGCAGATATACTTGGGTTAATGATTGATGAATATGAAAAGAAATATTATCCGATAGAAACTCCTGACCCAATAGAAGCTATCAAGATCAGAATGGAAGAAATGCAACTAAAACAAGTTGACTTGGTAGATGAAATTGGTGGAAAAAGTAGAGTTTCGGAAGTTTTAAACCGGAAAAGAAAATTGACTGTAGAGATGATAAGAAACCTCACAAGACGATTAAATCTATCTCCAGGTCTATTGATCAATGACTACGAACTGGTACGATAAATATGCACAACAGTCAATACCCGGAAATCAACATTCAAGAGCCCTTATTTTCCGATCGCATATTCAGAGAGAATCCCCAGGCATCTTTGAGGGGCCTTGGATTGGTGAGGTTTTCTAGTTCGGAAACCTGCGCTTTCAAATGATTCCTGTAGAAAAGGAAATCCCCATCTTCAATCAGGCTATCAAGATCAAAATTCACGGCATATTTTTCTGCCATATGAAGAATAGCATCCTTGCGCATCTGACTGTGGTCGCTCAAATAATCAGCCATTTTCAGTAACCATAACTTTTGCTCCCCTAAGGTCTTTTCGGCCAACTCCAGGGCTTTTAAGATCAAAGATACCGCTTTTTTGCCCAGTTCATTGTCCTCATCATGAAGGAAATATTTTGTTTCTACTGCCTTTACATCAAAGGCTCCCGGAATATCACCCATTCCTGCCTCTTTCAGCATCCCTGTGATAAAGGCTGTGGCTTTCCTGATGTCATCCTCTGCACCGGTGGTTACATTTTCTTCTCCAAAAACAAGACGCTCTGCGGCATATCCGCCTAAATACAGTGCCAACCTGTTTATGACTTCCTGTTTGGAAATGTAATTCCATTTGAATTTGGTATGGACAAAGCCACCCGTTTCCACTTCGGCTGTATTGGAGAATATAACTTCAGGAACAGTGCGGAGTAAAATGGTAGCAATGATGGCATGACCGGATTCATGCACTGCTATAATGGCCTGTAAATCATTTTGCTTGCTTTTTCTCAAATCTTCCAGGATGAATTTTTGCTGGATTGAAAGCGAATGAACGAGGATTTGTTCCCGATAATAGTCGATATGGATATGGTTTTCCTTTAGCTTCATGGCAATACAGGAAACCTCCAGGTTTTTTAAAATCATTTCCGTGATGATTTTTCCCAATTTGGATTGGATAACCTGATGAATGGTGGTAAAGATCGGCCGGGTACCCTGAGTGGGATAAACCGCCTCTTTGTAAATAAAATCATGCAAAGAGGAATCAATTTGAAGTTTAACGCCTTGATTGCGGTAAACCTTCTCCTCAATTTTCCCAAGTTCCAGGTTTATGATTTTTTGAAAGGATTGTTTACTGAAGGCAGGGTAGATAATGTGAAGATTTCCCAATCTCGCAATCTGCTCATTTCGAAAACGACGCTGCAAAGCCCTTTTGATGATGGGGACGTTGATTTTCAGGGATTGTTCGTGAAACTCATCCGCATCCATATCGGGATTGAAATTGTGGCTCATGGTATAGGCCTCATCCAAATTGCCCAAAACAAAAATCAAACCTTTGGAACAATCCACTGTCTTTGGACTATTCCCGAGTTCAAATACCTCCAATAAGAAAGCTAAAGTTTCGTATCCTTCCAACGAAAGCAATTTTTCCTGCAATTCAAAAGTTGTAGAATATTTTTCCTTCACCATATCAAAAATACTTTCATAAAACCGGGCAGGGACAAATAGCACATCCTGCGTGTTTGAATCGGTCTGCTTTCCATCATTACTATGATCTGTATACTGATTTTTTGGATCCATTTTCTCCATGAAATATTCCACCTGAGCGGTTACCTTCCCTTTGGATACCTGTACGCCATGGGACAAAAGATATCGAAGCTGTTTGATCAGGTCGTAAATTTCTTCCTGATGAAAACTGAATTTGGAAATCTTGAATTTCCCTGAATCCAATAACTGCCAGATAATCCGGGAAGAACTTTTTTCTTTTTCCGCTCCCAAATCATCCAATGTTCGGGCATGTTGGAATTCATCAAGGGCCAAGATGATGGGGTAGCCATTGACATTTTCATAAATCTCCTGAAGGGTTCTCTGAACATTCCAATCTCTGTTTTCACTCTCACCAAGGTCAAAATAGTAGTACTTTTGCTCCATTGAAATCAATTGAACCAAACGATTGACCAAGGAAGACTTACCCACGCCCGTCAAACCCCACAAATTAATGATCACCGGCTTTTCCTGGATTTCAGGAAAAAGATACCAAGAGCTGATCGCATCGACTACTTCCTCAATGACCTGATCTATTCCCACAAATTCTGTTTTCAATGTTTCCTTGGCTTGTTGAAGAACTGTTTGTTTTTCAATCAATTCTTTGTGCCTTTGTTGTAAGTCCTTGTTCATATTTTCTTGTTTTGGGTCAAAACTATATTGACCCTCCGCCAAAGAACGGCCGAGTTAAATCTTTTTTCTGACTCTCTGTCCTTTTACACGTAGGCTTGTTTATAAAGAACTCTAATTTTAATTCATATTTTTCGGGTTGCTGTGGGTAGGAATGACTGCGGACCGGGCCGGCCTTGGCCTTGCGCGCGGATAGGATTCCGTCGTCTTGTCCCGATAGCTATCGGGATTGGTTACTTTTTTTGTCAATGCCTGCCCCGATTTTTTCGGGGAAAAAAAAGTAACTATATAAATGGCATTTCGATATTTTAAAGGTTGAGAAAACAATATATGGTAACCAGTATGATTCCGAATACTCAGAAAATCAAATTAAAAAAACAGACCCTCAGCCATATACTGGCTAAGGCTATACTTATCTTTATGACATGAGCAAACTAGCATCCCTGATCCGGCAGACAGAAATCATCAAACTGGCCAAAAGAAAATCCTTTGACTGGGAAACCTTGGACCGGCATTTGGCACGTAAGGAAGAGGAACTTGGGCATCAACTCTGCATCTCCAAAAGGACCTTTAACCGGGACCTGTCCGAAATTGCTTCCCTGTTTGGCATCGCCATTTCCTTTGACTTCAAAACTGCCCTTTACAGTATAGTTCCCGAGGACAGCAGTGAGGAAAACACCCAATTGCTGGAAGCTTTTGATATGCTTCAGGTCTTTGGACAAAAAGGGAAAGTGCCTTCCTACCTGCTTTTTGAAGAGCGAAAAGCCAAAGGGACGGAACACCTCACTTCCATTTTGGCAGCCATACAGAAACAAAAACTGGTAAATATCCAATACGAAAAATACTGGATGTGGGAACTGGAAGACAGGACCTTAAAACCGCTGGCGCTGAAAGAATTCAAACAGCGCTGGTACCTGCTTTCCCTGGACGAAAAAAACAAATTCAAAGTATTTGGATTGGACAGGATCCGGAATCTGGAAATCCTACAAGAAGGCTATCAGGTCAGCCAGCACATGGACTTTGAGCGGTATTTCAAGGATGTCTTTGGCATCATCAATAGCCCCGGCAATCCTGTGGAAGAGGTGATCCTTACTTTTACGGAATTCAAAGGCCGGTATATCAAATCCCTGCCCCTACATTCCAGTCAGGAAATATTGGTTGACGATGGCAGCATGCTTACCATCCGCCTCCAAGTCAAAATCGAATACGAACTCATTGCCGAAATCCTCTCCCATGGGGATGAAGTGAGGGTCGAAGGACCGGAAAGATTAAGGGGTCTGGTCAGGAAGAAGGCAGGGAATGTTGGTGCCGGTAGGATTAAATAAAGGGGAGATTTTATCATAGTGAAATACCATGAAGCTTCTAAAGGGAATAATAGGAATTTATGAGCGAACATAATTTTAAAAATTCAAAATTATTATCTTAGTTAAAAAGCATGAATCACTTTAAATCTTTAAACAATTATGGAAAAGAACAAAATTGACGAAGAACTTAAAAAAATAGAATCAATACATTGGCTACCATGGATTGGGGAAAAATATTTTGAAATACCTCCAGAAAATAGAATGCTCATAATAGGTGAAAGCCATTATCTTTCTGATTCTGGGGATCCCAAGAAAAAGGAGGGGGATTGGGAAAATAAAATCAGAAAGGATTTAACCCAAAGAATGATTGGTGAAGATGTCCAACATAAGCTCTATTATGAGAATCCTACATTTAGAAATTTTCATAAAGTATTGTTTAATGAAGATAATCTTGACCTTACTAGATTTTGGGAATTGGTGAGCTTTTATAATTTTATTCAAAGACCTATGGATTCAAAAAGTCATAGACCTTCTAAAGAAGATTACCAATTTGGATGGGATACATTCTCAGAAGTTTTTGATTTTCTAAAACCGAAATACTGTTTATTTATTGGAACTGGTTATGCGAACAATCTGAACAAAAATTTAAAAATTGGCCAGAAATTGAATCGATCTAGTGTTTCATGTCCAGAAATGATAAACAGAACTTACGGCAAGAAAATGATTATAGAAGATGAAAATTTAAATACTGCTAAATGCATTTTCATCAAACATACGTCTAAATATATCACACCACAAAAATGGAATTCTTTTTTAAATCAGGAGATGAAAGACCAACTTGATTGGTTATTACTTCAGATTAAAATTTAATCATTAAGTCTGAGTTTGGAATTTCGCAACTTGGGCTAGCGTTGCGGTGGATTTGGAAAATGCTTTAAAATAGCTATGTTTAATCTGAGTTTATTTCTCTTAAAACCTAAAATCTTATATTGTAATTTAAATCGATAAAATGAAAACAAAAATTTTTTGTTTGGAAGGTGAATGGCATTCCAAGGATCTGAGGGATCAATCAACCGTTGAGACATATCTACGTTTTTTGAAAGAGACATTTGGTATTGATTATCTTTTTAGAAAAGTTAATACTAGAGAATCCCTTTTCAAATACTTAGAGCTTTTAGGTAGATACTCAAAAAAGCAATACAAAGATTATTCTATTATTTACTTAGCATTCCACGGCGATCACAGAGAGATTTTCTTAGATGATGTCGAGTCAGTTGAAATTGATGAGTTACTAGATATTAAATTTAATCCGCTCCAAAACAGAATTGTCCACTTCGGCAGTTGCAGGACATTAAAGTTGAATTTTAGGGATTTAGAATACTTTTGGACTAAATCAAAGACAAAAGCTGTGAGTGGGTTTACAAAAAATGTTGACTTTTTGGAAGCTTCTATTTTTGACATTGCCTATCTCTATAAATTAAGTACTCTTGATCAAAAAGGGAAAGTTTATAATCATATAAAGACAAAGTATGAAAGGCATTCAAAAGACCTTGGCTTTGTTTATATCGATAATTATAACCCAAAATCTGAATGAATACCGCAGTACACAATAGATTTGTTTTCTTTATTTAGTTCAAAGCTGGTGAGTAATGTTTTCAAAGAGTGAGAATTAGATGAAAAAAGCAATATGCAAAAAATGCATATTGCTAATTCTAACAAACCCGTGTCATTTTACAACCTTGACGTCATCATCTCTATTTTTTACCGTGTAAAATCCTAACAAGACACTCAATTCCGAATTTGGACTACCAATGTTTTTCGGGAATATCTATTAAAAGGATACGCCTTGAACCATCGGATGGATAGGATTGAAAATAATTTCGAGGACATTTTAAAAGAAGTAAACCAATTCTCTTTGCAACTCAAAAAAAATGGACTTTCCGCCTATATTCTTTGGCGGTCAAATAATCAATAATACTCCTTAATATACCCATAAGCCCTATCAAACAAAACCTGATCTTTGTGGAGTTGATATTTTAGTAAGGCCTTTCTCAATGATTTCTGGACTTCCCTTTCCCCTGAAACCGTTTTTTGCCAACCAGGGAAACTCACTACCCTGACTATGGCATCAATATCAGTTACTATCCTTTCGACTACGGCAGGTGTTTGATCTGTTTTTAGCTCCAAAAACAATTCTGTTAAGGCTGCTTTGGGAGTTTTTTCCTGGATCAACTCTGCCAATTCTTTTTCAGCCTGCACGGTTTCCTTTGCAATTTTACAGAGTTCTTTCACGAACTCTATGGAGGTAATCAATCCTTTCTCTGCCCTGTCCCGGAGTTCTTCAAGGAGTTCACTCAGCTTTTTAAACTTGGGATTTCCTTCATGTTTTTTGAATCGCTTGACAAGGATCTTTTCAAGCTTTTTTGCATTCTTTGGGTCGGGATTGTTGAAGATGTCTTCAATAACATCTGCATCCAGGACAAACTCTTCCAAATGGTGTATTTCACCCACATGGATATTTTCATGGATCAACTTGGTTGTCTGAGCGCCTAAAGTCATCCAGAGAAGTTTTCCAATATTATCCGAAGCAGGCCGGACGGATTCATAGACTTGGGACAGCCATTTATAATCCACCTGATAGAGGTTCAGAATATTATCAGGAGAAAGGGACTCCCAAAGTTTGCTCAAGAATTTGAAGTCTTTAGCGAAGGCATCTTTTTGCTCATCTGATTTGATGGCATTTTGTGCCAGTTCCAGGCCTTCAAAACCAACAATATTTCTGTCCACGCCATCAAAATGGGACAAAGTATCGTGCATGGCTTTTGGCAATTGTTCCCTCAATTCAGAAAGATTGGTAATGATCTGTTGCACGGATTTTTCGTCGAACTCCAACGCCTTAGCGGTATCGTCAAACACTCCAAAATAATCGACTATCCTTCCATAATGCTTTTTTGGGAACAATCTATTGGTGCGGCAAATTGCTTGCAACAGGGTATGGTCTTTGAGTGATTTGTCCAAATACATGGTCTGTAAGATGGGCGCATCAAATCCTGTCAACAGCTTTGCAGTTACAATCAGAAATTTCAAATCCAATATGGGATCGTTGAATTCATCTATGATGCGCTCTTGTTGTGATTTGTCCACTCCCCATTGTTGCTTGAAGTTATAATCATCATTTGCTGAGGTGGATATAACGACTTTACTGACCTCTTCAGGGAAGTGTTTATCCAATTCTTCTTTGTACTGAATACAGGCATAGCGATCAGGTGTAACTATCATGGCTTTAAATCCATGAGGCTCCACTTTCTCCCTGAAGTGAATGGCTATATCCTCAACTATCTTGGCTACCCTTTCAGGGGATTTGAGGAAAGCGGCCATTTTTGCGGACTTCTTGTTCAATGCATCCGCTTCTTCATCCGTCAAAGCAGCTTCCTCTTTGAAGTTTTCAAAAAGCTTGTCAATGGTCTCTTTATCTACATGCACATCTACCAAGCGGGGTTCAAAATGCAAGGGCAAAGTAGCACCATCCCGAATGGAATCCTGAAAAGTATATCTTGATAAATATCCGCCCTCGTCCTCCTCAGAACCAAAAGCCCAAAAGGTATTTTTATCAGCTTTGTTCACCGGGGTACCTGTCAAACCAAAAAGAAATGCATTGGGCAAGGCTGCACGCATCTGTCTTCCCAAATCCCCTTCTTGGGTTCGGTGGGCTTCATCCACCAGCACGATGATATTTTCTCGGGTATTCATGTTTGGTTTGGCATCCCGGAATTTATGGATCATCGAAATGATGATTTTCCGGGTATCCTGTTCCAGCATCTTTTGAAGATCACGGATATTTTCTGTGGTCTCCACATTCGCAATATCCGCAGCATTAAAGGTTCCTGAAATCTGTGTATCCAAGTCTGTTCTATCCACCAAAACAATAACGGTTGGACTTTTCAGTTCAGGCATGCGCCTCAATTTTTGGGCTGCAAAAACCATTAAGAGGGACTTTCCCGAACCTTGGAAATGCCAGATCAAACCTTTTTTGATGCGGCCTTCTTTGACTCTTTCCACGATTTTGTTGGCACCTTCATATTGCTGAAAACGGGGGATGATTTTGATCCTTTGCTTTTTATTGTTGGAACTGAAGAGGGAAAAATTCTGTAAAATATCCAACAGCCTTTTGGGATGCAGCAAATCTCCCATTTCTTTTCCGATCTCTCCCAAGCCCAATAATTTGGCAAGTCTTTCATCTTCGTCTTCCAATCGCCAAGGTGCCCAAAATTCTAAAGGGGTTCTGATTCCTCCAAAAAACAACTCTTTACCTTCAGTGGCAAAGGAGAGAATATTTGAGACAAAGAGTTGGGGAACGGCATTTTCATACACCTGATGGATTTCATGGGCACCATCCAACCAACTCACACTTGGCCTAATAGGTGTTTTGGCTTCCCCAACCACCACGGGAATTCCATTGATAAACAAAACAATATCGGGAATCTTGGTTTCCCGATGATGGACCCGATACTGATTGGTGATGATATAAGTATTGTTATTTATATCATCAAAATCAATCAACCGGATAGGCACATGTCTGTTGTTTTCTCCAAAAGGCATGGTTTTGTCTCCGGTAAGCCATTTGAAAAACTCCTCATTTGCTCGCACCAAACCAACTTGATTTACCGAAATCAGGATGGCCCGGAGTTTATAAATCACCTCATCGGCCAATTCATTTTTGGCTGCTATTTCAGGATTTAGCCTAACTAGGGCAGCTTTCAAATCCTGCTCTAAAAGTACTTCATTTACCGAACGGTTTAAATCTTGGGGAGATTTGTACACCCATTTCACGCCATAAGTAGTCAGCGGTTCTGAAATAATACCTGAATTCAGATTCAGCCCGGAAAGCTGATGAATGATGTAGTGTTCTACGCTGTTGAGTTCGTTAAATGACATATTCTCAAATTAAAAACATAATTAAAATAGGCCTTAAATTTTTTCTTACCAAAATCTATTGCCTTGATTACCCACCTTGACCAATTTGATTGGCAATTGGTACCTGTATTGAGATGATATTTTCAACAGGAGTATAGATATCCACTTCAGTTTCGGGTGTTTCAATAGAAACAATTAAAGAATACCTTACGCTTTCGTTGTATTTTTCCAAATTTCTTCTGCTCTTATACCATCCGCCCTTTGGATAAACAGCCAGTATATTTCTGGAGGCCAATGTCGCACCATTGGTCTTCAAGAAATCTTTTTTTAAGGAGCCTTTGCTTCTAACCCTTTCTTTGATGGTCCAATCTTCCTCGCTCAAATTTGGGACTTCTGCATCTTCTTCCATTTGTGCAGCTGCGGAAACCCTTCTTTCAAATTCAGCAGGGGTTTCACCTTGCTTAATTAATTTGAAGTCTAAAGCATGTGAATGGTAGGAAAAGTTTTTTGCATATTCTCTTGCTCCAGGATTGGGTTCAATAAAATAAGATAAAGTAACTTTTATTGTCACTTCCCTATCATACAATTGATCTTGCAAAACTTCTGTCGGCCAAGGGATTTCGTAAAGATGATATTCATTATACCGAACATTGTTACCGCTTAACTGGAAAGGCCTTATATATGCTTGCGCAATCAGTGTCAGCATATTTCCTGCACTGTAAAGCGCTCGGTTTAAATTAGGAACACCATAACCTATTGATCTCAAAAGAGATCTTCTTTGTCCTTGGTTATTGATATCTTTTCCATTAAGCATTTGAGGTGTCCACTCGGCTGAGTGTACCATCAATCCCCTGATTGTTTCGGGCCAAAAATCAGGATAAGCAGCAAGTATTTCGGCTGCTATTTTTGATGCAAAAGCTACCGCAGCACTTGTTCCTCCAAAAGGTCGAAATAATCTGGCTGAAAAATTCTTATCTATCGATAATGGATCCAATTCATCATGGGAGCTCAGAAAGAATCCATCAGTTACCATGTTTCCTCCCTCCAAAACCAAATCAGGTTTATTCGGCCATTGGGGTTCCCACATCCCAGAGGTAGAGTTTCTTGGTGACATTTCTCCTAATCGAGCAATTGGTGTATATCTTCCAGGTGCGGAAAGTCTATCCTTTGCAGTGAATGCACCAATGGTCAAGACATTATATGCTTGTCCAGGATCTTGAATGCTTTGTATATAGTTTTGATCAGGATAGTCACCATGATTATTTAACCCTACATTACCACCACTTACTAGAATCAATTGTGGAGCAGCGCCTTCAAATGCATTTCCAAACGATATCCGATCCAAAGTACTGGAAGCTGAACTTGGCCGACCCGAATTAATTATACCATCATTAGTGACTGATATACAAAATATCCTTTTCGCATCGGGATTTGAAATAGAAACTGTTGAAAGTCCATCCAAGTAAATTACGCCATGTAATTCTTTATCAGTAGCAACCCTAGGTTGAACGATTTTAAATGACTCAATTCCGTGAATAATTCTGATGGGTCCAGAACTTGCTAGCACCTCTGTCAAATCCCCAAAGAGGGCCAATGCGGCCATACCTGTACCATGCCCTCCATCAGCACCTGTATCTTCTACTCCCCAATCTGACATCCAAGCGTGCAGGTTTGATGCATTTACAAGGGGTTCGATTAGAGGATGACGATGCGTCAAACCTGAATCAAAAAGACAAACAAAAACATTGATTCCATCATTATTTGATCCTACCTCAGCACGGGAAATCAAATCTTGCAACCAAGCCTGTTCATCTTGGTAAGTAACACGATCCCCGGTGATAAAATCATTGATTTCTTGTGGCCTTCTAAGTTCCGCAAGACTATCCAAAAGAAAAACAGAAGAAGCCAATTGTTCCGCAGTTCCTTTTATCATTCGAATGATATGTTCAGGAAAGACCAGCTCTCTATAGCTAAAGTTTAATCCTGTATTTTCTAATTGACTTTCAATTCTATCTTTTTGATATGCAGATTGTCTGAACCAAACTTCCCACCAAACTTCTTGAGTTGGTTCAGGAAAGGAATAGCTATCAACATCAACCCAGAAAGCTTGTAGAGTAGCCAATTTAACTTCTCCCAAATTAGCTATGAGTGGTTGGGCTTGTGGTATTCCGGTATCAACCCCATCTTTTTTAGTGTTTTTAGTCAAAAAATCCTCTACTCTTTTTAAAAAATGGGCCACCCCCCGCTTCGACAACATGACCAAAACCTTATATCGGATTTCCTCCCGTTCTTCGAAAATGAGACTTTCTTTAGAAACTTTTAGGATTTGATAACCTCCTCTTGTATCTGAATGAAGTTGCTCAAATTTTAATTCATATCCCCACCCCGAAAAAAACTCTACATAAACCACCTCATCTCGGACCAAACCCTCTGCAATTTCTTGGTCCTGATTCAATTCAAATCGTTCTTTGATCGCCTCAATTTCCCTCTTTATCCGATTCCCGTGGATAGTCCTGTCGCGGTTTACAATCGGAAAGCGCGATACAACTGTCCTCGGATAAGTATAATCCTGACCTCTTGCAAATCGCTCTATTCCAATTAAATGTCGCTTGGGTTCCTGTGCCATCGATTACTTTCTTTTGGAAAGGGCATCGATCAGGTCTTGCGGTTGAAGTTTATTTTGCCCGTCTAAAATCATGGCTTTGATAGTTTCTTCACAAGCTCGAACGATATCCGAAAAATTAAGTCCTAAAAACTGTTTTGCTATTTTATGTATCTCCAAAGGCTCACTAAATGAAAAAGCCTGCAATTGTTTTTCAATCATCAAAATGATTTCTTCCTCTGTGGGAAGGGGAAATTCTATTACTTCATCAAATCTTCTGAATAATGCCTTATCCAGCATCTCAGGAAGATTGGTTGCACAGATAATGATGCTATTGCTTTGGTCTTTTTCTATATTGATCAGGAAAGAGTTCAACACCCGCTTGATTTCTCCTACATCCTGTCCTTGATTTCGATGGCTACCAATAGAATCAAATTCATCGAAAAGATAAACGCCACGATGATTAACCATAGCATCGAAAATCACCCGAAGCTTGGCAATAGACTCTCCCATAAACTTGGAAACAAGTCCATCCAAACGCACAATAAAAACAGGAATACCCAATTCCCCTGCAATGGCCTGTGCAGTCATGGACTTGCCACATCCCGGAGGGCCGGAAAGCAGAAGTTTTCTCTTAGGTTGCAGATTGTATTGACGTAGAAGTTGCCAGTTGTTTTGTTCTTTGATCAGGCTTTCCAGAGATGCCTTGGCATCGGGTTCCAGGACCATGTCTTTCAGCTTGATCACAGGTTGGAAAACATCCAGCAATTCTTTTAAATCACGCTGACTGGGAAGAATGGGGACTGTTTTGCTTCTGTCTGCAAATGGTTGGCTTCGTTTTAACCTTGCCTTGTCAATCAGTGATTTTAATTCCTGGGCCAAGGCAGTATGTCCCTTTTGGGCTTCGGCAGCAGCAATCTGCAAGGCGGATGAAATGAATCGTTCATCATCCCCTTCTCCAAAATGCTTGATCAAACTTTTTATTTGTTCTGTCGCTCCCATAAAACAAAATTAGAAATTTCTATTTGACATTGTAACCATTAAAAAAAAACTAAATAAATAGCATTAGGTTATTTACTGTTGCTTAAATCATCCGTGTAGAATTAATAAAGACTTTAAATGAAATATTCTTAAAATTGAGGAAAATTTTGATTGACTTAAAATATTTGTCTAGTTATTTTCTGAATCATGTCGTGAAAAGAACCTGCTTGCTTCAGTAATTTAGATTTTTGAATTTCTATTCTTTCTTTTTCCAATAGAATTAGGCGAAGTTTAGAATCAAAATTTTCTTCCCTGCCAATGATTTTTTTGTAAGTAAGAAAATCATTATATCCTGATATAAAAAGATTAAATCCTTTTATGATAGCTTTGGTGTTCTCTTTAATGTAATCTATCGTTATCGAATTGTTTTGTGGTCTTTCAATCAAACAAATAGCAAAGTCCCCTTTTGAATTTATCGCCCTATCTGCTTGACTTGGGGCAAACCTCAATGGTTTTAAGGATCCATAAGCATAGGATTTTAATTCAATGTAAAAAACCTTTCCATTTTTAGTATTGGTTAATTTAAAGTCAAAGGATCCTGCACCGGTATGGATTAATTCCCCACGAAGTGATTCGTTTTTTAAAGCTTTCATAAAGGCTAATTCTACTTCTGAACCTACTTTAAGAAGCCAATCCATATTTTGCTTTTCTGAAACAAGGTCATCTGCATATTGAAGAAGTTGGGAAGCGGACCCAAGCATTTCTGCTCTAGATATCAAGTCCATTATTTCCTTTTTTGGGATCGTTGAATTTGAGATTTGCCTCAAAAGTACCTTGTTGTCTGGATCAGCCAACATCTTGATTTCATCTAACGTGACGTTGGAATTCCTCATAGTTAGTTTATAAAAAAGTTCATTAGATTTTTCTTTGAATGACTTCAAATACTTTTCAGCTCTTTCATCTTTATTTGACCATTCAATTAAATCCAGAAGACAATTTCTGTATTTTTCCAAATGGCCAATTTCAGGCTCTGATAAGTCATTTTTCTGAAGTTCAAATGCAAGCTCTTGGACTCTGCTTCCTAATTCTTCAAACTTGATGGTTTCAGCCATCGGAATTGAAATACACTCATGAATCAAATCAATTCTCCAATCTTCATTTTCATCCAATTCATATAGAATATCCAGGAGTTTTTCATCTAAGGGAATTTCTGGTGATCCAAAATTTTTCAAATCTTCAAACGCACAAAAATCACCATATCGATTTGGTACTATTGCGCCATATTTAATTAATGATTCGAAATCAGCTTTTCCTTTCAGAAGATTCAGATATTCATCAATCCATCCCTTAGCTTCTTTTTCCCCAATTTTCAAACAGTCTGCTAATCCAGAAATATTTTCAGTTTCCTCGATTTGATTGTTGATTAATTCAATGAAAAATTTCAAAGCATGTTCATATCGAAACGTTTCTATATGGTCAATTGGTATTAATTCAGCCTCATACCCAAAAATCTCCTTACCGAAATAAAATATTTGATTCTTAAAACTATCAGATTTAGAATCTTTTCCTAGTAGCTGAAGAATTTGAATTAAAAGATCTTTTGAGTTTTCTCTTTCTTTAAACTTCCATTTAAACCTATTTCCAGACAGAGATATCTTCTCTTTTAATACCTCATTTATCTTAGCTGAAAGGTCAGATAAGCCAAGCATTTCGACCGAGATACCTTTTAATTTGATAGAGCTATGAATGATACAATTCCTCCAATCATCATCAAACGGAACCACTAAATCCAAAAACTCATCAGCAATTGGGTCATCAGTATCCTCCAAGTACAGGTCTTCTAACAACAAGAAATTATTATTGTGATTAGGAATTATAGAGTACTCATTAAGCAGTTCTGACTCCCTATTATCTACCAAAAATTGAATTAACTGATTAATCCATTCTCGGACTTTTTCCTTTTTAATCTTCAATAACTCGGAGACTGCCTGAACCGATTTTAATTCTGATAGCTCACTCAATAAATCCTCTAACCCGTAATAAATCTTTTCAGGCCATAATTCTTCTTCCGAGGTAGGCCCAACAAATTCTATCCATTCTAGAATGTTACTTTCATGGGGAACCTGTGAAGCTCCTTTGAAAAATTTCACCAATTCATAAAAAGCAAGTTTAGACTCATGACTCAAACCATACTTAGGAATAAAAGAGCCACTCAAAGGTTTTACTATTCCAGCCTCACCTGTCTCAACAACTTCTGAATTATAGATAAACTCTCGATAGCCTTCGATTTGTTCTTCAATCCATGGTCTACTGGCATCACTCCATTTTTCATCTGGAAGTCTAGAAAAGACTGTAATGAATCTGTTTTTGGCATCGTTGTTAATTAGCCAATTAGTAAATTCTGTAGCTGCCTCATATGCATTTTCAATAATATTCCGATTCTGGACGGCATCAATACCGTCTTTACTATGAAGCAAAATACCATCTCTATCCTCTGTCGGATTAAATTTAAATCCGTTTAGGATGAATGGAAAGTGAAATTTTTGAGAGCCTATTAGAGGAAAATCTCTAAAAAGTCTGGGATTTTTGGCATCATGAGGAATTAATTTCATGTTTTCAAAATCTTCAACTTCCACAGCCAATGAAACCTCAGGAGTCGAATAAGTAATGAAATTATGATCTTGGTCAAATTCACCATCTTTGTAAATTGTCACAGTATACCTTGAAATCTCATCTTTTTGTTCCTTCAACTCACTTGTAAATGAAATTTCAGTTTCTTCAATTTCATTTAAAACTTCCACTTCTTTGATTTTTGGTAGGTATACCAAGGTTAATGGCAGAGTATTGACTAGATCCTTAAGGCCTTCTTCAGCAAAGGATAAGCGCTCCTCTGTATCTAAGAAATAAGTAAAAATAGTATCAAGTGAATCTTCTTCCCGATGCAATTCATATTCAGGGATTTTTGGGAAAAACTCATCATTTTCAATATCGCGAATATGATTTAGGGCTTTCTCGATCTTTGGAAGCATTTCCTCTGATGTATTTCCTGATCGATCTAATAATGACTTGAATTTTCTATGAATACCTCGATGGTTTACAACACCTTCTACCTCGATGATTTTGGATAATAGGTGGGTACTGATAAATCCAGTTCCAAATTTACCTGTCACTTCTTCATCTGCATTGGTAGAATCCTTGGAACTGACTTGCTGAATCAAACTAAAAATATTCTTAAGGGTAAAGGGGTCTCCATTATGTTTAAAAATCAATTTTTCCTTAGTCAAGGTCAGTTGAAT
Organism: Aquiflexum lacus; assembly: GCF_015476655.1. Lineage (GTDB taxonomy): Bacteria > Bacteroidota > Bacteroidia > Cytophagales > Cyclobacteriaceae > Aquiflexum > Aquiflexum lacus. Next base: position 205,067 of record NZ_JABFHF010000005.1, read on the forward strand.
AGAAACTCTCCCAAATGCTATATTTGGAACATCTTTGGCATTTTGGATCAATTCCCAAACCCAGCGTTTTGAAGAATCGGCTGGATTATTTTCAACCTTACTTAATATTTGTCTGATTTTATCCGCAGTGAGTTTTCGGTTGTTTTGTTCTTCAATTACTCTGGGGTCGTCGAAATCTAAGTCAGCGACATTTGATTTTAATTCACTCATGGTTAATGTTATAAAATTTAGTTAAGATTCTTTTTCAAAAATCACTTCAATGAATTTCACAATAAACCCAATATGCATTTCGTAACTTAATCTTATCTCTTCGGGAACCTCTGGACCAAAATCCCCTTTAACTAAGTAAGTTCTCACAAATTCCTCTGACGAAAGAATTTGGTAAGAGGACATTATAGGATCAGGTTCAAAATAGTTGGTATCCATTACTTAATTGTTTCAAACATTTCTAATGCTAATTTTTTTGCATCCTCTCGATTATGGTTTGATAGGCCGATTTGTTTCTGAAGAGTTGGCCAATTAACCGTTTTGGTTTTGATTAGAAAAACTAATTCCGACTGAATACTTTGATAGAAATTTCGTGTTTCGGTTCTAGAAACATCGGCGAATGGTATAAATTCAAAAACATCCAAAATCAATTCCTCTGTTTCAAAACCACTTTCTTTCATGTAAGCTTTAGCTATCGATTTGGCTAAATCTTGGGTAAGACGTGATATCAATGGACCATGTGCGTAACCTACATAACAAAATTCATCTTTAAATTTAATAGAGAAAATCTTTGGCTGATTTGATTCTAAACCCGAAGTGTAGTCTTCTTCTTTTGCATTTGAAATTCTTATGAAATATTGAGGTTTTTCATGTAGTGACGCCTGAACCACCATCTCATTGGTTAATTTATATTTCTCTTCACCTTTGATAAGAGAAAAGACATATTGGCTTTTAAAAAAATCACTCATCTTTCTTTTTATTGTCTCTACCTTCAATTCCTTTAAGCTTTTCTTCTGGCAATCCATTATAGATTTCATCTACCTGCTTTGGTAGCGTGATCATATACTCCACAATCAGATTCGTTAAAGAGAAAAGTTTTCCAACGGTTTCTGGATCATCGGTATCAATCTGGCCAGGATGCACTGCGTCATTTCCAATTACCCGGACTGAATCCAGCGCTTTTTGAACCATTGGTGGTAGGCCTCTTTTGACTATTTTGCCAATATCTGTATTGATATTCTTACCTTCTTCTCCTAGTTCTTTACAAAGAATCTGAATTCCAAGTCGCAGTAAAGCCGCCGCACCTCTAGGGGATTGATTATGGATAATTGAAGCTTCATTATACAATTTCAAAACGGATTCTGGCATATCTGAATTAGGGAATGGAGCACTTCCACTGTTTGGGTACCTCAATTTTCCATTTACCCAAACTGTCGATTCTTCACAATTATGGCATGTTCCTATCCACAAAGGGTTTGAAGATTGTAATTGTTCAGTATAACCATCCCATGACCGGGACCACCAACTTTGCATAGAAACTGTATTACAATGCGGGCAAGTAAAAGACTTTTCTCCAACTATTGGTCGTATGTACTTCATATATTTAGAAAATTTGATTGATTAGGGATTTTTGGAGGTTACGGGATGTTAATATTTTTGACTCCACATTAATAATACTATCCTCAATTTTTTTCGAATACTCTCCTGCATATTCCTGCTCCTTTAAGCTTGGAACAATTATTTGCAATCTTAATAAGCTTTCAGATTGTACTGCAGCTTGACCTATCCATTTGGTACAAAGTCTTTCAAATAGTCCAATATCAAAGTGAAACTTCAACCATAAATAGAGGAATTTTTGGGTTATTATATTTTTATTGGCTCGTAAGCGGGTAAAATGATTGCTGAACGTAAAGCCAACTATTTCATCTGTTGCCAATATGCTTTTCCCTACTAAATCTTCGCTATTAGTATTACAAAAAAGAACATCATCAACTTCGATTAAATATCTTTCAATATTAATCCTAAAAGGAATCATTGCCACTTTCTCTAAATCAATTCTACCTTCTCTAGTTACATTGTTCATTCTTAACTGAGGAATGCCATTATCATCTCGTTGCCCCTCAGCAAAACCGTTTTGAAAGTCGGAAATAACATCAGAGAGTTTAATAGTCAGCCAACCAACAGGAAATTCTCGCTCTTCCCAAAAAGTTTGAAAAAGAGATTTACACTTTAATGGTTTCTTGTCTAAATCATGATCAATGTGTGAAGTAAAGATTTGCCAAATAAAAGCCTTCAACTTCTTTTTTAACCTCTCCAAAACCTCCCTCTCCCTCTCAATCACCTCATCCATCACCCAAAGCAATTCAGCCAAGCGAGCCTGTTCGGCTTTGGGGGGAAGGAGGAATTCGTAGTTGGCTAGGTCTTTAAATTTTACCCTGGGAGATAGTCCTCCTGCTGAATGCTTGATAGCATAATCAAAAAACTTTTCATTGTGAACGATAAAGGGAAGCAACTCTGACAAAAGCTCTTTTTTGGCTCTTAAGACAGTAATATCTCCGGAACAAATTCCATCAAATTCTGCTTGAGCAGCTTTTTTTAAATAAGCCCTTCTTCTGCCAAACAGCACATCACCTTTTCGGAACTTCTTAGTAAAGGTGGTACTTTCTTCTATTGTAGCAGACTTGCGAAGATGAAAATCTCCTGAGTCAATATGTTCTAAACCTACCACATGCTCAATACTTTCAGCAATGATATCCTTGCAAATTTCTTTAGGTTCGGCTACTAGATCGCCGAATTTGACCAGCTTCCAATTTGACTTATCAATATTCAAATCGGTATAGTTCATTACTTCTTCCATTACCCTTTTAAAATTTCAAAAAGCTGATTCATACTACTTTTAAGTTCTTCCCCTTGGCTTTCCCAGTTTTCATAAGCAAGTGGAAAAGGGAGAATCGAATCAGCCTCCGCCTTTTCAGGCCTAACATACAGACTAATTGCCATGTTGCCTTTATTATCCAGTATATCATCTATTGAAACTACTGCTGCAAAATTGTCTATATCCTCAAATCGTTGATAAGCCTCAAAAATCCTATCAAGATGATTATCCAGTAGGTATCCAATAGTTTTCTCCTGTTTCACTTCATGCACTGCATTGATGAAAAGTACCTTTCCCTTTCTTTCTTCACTCTTGTTGGTTTTGGTAATCAACAAACAAGCTTCCATTGGAGAATTATAAAACAGATTTGGTCCCAAGCCAATGACACATTCCACCAAGTCTGCTTCGATCATCTTTTTTCTCATTTCACCTTCTGATTCCCGAAATAGGATTCCATGTGGCCAAAGGGAAATAGACCGTCCATTCCTTTCATCCAAACTCTTTTGTATATGCTGCTGAAAAGCATAATCAGCACATCCCTGTGGCGGAGTTCCCCAAGCATTCCTGCCATAAGGATCATTTTCAAAACCTTTTCTATCCCAAGCCTTGATAGAGTAGGGTGGGTTGGCCAGGATGACATTGAATTTCTTCAGTTCATCATGCTCCAAGAAAGCAGGTTGGGCCAAAGTGTCTCCCCGCACTATACTGAACTCCTCTATGCCATGCATAAACATATTCATCCTAGCAATGGCCGAAGTAATCAGATTGATCTCTTGTCCATAAAGCCTGAGTGTTCGGTATTCCTTTCCTTCTTCTTTGAGGTGAAGGGCACAGTTCAGCAATAAACCACCCGATCCACAGGTCGGGTCATAGACTGACTCTCCCGGTTGGGGGTCCATGATTTTGGTCATCAGCTTCACCACCGTCCGGTTGGTATAAAACTCCGCAGCCGTATGTCCACTGTCATCCGCAAATTCCTTGATCAGGTATTCATAAGCATTCCCCAGCTTATCATCCGCAACCGCACTCAAGTTGAGCTTTTGTTTGGAAAAATGTTCGATCAGGTTGATCAGCGTAGCATCAGAAAGCCTTTCCTTATTGGTCCAACTGGCATCGCCAAAAATCCCGTAAAGTGTATCTGGATTCGCTTTTTCGATTTCTCGCATGGCATTTTGCAGGGCCATTCCCACATTGGTGGTAGTTTCCCGCACGGTATTCCAATGCGATTGTTCAGGCACCTGAAAGTGATGGTTTTCTGCAAAAGCTGCATATTCCATATCGCCGTCACTTTCTTTCAGTGCATTCTCAAACTCCTCCTCATACACATCACAGATCCGCTTGAAGAAAAGCAGTGGAAAGATATACTGCTTATAATCTCCCGCATCGATGGTGCCCCTCAATATCTTCGCCGCACCCCAAAGGTATTTTTCGAGTTCTTGTTGGGTCATATTATTTTGTTTACCACAGATTTATACAGTTGGTTCACCACAGATTTACACAGATTTGCACAGATTCTTATTTTAGTGTTGGTTTTTAGCTAAAGTGTAATTTGTTTTATTCTTCATTTACAATAATTTTTTGACCAAAAATTACTCAGAATTTTATCTGTGTTAATCTGAGCAATCTGCGGTGCAATCATTCACATTATAATTCTGTTAATTCCTTTTTTCATATCCTGTACATTAAAGTTCAGCAAGAGTCCAAGTTTCAAACCTGATAATTTGAGATAGGTCATGACTTGGGCTTTGTGAATTGATGCAATTTCATCTACAGCCTTCAATTCCAAAATTATCTTTTTTTCTACCAAAAGATCTATCCTGTAACCTGCTTCCAGCAATTTGTTGTCATACTCCACAGGAAGCACTTTCTGTCTCTCGACAAAAATCCCGGATTTCAATAGTTCATATTCCAAACATACTTCATAGGTTGACTCCAACAATCCAGGTCCCAAAGCGCCATGTACCTTATAAACGCATCCGATAATTTTATATGACAAATCATTCAATTCCATGAACTATAATATTTAGGTACTTGAAGTTGTATTAAATCAATTCCAGTTTCAATATAGTTTTCACCACAGATTCCACAGATTTTCTCAGATTTTAATCTGTGTCAATCTGAGATATCTGTGGTGAACTTTAATAGAATCTTTTTAAATCTTTCCTCAGCCTTTTGACTTTCCTCCCATGCTTTTTTCAGATCCGCCAAAGCCTCTTCTACAGAAGGCAGGTTATCCTCTATGACCTTTTCTACATAAAGCGGCATATTCAGGTTGTAGTCGTTCTCTTCAATATCTTCCAAGGAGGCTACTTTGACATAATTGTCCACATCCTGAAATTCTTTGAACCAGGTGAATATTTGCTTGACATTTTCAGGTTCAAGGAAATTTTGTGCCCTGCCCACTCTCACCTGATCAGAACCATCAATGAATAGCACTTTTCTTTTTTTCTCCGCAGTCTTGTTCTGCTTGAATACCATCACACAAGCTGCTAATTGGGTGCCATAGAAGATATTGGAACCAAGCCCAATCACCGCTTCCAACAAATCCTGTTTGAGTAAAGCTTCTCGGATTCTTCCTTCTGCACCTTTTCGGAACAAGGCACCATGGGGCAGAACCACAGTCATTCGGCCTGTGCTGTTCATGGACTTGATCATGTGCTGCACCCAAGCCATATCTCCGTTGCCTTTCGGTGGCACTCCTGCTATATTTCTTCCGTATGGATCGTTCACCCAATTTTCACTTCCCCAATCATCTAAGGAAAAAGGCGGGTTAGCAATCACACAGTCAAAAGTTTTTAATCCATCCGCAGAAAAGAAAGCAGGATTCCGTAAAGTATCTCCCCTTACAATCTGAAAATCTTCAATTCCATGCAGGAACATATTCATTCTTGCGATGGAACTGGAGGTAAGATTTTTCTCCTGCCCATAAAGGGTCAGCGTTCTGTAATCTTCCCCTGCTTCCCGTAGGTGATCCACACATTCCAATAACATACCACCTGTGCCACAAGCAGGATCATATACACTTTCTCCCTCATGTGGATCCAAGATCAATCCCAATAAATGGACTACTGACCGTGGGGTATAGAATTCCCCAGCTTTCTTATTGGTCAAGTCAGCAAAGTGCTTGATCAAATACTCATAAGCTTGCCCAAGGATATCCGGTTCTACCAGTGAGTTGGAAAGGTTGTATTGTGAAAAATGCTCTATCAGATCAATCAGCAATCTATCAGAAAGTTTGTTCTTATTACTCCATTGCGCATCACCAAAAATCCCATATAACAATTCCTGATTGGCCTGTTCTATTCCTCTGAAAGCTTTTTCGATCGCTTGCCCTACATTGGTTGTCGTCTGCCTTACATCATTCCAATGACAGCCAATCGGCACTTCAAACCTATGGAATTCAGGCAACATCGCATATTCAATATCTCCTCCTGATTCTTCCAAAGCTTGCTGATATTCCTCATCATAGACATCAGAAAGCCTTTTGAAAAACAGCAAGGGAAAAATATACACCTTAAAATCCGAAGCATCCACCGGACCTTTTAAGATCCACGCGGCTTTGGAAAGGTACTGTTCGAGTTGGGAGAGGGTGAGTTTGGATTCCTTCATTTAAAATCTGGTTGAAAAAAGCATTTCTCAAAGATAAAAGAATTGGGGAAAGAGATGGATTTATTTTTAAGTTGCTTTTTGATAAAATTCATCAATAAGTATTTTTTAGTTTATTTTTCATTAAATCATCTATACAAACAATGTAATAATATATGACACCCAAAATGGACTGCCTTCTGCCACCCCTTCCAAGACCATCAAGGAAAATCCTTATGGGGGATTGGATATCTATGAAAACAAAAACGGCATTCCCGGCATTGTTCCCCATCAGACCCTCAAACCCAATACCCACGGAGGCTACGATGTGTACCAAAACAAAAACGGGATTCCCTCTATCACTCCGACTGCTGTGATTAAGAAAAAGGATGAGTAGGGGGGGAGGGTAATTGCAAATCACACCCAGCGGAGGAAACAAAAAGTTTATTATAGTAATTTTAATGTTTATATTTGAAAAAATTTTACATATAAGACTATTAAAATGGTATTAGAAATCCGATTGAGTAATTTTTTCTCCATTAAGGATGAAGTCTGTATTGATTTTCGAGCTGCAAATATCAAATCAGCCAATGCGAGAGCATTAGCTGACAATGTGTTTCACCATGAGAAAACCGATATCCTTAAAACTATCGTGATGTATGGCGCCAATGCTTCAGGGAAAAGCAATGTGATCAAGGCTATCCGTTTTTGTAACACCCTGGTATTTAGATCACACATGCATAATGAAAATACGGTTTTCAATTTCAAGCCTTTTAAGTTTAACGGTTTCAGTAATAAACCTAGTAAGTATTTTATCCGCTTTATATCCAATGAAATCGAGTATGAATACGCTTTTAGTCTAACCACTAATCAAATTATAGAAGAAAGTTTACACTTTTATCCAAAGGGAAGAATCAAGGAAGTCTTTACCCGAGATGAAAGAAAAGGGAAAGAGAAGAGCGATATTTACACTTTTAGAGATGTCATCAAAAGACCCATGGATGTGGCCGAAAATACATCAAACAAAACGCTCTACATCAGCAGAGCAAGTCAAATGGACAGAGAAATTCCTAAGGAGATTTTCAATTACTTTCACAATACATTTATCCTTCAATATTTAGGTTTTGGTATCTCTGCGATTGAAAAGCTTAGTAAGGAAAATACAGAGCTATTGATTGATGCATTGAAAATCGCTGATAGTGATATCGTTGATGTTAAAATCAGATCATTGAAACAACCTGGAAAAAACTTCAATGCCAATCTGGATACTTTGACGGTGACTGTTGAAGAAGTTGTTCAAGAAAGACTTCAAATTACAACATTTCATAAGAGAGACCCGCAGAAAGGTTTTGACTTCTTGACGGAGGAATCCCAAGGTACTATTAAGTTGTTTTTCATCATGCTGACTATCATGGATATTGTAAAAAACAACAAGATATTGCTAATTGATGAAATAGAGGAGAGCCTTCATCCGAAAATCATTGAGTATATCTTCAATTTCTTTAGAGCAAGCAAGAGTGCCCAATTGCTTTGCACCACACACAACACCAAATTTTTGGATCTCAAGAAAATGCGGAAAGACCAGATTTACTTTGTGAATAAAAAAGAGGATGCTTCTACAGATGTATATTCTCTTTATGATTTCAGCGACTTTAGAGATACTATGGACTTGGAAAAAGCATACCTTCAGGGAAGGTTTGATGCGGTACCGATTATAAATGACTCTTTGGAAACTTTAAAAGAAAAATTGTTGGTGCCAAAATGATTATTTCAAACCCATCGATTGAATTATGGTTTTTGTATCATTACACGAACCAAAAAGCTGTCATATCTACCAATGATTGTATCAAAGAGCTATCAAATCGGAACAGGAACCAATACAAGAAAGGGGTGATTGATAAAAATCTCCGGGAAAAACTGGATGCTGAATGTAAGAAAGCCTGCGAAAGAGCAAAGACCTCACAACTTTTTCAAAACCCATCATCTAATATCTATGAACTGATCGAAGATTTGGAGAGTGTTAAAAAGTAAAGTCAAAACAAGAAGGACCATTACTTAAATAAATCCAAATGTCATCGCCATGAAAACCCATATCCTGACCCTCGTTTCTTTCTTCTTCTGCCTGACCCTTGCAGCCCAGACTTACCAGAAATACCCGACCCAAAACGGTATCCCGTCTATTAATCCTAGCACGACCGTCAAACAGCCCCCAATACTCTGAATGTGTACCAAAACAATAACGGGATTCCCTCTATCACTCCGACTGCTGTTATTAATAAAAAGGATGAGTAGGGGGGATTTTTTTGATGATGCAGGGATTCTAGTTAGAATAAAAAACAATCATAAGTATATGAAAGGAGATTATACTTTTCTGACATTAGATGGAGGTTGCCGATGCACCCGAACCCACTTACAGAAACCCTTTTCTAGTAGAAGCCATGATCAATCTGAATATGATTGATGCTATTGGAAGTGGCATCAAGCGTATGTTTAACATTCAGAGGAAGAAGTTTTTTCCAATGCCGGAATATGAATTCGGGGGCAAAAAGGTAAAACTTATAATTACTGGGAAGGTGATGGATCTGAATTATGCACGAAAGGTTGCGTCTATGCCTGATTTGGGATTGCTGGATATTATTGCTTTGGACAAAGTTTCTAAAGGAAAGAAACTCAATGAATCGGAGATTAAAGAACTAAAGGCTAAAGGATTGATTGAAGGCAGAAAACCTAATTTTCATATTTCTGCTACTGTTGCAAAAGTTACTGGAGAAAAAGCAGATTATATTAAACAACGTGGCATTGATGATGCATACTGCCAAAAAATGATATTGGATTATATTCAAAAATTTGGTGAAGGTCGAAGAGAAGATTTTGAGAAGGTTCTATTAGACAAACTACCCGACGTTCTGGGTATTGACCAAAAAAGAAATAAAGTACGCAATATTCTTCAAAAGATGAGAAGAGAAGGATTAATTGTACCTGAAGGCAAAACATGGAAGATGTCTAAGCTGAATGTTTAGACATTTATCGACGGGATTTAGACAAATACTTAGACGGATTTTATTATATCTAATTGATATATAGTAATTTATACTATACGGTCTTCATTAAATTTAGACATTTAGACGAACTTTAGACATTTTGAAATAAATAAATCCAAATGTTAACGCCATAAAACCCATATCCTAACCCTCGTTTCCTTCCTCTTCTGCCTGACCCTTGTAGCCCAGACTTACCAGAAATACCCAACCCAAAACGGAATCCCGTCTATTAATCCAAGCACGACCTTCAAACAGCCCCCAATACATTGAATGTGTATCAAAACAATAACAGGATTTCCGGAAATCCTACCTTCCCAAACCATCAGGGTGCAGCCCAATGGAACAAAGGAGGTCTATGAGATGCAATATGGCATCCCGGATATCTCACCCTCCCAGGTAATCAAACCCAGCTACCATGGAGGATATGAAGTGTATGACACCCAAAATGGCCTGCCCTCCATTTCACAAAAGAAATGGATAATACTCGAAGATAAATAGTATACAAGGGTAAAGAATAGAATTTTGTATAGAGATGTCAAAGGACAAGAAATTAATCAGCTATAGGTCAGAACCATAAATAAAAGGTTTAAATCAGGTTGGCACTTTCTGCTACTAATAATTACATTGTAAACAGTTGGAACAATAAAACACCAAAATGGGAAAATTTATAACAGGGAAAGAACTTGAAGAGGTGATCACAGATATAATTTATAAGGCTAAAAAAACACTTATGATAGTATCACCTTTTATAAAACTAGATGACTATTTTAAAGAAATGTTTAACAAACATGAAAAAAACCCTGATCTTCATATAATTCTGATTTTTGGAAAAAACGAAGGTTTATACAGCAAAAGCCTTTCAAGGGAGGATTTTGATTTTTTCAAAAAGTTTCCAAAAATAAGTATTGTATATGTTAAAAACCTACACGCTAAATATTACGGAAATGAAAAGATGGGTGTAACTACCTCAGTTAATCTCTATGATTTTTCATTTAAAAATAATATTGAGTATGGTATATATAAAGAAACGCAATTTTCATACACCTTCAATGGAAGTTTTGATTCAGACGTCTTTAATTTTTCATGGGATTTAACCGAAAACCACCCTTGTGTTTTTGTTAGAAGACCAATTATTCAAAAATCACTTATGGGATTAAAAACCAAATATCTGGGCGCAGAAACTTTGTTGGACCAATCACATGAATTCATAAGGAACAAATTTGACATAAGTCCTAGGTTAAATAAATTCCCCGATGTTTTAAAAGAAAATGATGATTTAAAATTTAAAGGAAAACCTTCTAGGGAAGAAATTGAAATCAATTACAACAACCAAAAAAAGGAATACAACAATCCTGATAAGGAAAAAGCTAGTTTAAACTTTTCAGCATCTAAAAGTAAATATCATCAAGAGGATATTCATGTAGGGTATTGTATCAGGACAGGTGAACAAATTGATTTTAATCCAGAAAGACCATTTTCTTACCAAGCATTTAAATCCTGGAATTATTTTGGAAATGCTGATTTCCCGGAAAAATTCTGTCATTTTTCCGGTGAAGCATCAAATGGTGAGACTTCAGCTGCCAAACCGATTTTGGGTAAAAACTGGAGGCAGGCAAAGAGTTTTATGGATTTTTGAACTTTCTAAAAATTTGAAACAAGAAAAAACATCGTCGCTCGCCCAATGATGGTTTTCAATATTTGAAATAGTGAGTTTAACTGCATATTAAGATCCATCTTGACCACCTGTTCCGGTGATGTTGACCACCTTTTTCCGATGATATTGACCACCCCTTTTAGGGCTAATTGCATCTTCAAAGGATAAAATTCCGATGATTTTTACCACTGGTTAAGGAAATTTAAATATATTTTAATATGTCAAAAGATAAAATGAATATTTCAGATGAAGAATTAGATAGGGATTTAAGGAATCTCTATCTTGATTCTGATAAAGATTCTCATATCCCGTTGGTAGATGATGAGTATTTCCATAAAATTTATGGAAAAGAAAATTATGAAAATATGAAAGCAAAAAGGGCTGAAAAAGTTAAAAAAGAAAAAGAACGTTTAGGTTTAATCTGATGAAAATCCAAATCCTGACCCTCATTTCCTTCCTCTTCTGCCTGACCCTTGCAGCCCAGACTTACCAGAAATACCCCACCCAAAATGGTATCCCGTCTATTTTTCCAAGCGCGACAGTCAAACCCGGCACTTCCCCCAATACCCTAAATGTGTACCAAAACAAAAACGGGATTCCCTCTATCACACCGACTGCTGTTATTAAGAAAAAGGATGAGTAAGGGGGGTGTAATTGCAAATTACACCCAGAGGGAGATTAATTAGGGTACTGGTGACACATTTAGAGATAGTTATAAAAATGGAATATAGCTTATTTATCTTAGGCTGGTTGGTCTCATTGGTCAAGGGAGCTATGTTCAAGAATTTTCATTAAAGCAGTATTGAGGTAGAGTTTTTCCTTTCCTACCTTTTTGGAATTCAGGAAACCTTTATCTTCCAAAGCACTCAGGTAGTTTCCTACGGTTTTTGGAGTTCCCAGGCCTACATCAATCAATGATTGCCTTTTGGTGTAGGGAAGTCTGAAAATTACCTCTATCAATTCCTTGGAATAAACCTTTGGCAATGTATTGCGGATACTTTCAGCAGTTGATTCCATCAGTTGGGTTACCTGTTCCAGTCTTTTCAACCCGTGATTGGCCGTGCTTTCGACCATTTCCAGCATGTAGAGGATAAAATCCTCCCAATTCTGATTTTCTGTTACTTCCCTCAGGCAGCGATAGTAATCGTTTTTATGCTGAATGATGTATTCACTGAGGTATATCGCCGGTATATCGAGCAGTCCTGTTTGCTTGAGAAATAGCAATAGCAGAATTCTACCCGTACGGCCATTTCCATCGGCGAATGGGTGAATCGCCTCAAATTGATAATGTGACAGCGCCATTTTGATCAAAGGATCAAAGGATTCATTTTCATTGATGAACTTCTCCCAGTTGGTCAATTTTTCTCTGATCACAGGTTCTCCCGTTGGGGGCGTGTATATTACCTCTCCATTGGGATTGGCTAAAGTTGTTCCGGGGGTATTTCGGATTCCAGCAGTATTTCCTTTGATGATCTGTACCAATTCTATGCAGAGATTAGTAGTGATAAAGGGCCTTGATTTCATCCGTTCCAACCCCAACCAAAGTGCCTCCTTGTATCTAAGAACTTCTTTGGTTTCCGGACTGTCAAATTTTTTATCAGCAATAAGGGCCTGGTAAAGGTCATCATTGGTAGTAATGATATTTTCAATGGCAGAACTTGCTTTGGCTTCCTGTAAGTGAATGGTATCTAAAAATAGTGTAGGATTGGGCAAACTACGAATAGCTCCGTTCAATTGAGCCAAAGCCCTGCTTGCCGATATTGTTTTCAACAGGATGGGTTTTGTCTCCAAGTCTGCCTTCGGTGGAAGTAGGGGGAGTTCGTTGTATGGAATTTTTCTATTAATCATATATTGGAACAGGAGTAAAATTTACACTCGTAAAAGTAACGAGGGTAAATTTATTGAATTTTTACCCTCGTTCAAAAAACAACGGTAAAAATTACCCTTGTTTTTTCATGTTGGGATTAGTTCCAAGTGCTTCCGAATTAGATGGATAGTTTGGATAGCTTGGTGAAATTACAAATTACACCAAGCAGGGGAAAAAAGAATGGGTAGGGGGAGAGGGTTGTTTTAAGAAAGTGAAATTCTGGTTATCGTAATCTGACATGTAACAACCTTCAAATCATGTCAAAACAGATATTTTTGGATATTCAGTTGATATTAAGATATTTTCGAGACAATGATCAAACACTTTGTCTTTCAGCTTATTTTAATATTATTTCCCAATCCAATTTATTGATTTTGGCTTTGAGGGTTTTTAATTTTTCAATCATTTCTTTGAAGGGAAGTGAATCTCCATATATCATTTGTTCCTGCATGGTCTTGTAATCATCTTCCCAGGTTTTTAAGATATTTTCCGGAGGAATCGGGTTGATATACTTAGGTGCGTGCTGCTTATAATCCATACCATTTATTCGGTTAAGCCGGCTTCTGTGTCTGACGATTTCCTGATATAAGTCTGGGGAAGCTAAGGCGATTTCCGCAAACTCCGTATCCATGATCCGCTCGATATCATACAGGTGACGGCTGAGTCTGTGGGTTCTGATATTTGTTTCCTGTTTTTGAAATTCCTCATGGAGCAGGAAGATCTTTTCCAGAAAAGTCCGTTCTACATTGACACAAGGGATATCGATAGGGAAATCTGCAAATGTTCTTCCTGCAAAATAATCTCCCACAAAACTATTGATCGGTCTTAGGGTAAGGGGTTCGTACAAAGACCTACTTCCAATTTCAATAAGAACTCTTGGGCGGATGTATTCGGAAACTTGTGGCAGCACTGATGGGTAGATTAACTCTATGGTCTGTGGATCCTTGTCTGATTGGGTACTTTCAGGTAGGTCAAAAGTAACATCCAATAATTCAGCCTGCTCAAATTTTTCTTTTAGCTTGGGATAAAATATTTCGCGGACAAAATTTTGGGAAGCCCTTCGGAGTTTATCGACTTGATGTTTGCCCAAGTCTCCTTCAAACCCCAAGTATTTCCTATCCAAAGCCAGGTCAATATCTTCGGAAAAACGCTCAATCATTCCCCAAGCTTTGCTCAGGGAAGTTCCTCCTTTGAAAACCAAAGACCCAGCCATCTCCTTCTCAAAAATCAGCCTGAGCGTCTGGACCACCCACCAATCTTTTTCGATGGCAACGGGCTTCAGTTTTGATTTTACTTCAATGTCTTTAAAGATATTGATTTTACTTTTATCCGGGATTTTCAACCATTCCTGCATTTAGACTTCCTTTTGGTTTGAAAGTGATTCCCGTATGATTTCCCGGATCCATTCTGGGGCAAGGCGCATATCATGCTCCAACCTGTGTCGTTCTTCTTTTTGTAACAAGGCAATGATTTTTGCTTTATCTCCTGAACTTACTTGATCCTTACCGATAGTTTTCAATGCCTGAATAACCAAGATACTGATTTTACCTATGGCATTTAGATTTTTCGGACTTGTCTTTTTAAACAAGATGGTCTGTTCCCCAGCCTGAATTTTGCGGGGTGCCCCATCAGTAAGGTAAACGATATTGACAGGAACCTGAGGAGAAAGCCCAAGGGCATGCAGAGCAAATTCACCCGTGGGGATAATTCTTGCCTTATCCCGCTTGGCAATTGCGTGGGCAATTTCTTCAGTAGTGATGTGGACTTCACCGATATAAGGGTCTCGCTGTGGTCGAGAGTAGATACCTCTAGCCACCCTTTTGATCTCAGATTTCTCGACTAATCTATCCAAGGCCTTTTGTATGGTATTGGCACTACCAAACGAAATAAAATCCTCTATGAAAAACAGCGAACCCCCTCTCGCTTTTTTCATTTTCATAAGTATCTTATTTTCAGTAGATATAGCCAATTTTTTATAATATTTCTGTCGTTAAAGTAGAAAATATTTCCGACAAAATGATACTTGTTTCAAGATTGATACAAGCATCGATAAAAATTGGCGATTTTGTTCCTTGTAACAAATTTTGATAAAATTTATTACAATCCAAATGTCATCGCCATGAAAACCCATATCCTGACCCTCGTTTCTTTCCTCTTTTGCCTGACCCTTTCAGCCCAGACCTACCAGAAATACCCTACCCAAAATGGTACCCCATCTATTTTTCCAAGCACGACCGTCAAACCCGGCACTTCCCCCAATACCCTGAATGTGTACCAAAACAAAAACGGGATTCCCTCTATCACTCCGACTGCTGTGATTAAGAAAAAGGATGAGTAGGGGGGATAAATCGGGGGGGGGTGAGGAGTGAAGCCAATGATATGGGATTAAGTATTGAATAAAAAACTTTCCGTCAGGTGTATGGGGATTTGAGGTCTGTTGTTGATTTAAAAAATGAGCGATATATTGTTGCATTAAAAGATTGTGGATTGATCAGTTCAGCTGATAAGCATTGGTTGACAGAGTTTAGAAAGGGAATCGAAACCAAATAGTTTATGTCAGAAAGTCAAAACATAGAATGGAAAAGTAGCTGGCATAATGACTATCTGAAATGGATTTGTGGATTTGCAAATGCCAATGGAGGCACTATTTATATCGGTAAAGACGATGCTGGTAAAGTAATTGGTCTGGCAAATGCCAAACTGCTTTTGGAAACTTTACCCAATAAAATCAGAGACAGCTTAGGTATTGTTTGTGATGTGAACTTACAAACTGGAAACGGACTGGATTTCATTGAAATTATTACCAAACCGTATTCAGTACCCGTTTCATTGCGTGGACGCTATTATTACCGTTCAGGGAGTAGTAAGTTGGAATTAACCGGTAATGAACTCAATGACTTTCTTCTCAAGAAAGGTGGGAAAACGTGGGATGATGTTATGGAAGTGGGAGCATCCATTGATGATATAGATGAAACGAGTGTCAGGAAGTTTTTGCAGGATGCCGCGGAAAGTGGCCGTATGCCGGATGTATCGGGCCTAAGCACAATGGAGATTTTAGAAAAACTACGGTTACAAAAAGAAGGGAAGCTAAAACGGGCAGCCATCATATTATTCGGTAAAGATCCAAATCAATTTTACCCCAATATTTTAGTGAAAATTGGACGTTTTACAGGAGAAGATGAGGATCTGACTTTTCAGGAAATCGAAGAGGGAAATCTAATAGGACTTTTATTAAGCGTAACCGAACAGCTAAATAGGAAGTTTTTGACAAAACAAATTGATTTTAAAGGTTTGCAAAGGATTGAAAAAGGAGAATATCCGGTGGCGGCCATCCGTGAAATGCTGCTGAATGCGTTGGTTCATCGTAATTATATGAGCAGTTCCGTTCAAATGAGGGTGTATGACAATAAAATCACCATTTGGAATGAAGGCAGCCTTCCCGAGGGATTGGATTATGAAGCCTTAAAGAGGAATCATAGCTCCAGACCAAGAAACCCCATTATTGCGGATGTGTGCTTTAAAGCCGGTTACATTGATGCATGGGGTAGAGGCACTCTCAAGATTTATAAATCTTGCCACGAGGCAGGTTTGCCTGAACCGGACATAAAGCCTTTGGATGGGGGAGTGGTTGTCACCCTTTTCAAAGATTATTTAAACGAGGAGCAACTTAGAAAATTAGGGTTGAATAGCAGGCAGATTAGGGCTGTTCAATTTGTAAAAATGAATACTGCCATTTCTAATGCTGATTATCAAAAGTTGAATGACGTTGGCAAAACGACAGCAACCGAAGAATTAGGTGAATTGGTGGCATTTGGGGTGTTTAGCCCACCAAAAGCCAAAGGACGTGGAGCAAAATATACTTTAAATTAATTGGCCGCTAATTGGCCAAATCGGCCGTTGATTGGCCGCTATTAGACCAAAAAAAGAATAGTATGAGAAACTAAGCAATAAAATAGAAGCCCACGACCGCTTCATTACAGAAATTCTAGATGACAAAAAGTACACTATAGATTCCGTTAAAAAGTATAAAGCATCTCATCCAGCTTGTGGTTTAACCCCAGAGACCACAAAACAAATAGACCTTTTTACAAATTTAGGTTTAAATCCATTAAGTCCCCTGCACAGCCCCCAATACCCTGAATGTTTATAAAACCATGAACGGGATTCAGGAAATCCTACCTTCCCGAAACATCAAAGTAATGGAACCAAGGAAGTATATGGGACGCAATATGGCATCCCTGAAGTATTCCCCTCCCAGGTAATCAAACCCAGCTACCATGGTGGATATGAAGTGTATGACACCCAGAATGGCGCGCCTTCCATCACCCCTTCCAAAACCATCAAGGAAAATCCCTACGGTGGATTGGATATCTATGAAAACAAAAACGGCATCCCCGGAATTGTTCCCCATCAGACCCTCAAACCCAATAATTACAGAGGCTATGATGTGTACCAAAACAAAAACGGCATCCCCTCTATCACACCGACTGCGTTGATTAAGAAAAAGGATGAGTAGGGGGATTAATGGCTATAATCAGAACTATTTTGAAGATTATGTTGTATGAATATTAATGAAAATATGACTTGGTATATTTGAATCAGGTTTAGAATTTTTTGAGTATTCGGTTTCTTGCATGTTACCAAATTTTGTATTCTCAAACATGTTAGTATCGAAATGTCAATTATATAGTTACTTTTTTTCTTGACAAAAAAAGTAACCAAAAAAGTCAAGACTGCGGAATCCTATCCACGCGCAAGGCCCTTGCCGGCCCGGTCCGCAGTCAATCCTCCCCGCCACAACCTGAGAAATTTAATCAAGATTAAGAGTTCTGGTTAACCAAACGAACGTGCAATATTTCGAATACTCAGATAGAATTTTGCTGCGAACATAAATTGCTACAGTATTGACTATTAAAAGCATTCCTGTATTAAAAGAAAAGGAAGCAGAAAAATTTGTTAAAATGGCAGAAAAATCCGTTTCAAAAGGCTCTACTGTAGATTTCAGTAAAGAGTTGGTGAAAGCGCATGCCATTCTTAAAAAAGCCAAAATGATGTAAATAATAAGGTTTTGGGATTTTTATTAGATACTTGTACTTTTTCTGTTCTGAGCAAGGAAATCTTAAGCAAGACCAAGGCTTTTGATTGTGGTCATCAGGATTTAAATGAGATTAATGTATTTTGATTTGATTGAAATTTCAGGTGAATAAATTCCTTATTACTTTTAATTTTTTCGTTACTTTAATAATCTACTAAATCTGTAAATTGCCTGCCTTACTTCAGATAGCTAACTTGATTGTATGGATAGAAGGATGTAATTGCAAATTACACCCAGTGGAGGGATTGCCAGAGGAATTGGGATTTGAAAAAGATGAAATCTTTAAAAATTTGACCAAAAACATCTTTTCTCAAGATTGGATTATTCAGGTAAGTAAAGCATACCGGGAATTCATCTCATTAATAACAAAAAAACCATGAAAAGCACCTATTCCATTGTTTATACTCCGGTTTCCGCTGTTTCTCAAGAGCGGATAAATTTGGGATTGCTAATGATAGGCGATCAGGGAGAAGGTATGTTCAGATATTCTCATAAAAAACTGAATTCAGTCAAAGCGCTTTTTTCACCTGATGGATTTAAGCTGCTAAAAACAACACTTAGTGCCCTGGAAAACCAGTTTTTTAAGGAATCGGGGTCTTTAATTCCCCAAACTGAAATAAATTCAGAACTGATCCACTACCTTTCTTATTATTCAAACAATTTAATTTCCTTCACGACTCCGAAGACGATTGAAATCGAATTAAATGAAGCAACATTCTCAAAATTGTTTGAAAAGTGGATTTTCAAAACTTTAGTCAGTCAGCGTCAATAAGTTACGGTTCCTTCCAATCCGAAAAAAAACCTCAAGCAAATCAAGACACACCATCAAAAAAATGCAGGCAATTAGGCAGATTAAAGTAGGGGATTTGGAATTTGACTGCCGGGTGGCAGGGGATCCAAAAAATCAGGCCATTATCCTGCTGCATGGCTTTCCGGAGACTTCTTTTATGTGGATCCGCCTGTTGGACAAGCTGGCTGCTTTGGGATTCTACTGCCTGGCACCGGATATGCGCGGCTACAGTGCCCATGCCTGCCCCAAGGGGGTAAAAAACTATACCGTAAAAAAGTTAACTGAAGATATCCTGCATTTGGCCGATGCCATAGAGGCGGCTAAATTCCACCTGATCGGTCACGATTGGGGGGCGGGGGTAGGCTGGAATGTGGTCTATCAGCATCCCGAAAGAATCCTCAGTTGGACAGCCCTATCGGTGCCGCATTCCAGGGCACTGGGCAAGGCCATCAAAACAGATCCGGAACAAAAAAAGAAAAGCCGCTACATAGGCTGGTTTCTGTTCCCCTTTATTCCCGAAATCATTATCCGCAGGAAAAATTTTGAAAAATTCAGAAAACTCTGGAAAAACAGTTCCCCGGAAGAGTTGGACAATTACCTGACCGTTTTTGGAAGAAAGCAGACCTTAACCGCCGCCCTGAATTATTACCGTGCCAATTTCAGAGGCGGAAAAAGCTGGCCCATCGGGGAAATTACCACCCCTACCTTATTGATCTGGGGAAAATATGACCTGGCCATTGGTGCCGCGGCAGTGGCAAATAACCCCAAGTACATGAAAGGCGACTATACTTTCCTGGCCTTGGAGGGCGGGCATTGGCTGATGCAGACCAATTATGCGGAAGTGGAAAAAGCGGTGGTGGAGCATGTGACTAAATATAGAATATAGCCGGTAATAGAGGCCAAATGGATAGGAGGGGGGTAATGGCAGATTACACCCAGTGTGGGCAGGCAGGCATCATCCCGAGTTCCCAATATTTTAAAAACATTCAGAAAAGTAATGACACTTGTTTTCACGTCGCGTCCGCCGCGAATTCGCTGCGATCGTTGCGTGAAACATTTAACACCTCATTGGTAGTCACGAGGGACTCCAGCGGTACAATTAGACGGTTGAATTATTGGAAAAATATTTTGCCCTTTTGGTCAAAATCATCCTTTTTCCGGACTTCGTGAGATGCCCCTAATCCCGTAGCTATCGGGACGGGACAGGCTTTCACTACGATCAGCATGACGCTCCGAAATTCTGTCATTTGTAGTTAGCGAGAAGGTATGGATAGAAGGCTGTAATTGCAAATTCACTCAGCGGTGGCAGGTAGGCGTGTTTAATTCTTAATTAGCGGGGCATTTATTTATGACTGAATGACCTTTTTTAAAATTTTTCAACAAGTTATTTTTATTTGTATTATTTTCAATTTAATTAAATGATTAAAAAATCTCCCCATGATAAACAAAACATTGTTTTGCCTCGCTGCATTGATATGCTTTGGCTTTGGTACCACCAACGCCCAAGAAATCCCTGACACTGAGTTTACCCCGCTTTTCAACGGGCAGAATCTTGATGGATGGGTAGGGAATAAATCAGCATATCGTGCTGAAAACGGGATGATAATCGTCGACCCCAAAGGTGGTGGAGGTGGGAATCTTTTCACCGAAAAAGAATATGGCAATTTCATATTCCGATTTGAGTTTCTCTTGACGCCAGGTGCCAACAATGGTCTTGGCATCCATGCGCCTTTGGAAGGGGATGCCGCTTATGTAGGCAAAGAGCTCCAGATTTTGGACAATGAAGCGGAGAAATATGCCAATCTTGAGGATTATCAATTCCACGGTTCAGTATATGGCGTCATGCCTGCCAAGCGCGGCTATTTGAAAGCTCCCGGGGAATGGAATCAGCAGGAGGTCATCGTCGAGCATCCCAGAATAAAGGTGATTCTCAACGGAACGGTCATTCTGGAAGGTGATTACCTGGAAGCAAGCAAAAACGGAACAATGGACCAAAAGGACCATCCAGGACTTCAGCGCAGCAGTGGCCATATTGGCTTTTTGGGACATGGAGATGTCCTCCGGTTCCGCAATATCCGAATCAAAGAATTACCCTTGACAAACAAATAATAATAACCCGATGAAGAAAAATTTTCAAGTGATAGACCGAAGGGACTTTTTGAAAAAGTCTGCTTTAGGAGCCGCAGGTTTGGCTTTGGCCCCATCCATCTTGGCACAAGCCAAAGCCGCTGGCAGATTGAGAACAGTCCATATAGGCTTGGGCGGAATGGGAAGGGCGGACTTGGAAGCCATCGCTTCTCATCCTGAGGTGGAAGTAGTGGGACTATGCGATGTAGACAGCAACATGCTGACACAGACCAAAGCCCTTTATCCCAAGGCCAAGACCTATGCTGACTACCGTCAGATGCTCAAGGAATTGGAGAATGAGTTTGACGCCGTGGTCGTTTCGACCCCCGATCATAGTCATGCGCCGGCATCATTGATGGCCATGGAAATGAACAAGCCAGTCTATTGTCAAAAACCGCTTACCCACCATGTGACGGAAGCAAGGGCCATGAAGAAAATGGCTGAAGAAAAGAATTTGGTCACGCAGATGGGCATTCAGGTCCACTCTTTCTACGATTACGAACTGGCCACCCTCCTTATCCAATCCGGGACCATCGGCAAAGTGCATACCGTACGGGCCTGGTCTCCCAAAAACTGGGGATTTGATGGCCCGGAACCTGTGGGAGCTGATCCTGTTCCGGATCACTTGGACTGGAATCTCTGGCTTGGCACAGCCCCCAAGCGATCTTATAAGGAAGGGCTCTACCATCCTGGAAACTGGAGAAAAATCATGGATTTCGGTTGCGGTACCCTTGGGGATATGGGCGTGCACATTTTCGATACACCCTACAATGCCCTGCAGTTGGATGTCCCCCGTACCATCCACAATGACTGCAGAAAACCTACCGGATTTGGATTCCCTGAAAACAACATAGTGACTTATGAATTTCCTGCCACCCCGTATACCGCTGAGTCACTCAAGTGGGTATGGTACGATGGTTCCGGAGCCCCTGCGGCCCATGAAGACCTGCAACTTCCCAATGGGGATACACTACCTGAGCAAGGGGCCATGTTTATGGGTGAAAAAGGTAGGTTACTTTTGCCGCACTTTATGGAACTTCCCCGATTGATTGTCGATGGGAAATACCAGAAATTTGATGTGGCACCTTTTAATCTCGGTGCTCCGGTCAAGGATTATGAAGGAGAAAGCAAAAAGCATTACCATCAGTTTGTGGATGCCTGTTTGGGAAAAGGGAAATGCAGTGCGCCTTTTGAATACTCCGCCCGACTGACCGAAACCATTCTTCTCGGGGTGATAGCGGGAAGATTTCCGAATAAAACCCTTCATTGGAACAGCAAAAAAGCCCGTTTTTCCGAAAGAAAAGCAAATAAATTTTTGGGAGGAAAATACAGGAAATTCTAAGGAAGAAAATGCCATCAGGTTTTCCCTACCTACAGCAGCTCCGGTTTACGTCAATGGTAGTTATGAAAATTAGCATTTACAGAAAGGAAAATGACATCAAGGCGGGCTGCAGACCTCTCCTGACGTCGAGGTGACAAGGCAAAGTTTTATTATAGATTTAATGCTATCTGTAGTTCTAAACACTCGATTTCAAAATCTGTCAATGGTAGGTACGAAGGATCTCCAGAGGTCCTATTTATGTTTATTTTAGCAGGCTGGGGAATCATGCACACATTAACCGCAAATTGAAAAATGCAAAGAATCAAGCAGATTAAAGTTGGGGATTTGGAATTTGACTGCCGGGTTTCGGGGGATGAAAAAAAACGAGTTGATCATTCTGCTTCATGGATTTCCTGAGACTTCATTTATGTGGATCAATTTAATGGACAAACTTTCCGCCATGGGATTTTATTGTCTGGCAATGGATATGCGTGGCTACAGTCAGCATGCCTGCCCAAAAGGAGTAAAAAACTATACCGTAAAAGAGTTGAGCGAAGATATCCTGAATATGGCAGATGCCATACAGGCAAATAATTTCACCTGATTGGACACGATTGGGGGGCGGGGATAGGCTGGAATGTTGTCTATCAGCAGCCCGAAAGAATCATCAGTTGGACCGCGCTATCGGTACCGCATTCCTGGGCACTTGGCAAAGCCATTAAAACAGATCAGGAACAAAAAAGGAAGAGTCGTTGCATAGGCTGGTTTTTACTGCCCTTTATTCCTGAAATCATATTACGAAAGAATAATTTCGAAAAATTCAGAAAATTATGGAAACACAGTTCCCCTGAAGAGTTGAATAACTACCTCACTGTATTTGGAAGAAAACAAACCTTAACGGCCGCCTTAAATTATTACCGGGCAAATTTTAGAGGAGGAAAAAGGCAAGCCATTGGAGAGATTACAACACCCACTTTATTTATTTGGGGCAAACATGATTTGGCTAATGGTACCACAGCAGTTGAATATAACCATAAGTATATGCAAGGAGATTACACTTTTCTGGCATTGGATGGAGGTCATTGGCTGATGCAGACCAATTATCCTGAAGTGGAAAAAGCGGTGGTGGAGCATCTGACTAAATATAGAACCTAGCAGGTAATAGAGCTCAAATGGATAGAAGGGTGTAATTGCAAATTACACCCAGTGGGGGATGATTCAGCTTTTTGTAAGGAGATAAAACATCAAGGCTTGGGAAGAAAATCTCTAACTGATTAAATATCCCTGATTTCAGGGATTGCCATTTTTTGGAAAATGCTTTATCTTAAAAATTCTTTTATAAACAAAAAATTATATGAATCCAAGATGAAGACAAGCGACTCTGAGGAACGATTATCTAGCAGTGATATTCCATGCAGGTTTTCAGTGAAATACGAGTTGTGATCCATCAAAAAAAAATATTACGACATGAAAAAAATATTGAAATGGCTTGGCCTGTTTGTTTTTGGTTTGATCTTATTTGTGGCAATTGTCTTGGCAATTACCGGAATCCCAAAGTCCCCGGCAATTTCCACTGAAAATGTGCCAAGAATTCCACTAAGCTATGGGTTGAAAACAGTAAAGACACTCGATCAGTCTGAAAATTTAATGCGGTATGCAGGCTGGTCATTAGCAGGTGATGGAAATAGAATTCTTGTTCATAAATTAGATAATTTCAATCCTGTACTTTATAGTATCGATGGTCCAGGAATGGAATTGCTTCCTGTAGAAGAAATCCCTAAAAATACCGCAAGACTTATCGGAAATCCCAATCTTGATAAAAAGGAATTAGTATATGCGAAGGATAAAGACGGAGATGAGCAGTTTGCACTGTACCTATATAATAGGGAAACTGGTAAATCTACCTTGCTTACTCCCGGAGAAGATAAAAATGTGGCACCTAGGTATCACCCTTCCGGTGAATGGATTCTCTATCAAAAAAATAAACCCGGATCAAAAAACTATGATTTATATCGTCAGAATCCAAATGAACCCGGAAAAGAAGAATTGATTTTGGAAATGGAAGGTTTATGGACAATAGACGATTGGTCTCCTGATGGAAAACAAATTTCCGTGCGAAAGTACATCTCAGCAACCGAAAAACAACCCTATATTTTAACCCTAGAGACTGCCGAATTGATTCCTCTTGCCATAGATACCACCGTAAAAGCCAATTTCGATAGGCTTGAGTGGAGTGAAGAAGGAGAGAAGTTGTTTTTCGCAAGTACCTATTTATCCGATTTTCAAAAACTCCATCAATATGACCTCAATACAGGCAGGGATAGTCTCCTATTAGCGGATTTCAATTGGGATATTTCTACAGTATTCAATTCGCCTGATGGCAATTGGCTGAGTTTTACAGTAAATGAGGATGGACAAAAACAAGTTTATTTTTACGACTTGAGAAACGGTAAACTCGAAACCATACCTAATTTGCCTTTTGGAAATGTTGAGAATGTTACTTTCAATAGAAAGAGAGATGCTATAATTGGCTTTGGATTGACAACTGTCAACAATTCAACTAATATTTATAGTTATGACCTGGAAACCAAAGAGTTGATACAATGGACAGATTTTACTTCGGATGAGGATTTACCCAATCCTGAAATTATCCATTACCCTACTTTTGATATCGATTCATTAACAGGTAAAAAAAGAAACATAACTGCTTATTATCACAAACCACCGGCAAATTTTGAAAAACCATACCCGGTTATCATTGATATCCATGGTGGCCCTATGGCCCAAATGACGATAGAACGTATGCCGCAATGGTATCCTTTACTGACAAAAGGAATTGCTTTTCTGGCGCCTAATGTTCGGGGATCTACAGGTTTTGGAAGTACTTTTACCGACTTGGACAATGGATTGAAACGTGAGGACGCGGTAAAAGACATTGGCGCATTATTGGATTGGATTAAAGCACACCCGGACCTTGATGAAAATCGGGTAATTGTATTTGGAGCATCCTATGGAGGATATATGGCTTTGGCCTCAGCGGTTCATTATTCAGACAGAATATTGGGCGCTGTCGATTTTTTTGGGATGGCAAATTTTATCACAAGTAGCCAGAGCAGCAATGAAATATTAAAGGATGCAGACAAAATTGAGTATGGAGATATTCAAGTTCCAGAAATCAGGGAATTTCTTGAAAAGATATCACCTTTAAACAATCTTGAAAAAATCAATATTCCCATATTTATTTATCAGGGAGCCAATGACTCAAGGGTCAATGTCAACGAATCCAGACAAATGGTGGAGGCCCTAAAAAATGAAGGCAAAACTGTGTGGTATATTGAAGCCTCTGATGAAGGGCATAGTATTACAAAGCCACTTAACCTTTTATATGTCCCTTCTGCCTTTTACCTGTTTGTAGATGAGTTGTTGGAAGAAAGTAATTAAGGACTTCATCAAATATGATAATTAAATTATCGCTGTTAACAATCATAATAGCTTTCTGTTAAAATCCGGAAAGATTTGTTGGCATATATGTAGGCATCAAGTTCCTAGAATTATTTCCCATTTGTTTGGCGTAATTTTTCTTACAACTTAAATTTTACATTTTTTTTAATCCAACCAAAAAAAAACCAACGTCACTTCCGCAACGATGGTTTATGTATTGAGATGTCAAAATAGTTTTACTCCATAACAAAAGGATAATCCTCTTGTTTGTAGACGTCCTTAAAGGCGTCCTGTCCGTCAGGCCAAGGGGATTCTTCGGCGAACTTCACGGCATCTTCAACTTGCTTTTTGACCTTTTTATCGATTGCGGTAATTTCATCCTCTGTGAGGATTTTATTGTCCATGATGGTTTTCTTTACTTGCTCGATGGGGTCACGTCCTTTGTATTCCTCTACTTCCTCTCGGGTTCTGTATTTCTGTGGATCAGACATGGAATGTCCTTTGTACCTGTAAGTCCTGAATTCCAAGAGGGTTGGACCATCTCCTTTTCTCGCTCTTTCGGCTGCTTCTGCTACTGCTTCATGCACAGCTTCCACACTCATGCCATCCACAGGGAATGAAGGCATGTCATAAGCTTCACCGATAGTATAAAGCTCCGTGACATTGGAGGTTCTTGCTACAGATGTTCCCATGGCATAACCATTGTTTTCTATCACGAAAATCACAGGGGTTTTGTATAGCATGGCAAGATTCAGGGCCTCATGAACAGCTCCTTGTCTTACAGCTCCATCTCCCATATGGCAGATGCAAAGATTTTTTGTTCCTTGATATTTTTCTGCGAAACCGATTCCCAGGCCCATAGGAACTTGCGCTCCAACGATTCCATGACCGCCCATGAAATTTCTTTCTTTGTCAAAAATGTGCATCGAACCACCTTTTCCTTTGGTGGTGCCTGTGACTTTGCCAAAAAGTTCGGCCATCACTGCACCCGGGTCAGTTCCCAAGCCAAGTGGATGGGCATGGTCTCTGTAAGCGGTGATCCACTTATCGTCTTTTGTCAAGGCAGTGATTGCACCTGAAGCACAGGCTTCCTGTCCGATATATAAGTGGCAGAAACCTCTTATTTTTTGCTGTCCGTATAGTTGACCTGCTTTTTCTTCAAACCGCCTCATCAACAGCATGCTTTCGTACCAATACGCATAAGTTTCTTTGGAATATTTTGCTTTTGCTTTGGTAGCAGTACTCTTTTTTGCCATATCGATTATAATAAAATATGCTAAATTAGGCCTCAAATATAATCAAAACGGCTGAATTTTAAGGCCGATTGCGAAAATAGTCAAAAACCTTACAGATTAGGCAACATGTACCTGAAAAATATCCGCCTGCAACAGTTTAAGAATTATCAGAAGGCCGAGGTACAGTTCTCCAGCGAAATCAATTGTTTTGTAGGCATCAATGGCAGTGGTAAAACCAATCTTTTGGACGCCATACATTATCTATGTCTGACCAAAAGCGCGATCAATGGGGTGGACATGCTCAATATCCTGCATAACAAAGATTTTTTTACGGTTTTTGGAGATTTTGACCTGGAAGGAAAGGAAATAGAAGTGCGCTGTATTTTTGAAAGTGGGAAAAAAAAGCAGCTTTTACAAAACAGGAAAGCCATTGAGAAGATGAGTGATCATGTGGGCTTACTGCCTGTGGTGATGATTGCCCCTGATGATACCGGACTGATCAAAGACGGCAGTGAGGAGAGACGAAGGTTTTTTGACAACATGCTCTGTCAGATGGATAAGCAATATTTGGATCAGTTGGTCAGGTATCAACATTTTCTGAAACAAAGAAATGCACTCATCAAACAGTTTGCGGATAAAGGCCGCTGGGACAGTGCCTTTATTGAACCCTATGACCGGGAAATAATCAGTCTTTCCAAAAAAATAGCAACTGCGAGGAAATCCTTTCTCGAAGAATACTATCCCATATTGAAGGAGTTTTATAATATTATATCTGACAATCAAGAGCAAATAGGGGTGGCCTATGAAACCCATTGTTCAGGTGCTGAGTTTGAAAAAGAATTCAAAGCCAGTGCGCAAAAGGACTTTTTACTGAAAAGGACCAATATGGGTATCCATAAAGACGATTTTGTTTTTGAAATCGAAGGCTATCCCATCAGAAAATTCGGATCCCAAGGTCAACAGAAATCCTTTGTCATAGCCTTGAAGCTGGCTCAATTTCAGATTTTTTTGACCCACAAAAAGACCAAACCGATATTACTGTTGGATGATATTTTTGACAAATTGGACGACAATAGGATCGGGAAGCTGATGAATCTTGTGGCTGATCATAGATTCGGACAGTTGTTCATTTCGGATGCAAGGCCCGAACGGTCAAAAGAAATTCTGGCTGGAATTGGGGCAGAAAGTCGTTTTTTCCTGGTCAAAGATGGTGAGATTGGAAACTGGGATCAATAAGATCCGTTTTTGATTATCTGAGCATCAACAGAATATTTTCCAGGTCCTGCAAACATCAAGAAAACAAAAATGACCAAAAACAGTAAGCCTTTCTCTTGGTTTGAAAAGGGGTCATCCCCATGCACCACAAAGGAGATCACTGCCATATTAATGATCAGAGGAATCAAGGTTAATCTGGATAGAAAACCCAAGGCGAGTAAAATGGCACAAAAGAATTCGGCGAAAATGACCAATTGTAAAGATGCAGCAGGACCTAAGCCTATGGGATCGCTGAAAGTGGTCAGTCTTTCACTGAAATTTTCTATTTTTGCCCAACCGTGTGTGACCAGCATCAGGGATGTTGAAATCCTCAATATAGCTAATCCCAAATCCTGGAGAAATGGAGTGGTGGAAAAGAATAACTTTTTCATGGTTTAAGGGGTTTGGAAAGGGTAATCGATTGAATATCCTCAAAAATAATAATTATTCTATAACTGATTCCTACATTTAAAACTTAAGTGTAAAGTTGAATCCAATATCACTACCTTTCATGAATATACCTTCGATGATGAAAAAGTTTCTTTACCTGATTTTATTAGTATTTGTAAGTGCCAATGTCCATGGACAAGCGCCGACACAGGCCTATTTGGATTATATGAATGGGCTTGAAAATTATGTCCAAAATGATCTCTATGGAAAAGTTGCGGCAGTTTTGTATGATGTAGATGAACTTCCTCCGGCTGAGGATTACATCAATTTTGTAAAGCAGATCAAAAAAGAGCTAGACGGATATTTAGAGGAAAATGCATCAGGTTTGGAAATTTCTGAAAAAGAGCAGGCCAAGGTTTTTACCAATACCATGCTTGTCCAATTGGGAGATCTATATTTGGATAGGGGCCAGGAATTGGATACCTCCGAAAAGCTGTTGTTTTTGGAAAAGTTCTTTGGAGATACAGGGCTTGAAACTTCAATTCTGGAACTATCAGATGACCTTGCAAGATCCATGATGATGAGTGTTCATGGAGCGTTGGGAATTCCTTTTGGTATGCCCAATGAGCAGGTAGCCGCTTTTGTTGAAGAATTGGAAGAGCCAAAAAAGGAAATGTTTATGGCCGCCTTGATACAGAACGACATGATGATGCTAACAGGTGGTTATGACAAAAACAAAAGTCAGGTAGAGGGTTTTAAAAGGGCGTATCCGCAATCCATGCACATCGGGAATTTGGATGCTGGTTTGATTTCGATAGAAAAGCTTAGGGCCGGTGCAGAGGTAGAGAATTTTTCATTTGTTGATCTGGAAGGAAATCAGGTGAGTCTTGCAGATTTCAAAGATAAGATCATTTACCTGGATCTTTGGGCGAGCTGGTGCGGCCCATGCATCAACACCTTCAGGACCAAAACCCCGGAATTTGAAACAAAGTTGAGGGATAAGGAGGATGTGGTTCTGATGTACATCTCCATAGATGAAAAGGAAGAACCTTGGCGAAATTACCTCAGCAAAAATCCCATGAGGGGAACTCATCTTTTTGCAGGAAAAGGATTTCAGGCAGAAATCATGCAATACTTTAAGGTTTGGGGTATTCCCCGCTACCTGATTATCGGGAAAGACAATAAAATCATCGACGTCAACGCCCCTAGGCCTGGAGATGAAGCCTTTGAGGTCTTGTCCAAAATTCAGTGATCAGTTTTCGGTAGGCAGTTTCCAGTTTGTGTAAGAGATCAATGATCAGTTTAGGTTTAATGTTATGTGTTTGGTTATGTTTGCTAAGGCAAACTGCCCACTGCGACTGCCTACTGAAATCTGCCTACTGCGACTGAGCAACCCCCCAAAGATTCTCCGGATACTCACCAGTTTCATGCATCCTTTTCAAGGAGTCAATGACTATAGGTTTATCTTCTGTATAGGTGACGCCGAACCAGGTTTTTCCGCCTTCTAAAATTTCGAAGGCAGCTTTTCCTGATTGAATCAAATTGTTGGCAACGGTTGGGATATAGAATTCGGATTTGAGGTTTTCCTGATTTGCGGGTAGGAATTTATGCCACATTTCCTCAATGTCCGAAAAAACGGCTTGATGAAATCCCCAAAAATTCATTGAAACTGGAGTTCCTTCTTTGATTTCGATCACTTCTCCATCACCTTTAGCAAGAATTTTTCCTCCGTCCTTTGCGATGGCGGTTCTTTCTACCATGCCTACCAGTTGATTGGCATCGTTCATGCTGCAGACGCCTCGGCTGACAGTTCCGTGATCTGACAATACATTTTGGATGGCATAGCCTACCATGGCATGTAGATTGGGCTGTACGCCATTGGTCAGGAATTTACTGATTACTTCAAAAGCTTCTTTGCCATAAAAATCATCCGCATTGATAACCGCAAAAGGTTCTGCAATGGCGTCCTTGGCGCATAATACAGCATGTGCGGTGCCATAAGGTTTCACCCTATCGGGATGTTGAAATTTGCTGGGCACAAAACTGTTGAGCGCCTGAAGTACAAAGTCAACCTCAATCTTTCCTTCCAGCTTGGGCAATAGCAGTTCTTTCGTCATTTCAAGAATTTCTTCTCTTACAATCAGCACTACCTTTCCAAAACCTGCCCTGATGGCATCATAAATGGAATATTCTAAGATGGTTTCTCCATTGGGGCCAAAGCCGTCAATTTGTTTATTTCCTCCATATCTACTTCCCATTCCTGCTGCGAGGACCAAAAGTGTTGGTTTGATTTCCATAAAGTTATTTTTAATTAATCTTCAAAATTACTGCTTTCATGAAAGATACAAAGCCAGAGTACTATTATTTCTAAACTCAGAATCCTCTGATAAAGATCACTATTTTTAGAATAAGGTTTCTATATCACTTGGTTTTATAGAAATTTTCATGAAAGTATTTAAAATAGGGTTAAAAATATGCCTGTTAATTAAAAATAATGTAAATTTTTATAAAATCAGGTTCAAAAATAATCTTGAAATACTTTTTTATTACTTTTTCTTTTACATTAGCACTGCTTTTCTAACAAATCGCCATTTAAATTGAAAAAAATGAAAAAAATCGAAGCAATCATTAGAACATCCAAATTTGAGGAGATCTATACCTGTGTCGCGGCATTGGGCGTGAAATTCCTCACCTTCTACGAGGTCAAGGGCATGGGTATGGAACACGCAAGGCAACAGACCTATAGAGGGGTTGCATATGAACCCTCCTATATTCCAAGAACAAAACTTGAAATAGTGACGGTGGAGGATTTGGTGGAACCCGTAGTGGACTGTATCCTGAAAATGGGTAAAACAGGCGAAGTCGGTGATGGGAAGATATTTATCTACGAAGCCTTGGAAGCCTACAGAATCAGAAACAGTGATACTGGTGAGGAAGCATTATAGAAACAAGAATCAAGAAACAAGAGCCAAGAAATAAGAAGCCAGATGCGAGATGCGGGAAGGGGGATGTGAAAAGGGGGGGCAAGCTAATAGAAAATATTATGCTAAAATCTAACTCTAAAATTCGGTTTCATACATCAAAATTTTATTACAATACACTAACCTATCAAACCTATGAATCAAGAAATGTTTACAATCAATAACCTGTGGATGATGGTGGCCACCATTTTGGTCTTTATCATGCACTTGGGCTTTGCCAGTCTCGAAGCAGGACTGACGAGGGCCAAAAACACAGTCAATATTCTTTTCAAAAATACGATTATTCCTGCTATAGGACTTTTGACTTACGCCTTTATCGGTTTCAACCTCATGTATCCCGGGGATGATTTTGCAGGTGGTTTTTTCGGATTGGCTGGTATTGGAATAACTTTACCTGAAGGTTGGGACACCTTTGCCTATAATGAGGGATATACCTTTTTCACAGATTTTATTTTTCAGGCCATGTTTGCAGCTACAGCTGCGACCATCGTTTCTGGAGCGGTGGCAGAAAGGGTTAAATTGGGACCTTTTATATTTTTCTCAATTCTATATGTAGGAATTTGCTATCCTATCGTCGGGATGTGGAAGTGGGGAGGGGGATTTCTTGATTCCATGGATATCCCTTTTTATGATTTTGCAGGATCTACCATTGTCCATTCAGTTGGGGGATGGGGTGCACTTGTTGGAGCTTTTCTATTGGGACCAAGATTGGGTAAATATACCGAATCCGGTATGAAGGCCATCCCTGGGCACAATATTCCTATGGCTACCATTGGGGTATTTTTGCTTTGGTTTGGCTGGTTTGGATTCAATGGTGGCTCGGTTTTGACTGCTGATCCCGGCACTGTTTCTTTGGTTTTTGTCACTACGGCAATTGCCGGTGCTGCCGGTGCTTTTGGGGCATTGATTGCGTCTTATCTGAAATTTAAGACTTACGACATCACGATGGTACTCAATGGAATTCTTGCAGGATTGGTGGGAATTACGGCAGGGGCAGACCAGATGGGCGTTGGTGAGGCTGCTATCATCGGGTTTGTAGGCGGTACATTGGTGGTTTTTGCAGTTGTGTTTTTTGACAGAATTAAAATCGATGACCCTGTAGGTGCGATATCTGTTCACTTGATTGGAGGTATTTGGGGAACTTTGGCAGTGGGTCTTTTCGGGAATCTTGCAGGGTTCCAGCAAGTGCTTTCCCAATTGATTGGGATAGGCGTGGTAGGAGCATTTTGTTTTGCGACCAGTTGGCTGATATTCTTCTCGATGAAAAGAACGATTGGTATACGCGTAGATGAAAGAGAGGAATTGGAAGGTCTCGATATCAACGAACACAGCATGCAGGCTTATCCTGATTTTGCTTCAAAAAACTAAAATAAAATATCAAAAGGGACCTGAGGAATTTTTTTCCTCAGGTCCCTTTTGATATTTTAATTGTTATGGCAGAATAGTGACATCCATAAAAAGCACTGAAGAAACAATCCATCAATAAGCTTTTAGACTGATATCCATACTTTTTACCTGATGGGTCAACGCACCTACGGAAATATAATCCACCCCACACTCAGCTACATCTTTCAAAGTTGATTCTGTAATACCGCCCGAAGCTTCTAGTGGGTATTTCCCGCCCACTAATTTGACAGCTTCTCTCATGGTAGGATAATCCATATTGTCCAGCATGATATAGTCTATACCTCCTGTTGCAAGGACTTCTTTGACTTCATTGAGATTCCTGGTTTCAACCTCTATCTTCAAATCAAGGTTGTTGGAAGCTAGGTAATTTTTGGTTGAGGTAATGGCATTTCGAATCCCGCCTGCAAAGTCAATATGGTTGTCCTTGAGCATGACCATGTCGTATAATGCAAAACGGTGGTTGATCCCTCCGCCCAAAATAACTGCCCATTTTTCCATCAACCGAAAATTCGGTGTAGTTTTCCGGGTGTCCATCAATTTTGCCTTTGTGTGAGCGATCAATTGATTAAGTTGGGATGTTTTGGTGGCTATTCCACTCATTCGCTGCATGCAATTGAGCACCAGTCTTTCAGTTGTCAAAATAGAAGCAGCAGCACCCTTTACCTTTAATCCTATTTGACCTGCTGCAACTTTCTCCCCATCCCTTAAAAGCATTTCTACTGCCAATGTTGGGTCGTATTGATTAAAAATCATTCCAGCCAACTGCAGACCCGCTATGACGCCATCTTCTTTGATAATCAGCTGAGCCTGTCCCTGTTTTCCTTTTGGGATGGATCCCAAGGAAGAATGGTCGCCAGAACCGACATCTTCAGTCAGCGCCATTTGAATAAATTGATGTATTTTTTCCGGACTTAAATAACCTATATTTTCCACGCCTCAAAATTAAAAAATAAAGTGTGGGTGTGATTTAAAATCTCATTTTTATAATTTCCAAACTGTAAATTTTCATCAGGTCACCTTTATCTGCCCCTTTGATCAATATCCTAAACTGATCGGTATCGGTAGTGTAAGAGCCTACAAAAAACATGGTAGGCCCCGGGCTGCCGCCTTTATGAAGGATTTTAAAATCAGTGGGGGGGTATTTTATAAAGAAATCTTTTAGGATGAACTCAGCTTGATTTTTGGAATAATCACCTTGATGACCGTTGATATTCAGGTTGATAGCTTGGTCAAAATATTTTGCAAGATCTTTACTGGAACCTGTTTTGAAATATACAGTAACGTCAGTGAGATTGAACAGAATCGGCCTGAAATCACTTGCATTCGACTGCATAAAAAGTAGCACACTCAAAGTAAGAAGGGCAATTATTTTTTTCATGAACCCGATAACTTCAAAAATTAAGCCAATATGAAACTGTAAATCCTTTTTTTTTTGAAAAAAGTAGTTGTCCACTAATTTCTGTAATTCGTACTCAGATTTTCCTGATTAATAAAAATTAATCTAGCTGGAATTTTGTCCCCTTAGCAAAGAATAATCATTTTTACGGTTCAATTTAGAATTTTATTGATTTTTAAATTTTTGTTTGAACATGAATAAAAAAGTAATCTTAATGATATTGGATGGTTGGGGCATCGCTACCAATCCGGAAGTATCCGCAATCGACAAGGCCAAAACGCCTTTCGTGGATAGCTTATACAAGAAATATCCCCATTCGAAATTGGAAGCATCGGGCCTTGCAGTTGGGCTTCCTGAAGGTCAAATGGGCAATTCAGAAGTTGGCCACATGAACATAGGAGCAGGTAGGGTAGTGTATCAGGACCTTGTCAAGATAAATAAGGCCGTAATTGAGGGTAACTTAAACCACCACCCTGTTTTGGTAGAGGCCTTTGCTTATGCCAAAAGGGAAAGTAAAAAAGTTCATTTTATCGGCTTGGTTTCCGATGGTGGAGTCCATGCCCATCTCGCCCACCTGAAAGGTCTATGTGATGCGGCCAAATACCACGGGCTTCCCAAAGTATTTGTCCATGCTTTTACAGATGGCAGAGATACAGATCCAAAGAGCGGATTGCATTACTTAAGCGAACTGAACGAATACTTTCAGCATTCGGTGGGTAAGATTGCTTCTGTCGTTGGCAGGTATTATGCCATGGACAGGGACAAAAGATGGGAAAGGGTAAAATTGGCCTATGATGCACTAGTACATGGAGAAGGAGAAAAATCCAAAGATATTATAGCTTCCATAGTCAAATCCTACAGTAATGGTGTCACGGATGAGTTCATCAGGCCAATCATTCAAGTAGATGAAGAAGGCAAACCATTGGCAAAAATTGAAAGTGGCGATGTGGTGGTTTGTTTTAACTTCCGGACAGATAGGGGAAGAGAAATCACTCAGGTGTTGACCCAGACTGATTTTGAGGATTTCAACATGAAAAAACTTAATCTCAATTATATTACCTTCAGCAATTACGACGAAACCTTCAAAGGCATCAAGGTTCTTTTTGAAAAAGACAATCTGAACAATACATTAGGCGAAGTACTGGCCCGCAATGGAAGGAAGCAGATTAGGATAGCCGAAACCGAAAAATACCCACATGTGACATTCTTTTTTTCCGGAGGAAGGGAAAAGGAATTTGAAGGGGAAAGCAGGATTTTATGTCCATCTCCCAAAGTGGCGACTTATGACCTCAAGCCCGAAATGAGTGCTTTTGAAATAGCGGATAAAATAAAGACAGAACTAAGGAGAAAAGAAGTTGATTTTGTTTGTCTTAATTTTGCAAATCCTGATATGGTCGGTCATACGGGGGTATTTGAAGCAGCTGTCAAAGCATGTGAAACAGTTGATGAATGTGCAAGACAAGTGATCGAGCAAGCTTTGGAAAGTGGTTACACGACCATTGTGATTGCCGACCATGGCAACAGTGACATGATGATCAATGAAGATGGGAGTCCCAACACCGCTCATACCACTAACCTAGTACCATGTATCTTGGTGGACAAAAATGATAATTTTGAAATCAAGGATGGGAAATTAGGTGATCTTGCGCCGACTATCCTTACACTGATGGGAGTGTCTATTCCTTCCGAAATGACTGGAGATATACTATTGTAATTTCTATTACATTTGCAGACAAAGAATTCAATCCATTCAGGAATTGAATTCTTTGTTATTTAAAGCCAACTCAAAAAATTATTGTAATTATGAAATACTATTTGTTGCTGATTTCTATTGGGTTTTTAGTCATTGGATGCTCCGTAGGTGAAAACAAACCCGGTTTGTCTGAACCTGTATATTTTCCCCTCAAAGATTATTTTGAAGTACAAGCTCTTCAACTTGACGGGAAAGGTGTGTCCAAGGAAATAACTGTCAATGGAGAAAAAGAAAAAATCAAAAAGACATTAGATTCAGATGGATGGTTGAGAGAGTTTGAGTTCTTTATAGAGGCAGATATCAACAGCTCCAGTTTGGCTGGTTCATATGAGACGAGAAGAAGTGAAAAGGCCATTATTCACGAACTTAAACCGGGAGAGAAAGGTAAAATTAAAAGAATTGTAGTCAATTTTGATGGGGAAGAGGTAAAGGATATTTCATTTGTTTCCAGAACTGAAAATCTCTTTTATAGCTCTGAGACAAGAGGTGTAATCTACAATCAAAGTCTGACAGGTAAACTTGATAATTATGTCGTGGAGACCATGCAGAAGGTTGTATTTCTCAAACCCAATAAAATGATCATTACTGCTGCCATCAATTATTATTGATGGTTCTGGTTCGCTAAGCAACCAAATGCAAATCCCGGACAATGATCTTTGTCCGGGATTTTTTATGTGGTCAAGAATCAGGTGTTTAACAATGGTTAATACTGGGTCTTAAAACCAATATTCCTTATACAAAGGCAAAGAACACCAGCCAGGTAATGATCAGTACAGGCAGCAATATGGGTATTGAAAACCTGATGACATAACCAAAGAATGAAGGCATTTTTATACCGCTCTGCTCTGCGATGGATTTGACCATGAAGTTAGGCCCATTACCGATATACGTCATTGCACCAAAGAAAACCGCTGCTATGGAGATAGCCATTAATTCGAAAGCAGAGTCATCGTAATTATTTAGAGCAAAATCTCTGACGTTTTCTATGTTGCTGATTTCAGCACCTTGAGAAGCCATAGCAGCAGCCAGGAAATTCAGGTATGTCGGTGCGTTGTCCAAAAACCCTGAAAGAATTCCGGTACCCCAATATAGGGTATTGTGGGTAATGATAGCGGCACCTTCAGGAGACTTTGCAAAGTTGCCGACAAGTTCAAGTGCAGGCATCATGGTTCCGAAAATCCCAATAAATATGAATGCCACTTCCCTTATAGGTTCGAAATTAAACTCATTGCCTTTGATGGCTTTTTGGTCTGCAAATTTGAAACTCAAATAAGCCACTGATAACATGATGATTTCTCTGATGAAAGAAAATTTCTGCCCATCATAATGTATTGCAGGAACCCAATCAATTACATTAGGATCTAAGAACACTGAACCAATGACAACCAAAAGCCATAAAAAATTTCTTGATCCGATTAATTCAAATTTATTGGTATAAGTTGTATTTATGAGATCTTCTTCGATGGCTTTACCGAATTTTTTATCTATAAAATAAAATATAGTAGACAAAATAAGCAGTGCTAAAATCCAAGCAGGCCAGTTATATTCCAAAGTCCAGAAGAAAGGGACTCCTTTTAAGAATCCAAGAAACAATGGGGGATCACCAATAGGTGTCAAAGAGCCACCGATGTTGCTGACCATAAAAATAAAGAAAATGATATGATATGGTTGGATATTCCCTTTGTTTAACCTGATAAATGGTCTGATAAGTAGCATGGAAGCACCTGTAGTACCTATTAGATTGGAGATAAGTGCGCCTATAAGCAAAAGCGTGACATTTGCCATTGGGGTGGCTTTTTTGTCAACCTCTATCAAAATGCCTCCCGAAGCGATATACAGAGAAGCCAAAAGTGCAATAAATTGCACATATTCCGCCATGGCATGAACAGGGCCATGCACGTTGTGGAGTATAAACAAATAATAGGACACGACTAATATTGCAAGTCCAACAGCAATCTTGGGGTAATTGTGGTGCCAGAAATGTTCGTAGAACAAAGGACCTGTGGCAATCATCAGCAATAGGGCAACAAAAGGGATGACCAGCCAAAGCGGTGCAATCTCATGGTGTTCTTCGGAATCATCATAGATATGTTCTGTCAGACCTGCTACCTGATCACTTTCACTCTCCTGATCGGTTATTTCTATCTGGGGATCTGCTTGAGCAAATACTTGTGGGATACCTGAAAAATACAATATCCCAAAAACCACTACAAAAACAGGAATAAGATTCTTCATCCAATTAAAATTAAGGGCTTTTTTTTAACTATTATGATTTCCGAAAACCTGATTATCGAATCAATTCAAACTACAAATTATGATTTTACTTTTGCTAAACTACTATTTTTGCATGAAAAGCGCTACATAAAAAATCACCCACCAGAGGAATTATTTTAATTTAATCCCTCTTGGCTGATGATTGGTAATATGATTATACAAGTTGCTCCAAGGCTATTTCCAAAGAAGTCATGGCAAGTCCTGTTTTTTCGGTATTTCTCTCAAAAGTTGTTTTTAAGGCTTTCGAAATTGTTTCACTGACATCAGTAAATATAGCCTCATCCGTCAGTACAACTTGGTCTGACATGAGGTAGGCGAATACCCTTGCCATTCCGCAATTGGCGATAAAGTCCGGGAGGAGTGAAATTTTTTCATCTACCCACATGCCAATGGGACCAAAAAATATCTCGGGATCAGCAAAAGGTACATTGGCACCACAGCTGATTACTTCCAATCCGGCGTGGACCATTCTTTCTGCCTGGATTTTATTTATCAATCTTGAGGCAGCAGCAGGTATAAAAATCTCATTCTTTAAATCCCATATGCGGTCATTGACTTCCTCAAAAGGAATCAATTCATCTGCAACCAGTTTGTTTCCTTTTCTCTTCACAAACAATTCCCTTATTTCATCCAGGGTAAAGCCTTCCTGATTGATCAATCCCCCCTCTTTATCTATAATACCGACAATCTTGACACCCTCTACTGCAAGAAAGCAGGCTGCTGCAGCACCCACATTTCCCCAGCCCTGTATAACAGCTCTTTTCCCCTGAATATTTCCTCCCCAAATCTTGTAATAGTGTCTGACTGCTTCTGCTACCCCGAAGCCCGTAATCATATCTGCAACTTTATATTTTTTCGGACCATTGGGTGTGTACAATGGATCCTCTAAAACTTTGGAAACACCTTGACGCAGCTGACCGATTTTTCGGATTTTTTCAGGCTCAGTAGCATGGAAATGACCATTTACCACACCTTCCTGTGGATGCCATAGTCCGTAGGATTCTGTGATTGGAATTACTTCATGGATTTCATCTATATTGAGGTCACCACCAGTGCCATAATAGTTTTTGAGCAAGGGCATTACCGCCCTGTACCAGCGTTTCAGCACCTCGTCTTTTCTGGGGTCATTTGGATCAAAATTGATTCCTGACTTTGCACCACCAATAGACGGTCCCGAGACAGTGAATTTTACTTCCATCGTTTTGGCAAGGGATTCCACTTCCCGTTTGTCAAGACCTTTACGCATCCTTGTTCCTCCTCCCGCTGCACCTCCCCGGAGCGAGTTGATGACTACCCAGCCTTCCGCCTCTGATTCACTGTCACTCCATTCAAAAACAATTTCCGGCTGTTGGTTCTCAAATTTTTTGAGTAATTCTTTCATGTTTAATATTTGGGTTTATCAGGTGGCAAAAATAGAAATATTCTCGACTATTGTGGTACTGGTATTTTACAGCCCGTAAGTCGTTCCTCCGCAATTGTCCCTGGAAGCCCCTGTCACAGATGCCAGACAATTGACCTCTCCTCGAATTTTTAAGACCCCAAGAAATGCAAACAATAAAGCTTCCTTAAAATTGATCAAGGTCTTATCAGCTGCTATGAATTCAAAATCTTCGGCCAGCTCATTTTGAAACATTTCCATAAAAAAATTATTGTAAGCTCCCCCTCCGGTGATCAGAATTGCAGGTTTTTTCCCTGGAATGGGCTGAAGTACCTTTTTGATTTGCTCGACATAATGGACCACCAAAGTATGTAGGATATTCTCAGGCTTATACGCTCCGCTCCATTCAAGGATTTTTAGATAATCATCCAGATCTTCCCTGCCCAGAGATTTGGCCCCAACTTTTTGATAAAAGGGGAGTTTGTTCAGATCTTTTAATACTTTGGGCAGCAGTTTGCCCTTTCTGGCAAGTTTTCCATTTTTATCATAAGCCTTGCCACAGGTTTCAGCGAAATGATTGAGCAGTAGGTTGAAAGGACAAATATCAAAAGCAATCCTTTTTCCGTCAAAATTCATACTGATGTTTGCAATACCGCCCAGATTGATACAATAATCATGTTCTCCAAATAATAATTGATCACCTATAGGAACCAAAGGTGCACCTTGTCCGCCCAGCTGTACATCAAGCATTCTGAAATCATTGATGGCGGGTATTCCACAGGATTGGTGAAGTGCCCAGCCATTTCCGATTTGCAGACTGAGTTTTTTGGATGGTTGGTGAAATACTGTGTGGCCATGAGAGGCAACCGCCTGTGCAGAAAGTGATTTTTTGGTCAAAAAATATTTGACTTGATCTCCCATCCAGTTTCCAAACTCTACATCCAGTAAGGCCAGCTTTTGGCCTTTGAGTAGGTGTGACTTTTTGAGTTTCTTTCCCATTTTCTTGGGAAATGGTATGGTATCAGATTCAATAATTGAAAAGCTCCAATTGTCTTTTTTTTCAAATTCGCAGAAAGCAATGTCTAAGCCATCGCCTGAAGTACCTGACATTAAACCGATCACTTTGTATATAGAAGAGCCGCTCATGGGTTAAATTTTGTTAAATGTATGTCTGTAAAGTTAATTTTAATTTATTCAAAAACAGAGCTATGTTAAAATGAGTAATTTCACCATCATCATTTACAATCATCCTCTTTTCAACATTTGAAAAATCTCGTTATTGATATAGGTAATACCAGGTTGAAGACCGCGCTCTTTGAGGATGGGGAAGTGCTTTTGGAAATGAATTATGAAGATTTTGGGAGTTTTTTGGAAGCCACCAAATCACTTCAATTCCAACAGGCCATTATCAGTTCTGTAACATATACCAAAGAACAATTGGAAGAACTCCTTGGCTTTTCTTTTCTGTTTTTGGACAAAACCACAGTTTTGCCCATGAAGAACAAATATGCCACTCCTGATACGCTTGGGGTGGATAGAAAAGCTGCTGTGATTGGAGGCAGGTCAATAATCAAAAGTGGACCTCTTTTGGCAGTGGACCTTGGAAGCTGTATTACCTATGACTTTCTGGATGAAGGAGACAACTATCTTGGAGGGTCGATTTCGCCGGGACTTCAGATGAGGTTCAGGTCAATGCATCAGCAAACGGCCAGATTGCCTCTTGCTGAATTGGAAAGTGGCACAATCCCGGATTTTATGGGCAATAGCACGGTAAGCTGCCTGAGAAGTGGGGTTTATTTCGGTATTCTCAATGAAATAAATGGGTTTATCCAGAAATATCAAGAGCAATATCATGATTTGAAGGTCATTATTTGTGGAGGTGATTCAAAAATTTTTGAAAGCTTAACAAAAGACCACATATTTGTAATCCCTAATTTGATCCTGTATGGATTGGATAGAATATTAAGCTACAATGTCAATTACCAATAGGTTTAAATTACTTGGTGCAATGTGCACCTTTTTCATATACACCAACGCTTATCCGCAATCAAGCGCCTCTACATACAGTGCCTTGGGTTTGGGAGAGTTCAATAATGCAGGATTTACCCATAATCAGGGAATGGGCGGTTTGGGTATTAGCTTTGGGACCGGTTGGGGGATCAATTACATAAATCCAGCCTTATCGACCCGAAATACCATTTTCAATTTTCAAACAGCCTTCAGCTACGAAAGGTTGGATGTATCCTCATCCAATGATAATCAGACGGTAGATGGTGGAGGCCTCTCCTATGTTGGGGTATCACTTCCCATCAATTCCGGGAAATCATCCATAGGTTTGGGTGTAAACCAGGTGACAAGCGTCAATTATAGCATTGTGGTCAATGGGCAGGTTACCAATTCAGACCTTACCTCGTTGAACAGAATAGATGGTGAAGGGGGTATCTCAGAAGCTTATCTTTCAACAGGCTTTGTAGTCGCCAAAAACCTAAGCCTTGGAATACATGGTTCTTACCTGTTTGGTTCTACGATCAGGACGAACCAACTTACCTTGTTAAATGAAGAAAACAATCCAATAGGAGCCTCTACTGAATTTTATCAAAGGCTTACCGTCAGTGATGTCACTTTCAAAACAGGGCTTCATTATTATTTCAAAATCGGAACAAAAAGCAACCTTCATCTAGGCGCCATTTATCAGGCCTATGGAGCGATTAATGGAAAAGAATTTGCGAAGGTAGCTGAATTTGGCCAAGCTAGCAGGCCCGATACAGAAGGGGATATCATCAGAGACAATGAAGTCGGAAATGTTTTCATTCCTAATAAGATAGGTTATGGGGTTTCTTACGAAAAAATTAATAAATTTGTAATTGGACTAGAAGCACAAATGCAGCAATTTAGCCAATACAGGTCCTTTGGAGGAAACCTTGGAGAATTGGGAGATAGTTATAGGGTTGCATTTGGCGGGCAGATAACACCGGATTATTCCGCAGTTGATAATCTATTTAAAAGGTCAACTTACAGAATTGGGCTTCAATACGAGCAGACCCCCTACATTGTTAACCAAACCCAAATTACGGATCTTGGCATTAATTTTGGAGGATCTGTTCCGATTAATAACCTTTCCCTCATGAACTTTGCCGTAAAGGTTGGGTCAAGGGGAACAATTGATAACGGATTGATCAGAGAAAATTACTTAAGCTTTAGTCTTGGATTTTCTCTCAATGATAATACATGGTTTTATAAACGAGTTTACGAATAAAGCAAATAGAATATGAAAGTAAAACACGCACTTGTAGGGTTCTTCTCTTTGGCCCTTGTTGGAATGGCACAGGCACAGGATGGTTGGAACTGGCCTGCTGATGAGGCAATGGAAGCCCAAGCCAGGGAGTACAATGCTGCCTATGTAGATTACATGAAATCAGAACAATTCGTGGAAGCTACCAAGCCACTGAGATGGCTTTATGTTAATACTCCCAGTCTAAATGAATCCATTTATATCAATGGAATTATCGTTTATCACGGTGCTGCTGGAATAGCTTCAGATGAGGCGAAGAAAAAGCAATATCAGGATTCGGTGATTACCATATTTGAAATGAGAAAAGCCAACTTTGATAATGAGGACAGGTGGATTGAGAATAAAGCATATTACAGCTATAATTACTATAAGGCAAATAAAGAAAAAGTAGGTGATGCCTTAGCTACCTTTGACAGGGTAGTGGAGTTGAACGGCAATTTCAATACCATTAACTTGGTCGCAGCCTATTTTGATTTGGTTTACAGGCACAG
This sequence comes from Aquiflexum lacus, assembly GCF_015476655.1. Classification (GTDB taxonomy): domain Bacteria; phylum Bacteroidota; class Bacteroidia; order Cytophagales; family Cyclobacteriaceae; genus Aquiflexum; species Aquiflexum lacus. The sequence goes on from NZ_JABFHF010000005.1 coordinate 248,702, forward strand.
TGCCTATAATAAGGCATTTACCAAGGAAGAGTTGTTGGAAAGATATGAAAAGCTGAATGCGCTATTGGCAGAAGCTGAGGCTGAGGGTAAAGATGTTTCTGCTCCGAAACAGACTTTAGAGCAGTTGGTAGTGGCCATGGAATTGATCGATTGTGATTTTATTGAAAATACCATGGGTCCAAAATTAGCTGCAGATCCAACCAACATGGTTCTTGCACAGCAGATCTTCAAATATTCTATTCAATACAAGTGTACTTCTTCTCCAACATTCCTTACGGTATTGGAAATTATCGATTCTGAAAGTCCTACGTTCTCTACATCCCAAGTTAGGGCAATGAGGTACATGCAGAATAAAGAATATGAAAAAGCACAACCGGTTTTAGAGAAGGCCTTGACCTTGGCAGAGAATGATGTTCAAAAAGCTGAAGTACATTATGACCTTGCCAAAATCCATGGAGTTGCAGGTAGGAAATCTGCTGCAAGATCTTCAGCTCAGGAAGCTGCTAAATTGGATCCTGAAAAAGCAAAAGAGGCTTGGACCTTAATTGCACAGTTGTACATGCAATCCTACAATGACTGTAGAAAAGGAGTGAGTAGAGTAGAAGACCAAGCTGTATTCATTGCTGCCTACAATGCCTACCAAAGGGCAGGTGACAGCAAAGGCATGGCAGATGCCCGTTCTAGATTCCCTTCTAAAGAAGAATTATTTACTGAAAGTAGACAGGCAGGCGAAACCCATACTCTTGCCTGCTGGATAGGTGAGACTGTAACTTTGGCAACAAGAGATTAATTGACATATTAAAGTATAAAAAAAGGCAGTCTTAACGGCTGCCTTTTTTTATGTGGCTTTTGGATTGGTTTTCTTTTGATAACTTTGTGATCATGAAATGGATGCCCAGGTTTGTGTTGATAATTGCTTTTTTGCCATTGATATTGGCGTCATGTGGTGAAGAAGTGGATACCAGTATGCTGGAAGTTTATCTGGGACCGACCAGTATTGCCTATGATGTTGATTTGGTTCACAGTGATTCTGCCATCATTAGAACCCATCTCAAAGCCAAAAAGCAAATGGAGTTTGAAGATGGTAACTTGGAATTTCCTGAGGGCATAGAGATTACTTTCTTTGACAAAGAAGGAAATATCAGCACCACCATGCGGGCAGATAAGGGGTTTTACGAGCGGTCAAAAAACCTTTACCGGGGTGAAGGTGATGTCAAGGTCGACAATTTTGAAAAAGAGCAAAAACTTTCCTCCGAAGAATTGTTTTGGGATCCGGGCTCCAAAAAAATCTATACAGATAAATTTGTGACCATTCAAGAAAAGGAAACACTCTTCAACGGAACAGGTATGGAAGCGGATGAAGGGTTCAATGAGTATAAATTATTCAAGGTGATCAATAGTCGAACATTACTTCCTGGAGAAGGGATGTAGGAATCAAATAAATAAAATAGATAGTAGATATTCAGTTGGATTTGTGTCATTTGCTATCTTGTGTATTTGAGTGAAATAAAAAATATAAATGAAATTAGCGGATATCTTATTATTGTCGCTTTCGGCAGCCATGGTGATCATAGGTACCCACCTGACCATCACTGCAGGATTGACCACTTCATATCCTGTTTTCATGTTTGCAGTGGCTTTACTGTTCTGGTACCGATACAGAAAAAATGACCAATTGGTCAAAGAAAAAAATCAACCTGATCCTAAAACGGGAATTCGTCGAAAAAGAAAGTAATGGAAAGCCAATATCTCATTTACGTGATCATCACGCTACTCTTTTCAGGATTGTTTTCAGGCCTTGAGATTGCGTTTATTTCGGCCAACAGACTTCATATTGAGCTTCAAAACAAACAGGGGATGCTTTCAGGAAGAATTCTTTCCAAGTTTGTTCAAAACCCCGGACAATTTATAGGAACTACCTTGATAGGCAATACCATAGCTTTGGTGCTTTATGGGATTTTTATGGCCAACTTACTGGAACCATGGATTAGGGAATTGCTTCCAACTGGATTTGACAATCAACTTTGGGTTTTATCGATTCAGACCATTATTTCCACTATGATCGTATTGGTAACAGCTGAATTTCTGCCGAAAAGCATTTTTTTGCTGAATCCAAATAGTCTCCTTTCAGTTTTTTCAGTACCATTTCAGGTCATCTATATTCTGATGTACCCGATCGTATGGCTGGTTGTGGGGCTTTCAAGATTTTTTATCACCAATGTTTTGGGGCTGGAATACAGCGAAGATAAACCTGTCTTTAAAATTACAGACCTCAACAGTTTTATACAGAACAATATGCACCATAGCAGGCAGGATGTCAAAGTGGAGGTAGATTCAAAAATCTTTGACAATGCGGTAGAATTCAAGACCGTCAAGGTTAGGGAGTGTATGGTACCCCGCACGGACATTGCTGCAGTGGATATTGAGGATACTATGGAAGATTTGAAGCAGGTTTTTGCGGAAAGTGGGCATTCCAAAATCATTGTCTATAAAGAAACCATCGATGATGTCATCGGGTATTGCCATCAATTGGAGCTTTTCAAAAAACCCAAAAAGATATCAGACATATTGACCCCAATTATTATTGTACCTGAATCAGCCTTGGCCAATGAACTCTTGATTCAATTTATTAAGGAGAGGAAAAGTCTGGCCTTGGTGGTGGATGAGTTTGGAGGTACGAGTGGCATAGTAAGTATGGAAGATATCATTGAAGAAATCTTCGGGGAGATTCAAGATGAGTATGACAGTGATGATTTAATTGAGCAAAAATTGTCAGAAACGGAATATTTGCTCAGTGCCAGACATGAAATTGATTATTTAAATGAAAAATATGGATGGGAAATTCCTTACGGAGATTTTGAAACTTTGGCCGGATTTATCCTTTCATTAACAGAGGATATTCCCCAGAAAGGCGAATCTATCACTTTTGAGGGCTATACGTTTGTTGTAGTTTCAAAACTGGACCATCGCTTGGAAACCGTCAAAATCAAAATTCATCATGGGGCTTAATCCTCCAAGTAATTTATTGACAAAGATAATATTTTGAATTTACACGCAGATTGAATTATTTTGCGGCACTTCAACAAACAGAAGAATGGCTTTAATTAAAAAAATCAGACAGAGAACAGGTCTTGCAATTGGTGTAATTGCAGTGGGATTGATATTTTTCCTCGTTGGAGGAGATATTTTAAGTCCTAACTCAACCCTTTTGGGCGGTGCATCTAACACGGTAGGTGAGATTGCAGGTGAAAGTATTTCTTATGAGGAATACATCCAAAAAATCGAGGAAACAAAATTTTCATTCCAACAAAATACAGGTAGAACTCCATCCGAAGCTGAAATGAACTCCATCCGAGAACAGGCTTGGAGGGCATTGATCGTGGACAGGGTATTTGACGAACAATATGAAGCCCTAGGCTTGACTGTTACAGATGCGGAGTTAGTTGATCTTGTTCAGGGAAAGAATATCATTGCCGAATTGAGACAACAATTGACCAATCCTGAAACAGGAGAGTTTGATAGGACTCAATTGGTGTCCTTTTTACAATCTCTTGACGAAGCGGGTCCTGAACAAAGAGCATATTGGGCTCAGCAGGAAAGGATGTTTGCAGATGCGAGGTTGAGAATCAAATATGATAATCTTCTATCTACCTCAGAATATGCCAATACTGCTGAGGCAAAATTGGAACACAAAATGGCAAATTCCGTCGCGGATGTTGATCATTTATTCATTCCTTTTTATGCGATATCCGACACCTCAGTGAAGGTTTCTGATAGTGAATTAAATAGCTATATCAGCAACAACAAAGATAAGTTTAAGGTTTCCAATGCTATAGACTTGGATTACATCAGCTTCAACTTATACCCTAGCAGTGAAGATTCCGCAGCAGTAATCAGCGAAATAAGAAAGCTTACAGAAGAATTGAGAGAAAGTTCCTCAGATTCTGTGTTTGCAATGAGAAATTCAGAAGGCGTGCGTCCTTTCGCTTCTTTTGGTCCGGGTGATGCATTACCTGAAACTTTAACTTCCAACGTGGATGACTTTGAAGTTGGTGGGACCTATGGTCCTTTCCTAACTGGGAATTCCACGTATATCACCCATAAAGTTTCTGCCAAATTTGATGGTACTCCTAAAATGAGGGCAGCGCATATTCTTTTTGGTGCTCAGGGACTCGAGGGCGAAGCCAAAGAAGAAGTAAGAAGAAATGCACAGGACGTGTTGAGTGAAATCCAAGGAGGCCTTAATTTTGCCTCTGCAGCTGCGCAATACGGGCAGGATGGAACTGCACAAAGGGGCGGTGACCTTGGTTGGTTTGCCAAAGCTGATTTTGTGGAAGAATTTGCAGAAGTTTCATTTGTAGCTAAAACCACCGGATTGATCCCTAGATTGGTGGAGACAGAATATGGATTTCATATTATCAGTGTTACTGACCTTCCTCAGACAGAGACCTATAAAATTGCAACGATAGAATTAGAGCTAGGCCCTAGTGATGCTACCAGAAATGATGTTTTCCGAAAGGCAGATTACTTTGCAGCAAATACGGGTAACGCCAAGGAATTTGCTGCAAATGCAGAAAAGGATGGTTATAGAATTATTCAGGCAAACAACGTAGATGCATTTGCCAGAAACCTCAATAACCTTACAAATGCAAGAGAAGTGATCAGATGGGCATTCAATGATGCTTCAGAGGGAAAAGTTTCAGAAGTTTTTGAATTGGACAATGCCTACATTGTCGCGACTCTTAAAAAGAAATATGAAGAAGGAACTGCTTCTTTGGAGCAGGTAAGACAGCAAGTGTTGACACAGGTGAGGAATGACAAGAAGGCTGAAATGATCAAAGACAGCATAAAAGATAAAAGCACCCTTGAAGAAATGCAGGCAGTATTTTCTGATGAGGCTTCCTTGGATAACACTGCTGACCTAAGAATGAGCGCTTCAGTAATACCTGGGATTGGATTTGCACCTAAGGCAGTTGGTGCTGCATTTAGTTTGGAAAATTCTGGCGATATCAGTAAGCCTATCCATGAAGATGTGGGTATCATCGTATTGAAATTGAATTCAATCATACCTGCTACTGAAATCGCAGATTACAACAGTTTCCAGAGTCAATTGGCCATCAATGCTTCCCAAAGATCTGGATACATGATTATGATGGCTTTGGAAGACCTTGCCAATGTAAAAGATTACAGGTATAAGTTTTTTTAAAATACCTTAAACAAAAAAGAACCCGTGGATCAATTCACGGGTTTTTTTGTGCTTAAGGATTTTATTTTTAAAGTCTGATGTTTAACCTTTAAATTAGTAACAATGAAACATACATTCAACAGAGAGTCATTTAAGGAAAAGCTTGAAGCGCAAACGTCTTTTCCTACCCTGTATATGTTTAAATTTATAGTTCCCAATGGAAGGGAAACAGAGGTGGCAGCATTATTGCCTAATAATAAGATGACTTTAAAAACTTCTTCAAAGGGCAAGTACATTTCGGCCACCATCCATGCCATGATGCCCAATAGTGATGCTATCCTTGATATATATGAAAAAGCAGCTAAAATAGAAGGAGTAATTTCATTATAAAATATAAGACTATGTGGACAGAAGAAAACAACAAATTGAAGAAAGATTTTAAATTTAAAGATTTTCAGGAAGCTTTTGCCTTTATGACCAGGGTTGCATTTTTGGCAGAGGCTCAAGGCCATCATCCAAATTGGAGCAATGTTTACAATACGGTGACCATTGAATTGACTACGCATGATGAAGGAAATAAAGTGACTCAAAAAGATAAAGACCTTGCCGCTGCCATTGACAAAATCTGATATGCCTGAAGAGGAAAATCCTGTTCAATTGTATCTTGTCCCTACACCCATTGGTAACCTAAAGGATATAACCCTTAGAGCGATTGAGGTGTTGAAATCCGTAGATGTGATTCTTGCAGAGGATACACGCACTACAGGAAAGCTTTTGAAACATTATGAAATTCAGCGACCCTTACAGAGTTATCATATTTTCAATGAGCACAAGACAGTTGAAAAACTCATTGAGCGATTGAAAAAAGGTGAGCTGATGGCATTGGTTACTGACGCAGGTACTCCCGCAATCTCGGACCCGGGTTTTCTTTTGGTCCGTGCTGCCAAAGATGCAGGGATTGAAGTTAACTGTTTACCCGGAGCGACTGCTTTTGTTCCTGCTTTGGTCAATTCCGGCTTACCTAATGACCGGTTTACTTTTGAAGGATTTCTTCCTCACAAAAAAGGGAGGAAAACCAGAATTGAAGCCTTGGAGGACGAATCTAGGACAATGATATTTTATGAATCCCCCCATCGTCTGATGAAGACGCTCGAGCAATTTGCAGAAGCCTTTGGAAAAGAAAGGATGGCAAGTGTATCACGTGAACTGACCAAATTATACGAAGAGAATGTCAGGGGAACTTTGGAAGAACTGATTACCTATTACCAAGAAAACCCCATCAAAGGTGAGATTGTGATCGTAGTGCAGGGAGCGGGGAAGCAGTAGGCAGTATTCAGACACAGTTGGCAGGAGGCAACCGAAGTGGGCCGATAGCAGTCGCAAGTGGTAGTCTCTCAGTAAACAGTTTTCATTTGGAACTGCATCCTGCTCTTCTGAACACTGCCTCAACTGAACACTGCGACTAATATTATCAAATTGTAAAAACTATCTCGAAATGATTGATTTATTAAAGGTATTAGACCAAACAAAAGCAGTGGCCGAAGAAGCCGGCGCTTTTATCCGAAAAGAAAGACAGTTCTTTGATGTCAAGAATGTGGAATTAAAAGGTTTGAATGACCTTGTTTCTTATGTTGACAAACAGGCTGAAATGATGATAGTTGAAAAACTTTCAGAAATACTACCTGAGGCTGATTTTATTACGGAGGAAGGTACAGGTCAGACCGATGGTAAAGATTATACTTGGATTATTGACCCACTTGATGGCACTACCAATTTTATTCATGGCCTACCAATTTTTTCTGTCAGCATCGGATTGAGGCATTTGGATGAGATTGTGATGGGGGTTGTTTATGAAATCAACTTTCATGAATGTTTTTACGCCGTAAAAGACCACGGCGCTTTTTGCAACGGAAAGCCTATTACAGTGAGCAATGTGAAAAATCTGAGTGAAAGTCTGATAGCTACAGGTTTTCCTTATAGTGCGTTTTCTCAAATTGATGTCTATTTGGATGTACTCAAAGAATTGATGAGGAAGTGTCATGGCGTCAGGAGATTGGGAAGTGCTGCCATCGATTTGTGTTATGTGGCTTGCGGAAGGGTAGACGGTTTTTTTGAATATGACCTCAAGCCATACGATGTTGCAGCAGGGGCGTTAATAGTCAAAGAGGCGGGTGGTGCAGTCAATGACTTTAGGCAGGGAGATAATTACCTTTTTGGAAAAGAAATACTCGCTACAAATGGACATATCCATCAGGAGTTTGACAACCTTCTGCAGGATATTTGGCGTGAATAATTCTTGTTTCAAAATCCTATTTATTTTGATTGCGTTTATTGAAGTGACTGATTTTCAAAAAAGAGATGAAAAAGATACTAATAATAATTTTGGCGGTTTTTGTGGTGCTAATTGCGGCGGCTGTTGCATTACCTTTTATTTTCAAGGATCAAATTGCTGAGCGAATTGATAAGGAAATTGCTGAATCCGTTAATGCGCACGTTTATTATGATTTAAATAATATCAGCTTGACCATATTCAAAAGGTTTCCACACATTTCTGCCACTATCAAGGAATTTGGGGTTGTTGGAAACCCCCCATTTCAATATGACACGCTCGTTCATGTGGATATGCTTCAGGTTGACTTCAATCTCAGGTCCATTCTTTTTGGAGATAACCCCTCCCTTACAGGGATTCATTTGGATGGAGGCAGTTTATATGTCAAGGTCCTTGAGGATGGAACTGCCAACTACGATATCACTTATCCATCAGAGGAGGATACTACTGCCGAGAGTAATTTTCAGATTGGCATAGATTTAATTGAAGTCAAAAATTTTGATCTGATTTATGATGACAGACAATTGGAATATTTTATGGCTTTGGGTAATATCAGCATGGAAGGAAACGGGGACTTTACCTTGGATGTCTATGAACTCCCGGTTAAAATGGAAGCTTCGATTGCTGACATTACCTATGAAGGGACCAATTATCTAAGGAACAAACAATTCAGTGGTGAGACGCTGATGAACATCGATATGGATCAAATGAAATTCACATTTGGTGATGGGGATTTTGTTTTGAATGATTTTCTTTTTGATTTTGAAGGCTTCATTGCCATGCCTACTGATGACATAGAGTTTGACCTTGTCTTTGGGGGTAAAGACAATACTTTTAAAAGTATTCTTTCTCTTGTTCCCGGTATTTATTCTGAAAATTTTTCAAATCTGAAGACTTCAGGTTCTATGGATTTTAATGGGATCTTTAAGGGAATTTATAATGACAACAGTTTCCCGTCATTTGATATTTCGTTGAAGGTTGCAGATGGCATGTTCCAATATCCTGATTTGCCAAGACCTGTCAGTAACGTGAATGTGGATATGCAGGTCAAGAATACCACGAGTAACCTCGATTTTACTTCTGTGAATATTCCGACCTTCAATTTGGATTTTGGCAGTAACCCTATTTCGGGAAGGTTTTTTCTGGCGGATCTTATTTCCTATGAAATGGATGGAGCTTTGAAGGGAAAAATAAATCTGGAAGAGATGACTTCCATTTTCCCGATCGAGGGGATGACCTTGAAAGGAATTCTTGATGTCAACGCCCAAGCAAAGGGGAAATATGATTCGGCAGCCCAGATTATCCCAAGTATTGATGCCAAAATAACTTTGGCCAATGGATTTGTCCAAAGTGCTGAATATCCCGCTCCGATCGAAAAGCTTAACATCAATGCCAGCATCATCAATCCAAGTGGTCAAATGAATGATTTTATGGTTGATTTGAGTCAGTTTGGATTTGAATTGGAAGATGAAGCAATTAACGGTAGGCTAAAGATCAATGATTTTTCACTGCTGAATTGGGATGGTGCTTTGAACGGTTCTGTTGACTTGGGAAAAATGCTTGCCATATTTCCAATGGAAGATATTATTATGGAAGGGAAAGTCTTTGCGGATCTTCAGACAAAAGGTTCTTATAAGGATGTTGAAGAAGGAAGATACAACCGACTTGATACTAGGGGAAAAGCTTCCATTACAGACTTTTATTTTACATCGGCAGACCTTCCACAGGGCATAAGGATTCATCGATCAGATGCTGATTTTTCTCCTGACAGGATCAATCTGACTCAATTTGATGCAAGAGTAGGCGAAAGTCCTTTACAGGCTACAGGGTTTCTTTCCAACTATATAAATTATATCCTCAAAGATGAGGAAGTTTTGAAAGGTCAGTTAAGCCTTAATTCCAGCAAGTTCAATGTCAATGAATGGATGACAGCATCCGAAAACACCGAAAGTGAGGCCTTGACAGTCATTGAATTGCCGACGAATATTGACTTCAATATGTCAGTGGCAGCAGCTGAGGTTATTTATGACAACCTGACCCTAAAAGAAGTAAAAGGGAATTTGGCACTAAAAGAGGGGGTGTTGAATTTTAAAGACGCTTCAATGAGTACATTGGGTGGGCAGGTAATTATGAATGGCACCTATGACCCGAGAGACCTTGCTGCCCCGAAATTTGATTTCAGTCTCAATCTTGCCGATTTGAATATTCCGCTTGCATTTGAGGCATTCAATACTGTAAAAGCTTTTGCACCGGTAGCGCAGCATCTAACAGGTAATTTCAACACCAACATTGATTTTTCAGGAATCCTGGGCCAGGATATGATGCCGATTCTTTCTTCCTTGGATGGCAAAGGTTTGCTCAAGGTAACGGAAGCAGCCCTTCAAAACAGTACCTTGATCCAGGGAATTACCAGCTTGACCAAGTTGAATGATACAAATACCTTACAATTCAGAAACCTGAATATTCCTATTGAAATCAATAATGGGGTTATGGATGTAAGGCCATTTGATGTCAGATTATGGGATTACCAGGCAAATATTCAAGGGAGTACCGGTTTTGATGGCAGTATCAATTACCTGATCAATATGCAGGTTCCTGCCGGTAAATTTGGTGCACAAGCAAATACGCTGTTGGCTACAATATCAGGCTCAGAAATGAATGAATCGACACTTATTCCCATTGCAATCAATTTGGGGGGAACTTATAACAGTCCTAAGGTTGGGCTTGCAGGCGGAAATAGTATAGAAAATTTATTGACCAATGCGCTTCAATCCAGGGTATCGAGCGAAAAAGAGAATTTGCAAGAACAGGTGACCCAACAGTTTAAGGCGACAGAAGATAGTCTGAAGAGAGAAGTGACACTCAAGGCTGAGGTCATTCAAGATAGTTTGAAAAGAGAGGCAGAGAAAAAAGTCTCCGAGACAAAAGACAAAGCAGTGGATGAAGCCAAAAGCTTGTTGAAAGGTGTTTTGGGCAGACCTAAGCCAACAAAACCTGATACTACAAGAAAAGACAATTGATCATTCAAGACCCATATAGCATGGGTCTTTTTTTTACATCAGTATAAAATACCAGACCCCAATCGTGAAAAATGAAAGGGGTATTCCTACGCCAACCAACAATGAAGCAAGTTTGGGTTCAAGGTTATGGGTGATCGCTATGATAGAACCTGTAATCATGGGTGCCATAGCTGCTTCTATAACAGAGATCTGTAGTATCAATCCATCTAGCTTGAAAAGGTATTTAAACAAAATCAGAATGGTAAAGGGGATAAAAAGAAGTTTGTAGCCAAGGCCAAACCAAAGGAATTTAGATTTGAATGCACCCGGGCTGATTTTGATTTGTAGACCAACGGCAGTAAGGGCAACAGGAGTTAAGGTGGCAGCGATGATTTTGAGGAATGTATCCAAATGACCTGATATCGCATATTCTCCTATATTCATTCCAATCGCAATTATAAAGAACAGAAATGGCGGAAAGGTCAAGATCTTTTTAGTGATATCCCTTTTCCTTTTCTTTTCCACACTATAGATAGAAGCTACAATCACCGCAACACTACTGACGATGATGAATGAACCAGCTTGATCGATCAGGAGTGCGATTTTCACGCCCTCATCACCATACAGGGCCTGTACAATTGGAAATCCAACAAAGGATGTATTTGCCAAACCGGAGGTGATGACTAAACATCCGGTAATGGAATTGCCCCAGTTTAGTTTTTTTCCCAAAAAACCAAACACCAACCATGATAGCCCAAAACTGATCCAAGCCGAAGCAATCGGTAAGGCCAACTCAGGAACAAGTTCAATTTTTGGGAGATACATCAGTGCCAATGCAGGGAGCACGATATATATCAGGTATCTATTGAGATGATGTGCCAAATTATCCGGTAAAAACCGAAAACGTTGGGAAACAATGCCCAAACACAGGAAAATAACAATCAAAACAATATTAAACATAAAGAAAGTTGGTGCTAGGCCTTTATATAGTAGGTAAAATATCCCCGTCCTTTTGGATCATAGTCAAAGTAAGTTTTTCAAAATTAACAAAACCGTAATTTTTTATTAATCAAATCTAAGGTGAATAAGCTTTCATTTGTAAAGTAAACAAAAATGCCATGACCAAATTAATACCATTGATGGTTGAAGGAAAAAGAATTGTTCAACTTTCTCAACTTACCATAGATCAGGCCAATGACCTTAGAAGTTGGCTTCCTGCCAACAGTCTTCAGAAACTTAGAATTCAGGGGATGGAAATCAACGACTGTATCTCCTTTGAGACTTATGAGTATTGGTTCAAAACCCATCACGTTTTGTCCAGGTCCTACGAAACGATTTTGGATTTTTAGAATAGTCCGTAAAATTTACGTTTATCCGTAAAATATTTTTTCAACTCAGGATACATCAGACTTTCAGCTTGGGGAATCCCTGAAAGTGTAAGTGCGACGTTTCCTTGTGAAAATTCCTCCTCAGGCTCCATGGTTTCAATCATGAAGATAAGTTCTTGGAGAGAAAGAGTTTCTGTAGAACTCTCAGGGTTTAATTTTAAATCATTCCCATAAAAATCCACCGCTTCATAATAAATTTTGCCATCCATCACATTTGCATAGATGCTGATTTCTTCCCCCCATTGACTTTCAGGATATGTCAGTTTGACCAATAGGGCGTTTGGTGATAGGCCTTCAAAATAGCTTTGGGGCTTAAAATCATAATTTATCATGCTTAAAATTAGTAATAAATTACTGCTGTTTAATTTTTAGATATAGCTAAAAAATATTTTTGCCTTTAAATAAAAATAAAAAAGGGAAACCTAACCTAACTATGTTTGTTATCTTCGTGTTGCATTTAAAGCACGCCTGAGAATCCTTGTTCCAAATCCGAAAAATATTACCCCTATTCAGTCATCTGAGCTTAGCCTTGATGTTAAGCATTTTGACCAATGGTGTGTTGTTTTTTCATACACATGAGTTGGAAAATGGAAAGATAATCACCCATGCCCATCCGATTTTGACGGAAGAGCAAGAGGAGATGCCTGACCATGGCCATACCGAAATGGAACTGATTATTTTGGACCTAATTGCTCATGCGGATTATTTTGTATATCATTTTGATTTGGAAATACCTGAGAACGAATCCATAGATCAGAGTTTTGTTTCAGGATTTATTTCACATGAATTTTTAACAGAAATACATATCGGGTTTGATCACCGAGGCCCCCCTACTTTTATCTGAATAATTACTTTTACCTGATCCAGCAGGATTGGGTTATTTCAGTTTTACTAATTAAAAATTAAATTTCAGCGATGCGCGCAGTACTTACGCTTGCCATTTCTCTTTTCTGTTTAGGGTCATTGGCGGCACAGGATATTTCAATTAATGGCAGGGTGGTAGATAAATCTTCCAATAATCCCTTGCCGGGGGTTTCGGTATTTATTGCCGAAATGAACAGGGGGGTAGTGACAGACCTGGATGGTAAATTCAGATTGGCTAATCTGCCGAATAGAAGCGTTACACTGAAATTCTCTTTCATCGGTTATTCAACCATCATTCAATCTATCAAACCAAGTTCAACTTCAAGGTCAATTGAGATACAGCTTGAAGAGGCAATTACCAATATCGATGAAGTAGTGGTATCCGGTGCCTATGTGATGAGTAAAGAGAGTTCACCGATCAGTATTGAAAAAGTGGATTTGGTGGAGATTTTAAAAATGCCTTCGCCAAGTCTAATGACTGCCTTGACTAGAACTCCCGGAGTGAATGAAATATCACTGGGCCCAGGAATCAGTAAGCCGGTAATCAGAGGTCTTTCTTTCAGTAGGGTTTTGTCTGTTTATCAAGGAGGAAGGTTTGAAAATCAACAGTGGGGGGCAGATCATGGGTTGGGACTTACCGAAACAGGAATTGGAAATGTGGAATTGATTAAAGGCCCTGCATCCTTAATTTATGGTTCTGGTGCTATGGCAGGAGTTGTCAATCTCATTGAAGAAAGGGATGCCATCAAGGGGGAAGTTGAAGGATATTTAAATTTCAGAGGATACAGCAATAATCTTGGATTGAGATCAGAGATGGGAGTAAAAGGAGCATCTGAAAATGGATTTGTCTGGTCTATCAATGGTGCTGCAGAATCTCATGCTGATTACAAAGATGGTGATGGAAGGACAATGGGCAATACGAGGTTTAACACCCAGAATTTCAAAGGGGGCGTTGGTCTTCAGAAAAAATGGGGTGATACGAGGTTAAGATATACCTATCTTAAACAGAAGCTTGGTATTCTAGATGAATCTGATGTTGAAGGATTGGCAACTTTTAGAGGCGATAGGTCCTATCAGGTACCCTTCCAAAACGTAACAGACCACTTTATTTCATCTGAAACCAATGTGTTTCTTGGGGAAGACAAAATAAAAGCTACAATTGGTCTTCATAAAAATCTTCGTGAAGAAATTGAAACCGGTGAGGGATTTGTTGATTTGGGTTTGAATCAGACAAACATCATGTATGATTTCAAATATTATAAAACATTGAATCCTAGCCTTGAAGCTATTTTTGGTGTTCAAGGCTTTTATCTTCAATCAATAAATTATGATGATGCCTTGGAGTTTTTAATACCGGATGCAAAAAAAGACGACCGTTCTATCTATGGTCTTTTGAATTACAATAAAGACAAGTGGGTCTTTCAGGGAGGGATCAGATACGATTACCGAAAAGTAAATGTTGATGCAAGTTCACCTCATTTTGTGGATTTTGACTTTATACTACCTGGAGAGCCTGAAAACAGGCAATTGGAAAGGACTTTTGATGGGGTAACAAGTTCGGGTGGTGCAACATTTAGACCCAATTCCAATTGGAGATTCAGGTTAAATATTGCTCAGGGTTTTAGAGCTCCCGATCTTGGTGAGCTTTTTTCGAATGGTGTTCACCCCGGCACCAGAAGATTTGAAAAAGGAAATGCTGATTTTGAGAGGGAACAAAACATCCAAACTGACTTTGGCATCAGGTATAGGACCAATAATTTCTCTATTTCGGGAGAGGTGTTTTACAATGATATCAATAATTATATCTTCTTTGCTCCAACAGGTGAGATGCAAGAAGACTTGGAGATTTGGACTTTTGAGCAATCCGATGCAAGATTGTATGGAGGTGAACTAGAGTTTGATTTCCATCCATCTGCCGCAAAATGGTTCAATGCCTCTACCTCTTATTCAATGGTAATAGGCCAAAGAACACTGGATTGGACCTATTTGCCATACATTCCGGCCTACAGGTGGAATCAATCGGTAGATTTCAGAGCCAATGATATTGGGATTATTCAGAAACCATATTTCAGTATTCTTGGATCACTTATATTCAATCAGGACAAAGCAGCACCATTGGAAGAGGCCACTCCAGGATATTTCTTGTTGGGAATGAACATCGGCGGGAATCTTAAAGTCGGGAATACCTTGTTGGACGTTTATGTGAGTGGGACCAATATCCTGAATAAAACATATTTGGATCACCTTTCGCTTTTCAGACCCTTTGGGGTCAATCAAATGGGAAGAAATGTGGCATTGAATGTTAGAATACCATTTTAATTTGAATTAAGAATTTATGCAAGGAGCTCAATAATACTTCATCTGAGCTTCAAAAACCGACATGCTCAAGAATTATAAAGTTTAAATCATAAACAAGAAGGGGGTTTTATTTGCCCCCCTTTTTGTCTTTATTCAATTGGATAATCCATCGATTAAAACTAATTTTGGGCGACTTATTAAAATACCCCCCATGAAAAGAGATCAGGCCATTTTTGACCTTATTGGAAAAGAAGAAAACCGTCAAAAAACGGGAATTGAATTGATTGCATCCGAGAACTTTACCAGCAAACAGGTAATGGAAGCAGCTGGAAGTGTATTAACCAATAAATATGCAGAAGGATTGCCCGGCAAGCGTTATTACGGCGGTTGTGAGGTAGTTGATCAGATCGAACAGTTGGCAATTGACCGAGCAAAAGAACTTTTTGGCGCAACTTGGGCAAATGTTCAGCCGCATTCCGGCGCACAGGCCAATGCCGCAGTATTCTTAGCAGTTTTGAATGCAGGTGATCCTATTTTGGGTTTTGACCTTTCTCATGGAGGACACCTGACCCATGGTTCTCCGGTAAACTTTTCCGGAAAGTTATATAAGCCTCATTTCTATGGAGTAGAAGAAGAAACCGGCGTTATTGATTATGACAAGGTTGAAGCAAAAGCTTTGGAGGTAAAACCTAAGCTTCTTATTTGTGGCGCATCTGCCTACAGCCGTGATTGGGATTATGAAAGGTTGAGGGATATTGCAGATCAGGTTGGGGCGATTTTGTTGGCAGATATTTCCCACCCATCAGGATTGATAGCTAGAGGCTTATTGAATGACCCATTGGATTTTTGTCATATAGTAACCACCACTACCCACAAGACCTTGAGAGGTCCCCGTGGTGGTCTGATTTTGATGCGGGAAGATTTTGATAACCCTTTTGGATTGAAAACTCCCAAAGGAGAATTGAGAAAAATGTCTTCGCTATTGGATTCAGGAGTATTCCCGGGAACACAAGGAGGTCCATTGGAACACATCATAGCAGCAAAGGCCATAGCATTTCAGGAAGCACTTTCTGATGCGTATATGGAATATGTACTTCAAGTCAAAAAGAATGCTGCGGTCATGGCTGAATCTTTCGTAGCACTTGGATACAAGATCATTTCAGGTGGTACTGACAACCACATGATGCTGATTGATCTTAGAAACAAAGAGCTGACCGGTAAGATAGCCGAAGAAACACTTGGAAAAGTAGATATTACAATCAATAAAAACATGGTCCCTTTTGATACACGTTCCCCATTTGTCACCTCGGGTATGCGTGTGGGAACAGCCGCAGTTACCACCCGTGGGCTGAAAGAAGCGGATATGAAAAAAATAGTACAATTGATAGACAAATCGCTCACCCATCATGATCAGGATGCATCGTTGGCTCAGATCAAGTCGGAGGTAAATGAGTGGATGGTACAATTCCCATTATATTAATTTCAAAAAAAACGTGGCCTTAGATCAGTATAAAGAAGAAGAGGAAGAAGAGGGCATGTCCTTTTTGGACCATTTGGAACAGTTACGTTGGCATTTGCTAAGGTCTGTTTCTGCGGTTATGATTTTTACTGTGGCGGCATTTCTTGCTAAAAGTATCGTGTTTGGTAAAATCATTCTTGGTCCATCCAGGATTGATTTCTTTACCTATAGGGTGCTTTGTCAGGTTTCTGATTTTCTGTCTCTACCGGCACTCTGCATAGAACAGCTTCCTTTTACGATACAGAGTAGGCAGATGACAGGGCAGTTTTCGATGCACATTACTTCCAGTTTGGTGGTAGGCTTGATTGCATCATTTCCCTATTTATTTTGGGAAGTTTGGAAATTTATTGCCCCTGGTTTGTATTCCAAAGAAAGGCAGGCGGCCAGAGGAGCTGTTTTCTTTGTAAGTTTATTGTTCTTTGCGGGTACACTTTTTGGATATTATATCCTGGCACCACTGTCAATAAATTTTCTATCCAACTATCAATTGGATCCAAGTATCTTGAATGAATTTGATATCACCTCCTATGTAAGCACGCTTTCTATGCTTGTGCTGGCATCGGCAATCATGTTCCAGTTGCCGGTGGTGATTTATTTTCTTTCCATGTCAGGGTTGGTAACTGCCGCTATGCTCAAGGCCTATCGAAGGCACTCCATTGTGGTAATTTTAATTTTGGCAGCTGTGATTACCCCACCCGATGTGATCAGTCAGATTTTGATTGCCATGCCGATTTTGGTGTTGTATGAAGCAGGTATTCAGATCGCAAAGAGGCTTGAAAAGAAAAGAGCTGAAAAAGAATTGGAAGACAACCTCAAATACAAGGACAATGAGTAAAAAAATAGCCATAGGAGGAGATCATGCCGGTTTTGAATATAAGACCAAATTGATCAAAGTATTGGAAACAGAGGGTTATGAAGTCAAGGATTTTGGACCTTATACTGATGCTTCAGCGGACTATCCTGATTATGTACATCCACTATGTGAGGCCATTGAAAATGGAGAATTCAAGCAAGGGGTACTGATCTGTGGTAGCGGCAATGGCGTAGCCATCACTGCCAACAAGCATCAGGGAATCCGAGCAGCCCTTTGCTGGACAGAAGATTTGGCTTCCTTGGCGAGACAACACAATGATGCAAATGTACTGGCGTTGCCAGCCAGGTTTATACCGTTTGATTTGGCAGATAAATTAACCAAGCTATTTCTGACCACAGAGTTTGAAGGTGGCAGACATGCTACCAGAGTTGGTAAAATCGCTTGTAAATAACTGATCCTCCCTATGAAAATGGGGAGGATTTTTTTTACCTACTATCCCATCTTCGAACAAAGATCGTCCGCATAAGAACGTTATTTTAGGGAAAGAGCCCGTATTGTGTCTTAAAGGATGATTTTGGATGGCATAACTCTTGAAAAGTATTGTCAAAATTATTTTCTACTATGATGGTATTCCGTGCGCTTAAGACAGCTTTTCGAAACCTCCTCCGTCACAAAACAAATGCGGTGGTCAATATCCTTAGCCTCACCATTGGCTTGACTTCCGGTATTTTTATCTTTTTGTGGGTTTTGGATGAATATGGTTTTGATAAATTCCATACCAATGACAAGGAACTGTATCAGGTGATGATCAACCATACTTTTCTGGATGGGCAGATCCACACCTATGGAGCTACTCCTGCGAAATTGAAGGAAGCCGTTCGCGCTGGTATTCCTGAGGTCAACAACATTACCCAAACCAATATGTCCTCGACCCTATTGGTTCAGCATGAGGAAGTTTCTTTTCAGGAAGAAGGGATTTATTCAGACTCTGAATTTTTTACAATCTTTCATTTTCCTTTGGTCCATGGAGATCAGTCCAATCCTTTGCCGAATAACAATTCCATCGCCATATCCCAAAAACTTGCGGACAAATTGTTTGGAAACACAGACCCGATCGGTGGAACCATCCAAGTGGAACAGACACAGGAATTTATGGTCTCTGCAGTTTTTGCCGATGTCCCATCCAATTCAAGTATTCAGTTTGAGTTTGTGGCACCGTTTGAAGTCTATTACCAAGAAAACCCTTGGATGCAGGGGTGGCAGACAGGAGGGACAAAAACCTATTTGAAATTGGACCCAAAGGCTTCTTTGCCTGCTGTAAATCAAAAACTGGAAACGCTGATCAAAAATAATTGTATTGAATGTACCACTAGTCCGTTTCTGTATAGCTTCAGCAAATTGTACCTCAATGGTAGGTTTGAGGGTGGCAAAAATGTAGGGGGAAGAATCGAACAGATCATTTTGTTCTCCATTGTGGCATTCATTATCCTGCTGATGGCCTGTATCAATTTTATGAACCTGGCCACGGCAAGTGCCGCAAGCAGGAGTAAGGAAGTCAGTGTCAGAAAAATCATCGGAGCAAACAGGCCTGGCTTGGTGCTTCATTTTATGCTTGAGTCGCTGATCATTGCGTTCCTAGGATTGCTATTGGCCATTTCCCTGGTACACAGTTTACTCCCATTCTTCAATAAAATTACCTCCAAATCCATCCAATTGGACTTGTTCGACCCTTTGTTTTTGGGTGGGGCGGTTGCGATTACCTTGATTTGCGGTTTTCTGGCGGGGATTTATCCGGCCATTTTCCTTTCTTCTTTTAAGCCCATGTCTATTTTTCGTGGAAATGCAGGAAGTCTGCTGACAGGTAGTGGCTTGAGAAAATCCTTGGTTGTCATCCAATTTGCTTCTGCTGTGATTTTGGTGGTCGGAAGTATCATCATTTACCAACAAATCAACTATATCAGCAACAAAGACTTGGGATTTGACAAGAGTCAGGTTTTGGTCATTAATCAGAATAAGGATCTGATTGCCAATACTGCTCCCTTCAAAAACGCCATGCTGCAATTGTCCAATGTGGAGAATATTGGTTTTGGGGGGAATGATATTTTTGTCATCCCGATCACCACTACAGAAATCGATTGGCAGGGGAAAGCCAAAGATGCGGCTATCCATTTCAAGCTTTTCAGGTCTGATGAGGGTTTCATTCCGACCATGGGAATCGAAATGCTCCAAGGAAGGAATTTTATGGGAGTTAACCAAGATTCCCTCAACTACATCATCAACCGCAAGGCCATGGAGGTCATGGGAATCTCGGAAGAAGAGGTAATCGGATCGGAATTGGATGTTTGGGGTAGAAAGGGGAGGATCGTAGGGGTCACTGCCGATTTTCACAATGACAATCTAAAAGTAGGAATAGAGCCTTTAGTATTCCTCTATTCAGAGAATCTTGGGGCGCATTATTTTGTGAAAATAAACCAATCTGCGCCTATGTCAGAATCATTGGCCGGGATTGAAAAAGTTTTTAAGGCACATAGTCCCGACTATCCATTTGAATACACCTTTTTGGACGAACAGTTTGAGCAACAATACAGGTCAGATTTGGTGTTGGGCAAGCTCTCTATGAGTTTTATGGTGATTTCAATCTTGATATCCTGCTTGGGGCTGTTTGGTTTGGCAACATTCACCGCAGCCCGAAGGATAAAAGAACTTGGTATCAGAAAAGTAATGGGAGCGACTTCTCTTAATTTGGTACTCATGCTTTGTGGGGATTTTACCAAATTGGTTTTGATAAGCATCCTGATTGGCAGCCCAATCGCTTGGTATTTGGCGAAAGAATACTTGTCAGGATTTGCTTTTCACGTGGACATCAGTGGGGTTGCATTTTTACTGGCTGGTTTAGGATTATTGGTCTTGGCACTGTTCACCGTCGGATTCCAGTCGCTTAAAGCCGCTTTGACTAATCCTGCGGATTCGTTGAAGAGTGAGTGAGGATTTTGGTGGAATTGTGTTTTGATTTGGATATGCCTTCAATGGAAAAAAAAAAAATCCTGCATGGTATTGAGTCTCTGCCCTGGTGGGATCAGCTATTACAAATAGAAAAAATATTCAAAAAAAGTTTATTTTTTTATAAATACTATCTCTCCCAACTTTAATAATTTTAACAGATCAAAACTGTAAATGATCTTTTAACAAAAACCAACATGATGACAGAAGATAAGAATACACCGTCCAAACAAGGAAAATCAAACCCTTCTGATCCGGGTAAAGACAAGGCAAGCATAAAGGAGGGATCCACAAAGGAGGAGCTGAAAAAAGAGGATGAAGTAAAAAAGGAAAACCTGGACGAAGATGGAGAGGTGCCATCCCATTTAGAATCCAATCCCAACAGAAATCCTGATAAACCGAATATCCATAAGCCAAAATACGGAGGCACATGAAATAAATAAAAACAAAACCTAGCCTTGGCCAGGTTTTTTTATTTCACATACAAACTCGCAAGATTATGAAACTACGTCAATCAATATTTACTTTGTTGCTGATCACAAACTTTTCGATGCTGGCCAATGCCCAGGATTTAATTGTGAAACAGAGTAACAAAGATCATGAAACCACATTGGAAAAACTTAGGCCTTCTTGGAAAATTCCTTCGGAATTGAGAAGTAGGGTTAAAACTAAACTATACTTTCTTTTTCTCTTTGGTTTCCGGATGATTTTGAAGTCAATTTTGGTACGGG
>NZ_JABFHF010000060.1 GCF_015476655.1 Aquiflexum lacus
CGAATTCATATATATACATATCACTTGCCATTGAATGACTGAAAACCACTTTTTCATCGAATGTAGTTCTAAATAAAACAGGTCCCATGAAAGCCTCAGGATATCCACTATCTCCAATCCATTGGGTAAAAAAATCTTTTAAGTACCCGAAATTTTCCAAGGGAATTTTTTTGACTGAGTTTTGAATGGAATTGATTTTCCCTATGTGCACTGATTGAAAACTAAAATCATTATATAGACCAACCAACTGTTTAGGGATTTTTGGGTGTACCATTTGATGGTTAAACATTTCACCTCTGTTCAATGCATCTCCTGTTAGATTTTTTAGGTTATAATCCTCTATTTTTTTCCCTTCTAAATCAAATTCACCGCTTTGCATAAAAGAGTTGATCAATAATCTTTCACCATCTATAGTAAAAATTGATTGAACAAAATTCCCTACACCATCAGGTCCTTCTTTTTCATAGCTAATCCTATCTATGAAAACAAAATTGTCAAGATCAATTATTTCAAGCGTGTGTGTATCATTATTAAAATTATACAAGTACTTTTTATTTTCACTAAGGTCTGCACTGCTTAAACTTGTTTTCAAATAAAGTATCTCATCTTTGGAATCCACCAAGACGGTATCCATAGAAAAGTTTATTTGGCTGTAATCCATTTTATTTTCTTTGGATGGACTACAAGCAATCAAAAGTGGGAGGGCAATGAAAGCCAAAAGGGTGTTTTTCATAATGGGCAAGTTTTTAAGACTAAAAAGCTAATCAAGTTTTGTTAAAAATAAAAACTAAGTTTTAAAAAGATTAATTTCTTTTTAAAACTCTGATTCGGGTACATAATGTTATTTTCGATATTTTTACTAGTGGACTAGGTAAATTATCCGATATTTTTACTAGTGGACTAGGTAAATTATCCGATATTTTTACTAGTATATGAACTATTTGTGAGTTTGAATTACTAATTTTACACTGAAAGGTGTATTAAAATGAAAAGAAAACTTTACGAAAAACTACTCCAGCATCTTCCAAAAAAGGAATTTACTATTCTTACAGGAGCAAGACAAACCGGAAAAACCACCTTATTGTCAGGTTTGAGGACATATTGTCAAGATCAGGATATTCCTCAGATATTTATCAACCTTGAAAATAAAGCCTTTTTGGCGGAGCTTGATTCCAATCCTCTTAACCTATTGGCTTACCTTCCAACGCAAGACAAAAAAACCGTTGTCTTTATGGATGAAATCCAATACTTATCTGATCCTTCCAATTTTCTGAAGCTGATTTATGATGACTATAGCAACCTTATTAAAATAGTGGCAAGTGGAAGCAGTGCTTTTTACATTGACAAAAAATTTCGGGATTCATTGGCCGGTAGAAAAAGGATTTTTCATCTGATGACCTGTGATTTTGAAGACTTTCTTCTACTTCAGGGAAAAGAGGACCTTTGGCAAGAAGTTTTAAGGATCAAAGAACAACCACAGGCAAAAAGCCTGAAAATAGATCTCCTTAGGTTGGAATGGGAAAGTTTCATGTTGTATGGGGGGTATCCTGCAGTAGTCACTGAACCTATGGTCAATGAGAAAATAGAAGTTCTGAAAGAAATCCGAGATTCATTTATCAAAAGGGACATCATAGAATCTGGCGTTCAAAATGAGGTTGTATTCTATCAATTATTTCAAATCATGGCTTCCCAAACCGGTCAATTGGTAAATGTCAATGAATTGAGCAATACCCTGAAAGTAAGAAACGAGACCATTCAAAACTATCTTGAAGTAATGGAGAAGTGTTTTCACCTATCACTGGTAAAACCCTTTTTTGCCAATATCAGAAAGGAATTGGTGAAAATGCCTAAAGGATATCTGATGGATACAGGTTTGAGAAACTCTCTGATCAACAATTTCACCCCAATCAACCAAAGATTGGACAAAGGGGAATTGTGGGAACAAACAGTTTTTAAAATGCTGGCTGGCAGGTTTGGTTTGGATAATATCCGTTTTTGGAGAACAGCTGATGGCAATGAAATAGACTTTATACTACCTCATGAAAATCCTCCAATGGCCATTGAGGCAAAATTTGATGAAAGAATGGCCAAAATCAAAAAGTATCAATTATTTCAGAACAACTATCCGAAATTTAATTTTCAATTCACCACCCTACACCCTTGGTCTGAAGATTTCTTTCGGAGGATTGTGTGGTGAACTTTAAATTTACTTTAAAGCCTATTGGACTTTTATTGCATTAGAGTATCTCCTCTTGTGTATTCACAAGCACCTTTGATTCTCAATCAAGCCCAAAGGGCTGCCCTGTGATAGCCCTGACTGAAGCTTGCGGAAGTCAGGGTCTACATGAATCAATTGGAATCATTGGGCCTGAAGGGCCGATCTACGATTAATCCCAAACATACCTTTCATCAAATAGGAAATGGATATTAAAAATAATCTAATTATCCGTATATATCCGGTTATTTTCTCGATCGGTCTTTCAGACCATGGGGTCTCTTTTCGGTTCCTATGACCTAGGGTTGCACCCTAGGCTATCACAGGACGGCCCTTCAGGCCTATTTAATCTTTTTAATTAAACTGAATTAACAAAGTTTGAAATACTTCATTCATCTTTTACCAACACCTAAATGACAAGTCGGACAAATACCTTTCCTCATCATCCAAATAATCCTTTCAAATGTTGCGCCTTAGGCTTCTACAGAACAACTGATTTATTAGAGTATCTCCTTTTGTGTATTCACAAGCTCCTTTGATTCTCAACCCAACTAGAAACTCAATTAATCA
>NZ_JABFHF010000061.1 GCF_015476655.1 Aquiflexum lacus
TGTATATTCCGATCCATCTTGACCACCTGTTCCGGTGATGCTGACCACTTTTTTCCGATGATGTTGACCACCCCTTTTAGGGGCCAATAACTTCTTCGAGGGATAAAATTCCGGTGATCTTGACCACTGTCAATCCGGCCATCCTGACCACCCCACCAAGTGGTCAACATTGCCAGAATGACAATCCTGACCACTTATGTTTTTTCAGTTATCGTTTGCTTTACAGAAAAACTAGCACTGTAAAGTATGGCAGGAACAACGATAACTATGAGCAATCTTAAACAGATAATCCGCCACCGTGACAACGGCATGGCATTGCAGACCATCTCCAAAACTTTGGGCATTGCCCGTAATACGGTCAAAAAGTACCTACAGTTGGTTGACTCCAAAGGTTTGACCTATGGAGAGCTTCTCTGCAAGAGTGATGAGGAACTCGATGCACTGCTCAATGATCCTGACCAAAAATCCGAACAGAGATATCAGGATCTTCAGTCCTTCTTCCCGTTTATGGAATCAGAACTCAAAAGAACCGGTGTAAACCGCTGGGTCTTATGGGGAGAATACCGTCAGAAACATCCTGACGGTTATAGCTATTCGCAGTTTTGCGACAACTACAGACAGTGGCGTATGGGTTTATCCGCCAGTATGCGGTTCGAACATTTGGCGGGCGACAAACTTTATATAGATTTTACAGGTGACAGATTGTTTATTGCAGATCCCGTTACCGGGGAAGTGACGCACATGGAGGTATTTGTCGCCACTCTTGGACACAGTCAGTACAGCTATGTGGAAGCCATTCCCTCACAAAGGAAAGAGGACTTTATCGCCGCCACAGAAAATGCTTTACATTACTTTGGCGGTGTTCCCAGAGCCCTTGTTCCGGATAACCTAAAAAGTGCTGTCACCAAAGCCGATAAGTATGAACCGGTGATCAATCCGGATTTTCTTGACTTTGCCAACCATTACGGCTGCGTTGTTTTTCCTGCCAGGAGCAGAAAGCCACAGGATAAGGCTTTGGTTGAAAAGACTGTGGCCATTGTTTACAGCAGAATCTACGCCCCTATCAGGAACAGGGTATATCATGACATCAGAACCTTGAATGAGGACATCCGTCACCACCTCAATACCCATAACTGCACACCTTTCCAAAAAAGGCCTGAATCAAGAAAGGAGCTTTTTGATAGGGAAGAAAGGAATGCCCTGGCCCCCTTGCCATCAGAAAGGTACGAACTCAAACAGTTTAAATATGCCACGGTAACCAAAACCTCCCACATATGCCTGAATCCAGAAAAACACTATTATTCCATTCCCTACAGGTACATCGGAAAAAAAGTGAGGATTGTGTACTCGGCCAGTTACGTTTCTGTTTTCTTCGACGGTGAAAGGATCGCTTTTCATAAAAGGAGCCTAAAGGAACGCGGATATACTACGGTCCAGGACCATATGCCCTCTGCCCACAGGTTTGTAAGCGATTGGAACCCGGACTTTTTTCTAAAATGGGCAAAAGGGATACATCCCGAAGTCCGGCATTATATCCAGGTGATCCTTGACAGTTATCCCTATCCCGAGCAGGCATACAAAAGCTGTCTGGGAATTCTGGGATATGATAAAAAGGTGGGCAGGGAAAGACTTGTCGGCGCAGTCAGGCGTGCCTCCCACTACAATACCTATAATTATTCGGTCATCACAAGGATACTCAGAAGCGGAATGGATACAATTCCTTTTGGGACAGAAAAACAGAATGACAACCCGGTCCAGCACGAAAATATCAGGGGGGCTGAAAGCTTCAGATAATTATTTACCATAAAAACCAATTATATAAAATCATGACACAGAGCATAGCGTTAAACCAGATGTCCAAAATGAGGTTCCATGGAATGATGGAGGCATACAGAACCATATTGGACAGCAACAGACACCATGACCTCAATCCCGAAGAGCTTGTGAACCATCTTCTTCAGGCAGAATGGGAAGAAAGGGAAAACAAAAAAATCGACAGGCTTTACAGGACTGCAAAGTTCCGCTACAGTGCCACTGTTGAGGAACTCGAGTTCTCCCCGCAGAGAGGGCTTGACAAAATGCATATCCTCAGGCTTGCCGATATGTCTTTTGTAAAAAGGAAAGAGAATGTACTTGTTACAGGGGCTACAGGATCCGGCAAAAGCTACATTGCTTCGGCCCTTGGCAATCAGGCGTGTATGCAGGGGATCAGGACACAGTATCACAATACCACCAAGCTTTTCTCGAAACTCAGAATGATGAAAGCCGATGGGTCATACCTGAAGGAGATTGCAAGGATTGAGAAACAGGATCTGCTCATTCTCGATGACTTCGGAATCCAGCAACTTGATGAAATGGCCAGAATGGCACTGCTTGAAATAATAGAAGACCGGCACGGGAGAGCTTCTACAATTGTGGTGTCACAACTCCCGGTCACAAAATGGTTCGAAACAATAGGTGACAGTACCATTGCCGATGCCATCCTTGACAGAATGGTACACACAGCACACAGAATAGAGTTGAAAGGTGAATCAATGAGAAAAAAACGATAACTTTAATCGCCATTAAAACGGTAACTGAATACCCTTGATCAAAGGGTGGTCAAGATAGCCGGATCGGTGGTCAAGATCATCGGAATCTACAAT
>NZ_JABFHF010000062.1 GCF_015476655.1 Aquiflexum lacus
CTTGAGCCTACAGAAAGTAGGAGTTCTCACGAGTTGGTGAAGGGCCGAACCCCGAGGAAGTCGGGGCAGGCTGTATTGTGAAGTGAAAATTCGATAAGGAGTGCCGATAGCTATCGGCATAGCCTTATCTAAAAAGTAGCGGAAAGAGGTTGTTGGTGTAAAGAGCGGCAGCCTTGTGCTTTACGAACCGCTATATACGAGACCCATACGTACAGTGGTGTGAGAGCCTCAACCTGAGCTAATTGGCTCAGTTCAGGCTACTCGATTGTGCTTAGTTACTTTTCAAAACGGTTTAATCCCATATGTAAAAGCAGTAATAATTACTAATATTGATGAGAGAATTAATCCCACATTCCAGAAATTAAATTTTGAAGTTCTGGTCATTTGGTAAAGTATATTTAAACCTAAAACTAGAATCACGATACACAACCATGGAAGCCACCAGGCAGCTTCAACCAGCCCAAAAAATAGGGTCAACCCTCCCTGTTGAATCGTTTCAAAAGAATAATAGGACAAACCAAAGAGAAATATTAAAACGCATACAGATTGAATGAATCTTAGGGCATTGAATGCCTTTTTTCTTAAAGCTTGAAATATTTCTCTGATGAATAATAGAAGACAAAACAACATTGGTATAACCAAAACAGAGATCCATAGTACATTTCTTTGAAAACCAACTTCCAGGAACAGGCGACTCAATTTAGTGTTTTTATAGAGTGAAGTAGTGAAATTGATAGGAACTGATTCCAATGTCTTCACACATTCATCATTAGGTCTTATTTCTGGATTCTCAATAAAGTCTTCCAATATTTGATTTCCACAAGGAGTAAAAAAAACACCATGTCCCACCTTAGGCAATTCGAAATAATAGCTGTTGCTATATCTTCTATGCATCATTTTACTGTACTTAGGAGCAGTAATAAGATCATAAGAACCTGCAATGACAAGGGCGGGTATATCACTGGTTACTGGGATGGTATCTCTAGGATTGTATTTAATTGTTGTGTCATTTACGTAAAAGTCTAACCAAAAATCTGCCCACATGAACTCTGGGTAGTCTTGCTGGACTTGCTCATATTCTGTTTTTACCGCAGTATGTCGTGCTTTCCAGTCATGGGTGTAATTAATGATTGATGTGCCATTTGCTCTTTCTACCAGTTTTTGAAACCTAAATAACAACTGGTCAATAAAACTAAGTTCATCGTTCATAAGTGCTTCCAACACCAGAGGTAAATCTTTGAAGTTGGAACTGGAATATAATAGTTGGTGAATAACCCCATTGATCTCATAGGTATTAAAAATCAATACTTTTTCCCCTTTGTAGGTTAAAGGCTTGTTCAGGGATTCCCTAATAAATTTGTGATAACGCTCTTTGAGATTTGGATAGGCATTTTCACATTCAGGATCATTTGCACAAACATCTAATATTTGGTCCAAGATCTGCTTGTAGCGTAAAGTGAAATCCCCTGACAGATAATCCCTCATCGGAACATTAGAATCACTATAGATTGAACGTATTTTCACGGATGAATTTTCAGCAGCTCTGAGAAAACCCTGTATGCTCATGGTGCCATTAGATATACCAAATAAGTTCACTTCCTTATAACCAAGCTGCTCAATTAATTTTACAGCATCAATAGTTTTTATCTCAGTCCCGTAGAGCCGGTAATCAATTCCTTGCTGTTCTAATTCTTCAAAACAGGTATAGAATTGACTATTAAGCTTCGCTGTAAACTCATCATATTTTAGATCCTGCTGGATTAATTCCCACTGTTTTTTCCCCAAATCTGGGCAGAGATTCGGAGTTGAGTAGCCTGAGCCTCTGTAATCGTATAAAATTATGTCCCGATTTTTTATAGGCATGGTACTCAAAAAGGCCATGGTTTGAAATACTACAGGCATTCCCCATCCTCCTCCGAATATCAGAATGGGATCCGTCTCAGGAATTTCAACAGTACTTTTTACGATACTAAATGCTACTTTAATAAACTTTCCATCAGGCTTATTATAATCCTCAGGAACACAGATGAACCCGAACTCTACATTCGGGTAGTCAGCAAATGCTTCACATTCTTCTAAAAAGCAGTCAGCTTTTTCAATTCGAATATTGTTCTGACAGTAACCACTTAATGAAATTGTAAGGAGAATCAGAATGAGTAGGTTTTCTTTCATTTTGCTGTCTTAATTAAGCACAACGTGTTTAGCTTGGAGACGGCGGGCATTCTGAACCATTCTCTTCAAGCTTACTCCTAGCTTCTAAAGGATACTGAATTTTCTATTTACTCAGACCCGCCCGCTGTATCCAAGGTGATGTGTGTGCCCAGCATGGGCATCTGGTATCGAAGATACCAAATTATTCCAGAGGGTGAAA
>NZ_JABFHF010000063.1 GCF_015476655.1 Aquiflexum lacus
AATGGGCTTATATTTAGACTATCCGAAAAGATAACGGAGATTTTTGGACAAACTGACGTTACCTGCTATAAAAAGCCACTGCAATAAAAAAACGATAGTGATAAACGAATGGAAATTATAGGAAAAATACTATACACTACAGCTGGGATTTTGATTGCTTATTTCATTATAAGTAGATGGACAGGTAAAAGAGTAAAGGATTTCAATTCTAAGTTCTTTAAATATTCTCTAATCTTTTTAATTGTTGCCTTTGGATTTAACTTATTAATCAGCTGGATAAGCTCAGAGCCTGAAATAGTCATACAAACTGTTGAACAGTTGAAGGTTGACCCAGAAATCAAAAGAAAAATAGGGTCCTTCAAAGGATACAGGTACAATAAGAATGAAATCGAAAGTATAAAAGAACTACCCGCTAACATTGATTTCACCCTGTTCGGAAGTGAGGGAGAAATTCATCTTTCTGTGATGGTGGACTCCTCTTCAAACATATTTGAGGTAAAAAAATATGCGGTTGATAACCTAATCAAAGAATAGATTGATTTGGAACACGGTCGAAAACAATTTAAACAGCAGGTAACATCACCTTGGATCCAGCGGGCGGTTCAGAGTAAATAGAAAGTTTAGTATCTTTAAGAAGCTAGGTGAAAGTATGAAGAGAACGGCTCCGAATGCCCGCCGTCTCCAAGCTGAATCACGTTATGCACTATTCTAAAACAGAGGGACATAAGTGAAAAATGAGGGAAATTTTGTAAATTCGTTGAAGGTTTAACCCAAAGCATATGTTTAATACAATCGAAATTGACAGGAATAATCTGACAATAATGGGAGTGAAGTTTTCAGATTTAAAGACATTAGAAAGCACAGCAAATGCTTTAGGAAGTAATATGTTTGAAGGTTTTAAACCAACACCAAAAGGGGTTGAAATAATTAGAGATTATGTAATAGGCAAAATTTCATTGAGCGAATTGGTGAAGTTTGCAGAAGAAAAGGCTTATGTCTGATTCTTATAAGTACATAGACTTTGATTATACTTACACTGACCCAAAAACAGGAATTTTAAAAAATCTGCAGGGAATAACGGACCCAGACGTATTACTTTTTGTTGAAAGTGGTGCAGTAACAAAACGACTTCAGGAACTTTACAACAATCCCATTAAGATTAAAGGAATTGAAAACCTTTTTGATATTCACAAACATTTGTTTCAAGATATATATGTCTGGGCTGGCAAAAAACGGGTTGTGGAAATAAGTAAGGATGGAAAACAATTTTTTCCCACCACCCATTTTGATAATGCCAGTAGCTACATTAATTCTTTAATAGCTGACTACAAGAAAATTCGAAAAAACAGAAGAAAAGAATTAGCAGAAAAGTTAGCCGAAATTTTAGATAATGTAAATTATTTTCATCCCTTTAGAGAAGGTAACGGACGTGCACAAAGAGAGTTTTTAAGGTTGTTGGCCTTGGAAAAAGGGTTGATTCTGAACCTAAACCCTCCTGACAATAAAAGTGTGTTTGAAAGATATATGAAAGGAACAATAGAGAGTGATTTAGAAATATTGAAAGAATTGATTTTTGAACTAATTGCCTCAAAAAAATGAAAAAGAACAGTGCATAATCGAGTAGCCCGACCTGAGCCAATTGGCTCAGGTTGAGGCTCTCACACCATTGTACGTACGGTTCTCGTATACAGCGGTTCGTAAAGCATAAGGCTGCCGCTCTTTACACCAACAACCTCTTTCCGCTACTTTTAAGATAAGGCTACTCAAAGGCTCCTTATCGAATTTTCACTTCACAATACTGCCTGCCCCGACTTCTTCGGGGTTCGGCCCTTCACCAACTCGTGAGAACTCCTACTTTCTGTAGGCTCAAG
>NZ_JABFHF010000064.1 GCF_015476655.1 Aquiflexum lacus
AAACGTCAGACTGTCTAAAAACCCGGCCTTGCGATGAGAAGTAATTTCACACTTTTTCTATAGGATATATAGGGTAATTTTTGTAAATTCTTGCATGAAATTCATACAAGGCACCGACCGCACACAGCTTGCTCTTTTCCCCACCTGTCTGGATGATACTCTTGAGTTTGACAATGAAACCCGCTTGATCGATCTGTTTGTAAGCTCCATTGACCTAAAGTCTTTTGGTTTTGAGATGGACTTTGTCGACAATGGCAGGCCTGCCTATCATCCCGGGGATCTGCTAAGGCTTTTTATCTACGGATATCTCAACAGGATCAGAAGTTCCAGGGCATTGGAAAGGGAATGCAAACGCAACATCGAGCTCATCTGGCTCATAAAGGGACTCGTTCCCGACCACAATACCATCTCCAATTTCCGCAGGGATAACCCTTCCGCTATCAAAAAGGTATTCAGGGCCACCGTTCAGATGGCCAGACATTTTGAGCTGATCGGTGGAACGCTCATTGCCGGCGACAGTACCAAGCTCCGCGCCCAGAACAGCAAGAAAAACAACTTCAACGCCAAAAAGATCGAAAGGCACCTAGCCTACATCGAAGAAAAGCTTTCCAGGTACCAGTCTGAACTTGCCCAAGAGGACGGGGACAGTACACAAAAGGAAACCATCGCCACGGAGATCGAAAAGCAGTCCGGGCGCCGGGCAAAATACGAATCCCTCTTGGAACAGCTCAATAGCAGCGACCAGGAGCAGATTTCCACGTCTGATCCCGACAGCAGACAGATGGTCATCCGCAACAACATCACCGAAGTGGCATACAATATCCAGTCCACCACGGATGCAAAGCACAATATCCCGATCGACTTCAAGGTGACCAATAACAACGATTCCAAGGCCATGGGGAACATGGTCAGAAGGGCCAAAAGCATACTTGGGACAAACAGTTTCACTGTCCTGTTCGACAAAGGATACCATACCGGAAGCGAGATCAGGACAGCCGTAGAGCTTGGGGCCGAAGTCATAGTTGCCATCCCATCGGTCAGCGGTTCCAGTATGGCCCCGGATCCGGCCTACAATGTTTCGGAATTCAGATATGATCCAAAAAACCGCACCTATACCTGCCCACAGGGAAACACCCTGTCCACCAACGGATCATGGTACAATAAGGAAAGGGGCGGTCCCTCCCGGAAATCAGCAAGCAGCGTGAGGGTGCAGCACTTCAAGACCAAGGCCTGTCAGGCCTGTCCCGCCCTTGCCAGTTGCACCAAAAACACCCGTGGAAGGGGTAGGGTCATCGAAAGGACGGAGCATCAGGACTTTATCGATGCCAACAGAAGAAACGTGGAGCAGAAGGAACACCTCTACAAACGGAGGCAGGCGATCATCGAACACAATTACGGAACAATCAAAAGACAGTGGAACTTCCACTACATCATCACCAAAAAAGGCAAGGACAGGGCCTCCTCGGATGTTGGGTTCATGTTTGTGGCCTATAATCTTCGAAGGATATTCAATCTTGTCGATCAGGAAGCATTGAAAAAGTATATGAAGATGCTTTGGCTTTGTTTTTTGGCCATATTGGACTATTTAAGAGCCCGAAAGAAGCTTATACAGCGATCTGAAATTTACAGATTCGATAACTACCAATTTCTACAGCCCCACCCAAATTCAAGGAAATGGGCTTATATTTAGACTATCCGAAAAGATAACGGAGATTTTTGGACAAACTG
>NZ_JABFHF010000065.1 GCF_015476655.1 Aquiflexum lacus
CCTGTTTTGTGCGATGGGACACCCAGGCTAATTTTTCATGATAGCAGAGATTAGTTCCTGTTGTTCCTGAGTTGGTTTGAGTGGTACTGTAGTATAGGTTTTAGAATCAGGAAGGAATACCCTTATCTGATACATATTTTTGGTAAGCTCGATAGCTCTGCTTGCAGAAAATGATACTTTTCGGTTTTTGAGAAGCCTTTCCAGTTCTTTGAATACAGCATAAGATACAAAACAGATACAGATATGTGTTTGGATTCTTTCCGGTATTCGGTGGTAGATTGGCCTTATTCTGATATCTGTCTTGCTGATCCGGAAAGCCTTTTCTATTTGCCACAAGTTTCCGTATGCAGCAATAACCTCCTTGGATTTCATATCAGTATTTGTAAGATATCCTTTCAGTCCATCCCATCTGGCATCCAGTTGATATTTGGTATAATCGATAGCTACTTTGATTTCTGACTCAAGCTTGAGGTACTTGTTATATCCCCTGTTATTGATACTGCTTTTGTCGATTTTCCCATTTTTTACCTTTTTCTCGAGCTTTTCAAGCCCCTTTTTCCTGTTGTGAGCATCTTTCTTCAATCTCTTTTCAGAAAAGCTTACAACCAGTCTATAACCGTCTTTTTTCACTTCTCTGGGATTGTCTTCGGTTATTTCCAGTTCCCGGATTGCATCTTTGATCTCTTTGCTTTCATTCCTGATTTTACCGCCCAGTACAAACCTGTAACCGTGACTGATGAGTGCTCTGATATTGGCGCTGGACAGTAGGCCTGCATCTGCAATCACTATAGGTTTACCGATGGAAAACTTCTTTTGGATATTTTCCAGAACAGGTATCAGGGTATATCCCTCATACGTACTGCCTTCAAAAATATCATATCCAAGCGGATAGCCCTGCGGACCGACCAACAGCCCCAGTTTGATCTGGGGGTGCTGATGCTTGCCATCTTTTGAATAACCGATTTTCCGCAGATCATCTTCATCCGGAGCCTCAAAGTATAATGTGGTCATGTCATAGAACACAATGCCGATTTGCCCTCCCAGAATCTTCTCAAAGTGATTGAATGTTATTCTCTCTACATCCTCTTTGAACTCTTTATGGATCTTATCCATATACCGATAGATGGAATAAACACTGATTTCCTTGTTTTTGAATCTGGACAGGTAATCAACTGTTTTTAACTTGGAGCCAGGATAAACCAGTCTGGACATAACCAGGTCCCTAAATAGATCATCGATTCCGATCTTATGATAACCCATTGACTCATAAATTCTTCCAAGTATGTTGTCAGGACCTACTAATTCAATCTCGTTGTTGCCCACATTCGAGAGAATGGATTTTAAGCTGCTGTCCCTGTCATTTGAAAACAGAAAAGTCTGACCTTGCATTCTCTCAATCTCAAGCTTGGCCTGACGCTCAAGAATATCCAATTCCGCTTCATCAAAGGAACTTCCGATTGACTTGACCACTTTATTGATCCTGCCAACTTTCTGGATAATCTGAATACTGAAACTACCACTTGAATTCTTCTTCCGTCTCACAAACATGAACTAAAAATAGACCGAGACACCCAAAATCACAAAATCAAGACAAATAAATACCTATATTTCAGCTACTTAATTTTCACCTAAAACACATCCGCACAAAACAGGA
>NZ_JABFHF010000066.1 GCF_015476655.1 Aquiflexum lacus
CGATAGCTCCTAAAATCCGTAAGTGACCTAATGACATTCAATTCTGTAAACCAAACCGTGTTGTTTTGAAAAGTTGAGTAAAATCTAGGCTTTTGTTTTCTCTTGTTTCCGAAGTTTGTTTGTTTTTGCTGACTTGATTTACAGAATTATTGAAATTTTGAAAAGTAAAGACAGTTTTATCCAATACTTGTTTTAGAGGAATGAGCCATTTTTTTTTCGCAAAAGTTTTTTTATCAGGTATAGACAAAAGCTGGATTATATACTTTTAGCTTCATTTGTCTGCTTTGTTTTATCCATTTTGCAGGAAGAATTATAAATCGAAAAATAAATTTTTTAATTCGGTCGGTGGGTTTTATACTTTTGCATTTAGTTGAAAAATAGTTGATCACATTATTGTATAGGTTTCTGCAAATTGCTGAAAAATAGAGGAATACTGAGTTTTTGTTTAACGTAGAAAAAGGGAGGCATTGCCAACCAAAATCATTTTTTAAGATGTCAAACTGTCTTTCCATGTTGCCCCGCTTGGCGTAAAAATTAGCGACTTCCAAATCAGTCATATCAAAATTATTGGTCAATATTGCACGGTAATCATAGGCATCCTGTGTGATTATGTTCATTTGTCCATCATTTCTTAACCTGCGTTTTACCAAAAGGCGATACGGCTTGGGAGTAGCTTTATATTCTCTGGCTTGTTGTGAAAAAGGAGTGATCAAGATTGAACCTACTTGTAATTCCCCAAATTCATCTTTGGCTGTTGTCCAATCCTGAACTTGTGTAAAATATTTTTCCACGTAACTGTTTCTACAACCTACATAGAAAAACTCAGATTTTTCATTCAACAACTCAATGACTTCATATTGATAAGATGCTGCATCTGCTCTGAAATGTGAAACTTTTGAAGTTTTAACTTTTTCCAAAGCTCCAAACATGCGTTGTAAAGTATCAATTTGGAATGACTTGGCATCGGAATTACCATTTCTATTCTCGATGTAAAGGATATGTTCTTCGTTTATTGTACACACACCGGGTTGATAACCATAATCCCTTTTATAAGTCATTTTGCTATCGCTTTTTTCATTAAAAATGATAGTATTATCGTAGTCAAGTGTCAATTCCTGAGAATTTAATACCCCAAGTTTAGACAGTATTGCCATGTTTAGTTTACATAACTCTTCATTACTATTAAATTCATGCTCAACTGAACCTCTCTTAGTTTTACAAATCTGATTTTCAGTGGCTAACTCAGACAGGCGCTTCAGTAAAGTATCAGGACTAGGTAATTTTATATAAGGATTGTTTTCAAAATGCGGCCTTAAATTGGTGTGTATATCTTCAATGCAGTCCCCACCACAAAAATAAATTGACAGGAAAGAATAAAATAAATCTTTCCATGAATAACGAGAATTGGGGTTTAATTTAGGTAAAGAATCAGATAGGATATCACTAATATTCAGCTTGTTAAGGTGTTCAAAAACGAAATTCATCCCTCCAAATGCTGATATTGAATTTGATTTTACTACTTTCATTCATCGATTGTTTGTGCAACACCAAATTAGGTGAAATAATCGAAACCGCAAAGCCTTAGCAATTAAGGTTTTGCGGTATTTTTAAACATCTGTATGCGGATTTTAGGAGCTATCGG
>NZ_JABFHF010000067.1 GCF_015476655.1 Aquiflexum lacus
TCGATCCTTTGACAGGTCTGAACAACACCATCACCGTACTTGCTCCGGGTGCTTCCCAGGACATCAACACGACCTATACAGTCGATCAGGATGATATCGATGCGGGTTCAGTCTCGAACACAGCTACTGCTTCTGTTGCAGACATCTCTGTTTCGGATGAAGTGACCGTAACGGCTACCCAGTCCCCAGCACTTTCCATTGCAAAGGCAGTAACTGAAACAACCTTTGCCGCTCCGGGGGATGAACTCAATTACACCATTACGGTATCCAATACAGGTAACACCACTTTGGAGAACATCTCGGTTGTCGATCCTTTGACGGGTGTGAATACCACCATTACCGTTCTCGCTCCGGGTGCTTCGCAGGACATCAACACGACCTATACAGTCGATCAGGATGATATTGATGC
The DNA here is from genome assembly GCF_015476655.1 of Aquiflexum lacus. Taxonomy (GTDB): domain Bacteria; phylum Bacteroidota; class Bacteroidia; order Cytophagales; family Cyclobacteriaceae; genus Aquiflexum; species Aquiflexum lacus. The sequence goes on from NZ_JABFHF010000067.1 coordinate 410, forward strand.
GGGTTCTGTTTCCAACACGGCTACTGCTGCTGTGGGAGATATTTCGGTAAATGATGAGGTAACCGTAACGGCTACCCAGTCTCCTGCCCTTGCAATTTCCAAGGCAGTAACCGAAACAACCTTTGCCGCTCCGGGTAATCAACTGAATTATACCATCACGGTATCCAATACAGGAAATACTACCCTTGAGAACATTTCAGTGATCGATCCTTTGACAGGACTGAACACCACCATCACCGTTCTTGCTCCTGGCGCATCTCAGGATATCAACACGACTTATGCAGTCGATCAGGATGATATCGATGCGGGTTCGGTGTCGAACACGGCTACTGCTGCTGTGGGAGACATCTCGGTAAATGATGAGGTGACGGTAACAGCTACCCAGTCCCCTGCTCATGCAATTGCTAAGGCAGTAACCGAAACAACCTTTGCCGCTCCAGGTGATGAACTGAACTATACCATTTCGGTAAGCAATACCGGTAATACCACTTTGGAGAACATCTCCGTGGTAGATCCATTAACGGGATTGAACACAACAATATCTGTTCTTGCTCCGGGTGCATCTCAGGACATCAATACAACTTATGCAGTCGATCAGGATGATATCGATGCGGGTTCTGTTTCCAATACGGCAACAGCATCTGTCAATGACATTTCGGTAAATGATGAGGTAACCGTAACAGCTACCCAGTCCCCTGCCCTTGCAATTGCAAAGGCGGTAACCGAGACAACCTTTGCCGCTCCTGGTGATGAACTCAATTATACCATTACGGTTTCCAATACAGGTAATGTGACTTTGGAGAACATTTCGGTGGACGATCCATTGACAGGACTGAATACGAATATTGCGGTTCTCACTCCGGGTGCTTCTCAGGACATCAACACGACTTATGCAGTCGATCAGGATGATATCGATGCAGGTTCTGTTTCCAATACAGCAACAGCATCTGTCAATGACATCTCTGTAAATGATGAGGTAACGGTAACCGCTACCCAGTCTCCTGCGCTTGCCATTGCTAAGGCAGTAACTGAATCAACCTTTGCCACTCCGGGTGATGAACTCAATTACACTATCACGGTAAGCAATACTGGTAACACCACTTTGGAGAACATCTCTGTTGTCGATCCTTTGACAGGCCTGAACAACACCATCACCGTACTTGCTCCGGGTGCTTCACAGGACATCAACACGA
>NZ_JABFHF010000068.1 GCF_015476655.1 Aquiflexum lacus
CCTGCCTGCCGGCCATAGCCGTCAGTTTAAGGACGTAAAACCCTGTTGGTGAGGTGATTTTACAATAAAACGTAGATCCCCCTTGGGATCTTTCTTCCTTTTGTTCATATTTGTATCTGTTTTTTTAGTTGAAAAAGGCGGCTTACTTCGTCGTTCTCCGCCTTTTTCCTTACTCAATATAATAATATTTTTATGAATAAAGGAATAAAAACCAAAGAAATTTACGGAAAAAAGAAAGAATTTTAGAGGAAAAAATCAATTGTTTCTTCAGTAAGGAAAACATCGATTCCATGGCAAGAGAGTCCGGCTTCTGCATCAGGAAGTCAAAGTTGGATGGCTTTCAGTTTCTCATCAGTCTCATGTTTGCCCATCACAGGGGGAAACATTTCAGCCTTCTTGATATGGCATCCTTTCTTTTCAGGGATTTCAGGCTGAGGATCACCAAACAGTCACTCCATGACCGCTTCAACGTCAATGCCGCCAGGTTTCTGAAAAGCTGCCTGGCCTTTCTAATGTCACAGAAAATCCGATATAATGGAGACTCCAACGCCCTTAGGGGCAAATTCAACAGGATCAGGATAAAGGATTCCACAAAATACGGACTCCCGGATTCATTTATCTGCAAGTACAGAGGTTTTGGCGGTGCGCTCCACAATTCATCCTCCATGATCAGTATCCAGTATGAATACGATTTTCTCAGTGGGCAGAGTCTGGACCTGAGGCTCACCGAAGCAGTTAGGAATGACCAGTCCGATTCCTCCGATTATACCCACGATATACAAGAAAACGACCTCTTCATCAGGGATATGGGATACTGCACACTGAAATTCATGTCCATGGTCGATTCGGCCAAAGCCTTTTTTGTCAACCGTCTCGCACCAAAAACCAACATCTATGCAAGCAGAGACTCAAAAGAGCCTGTTGATGTCAAGGGATACATGCGCAAACTCAAAAAGCATGGGCTGGAATTTATGGAAGTGGAGGTCTTCCTTGGCAAAAAGGATAGGATTCCGGTGCGGGCGGTGATATCTCTGACCGATGAGGATACCTACCAAAAAAGGATACGCAAAACGGAAAAACAGGCCAGATCTACGGGAAACAATGTCTCTGAAGCATTCAAGACAAGGATCCGGCTCAACATTATGGTTACCAATGTTCCCGCGGAAATGCTGGATGCCAAAAATATCAGAAAAGTGTATTCCATAAGATGGCAGATAGAACTTTTGTTCAAAGTCTGGAAATCCCAGGCAAAGATCCACGAGTTCAACACTTCCAATATCCACAGGTTTGAGTGCCAGCTGTACGGAAAGCTGATATGGATTGTCCTCAACCTGAACTTATTCAACTGGCTGCAGCAAAGGATTTTCTCTAAAAGAAATTACCTTTGCAGTGTCTGGAAATATTTCAAGCTTATACTCAACCTCTCGGATCGGTTGCTGGAGGCCATAAAAACACCCAGGGAAATAATTCTGCTTATGGATGATCTGGCTGAACTGGCACCCAAAATCCTCAAACTTGAGAAAAAGAAAGGAAAACCATCTTTAAATCAACAGTTTATGTGCTTAGCCTGACGGCTATGGCCTGCCGGCAGGCAGG
>NZ_JABFHF010000069.1 GCF_015476655.1 Aquiflexum lacus
TGTCTCGTCCTGAAAATGGTTGACACTTTTGTTTTTCAAATATAGTCAGTGTTTCAATTTCTAAGAAGTTTCAATTAACTTACAATACCACGATGAAGCGGAGGCAAGCTCTGCTGAGGAGCAACTTGTCAAGGAATAGTCGTTTGGTCCGATAGCGTTGCTATTTTCAGACCGGGCTTTAACAGGCCTGGTCTTCTTTTTCCAATTGTATTTCTTTCCAATAACGCGTTCGGTATCATGCCTTGGAAAACCTTCGTCATGTACTTGCTTTGGCGTAAGATTTCCCAATCCTTCGTGCGGTCTCATATCATTATAGATTTTGATAATCTGTCTGATGTATTTTTGCGGATTGATATTTGTTTCTCCTGCAACATCATCCAGCCACTCTTCTTTTAGAATTCCATTCACTCTTTCTGCAATGGCATTTTCATGTGGAGAGGCAGGCTTTGTCATGCTTATCCAGACTTTTTTCTTTTTCAAAAGGTCTGTGTAATCATAACTGCAGTACTGTACCCCACGGTCTGAATGATGCGCCAGGGAATATGGGCCAATATTTTTTTGGGTCTGAAAAGCCATTTTCAGGGCTTCAAGTGCTGATTCAGCCTTCAGGTCAAGAGAAAGATTCCAGCCCACTATTTTTTGGGAATAGGCATCCGTAATAAGATACAGGTACATAACTTCCCCGTTCAGTTCGACATAGGTAATATCGGAAACCCATAACTGGTTGGGCCTTGAGACAACCATGTTTTCTACAAGGTTATGGTACTTCCTCAGCCAATGATGGCTTTGGGTAGTGAAAAACTTCCTTTTTCTTTTGGTTACCAATAACCCGTTCATTCGAAGCAGATCAAACAGTTTATCCCTGCCTATCTTGATTTTCATTCTGATCAAGTCTTTCTGAATCAGAGGGTTTATCTTCCTCAACCCCCATCTGGATGTTTTGGCCTTCTTTCTTATCTTGAAAACAAGATTTAAGACCAACTCTTCCTCAAATGCCTCCCGGCAAATATAATTTAAAGCTTTATAGTAGCCTTGCCTGCTCTTGCCAAACAATTCACAAAGTCGCGCCAAACTTACGTCCGGCTTTTCTTCTCTGAGTCTTTGAATTGTTTGGCACCAGACTTTTTTTCAAGATCCAGACCATATTCTTCTCTGGCAATATCGACCATGATCTGATATGCCCTGCCCTTTAAACGGCTAAGCTTCAGCTCTTCTTCAAGTTGCCTGATACGGGCTTTTAACTCACCGTTGGAATCCTGTTCTATTGACATATTTCTTAAAATCGGAAGAGGGTCTTTCGGAACTCTTCTTTCAAGACCGGCAAAAATCCTCATCCATTCCAAGATAGCAGATTTGCTTTTAATTCCATAAACATGCCTTGCCTGTTCTTTGGTCAAGGTACCTGAGAGTACTTCCATGACAATTTCTCTCCTGGAATCTTCGGAAAATTTTTCTGGTTCACGCATTTTGTCCGTATATAGGTTTACAATTTTAAATTAAATTGTGTCAACCTATTTCAGTACACGACC
>NZ_JABFHF010000006.1 GCF_015476655.1 Aquiflexum lacus
TAAAAAAACATTCAAGAATCCTTTAAGACATCACCTTGTCACTTCGACGAAAGGAGAAGTCTATACCCTGAGGCATGATAGATTTCTCTCTACGTTCGAAATGACAAGGATATGGCTTTGACATGATTGAACAATAAAAAAACATTCAAGAATCCTTTAAGACATCACCTTGTCACTTCGACGAAAGGAAAAGTCTACCCTAAGGCATGACAGATTTCTCTCTCTGTTCGAAATGACAAGGATATGCCTTTGACATGATTGAACAATAAAAAAACATTCAAGAATCCTTTAAGACATCACCTTGTCACTTCGACGAAATGAGAAGCCTATATCCTGAGGTATGATAGATTTCTCTCTACGTTCGAAATGACAAGGAGAAGCCTCTGACACGATTGAACCATAAAAAGCAGTCAAGAGAATTATAAAACTTTACCCTCTTACTTTCGAACTTTTGGGAATAACTTTTTATATTTCTGTATCAAAACAATAAACCAATGAACACCAAACTTTCAGATCAGGAAAAGTCACCACTTCAAAACATCGAACATTGGGAAGAAGACCTTTTGGTGAGGTATCCTGAACCAAAAGAAAAACGGGCAAAAGCAAAGGATGATTATAGAAATTACCATGATTCGGAAAGAGTGGACACTGTCCGGGAATTCTACAGGCTGAATCATACCTATCAGACCTATGATTTTGTGGTGGAAAAGGAAAAGGAGTTTTTGAAGTTTGAGAAGAAAGAAATGCCTTTTTGGGATGCGGTTGATTACCTCAATACGCTTGTGGATGATTCAGATCCTGATACCAACTTGGACCAATTGCAGCACCTGCTCCAGACTTCTGAAGCCATCAGACAGGATGGCCATCCTGATTGGTTTGTGCTGACGGGTTTTATCCATGATTTAGGTAAAGTACTCTGTTTGTTCGGAGAACCGCAATGGGCTGTGGTAGGGGATACTTTTCCGGTTGGCTGCAAACATGCTGAAAGCATAGTTTATCCTGAGTTTTTTGAGGCCAACCCTGACTCGAAAGATGGACGCTACAATACGAAGTTTGGAATATACAAACCGAATTGTGGCTTGGACAATGTGAAAATGTCCTGGGGACATGATGAGTATCTATATCAAATGGTCAAAGATCATATGCCCGAGCCTGCGCTCTATATGATCCGCTACCATTCTTTCTATGCCCAACATAGGGAAAATTCATATGACTACTTGCTTAATGACCATGACCGGGAGATGTTCAAATGGGTGGACAAATTTAATCCCTACGATCTTTATTCCAAAGTTCCTGTTCCACCTGATGCCAAAGCGCTAAGACCATATTATGAGGATTTGGTCGCAAAGTATTTGCCGGGGGTTTTGAGGTTTTAGGCCGACGGGATTTTTGGTACCAAGTACAAAGTACCACGTACCAAGAAAGAATCCCGAAGCAGGAGGTTGGAAGTCTTCCTACTTCGGACTTCCAACTTAACTCATTTTTCTACCCCAAAATATCCATTTAATATCAACCAATATCCACCAATATCAATTTAATATCCATCAATATCCACCAATATCCTCAACCCAGAAACCCCTAAATGCTCACCGCTCTTTCCTTCATTGGATTCACTTTTTTTGTAGCTTTCTACTCTTGGTATAGGTTAAGAAAGGATGATATCAGCTCCAAGGAGGGGTATTTTTTAGGAGGGAGAACTCTGACAGGTGGGGTGATAGCGGGTTCCATGATCCTGACCAATATATCCACAGAGCATTTGATTGGAATGAATGGTTCGGCCTATAAAAATGGGATGATCATCATTGCGTGGGAAGTTACCTCTGCTATTGCTTTGGTGATTGCAGCGCTTTATTTTATTCCAATCTACCTCAAAATGGGATTGACCACCATTCCACAATACTTGGAAAGTAGGTATGATGCCACAACAAAGACCATTGTAGCGCTACTGTTGATGCTATCCTTCGTAGTCACGTTGCTCCCCATTGTTCTATACACCGGAGCCATTAACTTGGAAAGCATCTTTAATGTCTCGGAAGTATTACAGGTCAGTAAATCGGAAGGTATTTGGTTGACAGTAATCACTATCGGAGTGATAGGGTCCATATATGCCATATTTGGGGGCCTGAAAGCCGTAGCCATTTCGGATACTGTCAATGCTGTAGGGCTGATGATTGGAGGCTTGCTGGTTCCGGTATTTGCCCTTTGGGATATAGGCAAAGGCAATATTCTCCATGGCATGAGTAGGGTTTACGAAGCTGTTCCGGAAAAATTCAATGTAATTGGTGCTGAGGATTCCGTGATGCCATTTAGTACATTATTTACAGGCCTGATGATCAATCAGCTATATTTTTGGGGAATGAACCAAACCATCATTCAAAGGGCATTGGGTGCAAAAAATATGGCTGAGGCCCAAAAGGGATTACTTTTCACAGGTATTTTCAAAATTCTGATTCCTTTGATTATTGTTTTGCCCGGCATCATTGCTTTTTACTATTATGGTGATCAATACTTTGGTGATCAGGATTTTATATACCCTGTGTTATTGAAAAAAGTGCTTCCATTGGGATTGGTAGGTTTTTTTGCTGCAGTGGTATTGGGGGCCATTCTGAGTACCTTCAATTCAGTGCTTAATTCAGCGGCAACGATCTTCAGCTTGGATATTTACAAAAAAATCATCTCCCCAAAGACATCTGACAGAAACTTGGTCAGGGTGGGTAGGTGGAGTTCTCTTGTTCTTGCAGTCGTAGCAATTTTGGTGGCACCGATGGTGGCCAATGCCCCTGATGGATTGTACCAATTGATGCAGCAATTGAACGGTATTTTCTTTATCCCCATTGCATCAGTTTTGATCGCAGGTTTCTTTATACCAGAGATTTCTGCCACAGGCGCAAAAGTCGGATTAGCAACCGGGTTGTCTTTTTATTTATTGACGACTTTTTTGATGCAAGTCAATCTGCACTTTATCCATATTTGGGGGATAGAGTTTTTGCTCAATCTCCTTTTGATGTATATGGTCAGTCTCGGATTTAAACGGGGTCCTGTTTTCAAACATATTTCTAAAAGCCCCATTGATTTAAAAGAGTGGAAATATGCCAAACCACTTTCGGCATTCCTCTGTTTGGTGACTTTGTTAATTTATTATTGGTTGGGGAAGTCAGGTTTTTAGCCATACTGAGATTAACTGTGAAATCTCCTTAAAATCCCTATTTATCAATGTTGGATGTCAAGAATATTGGTTAATTTTTAAATTATTAATTGTTATCTAACAATAAGGATATTAATCTGTATTGACATTTCAATATTTTTTTTAATAATTTTTTAAAATTTTTTAACTAACACTTGTTTTTTACTTTCTTTCTTTCTTTTTTCATATCGGATTTATTAGTGGCCGCTTTTTTAACCATAAAAAAATAATTTAACCTTAAATTTTAAATTTTATGAAAAAGTTAATTTTAAGTTTGTCAGTTCTTTTTCTGACAATTATGGGCTTTACTGCGAAAGCAAATCAATCAACATTTCTAGTTCGCGAGTTTCAATGTGTAAACTTTGTTACTGATTGTGGTAAGCCAGCAATTGCTTGTGGTTTTACTGTAGGTCAAATTGCAGAAGATATGGTTGGTTGGAATAATTTTTGGTGCAACGAGGATATTCCATAAAACCAAGTCATTAGTGGTAAGGGGTAAATTCCCTACCACTATTTTATTTTAAATAATATAATTATGAAAAAAGCTTTGTTATTTATCGCAATATTTGATCTATGTTTTTTTTGTGAAATATTTGCTCAGACAAGTACATATTCATTTTTTTATGAATTTAAATTTGCTCCTGATTCTACTGATTTAGATAACAGAAAGGAAGATTTAATGGTTTTATGGACTAATGGAACCAACAGTGTTTTTCAGAGTTTCTATGGTTTTGAAATTGATAATTTTGAAAAAAAATATACTGATAATTCGACTTCCATCGGAGAATTTAACCCTCAGGAATTCATGAATGCAAGACGATCTATGAAACAACCACAGTCAAAAGTGATCGTTCATAAAAATCTACCACTAAATGAAATGGTATATTTTGATCAGTTTTTTTTTAACAGCTTTAGATTTAAAGATCAACTTTGGAAAGTAGATTGGAAAATTACAGATGACATTCGTAATATACTTGACAAAAAATGTGTCAAAGCGACCACTTCCGTTGGGGGCAGACAATATGAGGCATGGTTTACAGAAGAAATCCCTATAGGAGATGGTCCGTTTATTTTTCATGGACTTCCCGGTTTGATAGTTGAGTTATATGATGTTAACAATCATTACTATTTTAATTTGACAGGTATTGAAAAAAAACAAATTGATATGGGAGAGATTGGGTACCCCAAAGCAATTACTACTTCCAAAAATAAGTTTTTTGAGACTAAGAAGAAATATTTTCAAGATGTTCGATTAGGTTTAGGCGATCGGGTAAATATGGTTAGTCCCGAGGAGATAGCAAGTTCTCAAGAAAGATATAATAAGGCAAACAATCCGATCATTTTAAAAGTTGATTGAAGTTTTTTATTTATATATAATGAGCTTCAAAAAATATACATACTGCTTATTTATCCCCTTTTTTTTTTGGTTTTCTGCGTTTAGTCAAGAAACAAGAATTCAAGGTTCCCTTACGCTCAAGAATGAGAATTCACCACTTTTTGGTGTAAATATAATAGCTAAAAGCCCCAATGATTCAACCACATTGGCTTATGCCATTAGCAATGATAAAGGTGAATTCAGCCTCCTTGTTGATGAAGGTCCCGATAGTCTATTGTTAATATTTCGTTCTTTGACAGTGGAAGAATTAATTTTGTCGATTCCAAATAAAGATCAATTTTTAGAAATATCCTTGAATCCTTTTATTATGGAACTAAAAGAGATGGTTCTCGAGGGAAAGAGAAATCCCATTACATCAAATAATGATACAATTTTTTATGATGTATCTTCAATTTCAAATTCAAATGATCGATTCATTTTTGATGTCTTGTCGAGATTGCCTGGAATTGAAGTAGATAATACCGGAATGATTCGATATCAAGGAAAAGCCTTGGAAAAATTTTATATTGAAGGATTAGATCTTTTGGGGGGGAGATATAATCTGGCAAATAGAAATATGCCAATTAGTGCTGTGGAGTCTATCCAGATTTTGGAAAATCATCAGCCAATTGCGGTTTTGGACAGCTTGGTTTATTCAGAAAGAACCTCTCTTAATCTAAAATTAAAAAGAAAAAATGTTTGGCTTGGAGTCATACATTTTGGATCCGGCTTTAGCCCAATACTCTATGATATAAATCTGACACCAATGATTTTCAGGAGCGATTTTCAAATATTAAATTCCTTTCAAGCAAATAATATCGGTAAGGATCTCCAAAAAGAACTTAAAGTGTTGACAATTGAAGATCTTACAAAAAGATGGAAATTAGAAGAGTTTAATACTTGGTTCGGTGTTAGACAAGTTTCGTCGTTTGGTCTTTCCAAGGAAAAGTACGAGTTCAATGAAAGCAAAATAGCAACTATAAACTCCTTAAGTAAAAACAAAAATGATACTGAGTTTAGAATTAATCTCTCTTTTATAAATGATAAAATAGAAGAAATCGGAGGTGAGCAAACCACTTTTTTCCTTCCTGGAGATTCAATCCGAATTTCAGAGGATATTAGGAACAATTTTCTTTACAGCAACCTAAGTACAGAATTAAGCTGGACTAAAAATATCAAAAAAAGCTATTTTAAGAATTCTACAAAAATCAATGTTCAAGACAGGCGTGAGGTAGGGAATATCCTCTTGAATTCTGAAAGTAGGATGCAAGATATTGAATTGCCCTTTATTGAATTAGGGAATACTCTGAAAGGAATTAAGCCTTTTAAAAAACGACTTTTTAATTATGAATCTCAAATAAATATGAGATTTTCAAACCAAAGATTTTATCTCAATACTGTTGGATTTGATATGATATTACCTCAATCAAATGAAAAGGGAACTTTACTACAAACCTTAAAGGAAAAGGGATATTTCACTAACAATAATATTGGAATTACTAAACGGGTTGCTAAAAACCTGAGTCTTACTTCAAAAATGGGTTTCCTAGCAAAATTGAATTTTATGGATAGTCAAATGGCTTTAAAAGATAGTGGAGGAGGGGAAATAAATATTCCAGAAAATTTTTCCAATAAATTGCGCCAAAAGGAAATGCGCGCTTACCTTCAAAATGATTTAGATTTTAAGACAGATAAGATTAGTTTTAGTTTAAAAGTACCTCTAAGTTACTTTAATATTAACTTTTTGGATCCTCGAATTGATTTTAAAAGAAATTTATCTAGAGTGATATTTGAACCAAATTTTCAGGGGTCATATTTCGTGCATTCCAAATTAAACTTCTATTTTTCGTTTCAAAAATCAAATGATTTCAAAGGATTACATCAGCTTCATCCCGGCTTTGTCTTTAAAGATTACAGAACAATTCAACAAAATCTTTCAGATATACCAGATGAAATCCAATACAATTACAGCCTTTCTTTTCAATTTAAGGATCCAATTTATTCTTATTTTGCTTCAGCTGGATTCAATCTTCTAAACAGTAAAATGAATACGATAATTGGAAATGAGATATTGGATTCTGGTGAGGCGATTCTGAGGGCAGAAAATTTTTTAAATAGAATGCAATCTCAAGTGTGGTTTTTGAGAACTAGTAAATACTTTCCGATGCTGAATTCCAATTTGACAATAAGTCTCGATCATCAAAACAGGACTGGACAGCAAATCATTCAAGGAAGTATTAAAGATTTCAATTTGAAAATTTTAAATCCAAGGATAATATGGGGCTTGAGGCCCAAATCAATATTTGGGTTGACTTGGAATGGTAGTTTTAGACTAATTGAATCCGAATTTGAAAATATTGAAATAGGAAATATTATACAATTTAATAATAAAGTTGAATTGGATCTTTTTCCAAATGAGTTTCATTTAGTTCGATTTACTGCTGATCATTTCTTTAACGAATCAAATGGTTTGACAAACGAAAGCACTTTTATAGATGCTTCATATCGGTATAGGTTAATAGGAAAGAAGGTTGATTTTGGATTTAAAATTTTTAATCTATTGGATTTTAACACATTTGAAAATTTCAATGTAAATGTTTTCACACTTAGCTCACAATTTACTCAATTGAGACCTCGACAGTTTTTATTTACTATTTCATTTGCCATTTAATTTTTGATACCGTTCAGTGAGGTTAAATAATAGTATAATAATTCTTTTGCCAAGTATAGATTTGATAGTCCTATTGAAATCATTACCTTTGACCCATACAAATAGCGAAAGCATGGAAGAAACGGTTTCAGTAATGAAACCGTTCTTTTATTTTTCATAGCCATAGTAAATTTAAATGTCATGGGAAACATACAGTATTACACTGAAGAGGGTCTGAAAAAACTGAAGGACGAACTTCAGGAGTTGAAGACGAAAGGAAGGCACGATATTGCCAAGCAAATTGCGGAAGCAAGGGATAAGGGCGACTTAAGTGAAAACGCGGAATATGATGCTGCCAAAGATGCCCAAGGGCATCTTGAATTAAAAATTGCCAAATTGGAAGGGGTGGTAGGTAATGCCCGGGTGATGGATAATTCAAGAATGGATACCTCTAAGGTTGGTATCCTGAGCACTGTTAAAATCAAAAATGTCAAAAACGGGATGACCGTTACCTATACCTTGGTTTCTGAGGAAGAAGCTGACCTGAAGGCAGGTAAGATTTCATTGGCCTCTCCTTTTGGAAAAGGGCTTAATGGGAAATCCAAAGGGGATATTGCTCAAATTCAGGCTCCTGCGGGAACATTGGAATTTGAAATCTTGGATATTTCTTATTAAAAACTCAATCTCCCGATGGTTTCTCCTTCGGGATTTTTTATTTTTACACCTATGGCATCAATCTTCACTAAAATCATCAACCGAGAAATCCCGGCAGAAATCATTGCCGAGGATGAACACTATATCGCTTTTCTGGATATCATGCCCTTAGTCAAAGGTCATGTGCTTGTAGTTCCCAAAAAAGAGGTAGATTATATTTTTAACCTCGATGACCAAACTTTGGCAGGTCTCCATGTTTTTGCAAAAAAAGTAGCAAACGCAATCGACAAATCTATCAAATGCACGAGAGTAGGGGTAGCAGTAATCGGATTGGAAGTGCCACATGTCCACGTTCACCTTGTTCCGCTAAGAACCATGGATGACATCAACTTCACCCGCCCTAAGCTTAAACTCAGCAAGGAAGAGTTGGCGGAGATTGGGGAGAGGATTAGGGCCAGTGTTCAGTAGGCAGTTTGCAGTGGGCAGTAGGCAGTATACAGTTGGCAGTGTTCAGTCTACAGTTTTCAGTAGGCAATAGGCAGTGTTCAGTTGGTCAGTGGTTACAGTTTGCAGTGAACAACAGAAATTAGTAGGCAGTATTCATTCGAAGTTTGCAGGTGCTCTGTGATATCACAGTGATCGGTTTAGGATTTGCTGTTTACAATGTGTCAGAAGTAGGTTGTCAGTTGTCATTCGCTGGAAGAATTGATTCAGTTTGAATAAGACGGTTTAAAAAGGTCGACTAAGGTTTTTTAGAACCGAATTTTTCGGGGTGCTGCATCATATAATTTATCAATTTTCCAATCTCTTGATCCTGTTGAAGTAATTTTTCGTATTCATCGTCCCTCAAGTATTTGCATGCAATTGCAAAATCAAGCCAAACTCTGGTTTCACTGTTTTTCATATCCGCATCACTCAATTTTGATATAAAATGTAGGGGATATTGTCTTTTTCTGTAAGCTTCTGTAATATTAACACATACAGACCTACTACTTCTTCTGATTTGATCGGTTAAGGAATACTTTTCTTCTTTGGGAAAAGATTTTGATAGTTCAAAAATATCCATAGCCAAAATAAAAGCCTTTTTTTAGGCTAACAAATCTTTGAAATCCATAACATACTGAGTTTAAAAATTAACGAATTGTACAAATCTTTCAATTCCAATCTATCCGATAACCTAAAGTTTGCCAAATCACCTCAAATCTAATTTCAATCAATCTGCTCAACTTCCCACTGCTACTGTTCACTGAAACTGTCCACTGCAAACTGCAACAATTATACAGGAAAGCTACCAACTGCCCTCTGCTAAACTGAAAACTTTCCACTACTGCCTACTGAAAACTGCCTACTGAACACTGACCACTGTAAACTGCCTACTACAAACCAACCAACTTCCAAACCTCACTCTCCCCATACTTCGGTGTTCCGCCTTCTTTCGTTGCCACAAAAGCACCCATGGCACAGGCGAATTGGAGGATTTCATCGGGTGTTTTTTCTTCAAGGTAGCTTTTGATAAAACCAGCCAAAAAAGCATCACCGGAACCAACAGTGTCTTCTACGGAAACTTTGTAACCCGGATGTTGGAAAATCTTTCCATCTTGGAAAATCATCGCTCCTTTTGAGCCTAAAGTAATGCAGACCATTTTAACCGGAAAATGGGTCGTTAGCAAATTGCAACATGCTTTGACCTCAGGCGCTATTCCAAAATAATCCGCGACAATCTCGAGTTCATCTTCATTGATCTTGAGGATGTCGGTAAAGCCCAGCATGATCTCGATTTTTTCAAAATCAAAAAATGGCGCCCTCAAATTGATATCAAAGACTTTGAGTGTCGGTTGGTGCAAAAGTTGGTAGAGTGTTTCCCAACTGCTTTTGTTTCTAATAGCCAAGCTCCCAAAAATAAATGCATCAGCATTGGAAACAGCATCTTTGTTATCCGTATTCAGCTCAATAAAATCCCATGCCACAGGTGAAACAATTGTATATCTGATGTTTTCAGAATCTTCATTATGTACTGTCACAGTTCCTGTTGCATGCTCTTCATCCGTCTGTATGAGGGTATGATCGAAATCATAGGATTGGATGAAGTCGAGGTATTTTTTCCCATACGCATCTTTTCCTAACCTTGAAATCATTTGCACATCTAGACCCAACTGCTTCAGGTGGAGCGCTACATTCATAGGTGCACCACCTGGAATTTCTTTGTCAGGAAAACAATCCCACAACATTTCACCAAAACATACGACTTTTTTAGACATGGCTTTTCTGTAATTCTTTTTGTATTTCCTCCAATGATTTTCCTTTTGTTTCCGGCATGCGGAAAGCTACCCAGATCAATTGCAGCACCATCATTAAAGCAAAGAATGCGAAAATGCTTCCTGCCCCGAAAGTACTGGCAAAGAAGGGGAATAGGTTTGCGATGAGTGCAGCCAATATCCAATGGGTAAATGAACCCAAGGACTGTCCGAAAGCCCGTAGTTCATTTGGAAAGATTTCAGCTATAAATACCCATATTACCGAACCTTGTCCTATAGCATGTGAGGCTATGAATACGAAGACAAAATAGGGCAGGAGAGTATTGCTGATGCCGCCTCCAAAATAACTGTAAGCCATCAGGGAAAGTGAAATGATATATCCGACCGAGCCGATATACATCAGCATTTTTCTTCCGATTTTGTCAATGAGATACAGGCCAAGCATGGTCGCCACTAGGTTGATGACCCCTATACCAATGGTGGAAAGCAAAGCATCCTCGGTGGCAATTCCCGCAGATTCAAATATCCTTGGGGCGAAATAGATGATGGCATTGATGCCTGACATCTGATTGAAAAAAGCCATCAGAAAAGCAAAAAAAGAAATTTTCCTGAATTTTGGGTTGAAAAGTGCTGTTGCAACAACTTTACCCCTGATTTCTTTACTTTCTGCAATTGCCAGTTCCATTGCTTCATCAACACCATCAGGATCTGTTTTGGTTAGAATCTCCCTTGCCAAATCAAAATCCTGTTTTTTCGCAATCAGCCACCTTGGGCTTTTTGGAACCTTGACAATCAAAATACTATATATCAATGCAGGAATTGCTTCGACTCCCAGCATCCATCTCCATGCCTCATTAAGATTAGCTGTACCGATCAGGTAATTGGAGAAATAAGCCATGAGGATGCCAAATACAATATTGAATTGATATAAGGCCACTAATTGTCCCCGTCTTTTTGCCGGAGCTATTTCCGAAATGTACATGGGTGCTACTACAGAAGAAGCACCTACTCCCAATCCCCCGATAAACCGGAATATCATAAATGTATTGACATCATTGGCCAGGGCTGAACCTACTGCAGAAATCAAATAAAATACTCCGATCCAAAGGAGAGAATTTTTTCTACCGAACTTGTCGGCAGGTATACCCCCGAAAAGTGCTCCAATGACAGTGCCATAAAGGGCCATGGCCACTGCCAAACCGTGACTCCAATCATCCAATCCCCAGAGATTTTGTATGTCTCTTTCTGCACCGGAAATGACCGCGGTATCAAAACCAAATAAAAACCCGCCCAAGGCAGCTGTTACCGATAAGAAAAGAACGTAATTTTTGCTTTGCATAGGAAT
Organism: Aquiflexum lacus; assembly: GCF_015476655.1. Lineage (GTDB taxonomy): Bacteria > Bacteroidota > Bacteroidia > Cytophagales > Cyclobacteriaceae > Aquiflexum > Aquiflexum lacus. The sequence continues at coordinate 11,464 of NZ_JABFHF010000006.1, forward strand.
ATGTTAGTTGGGTCAAGGTTTAAAAATAGTTAGAAGTCCGGGATTTAAAAATCCGACTTCTGTATTTTCTTGTGGAATTCAGGTATCATCAACAAAGCAGCTGACCCATACCATTCTTTCAGGTCCATTTTAAGGACTCCTGCTTGGACTGCTGGATCTGTATTAGTCAGTTCTTCAGCTTCTTCTTTGGAATTGACATTGAAAATAAAAATACCTCTCATGGTGTCATTACCAAAAAAAGGGCCTGCCAGGATGAGTTTTTCCATTTCCGCCAGTTTAGTGATATTGGCCATATGTCCTTTTTGGATTTCTGCCTTTTCCTCAGGTGTGTATTCAGAAATCCGGTCACCAGAAAAAAGAAAGGCAATAACATACTTTCGCATGCCATAGTCATCCGCTTGAAGTTTTTGGGCTAAATCTGGGTCATAAGATTCACTTTGCCCTTTGGTTGTCAAGGGTATGAAAGTAAATGCGGAAAGGATAAATATGGTCAAAAGCTTTTTCATGCTTTTTGGGATTATTGAATGATCAAAGATACAGTATCTGCTTTGGTCCGGACTTTTAGCCATTCCCCAAATCGCTGTTTTTCTTGTGCAGATGGAGTTTGTCTGAATTTGGCAAATGCCAATAATAAGGTATCCTGTCTATTTTCTTTCAGATTAGCCATAATGGTCCTGTTCACGGTAAAGTTTTCTAGATTTGGATAATGGATTTTAGCTTCATTGGCAAGGTCTACCACCTGATTGCTGCTTCTACTGTATTCGGACAGTTCTCTTTCGAGAAGATTTATCTTTTGGTCCTTATCCTGGATCAATAATTCATTTCTTTCATATAGATCTTTTAAAATATCCGAACGTAACAGGTTCATGTCAGTACCGGAATCACCACTTTGCTTGAGGTTGAGATATGTATTTTTAAGATTAAAAGCATCAAGTCTTTTTTGGATACGGATGATTTGTTCCTCCTCAATTCTTTCTCCTATCAAGCTTATTTCAATGACACTACTATCTGCATCATAATTCAAAGTGCTGGCAATTATCTGGGTACGTGGCAAGTCAAATTCGTTGCTTATAAATTCCTTCACGCTTTTTTCCCAGAAGGTACGTTTGACAATGTTGTATGCTAGATATACACTGGGGATTATTGTTAACAAGGTGAAAAGGGTGATGTAAGTCCGGACTGTTTTCTCCCGCTTTCTATCCAGAAATTCCTTCTTGGGGAACTTCATAAATCTGACAATCAGATAAGTCGAAAGGCTGATAAAAACTGAGTTGATAAAAAATAAATAAAAAGCCCCAAAGAAGTAATAGAGATTGCCTGTAGCCAAACCATAACCGGCTGTACACAGAGGTGGCATCAAAGCAGTTGCAATGGCTACACCGGGGATGGCATTGCTTTTCTCTTTTCTGGACCCAGCCACTATCCCCGCAAGCCCACCGAACAAGGCAATCAATACATCCCAAATGGTGGGTTCTGTCCTTGCCAACAATTCTGATTGGGCATCATCAAGAGGAGTGAAGGAGAAGTAAATGGTACTCGTGAGAATACTGATCAGGACAGCAATTCCCAGATTTTTCATGGACTTTTTGAGGAGTTCAAAATCATTAATTCCCGCAGCAAGTCCTATACCCATAATAGGTCCCATGAGTGGAGATATCAACATGGCACCAATAATCACGGCAGTGGAATTTACATTCAATCCTACTGATGCCACAAAGATGGCAAAGATGAGAATCCAAAGATTGGCACCTTTGAATTCCACATTTTTTTTGATGTAGTCTATGGTTTCAAGCTCATCCTCTTTGCCCTCATGGAGGTCAAACCTATCCTTGAAAAAGATTAAGATCATCAGAATTTTATTTCTTAAGCTGACCGGCTTTTTATTTTCTTCCATGGTTTTTGAACCTTAAATCAAAAAGCAATCTATGCAAAAAACACACATCTGAGATATCTTGATTAAATTGTTTTTATCAAAAACAAAAATGAAACAAAGAAGAGAGGGTAGGAAAGAAAGATTTATAGCAATTGCAAATATTAATTATTCCAGGACTATCAAGTAGAATTATTTATTGAATCTAATCATAGTAAGTATTTGATATCAAACATATTATAATACTTTTAGGTATATCTAAATTTGAGTAGACTAAATAAATTAGACATAACTAAAAAAAAGGAATCTGACAAAAAGACCAATGACAGTTGGATATGTTATTATATTTGTGTGAGCAATTTAATGATGATAGTTTTGATCAGTGGCTTTGAAGAAGGATTGTGATTTCAATTATAATTATATTTTATTGACCCAAACATTTTTGAGGAATGGCAAAATTGATTAATAAATTAGTTTTTGTGGATGATGATAAAATCCAACACATGATCAACCGTAAAAATCTTTTGCGGATTAAGCCTGATATTGAACTGTTTTTCTTTGAAAATCCTTTTGAAGCATTAGACTGGCTTAATAACCACGAGGCAGATCTTTTGATTTTGGATGTGAATATGCCCGAGATGCAGGGATGGGATTTTCTTGAAGAACTTGTAAAAACAGGAAACAAAATTCCTGTAAAAATGCTCACTTCCTCTATGGATCCTATGGATGTAGTCATCAGTGAAAAATATGGTCAGGTTACAGGTTTTCTCGTTAAACCCTTGCAGACTGATGTATTGATGGAGATGTTGGGAATTGAAGTCTAAAGTTCCTGGAGATTTGTTTATTTTGATAAAAAGAATTATTATTTCTTATGGCAGAAAGTAATGATGTGATTAAACCAGTACTTACTAAAAAGTTGGATGAGTTTTTTTCAGGACTTGCCAAGGCTTTTAGGTTTGTGAAAAGATTTTTTCAAGAGGTTTGGTTTCCTCCCTATGAGTTTAGAGAAATATTGAGACAATGTTATGAGATCGGTTACCGTTCACTTCCTTTGATTTCATTGACAGGATTTATTATTGGTATTGTCTTCACCAATCAATCCCGGCCTTCTTTGGCGGAGTTTGGGGCGGCTTCTTGGTTGCCGGCTTTAATTTCCATAGCAGTAGTCAGGGCACTGGGCCCTTTGGTGACTGCTTTGATTGCTTCAGGTAAAGTGGGTTCGAGTATCGGTGCGGAGATTGGGTCCATGAATGTGACCGAACAGATTGATGCCATGGAAGTATCTGCTATCAATCCTTTCAAATATTTGGTGATCACAAGAACCCTGGCCGCGACATTTATGATACCTGTATTGGTCATGTACACAGATTTCGTGGCTTTGATGGGTTCATTTCTAAGTGTCAATGCCAATGAGCTTGTGAGTATGTCCACTTTCTTTGTACAAGTCTTTGAAGCAATTTCCTTTTTGGATATTTTCTCTTCGGTCATCAAATCCCTGATTTTTGGATTTACCATTGGGATTGTGGGGTGTTACAAAGGTTACAATTCTTCAAGAGGAACTGAAGGGGTAGGTCAGGCAGCCAATTCGGCTGTGGTAATGTCTATGTTCTTAATATTTGTGGAAGAGCTTTTGATTATGCAAATTGTAAATGCCATTCGCTATGCATAATGATCAGGAAAAAGTAGTCGAAATACGAGGTCTCGTAAAGTCCTTTGGTGATAATCATGTACTCAAAGGTGTTGACTTGGATCTTTACAAAGGTGAAAACCTGGTTGTCTTAGGTAAATCGGGAAGTGGAAAATCAGTTCTGATAAAGTTAATGGTCAGTCTGCTAAAGCAGGATGAAGGAACCATCAAGATATTCGGGATTGATACGGCCGGATTGAATTTAAAGGAATTGAACAAATTTAGATTAAGAATTGGTTTTTCTTTTCAGGCTTCTGCGCTTTATGATAGTATGACTGTCCGAGAAAACCTTGAATTTCCCTTGGTGAGAAATGTTAAAAACCTTACCAAAAAAGAAATCGATAAGAGAATAGAGGAATTGTTGGATGCTGTTGCACTACCAAAGACCATCAATCAAATGCCGTCTGAATTATCAGGTGGACAAAAGAAAAGAATCGGGATAGCAAGAACATTGATTTTGAATCCTGAAATCATGCTTTACGATGAGCCTACAGCAGGGCTCGACCCCGTGACCTGTATCGAAATCAATAACCTGATCAATGAGGTTAGGGAAAGGTTCAAGACTTCATCAATCGTTATTACCCATGATCTGACCTGTGCCAAGCAAACGGGTGATCGGATGGCGGTTTTGATCGAAGGTCAATTTAATTCAGTCGGTACTTTCGAAAAAGTTTTTGAGGAAGCTACCGACCAACAAGTGAAATCATTTTACGACTATAATTTTATCAAATAATGAGAAATGATAATAAAAAATCCGTAATCGTGGGCGTTTTTGTCCTAGTAGGGATTATCATCTTCATAGCGGGTATTCTCACTATGGGTGGACAGCAAAAGAAATTTGTAAAAAGTATCAGACTCAATGCGGTCTTTGATGACATAGGAGGATTGCAGACTGGTAACAATGTTTGGTTTTCAGGTGTAAAAATCGGTACGGTCAGAAAAATCAATTTTTATGGAGAATCTCAGGTAGAGATAGTCATGAGTGTCGAAAACGAAGCTCAAGAATATATCCGTAAGGATTCTAAAGCTACTATTGGTTCGGACGGATTAATAGGGAACAAGATTATTGTGATTTATGGGGGAACCACACAAGCACCACCCGTACAGGATGGAGACAGGCTGATAGCGGTAATGCCTTTGGATACAGATAAGATGATGTCAACACTTCAGGAAAATAATAAAAACCTTGTGACCATTACTGAAAACTTAAAAGTGCTAACCACAAAAATTGCGGAAGGAAAAGGTATGGTTGGAGCGGTGATGACAGATAGCCTATTGGCCGAAAGCTTCAAAAACACCATGTCCGCCTTTGAAAGGGCAGCTGTGAGAAGTAACGTGGTTATCAGTGATATCAATAAAATCACAACAAACCTGTACAAAGAAGGGACACTAATTTATGACCTGACCAACGACAAGGAAACTTATCAGAATCTCAAATCATCTGTGGAAGGTTTACAGGCTACCATAGAAAACACCAAAGAACTCTCGGATGGATTGAAAGTCACAATGGACAAATTGAATGACAGTGATAATGCCTTGGGATTGATGCTCAATGATGCTGAATTTGCAGAAAAACTAAAAAGTACTATGATCAACACAGATAGTGCAACCATGAATCTGAACAAGGGACTTGAAGCATTGGAATACACTTGGCCTTTCAGAAGAGGTTTCAAAAGAATGGAAAAAGATAATAATTAATATTTAAGAACCCTCCGATTTCCCTTTTTCAATTTTTTGATTGGCTGTTTCTTTATCATCTCTGTCTGCGTCGAAGTTTTCATTTCTGTTATTTGGAGATAATGAAAACTTTGCACTTATCGGAAAATGATCAGAACCAATATTTTGATGAACCTTAAGGTTTTCTAAAGTAAAGTGCTCGCTGACAAAGATATGATCTAGAGGCCATCTGAGGAAAAAGTACTTGGCATGGAAGGTGCTGAACATGCCTCTACCTCTTCTAGGATCCAATAAACCACTGATTTTAAGGAATAATTCACTGGTATAAGACCAACCCACATCATTGAGGTCACCAATAACCAAAGTTGGCTTTTTGTAATTTTTTATTTTTTTTGCAACCAATAAAATCTCTGCATCTCTTTCTGTACTAGACTGACTTTCAGTTGGTACAGGAGGTTTGGGGTGAATTGCAAATATTTTCACATGGTCTCCACTTTTCAATTCTATCATAGCTTCAATTGAAGGTATTTCTTTGTCAATTAAGTGCAAAATTTCGTGGTTTACGATCCTTAGCTTGGAGTAGAACAACATGCCATAGGTATTTTCCTGAGGGATTTCCACAAAATTTGGATGGCTATTTTTTAATTTACTCATTTCCTGGGCCCACTTCAGATCTGTTTCGACTAACAGTAAAATATCGGGATCTTCACTTTGGATTACTCTTAGGGCCAATTGCTGATCTTTGTTATATTGATATACATTGATAACCATCACAGAGAATGTGGGTGAATTTGAACCTGCCTTGGTACTCTGCACCATCTTTGGTGAAAACCTTGTAAATGGGTATATCTGATACATCTGAAATATGGCCATCACCACCAACCCGACAAAAAGAATGTAATCCAACTTACTAAAGGATGAAAATCCCAAAACAAGCCACAAAACTAAAATTGTCAAGCAAAGAACAAACTTTTGGAATCTTGGATAATCAAATACCCTAAAGACCCAAAAATCTCTTTTGATAACGGGCAACAAACCCGCTAACAAAATTAATAGACTGACAATTGCTAATACTGTTTTCATGTAAATTCCTTAGGATAAATATAAATAATTGACATTGAAAACCTATTTTCTAGTAATGAAACAAGTAAAATAAGGTAAATTGAGAATTATTTGTAAATGAATGAAGTTATAACAATGAATTCATTTTTACCATACCAAAATTATATCACAATGAAGATACACCCCCAAGAAACCAAGAAAACGCTTATATCCAAAAAAGGAACCTACAATTATTGGAGTTTATCAGCACTTCAAGAAGAAGGCTATAAAATTGATACCCTTCCTTTTTCTATCAGGATACTTTTAGAAAATGCCTTAAGGAATTTTGATGATTTTGGCATTACCAAAGAACACATTGAAACTTTAGCCAGTTGGTCTCCGGAACCTTCAGATAAAGATATCCCCTTCAAACCTGCGAGAGTTTTGATGCAGGATTTCACAGGTGTACCCGCGGTGGTGGATATTGCATCACTCCGTGCAGAGGCGACTAGAAAAGGGAAAGATCCGCAAAAGATTAACCCTTTGATTCCTGTTGATTTGGTTATCGATCATTCTGTTCAGGTAGATTATTTTGGGACTAATTATGCTTACCAGAAAAATGTGGAAGTAGAATATGAAAGAAATGGAGAACGGTATCAATTCTTGAAATGGGCACAAAAAGCCTTCGATAATTTTTCGGTAGTCCCTCCCGGAATGGGGATCTGCCATCAAGTAAATTTAGAATATTTAGCCCAAGGAGTTATTTCAAGAGATGGTAATGCATTCCCAGATACATTGGTAGGCACGGATTCCCATACACCAATGGTCAATGGGATAGGTGTTGTAGCATGGGGAGTTGGTGGAATAGAAGCTGAGGCGGCTATCCTGGGACAACCCATTTACTTTATCATGCCTGAGGTTGTGGGCTTGAAACTTACAGGACAACTACCATTGGGAACCACCGCTACAGATATGGTACTGACAATTACCGAGTTGCTGAGAAGGCATGGAGTTGTTGGTAAATTTGTCGAAGTTTTTGGTTCAGGCCTGGATAATCTAACTGTTCCGGATAGGGCCACCATTTCCAATATGTCTCCTGAATTTGGATGTACCGTCACCTATTTTCCCATTGATGACAGGACTTTGGATTATATGAAAAAAACCAATAGGTCTGCAGATCAAATTCAATTGGTCGAGGACTATTGTAAAGCCAATATGCTGTGGAGACAAGGAGAAGATAAAATTAAATACAGTTCCATTGTGGAATTGGATCTATCCACCGTCGAACCTACAGTTTCAGGACCAAAAAGGCCTCAGGATAAAATATTGGTAAGGGAGTTTAAATCCAAATTCGGGGAGTTGTTGGAAAAAGTCCATGGAAGAGAATATATACCTATTGATAAAAGACAAGTGGGGCGTTGGTATGGTGAAGGAGGAAGTCAGCCAGCGGAACCAAAAGGAGGGACGTCCGCTGAGGTCGAATATGAGACCAAGGTGAAGAATGGTCTCAAAACCGTGGTTGTCAAGATGCACAATGAAAAATTTGCACTGCATGACGGTTCAATTGTGATCGCCGCTATTACTTCCTGTACCAATACATCTAACCCATCAGTCATGATAGGCGCAGGACTGGTTGCAAGAAAAGCGAGACAAAGAGGCTTGGACACGAAATCTTGGGTGAAAACCTCATTGGCCCCAGGTTCGAAGGTGGTGACCGATTACCTGGAAAAAGCAGGACTGTTGGATGACCTGGAAGGTCTTAAGTTCCATGTGGTAGGCTATGGCTGTACTTCCTGCATCGGAAATTCAGGTCCACTTCCAAGACACATTGCCAAAGCTGTGGAGGAAAATGACCTGGTAGTGAGTTCAGTGCTATCCGGAAACAGGAATTTTGAAGCAAGGGTACATCCTCAGGTCAAGATGAATTATCTGATGTCCCCCATGTTGGTGGTGGCTTATGCTTTGGCAGGACGGGTAGATGTTGACCTGATCAATGAACCTTTGGGATATGACCCCAATTTGGAGCCTGTTTATTTGAAAGATGTCTGGCCGAGCAATGATGAGATATTTGAAGTAATGAGCAGGGTACTTTCCCCTGCTGATTTTGAAAAAAGTTATGGGGAGATTTTTGAAGGAAATGATATTTGGAAGCAATTGGAGGTCCCCAAAGATAAAGTTTATCAATGGTCTGATGAGAGTACTTACATCAAAGAAGCTCCATTTTTCAATGGAATATCAGAATCTGTTGAAGAACCTAAAGACATCATTGGGGCGAGAGTTTTGCTGAAATTAGGTGATTCTATTACCACAGACCACATTTCTCCTGCAGGTTCTTTTTCCGAATCCTCCCCGGCTGGTCAGTACTTGATAGCAAGAGGTGTTGAAAAGAAGGATTTCAATTCCTATGGATCAAGAAGAGGGAATGATGAGGTGATGGTAAGGGGAACCTTTGCCAATGTCCGAATCAAAAATCAATTGGTTGACAAAGAAGGTGGATTCACTAAGCATATTCCTTCCGGAGAGGAAATGACCGTATATGATGCATCCAAGAAATATAGGATGGAAAACACTCCTTTAATAGTTTTGGCTGGAAAAGAGTATGGAAGTGGATCTTCCAGAGATTGGGCAGCAAAAGGCACAAACCTATTGGGAATCAAGGCAGTATTGGCAGAAAGCTATGAAAGAATCCATAGGAGTAATTTGGTTGGGATGGGCGTATTGCCATTGCAGTATAAACAGGGCGAATCTGCTGCCTACCTTGGATTAAATGGTAGTGAACAATTCAGTATTTCAGGTGTAGCAAGCGGATTATCACCGCTCAAATCACTTCAGTTTAGAGCTGAAAAAGAGGATGGAACCATCAAGGAATTCGAAGTAATCTGCCGATTGGATTCAGCCATTGAGATCGAGTATTATAAAAATGGAGGAATCTTGCATTATGTACTACGGGATTTCTTAAAAAAATAGATTCATAACCCTTCAAGAATCCACTCTCTTGAAGGGTTATTTTTTTTATGATTGTGCTATTTGAATTCCTTTTTTTATAAAAATCAAATATCATGAAAACCCTAATTTTATTTTCATACTCGTCATGATTTTCATGTCATGCAAAACCAATCCTGAATTACAAAAAATAGAACAATGGTCCGTCTTCGAAATTGAATTGACAGGACCTGAAACTGGGAATACCTATTTGGAAGTTTCCTTGGAGGCTATATTCACCAAAGGAAATGAAAAAGTTGAAGTCCCCGGATTTTTTGATGGGAATGGAGTTTATCGGATCAGGTTTTCTCCACCTACCCAGGGTACTTGGGATTACCAAACATCTGGTTCTCAGGGGAAACCCGAAAACCTTGAAACAAATGTCCATATCCTCGCCAAGCCCGGTGAGGTTTATCTGGCTCATGTTGCTGATACAGGAGTGGAAATCAATCTTAATCTGAAAGGTGAGGGAGAATATCGTTTGGATGTGATGGATACCTGGAAAATGAAAACAATAGAATCAAAAAATGTTCCTGGAGACCCGTTTACTTTCACCACATCTATTCCTTACACCGCATTAAAGTTTCAAAAGATTGAATAATCGAATTTTTCCCTTCAGATTACACAAAATTTAAGATGTTTGCGAGTCATGCAGGGCTTGATGGAAAATGGTGAATTCAGGCCAGTTCTCGACTGGAGTTATGCTATAGAAAAGGCTGCCGAGGCCTACCGCTACGTAGCTTCAGGCCAAAAAACAGGCAATGTGGTTTTGGATATTGAAGGGGGGAGGAGCTGTTTTATTTATTGCCTTAAACTCGGATCACCATAAAACTACACCCCAAATATCTCTTTGTACCTTTGCGGGAATCAAATTCACTTGACTTCTCCAAAAACTCCTCCAAATCCAATTTATCTTCAGGAGTTTCCATGTTTGAAATTAATCATTCTCTTAAAAATTCGGAAGTAAAATCCCTATAAAGCTTTTTGACATTTTGAAGGCATTCTTTACTGAATTGCCCTAAACTTTCCTGATCTGAATTTGCAGCAATCAATCTTTTTTCCTCGCTCAAAAACTCATTTTGTAATTGCTTGGCCAATGGCCAAAATTCGGCCTTCCTTTTTTGATAATCCTTACAAATCCATTGATGGACTTTTTCAGCTTCCCACCAAAGGGAAGAATCTGATTCGGGGCCTGGTTGTGGAAAATCCTTTAATATGTCTGTGCCAAAAAAGAAAGGGATAAATACAGACAAACAGGGCATGGAAGTTCCTGTTAACCAAACCGTAGAGAGACTATTCCTTCTGACCTCAGTAACCATACTTCCGGTCGTCTGACTCGGATTGGTCAGTCCGGTGGCATGCATACAAAGTGATGCTGTTGTGGCTTTTTTGGACTGAAACTGCGGGTCCGGAAGGTTATGGGTTTGAAGAATTTGGATTGCCATCTCTACAGTCAGTTTTCCTTTTGCCGCTTCCAACAAGCTGCCACTGCATTCGCGTCTCTGCGAGGCTCTGCCAACTTTGGTATAAAGGAAATCCGAAAAGTATTGGGAAAAAGAAAATGGATTGGATTTAGGTAGGAGGGAAAAAGGAAAGGATCTTTTTTCATCTTGAATGTTCAAATGGGTATAATCAGTATTGATAGATAGTCCATTGGAAATGGTAGCAAAGTTTTTTACTTTTTTGACAGCCCAGGATTTTCCAGCTGTTTCGAGGATATAGGCTTCATAGGGGTCTGCAATGATAAAGCTGTTATGGTAGAAAAAATCTTTGTTTTTGAAACCCCCACAGGCATCCTGACCATATTCCAGAAGTAATTCGGTAATTGTTTTGACAGACTCAGGAGCTGTGCGGCACCTTTCCAAGGCAAGTCTCAACATATCCATGCCTGTTAAGCCGTCATTGTTTTTTGGGATTTTGACATTGGTAAAAACAGCCTCATTCCCAATCACAAGCCCAAACTCATTGATGCCCATCTCCGCACCCCACATGTGGAATGGTTTGGAGAGGATGACTTCAAAAGTTTCTTCAACTTGTGGGATACTTATAAAAGTGCATTGAACAGCTTTACCTTGACCCCAACTCATCCTTGGGATTTTAATTATTGCCTGCGCCTCATCAGGTTCCCGGTCCGAATTTTTTGCAAAAATCAAGTTTCCGTTTTTTGTCGATTCAGGAAGGGCTACCAAAGTGTCGCACATAGGGGAGAGGGTTGGAGTGGTTTAAAGTTAATGGATTTTAAAATTGAAAAATTTAAAAATTGAAAAATCGTAAAATTGGGTTGAGCCAAACCGAAAAACCGAAAACTTTTACCCTCTAACCTCTCGGTTCTCGGTTCTCGGTTCTAATTCCTCAAATCTCACGATTGTCTGCCGTTAAAGTCTCGGCTCTCGCATCTCGCTTCTCGTCTCTTTTTCTCATATCTCACGTCTTACGTCTCATGTCTTACTTCTCAATAATCCATACTCCAAATCCCACCTTTTTCAGCTTTTTTAATTTCCAGCAAGTTACCATCTCTGATAAAGAAAGGTTGCCCATCTGTGCCCAAATCCCAAAGTTCACCTCTCAGGAATACATTGGCCCCTATTTTCGCTCCTGAAATTTCAATTCTTCCCGGTAGCGCATATTTTTCCCAAGCTTGTCTTTCATTGAGGACTCCGATATCATTGAGATCTACATCGATAGGGGGAGGTGCGCCGTTATATCCTCCCCAAGGAACATCCATAGCACCATCAATGGCACAATAGGAATTGACCAAGACAACTTCTACTCCCTGAATGGCTTGGTAGGATTCGGGATACCATGAATCAGCGCAGACCAATACACCAAACTTTCCAAAAGGCAGATCAAAAGTAGGAATGTCGGCAGTGGGTGACGCGGTTACAAATGGGTGTTCGGATTCTATGGGGAATGCTTTTCTGATGGATTGGGGAAAAATGTCTCCATCGGGAGCAAAAATAAAGGAAGTATTGTAAATAGGTGCTTCAATAGCAACTTCCAAAACCCCATTCTTTACCTCAGGACCAGGCAGTAGAATGGATCCTGCAGCTATATAGACCTGATATTCTTTGGATAATTGTTTGAAAACATTCTGGTAAATATTGGCCATTTTTTCGGACTTCATCCTGAATAGCGCTGCAGCTGTCCTGTCTGACTCTTTTTCGGATTTGCCATAATATGCTCCAAACTGAAATGGATGGCTTAATACCAATTGGGCCATGGCCCATGTAAGGTTTCCGGCATTGGCAACCGAATTCTTTTCATCTGCTATGACCAACCAAGTACCAAGATACTCAGGAAGCAGGACCATTGTGTTTTCCCTGAAAAAACCATTTTCTTGGGCCATCTTAAAATAGGCATCCAATTTGGCCAGGAATCGGGATTCACTCAGGTAATCGGTTTCCAACATATAAGGCTGAATTCCAACGATATTCCTGTCATGGGTTAAGCTATCGCCATTTTCACAGCCATCACAGGTTAATTGGGAAACAGTGGAAATTCGAGCATCAATTGGCGGTAATTCAGCCCTGTAACTCCAATTAGCCCAAATCACCCAAATCAAAATAACCACCAGAAATCCAAAACCGATATTTTTCATTATGTTTTTTACTGAAGCTTTCAACTATTCTAATTTGCAAACCTTCCTAATATCAACTCTTAAATCCCAAATCTCAAATTCTTATGTCGTCAGGATTACCCCACAATCATTCATTTTATAGGCAAATCTTCAATCTACAATCTAAGATCTAAAATCTAAAATCTCCCCCACAGCCCTTTCCCCCGCCCTTACAGCACCTTCAATATAACCAAACCAAACATCCGAACTCTCTGTGCCTGCCCAAATGATATTACCCTCGGGTTTGGAATAGGCATTTTGGAAATTTGTCCAAGCTCCCAAAGGATAAATTCCGGCATAGCAGCCACCGCTCCAAGCGTCATCTGTCATGGTATGGTCCAGATATTGCATGGGATTGGAGGCCTTTTCCCCAAAATACCTGACCAAAAATCCAGTCAAGATATCTTGTCTTTTGGACAGTTCTTTGTTGAAGAATTCCTCAGCCCGATCGGCAATGGTGAATGCCATAATGATCCCGTACGCTACATTTTTTGGTGAGCAATCATACATGGCCTGAAAAGGAGAATTTGAATCAGCCAAAGTCTGACCACTGAATCCATCATTTCTCCAAAATGGCTTTTCATAAATGGCAAAGCACTTCCCGACCTTACCCATGTTGATTTGGTTAATAACAATTGTTTTTTCAGGAGAAAGCGGTGGGTCGAATTTGATTTCTGAAACCAAAGGTGGCGGTATGGCAATGATTACTTTTTTTGCGGAAAAATTATAACCCTTTCCGATTACAGATACGCCACCAATGCCTTGGTTGATTTCAATAACAGCATGTTCCAAGAGAACTTGGTCATCAAATGGTTTTGCCATTTTTTCCAATAATATTTGCATGCCTCCAACCAAACGATGTTGTTGCGCACCATTTTTGACATTGATCAGGGTGTTGAGGTTTTTTCCTGATTTGATATAAAAGAGGGCATGAAGGAGGGATAGGCTTTCAAGCTTTGCTGCAAAAATTGTTTCAGTGGCAATACGCATTACCGAAAGACAGGCTTGTGTTCGGCAATTACGAGCCAAAAAATCCTCCATAGAGATCTGATCGTAAACAAAAGCTTTTGCATGAGTCCAAGGGGCATGAAGTGGAATTGTCTTTGCCATTCTTTCCAGTTTCCTCATTATCCAATCAAGATTGATCAATGAAAGGATATCCATTTTCGGAATGATTCCCTTGTAGGTTTTTATTTTTTCATTGAGGTCGATGATATTGTAGCCCTGATCATAAGTCTCAAAGTATTCCACCCCATATGCTTCACAGAGTTCATACATACGTGTCTGACTTGGCCCAATCCATTGTCCGCCCAAGTCTACATATAAGTCATCAGAAAGATGTTTGGAGTAAACCCTTCCTCCAATCCTGTCCCTTGCCTCCAGGACAAGGAAAGACTTATTGGCTTGATGGAGCTTCCTGGCAGCAGCAATTCCCGAAAACCCAGCACCTATGATGATGACGTCTATCATTAGCAGGGTTCCGGATATATTAAGGCCAAGAGAAAAGACAAACTATAAGGCAAAGATTTCATGGGATAGGGTTTAGGAGTGAAAAATCCCCAATAAAAACCGAATCTGCAAGAAGTCTTTGCGATTAAGTGAAAATGTCGTGTTCAGATTTAAAAATGGAAAGAAAATCGAATGGCTCGGAGGGGTATCATTCCAAAACCCAGACTATTAAGTTTGCTTTTGCTTGCGGCATTAGTGTTAGAATTTGTTTCAGATGTACTAGAATAGAAACTTAAATTAGCTCCGGTTTCTGCTGAAATTGAGAAATGCTTGGAAAAATGGTATCTCATTCCCAGAAAGCCGATTGTGCCTATGCTGTATGAATTGTCTTTGTTGGTGAAGTCGGTCTGATTTGTGGATCCAGGCGTATTATTAAAGGATGAACGACTGTAACCTAGATTTAAGTCCGCACCGTAATATCCAATGATTCTAGATTGAATTTGTTTTTGCCACTCTTTGCCTATAAAAACATTCAGGTTTTGATAATTTCTGTCTACCAAATCGGGATCAGGAGCGGATGTACTATTTTCAGTAGATGCAATATTTGCATTTAATTGTGCACCTAATCGAAGAGCAACGTTTTTCCCATTTTTGCTTACATAATGTTGGCGATAGAGGAGACCTGAGGGATAATTCCCTTGGATGATCGGAGCCATATCCAAAGAGAGTTCATGCTTGGTTTCAGCATAATCGAAGATCTTATCTTCCGATGTCTCTTGGGCGAATGTACTGAATTGAATTCCGGTTACCAGTAATGTGATCAAAAAGCCATTTTTCATTTTGTTTGGTTTAAGGTGAATGCTTAAAACCATTACGGGAAAAGTATAAAATCAGCTAAAGGATGATTAGTTTATTTTTTAAACCATTAATTTTCAATGGTTTTAATTTTGGCTTGTAAGAAAATTCCTGAACTCTTCTGTATCAAAGTTACTCATACCTTCTTGATAAAAGATGATTTCCCCATCGGGACTAACGACCAATGTAGTAGGGATTGATTGACTTTGGAGTGAATTGTTCAATCCATAAGCGGCGTGTACCACCGGGAAAGTAAAGCCTTTGCCATCGACGTATTTTTTGCTCTTTTCAAAATCTTTATCCAAAGCAATCATCAGAAATTCCAGATCTTCAGTGTCCTTTACTTTCTTGTACATATCAGAAATATGTGGCATTTCGGCACGACAAGGAGGACACCAAGTGGCCCAAAGGTTGATAAAAACCGTCTTTCCTTGAAAGTCATTCAAGTCCACCATATTTCCCTGCATATCCACAAACCTCCCATTATAATCAAAAACCTGATTCTCTCTGTCTACCAAAGTGATTTTTGGTTTTTTGATTCCCGTTGCTAAAAGCAAGGATTGTACACCACCCATAATTGGAGTAATCAAACCTGTAAAATATAAAAAGGCAAATACTGCAAGCATAATGCCCCAGCTTTTGAATTCTTTCTTCCAATTAATCATTTTTTCAATTTTCTGTGGTATAACTTAGAATTACAAAATTACTTTTAAAGAAGTATTCCCTATGTGATTTTTAGTACCGGAATTTTTCTGAATTCCGAAGTACATTCAAAAATTGAATAATTTTCCATTTCCAATTTTGAATTCTAGTACTATTCATTAATTTAGTTATTACTCATTAAATACGAAATTTCAGTGTTATGAAGAGCTTATTTAAAATATTGTTTTTGTCGCTAAGTATTTTTTTGAGTTCTAATGCATATTCACAGACTTTTGAATTAACACCTGTATCAGGATATACTTTTCCTTCAAGTTTTGACATTACAGGGGGAGAAGCTACAATACAAGGGAATATCAATTATGGACTTTTTTTTGGCTACACCACACCGAAAAATAAGACTGAATTTGAAATCTCTTATGTTTATTTCGGCTCAGATGCGGTTGCAAGCTCTGATTATTTGGCAGAGGATGTTGTCAGCAGAGCAAATATACATTTTGTATTGGGGGGCATCAACCAATTAATTGCTGCTTCCAGGAAAACCACATTTTTAGCAGGAGTGAAATTTGGAATTTCTTCCTTGGTATTCTCGGAAGGAACCAATACAGACCGCACCAAATTCACTATGGGTATTCAAGGTGGTATGAAACATTATCTCTCCGATAGAGTTGGATTAAGATTGCAAGGCAGTTTGCTGGTTCCTATCGTGGCAGAAGGGGGAAGTCTTTGGTGGAATCCCCAAACAGGAACAAATATTTCTGGATGGTCGCCATTTGTGCCGGTGAGTTTGAATGGGGGATTAATTATCAGAATCTTTCAATAAAACCCTTTCCAATTCTTTTTTATTGAGATAAAAGAAAATTTCTGAATTCTTCCGTATCAAAATTATTCATGCCTTTATCGTTAAAAACAATATTTCCCTGTGGACTGACGACAACAGTCATTGGAATTACTTTGGTATGGAGGGAACTGTTCAGTCCTTCATAAGCATGAAAGATGGGAAACGTGAAATTCTTATTTCCAACATAGGATTTACTTTTTTCGAAATCCTCATCAATGGCAATCATCAGAAATTCTACATCCGGATTATCTTTTAATTTCTCATAAAGACTATTGATATAAGGCATTTCTGCCCTACAGGGCCCGCACCAAGATGCCCAGATATTGATAAAAAGCGTCTTTCCACTATAATCTTCAAGGTTTACAGGAATGCCTTCAAATGTCAAGAGTGAACCCTCATAATTAAAGCTAACAATTTCTGACGACGGCGTATTTGCAACTATTTTGGGTTTGATCAATCCTGTTCCCAATAATTCTATCTTGGTTTTTTGCCTGATTTTTTTCCCGAATTTTGAGGGGTAAACCAAAATGGCAAGGATGCCAAAAAATGCCAATCCAAATAAAATAGTTTTTTTATTGATCATTTGATTGTGTGGTAATGGGTAGTGGTTTTATTTCCATTTTTTAGAATGAATTCAAAAATACAAAATGTATGGCATTAAGCATTGTAACAAATACTACTTAAGAATTTTTTTAACAAAATGATAATTATGAAAAGAGAGAAATAAAAAAGTGTAAGGGATGGAAATGTAAGATTGATAGCCTACAAATCGGTACTGTCCATGATAAAATAATCCTAAATAAATATATTATTGAACACTCAAAAAAACCATTTATTGTTAATAAAATAAATTGAAGGAAGGTGTAATCAATAATTTTTTAAATTTTATTTTGAATTATTTAATTATTAACAAACTATTGCAATATTTACCGATATTTTCAACTTCTTTAATTCTTTCAAAATGAAAAAAATAATATTGATTCCGGTTCTGATTTTGGTATCCCTCTTTGAAGTCAGCGCCCAATCTATTGAAATCACCCCTTTTACAGGATATACTTTCGATCACGGATTTCCTATTTTTGGTGGCAGAGCCCGATTAGGTGGTGGGCAAACGGTCGGCGGTATGCTTGGGTTTGGTCTGAATGATTTGGCGGAAGTAGAGCTTTTGTACAGTTATCAGGCTGGAATTGGCACAGCCAATTCCAGCCAATTGAATGGTCCTGTACGGGAACGTATACAAGCCCACTATGCGATGATCGGTTATAATAGGCTGTTTCCAACTTCCAGTCAAATGGCTTTTTTCAGTGGATTAAAAGTAGGTACAGGCACCTTGGCATCTACTGACAACACTTTCAATAACATCACACGGTTTACTGTAGGTATCAACGGTGGTATGAAGTATTTCTTTACCGATAATGTGGGATTGAGGCTTCAAGCCAACTTGATGATGCCTATTTCCAACGTGGGCGCAAACCTTTGGTGGAGTCCGGGAGGTGGTACCCAGGTAGGTGTAGGCGGTTTTTCATCCGTCATCCAATTTGGATTTACTGGAGCAGTGGTAATCAGATTGCCTAGGTAATCACAAAATCAAATATAAATTAATGGGCCTGCGAATAAAATTTGCAGGCTTTTTTTATGATTTTTTTCACGAAGAGTATCAGATTTTTAACCAGCAATGATTTAGATATATTGACCAAAACTTGGCACGGCTTTTAAAAGCTTGCTACTTTGCGCCCTCAAATTAACATCAAATGGATATCAATCATTTTGTCAAAATAGCCGGGGAACTGGGCATCAAAGTCAAGCAGGTCACAGATACTATCGAATTGTTGGATGGAGGAGCGACTGTTCCCTTTATTTCAAGATATAGGAAAGAGGTAACGGGAAGTCTGGATGAAGTGCAGGTAGCTGCCATCCGTGACAGGACCCAGCAGTTGCGGGATTTGGAAAAGAGGAAAGAAGCCATCCTGAAATCCATCGAAGAACAAGGTAAATTAACTCCTGAATTAAAAGATAAAATCAGTAAAGCTGAAACTATGTCCCTTTTGGAGGATTTGTATTTGCCCTACAAACCCAAAAGAAGGACAAAAGCAACTGTTGCCAGAGAGAAGGGACTGGAACCTCTGGCAACAAAGGTTTTTGACCAGGTGTCTTTCGATATTGAAACAGAAGCAGCGCAATATATTGATGCGGAAAAGGAAGTCAATTCCGTGGAAGAGGCTCTACAGGGTGCAAGGGATATTATTGCCGAATGGATCAATGAAAATGTGGAGTTGAGGAAAAAAATGCGTGAGCTTTTTATCAACGAAGGCCAATTTGTTTCCAAAGTCTTGCCTGGAAAAGAAGCAGAAGCCATCAAGTATAAGGATTATTTTGATTGGACAGAATCGGTAAAGACGGCACCCTCCCATAGGGTGTTGGCCATGAGAAGAGGGGAGAAAGAACTGTTTTTGATGTTGGATACCAGTCCGGATGAAATCTCAGCCATTACCTTGATGGAGAAAACGGTATTGGAAAATGCTGCCAATGCATCGGTTGAACAGGTTCGTATGGCTATCAAAGATTGTTATAAGAGGTTATTAAAACCATCAATGGAAACAGAGGTCCGGCTTTTTACCAAAAAGAAGGCAGATGAAGAGGCTATCAAGGTATTTGCTGATAACCTAAGACAGTTATTGTTGGCCGCACCTTTAGGAGAAAAAGCGGTATTGGCCATTGATCCGGGTTTCAGGACAGGTTGTAAGACTGTCTGCCTTGGTCAACAAGGACAATTATTGAGTTACGATGCCATCTATCCCAATGAACCCCAAAAGCGAATTGCCGAAGCAGCAGCTACCATCAGAAGTTTAGTAGAAAAACACAAGGTGGAGGCCATTGCCATAGGAAACGGAACAGCTAGCAGGGAAACCGAGTCATTTGTCAAATCCCTTGGATTGCCCAAGAATGTGATCGTGACCATGGTCAATGAAAGCGGCGCGTCCATTTATTCGGCATCAGATGTGGCAAGGGAGGAATTCCCTGATTATGACCTGACTGTCAGGGGTGCTGTTTCAATCGGCAGGAGATTGATGGATCCTTTGGCTGAACTTGTTAAGATTGATCCTAAGTCTATAGGAGTTGGTCAATATCAGCATGATGTAGATCAAGGAGCCTTGAAAAATTCATTGGATGACACCGTCATGAGCTGTGTGAATGGAGTAGGGGTAGAAGTGAATACCGCTTCCAAACAGCTTTTGACTTATGTATCGGGATTGGGGCCGGTATTGGCACAGAATATTGTCAGTTACAGGAATGAAAACGGACCTTTCAAAAGCAGGAATGAAATCAAAAAAGTACCCAGGTTAGGGGACAAGGCTTTTGAACAGGCCGCAGGATTTTTAAGGATCAGAAATGCCAAAAATCCCTTAGATGCAAGTGCCGTCCATCCAGAGCGCTATGAATTGTTGGAGAAAATGGCAAAGGATATCGGTGCCAAAGTGAATGATTTGATGAGTTCGGAGGAACTGAGGTCAAAAATCATCCTGAAAAATTATATTTCTGAAACTGTTGGTCTTCCTACGCTTCAGGATATCATGGAGGAAATCTCCAAACCGGGAAGAGACCCAAGGGAAACTTTTGAGATTTTCAGCTTTCAGGATGGAGTCAATGAAATGAGGGATTTGAAAGTGGGGATGAAGCTTCCCGGGATTGTCACTAACATCACCAAATTCGGAGCCTTCGTGGATATCGGAGTACATCAGGATGGATTGGTTCATTTAAGCCATTTGGCGGATAAGTTTGTAACCGACCCTTCCCAAGTTGTATCCGTCAACCAAAAAGTACAGGTTACGGTCACGGAAGTGGATATCCCAAGGAAGAGGATTGCATTGAGCATGAAGTCTGACCCATTTGCAGAAAGGGGAAAATTCACTCCAAAAGAAAAAAAGAAGAAAGAAGAACCCGAAGCAGAAGGTGATATGGCGGCGAAGTTGGCAATGTTGAAGGGGAGGTTTGGGAAGTGATCAGTGTTTAGTTTCATTTGGCAGTGTTCAGTTCCCAGTAGGCAGTGATCAGTTTTTCAGCGGTCAGTAGGCTGTGTTTAGTTTTGCTCAGAAGTAGTTCACTAAGTTGTTAAGTATAAGGTTCATTGTGGTCAAGGTATTTTGAAAAGGAGGTTGGTGTCAAGACTTACTATGGTTAGATTAGAAAAAAAATTCTTGGAAAATGCAACCAAATATAGTTACTTTGGGTTGTGACAAAGATAGAAAAACTGATTGAAAGGTTTTTAGGCAATCCATCCGACTTTCATTATGATGAGATGGTTAAGCTACTTAAGCACTTTGGTTTTGAGGAGGTAAAAAAAGGAAAAACCTCTGGGTCAAGGGTAAGGTTCGAGAATAGGGAAGGTGTTCCATTAATGCTCCACAAACCGCATCCAAGTGGGATCATGAAAAAATACCAAATGAAACAGGTCAGGGAAATATTGGGATTATGAAATATTTGGAATATAAAGGTTATACGGGCAGCATTGAATACAGCGCTGAGGATAATTTACTCTATGGAAAAGTTCTGGGAATTAACGGATTGATCTCCTTTGAGGGTGAAACTGGAAAACTGCTGGAAGAAGATTTCAAGAATGCAATAGATACTTATTTGTCAGATTTCAAAGAAGAAGGAAAAACGCCGGAAAAACCATTTAAAGGCAGTTTCAATGTTCGGATTCCAGCATCGCTACACCAAAAGGCGGCACTTTTGGCTATGGAAGCCAAAACCTCCTTAAACAGTTTTGTAGCGGAGGCGATCAGATCCCAAATTGGCAAAGACTTTGTGTGAAAGTTGAGAGGATGCAGACCTAATTAAAGGTATTTTTCAAATGAGTGAAGTTTGACTTAGGTTTTTGACGTTTATCCAGAAGGATAGAAAGGTTGTAAGAACTTGTCCGCCGTGGCGGATTGTAAAATTGAAAAATTGGCTTCCAGTATTGGAAGTCTATTTTTATATCCATATCCCTATAAATCCATAAAAGTAGCTACTTTTATGGAATACGATCCACAAAAGTAGCTACTTTTATGGAGTATGATCCACAAAAGTTGGTATATTTGAATCAATTAAAATTGATTAACTATCAAAACCTATTGATCATGGAGATAGCAAGATTACAAAAAAAGTGGATAAAGGATAAGCTTTATAAGAGAAAAGTCATTATCGTTATTGGTCCAAGACAGGTTGGTAAAACAACTTTGATCAATGAAATTTTGAAATCCGAAAACTATTTGTTTTTAGATGGGGATGATCCAACTATTAGAGAACTTCTAAATTCTCCAAATACTGAACAGTTGAGAGGTATTTTGGGAAATTATCCGTTGGTTTTTGTTGATGAGGCCCAAAGGATAAAAGACATTGGTATTACGCTCAAAATAATACACGACAGGTTCAATGATGTTCAGGTCTTGGTAAGCGGTTCGTCATCTTTTGAACTTTCAGGATTGACCCAAGAGCCGCTTACAGGAAGAAAGTGGACATGTTTTTTATATCCAATCAGTTGGCAAGAGTGGGAAAAACATGCAGGATTTGTAAGGGCTGAGCAAAGTCTTGAAGAAAGACTCGTATTTGGAATGTATCCGGAGATTCTGACCAATGTTGCCGAGCAAAAGGAATTGCTTTTGGAGCTTTCCGAAAGCTATCTTTATAAGGATATTTTTTCTTTGGGACTTATCAAGAAGCCTGATGCCATTCATCGGTTGTTACAAGCATTGGCCTATCAGGTGGGAAATGAGGTTTCATTTAATAAACTCAGCAATCTTTTGAAAATCGATGTCAAAACCGTTATCAGTTATATAGAATTGCTTGAACAGGCATTTGTGATTTTTAGGTTGGGGACATTCAGCAGAAACCTGCGAAATGAAATTAAAACAAACAAAAAAATCTATTTTTATGACAATGGGGTGAGAAATGCTTTGATAAATAATTTTTCGCCTGTTTCACTCAGAAATGACATTGGAGCACTTTGGGAGAATTTCCTGATCAGTGAAAGGGTGAAGTTTTTGGAATACCACCATTTGAACAGGGAGATTTTTTTCTGGAGAACCAAATTCCAACAGGAAGTTGATTTTGTAGAAACATTTGATGGGAAGGTTCTAGGATTTGAATTCAAATGGAATCCCAAACAAAAAGTAAATTTTCCCGCTTCGTTTGTTGAATCGTATAAAGCCAAGACCAAAGTCATCCATCGGGACAATTTCAGGGAATTTGTGATGGTTTGAAAAAGACACAAGATTTAAGACATAAGATTGTAGGTATTATTTTATAGATTAATCAATTTTCCAATTTTAAAATCTTCCAATTCAATCCCCACTTCCAAACTCCCAACTTCCCTACTTCCAACTTTTCCAGACAGTATACGTCACAATAATGTTAATTTTACAAACATCTATATGTTATTTAAAATAACCTTTTTATATTAGCTCCTGTTAAACAGCAATAAACATGGAAGCAATGGAAAAGATATCTGTGACCCAGAAAGAATTACCTTCGGGAAATTGTCAAGTGAAATTTTTTGTAGAAGATGAGCAAAAGCCACAATATGGCTACCTTTTGGTCAATGAACCCAAGCCAATTGGGGAAATCATAGCGGAGATACAGGAGCGCTTGGAGAGAAGAAAGATGTCCACTTCAGGATTAAACCCTTTTTCTGTGAAAAACCCCGTCAGGGAGGACAACAATTTCTATCTTTATTCTGCTTAAATTATGTTACTCGCAAAGAATCTCAAATTTCTAAGGTCAGAATCCGGATTGACCCAAAGCGAACTGGCGGAAAAGCTGGATTTGCAAAGGACGATGATTTCGGCCTATGAGGATGGCAGGTCGGAACCCAAACTTTCTACTTTGGCGATTTTGTCCGAACTGTTTGTTGTGAGCATCGATGAACTGCTGCACCACGATATCCAGCAATATGGTCTTCGGCTAAACCAAAACAAAAACATAAAAATACTGACCATCGCCGCGGATGAACAGGATAGAGAGAATATCACCATGGTCGGGCAAAAGGCATCTGCAGGATACCTAAATGGTTTTGCTGATCCGGAGTATATGGAATCCTTGCCCCAATTTCATATTCCCACGCTTTCCAGGAATTCGACCTATCGTGCTTTTGAACTGAGTGGCGATAGCATGTTGCCTTTGGTTCCGGGTACGGTCATTATAGGGTCCTACGTCGAACAACTGAAGGAAATTAAAAGCGGAAAGACCTATGTCTTGGTCACTTCTTCTGAGGGCGTGGTTTACAAAAGGGTGTTCAATTACTTGGATGAGAACGGAAAACTGTTTTTGGTTTCGGACAATGAACATTACAAGCCTTATGAAGTGAAAGGGGAGGATGTTCTGGAAATATGGGAAGCCAAAGCTTTTATCAGTACTGATTTCCCCAATCCCAAAGACAAAGCAAAGCCGGTCAGTTTGGAAGACATTTCCCAAATGATCCTTGACCTCCGTTCAGAGATAATCAGGTTAAAATAAAGACCCCAAGCTTTTTTTGAGTTCTGCCCGTAATTCCATTGGAGTAATCCATTTCAACAATGCTTTTGAACTACTTAGAATAATCATCAAAAATCCAATTGAAAACAAGAGGGTGGGAGATGTGAAGGCTTCCCCAAAAGAGAATATGCCCAACATGATGGCAGTAGAAAAGGGAAGGGAAACAGCAAGGATATTTACAGCAAGTTCTAGGTCAAAAGTCCTTTTTTTATTGTCTTCCATTTTTTGTTCCATACCTACAAAAGCTGACATGTGGGCAAAAGGCCAGAAACTGATAGCACTCTGAGGAAATGCTACCAAAACCAAAATGGCCGGAAACGATAGGGTAGGTACAAAGACAACCATCAATCCACTCACAATAAAAGTTATACCTGACCTAAGGAACAGTAGCCCTGTAATTTTTTTAATCTGTTTCCAGTTGAAGATAACTGCAATTCCAATATAAATCAAAACTAGAGGAGTCATGAGGCTACTTAGATTTCCAATAGCGGAAGATAGAAAGGGTGGCAGGTTTTCCATGTGGATTCCTAATCCCAATAAAATCATTGCCAAAATCATGACGATATTGATTGGTTCATTTACCAAACTCTTTAAAAGGGATTTTACCTTTTCCCTAGTCCCATTATTGCTGTTGGGGTAATTCCTGATAAACCAACTCATGGCAAGCATATAGGCGAAAATAAGCACAAAGAACTTGTTGCCAATATCTGCCAAAGCCCCCCAAGCCAGGGCATCATCACCCAAATACTCAATCAAAAAAGGAAAACAAGACAATCCCGGAGCCAAAGAAGGGAACAATAAGAGGTAAGTTCGGTAAGAAGGGGAGTCTTTTTCAAGTCCAAATAATGGAAGTAGGTATTTGAGCAGGAAAAAAAGAATGAAGTTGAATCCAAGTGCCAGGAATGGCAATGCCAATAGATCAGCCTTGATTTCTGCCTTTAATAATGCCACGAAAATAATTGCCGGTAATGCCACGGTCAGAATTAAAGTTTTCAATCCGTTTTGTTTGGCAGGATCTTGGAATTTTTTTCTCAGCAAAAAGCCGATCAATAATAAGATAATCAAGGATAGCGTCTTTTGAACGGCGGGGTTCATAACTCGGATTTTTATTTATTCAATTTGGTTCAAAAGGCTATTTTGGGTTTGGTTTTCTAAGCTTCTGTGACTTTAAGTGCATCAACAAATAGGTGCATTTCGTCCATTGTTCCCATACTGACACGGCACCAAGGTTTTTCATCGATGGCATACATCCGGATTCCGATACCTTGATCCAACATGGATTTGGAAAATGACTTTGCATCGTTTCTGATCGGGAAGATCATAAAACTGGTATAGGAAGGGATTTCCTGATAGCCTAAAGCATGTATGCTTTCCGAAGTAAATTCCCTTGAAGCTTTATTCAGGTCACGGCATTTTGCAATAAATGATTCATCCTGAAAACTAGCAATTGCACCTTTTAGAGAGGTAATACACAGACCCATAGTGCTTCTGACCAAGTCAGTCACGGATTTGATTCTTTCCTCGGTTGCCACCATATACCCAATCCTCAAACCTGCCATTCCATGGATTTTGGAAAAAGTTCTTGCTACGATCACGTCATGACCTTCGGCCACCAAATTGACAGCTGATTTTTCTTCGGGATTATCCAAAAACTCGAGATAAGCTTCATCCACAAAAACAGGAGTTTTCATGGATGCTTGTTTACAGAAAGTTTTCACTTGATCAAAATCTGTAATTGAACCCATTGGGTTATTCGGATTGCAGACATATATCAGTTTGGTATCTGAGTCAATAGCGGCTAGCATACCATTGAGGTCATGACTTTGGTCTTCTTTAAGAGGTACTGCCTTCCAAGATGCACCGATTGCTATTGCGGTATTGACCAAAGAAAGATAGGAAGGGTCGGCTGAAATCACGTTTCCGCCTTTTCTGCACAGGGAGATTGCAGTTTTTTCCAGTAAGTCAGTTGATCCAGGACCCAACATGATGTTTTCAGGTTTGACTCCTTCTTTTTCGGCAATGAGACTGATGAGATAAGCTGCATCTGCATGTCCGTACCTGTTTCCCATGGAAATGGAATTTGAAATGGCCTTTATGGCATTTTCAGAGGGTCCAAAAGGATTCTCATTAGCCAATAACCTCGCCTTCATTGCAACTGCAGGGTCTGCATTGAAGGGGAGTTCTTTGACCATACTCTTTGAAAGCCATTTGGACTTCCTGTCTTCAAGGGCAGATAATGTAGCCGGCAATGCCGTAATTCCTCCAAGTCCCAATATGCTGGTCTTAAGCCAGGTTCTTCTGTTAAGATGTTTCATATTTATGTTATAATTTTAAATACTGGTTTTAAAATAAATCATATTTGTTAAAAAATTATTATTTATATATATAAATGGTTAAAATAATAATGTGAAAAAATAATATTTAATATAAAATATGAAATTTAGGTTAAAAAAATACTCATAGTTATATTAACTATGAGTATTAGTATTGAATGATTCTTTATTTCTGCTCCTTAAGCTTTCATGGAAGAAATTGAGTATTTATGGATTGCTTTAGAAATCCTCTGTCTTCAGTTAATTGAATTGTATAAGAACAGAATTTCAATCCAATGAGCTTTAATTTTCAATTTCGCCTTTTTCTGCTTTTTCAATTAATTCTTCATTTGCCGTAATCAGGATTTCAACCCTTCTGTTTTTGGCACGTCCTTCTTCAGTGGTGTTATCCGCTATGGGTCTGTCAAATGAATACCCATTTGTAACCAATCTGTTACTACCTACTTGTTGCATTTTGAGGTAGTTATTGACAGCCTCTGCTCTTTTTTTGGAAAGGTTAAGATTGTATTCGTAAGCCCCCTTGTCATCTGTATGCCCTTCAATGGTAATATCCGTATCAGGATACTCATTGAGTATGTCTGCAAACTTCATAATCGTTTCCTGTGAAGCGGGTGTAAGTGCGTAAGAATCAAACCCGAAAAGAATCCCTGAATCAAAAGTTACTTTGATGGCTTCTCCCACTCTTTCAATTTCGGCATCTTTCATTTCTTTTTCCAATTCTTCAGCTTGCTTGTCCATATACACGCCAATTCCTGCACCTACAGCACCTCCAATGACTGCACCGATAACGGCACCTTCGCCGGTTTTTCCTTTTTTGGAACCAAATAGACCGCCTACTGCAGCACCTGTTCCTGCCCCTATTGTACCACCTTTTTGGGTATTGTTCCAGCTAGAACAGCTTACCAGAAAAATAACAACAAGGAATTGGGCAAATATGCCCGATTTAAACATTAAAGTTTTCATAATAAGAATAGTTGGTTTAGTAATTGATTTTGCCAGATAGAATCCCATCAGTCATTTATTATCTATTCCAACATCATGCCAAAGACCGATATATTATAAAATGAGAGGTGTTCTACCTATTTAGTCATCGAATGTCTTGGCGGAGTCTGCCACTAAGCGGTTGATTTCCTCCATTTCCTTTTTTGTCAGGTTGCGCCATTTACCAATAGGTATATCAAGAGGGATATTCATGATTCTGATACGCTTCAATTTAGTGACCTCATAACCAAGGTATTCACACATCCTTCTTATCTGTCTGTTTAGCCCTTGGGTAAGGATAATATTGAATTTATTGTGGCTGATCTGTTTGACTTTACATTTTAATGTCACTGTATCCAGAATCGGTACACCATTCCCCATTTTCTGAATGAAGCTTTTTGTAATTGGTTTGTTTACTGTGACCAGATATTCTTTTTCATGGTTGTTTTTTGCCCTAAGGATTTTGTTGACAATATCCCCATCACTGGTAAGCATAATTAACCCTTCACTGGGCTTGTCCAGGCGCCCAATCGGAAAAATACGCTTTGGGTGTTTAATATAGTCAATGATATTGTCTTTCTCTGTCTTGGTATCTGTAGTACAAACTATCCCGACAGGCTTGTTGAAGGCGATATAAACATGCTCTTCTTTGGGCTCTGAAATCAGCTTTCCATTCACCCTGATCTCATCTCCCGGAAAAGTTTTGGTACCCATTTCAGGAACCTTTCCATTTATTGTAACATTACCTTCCTCAATTAACTTATCAGCAGCCCGTCTGGAGCAAAAACCCACTTCGCTCAGGTATTTATTGATCCTTGTGCCCTGCAATTCACTCATCTTGGTTTGAATCTGATTTTTCCCGAAAGATACTTCTCATTTCTGTTAAAATATAAAAGTCAGGATAATCGGTGATTTAGATCATAATTTTTTTAGTGGTTTGGTAATAACTTGAGGGAGTTCATTAATAAATCATTATGTATCTACGCAATGATGCCAGAAAAATGGTAATACCATACAATTCTTGCTAGGAAACTGAAATGCCCGGCACATCGGAAATCCGACTTCGGACTTCCCTACCTACCGGACAGGCAGGCGAACTGTTTGAATTATAATCTTGGATTTCTGGCCAAGAAATGGATAACCATATAAATAATACTAATATGTCACACTACACGATTCAATTTCAAAAAATAAGGAATTCTGATGTTGCAACAGTCGGAGGTAAAAATGGTTCTTTGGGAGAAATGCTTTCTGAACTGAGCCCCAAAGGTATCAAAATTCCCGATGGATTTGCGACCACAGCAGAAGCTTTCAGGATATTCTTGGATGAAAATAAACTGTATGAATTGTTGGATAAAAAATTAAAGGAACTTGATACTGTCAAGCTCAGTAATTTGTCAGAAATCGGAAAGTCTTGCCGTTCATTGATGTCTAATGGGGTTTTTTCTCAAAAAATGAAAGAAGATTTTCTGGAAGCTTATAGGAATTTGTCCAAAGCGGAGAAGATTTCAGTAGCTGTAAGGAGTTCTGCTACAGCTGAGGACCTGCCCACAGCTAGTTTTGCAGGACAACACGATAGTTTTTTAAATATTAATGGTGAAGAAAATCTGCTAGATGCGATTCACCGCTGTTACGTTTCTTTATTTAATGACCGTGCCATCAAGTACAGGGTGGACAATGGTTTTGATCACATGCATGTAGCACTCTCAGTTGGCGTCCAAAGAATGGTCAGATCGGATATTGGAAGCGCAGGTGTGATCTTTAGTATTGATCCAGAGACAGGATTTGAAAATGTTATCTACATCACCTCGGCATGGGGATTAGGGGAAAATGTGGTCCAAGGAGCAGTAAACCCCGATGAATTCTATGCATTCAAGCCTTCCATTGAAAAGGGAATCCGAAGTTTGATTTTTAAGAAAATGGGGGAGAAGGAAAATAAAATGGTATACGCCAATGGGGGAGAAAAGCCCGTAGCCAATATCAAGACAAGTCAGGCTGAGCGCAATTCTTTTTCTTTGGAACCTGAGGAAGTGGAAACTTTGGCTTCTTGGAGTTATAAAATTGAAAAACATTACAAACTCCCTATGGACATCGAATGGGCCAAGGATGGGTTGACCGGAGAATTGTTTATCGTACAGGCCAGACCTGAGACAGTGCACGGACAGAAATCCGGAATTACTGTGATGGAATACATCTTACTCTCCAAAACAAACCCAATCACGAAGGGAAAAGCTGTGGGAACTGCCATTGCCAGTGGCAGGGTCTGTATTGTCAAATCTATGGCCGATTCGGGTAAAGTCAAAGATGGAGATATTATCGTTGCGGATATTACCAATCCCGATTGGAATTCGATGCTGCGCAAGGCAGTGAGTATTGTGACCAACAAAGGTGGAAGGACCAGTCACGCCTCCATTGTGGCAAGGGAGTTGGGAATCCATGCTGTGGTAGGGACAGGGGATGCCACTGAAAAGTTACAGGATGGACAGATTATCACCGTTTCATGTATTGAAGGTGATGAAGGGATGATTTATGACGGAAAATTGGAATGGTCTGAAAAAGAAATCAATATTGGAGCCATCAAACCAACCAAAACCAAACCCATGTTTATTTTGGCTGACCCATTTAGAGCTTTCCGTTTATCTTTTTATCCCAATGAAGGGGTGGGTTTGTTACGGATGGAATTTATCATCAGCAATGCAATCCGCATACATCCCATGGCATTGGTGAATTACAATACTATGCCGGAGAGCAATGACAAAAGAGCCATAGCGGCCATCACCCAATATTATCCTGACAAAAGGAAATATTTTGTAGAAAAGCTTTCGGAGAATTTGGCAATGGTTGCTGCCGCCTTTTACCCCAAAGATGTGATCATCAGAATGAGTGATTTCAAAACGAATGAATATGCCCAATTGATAGGAGGAAAGCCTTTTGAGCCAGAGGAAGAAAATCCAATGTTGGGCTTCAGGGGAGCTTCAAGGTATTACAATGAGCGGTATAAAGAAGGGTTTGGATTGGAATGTGAGGCCATGAGAATCGTCAGGGACGAGATGGGTTTGACAAATGTCAAACTGATGATCCCATTTTGCAGAACGGTGGAAGAAGGCAAAAAGGTTTTGGAAACTATGAAGGGGTATGGATTAGAGCGGGGCAAGAATGCGCTGGAAGTTTATGTAATGGCAGAAATTCCAAGCAATGTAATTTTGGCCAAGGGGTTTGCAGAGATTTTTGATGGATTCTCCATTGGTTCCAATGATCTGACACAGTTGACTTTGGGTATTGACAGGGATTCTGCTTTTGTAGCTGACCTGTTTGATGAAAATAATGAAGCCGTGAAATCCATGCTTCAATCTGTCATCAGAACAGCTAAAGAGGCCGGAAAGAAAATCGGACTTTGTGGACAAGCACCGAGTGATTATCCTGCTTTTGCCCAATTTTTGGTGGAAAATGGAATTGACAGTATCTCCTTTAATCCTGATGCTTTGCTTAAGGGAATTGAAAATATCATTTTGGCAGAAGAAAATTCAAAAAGTTAAAGGGCGTTAAAAGTATGGGGTATTTATTAAAAAATTGTAACTTGATGCTCATAGAAATTCGATAATCAATCATAAAATAAACCCAAAAAACATGAGTGAAAATTCATTTAAGCAAGTTGGAGTTTGGATCGATCATTCCAAGGCCCAATTGATTGGATACAACAATGGTAATGTTGAAATAATTGAGACAATTGACTCACCCCATGAAAGTATCAAAAGGATTGAAGGTGAGGTCAATGATATGACACGGTTCTCCCCAAATCCTGAACATGCCTCTAACAATGAGCACAAAAAAAACAATATTACCCAGAAAGAACTGAATGAATATTTTAAAATAATGGAAGGAAAGCTTCATAGATTTGATGATATCCTTCTTTTTGGGCCAGGCACAGCTAAAGAACAATTGAGAAATAGGTTGAGAGAAAACAAATCCTACAACGGGAAGTGGTTTTCTGTACAAAGCAGTAATAAGTTGACCGATAATCAGCTTTTGGCCTATGTCAGGGATTTTTATAAAAATGCCCTTCCTTAAGAAGAAACCAGCTTTTTGAAACCTTTCTTTATTTTGGAAACAGCATCAAAGGAGTCGTCAATATTGATGACTCCTTTTCCTATTTCATGCCAATAACCATCCCCACAATCTATAAATTGACCTTGTTGGTTTGGCTTTTTTTCTTTTGCAATCCCGTAGTCATAGTCAGGAATAAAAATATGTGACAATAAGGTTTTACATTCATCCCAATCCGCCTCTTTTTCTTCACCATTTACTTTCAATTCCATTTTTCGGACTGAAAATTTTACCGTCAGACTTACTTCCTTTACATCATTGGATTCCTTGATGAGGTAATGAATCGTCAGGGGGGCTTCTTTCTGACTTACCTCATAGATAGCCTGAATGTAATCCTGTGCAAAAAACTGCCAATCTTGCTGATTGATCGGAACAGTCCGACTAAACTGTCCGTGAAGGTCTTTGGCCAATACTTTTATGCCACCTTCTTCGTCAAGTTTTTTATTGGACCATTTAGTTTTGGCATAAAGCTCTTTCAAAGGTTTTTCCCAGATTTTGTGAATTTCACCCTGAAAATGGAAGTCATCATCTAAAGTAAAGCCTTCATTAAGTATTTCTTCCTCTGAGATTTCTTCCCTCTCAGTATAGACCATATCCAATTGACTTTCCAAAAAATTTTTACCGAAACCGATTTTCAACTTGAAAATATGACTGTAAGGAGGAGGTATTACCCCTGAATCATATTCAATTTCTAGTCTTGTAAGGTCTTCTGTTTTAAGATGCATGTATTTGGAATGGTTTGAAGAATGAGATGCAATAATGGTTAAAATTAGCTTTTTTCATTAATAGTTCAACAATACGTTGAATTGTCAGATATAGGCTACTCTATTATCCTGTATTATAGTTTGTTAAGAATTATTTTTTTTTAAATTTGTCAACTTTAACTTGTTTAACCACCAGATATGAAAATAATACCGTTGAAGAATATATTATTTTTTTTTCCTTTTGTATTTTTTGGATGTGAAAAGAAAACAGAAACTGTCGCCATTGTTCAAAATCTCAAAGCTGTAGAAGTTGCACAGGAGACCATTCCGATTTATAAAGATTTTGTGGGGCAGGTTTATGGAAAAGCTGATATTCCGATCCGTGCAAGGGTGGATGGGTTTATTGAGAAAATCCACTTCAATGAAGGATTGAGGGTCAATAAAGGTCAGCTGCTTTATTCCATTGATGATTATCCCTACAAGTTGGAAGTCACTCGGGAACAAAGCCGTCTTTCTGAAGCAAGAATCATGTTGGTCAATGCGAAAAATGACCTTGATAGAATTCAACCCTTAGCAGAACTCAATGCTGTGAGTAAAAGAGATCTCGATGCGGCCATTGCAAGAAAAGAAGCTGCTGAAGAATCCTTAAAGGCTGCTGAAGCCAGTCTCAGTCTTTCGAAGGTAAACTTGGGTTATGCGAATATTTATTCTCCGATCACAGGCATCATTGGAAAAACGAAGGCAAAAGTGGGGGAATATGTAGGTAGGTCTCCAAATCCGGTTATACTTAATACAGTTTCCCAGATAGACAGTGTCATTGTTGAATTCTTTTTAAGTGAAAGGGATTACCTGACTTTAGCCCGGGAGGTGATTGATTTATCTCCCACCGATGTGAAAAAGGCAGATTTACCTTTAGAATTATTTTTGGCTGATGGTGAATTATTTCCGTTTACAGGAAAATTCAGATTTATTGATAGAGAAGTAGATCCAACTACAGGATCTATTTTAATCCAGAGTATATTTCCCAATCCTGAAGGTCTCATTCGCCCGGGCCAGTTTGCAAAAGTCAGGAGTATGGTCAATGTGGTGGAAAATGGATTGGTCATACCTCAGCGATGTGCATTTGAGGTTCAGGGATTTTTCAATGTGTTTGTGGTGGATTCAGAAAACAAAGTGATCCAAAAGCAGGTGGAGATATTTGACAGTTTTGAAGATAAATTCATCATCAAATCAGGTCTTGAAAAGGGAGAAAAGGTTTTGATAGATGGTCTGATGACCGTAAAAGGAGGCCAAGAGGTAAATATAGAAGTCATTCAATTTAACGCTGCAAAATAGGCTTCCATGCAAGATCAACATCACTTTTTCGTAAGAAGACCTATTGTAGCCATAGTAATCGCCATAGTGACGGTAACGGTTGGCTTGGTCGCTCTCGGAGGCCTTCCCATCGAACAGTATCCCGACATTACCCCACCTGTAGTCCGTGTTTCGGCAAGTTATACCGGCGCCAATGCAGTGAGTGTAGAACAGTCCGTTGCTACCCCACTTGAACAAAAAATCAATGGTGTGGAAAACATGATTTACATGAAGTCCACCAATGCCAATGATGGTTCCATGAGTATTCAGGTGACATTTGATATTGGTACAGATCCTGATATGAATACTGTCTTTACCCAAAACAGGGTAGCAGCAGCCATGGCCAAGCTGCCCCAGGAAGTAACCCGATTGGGGGTAACAACAGAAAAATCCATGTCCAATATTTTATTGCTGATCTCTCTGGTTTCTCCGGATGGAAGGTATGACCAGAAATTTTTGGGAAATTATTCGATGATCAACATCAGGGATAATTTGGCCCGAATCCCAGGCGTTGGCCGTGTAAGCGTAATTGGCTCTTCTGATTATTCCATGAGAATATGGGTTAAACCGGATATCCTCGCAAAAATGGGGATTACAATAGCCGAGATTACGGAAGCCATCCGTGCGCAGAGTATCATTGTTCCTGGAGGTAAACTTGGCGCAGAGCCTGCACCACCTGGAACTGACTTTACCTATGTCATCAGGTTGCCTGAGAGACTTCAGTCAGAAAAGGAATTTAATGAGATCATCGTTAGAACACATCCTGACGGTTCTCAAGTCAGGATCAAGGATATTGCCCGGGTTGAGCTGGGTACAGAAAGTTATGGTGCCTTTACGACAACTGACAAAGCTCAATCCGCATTGATTTCCATTTACCAATCTCCCGGCTCAAATGCAGTAAAGGTGGTGGAGGATGTGATGAAAGAATTGGATAATCTTTCCCAAAGTTATCCCGAAGGTGTTAGTCATTCAATAACCTTGGATTCAACCAAGCCGATCGTTGCAGGTATCGCTGAAATCATCGAAACATTAATTATCGCTTTGCTTTTGGTGATTTTGGTAGTTTTCTTATTCATTCAGGATTGGAGGGCAACCTTGATACCTACATTGGCCATTCCGGTTTCACTCATTGGCGCATTTATGTTGTTCCCTTTATTGGGGTTCAGCATCAATGTTTTGTCTCTTTTGGGATTGGTCTTGGCTATAGGGATAGTGGTGGATGATGCCATTGTAGTGGTGGAAGCCGTACAGGTGAAGATGGATGGAGGAATGGGCGTCAAGGAGGCAACTACCGAGGCCATGAAAGAAGTCACTGCACCTATCATTGCCACTAGTCTTGTATTGATAGCCGTGTTCGTTCCTGTAGTAGCCATTCCGGGGATCACAGGTCGCTTATACCAGCAGTTTGCCATCACTATTGCCGTTTCGGTATTTATATCAAGTATCAATGCATTATCCCTTAGTCCGGCACTTTGCTCTCTTTTATTGAAACCCAAAAAGGAAGGACAGAGAAAGGGATTATTGGGCAGGTTTTTCAATTCATTTGATAGGGCTTTCGAAAAATCAACCCAATCCTACATGAATGTCACTCAAGTAGTGGGAGGTAAATTGAAACGCGGGGCAGTTTTTATCTTATTGACAGTTGTAGCGGCGGGAATTTTGGGCTATACTTTACCGGGTGGATTTATTCCCGAGGAAGATCAGGGATATATTTTCGTTAGTATGCAGCTTCCAAATGCAGCAAGTTTACAGCGTTCGCGCGAAGTAGCTCAAAAGGTGGAGGCAATAATTGCAGAAATTCCCGAAGTAGAGACCTTTGCAACAGCCGTAGGGTACAACTTACTGGCGGATGCCATGAGTACCAATTCTGTTTTTATGTTTGTAACTCTGAAAGACTGGGAGGAGCGTGGAGGCATGACAGCTATCAAGGTATCTCAAAAAATAAACGGAATCCTAGCCACCCAAGTAAAAGATGCCATCGCATTTTCTTTTGGTCCTCCTGCCATACCAGGATTGGGTTCGGGTTCTGGCTTCAGCATGATGATTCAGGACCAATTGGGCGAAGACCCTAAATATCTTTTTAACAATACCATGGCCTTTATTCAAGCTGCCAATCAAAGGCCTGAGATAGGAAGAGCTTCCACACAATATCAGGCTTCGGTTCCGCAGCGGTTTATTGAGCTAAACAATGATAAATTATTGAAAACAGGGGTCAACCTGCAGGATGTATATTCCACTTTTGGAGCTTTTACCGGTGGAGCTTACGTCAATGACTTCACAAAATTCGGTAGGATTTATAGGGCCTACATACAGGCTGAGTCGGAGTACAGGCAAAATGAGAAAGGCCTAGACTTGTTTTTTGTTAAAAACAAAGAAGGAGAGTCAGTCCCTATCAGTACATTCGTAGAAGTTAAGGATGTCAGTGGCCCGGAATATACGAATAGGTTCAATCTTTACAGGTCAGCTGAGGTGACGGGTATACCTTCCCCGGGTTACAGTTCTGTTCAGGCTTTAAATGCTTTGGAGGAAGTGGCAGCAGAAGTTCTTCCTTCCAATATGTCCTACAGTTGGAGTGGCATGAGTTTTCAGGAAAAACAATCTTCGGGATCTGCAGGTATTATTTTCGTATTTTCCTTCTTCTTGGTATTTCTGATCCTGGCAGCCCAATATGAAAGTTGGTCACTGCCATTGAGTATCATGTTAGGAACTCCCTTCGCGATTTTCGGAGCATTTCTGTTTTTGGTCGTGGCCAGGTATTTCAGTATCAGTTTTGAAAACAATATTTTCGCACAAATATCCTTGATTCTTTTGATTGCCATGGCCGCGAAAAACGCGATTCTGATTGTTGAATTTGCCAAGCTGAAGTTCGATGAAGGCTTATCCCTATATGATGCGGCGATGGATGCAGCTAAACTGAGGTTCAGACCGATTTTGATGACAGTGTTTTCTTTCGTGCTTGGCATACTTCCTTTGGTTCTTGCTTCCGGGTCAGGAGCTGAAGCGAGGAAGGTAATGGGAATGGCACTATTGGGCGGAATTGGAATTGCAACATTTTTGGGAGTTTTCATGTATCCGATGCTTTTCGTTCTTATAGGAAAAATCTTTGGATATGAGGAAAAAAGAGATTTGAATAGGTTAAAATCAAATCAATCAGGATCATGAGAAAACTCATTTACTTAGCTATAGCTATAGTGTTTTTGGTAGCCTGCAAGTCAGGAAAGCCGTACAAAGGAGCAGATGTCTTGGTGCCTGAACAATTCAAAGCAGATTTGACAGTGGCTGAAATGGTCCAGTCCGATACCCTGAATACTGACTCCCTTCCCAAAATAGGGAATGCCAATATTCTTTGGTGGGAATCTTTTGATGACCCGGTTTTAATGGATCTGATTCAGAATGCATTGATATATAACAGAAATGCCCTGATTGCATCTGAGCGAATCATGCAAGCCCGTTATGCACTAAAGATTCAGAATGCAAATTTCCTTCCGATGGTAGGTGCACAGGCATCTGCCGAAAGGGGAAATTTTCTTTTCAATCAAATAGGCCAGGTAAACGAGCTGTTTATTGCAGGTACAGGGGTTTATTGGGAGTTGGATTTCTGGGGAAGAATCAGAAACTTGTCCGATGCCGCCAGATTCAATCTATTGTCCAGTGAATACGGCTTACAGAGTATTCAAATATCACTTGTCTCAGATGTGGCCAGTACATATTTTAGTCTGTTGCAGGCTAGAGAAGAGTATGAGATCGCACAGAGAAATCTGGCGCTCAGAGACAGCATGCACCAAATTATCAAATTGAGGTTTGAAAAAGGAATAGTTCCCCAAACAGATGTGGACCAATCCCAAATATTGAAAGCCATTGCAGCAGGGTCCGTCCCGAGATTTCACCGAAAAACAGTTCAGTTAGAAAATGCACTTAGTTTCTTGGTGGGAATGAATCCAATGCGTATAGTGACCGGCAAGCCATTGACGGAACAGAAACTTTCTTTGGATCTGACGAGATTCAGCCCGGCAGATTTGTTAATCAACAGGCCTGATATCATTGCAGCAGAATATAGCCTTATGTCGCAAAACTCTCAGGTTGGCGTAGCCAAAGCCAATCGCTTACCAACCATTAGTCTCAATGCGACACTTGGAATCATTTCAGACAATATCACCGATCTGAGTTTGAGGAATCCTCTTTGGAACTTGGGGGGGCAGCTAGCTGGGCCTCTGCTTTTTTGGGGACAGTTAAGAAGGCAAGTAGATATAGCCCAAAGCAAAGAATATCAGGCATTGTTTGCTTATGAAAATACCGTTTTGAATGCATTTAGGGAGGTAGAGGACCTAAAAATTGAAATCAGCACCCTGATGGAAGAAATCAGCATAGCGGAAGAAAGAAAAGCCTCAGCCTTAAATGCCCAATTCCTAAGTGGTGAAAGGTATAGCCAAGGGATTACGAGTTATCTGGAATTCCTCGAATCCCAGAGGCAGGCTTTTGATGCGGAGTTGGAACTTGTTCACCTTCAGCAACAATTACTTTCCGCCCATGCACGGATGTATAAAGCAACCGGGGGAGGGCCTGTTGTGCAGTAGGCGGTTTTCAGTAGGCAGTCGCAGTTGGCAGTAGGCTTGACAACCTTTGAGGTCTTTTTTTTAGACCTCGAAGGTTTTTTGCATAGGCAGGTTTTTCAGTGTTCAGTTGGCAGTCGCAGTTTGCAGTTTGGTAGATTCAGGCGGCAGTCACAGTGTACGGCTGGGTAGTCATGATTTGCAGTAGGCAGTAGAAGTTTGGGCTTAACATTGAAATGCTGATGCTTACAAAACCACTGCAAACTTGACCACTGCAAACTGACAGACTGCAAACTGACCACTTCAAAACAGACACACTGCAAACTGATAACTTCAAAACTGATCAACTGGAAACTGCCCACTGAAAACTAAAAACTGAACACTGCCAACTGGCAACTGCCCACTGAAACACTCACCCTTTCAGCACCATATACTTCTTCAGGTCGGAGTGTAGGATTTCTTCCAGTTCCCGCTCATTTCCTTTACTCGTTTCGGTAAAGAGGAAACCGAAAACGCCGAATTTGTCCATATTCACGTTTCTAACATGAATTGGATGCTCAAAATCTTTGGCAATGGCTTCAAAGTCAAAATAGGCTATATCCTCTTGGGCGATGTCTGATTGGTTGTCCAAAAGAATAAGACTGTATTTTTTGTCTTTTCTGTTTTCAAAAACTTTTTTCCAATCAGGCTTTTTTGAATTGAAAAAGTATTCGTATGAATTGATGCCAAAAGAAAACCAGGTCAGGTCAGCAGTGGTACACCATCCTCCAAACCGCATGGGATTCACTTCTATGGGATTGATTTTCCCAGGTTCACTTTCCCGGAATTCAATATGTAATGGAAAATTTCTGAGATCAATCTTTGAACCGATCATTTGTAGAAAATCCATAATGGGTCGATAAAGTCTGTCGATCACTTCTTTTGAACTGGAATAAACCCTATCGCTGACATCGTATTCTGAAGTAAAAACATGGTGGAGAACATTTAAAATCACAGGTTCTCCTTTTTGGTCAAAGTAACAGTCAAATGCATATTCCTCCCCACGGATATATTCCTCAATGATAAAATCCGTGTTGCTTACCACCTCCTTGGGATATAGGGATTTAGTTTTTTCAATCTGTTTCTCAATTTTGCCAACAATAGATGGCCAATCTTCTGGATTATCCACTTTGTGCACAGCAATACTGAAAAACCCAACCGCAGGCTTGATGATAAATGGGAATTTGAAATCGTTGATATCCAAATTTTCCAACTCTGATAATGAGGCTGATTTGAAAAAATAATCAGGATAGGCATCTTGAATCAATTCCCTGAATTTAAATTTGTTTTTAAAGGCCTCTATTTTTCCCGGAAGACCGGTGCCCTTCAGGTTTTGTTGTATCCACGCAATGCTGTTCTCAGAGTTGGTATAAACAGGACTTAAAGGATTTGACTTGACCCATGCAATGGCAGCTTCCTCGCTGATCAAATTGGCATTTGTTCCCTTAAGAATTTCTTTTGCTTCTTTGGTAGCAACAACAGGGAATTGATTTTTAACGACGGTGTCTATCAGAAAGTCTGACGTGTAGGGGTAATCCAAAAGAATCATAAACAGTGTTTTTCAACCGCGAAGATAGAATCATCTCAGATTGATGTTCGCATTATTTTTACCTGCGGTAATTTTAAATGCTGCTTTCTCAAAACTTGGTGGTCCAAAAGTTCCCATCGCATCGTTTGAAAAACCATAGCCATCTCTTGGAATCCCAAAAGCATTGGTTCTCAATTTCCCTGTATTTTGACTGTCGTGAAAAACAGAAAGTGCATAAGTGCCTTCAGGAATATTGTCAAAAACGGTAACGGCCTTATTTCCTGAAATTTTAACAGACGCACTTTTAAAGGCCTTGTCAGGATCGTCCGGAAAGCCGGAATCACCTTTGAAAAGCAAAACCCTGACCACGCCCTGTTCATTTTTCACGTTGGTCACTGTCAATGTCAGAGAATTTGAATTTTGTTCAAAAAACATCGTTCCCACAATTAAAGAAAGTATCAAAAGTAATTTCATCATAATGATTTAATGGTTTCTAATCGGTTTATTTTTCCGGACTCAGTTCTTGTAAATTTATCAAGTACCAAAACCTCTTTGGGTACAAGATAATTTATAAGATTTGCTCTTAGGTCATTTTGAAAGGATTTTATTTTTGATGCTTCGATAATTTCACACTCAAGGATGAGCAACAATTTTTGGCCCAACTTTTCATCATGTTTTGCAAAAACGAAAAAAGGAACATCTCCGAAATGATTTATAATAAAGGGTGACAACTGTGGTTCCAATACCTCAGGTTGAATTTTTATTCCTCCTGAATTAATGGTGAAGTCAGCTCTGCCCAGCCATTTGAATTGACTATTGTTAAACAATTCAACAATATCATTTGTTTGAAGTTTTTCT
Source organism: Aquiflexum lacus (assembly GCF_015476655.1). GTDB lineage: Bacteria > Bacteroidota > Bacteroidia > Cytophagales > Cyclobacteriaceae > Aquiflexum > Aquiflexum lacus. Next base: position 52,104 of record NZ_JABFHF010000006.1, read on the forward strand.
TCTGAAGCCATACCTGCTGAAATCCACAGACGCCCATCCTCATCAGTGCCAATGCTGACACCCGGAAGGGTTTCAAATACCAATTCACCTTTTGTAATTGGAGCTAGCGCAATGTGGGAAACTGTTTCTGTCATTCCAAAAGTCTGATAAGCATTGATATCTTCTTCAACTATTTTTTCTTTCAGAGATCCCGAACTTGGCGCTCCGCCAATAATCAAAGTCCTTATACTTTTTAACTTCGGCTTAGTTGTTTCATCTGACAAGCAAGCCTGAACCTGTAAGGGTACCATAGCTGTAAAATCAATGCGAGATTCATACCAAAGCTTTTCCAAAGGATTCTCTTTGGGTTTGACCAAAACCAAATCAGCATTCCATTCCATAGCCCTGACTAGCATCATTTTACCGGCAACCATTTCAGTGTTCAGGCAACATAGTAAAGTTGACTCAGAGTCAATATTTAAAAAAGCTTTGGTTGCAGCAGCAGAAATCTCCATTTGTTTGCGACTGACCTGGATTTTCTTGGGCTTCCCGGTAGATCCGGATGTTTTTAATTCAAATGATTCAACTCCTTTGAGCCATTGTTGACAGAATGAGAATGACTGATGCAGATAGGGATCTTCTTCATTCCATTGTCCGTTTTTGATTTGGTCAAAAGTGTAGTCCTTATTTTCTAAAATGATTTTTCCCATGGCTTTTCAAGACCTTACTCCAAAATTCAACAAATTTCCCATAAGCCTGTTATCTTGCGGTTAAAATTTAAACAAAATATTATCATGACGATAAACTGGAAAACCGCCAAAGAATATCAGGATATAACCTATAAAAAATGTGATGGAGTTGCAAGGATAGCTTTCAATCGGCCTGAGGTGCGCAATGCCTTCCGACCCCGAACCACAAGCGAATTGTATGATGCTTTTTATGATGCGCAGGAGGATACTTCCATTGGTGTGATTTTGTTATCCGCTGAGGGTCCATCACCGAAAGATGGGGTGTATTCTTTTTGTTCAGGAGGTGACCAAAAGGCGCGGGGTCATCAGGGATATGTGGGGGAGGATGGCATGCACCGCTTGAATATCCTTGAAGTCCAAAGGCTGATTCGGTTTATGCCCAAAGTAGTCATTGCAGTGGTGCCGGGTTGGGCAGTAGGAGGAGGACATAGCTTGCATGTCGTCTGTGATTTGACTTTGGCCAGTAAAGAACATGCCATTTTTAAACAGACAGATGCAGACGTGACAAGCTTTGATGGGGGATATGGATCCGCTTATTTGGCCAAGATGGTAGGTCAGAAAAAGGCGAGAGAGATTTTCTTCTTGGGGAGAAATTATTCCGCACAGGAAGCAGCCGACATGGGTATGGTAAATGCAGTAATACCCCACACCGAACTCGAAGACACTGCCTATCAATGGGCACAGGAAATCCTGGCGAAATCCCCGACTTCCATCAAAATGTTGAAATTTGCCATGAACCTGACTGATGATGGGATGGTAGGCCAGCAGGTCTTTGCAGGCGAGGCCACGAGGTTGGCCTATATGACTGAGGAAGCCAAAGAAGGTAGAAATGCTTTTCTTGAGAAGAGAAAGCCTAACTTCAAGGATATCAAGTGGATACCCTAATTTTACTCAAGTTGATTTGAGCATCTTATTTAACAACAAAATATAGAAATCAAGTACTTTCAGATCTTGACTTAATTTGAAAAATCTCTGATAAATACTCATTACAAAGTGGCACAACAATGTTCACAGGGCATCTCCAACATTGGTCATCGGTTATCGGACACCTTTTAAAAATTGTCATACAAATGAATCAGGACAGCAGTAAACAATTTACACTCCTAATCTCCAACCCATGAAACACCTGGAAACTTCCTACACGAGCCATGATGGGATCAAACTTTATTTACAAGCTTGGATGCCTGAGAAATCCGATGCCGCGATATTGATCGTGCATGGACTAGGTGAACACAGTACCCGATATGCCCATCTTGCCAAAAAATTGGTGGATAAGAATATTGCAGTCTTCACCTTTGACGGAAGGGGTCATGGCAAATCTTCCCTGCCAAAGCCAACTGCATATTTTTCGGATTATGAGGATTACCTTAAGGATATTGATGCCCTTTTTGGAAAAGTGAAAAGTTTTGTACCCAATGCTCCTACATTTATTTTCGGGCACAGCATGGGAGGAGGATTGGTTGCGGCCTACGCACTTAGGTATAAGCCACAATCGGATGGAATCATTATGAGTGCTGCTGCTTTAAAGCCGGCAGACAATGTCTCTAAAGCATTGATCGCCGTATCCTCAATTGCCAGTAAATTAGTACCAAAATTGAAAGTTCTTCAACTTGACAGTTCAATGATTTCCCACGATCCTTTGGAAGTCAAAAAATACAATGAGGATCCATTGTATACAGTGAAGCGATACCCGCTAGGACAGGATACGAGTTATTGAGAATGATCAAAGAAATTGAATCAAAGTCAAGTGGATTTCAATATCCTGTTTTGATGATGCACGGAACAGGTGACAAACTGTCTAACCCCAAGGGAACAGAGGAATTTTTCAGGAATATTGCATCCAAAGACAAAACCTTCCACCGATATCCTGACCTTTATCATGAATTGGTCAATGAATATGAAAAGGAAGAGATAATGGAGGATATTTTGAAGTGGATTTTGGAGAGAGTTAGTGAATAAACGCCTTAGAATTATAGAGGTTTACCGAAGTCAAACCTTTTTTCCTTGCATACGAGATTCTTTATTTCGCATATGAGTTTGGGTAAAAACAAGGAATTAGTGAAGCTTCATACCATTGACATGAACTTAGGACCCGTCACGCTGACGAACGAAAGCCTGCCCCGATGCTTTCGGGGAGTCTCTACCCTAAGGCATGGAGATCCTTCACCTTCCCGTTAGTTAACGGGACAGGCAGTACCTCTGATTCAGGATGACGCCTGCCTGCCGTAGGTAGGAGAAACTAAATGTTATTTTCAATTCTGAACGTTTGGAAAATGTTGACGACTCAGAATGACGAGGCCTTCAACTACTAAAACCCAAAATCTAAAATCTAACCTCACCCTCTCACTTAACCACCAAAAGTGGAACGTGGGTATGAAATGCCATTTCCAAACTGGTGCTTTTATTAAAAATGTATTCGAAGAAGGTCTTATTTTTAGAAAACATGACCAACATTGCACCTGGATTTTGATCTAAGTATTGTTGGATTCCCTTATTGACTTCCTTCGCATATACTACCGTAAAGCTAATGTCCTTATTCGGATATTCCTCTCGGAGGAAAACTTCCAATCCTTTAAACTCTATTTCTTTTTCGAAATTGTCATCTGTCTTAATATGAAAAAATTCATAAGGCAATTTCAATTCCTCAGTAAGAGAAAATAACTTTTTGAAATACTTTTCATCTTCTTTTTCCAATTCGAGCGCAACCGAGATTTTATTTTCTTTTCCCCAATCTGAGTTAAATGGAACCGCTAAGACCGGGATTTTGGATTCTTTGATGACGTGTCCTGTATTGGAACCGATCAATGCTTTTTTGATACCGCTTGCCCCTTGGGTTCCCATTACAATCAGATTGTAGTCTTCCCTAAGAGCTATTGAAGTCACAGCTGTTGACACTGTTCCTTGTATGATTTTATAATCAAATCGAAGTCCCTCTGCTTGGCCTTTTTCGGTAGCTTTTTTTAATTCTCTTTTTGCTTCCATTTCTATTTGACCAATGATTTCAGTGGCCTGAGAGGCAAAGTCATACACTGCATAGAATGCGTATAGTAAAGTGATTGACGCATTTTTATGTTTGGCTATTTTTTTGGCAAACTCCAATGCGTTGTTGGCATTTTCGGAGAAATCGGTAGGGACGAGGATTTTCATGTCAAAGGTGCTTTATGTTTTTAGACTGTTATCAATATACTGTTAATGGGTTTCTGAACTTTGTTTTATAAATATCAAGATTTAGCTAGGCTCAATCTTTTCACTATGACTAAGCTACAAGATTTTTTGAATCTATTTCCTGATAAAAGTCATTTCCCCACTAGATTTTTATTCCTTTTAGTCGGATAACATGCGCATCACCTTTATGCCCTTTTCCTTCATCAAGACTTATTATTCCTGCAAATTTCTCCTGCCATACTACATTGGGAAAACTAGCTTGAAGGGAATTTAGATCATACAGCATTTCAATGGATTTAGGACCTCCTGAGTTGAATTCCAACTGTTTCTTTCCAAAGCCTTCTATCAACAATACCCCACCTTTTTTGAGCGAATGCAATAATTTATGATGTATAACCATTTGGTTATTTAAGGGAAGATGAAAGTATATTAATGCCAAGACATCAAATTTTTCTTTTTCAAGGTCAATATCCAGGATATCACCTACAATATAATTAATCTTCAAGTCTAATGCCTTTGCTTTTTGAAGGGCATGGTTTTGAGCAATTTCACTTTGATCTATGGCAGTTACTTTCCATTTTGATTTAGCTGCAAAAATGGCATTCCTGCCTTCTCCTTCTCCTGGTAATAGCAGGGTGGCAGGAGAAAGATTGGCCAATTCATTTTCCAGAAATTTGTTTGGGCCTTCACCGTATAAATTTGGCGATTGTGAAAATTTTTCATTCCAGAATTCTTTCATCTTCATTAATTCGATTTTTACCAAAAATGGAGAAAAACAATGGGGATTGCTGTAATATTTGACACTTTAAAGATAAACATCATCTTGTAATGTAACATCCGTCACATTTTTGGGTGTTTTGTTTGAGTAATTTTGATTTCAAGAATATAAAACCCCTAAATGAAAAAACTAATTCTAGGTTTATTGGCCTTTGGAGTTTTCACCCTAACTTACGGGTTTCAGTTTGAGCAATTGATAAAACCTGCCGAATTGAAGGAAGTATTTATTCAGCAATTTGAAGATGATGGATTAGCTCATTTCAGTTATGCGATACAGGTAGGCCAAGATATGGTTTTGGTAGATCCTGGAAGAAATCCCCAGCAATATTATGACCATGCTTCTTCAAGCGGTGCAAAAATAATTGCGGTGATAGAAACCCATCCCCATGCGGATTTTGTCAGTTCGCACCTTGAAATACATCAAAGCACAGGGGCTACCATCTATATCAGTAAGTTGGCAGGTGCAGATTATCCCCACAAAGCTTTCGACGAAGGAGATGCCATCAAGCTCTCTAAAAAAGTTAGGCTTAAAGCGATCAATACTCCCGGACATTCCCCAGATGGAATATCCATTATAGTCGAGGAAAACGGGAAAGATGTGGCCGTATTTACAGGAGACACCCTATTTATAGGAGATGTGGGAAGACCTGATTTGAGAGAATCAGTCGGAAACATTATGGCCACTAGGGTTGAACTGGCAAAAATGATGTATGCCACTACAAGAGAGAAATTGATGATATTGGACGATGATGTGGCTGTATATCCTGCCCATGGTGCGGGGTCTCTTTGTGGAAAGGCAATCAGTGATGCCTCAAGTAGTACGATTGGTTTGGAGAAATTGACAAACTACGCCTTACAGGATATGACTGAGGATGCATTTGTTGAATTATTGCTTCAAGACCAACCTTTTATTCCAAAGTATTTTCCATACAATGTGGCGTTGAATAAAAATGGAGCACCTGAATATCAAGCTTCAAAAGATAAGGTAAATAGATTAGAAAAAAATAAAACGACCGATAGGGAAGTGGTTGTCATTGACGGCCGAAATCAGGAGCTATTCAAAAAGTCACATATTGAAGGTGCAGTCAATATCATGAAGGGAGCCAAATTTGAAACTTGGTTGGGCAGTCTAATAGCACCTGGCTCAGATTATTATCTGGTTGCTGATAGTAAAGAAAGTTTGGAAGAACTGATTTCGAAAACAGCAAAAATCGGTTATGAACCATTTATCAAAGGGGCATTTGTCTACGACCAAAAAGGTGGAGAGTCCATGGATATCTTTGACCAAAAAGCATTTGATTCCAATCATGATGCCTTTACTATCATAGACATCAGAAATTCCGGTGAAGTGGCTAAAGGAAAAGTATTCGAAAATTCCATCAATATACCTTTACCGGAGTTAATGGATCGGATAGGTGAAATTCCAACAGATAAGCCTGTTGTGGTACATTGTGGGACAGGTTATCGGTCTGCGGCAGGAAGTAGCATTATTCAAAATGGATTAAGACATGTAGAAGTCCTTGATATGGGAGCCGCAATCAAGGATTATAACAAATGATAATTAGTTGTGGTTTATGGGAGTATCGAAAAAGGCATCCGTGTGGATTGCCTTTTTCTTTAAATTCAATAAATTGAAGCAATGGATTTAGAAAAATATATCAAAATAATAGGTGATTCCTACTATGGCTATTGGAATTACCTCGTCACCGAGATGTTTTACCCTTCCTGGCAAAATTATTTCTGGTGGTTGCTCGGGCTTTCGGTAGGCGTATGGTTATTGGAAATTTTCCTTCCTTGGAGAGAAAAACAAGCTATCTTCAGAAAAGACTTCTGGTTGGATGGGTTTTATATGTTCTTCAATTATTTTTTGTTTTCGTTAATTGCCTACAACGCCATATCCAATGTTGCAGTTGAGGCATTTAATGATTTTCTTGGCTGGTTTGGGATTGAAAATATGGTGGCACTTCAAATTGACACTTGGCCAAGGTGGTCGCAATTTTTGCTGATGTTTATTCTTGCTGATTTTATTCAGTGGAATGTACATAGGATGTTGCACAGAATACCTATGCTTTGGGAATTCCACAAAGTTCACCATTCAGTTGAACAAATGGGATTTGCTGCCCATTTAAGATTTCATTGGATGGAAACTATCATCTATAAATCTGCCCAATATATCCCGTTGGCCATGATCGGGTTTGGATTGAAAGATTTCTTTATCATGCATATTTTTACAACAGCCATTGGACATCTCAATCATGCCAATCTGAGAATCACCTATGGCCCTTTGAAATATATTCTCAACAATCCTATGATGCACCTTTGGCATCATGCCAAGACTCTTCCAAAAGATAGAAGGTATGGTGTGAATTATGGCATCACGCTAAGCCTATGGGATTATATCTTCAATACGGATTATATTCCTCATGAAGGAAAGGATGAACCTTTGGGTTTTGAGGGTATGGAAGAATTTCCCAAAACTTTCTGGACCCAGATTACTTACCCCTTCGCAAAAAATAAAATAGGAAGGCAGCAGATGGATGAGAGTACCGAATTGTCAGATTCACCTAATGAGAGAATCCATGAAAGAATTAATTAACAATTGGCGGTACGTCATCCTTCTTTGTTTGACACTGGGATTGGCACCTTTTGTGCCAGAACCACATATTTGGGGCAAAATCAAATGGATAGCAGGAGGTGCCAAAGGAATGGAACTTTTAGATTGGTTGGATTTTTTATTCCATGGCATTCCCTGGGCCTTGTTGATTAGATTATCAATTCTAAAGATCAAAGACAGGTTTTTCGCTTGATCGGATCTTCATGGATACTATTTTTTTTCAGTGTGATTTTGGTTACGGATTACTACCTGAAACAGGGTTAGATTTGTAATGAATATAAAATTTACACCATGTTTAATTTCTTTAGAAGCAAACCAAAAAACTATACAGACCTTTATTGTGAAGAATTCAATAAGGGCATGAATGCAAAAGATGCTGTTATCCTTGATGTAAGGTCCGCTGGTGAATTCCAGTCAGGAAGATTAAAAGGAGCAAGAAATATTGACATCATGAGTCCTAATTTTCAGTCTCAGATTCAACATTTACCAAAAGATAAAAAATACTATATCTATTGCAGAAGTGGCAATAGAAGTGGTCAGGCTTGTGAAATAATGAGTGAAATGGGTTTTGAACATACCTATAATATGGCCGGCGGAATTATGAGTTGGCCATATGATGTGGTTTGATTGGGTTGAATATTAAAAAGTCCATCGGGAGAGATTCTTCTGATGGACTTTTTTTTATTTGAAATCGGCTTTATTCAATTATTCATTTTGGTTTTAGTATTGTCTTTTCAGACGAGATTTTTTTGATGTTATCGTAGTTGTAGGGAACTATAAAATACTCATCGTTTGCCCACTTTGAAAATAAGTTTTTGTAAAATGGACTTTCAGGACTTCCAGATTGTCCCGGGGTATTGATACCCAAAGTGCTTTCCCAATCTCCAGTGTCAACAATTATCCTAAAGGAAGCACCTGAAGTATTATTGTCACCATAGGCATTGGCAGAAGGGGTGTAGCTATACCCTCCACGTGGCACAGGACCGAGATCAAGTTTATTTCTCCATTCCTCCGATACAGCCATACTAAGCGGATGCCTTATCAACGCATGTTTATAGGATGTTTGGCCATATTGCCATTTGGATTGATCGGGGCCAAGTTTATTTTCAAGTTCTGTAAGAGCCAATTCAAAACAAGATTTGAGGAACTTATCCCTTGCTTGGATTGGATTATTATTGAATATTTTGGATGGGTCTTCCATCCATGATAAAATCTTGGTCAATTGGATTGATCCTACATAAGGAAGTGCCTCTTTAGGAACAATTAAATTTTTGATCTCTGACCTTATTTTCCTTTCCCACATCACATAGATTCCTGCTGCTACGGAATTTTTGTCCAAAATATAATCCCAATCTTCCAATGCCGTTTGGGCTGAATTGGTATTGCTTGTCTCAAAGTCAATATTGAGGATATAAGGAACCAATTCCCTTGCAGGCAGTGCTAAATAGTCATTCTGCAAATCTCCCATTTGTTCCAAGGTAAAATCCTTTCCCTGTCCCAACACTTCCCGGACCCTATTGCCTCTAAATGCATCTGCCCATTCGTAGCCTAATGCATTGGTTTGTTTATAATCCGAAGGCGCTACATTTTCATTGGCTGTAGCAATAAAGCCAACAGCAGGATTCAGATCATTTGGTCGCTGATCAATAGGAAGATAGCCCTCCCATTCCATGCTCCCATCTCCTAATGTAGGTACCAAGCCAGAGAAGCCGTTTCTAATCGGTGAAATTCCAGTGGCCTGCCATCCGATGTTACCTTCTTTATCAGCCCAAATCATGTTTTCTGCTGGAATATGATTGTAGGTACAAGCATCCCGGAATTCTTCCCATGTTTGGGATTGGTCCATTCTTAGGCTTGCCAGGTAAGGCGCTCCTCCTGGTTCTAGCCAGGCGCACTGCACTGCCACGGCTTTGTGAAGTGCGCTATCTATAAAGGTTACCGGACCATGTATGGTATAATAGTGCGTAAGGGTTTGGTCGGGAAGATTTTTGACTTTTAGGGTATCATTTATAGCCCTCATTTCCAGCCATTCGCCTTTGTGGAAGTATTGTAAGGGATTTTCAGGATGAGTATCATATATTCTCATGTCCTCATTATCTGTGTTAAAAATAGTCAATCCCCAAGTCCCGAATTGGTTATGGCCAATCGAAACACCTGGGATTACCGGTTCACCTCCTCCAACCACATCCCATCCAGGGGCGTGTAGATGAACCCAATAACGCAAGGAAGGAACTGCCTGAAGTCTATGCGGATCATTGGCCATGATGGGATATCCACTTTTCGTCTTTTTTCCGCTGACCACCCAATTATTACTACCGATCGAAAACTTTTCAAATTCCAAAGTTTCTTCAAGATCTATTTCAACTTCTCGGATTTCAGTCAAAAATGAAAGGGATTCATTTCTTTTGTCTTCTTGGATATCTTCGGGAAGGAAAGTTACTCCTTTTCGAAAAGCATTATAGGGAGCCAAAATATCCTTGAACAACAATTCTTTAGGGATGGAGGAGGAGATGTCCAAATTGGGTGTTTGAGGATGGAAATAGTAGATTTCATTTGCCTTTTCAGCCCCAATGAGACTAATCACGCGGCTGTAAGTCAATTCATCTTTGACATTTTCCAAAAGACCCTGATGTCTGGAAATTACTACATCCCAAGTCCAATATCCAGGGAGGATATCAAGAAGTCTAAATTCAACAGGTAATAGTTCAGGGTTGTCAAGTACTTCTTTGATATAGGTATTGATGCCATCAACAAAAGCATCCACAATAATTTCACCCTGTGGATGGTAATGTTTAAGTTCAGTTGATTTTTCACCTCTGAATTTGAAAAGCCGAACACCTTTGTCTCTTTCAAGTTCCCTTTCTCCAAGTATTTCTGCCAAAGTTCCTGTTGCCTGTCTTCTCCAAATTTCAAACTGAAATAACCGGTCTTTTGCCGCAAGATATCCCTGACTGAAAAACAGGTCATGTTCATTATTGGCAAAGATGTGGTTGATGCCATTTTCGTCTCTTATGACTTCCACCTCTTCCTGCAGACCAATCATCATTGGGCCATTGGTTTTATTATTGCAAGCAGCAAATGATATTAAAACGATCAAAAAGAAAATGGATATTTGGGGTTTTGGTCTCAGGGTCTTAAGAATGAGGTTAAGAATCATCATTTTTGAATTAAATATGGAATTTGGTGATTGGTATTTTTTCAAGAAGATCAATAATTTCGGAAAAAATCTCATTCCTTCTACAAATATTGGACAAACGGTAAAAACTGATGAATATATTTTAAGAAATTGCTTCTTCAAACCAAAACCAAAAACCATGAAAAACTTAACCTTCCTTTTACTAGGTGCCCTCGTCATTGCGGCATGTCAGAGTCCCCAAGAAGAAGAAAAAGTCATAGAAAAAGTTATAGAAAAGAAAATCACCAATATGGATAAAGCATTGAGACATGTGGTCTTGTTCAAATTCAAGGATGAAGCCAGTGAAGAAGATGTCAAAAAGGTAGAAGAGGCATTTATGGCCTTGCCCTCAAAAATCAAAGAAATTCAGTCAATAGAGTGGGGGACAAACAATAGTCCCGAAGGTTTGGACCAAGGATTCACGCATTGTTTTTTTCTGACCTTTGCCTCAGAAGAAGATCGCGCAGTGTATTTGCCTCATCCCGACCATAAGGCATTTGGCGCTGTATTGGGTCCTCATTTGGACAAAGTCTTAGTAGTGGATTATTGGGCAAAAAATTAAGAGATATAAGTTTTTTACGCAACGCTGATAACGCTGATTGAGCTGATTTTCACGGATTGTTTTTATCTGTGAGTAGCTGCAAAATCAGCGTTATAACTGCCTGAATGCTTAATTCAGAAGGGATTCCTCTATTTAATGATTCTACCAGGGAGTACCATAAAAATTTAAATCCTAATTTGAATTTAGAGCGGGGCAATGAACTTATGGCACAGCCCCCTGATTATTTTTAATCTTCATTCACAGGGAGCTGACTATTTGACCTACCCCCTATATCGCGGATATCTATTACTTCGAATACAACAAATTCGCTGGCTCCTCTCCATGGAAGAGGGTTTAAATATTCTTTATAGCGCAATTCGACGAATTTTCCTCCTGCCCTTTCTAGTTGGGTGACGACATCGTCTCCTTTCACACTGAAACGAAATTCATTGCTCTGTAAAGCACCCGCAGTAGGACTTTGGAATCCTTCTTGGACCACCCTACCTTCCCAAGTTTTGAAGACATATCCCTTTTTCTCAAAGTAATTCAGGTTTCCACCTTTGATACCTTCGCTGAACACAAAATAATACCTCCAGTAGAATCCCCCTACTAGGACAATCACTATGGCTAAAATGGCGAACTTAACGTATTTGTTCATAATTGGTGTTTTAGAAAATTTTCCTACAAAACTTCAAAAATTAAAGATGTCTACAATGACGCATTAAATTTGATATAATTGTATGAATAAAACAATAATCAATCACCAAAAAGAAAAAAGTAGAATGTGAGCGAATTAACCTCACCTTCAGGAAATTAATCCACTAACCATACCCATTTTTCATAACCCTCTTTTTCCATATCTTTTTTGGGTATGAATTTCATCGCTGCGGAATTCATGCAGTATCGAAGGTTGGTTGGGTTTGGTCCATCATTGAAAACGTGTCCAAGGTGGGAATCACCCAATTTGCTTCTTACTTCCACACGTATCATACCCATGGACTTGTCCACAGGTTTATCAATCAATCGGGCATCTATTGGCTTGGTGAAACTTGGCCATCCGGAATAGGATTCATACTTGTCCGAAGAACTGAATAAAGGCGCTCCAGAAATTACACAAACATAAATTCCTGCTTCTTTATTTCCATTGTATTCATTTGAAAATGCCCTTTCAGTAGCTTCATGCATGGTGACCTCGTATTGTAATTTGGACAGGTTTTTTTTCAGTTCTGCATCGGAAGGTTTTTTGTATTGTTTCTCAAGGTTTACTGCCCAATGTTTGGCAATGAAAGCATCTCTTCCTGAACCTTTTCTATAGGCATAGTATTCTGTAGGATTCTTTTTGAAATAATCCTGATGATAATCTTCTGCAGGATAAAAATTCGTGAATTTGATTACAGGAGTGACAATGGACTTTTCAAAAACTCTTGATTTATCCAGTTTTTTAATGGAAGCCTCAGCTGTTTCTTTTTGAACCTTGTCATGATAGAATACCGCTGATGTATATTGGAATCCGCGGTCATAAAAGGAACCTCCTTCATCTGTGGGATCAAATTGCTGCCAAAAAATATCCAAAAGCTCACTGTAGCTGATGATATCAGGATTGAATTTGATCTGAACTGATTCTCTGTGGCTTGTTTTTCCACCTGCCACATCATTGTATGAAGGGTTTTTTTCTTTGCCTCCAGAATAACCTGAAATCACAGATACAATTCCGGGGATACCTTCAAAAGGTGCCTCAATACACCAGAAACATCCACCTGCAAAAGTAGCCAGTTGACTTGGACCTGAATATTGTTCCTCTTCAGAAGAAGTTTTTACCTTTTCATTGCCATTTTCTGCACGGGAACATCCCACAATGCTGATACTAAAAACCTGAATTAGTACCAGTAATATTAAATTTCGGGCGTTTTTCATCATATTTTCTACCTATATATATTTATGTTAATTATTAAGGCACGATTTTAGTTTGCGATTCTTTGTTAATTCCTGTTAAAGAATGTACTTGATAATAATTCAATTGATGATTTGGAACATACATTTTCTCACAGCAACTACGTTAATTAACAACAATTTAGATTGATGTGTTTGACTAATCAAATAAATTAAACCAGCTATTAAATTCCACAATTATGAAAACAGCACTTAAATCCTTCATTCTATTGTTGGCCATAACGGCATTTTACCAATCCGCCCATGCACAGACAGGCGGCGGATTTGGAATCAAAGGAGGCCTGAATTACAATTCCAATGGCCAATACTTCAAAGATGCGGAGGCCATTTGGGGAGACCCTAGGGAAAACTTGGGCTATCATCTTGGCCTTTTTGGCAAAATCAATGCAGGACCGGTTTTTATCAGGCCTGAAGTCAATTATACCAACCTTACCTCCCAAGTCAATCAAGTTAAATTAACTACACAAAGATTGGATGCACCGCTTTTGGTCGGTCTTAATCTTTTGGGACCTTTGGTTTCGGTTTTTGCAGGGCCTTCCTTTCATTATTATATTGAAGATGACCTGAGGGATTTTGATTATGAAAAATACAATGCAGGTTATCAGTTTGGTATCGGGTTGAACTTGGGCAATCTTGGTCTAGACCTGAGATATGAGCGTGTTCTGAACGGACAGCAAGTGGATATTGACAATGTCTTCACAGGTGATGGAGATTTAAGATTCCAACAGTTGATGTTGGGACTTTCTTTGAAGTTTTGATAATAGGGATTACGGAGACAAAAAAACTAGCCGTATCTATGAAAAATTTCATTTAAATTTTAAAGAAAAGTCAGTTGCCTCATTTGCATCCCAAAAACCTGATGGATGGCTGTGACAGCAGGGTGTAGTTACAACTACACCCAGCCGTCAATGAAAGTTTATGCTGCACTCGACTGGGTTAGTCTTTTTAAATCCTGACTGGATAGTACTACGAGCCGAAAAAGTTCTTTTATTTTAATATAAAAGGCTTTTTCGGCTTGTTTTATTTTACTTATTTTTAAGTTAATAATCAATCAAGTACCTAGCTGATGAATGATAACAAAAACAGAAGAGCATTTCTAAAAAAAGCAGGTTTGGGAATTGCAGGATTGGGTGTGGTACCGGATTTATTGGCAAACTCCAAAACCCTTGATTTCAAAAATCCAAAAAAAGTCGAACTCGCCATAGCCACCATTACCATGGATGGTTTCGGGGACCACAATTTTGAAAAGGCCTTTGAAATACTTCCCAAACTCCCCTTTAAAAATGTGGAATTCAATTGCTGGTATCCAAGGACTTTGACCCCTGCCGGAATCCGTAGTATCAAAGAAAGATGCCAACAGCTGGACCTTAAGCCGATTTGTGTTCAGGGTTCAGGCTTTGGTGCCGAGGGCAATATCATCAAAGATGTGACGCATAAACTTTGGAACATGCATGCCGCCAAAGAACTTGGTTGCAGAAGGGTCAAGTTTACCGGTGCCGGAAGGGGAAAGGACGGAGGTTTGGAAGCAGTTATTGCTTGCCTCAAGGAAATTGCTCCTGCAGCGGAAGAGATGGATGTCCTAGTAATGGTGGAGAATCATGCCAACAACAATCTTGAATTCATCGAAGACTATGAAAGGATTTTTGATGAGGTGGATTCTACCCATGTCGGGATGTGCATGGACAATGGACATTTTGATGGTTCCAATGTCAAGCTTTTGGATGTGGTGGAAAAATTCCATTCGAAAATCATGCATATTGACCTGAAGGACACCGAAAGATTTGGGATACATAAAGTAGTCAACTACGGGGATGGGGTAACCCAAAATGATGCTGTGATCCAGAAAATGCTGGATTATGGCTATGAAGGTTACCTGCTTATTGAGATGGCGCCGCCAAGAAATGAAGATACTCTCATAAAGGACCTGACCCGGGCCTACGACCTTTTCAAAAAGTATGAAATTTAATTCCAAAGCTTCCAGGATAAACCCTGGAAGCTTTGGAATTATTATGATCTGGGACAAATCAAGATCAAAACAAAAAAAACACATTTTTGATACCCATTCTATGTATTCATTTAATCTCAAGCCACAATTCATCAATTCATTATCTATTATTTTCCTGACGATGCACATACTTTTTTCATGTAAACCAAATGATTCACCCCAAAATGATTTACCTGAGGGTGTACGTCTTTTGGATGACAGATTGGTCCTCTCTGTGGTAGTGGAGGAGCCTGATATTGTAACCCCGATTGGAATAGCCATTGATGCCAAAGACAGGGTATATGTTTTGGAATCCCACACCCATTTGCCTCCCAAAGATTATCAGGGTCCTGAGGGAGATCTGATCAAGGTTTTTGAAGACACCAATGGGGATGGTCATTTGGATAAAATCGCAGTTTTTGCCGAAGGGATCAAGGAAGGGATGAATTTGGCATTTTCCCCTGAAGGGCATTTGTATCTTGTCACCTCTCGGGAGGTTTGGGTATTTTATGACCGCGATGGAGATGGTGTTTGTGAAGAGAAAAAGAAGCTGATGGGACTCAAAAAGCCTGAAAGCGTCTATGCCCACGCAGCCATGCTGAGTATCACTTTTTCCGAGGATGGCTATATGTACTTAGGTAGGGGTAATACCGGAAGCGAATATTGGAATTTTGAAGGAAGTGATGGCAGTCAGATTTCAGGATATGGTGATGGGGGTAATGTCATAAGGGCCAAATGGGATGGGTCTGAAGTGGAAATTTTTAGTACAGGCTATTGGAACCCATTCGACCTGAAGTTTGATAATGAGGGTCGGTTGTTGGTAGCCGACAATGACCCGGACAGCAGGGGGCCTAACAGGCTTGTCCATGCCGTGTATAAATCTGATTTCGGATACCAATCACTTTTTGGAGGAAGTGGCATCCATCCTTATCTGGCGTGGAACGGAGAACTACCGGGTACTTTGCCCATTGCAGTGCCTTTGGGCGAGGCACCCTCCGGATTAGTCAATACAAGTTTGACGAATTTGCCCCAAGATTATGATAACCAAATGCTTTGTACCATCTGGGAAGAAAGTACCATTGTACGTATGGATATGCAACAGAAAGGTCTTTCTGTGACAGGCAAGACAGAAGTCATTGTAGAAGGTGGAGAAGATTTTAGACCAGTGGCTTTTGCGGTCAACAGCAAAGGTGAGATTTATTTTACGGATTGGGTGGTCCGATATTACCCGAACCATGGCAGGGGCAAAATCTGGAAACTCACTTCAAAAGACAATGAGAAAGTATTCCCCAGAAAAAGTAAATCAGTCCAACCCAAACTTGCTAAATGGGAAAAGACCTTGGAGTCATTGGATTCAGCACCGCTAGCGGATTTGAAATCCTCCTTGAAATCAGATGATCCATTCCTAAGGCATGCTGGGATATTGGCTTTGTCCAATCAAAAGGAGGAAATAAAAGCCTTGGCGAAAGACCAAGACGCTTTAATCCGAATGGGTGCATTATTAGCAGCTAAAAGATCAGGGGATAAAGAACTGGAAGCGCTTGCCAAAGGGTTTTTGAATGATCCTGATTCCCAAATCAGAAAAATGGCTTTGATCTGGATTGGATCCTCCCAAATGGTCACTTTGAAAGATGAGATTGGAAATGCACTTAGGGTAGGTCCCCCTTCCAATGACCTGTTTGAAACCTATTTGGAAACGGTAAAACTGCTTCAACCGGATTTTGTCCATGCATTTCAAAACCGGCTTCAATCCAGGTCCCAGGCACTGAAAAGAGTACTTCCGGAAAATTTTGTGTCTGACATTGTTCAGAATGATCAAAACTCAATAGAAATGCGGGTGAATGCTTTAAGGTTTCTGGATAATCCTCAGGACCACAAAAAACTGCTCATTTCATTCTTAGCGGAAGGTGTACCTGACGCCTTGAGATTGGAGACGATCAGGACTTTACAAAATGTTCATGATAAGGAAGTTGCTGCCAAATTGTTGGAATTGACGCTGAAAGCATCAAATTCAGCGACTGTTCGGTCAGATGCCTTGGCAGGTCTTTCAAGACAGCCTTTGGATGGTTGGAATCAAATAATCCCATTATTGGAAAGCGGGGAAGAAAACATAAGGATCGAAGCCGCAAGATTTCTAAGGGCTAAAATCAGTCAACCTGATGTCCGAGAGGCATTTGAAAAGCAGCTCAAAAATCCGAGTTCTTTAGGAGGATTTCAACAACAGCTACAACTGGGGTTAGATCAGGAATTGACAAATAGGCCGGAGGTTGGCAATGAGAAATCATGGTATGCCTTACTCGATGGAACAGGGGACAGTGAAAGGGGCCGAAGGGTATTTTTCTCCAATACCTCCCTTTGTTCGACCTGCCATGTCATGGACGGAAGGGGCGGAGACTTGGGCCCTGACCTGAGCAATGTCGGAAAATCCAAAGACCGGAATAACCTAATTGCATCCATATTGTATCCTTCTGCCGAAATGAGCCCTGAATGGCAGGGCTGGTATATCAAATTAAAAGACGGGACATTGGAACAGGGAAGGCAGATTGATGTGGGCAACAATAATGTCAAGCTTTATACCCAAGCAAAAGGTTTTATTTCCATCCAAAAAGAGGATATAGTAGATTATGGAATGGTCAAGGAATCTCTCATGCCTAATGGGCTTGAGGAAAGGCTAACTGATCAGGATCTTAGGGATTTATTGGCTTATTTGGAAGGGTTCGATTGAGCAATAAATTTGCAAACTATTTTAAGAATTTGATTCCGACTACTATTGGAAAATAAACTCCACTGAACCCAAAGGATCACTTAGGAATTTCTTTGCGATTTCATTGCGACTGTGACGGTTAAAAACAGCTGATTTTTTAAAATTACAGCGGTGAAAAAAGAAAATAATCACCGCATTTTTGCGGTATTACAAAATGTACAACACAGTTCAAAAGATATAACCGAGTGGTTGGACTGGTTTTTGAATTGCCTGAAAAATGCGATGCTCGCCACCGAAGACACCACACAAAGCATATTGCGTAAATCCGGATTTTGGAAATTACATGAAAATACACCCATCAACGAACGTCAACGCTTCATGCTCAACAAACTTTTTGACGGTTTCGAAGGTAAACTGCAAACCTCAAAATGTGCGAAAATGACCAAGGTCTCAACCGATACCGCGTTGCGTGACATCAAAGACTTGATGGAAAAAGACATCTTAAAGCAAGTAAATGAAAAGGGACGCAACGCAAACTATGAATTAGCTTAAATACAAGAATTTATAAAAAAATATTCCATATCGGAATATAGAATATTGGCTTTTTTTCTATTGAAACCCCGCTCTTTTGTAATGAGTAATCCCTTAAAAAGCCATTGAACCAGAAAGTCCGGAAGGGGAGGAATTAGAACCCTCTTTTCTACCATTTAGATTTCTTTCACAGCTTCAATGATATCCAACTTTATCAAATCCCAGTACTTGCCTTTGAGGCATGTTGGATCAGGTTCATCATCTGATTTATCAAAATCAATCATGTTTTTCAAAATCAATTCTTTTTCGTGGTTGTAAGGATATTTTTGCAGGTGAAGGTCTAGAAGCTGACTTACTGTGAACTTATCAAGCAATTCATGAATGTCCCAAAAATCCTTCTTCCTTCCTCTTCTTTGTACCACATCAATCTTCATAGCAGCAATTTCTTTTATGCTTGCCATTCTTACATATTCATTAATCTCAACTTGATCAAGATATGGTTCAGTATAATACAGATCAAGTTTTATAGTCTTATCAGAGGTTTCTCCGAGTAAGTATGAACGGCCAAAGCCAATAGGAACACCTAAAGGAGCAGAAACATATTTATATTGAGATCTCAAAAAACTGTCAATTAAATCAAAGTTTAAACTGCCGTGCATCCCTGAAGAAAACAAGTCGATATCTACAGACAGTCGGTGACCCAAATGTAAACTTAACGCGGTTCCACCTACGAGCCTGAAATCATCAAAGAGTGGATGATTCATTAATAAAAGTAAGCATTCTCCAAGGTCTGCCGATACAGTGTTCCAGTAAAGTGATTTCATATTTAATCTATTTCAAGTTCGGAAATAGCATTTAATCCATAAAATTCTCTAATCTCCTCTTTCTCCTCATTGGTTCCCCGTTCCATTACCCTTTCAATTACGTATCGCTTGTGTTTAACCCAGTCTATATTCTCAATTTTCGTGTCCCAGAATAGGCCGTTTCTAAGCTTACTTAAATCAGGTTTAATATCCTTAGTCAATTTCCTTTTTTCTTCCCTGATATCATGGTAAACCTGAAGTATCATTAATGTACCCTCTTCCAAACCCAAGGATTGTTCAATCCTTAATGCCAGTGAGGTGTTCATACTTCTTTTACCATGGATAATAGCACTCAGTGTCTGAGGGTACTCACCAACAGACAATGCAAAAGGACCTCTAGCCAAACCTTTATGCTTTAGTTCCCGAGCCAGAAATGCACCCGGATGAACTCCTTTGATATGTTGAATTCTTGAATCCATATCACAAAAATAAACAAATTTGTTTACATAGAATAATTAATTCTGAAGGGGTTTTTAAGCTGTAAGCGCTTGGAGAAGGTAAAGCGAATGTTAACATTCCTGATTGATTCCAGTTTTGACATGTTACCGCTGAAAATAATAAAATGCCCAGTGACTGGCAAAAACGAAACCATATTATATCAAACGAATGAATTACCCGAATACATTGAGGTAAGAATAGATGAAGAGAGGGAAACCTTTTGGCTTTTACTCAATCAAATATCTAACCTTTTCGAAAGGGATAAATCTATTATTCCCAGACATTTAAAAAACATATTCAAGAATAAAGAATTGGACAAAAATGCAGTTGTTGCAAAAAATGCAACAACTGCAACGGATGGAAAAACTTATAACGTTGAGCATTTCAACCTTGACGCAATACTCTCAGTAGGATATACAGTCAATTCAAAACGAGGTACCCAATTTCGTGTTTGGGCAAGTCGAGTGCTCAGAGATTACCTTTTGAAAGAAGCATAACGATCAATACCCCGGAAATCAACAATCAAGAGCCCTTATTTTCAGATCGCATATTCAGAGAGAATCCCAAGGCACCTTTGAGGGGCCTGGGATTGGCAAGGGTTTCTAGCTCGGAAACCTGCGCTTTCAAATGATTCCTGTAGGACGGTTTGGATAAGAGGGTGTAATTGCAAATTACACCCGGCGTGGGATTACCTCTGTAAAGTATTAGATTGGAGGCAAAAAAAAGCCCGGCTTGAAAACCGGGCTTTTTTTAGATTTCCTCTTGAGTACCTTCGCTTTCCTCAGATTCGGAAGACTTAGGCTTGTCTGAAGGTTTGTAAGGGACAAAGCCTTCTCTTTTGAATTTGTATGGTTCTGTTCTCTGATTCACTGCATGGTTAGCAAGATCCAACATACCAAAACCCTTATGGGTAAAGGCACCTAGACCACATTTGAACACGAAGTCCTGAACCTCTGGAGCTGCATATAGGGTAAAAGGTAGGGTATAGCCTCTCACCTCATATTTGACATCCATGTCATAAACAGAGTAGATTCTTGCAAATTTCTTTTGCTGCTCTCTCAGCTTATTTACATAATTCATATCCGGTACCACTTGAAACTTGTAGAAGGATTCCATTTGTTCCTGGGAATACCAGCCTGATCTCTCCATTCTGGTCAGGGTAGATTCATACAAAAGATCAGAAAATTCATCTGTATCGGGATTGATAAATCTCTTTCCTGATTCGTCATTGAAAGCAGGAGTCAGCAGTACCAATGGAGAAATACAAACAAACTTGTTTGATGTTTCCAGTGTAGGTTCAGTTTCCTGTTCGGTGTACTCGGGTGAAAGGATGAGGTTGCCCAATTCAATTTTCGGGGTATCAAATACCTGCTCCAGCAAATAGTCCACAAATTCTTCATTGGGTGATGAAAGCACTAAAGTGACTAAGCTCGAGTAATAGTGAAGCCCGCTTCTACTTACTTTGGTCTGTCCTTTAAGACCAGAGAAGTTGAAGTAATTGTAATTGAAAAATTCCTCCTTGCCACCTTTGACAATCAAACCTTTAAGGAATTGAGCCAAGATGTACTGATGATGAAAGGGCAAATAAGCGCCTTTGTTTTTTAACGAAAATATTAATCTTATTCTCACGGTTTTTGATTAAAAATGAAATAAAAGAGTTTTTTGACTTTTAATTTTGTAACAACATGCAAATACATTGGTTTCCTTCAAAAGTACAAATTTTTTTTATTCTTTTGTCACACATTGAACCTAAAATGCATGATATCTCCATCTTGAACTACATATTCTTTTCCTTCAATTGCGATTTTACCGTTTTCTCTGCATGCAGCCTCGGTTTTATATGTTTCGTAGTCAGTTAGTTTGATCACTTCGGCTTTGATGAATCCTCTTTCAAAGTCGGTATGAATCACACCTGCAGCTTGTGGGGCTTTCCAGCCTTTTTTGATTGTCCAAGCCCTAACTTCCTGCACACCTGCCGTAAAATAAGTAATCAAGTCCAGTAATTTATATGCCCCAGAAATCAGTTTGTTTAGACCACTTTCATCGAGGCCATATTCAGAAAGGAACAATTCTTTTTCATCAGGCTCGTCCAATTCGGCAATTTGAGATTCTATTGCTGCGCAAAGTACAATTACATCAGCGTGTTCGTCCTTTACGTTTTCCTTCAACTGTTCTACGAATTTATTTCCTGTAATAATACTTCCTTCGTCCACGTTAGCCACATATAGTACTGGTTTGATGGTCAAAAGATGAAGATCACGGACCACTTCCAACTCCTCTTTGTCTACTTCAATGGCACGGGCATTTTTTCCATCCAATAGACCTTGCTTGAATAACTGTAGTACTTCGAGTTCTTTTCTGGCTTTGGCATCTCCGGATTTCGCTATTTTTTCTATTCGGGCGATTTTCTTGTCGACTGATTCAAGGTCCTTGAGCTGTAGTTCTGTATCGATGACTTCTTTGTCGAAAAGCGGATCCACACTACCTGCAACGTGCACAATATTTTCATCTTCAAAACACCTGATGACATGGATGATGGCATCAACCTCCCGGATATTGGCCAAAAACTTATTTCCCAATCCCTCGCCTTTACTTGCGCCTTTTACCAATCCTGCAATATCCACAAATTCAATTACCGTTGGAACCACCTTGTTGGGTTTCACCAAAAGCTCTAAAACATTAAGTCTCCTGTCCGGAACTGTCACTACCCCGACATTGGGTTCGATGGTACAGAATGGAAAGTTAGCAGCCTCCGCACGGGCACTTGAAAGCGCATTGAATAAAGTAGATTTTCCTACGTTGGGAAGTCCAACGATACCACATTGTAAAGCCATTAATTGTTATTTTTTTAAATTTTGAAAATTTTATATTCCTTATAACCAACATAGAATTCCATCACGGACACTCTGATAATGGTATAAACCGGGATTGCAAGGATCATCCCGAGGATACCGGCGATTTTTGCACCGGCAAAGATAACAACAAAAATTTCAAGAGGATGCGCTTTTACAGATTTAGAAAAAATCAATGGTTGTAATATGACATTGTCCGTAATCTGTACCACAGCAAATACAGAAAGAATTTTAAAAATCATCAGACCGATTTGATTGGAACCACTAAAATCTCCGGTGGATAAACCAACAATAACCCCAAAGGAAGCACCTAAAATAGGACCTGCATAGGGAATCAAGTTGGCTACTGCTGCAAACATTGCGATTGTCAGCGCATAATCGATATCCATCAAGGTAAGACCGATAGCAGCAATAGAAAAAATACAAGTGATCTGAATCAGCAAACCTACCAGATAATTTGATAGGAGTCTTTCTACTTTGTTGAAAGTAGATACAGCCAATTCAAAATATGCATTGGGAATCAGGTTCATCAGGTTTTTTCTCAACATGCCATTCTCTAATAAAAGAAAGAAAGTGATAAAGCTGACAGCCATGATGCCGATTAATAAAGAACTTGTTGTATTTACTATTGTATTGATAATTCCCTGAAAATTGACTGCACTGAAACTGGTAATCATATTTTCCCTCACCTGCATGATCAAAAAACCAGGTTCACTCTTGACTATTTCGTATTGAATCAATAAATCCTCGATTTTTCCGACAGGATTCTGGATTTGTTCATAAAGATAATCCAAGTCATAGGAGGATATGACTTGTATTTGCGCAGAAATAAGAGGGATGAACAAAAGGCTGATCAGAAAAAAGATATTGATGACCAAAGCAAATGACAAAATGATGGATACCCACCTTGGGACATGCTGTCCCATCAAATGAAAAGAATTGATTCTATTGGTCAAAGGCCTCAATATGGCTGCAATGACTAGAGAAAATATCAGATATAAAGTAATATTTGCAAAATACCAGCCTGCCAATAAAAATAATATAATGGCAATAAGAAGGTAAATGACCGGCCTTTTCATATAGATCGTGATAATTAAATAAGAAAAAGATACATCTAATTTGTTACGAATATCAGGTCAGAAATTCAACCGGGTTCGTTTATAGATGTATCCTTTTTAAGCTAGTCATAAAGTGGAATTAATCCCACTTCAATTCATCATCAAACTCATTTTCCGATTCATCTTTGTCATATTGGGAAAAATCGAAATCTGGAAGCAACTCATTTTTGACATGATCAACAGCATCTTGTAATGCATCGATAAATTTACCGAAATCTTCTTTGTACAGAAATATTTTATGCTTTTCAAAAACAAAAGAATCATCTTTCATCCTTCTTTTGCTTTCTGTGATGGTCAAATAATAATCGTTGGATTTTGTAGATTTCACATCAAAAAAGTAAGTTCTCTTACCGGCCTTTACTCTTTTTGAGAAGATTTCTTCTCTGTCATTTCCTCTATGATCTTCCACTGTGCAAGGTTTTAAAATGTTTGGTTATTTAAATATTAGCGAGACAAGTTAAATCAATTCGAAAAACATATTCAAGGGATTATGCAGTTTTTTTTAAAAACTTATTTTTTTTCAGAGTTTTTTGCCGCCAAAAAAACCTGCGTGACCATGATTTAAGATATAAAAAAAAGAGGGATTTCCCTCTTTTATTCTCCGTGCATATAATCTTTTTTGGCCATGAGGACATCTTCAGATTCCCTATGCTCGGGATCGTCCACACAGCAATCTACAGGACAAACAGCTGCGCACTGCGGTTCCTCATGGAATCCGGTACATTCCGTACACTTTTCTGTTACGATATAGTAGAATTCATCTGATACAGGTTCCTGTTTTTGATTCGCATCTACTACAGTACCGTCTTCAAGTGTAACTTCCTTTAGTTTTGTACCTCCAGCCCATGTCCACTCTATACCTCCTTCATAGATGGCAGTATTTGGACATTCAGGTTCGCATGCACCACAATTGATGCATTCATCGGTTATCATTATAGCCATGTTGTATCTATTTGTTGAGCAAAATTAATAATCAAATAACAAATCACGTAAAAAAAAGTTGTCATACTAATTAATTTATATTCAATCTATCAAAATTTTTTTAAATCTGTTTTGAATATCTTTGCCCAAAATCGAATAATGATGACGCTGGAAGATAGAATTGAAGCATTTGTTAAGCTCGGGAAAAAGATAAATGAATTGGATAGGGAGGAGTTTGAAATCCTGTCTAGTAACATCCAAAACAACAATACATGGTTCACTCCTGTTCAGACGGAAGATGCTCTTAGGACCATTTCAATCAATCTGCAAAAAGAAAATTTTGAATCCTGGCTCAGTTCCTATGATCTAAAGGCTGTCAAAAAAATAAAATCTATAGGTGTTTTGATGGCCGGTAATGTTCCCGCGGTTGGTTTTCACGACTTATTATGTGTGTTGATTTCCGGTCACAAAGCTTGTATCAAGCTGAGTTCTTCGGATCAGGTGCTCATGAATTGGCTTGTAAAGGAATTGATCGCATTGGAGCCAAGGTTTGATCCATTGATTTCAGTAGAAGAGATGTTGAAATCCAAAGATGCATACATTGCGACTGGAAGCGATAATTCAGCAAGGTATTTTGAATACTATTTTGGAAGGTACCCTCACATTATCCGAAAAAACAGGACCTCAGTTGGGATTTTGGATGGCATTGAAAAACCAAATGACTTTAGGGACCTAGGCAAGGATGTTTTTCAATATTACGGATTAGGCTGCAGAAATGTATCCAAACTTTATGTCAGGAATAATGATACATTAATCGAATTCCTTGATGCTATTGCAGAGTTCAGAGACGTGGCACACAATCACAAATACCACAACAACTACGAATACAATAAATCTATTTTCTTGGTCAACAAGGATCCCCATTTGGATAATGGATTTCTGCTTATGAAGGAAAGTAACGCTTTGGTTTCTCCCATAGCGGTGTTGTATTACGAACTGTACGCAGATTTGGAGGAGTTGAATTTAAGATTATCAGAGGAAAAGGAAAAAATCCAATGCATTGTGTCTTTAAAAAGCTGGTACCCGGGCAGTTTGGATTTCGGTACAGCACAATGCCCTGGATTAGATGACTATGCTGACGGTGTGGATACGCTTCAATTCTTGCAAAACCTTTCCTAATAACAGGCATTCATTTTTTTGGCAGGTAAAAACTAAACTCACTACCTTCATTCAAGGTGCTTTGAATATACAAATGACCTCCATTTTTTTCGATATAGTCCTGTACCAATAATAATCCCAATCCTGTGCCTGATTCTTTGTTTTTACCCAATGTGCTGATGGATTCTTTTCTTCTCAGTTTATCCAGATTTTCAGGAGGAATTCCAGAACCTGTATCTTTGATCCTGATATAAACCGATTCAGGTTTTTCTTTTAAAATTACAGAAATTGTATCCCCTAATCCGGAAAATTTAATTGCATTACTGATCAGATTTCTGATTGCCAAGTCGATCATGTTTTTATCCGCAAAAACGACAATGTCCCCTTGGGAGTATTTGACTTTTTTCAGAAATATCCCCTTTTCATTTACTGTTTTATCAAATAGTTTAAATTGCTCCTGAAGCAGTTCCTCAAGGTTAAATTCCTGTTTTTCGACCACCTCACCTTTGAGTTGACTGCTAGTCCAGGCCAATAAATTCTCTAGTAAAATGGAAACAGAATCCATGTTTTTGTTTACTTCAGGAAGAATTTTGAAAAACTCATCTTTTCCAATAACTCCTTCATTCGTTAGCCGAATGAGTTCTCTTACGCCAAGTATCGGGCCTTTAAGATCATGCGAGATAATGGTAAAAAGTTTATCCTTGAGAGAGTTGGTTTTGATAAGTTCATCGGCCTGATATTGCAATTGCCGTTGTGTTTTTTTCTCAGCACTGATGTTTTCAAATAGAACCATCATGCCACTAAAGATGTCCTTTTTGTCCAAAATGGGGACGCACTCTATTCTAAACTCACTTTTATTGGTGTCAGAATCCAGTTCAAGTTCCAATGCACATATTTCTCTCTTCTGGATGACTGCTATCAGTTCAGGTTTATTTTCAAACAATTCACCCATTGATTTGCCGATCAATTTGTCCTTGGGTTTTTTGAGTGCTTTTAGAATGGCATGGTTATAATCAATCACCTTTTCATTTGGATCAAAAACAAGTATTCCTTTGGTAATCAGTTCAAACACTTTATCCCTTGCAATAGGCTTGATATTGAAAAGCTCAAAACGCAGCAATGCAATTCCAATAAATATGTAGGTAAACAAAAATGCATACGGTGTTAGGTCAATATGCTCAAAAGGTCTATATCCCAACAGATATATCACATTGAAAAACCAAGGAACAACGCCTGCAAAAATCAATAGATTGATCTGTTTTCTGTATATGCTGTCTGCATTCTTAAATTTGATAAGCAAAAGAATGTTCCCGAACAAAAGCGACAAATAAAAAAAAGTGGTATGGACCAAATACCATGGGCCGATTGATATTTCCAATAATGGAAAAGGACCTAAGTCATATACAGATACTTCCTTGTAATGTAAATGATGGAATTCATTGGTCAAGATTATCAAAAAGGTAATAATTGGGATAGCGAAAACTACTAAGGCTGTTTTGAAGTTAAGCCATTTTTCTAATCCAGTATACTTCAAACAAAACCAAATCCATGTTCCTGGAGCAAGTGCAATGCCTACATATTCAATTTTTACCCAAAAAAGCATTGCTTCAAGAGTCTCACTCATAAGTTCCAAGCCATATCCCAATGCCCAAATGGCAACAAGCAGCATGGTGACCGCAAACCATCGGACAGCATCTTTCATTCTGTAAATAATTACAGAGGAAATTCCAGCAACTAATATTCCTGAAACCAAAAGGGTAATGGAAAAAATATTCAATTCCAATCTAATTCTGAGATGATGATAAGTTAATTCAAAGTAAACATTTTTTATCCAAAAAATAACTTTTCACAACTCAGATATAGCCTTTAGCATTAAGCCTTCTTTCTCATAATTCCCAATACGACAAAAACCTGTTATGTTTAAAGATCAAAATCAATGGTCGTTATTTTGATGAGACGAAATATTCTTACAATGGATCTGGTAAAAAGAAAAAAAATAAAAATAGGTTTCCCCTCCACTTTTGAAATAGCACTGGGATTGACTGGATTTGTTTTTATCATGGTTTGGCTTTTTACAAAACCGGAACACCCGACCTATTCAATTTATGGCTTTCAAGTACTTAAATATTGGCAAAAAGGTTTCTGGGAGCTACTTGAGTTTACCTTGCAAATGATTTTGATTTTAGTTTTTGGCTATTCATTGGCGATATCAGAACAGGTAAATAAATGGATTACCAAATTGTCCAAAGTTGCTGACAATAATTTAAAAGCTGTATTGATAACTGGATCTGTAACCTTGGTTGCTGGATACATCAATTGGGGTTTTGGTTTGGTTCTCGGTGCTGTTTTGGCCCGTAAAATCGGTGAGATAAATTATAATAATGGCATTAAGATCAATTATCCCCTGATTTGTGCAGCAGGGTATTTGGGGATGATGGTTTGGCATTCAGGGCTTTCAGGTTCTTCTACCCTGAAAGTCGCTGAGAAAGGACACTTTTTGGAGCATACGATTGGATTGTTGCCAGTATCTGAAACTATTTTCTCTAGCCAGAATTTTTTGGTCAATTTGGTTTTGGTGGTGTCATTGCTGTTGACTTTGTTTATTCTAAGTAAAAGAAAGCCAAAAGTATTTAATCTTCCAACTCGGAATTCAGCTAAAAAAAATAAATTGAAATCGGGTAAAGGTTTTTTGGGAATAATTATCGGTTTATTGATTCTTGGCTTAGGTCTTTCTGACTTCATTTTTGCAGAGCAGGGCAATCTTGGGTTTTTTGACCTCAACTTTGTCAATTTCCTTTTATTGGGTATCGGTTTATTGCTTTATAGAAACTTGAAGGATTATGTTATGTCACTGGAAGCCGGATTGAAAAGTGCAACTGACATTCTGATTCAGTTTCCATTTTATGCAGGAATTATGGGCATGATCAAATATTCTGGGTTTTTGGAAGATTTAGGTTCCATGATGATTCATATATCTTCTCCTGAGGCACTTCCTTTGACATCCTTTTTCAGTGCCGCTGTTGTCAATTTGTTTATTCCTTCGGGCGGGGGACAATGGGCCATACAAGGTCCGATACTTATGGAGAGTGCTATGAAGTTGGGAGTTGATCCTGCAGGAATGATTCTCTCATTTGCCTATGGTGATCAATTGACCAATATGCTACAGCCATTCTGGGCTTTGCCGCTTCTTTCTATCACTGGAGTTTCCGCAAAAGAAATACTCAGATATACGATTTATTTCTTTTTGTGCGGGCTTTTGGTTTTTGGAATTGGGATCTGGATTTTGATATGTTAAACCACTCCTGTAATGCTGTATAATAAATAACCAAGGCTATTTCAATTTTACTTCTATTTTAGACCCGATTTTTTATCTTTGCGATCGAATAAATGAAATCCTTTTCACACTATAAACTTTATTTTCAATGGCATTTGATTTAGAAATGATCAAAGCGGTCTCCGCAAAGTTTCCCTCTAGAATTGAAACAGCAAGAAAGGCTGTGGGTAGACCCCTCACTTTGACGGAAAAAATATTGTATGCACACCTTTCAGAGGGAGAAGCCTCCCAAGCATATGAAAGGGGAGTGTCCTATGTAGATTTTAATCCTGATAGGGTTGCCATGCAGGATGCAACTGCCCAAATGGCCTTGCTTCAATTTATGCAAGCGGGTAGAAGCCAAGTAGCAGTGCCTTCTACGGTACACTGCGACCACTTGATTCAAGCTGAAGTGGGGGCTATTGCTGATCTTGACAAAGCAAAAGATAAAAACAGAGAGGTCTATGATTTTCTTTCCTCAGTTTCAAATAAATATGGAATAGGATTCTGGAAACCGGGTGCCGGTATAATTCATCAAGTTGTTTTGGAGAATTATGCCTTTCCAGGTGGGATGATGATTGGTACAGACTCTCATACTCCAAATGCCGGAGGTCTCGGAATGATTGCGATTGGAGTCGGGGGCGCAGATGCCTGTGATGTGATGGCAGGATTTGCTTGGGAGCTCAAATTCCCGAAATTGATAGGTGTTAAATTAACAGGTAGACTTTCAGGATGGACTTCAGCAAAAGATGTCATCTTAAAAGTAGCCGGTATCCTTACAGTCAAAGGAGGTACAGGAGCAGTCGTAGAATATTTTGGAGATGGCGCTAAATCACTTTCTGCCACCGGAAAAGGTACGATCTGTAATATGGGTGCTGAAATAGGAGCTACCACTTCAATTTTTGGCTATGACGAAAAATCAGAAGCTTATTTAAGAGGTACTGAAAGAGGGGATATTGCTGATATGGCCAATGAAATCAAGTCACATTTGACGGGTGATGAAGAAGTGTATGCAAACCCGGAAAAATACTTTGATCAGGTAATCGAGATCAATCTATCGGAATTGGAACCACATGTCAACGGTCCTTTTACCCCTGATTTGGCATGGCCTTTATCAAAATTTGCTTCGGCAGTAAAAGAAAACGGATGGCCTGCCAAATTGGAAGTGGGGCTTATTGGCTCCTGTACCAACTCATCTTATGAGGATATTTCCCGAGCAGCATCATTGGCACAACAGGCAGTGGACAAAAAGCTTGTTGCCAAATCAGAATATACAATTACGCCAGGTTCTGAACAAGTTAGGTTTACAGTGGAGAGAGATGGATTCCTTAACATTTTTGAAAATATGGGCGGTGTGGTTTTGGCAAATGCCTGTGGGCCTTGCATTGGTCAGTGGGCAAGACATGGTGCTGAAAAGCAGGAAAAAAATTCCATCATAACTTCATTCAACAGAAACTTTGCAAAAAGGGCAGATGGCAATCCAAATACCCATTCATTTGTCGCTTCTCCAGAGATAGTTACAGCAATGGCAATCGCCGGGGACCTCACTTTCAACCCAATGACAGATTCCCTCATCAATGAAGAAGGAAATCAGGTCAGATTGGATGAGCCTTCAGGACTCGAATTACCAACAAAAGGATTTGCTGTAGAGGATGCCGGATACCAGGCACCCGCAGAAGATGGTTCTTCTGTGGAGGTGATTGTAGATCCTAATTCTGATAGATTGGAATTGCTTGAACCTTTCAAAAGTTGGGAAGGAAATGACCTTACAGGATTGAAATTATTGATTAAGGCAAAAGGAAAGTGTACAACTGACCATATTTCAATGGCAGGTCCTTGGTTAAGGTATAGAGGTCATTTGGATAATATTTCCAATAACATGCTTATTGGAGCGGTAAACTATTTCAATGAGGCGACCAATAAAGTCAAAAATCAGTTGAATGGTGAATATGGCGAAGTGCCGGCTGTTCAACGTCAATATAAACAGCATGGAGAAGGGACTATAGTTGTGGGGGATGAAAACTATGGTGAAGGTTCCTCAAGAGAACATGCAGCCATGGAGCCAAGATTTCTGGGCGTAAGGGCAATTCTCGTAAAATCTTTTGCCAGAATTCATGAAACCAATCTTAAAAAGCAAGGCATGTTGGCTTTGACTTTTGCAAATCCTTCAGACTATGACCTGATTCAAGAAGATGATTCCATTGATATTGTTGGTTTAAATTCCTTCGCTCCCGGAAAACAATTGACAGTTTTGTTGAACCATGCTGATGGTAGCAAGCACGAAATCAAAGTCAACCATACATATAATGCTGGACAAATCGAATGGTTTAAAGCAGGTTCTGCTCTTAACCTGATCAAAGCAGGAATTTGATCAAGGAATTTGGAAGTGAAAAGGCTGTTGATTTTAAATCACAGCCTTTTTTTGTTTTAAATGATAATAGGATATTAAATTGTAACAAAGTATCAAAATATGGGAACCAATTTTAAATCTT
The DNA here is from genome assembly GCF_015476655.1 of Aquiflexum lacus. Taxonomy (GTDB): domain Bacteria; phylum Bacteroidota; class Bacteroidia; order Cytophagales; family Cyclobacteriaceae; genus Aquiflexum; species Aquiflexum lacus. Next base: position 83,428 of record NZ_JABFHF010000006.1, read on the forward strand.
ACGAACAAACACGAAGATTATTTTTTATTTTCATTCTGGTCTCAATCATTTTTTTTCCAAATAGATTAGTCTTTGGGCAAACTGTCGAATCAGACGAAAGGGCGCTACTAAATATTGATGATGGAATCAAATTCTATAAGGATTCTCTTTTTTTGATGAATTTAAGATTTAGAATGCAGAACAGGGCAGGATTGAATACACTTGGCGGAGATGAATTTACCATCAATGCTTTTGAAATGAGGGTAAGAAGACTGCGTCTTCGTTTTGATGGATTTGTAGGAAATCCCAAATTACAGTATTATATTCAGTTGGCATTTTCCAAAGCAGATCTTGATCTAGAGTCCTCAGTGATAGCCCAACCAGTTAGGGATGCAATTATTTATTATTTCGTGGCAGACAACCTCTATTTTGGTTTTGGACAGTCCAAATTACCAGGTAACAGACAAAGGGTCACAAGTTCAGGAAATCTTCAGTTTGCAGATAGGTCCATTGCAGGTGCTATGTTTAATATTGATAGAGATTTTGGGTTTTTTGCCTATTACACCAAAAAACTGAAACAAGATTCTTATTTAGAATTGAAGGGAGTTGTTTCGACAGGAGATGGGAGGAATGCCTCTGCTATCAATAACGGTCTTGCTTATACGGGCAGGGTAGAGTATTTGCCTTTGGGTTTGTTTCAGAATAATGGGGATTATTCCGAAGGGGATCTTGAGTTTGAGCCTCTGCCAAAAATTTCGATCGGAATGAGCTACTCAAAAAATGTGAGGGCCAATAAAACTTCGGGCCAATTGGGTGAGGAATTGTTTGAAAACAGGACGATTGAAAGTTTTATCCTCGACGGTGTTTTCAAATATAAAGGGAATGCGATACTTGCTGAATACCTGCAAAGAACTTCTGCTGATCCATTTACAAGTAATGAAGCGGGAGAGATTAGATTTGTTCAGGTTGGTCATGGTATCAACATTCAGTTGAGTAAAATGATCTATCAGAATTCCGAAATAGCACTTCGTTATTCTTATATAGTACCCAAAGATCAGATAGCTATTTTTCAGCAGAGGGTAGATGAAGTACTGATGGGGTATACGTATTATATTAGAGGTCATAGGATAAAATTGCAAGGTAATTTTGGATATAAATGGCTTGAAGGGCTCCCTGATTTGGATAATTCAGGAAATTCTTGGACGGGAATGTTTCAGGTAGAATTTGGAATTTAATCCTAATAACTTTTTTTATATTTTTAATTACAATATGTTTGGTACAAAAAACAATTTAATGTATGTTTACAGCAATATATTATTTTAAAACTTATCACCCGAGTTCTAAAAGTTTTCTTATCACCCCATTTTGCTGTTTCTGATGAAAGAAAGAGGTATCAATAATACATTCAAAAAGATCATATATGAATCATCTGAGATGGTTTTTTTGGCTGATGATACTTATCCCTATAATATTTTTTACACCAATGTTGCTTTTGATAAAGGGATTGGCCAATTCATGGAAGAAAAGACCTTGGTCAACTTGGGACTTGATATCAATTCCTACATTTTCAATGAAGAATTGATCATTGATTTTCAAGAAAGAGAGTTTGTTTTCAACTTGGAGTTGCCACAGGAAAACGGTTCCAATTATTTCCTTTTTTACAAAGGAAAGGAATTGAAAAGTAAAGGCATGCCTTCAAAAAAGGATACTCACCAATTTCTTAAAAACTGGAATGACGTTATTGGAATCGGGCAGGAAAATTTTCTTTCTTGGGTCAGTGAGTCTGTTGAGTCCTTGTTGGGATACTCTCAGGAGGAAGTCACCAATGTGGAATTATGTCAGTTTTTCCATTCGGAAGACCTGGAAAAAGCGCAAAAGCTAATTCAGGATGTAAAGGAAGGAACCCATCAAAGTCAATTTAAAGCCAGAATGCTCCATAAAGGAGGCGATTATATTTGGATGAATTGGCAGGTAAATTTTATTGAAGGCAAATTTTACATCATCGGCAGAGATATCAGTTCAGAGCAATTGGCAATTGTAGATCGAGAATGGAAACACGAGCTGTTCAAACTTGGAGAAAAAGTTTCAAAATCAGGTGTTTGGGAAATTTCCTTACCCGAAAACACAATCTATTGGAGTGAAGAATTATACGCTATCCATGAAATAGATCAACCTACTTTTTTCACCATAGACCAGACCATCCTTTATTTTCTACCTGAATATAGAGTTCAGATACAAAAAGCCATGACAGAACTGATGGCAATAGGAAATGGCTTTGACCTCAAAGCTAAAATTAGGACCCAGAAGGGAAGTGAAAAATGGGTAAGGATTTTGGGAAAAGCGCTTTTCAAAGACAATGAAGTCAGTAAAGCGTATGGGACTTTTCAGGATATCTCAGATGAATACAATATTCTAAACGAGTTGGGTCTTTTCAAAGAAATGTTTGACCTATCACCAGAAGCTATTTTGGTAACTGACGTTTCCGGAAAAATCATTTTTACAAATCAGGAGGCTGACCAAAAACTTGATATTTCCCACGCTAAAAATAGTGGGGCATTGATAAGTGATTTTGATACCAACTTCATCGAGGACTCAGCTTGGGTAGCCCATGTTTCCCATTTGACTAATGAAAGAAGCAAGATTTATCAGAGTGCATTTAAGAAATCGAACGGAAATGAATATCAGGCAGAAGTAAATTGTAACCTTATAGAAATTCAGGGTAAAAAGTATATTATATCCTTTGTCAGAGATATATCCGATAGGATTGTTTTGGAAAAATCCCTGCAGGAATCTTCAGATTTTTTACTTCACTTGACTGAACAGGTGCCTGGTGCGCTTTATCAGTTTGTTTTGGATAAAGACGGTGAGATGACTTTTTCTTATCTAAGTCCGGGTATCAAGGATTTGTTGGGTGTAAGAGAGGATGAATTCAACAACATGAAAAATATCGGTCAGGCTATCAATAAAGTCCATCCTGAAGATATTGCACAGGTTTTGACTTCAACAGTTGCATCTGCAAGGACATTAAAGCCATGGACCTGTCAGTTTAGGTTAGTTGAGCCAATCAATGGCGGATATAAGTGGGTCTTGGGCGCTGCCAAACCTGAACTTCTGGAGAATGGTGACGTGGTTTGGTATGGATATCTTACAGATATATCCGAACAGAAGCGATTTGAGAATAATCTGAAGAATGCCAGGGAACAGGCAGAAAGAGCAAGTCAGATCAAATCCGAATTTTTGTCAATGATCAGCCACGAACTGAGAACACCATTGAATGCAATTTCAGGATCAGTATACTCGCTGCTACAGGACGATCATACTTCCATTCAAGCCTCAGCACTGAATACGATCAACTTCGCAGTGGACAATTTGATCATCATGATCAACGACCTGTTGGATTATCAAAAAATCGAAGCCGGTAAATTGACGTTGGAAAACAATCCCATGAATCTCAAAAATGTAGTGAGCCAAGTCATCAATGGACTTGAATTTCATGCCAAAGACAGCAGGAATAAGCTTACCCTTCACATGCTTGAAGAGTTAAACATTGATGTCAAAGGAGATAAAGTCAGGCTGGCACAGGTGTTAAACAACTTGATCACCAACGCACTCAAATTCACCAATAATGGAAGGGTTGATGTTACTTTGAAATTAAAGGAAAGCAGAGATGGTAAAGCTAAGGTGTATTTTGAAGTCAAGGATACTGGCATAGGAATAGCCAAAGAACATCAGGCCAGAATATTTGACCAATTTGACCAAATACAACATTCATTCAGCAAAAAATATGGCGGAACAGGCCTAGGACTTTCCATCACTAAAAAATTGCTGGAACAAATGGACGCTAAAATTAGTATAGATTCTGAATTAGGAGTTGGTTCGGTATTTTACTTTGAAGTTGAGTTTGAAAAAATCGGCAAAGTCTCTGCCCCGATTACTACCTCTCTGATACCCGCCGAAACGTCCCTAAGAAAGGTCAAACTCCTGATGGCTGAGGACAATGATGTCAATGCCTTGGTTCTGGGAAAGATCATCAAAAAATGGGGGCTAGATTACGACAGGGTGTTCAATGGCCAAGAGGCCGTAGAAGCTGTTTCCAAAAATAATTATGATTGTGTTTTGATGGATATTCAAATGCCTGTAATGGATGGTTTTGAAGCTACTTCTATCATTAAAACAATTTCAAAAGTTCCAGTTCTAGCACTGTCAGCTGCTGCTAAACAAGATCTTTTGGAAAAAATTGAGGAGTGCGGGTTTTCAGGGTATGTTTCCAAACCAATTGATGCCTCTGAACTTTTGAAGAAAATAAAAGAAGTTGTTGGATAATCATTTAAAGGTTATTTGTTTTTTCCAGGTAATCCTTTACCAATTCCATATCAGGGTCCTTTTCAAATACCTCTGTCAAATACCTTAAAGCAAGCTCTTTTTCATTTTTGAAATAATGATAAATCCCTTTATTTCTAAATGCAAAAAGATTTTTAGGATTTTGTTTTAGACTGTAATTGATGTCTTCAAGTCCTTTTTCAAGTTCATTTTCAAATATTAGATACAGACCTCTATTGTTGTAAAAATAAGCTTGATTTGAATTCAGAGCGATAGCTTTGTTGATCATTGTCAAGGCTATATCTAATTCTCCTCGGTCAAATGCAATCATTGATCTCAAATTAAAGATATTGGCTTCAGTTGGATCTAATTTTTCGGCTTTTTTAAGTCCAACTTCAGCTTTTTCAAAATCTTTGAGATAGTAGAAAATCGTTGCCTGATTTACCAATACTTCGGGGTTGTCAGGAAACAGCTCTAGCGCTTTCTCAAAAGAAGTCAAGGATTCCTGATAATTTTTGATTTGCTCCAAGACCAATCCTTCTAAAAAATGACTTCTCCAACTTTCAGGATTATTTCTAATCAAGGTCTTGCTATCCTCCAAAGCTTTATAAAACTCGCCATTGTCCATGTATGTCACTCCTCGCTGAAAAAGAGCAAGCGTATCGACGGGATTGGTTCTTAATATGGAAGAGAAGTCTGAAATGGCATTTTCAAGTCTATTGAGTTGATACATGACCAAACCACGATTGAATAGCGCATCCCTGAAATCAGGATCTATTTTAAGCGCTTCCCCATAGAAGTCAATGGCAGACTTGGTGTCGTTTTCTTTTAATTTTTCATTGCCTTTCAGCAAATACCTTTCTTTTTTGGTATCCGGACTATCGCAGGAAATCAACAAGATGTTCCATATCAGAATAATTATCCAGTTATGTGGGATCAGTTTCTTTTTCAACATTGGGTTTTTCTTCACCTAACAACAAAGCAAACGGCAAAGTGGATTCACTGAGTTCAAATATTTTTCTTAATACTGCTAAAGTGGGTATTATCAAGATCATTCCGATCACTCCCCATATGGAAGCACCAATCAACAGTCCCACAAAAGTAACAAAGGCATTAAGATTTACATTGCTCCCAACAATCTTTGGGGTCAGAAAATTACTTTCTATCATTTGAATGATCTGAAAGGAAATCACTACGCCTATGGGATAAAAAAGACTGTCTTTGGTAAGAAAGGCAAAAATCGTAGGTAGAACAGCTCCTAAAAATGGCCCCAAATATGGAATAATATTCAGTAATGCAGCAAAGACAGCAAAGAAAATGGCGTGTTTTATTCCAAGACTAAACAAGACAATTGTATTCATTATGGCTAATATGGCCATTACCTTTATGATTCCGATTATATAACTCTGAACAACCTTTCTCAAAATCCTTATTTCCAGTTTTATTTTTTCGTTTTCATGGTTCTGAAATAGGGATGCAATAAATACTGTCAGGTGGTCTCTGTAAAGAAGAAAAAAGAAAATAAAGACGGGTAAAAGTACTACACTTGCTAGAGAACCTAACGTGCCAAGAAGGAATTCGGCCAGGCTAGAGCTATTGGATTGTAAAAGATTTATCAGGTAACTCTGGTCAATCCCTTGCCCAATACCAGTTTCAATTTTAAGGTTTTCAATCATGAAACTATCTATTTGTTCAAGGTAGTTGTTGAGGGTTTCTCCTACATTCCCAAGGTCTTGACTAAAACTTGCGACCTGTAAGACCACAAACGTAAATATGCCAAGGATTATGATTATGCCAGAAAAAAGTGCAATTGTTGTACTTAGGATTCTTGAAATTCTCTTCCTCTCCATCCAATTGCCAATTGGAGTCAATAATATTGAAATCAAACCGGCAAGGAATAAAGGGACAAATATACTTCTGCCAATAATTAGAATAAAGATGATGATTATGATAAGGAGTAGAACAAAAAGCGCTTTGAGGTAGGCGGGTAGTTGTAAATTATTTGATTCCATGTTCCTTTAAAAATTGAAATTTAAATAAAGATAGCTTTCGTTTATTGTTGGTTAATCTGGATTGAGTAGGGGATATGCTTTGTGTGAAATAAGCTTTTTGGAGATTTCATTTCAAATAAATTTAGTCCTTTAATTTAATGACAAAAGAGGTTTAATAAAATTAGTTCTATTTTTGAGAGATTAAAAATAAAATAGTGGAAAGAGAAAAATCGAATTGGATTAGGGTTTCATTTATTGTCAGTGTAGGGTTACTGATAGTGAAATTCTATTCTTTTTATATTACAAATTCGATGGCAATTCTTACAGATGCGCTGGAAAGTATTGTAAATGTGGTAGCTGCCGGTTTTGCTACCTATAGCATATACCTGAGCTCAAGACCAAGAGATGATAATCACCCATATGGGCATGGTAAAATTGAGTTTTTCAGTGCGGGAGTTGAAGGTACCCTGATTATTCTAGCAGGGGTTTTTATTTTTTATCAATCTATCTATAATTTGTTTTTCCCTAGTGAATTGGAAAAATTGATTGAGGGTGTCTTATTAGTGACATTCGCAGGTTCGGTAAATGGGGTTCTTGGATTTTTTTTACAGAGAAAAGGAAAAGAACTAAACAGTCTGACACTCGAGGCAAGTGGAAAGCACTTGATAACAGATACCTTGACAAGTTTTCTTTTGGTTTTAGGCGTTTTGATTATTTACCTGACCGGATATATGTTTTTGGATTCGTTGATTGCCATTTTGTTTTCTTTTTATATCATGTATTCCGGGTATGGCTTAGTCAGAAGGTCTGTTGGAGGGCTTATGGATGAAGCTGATCCGAAAGCAGTAGAATCAACGGTTAATGTCATTAATCAAAACAGGAAAAATGTATGGATTGATATTCATAATATGCGGGTTCAGCAATATGGGGGGGACAGGCATATTGACCTTCATCTGACATTGCCTTATTATTATGACTTAAAACAGGTACATGAAGAAGTAGAGCAGCTTGAGAAAGTATTAGAGGATGATTGGAAGGGAGATATGGAAGTATTTGTTCATTCGGATCCATGTATTCCCGAAAAGTGCTGCCATTATTGCCAAATCAAGGATTGCCCTGTGAGAAAAGTGCCATTTAATAAGAAAATAGAATGGACAGCCTTGAATATGTCGAAGAATCAGAAACATTATCATGAACTTCATGGATAATAATGTTTTTCCAAAGATTATTTTTTTCAAATTATTTTCAGATATTTGACAAAATACAAAAAACTTAGTATATTCGTTAAAAAAAAGCCATGAACGAGGACAAACAATTTCGGATACTGCTAGCGGTAACATCCGTAGTATGGTTGATTCTTGTTGGGGTCCTCATTGTGATCTGACAAGAAATCAAAGGATTAAGCTGTTCCTTAAACAGCAATTGCTTTTCAAATGGATTAAGGAGTTTAAAAAGGGATATGTCTTGACATGTCCTTTTTTTATTTAATTGGTCAAAGAAGATATTTTCTGTTTTATTTTAAACTTCCAAAGCTTATTTTTAGAAATACATTTTAATTAAAACTTTCAATCTTAAATTTTAATCCAATGAAACAATTATTACTAGGACTTTTTGGTGTCATGTTCTGCCTTCAGGTATGGGGGCAGGAAACTTCCCATGATGCATTTATCACAAAAAATTTAGATGCCAATACCGAAAGGTTTTCCAAAGCTGCCCGCGAGATATGGGAAAATCCCGAATTGGGGTTTTTGGAATTTACCAGTTCCCAAGTCCTGATAGAGGAATTAAAAGCTTCGGGTTTTAATGTAGAAACAGGAGTGGCAGGCATGCCAACAGCTTTTGTTGCTACTTATGACAAAGGAGGCCCTGTAATTGGTTTTTTGGCGGAATATGATGCTTTGCCTGGATTGTCACAGGATGCAGTTCCCTACAGATCAGTGATAGTAGAAGGTGGAAGTGGTCATGGTTGCGGACATAACTTGTTTGGAACAGCGGTCGTGGCATCAGGCGTAGCCCTCAAGGAATGGATTGACGCAAACAATATCCAAGCTACCATCAAAATATTTGGTACGCCTGCAGAAGAAAGTGGTGGAGGCAAGGTTTACATGGCACGTGATGGCATATTCAATGGTGTAGATGCTGTTATCAATTGGCATCCTTCTGATAGAAATGCGGCAAATGCCTCTAGTTGCAATGCTGTAATCGGAGGAAGGTTTAAATTTCATGGAGAAACTGCACATGCAGCAGCCTCCCCACAAAGGGGAAGGTCTGCACTTGATGCAGTGGAAGCCATGAATATGATGGTCAACATGATGCGTGAACATGTGGATCAGGAAAGCAGAATCCATTATATTATTTCAAGTGGTGGTTTGGCGCCAAACGTAGTACCTGACTTTGCGGAAGTACAATATATGATCAGACATCCTGACATTACAGAACTTAAAGATATGTGGGACAGAATAGGAAAGGCTGCTGAAGGGGCTGCAATGGGTACAGGTACAAAGGTTGATATTGAACTCGCCTCAGGGTTGTATGGTCTATTACCCAATGAGACTTTGGCAAAAGTAATGCATAAAAATCTTTCCTTATTGGGTGGATTGGAGTACAATCAAGAAGAAATTGAGTTTGCAAGGGAAATTCAAAAAACTTTTAATTCTAAAAACATCCCTCCCATAGAATCAGCCAAAAATATAGAACCCTACCGGGTCAATTTCTTCCCGGCTTCCACAGATGTGGGTGATGTAAGTTATGTCGTTCCTACAGTAGGATTGGGAACCGCAACTTGGGTTCCTGGAACTGCTGCCCATACCTGGCAGGCAGTAGCTGCTGATGGTATGAGTATTGGATTCAAAGGGATGATGTTAGCTGCTAAAACAATGGCGCTTACAGGTAAAGATCTCATTTTAAATCCTCTATTGATCAAAGAAGCAACCAAGGAATTTAATGAACGCATGGGAGATGTGAAGTATGAAGCACTTGTTGGTGACAAACAAGTACCCCTTGATTATAATGTGAAAAATTGATCTTTTGATCCAAATCTAAAAAAGGATGGTTGAAAAGCCATCCTTTTTTATTACCCTTGATCTTTATTCCAAATAAGATTATCGGTGCTCAATTAATCACACTATTAAAATGCGAGAGTAATTTTAATGAGCATTTTATCTAAATTAGCCCAGCTCTTTTTAACAGTGCCTCTGGTTTTGGTTCCCTCCCCCGGAATCTTCTGTACAGGATTGATGGGTGAACCCTACCACCCGCGGAAAGGATATTTTCCATAAATGAAGTTGCTGTTTCTTGATCAAAAATTCCTTTCTCCAAAAACAATTCAAATGCATCTGCGTCTAAGACCTCGGCCCATTTGTAGCTGTAATACCCTGCCGCATATCCTCCTTGGAAAATGTGTGAAAAGGAAGTACTCATCAAAGTGCCTGATACTTCAGGTAAAAGATTGGTTGCTTCCATCACTTCCTTTTCAAATATTGAAATATCCTGTATCAGGGATGGTTCTGTGCTGTGATAAGCCATGTCAAGCATCCCCAAACTGATCTGTCTTACGGTTTGGTAGCCTTGATGAAAATTTGAAGCGTTTTTTATTTTCTTGATCAAGTCCTCCGAAATCGGTTCACCCGATTCGTAATGTTTGGCAAATAGATCCAAACACTCTTTTTCGTAACACCAATTTTCAAATATCTGAGAAGGTAACTCCACAAAATCCCAATAAACACTGGTACCCGATAAGGACTCATAGGTGCCCTTTGCCAACATACCATGAAGGGCGTGTCCGAATTCATGAAAAAGAGTGGTCACCTCATTAAAAGTCAATAATGAGGGTTTGGTCTTGGTAGGTTTGGTAAAGTTGCAAACAATAGAAACATGAGGTCTTTTATCTTTGCCATCTATGACTTTTTGACCACGAAAACTTGTCATCCATGCTCCATTTCTTTTGCCCGCGCGTGGGAAAAAGTCTGCATAGAAAACCGAAATATGATTTCCTTTTCTGTCCCTGACCTCATAGGCGTTCACTTCAGGGTGATAAACAGGGATGTCTTTGTTGATGACAAATTTCAACCCATACAGTTTCTCAGCTGTGGTAAAAACGCCCTCAATAACATTTTCAAGTTTGAAAAAAGGACGTAGCAATTCGTCATCTACTTCATACTTTTGTTTTTTGAGTTTTTCTGAATAATAGCTAAAATCCCATCTTTCAAGCTGATCCAAATTATCCAAATCTTTGGCAAATTGTGCTAACTCCTCTACTTCTTTTTGGGCTTTGGGTTTTGATTTTTGTAAAAGGTTGGATAAAAAATCAATCACTTCGGGTCCACTTTTGGCCATTCTTTCTTCCAATACAAAATCAGAAAAATTCTTGTAGCCCAGTAAAGCAGCCCTTTCTGTTTTCAATCTGATCATATCCTTGATATGTTGCTGATTGTCCAATTGATCCCCTTTACTGCATTTGGTATTGTATGCAATGAAAATCTCTCTTCTCAAAGCCCGGCTATCTGCGTACATCATAAAGGGGATGTAGCTGGGGTAAGCCAAGGTAAACACCCATTTTCCTACCTTCCCCTTTTCTTCAGCTGTTTGTACAGCAGCTTCAATGACAGCGTCGGGCAGTCCGGATAGGTCGGCTTCATTTTCAATGATCAATTCATATTGATTGGTTTCTGCAAGTACATTTTCGCCGAACTTTAGTCCAATTTGGGAGAGTTCTTTATCGATTTCCCTCAGCCTATTTTTTTTGGTTTGATCTAATTGTGCGCCATTTCTAACAAATGCCTTATGGGTTTTCTCCAATAAGGTTTCTTGTTCTTCATCTAATTTCAATTGATCTTTTTGGGTATAAATTAGTTTGATACGATCAAATAATTCCTCATCAAGCAATACATCGTTGCTATGGGCAGTTAGTAAGGGGGAAATTTCCCTGGCCAAAACCTGTATTTCATCATTCGTTTCTGCTGAGTTTAGGTTAAAAAAAATAGCTGATACTACGTTTAGTCTGTCTCCTGCTCGATCCAATGCTGCAATGGTGTTTTCAAAACTTGGAAGCGGTTCGCTTTTGATTGCTTCGATATCATTTTTTGCAGATATTATTGCATCTTGTATAGCAGGAAGAAAATGCTCATTTTTAATGAGGTGAAAAGGAGGGGTGTCAAATGGGGTATTGAATTTTTCCAATAATGGATTCATAGGTATATTTTTTAATTAATCTGAAAATCTCTTCGATTCCGACAAAGTTAACCAACTTTTGAGGTTTTTGGGAAAAGCCATTGGTTAATAAAACTTAAAGGGATCGTTTTGCAAATCAGGATTTGTAGACCATAATGTAGAATCCTAGCCATAATAAAAGACAGAAGACATAACTAAAAAGAACTACTATTGTTGATTCAGATATACTTCTTCTACTGATGGTATGAAAGCCTAGAATCAGAATATAAATATAAAGTAATTCAAATAGGTTGATAGTTTGAAGTGGATAGATATATTTTGCAGCAATCGAGTCTTGATCAACCAAATTGAATAAGGAAAGTGGATAGAAGTTTTTGACTTCCATATAGGTGTTAGAATCAGATGGTTGGATAAAATATAATAATTTGATCAACTCAGGAAAAACAAAAATCACTTCTGCCACAAGGATAAATTGCCATAGTTTAACAAAAGAAGTTTTATATCCAAAAGCAAAGCCACCGGTCCAAATCACAAAGGCTATCACAGTGAATTTCCAGAGTAAAGCAAAAGGCGTCCATAAATAATTTAATGCGTTAAAGATGTGGAAGATGGTAAAGCTACCTTCAGTTTCTAATTGTTCATACCCGGGAATGCTTTGAAGTATGAGGTCGTTGGTCACATAGCGGATCAACAAAAATAAAATTACAAGAATCAGAAAAAACAGCCTCTTGTCGAAATCTATTGCATCCTGTATACGTTGAGAGATTGAATTTGATGGAATCGTCATACAATAAAATAAATATTGCCAAATCTAAACGATTGTTTGGAATTGGATATAATTTTGAAGAAAATTTAGAATAAGAATGCGGACATTACTAATATTATTTGGTTTTTTATTGGTTAGTACCATTACAGTGGCACAAGCTCAGGAAAATCCCTTGGAGAAAATCGGATTTGAAGAACCTACCTATCTCTTGCTGGATAAGAGCCTTCAGTTCAGAATTACTGAGAATATAAATGCCCTCTATAATTTTGATTTTGCAACGGCTGAACGTGGTTTCAAGGTGCTTCTTTATCAATATCCCGAGCATCCTTTGCCTTATTTTTTGATAGGGCTAAGTACATGGTGGAAAATAGCTCCGGATATAGAAAACAAAAGGATGGATGATCTATTCATCAGTCAGATGGATGTAGTGATTGACAAAGCAAAAGAGATGCTTGATGATGATCCCGAAAATAAAGAAGCTGCGTTTTTTTTAGCAGGTGCTTATGGATTTCAAGGGAGGCTTCTCAGTGAAAGAAAGAGTTGGACCAGAGCCACATTTGCGGGGAAAAATGCGCTCAAATATCTCAATTTGAGCAGAGGTGAAGAGGAACTTAATCCGGAGCTTTTGTTGGGGGATGCATTATTCAATTACTTTTCTGTCTGGATTCCTGAGAATTACCCAATCTTAAAACCTGTCGTAGCCCTATTTCCAAAAGGAGATAAGGATTTAGGTTTAAAGCAATTGGAAGATGTAGCCCAAAATGCTTTTTATGCCAGGATAGAAGCACAGTATTTTTTATTTAGATTATATGCTTCGGATGAAAAGCAACCCTATAAAGCACTGGCTATAACTGATTACCTACATTCCAAATTTCCAAACAATCCATATTTCCATCGCTCTTATGCCAGACATTTGTATACAGTAGGAAGAATTACGGAGTCAAAGGAACAGTCCGAGGAAATATTGAGAAGAATCGACGAAAATTGGACAGGGTACGAATCCAATTCAGGGAGGTATGCAGCTTTTTACATAGCCCAATTTTATGATAGGATTAATGAAAAACAAGAAGCGAAAAAATATTATCTTAAAACCTTGTCCTATGGTGTTGAATCCGAAAGTCAGGAAAGCGGATATTATTTATTTTCATTGATAGCTTTGGGCAAGATGGCCAATGAGGAGAATAATAAAGCCCAAGCCAAGGAATATTTTAAAGAAGTAAAAAAATATGCCAAAAGAAAACACCCTGCTCATGTCGAAGCTAGAGATTATATCAAAAAGAATAAACTTTAATTAAAATTTCTCGTTTCAAAGGGTTAAAATCAGGAGATAATTTGAAAAAATTCAATAAGATAAAAATAATTCAATGTTAAAATTCTGAAAAGTAGTCAATCAGATAACAATATTTTGAATTCAGCCGCGTTTTTTGTGGGTAATTGTTTTAAAACAATATCAAATTATATTAACTTTGCACAACATAATATTTTGAAAATTCTTCAATCATGGATAATAGCATTAAAGTGAAATTCGATAAAATAGACCGCAAGATCCTAGAGATCCTACAAGGAAACGCCAAAATCACCAACGCCCAACTTTCAAAGGATATTGGACTTTCTCCTGCCCCTACATTGGAACGTGTTAAGAAGTTGGAGCAATCCGGAATCATTAAAAGCTACCATGCTAAATTAGACCCTGAAAAAATCGGTCTTGGAGTGAGCACTTTTGTACTGGTAAGCCTAATTGGTCATAACAAAGGGAATATCGATGCTTTTATGAAAGAAATCAACGATATACAGGAAGTTATTGAATGCCACCACATTACAGGTACAGGTGACTTTATCCTTAAGATAATTGCTAAAGACATCACTGCTTATCAAAAGTTGATGCTTGAAAAGGTGAGTGAAATTAAAGAAGTGGATTCAATGCAATCTATGGTGATTCTTTCTACATTTAAGGATAGCAAAATACTGCCGATCCCTGCATAAATTAAAAATTTAAATTCAGAAGGGTGGCCAAAAGTCACCCTTTTTTTATGTCCAACTATGGAAAACCCTTGGAAAACCAAATCAATTAAGGTGATATATGACAACCCTTGGATCAAACTCGAGGAGCATCAGGTAGTGATTCCTTCTGGAAAAGATGGGATATATGGCAAAGTGATTTTTAAAAATAGAGCATTGGGAATAATCCCGATTGATGATGAAGGCAATACTTGGTTAATAGGACAATACAGATACACATTGGATGAGTTTTCTTGGGAAATCCCCATGGGAGGAGGCCCACTGGAAATTGATATTTTGGAATCTGCAAAGCGGGAATTAAAGGAAGAGGCAGGCCTTGTAGCCGAAAAGTGGACCAATATCCTCAGGATTCATACATCCAATTCAGTGACAGATGAAGAGGGATTTGTTTTTCTGGCGGAGGGTCTGATTGAAGGAGAAACTGAATTTGAAGAAACAGAGCAATTACATGTGATAAAACTCCCGCTTCAAGAGGCCGTCCAAAAAGTACTAGATGGTGAGATTACTGATGCAATCTCTATTGCAGGCTTATTAAAAGTAGCCAAACTGAAGAATATTTGATCATTCTGGATAGGGTAGGTAATGACAATTGCTGAGTTTAAAGATAATTTCTCGAAAACCACCTCATTGGCAGTGCCTGTAATGCTCAGTCAATTGGGGCAAGTATTGGTAGGTGTTGCTGACAGTATGATGGTGGGCAGGTTGGGAGCAGAACCTTTGGCGGCAGCTTCGCTGGCAAATAGTATATTCTATGTGGCGTTGATGTTTGGTATAGGGGTTTCTATGGCAATCACACCTTTGGTGGCTATGGAAGATGGAAAGCGCAACGCTGGGAAAATTTCGAGACTGTTCAACCACGGGTTTGTCATCAATATGGCAACGGGTACAATCTTGTTTCTTGTGATCGTTTTGGCTTCCCCCTTATTGAAACATTTAAATCAACCTGAGGAAGTGGTGGTCCAAGCCATACCTTACCTTGCAATCATAACTTTTTCATTGCTGCCCTTTATGTTTTTCCAAACATTCAAGCAGCTGGCAGAAGGGCTTTCCCAAACCAAGCAGGCCATGTATATCACGCTATTCTGCAATGGAATAAACGTTTTTCTAAATTGGGTTTTTATATATGGAAATATGGGATTCCCCGCAATGGGACTGAATGGTGCAGGTTGGGCAACGCTGATTTCGAGGATTTTGATGGGAGCCATTATCGTTTATTATGTTTGGAATTCCAAAAGGTATAAACCATTTTCATTGGGCTTGGGTATAAAAAAATTGAGTTTTCCGATGATTGCAAGAATGCTGAAAATCGGTGTACCCACAGGTTTTCAGTTTATTTTTGAAGTGGGTGCCTTCAGTGCTGCCGCAATTATGATGGGATGGATCAGTGTCAATGCCCTCGCAGCCCATCAGATAGCCATCAATCTTGCATCAGTAAGTTATATGATGGCCTCAGGGCTTTCCATAGCGGCAATGGTCAGAGTGGGAAACCAATTGGGTAGAAATGATATTAAATCTCTCAGGGAGGCCGGTTTCACTGTTTTTGTGATGGTAGCATTGTTCATGAGTATCTCTGCAATAATTTTTATAGTTTTCAGAGAGTTTTTACCTTCACTTTATATTGACGATATCGAAGTAATCAAAATGAGTGCAACCCTACTCATCATTGCAGGTTTATTTCAATTATCCGATGGGATACAAGTGGTAGGACTTGGAGCTTTGAGGGGTATGGCGGATGTAAGGGTCCCGACAATTGTCACTTTGATAGCATATTGGGTAATTGGTTTGCCTTTGGGATATGTTTTTGGATTCGTTATGGGAATGCAGGAAGTGGGGATTTGGTATGGTTTACTCATCGGTTTGACCGTTACAGGTATTCTGCTTTTATTCCGATTCCATAGATTAAGTTCAAGGCTTTTGCGTGAAAAGAATTCAAAAATCCCATCAGTATAGTTTGGTTTTTTATTTATAGGGATTCTTTCTATTTTCCGATCATTAAATCAAAAAAACATGAAAAAAATATTTGCCTTAGCTGCCATTCTCTTTTTATTTTCCCAAGTTTCCTTTTCTCAAGGCCTCCATGTTTTGTCCCAAAAGGAGCAAGCCAAAGTGATTGATCAATGGCTGGAAGAAAGGATAAATACAATATTACCTTCTCTGATGGACAGGGCCGATATTGACATGTGGGTCATTATTTCAAGGGAATACAATGAAGATCCGGTAATTAGAACCTTTTTGCCCGCCACATGGCATGCGGCAAGAAGAAGAACCATGTTAGTCATTTATAAAGCGCCAAACAGTCAATCGGTGGAAACTTTGGCTGTTGCAAGATATGACGTTGGGAAATCATTCAAAAAAGCTTGGGATCCCGAAACCCAACCTGATCAGTGGAAAAGATTGGCAGATTTGATTGTTGAAAAAAACCCAAAGAAAATAGGTCTAAATATCGCAAAGGATTATGGGCACGCTGACGGTTTAAATGTTACCGAATACAATACCTTCTTAGAATACCTGCCTGAAAATTATCACGCTAAGGTTACTTCTGCACAAAGCTTGGCAGTGGGATGGTTGGAGACCAGAACTCCTTCCGAAATGGCTTCATACCGGCATATTCAAAGTATAGCAAATCAAATCATTGCGGAAGGTTTGTCAGAAAATGTAATCACTCCTGGAGTGACCACTACTGATGATGTGGTATGGTGGTATAGGGAAAGAATTAAGGAATTGAAGCTTGATACTTGGTTTCACCCCTCTGTCGATCTCCAAAGACCTGACCCAAGTTCGCAGGAACATTTGAGGTCATTTGCCGTCAAAGCAGATTCTGAAGTGATCATGCCCGGTGATATTCTGCATATGGATTTTGGAATTACCTATTTGAGGTTGAATACGGATACGCAGCAATTGGCATATGTACTCAAACCCGGTGAAGATGATGTGCCCCAATACCTTAAGGATGCGATGAAAGTAGGAAACAGGCTTCAGGATATTCTAACATCCCAATTTGTAACCGGAAGAACCGGTAATCAAATTTTGCGGGAAACAAGAAAAATCATGGATTCAGAAGGGATTAAGGGGAGCATTTATTCACACCCGCTGGGAACCCACGGACATGCCTCAGGACCAACTATCGGAATGTGGGATAACCAAGGAGATACCAAAGGTGCAGGTGACTATCCCTTATATCCCAATACAGTTTATGCCATTGAGTTGAATGCAGTTGTATTTGTAAAAGAGTGGAACAAAGATGTAAGAATCATGCTAGAGGAAGGGGCCTATTATGATGGTCAAAAAGTTACCTATCTTAATGGTAGACAGCTTGAGTATCTTACTATTCCAAGGAAAAGCTCCTATTTGAAAAATTAACTCATTTATTGGTTAAGGAAGAATAATATTTCTCAAATTCCTTCTCTGCGGGTATTTCATCTACCTGGATCAGTATGCCTTTGATGATCATAAAATGCCCAAGAGAATAGAGAAGAGTAATGAGGGCAATAAGGAACTTGTTTTCTCCATACATATCAAAGCCTGTGATGATGTCACTGATGTAAAAACAAGATACACCGATCATGACCCTTATGTGGCTGGCTTTGGGTACGAAGAATCTTCTGTTCATGGCCAATATTAGGGTTACTGACCCGATCATAGCGTAAATCAAACTGGCGATTATAAATTCTCCTGTCAATGGAAGAACAGTTATAGATGAAATTAAAACTAAAAAAAATGCCAATACTTCTGGCCACCTTCTAGAAAGGGGTGGCTGAGAGGTATGTTTTTTGATGGTTGCAGAATAATAAAATAATAACCCGTAGCAAGACTGTGCTGCTATAAACGTACAGATACCAATGGTATTAAAGAGCGATTTTTCAACAGGAATAGAGAATAAGATATCTCCCAAGAAAGCAAAAAGTGTAGCTATAAGCATCAGAGGAATTAATGGATGAAAACTTTTTTTGAATTTTCCAATAAGCCCGAAAATCAATACCGGAACAATGAATATATTGAGAATATAAGCATTTGAATATCCCCAAACAATGGATATCACCGAAAGAGACACAACCAAAAAATAGATTACAGTCAATCTACTATTCCAAGCTAGCATTAGAGTCTACAATTAAATGGATTTAAAAGTAAATGAATAACTCAAAATAAAACATAATTTTTTCGTAAATTTTTGATTAAAAAAATAATTATTAACTTGAATGACAAATTTTTATACTAAAACCACATGTATTTTTATATTTTATATAATATCATTAAAAAATTGAATTTTAATAAATTAAATCTTTAAAACTGGGATTTCTTTATTTTTTGGAATTGTCAAAAGGAAGAGAAAAGCCAAAATAGAAGTTACAGCACCGAGGGAAAAAACCAAAGTAAAATTGTTGGCATTATTGGCAAAAACAAATCCTGACACCAAAGCTCCAATCCCTATTCCTGCCTCCAAGGCAATGTACATGGTAGCTAAAGCCCTGCCCCTGAACGCATCCAAAGAAAGGTCAATAGTCCAAGCTGAAATGGTTGGAGAATTCATACCTACAGAGCAGCCGAACACTACCCCTCCCAACAGAAAGACACCTTTACTCTCTGCAAAAGCAATGATGATCATTGATAAGGCCATCGATAAGGTGGCCGCCTTCATGACAGGAATTCTACCATATTTATCCGAAGTACGCCCTGCAATGATTCTGATACCCAATGAGGAAAGGGTAAAAACAGCAAAGAATAAACCTTTATTTTCTATTCCCAAGTGAGTGGAAAAATCAGGGATGATCGTCAAGATTACCCCAAAAGAAAACACAGTTAAAAAAAGTACCAAAGAAGGGTTTAGTACTCTTTTCTCAATAATTTCATAACGGTGCAATTTCAATAATCTGGGATGAAACGTTTCTTTGTCCTTGACGGTCTCTTTTAGTCTGATCAAAACAAGAATAGATAAAACTGCTGTGAAAGCGGAAATATAGAATAATAGATTTATGCCCCAAATAATACTGATATATCCACCCAATGCAGGTCCTGCGGCCATTCCCAAAGAACCAAATAATGATTGTAAGCCCATAGCTTCCCCTCTTCTGTTGAATGGAACAATATCGGCAACATAGGCTGAGATACCTGTCGGGGTAAAACCTGTCGAAAATCCGTGGACAAACCTCAATAATAAAAAACCAGCTACCCCTGTAATCACAGGATACAATAGACTCACCAACAAACAAACCAAGGCCCCAAATATCATTACAGGGATTCTCCCTATCTTATCTGCAAGTTTTCCACTGAAAGGTCTTGATAATCCTGCCGACAAGGTGAATAGCGCAATAATCAAACCTTTGTAGTCTTCCCCACCGAGTGAACTTAAGTAGGAGGGGAGTTCTGGGATAATCATGTTGAAACTTGCAAAAAACAAAAATGAGCTGGTACAGAGCAAGAAAAAATCCAGCGTAAAAAAGGGTGGAAGGATTCGCATAATATGGTTTTTATAAAATTAACCTTTCAAAGCAGATCAGCTTTGAAAGGTTAATTTTGGGATTATTCATCCTTATTGACTTCTTCTTCACTTTGCGCAAGAAGAAAAGCTTTGATGAATTCATTTAATTCACCGTCCAATACACTTTGCGTATCTGAGGTTTCATATCCGGTTCGAGCATCCTTGACCAATTTATAAGGATGCAGGACATAATTACGGATTTGGGAACCAAAATCTATCTTCATCTTTCCGGATTCGATTTTTGCCCTTTCGGCATTTCTCTTTTCCATCTCCAACTGATAGAGTCTTGATTTCAACATCTGCATGGCCTTTTCACGGTTAGCCAATTGAGATCTTTCAATTTGACATACCACCACGATTCCTGAAGGTTTATGGGTAAGTTGTACCTTGGTTTCAACTTTGTTTACATTTTGACCTCCGGCGCCTCCTGATCTGGATGTATGTAATTCAACGTCACCGGGATTGATCTCGATCTCAATGGTGTCATCTACCACCGGATAGGCATATACTGAGGCAAATGAGGTATGTCTTCTACCATTACTATCAAAGGGAGAAATCCTAACCAATCTATGGACACCAATTTCTGACTTCAAAAAGCCATATGCCAAAGGTCCATCAAATTCCAAAGTCACGGATTTGATTCCAGCGACTTCTCCTTCCTGCAGGTCAACTTCACGGACTTTGTACCCATTCTTCTCTCCCCACATGATATACATACGCATTAGAATGGAAGCCCAATCATTGCTTTCCGTACCTCCTGCACCTGGATTGATTTCGAGCATGGCACTCAATTGATCTTCCTCATTGCTGAGCATTTTTTTAAGCTCAAGTTCTTCTAAGGCTTTCAAAGTCTTATTGTAATCGGCTTTCATTTCTTCTTCAGAAACTTCATCCTCAGCATAAAAATCAAAAAGAACTTCAAGGTCTTGAAGTGAGGTTTCAACTTTTTCGTATGCGTTGGTCCAGCTTTTTTTCAATTGGATATGCTTCATGCTTTTCTCCGCTTCTTCTGGATCATTCCAAAAGTCAGGTTGCGCAGAAACTGCCTCCAAATCTTCTATTTCGGCTATTTTCTTATCGTAGTCAAAGATACCTCCTCAAAGCCGAAACACGGGCTCTCAAGTCTTTCAACTGGTCTGATGTCATAATTTATTTAGTTAATTTGAGGTGCAAAAGTCGTGAAAAATATACTTTAAACCTATTTTCTTTTCAATCTCCGTAAAGTATTACCAGTTGTATTTTATTCTTTCCCTCATGCTTAAATTCCTTGTATTGAAGTTTGGAAAATAAAAATCCTGCACCGAATAAGCCTGCTGATAATCCAAAACTGTTGCTCGTCTGTGAAAGGTCTCCATAATGATAGAGGCTATTGATGATTCCACCTGTGAAAAATATCAAACCCGCACCCATGCCCAAAAAGGAAAGATTTTTCAAGGTGGCATTTCTGGGGTCTTTGTTTTTGATATATACCGCTGTAATGTCTTTTGGCTGCAATATATTTTCAGACAATACAATGATGTCGTTTCTGATATCTACAATAATGTCTGTAATGTAAAAGTCATAAGTAGTAGTTTTGTACGTGAATTCGTGGCCAATTTCAAATTTCAATCTTGTTTTTTGATTGGATCCTTTTTGTAATAAGATAAATTTTTGGCCAAAACCATCAGTAGAGAGCAAGACCAAAAACAAAAAACTTAGAACTAAGTGTCTTGAATTTAAATAGGACTTTTGCTTCATAATTAGAATGGGTCTTGTGAATGACAAGCATATGTCAAGTACCTCATTTTTCTATGAATCGGTAGAAGTCGGAGGTGAGATGACTGAAATTTCGACGTGGACAAATTAAATTGTGGATTGTCAAAAGCTACTGAATCAATATGAATCCTATTTGAGATTCATATTATGTTTTTTTATGGAAAAAGACCAACCATGAGGGTTGGTCTTTTGCATCATTTCAAATTTCTACCAGTGGATTGCTCTTGGGAGTGCTCCTAGAGTAGTTCTGATTTATAACTTGATAATCCAATTATGGTTATCATTTACTTTACCATATTTTATATTGTCCAAAGTTCTCAGCACTTGAAGGGAGAATGAATCAACAGGTTTTTGAGGTAATTCAAATTCAACCCCATTTACATAAATCTTGGCAATATGGGCTATAGTGGCGGCAGTACCTGTACCAAATGCTTCCTGAATACTCCCAGTTTGCAATGCTGTTTCCAATTCCTCAACCGTTAAAAACCTTTCTTCAACCACATATCCCATTTCTTTAGCTAAGGTAAGCACAGAGTCCCGTGTGATACCTTTTAAAATAGTGCCTGTGTGTGTCGGGGCTGTTATCAATACATTGTTGATCATAAACATCAAGTTCATCGTGCCACTTTCTTCGATGTTTTGATGGGTTTTGCTGTCTGTCCAGATTAATTGATCATATCCTTCCTTTTGAGCCAGGAGTGCAGGATATAGAGAACCTGCATAATTCCCGGCAGCTTTGGCTGCACCGGTACCGCCTTCAGCAGCACGGGTGTATTTTTGTTCTACCTTGACTGTCACTGGCTTAGCATAATAATGACCCACCGGACAGGTGAAAATCATAAATTTATAACGCTCAGAAGGTCTAATACCAAGGTAATCGTCTGTAGCAAAAATAAAAGGACGGATATATAAAGAAGATCCGGGCTTATTGGGTATCCATTTTCGGTCAATATCCAATAGTTGCATCAAACCTTCCATGAATAATTCTTCCGGAACTTCGGGAATACACATCCTTTTGGCAGATTCATTCAGTCTTTTTTGGTTGGCATCTGCACGGAACAAGAGAATTTCATCATTTTCGTTTTTGTAGGCCTTCATACCCTCAAAAACAGACTGACCGTAATGTAGCGTTGCATTGGCAGGATTAAGTGCCAAGGGGGCATAGGGTTCGATCCTAAAATCAGTCCATTCTCCATTGAAAAAATCCGCCACAAACATGTGGTCACTTATGGTTTTACCAAATACCAAATTCTCAAAATCAATATCGTCTATTTTTGATTTGGAGGTTTTAGTTATGTCAATTTGTAAGGTTGTTTTCATGTTATTTTGATCTGGGCTTCCAAGTTACTTCCTCTACGTCCAACTCTTTGGCAATCAATCTTCCTAAAACAAAAAGATAATCAGAAAGCCTATTTAAATATTTAACAATGATTTCGTCTACCGATTCGGTTTCCATGAGGGCAATCACACATCTTTCGGTTCTCCTGCATACTGTTCGTGCCAAATGACAAAATGAAACCACCTGATGCCCTCCTGGCAAAATAAAATTTCTCAGCACGGGAAGTTCTTGCTCCATGAGATCAATTTCTTTTTCTAAAAGCTCAAGATCTTCTTCGTGAAGATCAGGTCTTTTCACATTTTCATTACCAGGTTCAGTAGCTAGCGTTGCTCCAATCGTAAAAAGTCGGTCCTGTACCTCTTTTAATAAATCACTTCTTTTTTGATTAATATCCTGATCTTTGAGTAATCCGATAAAACTATTCAGCTCATCTACTGTGCCATAGGCATCAATCCGTGAATTTGATTTGAGAACACGCCTCCCTCCCAACAAAGAGGTGGTACCGGTATCACCGGTTTTGGTATAAATTTTCATGAATTCTCTCCCGATTTTAAAATATAATTGCAGCAATGTTTCAACAAAAATAGTAATCTATTTGCAAAAAAATAATGATTTCTACTTCGCCAGCAACATGGACTCACCTCGAGTAGGATTGGGGTTGAGTGTATCTGTTTCCACAAGACCATCCCTTAGCCTCACAATCCTATGTGCATAATGTGCTATGTCATCTTCATGGGTGACCATGATAATGGTGTTGCCTTTTTGATGTAATTCATGGAATAGTTCCATTATACTGTATGAGGTCTTGGAATCAAGATTTCCGGTCGGTTCATCAGCCAAGATGATACTTGGATTATTGACCAATGCCCTAGCGATTGCTACCCTTTGTCTTTGACCACCTGAAAGTTCATTGGGTCTATGATGTACCCTGTCTGCCAATCCTACATTGCTCAATGCCTGAAATGCTTGTTCTTCACGGTCTGATTTTTTAAAGCCGGCGTAGATTAAGGGTAAAGCCACATTGTCAAGGCAAGTTGCTCTAGGTAACAAATTGAATGTCTGGAAAACAAATCCGATCTCTTTGTTTCTGATTTCAGCCAATTCATTTTCAGACATGTCACTCACATCTTTGCCATTTAATACATAGCTACCAGAAGTAGGGGAGTCCAAGCAGCCGATAATGTTCATCAAGGTGGACTTACCTGAACCTGAAGGCCCCATAAAGGCTACGTATTCCCCCTTGTTGACATTGATGGATATAGATTTTAATGCTTGGACGATCTCTGCACCCATTTGGTATTTTTTGCTGATTTCTGTGGTTTCTATGATCTTAGTCATCGGTAAATGTTTTAAATGACAATTTAACTTAAATGTTTGTTTCAAAAAACTTCTAGGTCACTTTACGCATCATCTTTTTAGAAGTTGTCCATTTGAAGCTTTTCAATTTGTTCTGCACTTAGCCATCCACGCATTTCTGCCATGGCTGTACTTCCATAGCTATCCAACCCAATTTTACGACTTTGTTTTACATATTGAATCCATAGAAATGGATCTTTATTGAACTGTATGGCCTCTTGTAAAAGCTCGTATTTGCTTAGTTCATCGGTTTCTTTTTGGACTTTTTTCCAAATCAAAGGAGTCCAATAAGCATTTCTGTCCAGGCCTTCCTCAAGTTGGAAAAGTTGCACCACTTTTTCAGAAGGTAGATTTTCAGTATCTGAATGAATAAAATTATACCAAGAGTCAAGATCTTCATTTTTGAGGACGGAATTGGCTCCGCTTGTAAGGATCTTTTTCACCTTCTCAAATTCAGGTTTTTTTAGCCAATGGAGTTTATGAACCATAATATGATAAGCAAACTCTTCTTTGAATATGTTTTGGTCCAATGAGTCGAGGTCCGCCAGAAAATCCTCAGGTAATGATTGATGAAGACGGCTTATTTTTTCAAAAAAATCTGAGGCATCATTTTTTTCCAAAAGACCATTTTCTTCAAATATCATCCAAGATGGAAATGAAACTTCATATTTGTTTTCTATTGCTTTGGCCTCATTAACTTTATTTCCGAAAAATAAAATTGCCAAATGAAAAGGCTTATAATTTTCAAAGCCATTCTCTGCAGCCACCAAAATATCTATTGCAGCTTTTTCAAAATCAAGTTGGCCGGCGAGTATTTTAGCTGCCATTTCATGGTAATAAGCCCCATAGTTGGGATGGACCATCGCAGTTCCATTGATATACTTCAGCGTCTCATTGATGTATGAGGGTTGTAGTGTCCTGAGTATTCTGGTTTCACGAAAGATTCTTTCTTCGAATCCAGGTTGTTGCCGAGAAACCAAACTATCCATTAAATTCAAGTCCGCTTCCAATGAAGTTTCAATTTTGTTGCTCCATTGATTCCGAAATAGAGCTGTCTTTAATGAAAATTCGTCCGGTATTTGATCTGTATCCAAAATGAAATTTGCAAAATCCCCTTTTTTATTTGCTCCGGCCAAATAGTTGATTTTGAAGATCCGATCATCGAGGATTTCACTGGGTCCGTCCGTTTTGATGCTATGTTTAATCTGCAGCCCTAACTTATTGGCTTGAGCTACCTTGTTTTCTTTGGGTATTTCTTCCAATTTGGAAATGGCATCAATGGGTCTGTTGATTTTGGAATAAAGTAAAGCGAGGTTGTTGATGAGGTAAGGATTCCCCGGATAGTATTCCAATCCTTTTTCCAGGTAGAAAAGTGCATCGAAGATTTTTTCCTGTTGGTGCGCTTTAGCGCTGAGTAATAAAATACTAGGGATATTGGGGGCATAGTTGAAACTTTCCAAAAGATGATCCATGCCCTGTTGGGATTGTCTCAGGATGAACCGGATATGTGCTGCCGCATTTTTGGCCTTATCATTTCTCCTGTATTGCAACCATGAGTTTTCATATAATATGGCTGCTTCCAACGGTCTGTCTGTTTGGCCGTAATAATCCGCATTGATATTGGTGCTGGTGCTGGCCAATTGGCTTCCAATAATTCCATCTGCATAAACAGTCAAAATGACCAAACCCATGATGGAACCTATGCGCATGTGGAAATAGGCAAAATATTGGGGTTTGAATAAGATCCTTTCAACATCTTTTCCGCTGTTTAATATTTGGGAAAAATTAGCCATCAGGTAAATGAAGAACAGGAGTGAAAGGGAAAGTTGACTGTATAGGAAAATATGGTTAAGAAACTCATAGAGTGGTTCATTTTCAATAAAAATAGCCCTGCCCCAAGTCCAAACGGTGATTGCAAAACCTGTCCAGTAAAATGCTTCACCAATTATGGGTGCATCAAATGCCTGATCTGTTTGCGCAATTTTCAGCCTTACGATGAATATTCCGATCAATCCACAAATCAGCATCAGTAATACAGGTGGAAGGGTTGGGAAGGGCAGATTCACCTCTCCCATGATGTCCAATAATGTGAAGAGGATTAAAAGAAAGTAGATGATGAAGATCAAAATCAAGTGAAATGAAATCTTCAGCCCGGTCCCTTTATTGAGTTTGATCAAGAATAAAGATGAGCCGGAAATCATCACATGACCAATATGCAGTAAAAACAAAGTGGAAATGATTGCAGCAGGAAAAGCAGCATTTTCAGATAGCCAAATCCAAGGGGAGGAAATACCTGAGAAAGTACCTAGAATATACAGGGTGGTTGTTCCTGAAATGAAAATCACCAAAAATCTGGGTAGGGTTGCCCAATGACCTGCAAAGAAGGAAATCAAAACCATTGGTAATAAAACGCCAAACAAGATGGAAATCAATGCATAATTGCTGGAAATTCCTCCAATGTTCAAACCGTTGATACCACTAAAGGCCAATAAAAAAATCACCAAAGCTGTTGCTCCGATAAAATACATTTTTTTCAACGTACTTATGAGACTCAGCCCAATATTGAAAAGTAGCCAAATCACCGCTCCGTATAGCAGTGTGACATTGGGAAAATAAGTAGGCGGTAATGATTCAAAGGTCTGGAACAACAAAAAATTCTCCATTTCGATGGGAATCAGTTCAGTCGCCAACTGAACAAAACTGATGGGTACGGCAATAGATTCTGAAAAAATACCCGGAAGAATTGGCATGATTGCTCTTTCCCAAAGGAAGAAACTGAATAACACGTAAAGCCCTCCAATCAATAAAACCAGGATAGGAAGGCCTTTCAAAAATAAATTTTGGAATACAATTGACTTTTTTGAAGCCATTATTCCAAAACCTTTGGAACCCTGAAATAATCCGAATCCTTTTGAGGGGCATTTTGAAGACCTCGCTCCCGTGATAGGTGCTCACCGACCACATCTTCTCTCAATACATTTACTTCGGAAGACATGGTGGTGATTGGGTTAACGCCTTCAGTGTCCACTTCATTCAGCTGCTCGACCCAATCCAATATTTGGGTCATGTCCTGCTTCATTTTTTCCGCACCTTCTTCATTGAATTCCAACCTTGCAAGGTGGGCCATTTTTTTTACGGTATTTAAATCTATTTTCATGTGTTTATTGTTGTTCTTAAGTGGTCACATCTGACTGACTTCAGGCAGGTGGAATCTCGCATATTGGAAAATAATTTCAGTTTTTGAGGTTTTTCCCATGCCTTTCTGCATCAGGCAGGCTTTATTTCATAAAGTTTTGATATTCAAATTTTTGAGAGCTTTTTTATTGTCTTCCCACAATTGGTTTTGGATTATGGTGTAACACCTCTCTTTGAGTTGAGAGATATCCTTGGTATTCATTCCATCAGTTTCCAAAGGGGAATGTATTACAATTTTGGCTTTGATAAAATTCATCAATAGCCTATCAGCATCAGGCAAAATTAAATGATTAAATGATAATGTGACAGGAATGATGGGTATTTGTTTGTCTATGGCCAAGCTAAAAGCACCATCTTTGAATTTTGACATGATAGGTGGATTCACTGCGCAGATTCCACCTTCGGGAAAAATCACAATACTGCTGCCATTTTCTATGGCATTTTTAGACCTCAGTAAAACCTCTCCACGGCTTTTGATACTTTCCCGTTTGACAGCGATGTGCAAATTGTTGAAATAGTAACCAAAGAGGGGGACTTTGGTAATGGAACTTTTTCCGATGTAAATGACATCTCCCGGAATAAATCCCATCATGGCGATATCTATATAAGAGAAGTGGTTTGATACAAAAATGTAGGGCTGACCTTTTTTGATATGTTCTTTGCCTTCAATTTTTACCGGAAGGAATATCAGCATGAAAAACAAGTTGGCCCAGAACTGATTGATTTTTCTGCCGTACTTTTGCCAACCCGGAACCCAAATACACAACAAAAATAAGGGGAAAAACAAAAGGAAACTGATGCAGAACATCAGGAAAGCATAAGCAGTATAGATTTTTCTGATTACAAGCATTGTTATTGATTGACCATGTGATTAGCAGCTTTCACAAAATAGGATATTATTCCCTCTTTAATGTTGTTGTCCATTTCAACTCTATCGATAGCCTTTATCATACAATTGAGCCAAGTATTCCTCATTTGAGTATCGATGGGCCATTGGAAATGTCTTTTCCTCAACATGGGATGGCCTCGTTTTTCCATGTAGGTCTGTGGCCCTCCAAAGACCTGAATCAAAAACAAAAATAACCTTTCTTCTGCCGGTGCCAAATCCTCAGGGTAAAGCTTTCTCAATTCCGGTGATTCGGTGACATGTTGATAAAAGTGATGGACAAGGGTTTTAATCTTTTCCTCTCCGAGGCTTTCGTATATGGTTTGGCTTGAATTGGACATTAAAGAAGATTGGCTGAATTAAGAGGCAAAAGTAATTATTTCTTTAAGACATGTTTGGTTTTTGTATGGTTACTGATAAAGCTAAAATTATGGGAGGGCAGTCTAATTTTTTTTTCTGGGTTTAACTCTTTCTGAATTTTTAGATGTTTCCGGCCCTATCAACAATTGTTGGATTTATTCTTTTGCTCGTAAAAAAAGATTCCGGCACTGATGATGCCACAGATAGCTATCATATAAACAAGCGGAACTATTTTGTTAATGACTAGGTAAGCTGTCAAAGAAAGGCTAAAAACGAGTCCAATGAGATAGGCTTATCTGTTATTAGGAACGGTGCTTTTAATGTAACCTTCCATAAGTTCAACCTCCCTGTACGCTTGACAGGCCTTTCAGGGTTGTAGATACCTGCCATCCTTTAAAATCTGCTGTTTGTCGGGATGAAACTGAAGGATTTAGAATTAGAGGGGTTGGCGGTGAAGGGTGGGAGATGCGTTATGTAAAATATGCTTGGAAAAGTGTTTCTAATTTATAAGTCCCCCTATCATTTACTGAATGAATCAAAACCAGCAAATTGTCTTTGTTATAATTGTTCTATATATTGTTTGCTGATTCAATATAACCCAAAATAGATTTTGAAACCACAACCCGCCATCATCACCTCGCAGCAGGGGCCGGATGATTTCTGGATGATGTTGCAGTCCGGTGATAGAACCGGATTGGAGGGGTTGTACAAATTATATTCCCATGAGCTTTTTAGATTTGGATTGTCCATGGTGGCTGATGAGGATTTTGTGCAGGATTGTATTCAGGAAGTTTTTATAGATTTATGGAAATACCATAAGACGCTGCAGCAGGCCAATAATGTGAAAGTTTATCTTTTTAAATCCCTTTCCAGAAAAATCAGCAAAGCGAGCAGTAAGGAAAAAAAATGGAGAAAAGAGGAGATCAGAGAAAACAACACGCCCGGTTACTTCATTGAATCCATTGAATCCAACATCATCAACCATCAAAAAGACGAGGACCTGGAGCGAAAAATTGCCAAAGCCTTACAGCATCTTCCTGCCAGACAGAAAGAGGTTATCCTATATCTCTTTTTTGAGGATTTTTCTTATGAGGAAGTGTCAAAAATGATGGGCATTAATTTAAGGTCGGTGTATACCTTGGCTTGGAAAGCTATTTCCAATTTAAAAAAATCCGTAATTTCTATTTTTGTGATGGTAGTTTGTTTTTTTTGATCCGTGAATCACCTAATCTGTTGACTTTTATTTAATATTTCGTTTGTAAAATATTGACCCTTAGCACCGATCCCATTTTCGGTATTTTAAATCAATTCCATTATCTTAGTTCTATGGAACGGGAAGAAAGCAGAAGTGAAGTTAAAGAGCCCTTTACCGGGTATGGAAGGTACACTTACGCCGATTATCTGAGTTGGCAGATGGATGAAATGGTGGAGCTGATCAGGGGCAAAGTATTCCGGCAGGCCGCTGCCGCACCGAGAAGGATCCACCAGAAAATATCAGGAAAAATTTTTAATAGATTGTTTAATTTTCTGGAAGATCATCCCTGCGAGGTTTATGAAGCTCCCTTTGATGTACGATTGCCTGTAAAATCCAAAAGGAACGAAGACATAGACACCGTGGTCCAACCTGATATTTGTGTGATTTGTGATAAAAGCAAACTGGATGAGTTGGGATGTGTCGGTGCGCCGGATTTGATCATTGAAATTCTTTCGCCGGGCAGCAACAAAAAGGAACTTAAATATAAATATGAGGTCTATGAAGAAAGCGGCGTTGGGGAGTATTGGATCATCCATCCCGACGAACAGACTGTCATGACCTATACATTGGTAAAAGGGAAATACGTTCCGTCCAGACTTTTTACATCGGGAGATATTCTGGATTCTAAGACTATTGCAGGATTCCAACTTGATCTGGAGTATGTTTTCAGGGATCTGGACTAAAGTGATCTACAAAACCAAAAATATTTTTATTTGAACCACAAAAGTGACAAAAGGATACAAAAGTTTCCAGATATCAACTTTTGGTGATATAGCCTTTTGTTCCCTGTAATTTCTTTTTTGGTCCCATTATTTTTTTTGTTAAAACAATAAAGCCCGCCAACCTCCAGAGATCCTTCGTGCCTCAGAATGACGGCTGCCAAGAGGGTAACCTGAAGTCATTACCTATTCTGAACATTTTCAAAATGTTTTAAACTTGGAACGAAAAGAACATCCTATAAGTGTCGATCAAAACCCAGGTAAAAACCACTAATTAAAAAAAATATAAATTTTTTTCCTTTATAAGGATAACTTTTTTGCCTTGCTGTCTCCTTTAAAATGTAAACCTTTTATTATGTGCAAATCCGAATATAGCATTGAAGATTTTGTTTTGGACCCTGAATTCAAAAAATGGGTACTGAATCCAGATGCGGAGACAAAAATTTATTGGGAGGAGTATCTCAAAAGAAATCCTTCTAAAAATCAGGATATTGTTTTGGCCAGAAAAATACTTTTGAACCTCTCCAGGAGTACAGGTCGTGTAGATGAAAACAGGGTCAAGGCCGCATGGTCAAATATCGAAAAGTCGCTGGATGTAATAAAACCTGATGAATTTGAAGGTAAGATTATACCCTTGGATTCCCAAAGCAGCCTTAAAAAGTATCCTGTTTACATCCATTCCATTTCCAGACACAATCAATTATACAGGATGGTGGCCATCCTTGCCGTGGCCTTTATGTTGGCTTTTTCTCTCCATTATGTGACTGAACCTAAAGTTACTTTGATTACTGAAATTCCGATTGAATACCAAGAACATATTGCCGCACCTGGAGTGAAATCCAATCTTACCCTAAGGGACGGCTCCAAAGTGATTCTCAATTCAGGAAGTTCCCTGCGCTATGTCAAAAATTTCGAATCGCATCAAAGGGAAATAGAGTTGATAGGCGAGGCATTTTTTGAGGTAATTAAAGATCCTAATCGACCATTTATTGTGAGGACGGGTCAGGTTTCCACGCAGGTTTTGGGCACTTCTTTCAATGTCAAAGCATTTGAGAATGAAGTGTTGGAGGTATCCTTATTGACCGGTTTGGTGGAGGTCAGTGTGGACATGGAAGATCCTCGAAGTATCAGTTTGGTCCCTGGGGAAGCCATAAGATTTAAGTCGGAAAGTCAAAAAGTCGAAAAAGGTGAATTCGATAAAGAAAAGGTGCTGGCATGGACCCAAAAGACCATCGTGTTTGAACAGACCCAGATGGCTGAAATCAAAAGGGTTTTGGAAAATTGGTATGGAGTGGAAATCCAATTCCTGAACAGGCCTGCCAAAGACCTTGAAATATCAGCGAGGTTCAATGATCAGAGCCTTAAGGATGTCTTGGAGGGATTGAGTTATTCGGCAAGATTTGATTATGAAATAAAAAATAATAAAGTAGTCCTGAAATTCAAATAAAAAAAAACTGCCTATGGTGACAAAATAAAAAGACCGTAAATGATAACTCATCTATGGTAAATTAAGGAACCGGAAAAGGGACTGCCATCCCTAATCCGGCAAAAGTTCATTTAACCAATTAGCATTAGCCTAAATAAACGATGTAAAAATATGAAAAAATGCGTACTAAACCATGTAATCTACATGACTAAACTATTTGCCATTGCTTTCTTTCTCCAAAGTCTTTCCATGAGTATCCTCATTGCAGGAGATGGAAATGCTCAGGTAAAAAGCATTGAGGATGTCAAAGTGATCCTTGCTCTGGATAAAGTAAAAATAGAAAGGGTTTTCTCAGAATTGGAAAGACAGACAGATTTCAATTTTGTATTTTCCAAAAGAGAGCTCAAGGATGTGCCATTTGTTGATATTTATAGTAAGGGTGAAAGCCTTTACGAAACGCTGATGGCCCTTGCCACACAGACCAACCTGAGCTTTAAGCAGGTCAATGAAAACATACATGTAAAGTCTCAGTCAGTCCAAACCAGTAAGGTTACCATTCGTGTAGTTCCTGAAGTGACTGTCAGTGGAAAAGTAACTGATGAAAAGGGAGAAGGTCTTCCCGGAGCTACTGTTTCCGTAGCGGGAACCACCACTGGGACTGTGACGGATCTGGATGGAAATTATACGCTTACGGTACCTGAAAATGCGGTCCTTGTTTTTTCATTTATTGGCTACGAGATCCAAAGGATTTCTTTGGATAACAGATCTGTTATCAATGTTAGCATGGCGCTTGATGCGACATCTTTAGAAGAAGTGGTCGTAGTTGGCTTTGGTTCCCAGCAAAAGATAAATTTAACAGGAGCCATCTCCACGGTAAAATTTGATGATGAGTTAATGAACCGTCCTATAACCAATGCTTCCCAAGCACTAGGGGGAACAGCATCTGGGGTTTGGGTAAGTCAGAATTCCGGTAAACCAGGAAGTGATGGAGCCCAAATTAGGGTTAGAGGTTGGGGTACTTTAAACAATTCCAATCCTCTGATCATAGTGGATGGGGTAGAAGGGTCTTTTGACCAAATAAACCCAAATGACATAGAGAGCATATCGGTATTAAAAGATGCTGCAAGTTCAGCAATTTTTGGCTCTAAAGCCGCAAATGGCGTTGTTTTGATTACCACTAAAATGGGTAAAAAAGATGAAAAAATGCAGGTAAATTTAAATTCCTATATGGGTGTTCAATCCTTGGGAAGAAGATTTGATGTGATCAACAACAGTGCCGAACAAATGGAACTAAGCAACTTGGCATTGGTCAATCAAGGTTCGAGTCCTGTATACCCGGACGAATTAATAACGGCGTTTAGAAATGGTAATGATCCTTATAAATATCCCAATACAGATTGGTTTAGTGAACTTTTCAATACCGCACCAATTCAGGAGCATAACCTTTCAATTAGGGGAGGTTCCACTAATACTTCCTCTTTCATGTCGTTTAATTATTTAAACCAAGATGGGACAATTCCCAATACAGGTTCTACCAGGTACGGATTGAGAGCAAATGTTGAATCGAATGTTAATAATTGGTTTAAGGTAAGCAGTAGAATTAACTATTTAAGGAGGGATTCAAATGAGCCTTATGCAGATGTAACTTATGGTTCTTTAGGAAGAGTTTTCGAGATGTTAACTGGAGCGACACCTTATATAGCTCCTTTCACGCGCGATGGTAGATTTGGATCGGTTCAAGCGATTAACGAACAGGGTAATCTTCTTTATGATAATCGAAATCCTTTAATTGATGCTGCAAATGGATTGACTAAAACTGAAGAGAATATATTGAACTTAAATGTTGCAGCGGAAATAAAATTTAGCGATAAATTTTTTTCAAGGACCACATTTGCCTCTAATGGGAGTTGGATGCTTACTGACAGATTTAATACCAGTGTTTTTGGATATACCGATTCTGGACAGGAAACCATTACTAGAAATTATAATAGAGAGGGTCTCGAAATAAGCCGGGCCCAGGTTTCTAGAATGAGTAACATTTTATTCTCAACCTTAAATTACAACGAAAATTTTGGAGGGATTCATGATGTTGGGGCAATTGCAGGCATTCAACTTGAAACGAATAAATTTCAAAATGTTTTCGCGCGAAGGACCATGCCTCCAAAGGAAGGTTTATCCCAGGTGGATGCGGGAACATCGGGAATACAGGGCGAAGGTAATATGCGAGGGCTAAGAATATTTTCTTACTTTGGGCGAATTAACTATGCATTAAGTGGGAAATATTTATTTGAGGCAAATATAAGGGCAGATGCATCGTCACGTTTTAAGACGGGAAATAGATGGGGTGTTTTTCCTGGATTTTCCGCAGGATGGAGAATTTCGGATGAGGCATTTATGCAAAGATTTAATTCCATTTCCAATTTAAAGACACGTGTTTCATGGGGTCAGTTGGGCAATCAAAATATTGTCGATTTCTGGCCTTATTTAACAGTGATAAATCAGAATAACAACCTAAGTTATAATTATAATGGAAATTTTGCTCCCGGTGCAGCTGTAACAGCCCTAATTGATGAAAATATTACATGGGAAACTACTTCAACGTTAGATGTAGGTGTAGAACTTGGTTTATTTGATGATAAGATTACTTTGGAAGCAGGTTATTTTGCAAAAACGACTGATAATATAATCGTTCAATTACCTATTCCTTTGGTTTTGGGTGGACTAACTGCCCCTAATGAAAATGTTGGGCAAATGATTAATAATGGTTTTGAATTTATGATCAATTATAATAATCTCAAACTAGGCAGGGATGATTTCGGTTATAATGCAGGTTTAAACTTCACTTACATCGAAAACATGGTTACTAAGTTCAGAGGAGGAAATTCCCCTGATCAACTTTTTTTAATAAGAGAAGGTTATTCCTATCGGGCTTTATATGGCTTTAAAGCAATAGGTATTTACCAAACTGACGAAGAAGCCCTGGAGCATATGCATTCCAATCCATTAAAACCGAAAGCTGGGAATTTAAAGTTTGAGGACTTAAATAATGATGGAAGGATTACTTTTGAAGACAGGCAGGAATTAGGTAATAGTATACCTAAATTCACCTTTGGAATTTCCCAAAACCTTAAATATAAGGGTTTTGACCTAAATTTTTTATTTCAAGGAATTCTCGGTGTTAATATGTATACCCAAAATGACTTTACCAATTTAAGATGGGAAAATCGGGTTATTTCAACCAGATGGCGGGATGGATGGACTCCTGAAAATCCTAATACTAACATACCAAGTGTTAAGTTTGACGATGTATGGGATAGGTCGGAATCTTCATTTTGGGTTCAGGAAGTTAATTTTATAAAACTTAAAAACCTTCAGTTAGGCTATTCCTTCCCAGTCGCGTTCACTTCCCGACTGGGCTTACAGAAATTATACGTATATGGTAATGCGCAAAACTTGTTTGTGATAGTCAGCAAAGATTATGAGGGTTATGACCCTGAAAGAAATACATTTAATTCAGGCAGGGATATTTATCCCACCCCTAGAATCATTTCATTTGGTGCTAACCTAAACTTCTAATATTATGAAAGCTAAGAATTTAATATTACATATAATTTTGGTGATATTTTTGTTACCTGCAAACAGTTGTGTAAATGATTTTTTGGAATTTTTTCCTGAGGATAGAATTACTTCGGCTAATTTTCCAGAAAGCGAATCGGATATCAATTTACTATTAAATGGCGTATATGGCCTATTACGGGAAAACGCAATTGCTACTGAGGGTCTTTTTGGATTTGGCCTTCTAGATGGGGCCACTCCAAATGCTTATAATTGGGGAAATTTCCCTTTGGCCCGGATAGCTAGTGGTCGGTTAAATACCAGTGATGGGATGATTGTCACATTTAGGTGGACCAGGTCATATGCAATTATCTCCAGAGCAAATTATTTATTAAGTGCTTTGGATGAGGTAGAATTGACTGAGAATGCAAAGAACATTTATAGGGCGGAAGCCTTATTTTTAAGAGGTCTCGCTTATTCCATTCTAGTGGAAAGTTATGGAGGGGTTCCAATTGTTGATCAGGGTATAACAACAGAGGAAGCTAGAAAACTAAAAAGAGCTTCTGCAGATGAGGTCTGGAGTCAAGTTATTTCTGACTATAATTTTGCCATAGATAATCTGGGTGTGGATGCCCCTCAAGTGGGAAGGGCTACCAAAGGTGCCGCATTGGGAATGAAAATGAGAGCTTATTTATATCAGAATAAATATGAGGAGGTTTTGAAAGTAATAGCAGAAATTGAAGGCTTGGGGAAATATTCTCTTTTCCCTAGCTATGAAGGATTATTCAGAGCGGAAAATGAAAACAACCAAGAAGTTCTTTTTGATATTCAATACATGATAGGTGAAAACTCACAAGGATCACTTCATGATCAATTTTGCGGAACGGGAACAGGCAGTTGGGTAAGAGGTAGCAGGTATGTGCCAACTGATGATTTGGTAAACGCCTATGAAATGATTGATGGTTCAGCTGTGGATCCCCAAAACCCCTATGAAGGAAGGGATCCCCGTCTCGAATTTACTGTGGTTGTTCCAGGTTCTTATTTTCTAGGCTATAGATTTCCCAATTATATTTATCCTGGAGGAGCCTTCAATCATCCTGGAAATAGAATTAGGCATTTGAGTACCCGCAAGTACCGTATAGAACCGGAAGCAGATCTACCTCCCTCTGGTCAATCTTATTTAAATAATATAATTCTTAGGTATGCAGATGTGATATTATCTAAGGCTGAGGCAATTATAGAAACCAATGGGGATCTGGGTGAAGCGATAGAATTAATTAATAGAATTAGAACTGAGCGGGACGATGTTAAAATCACACGATTACCGATGGGATTATCACAAGTAGAAGCGCGTCAAAAGCTACGCCATGAACGGCGGATTGAATTTGCAATGGAGGGGTTATATTGGGCGGATATTAAAAGATGGAGAATTGGGAAAGATATTTACCCACAGGAAATTAGAGATCATTTGGGTAATTTGATTGAGACCCGATTTCCAAATGGTTATTTGGAATTCTATAACCTATTGCCTATTCCGGATCGAGAAATTGCTTTAAATGAAAACCTTGAACAAAATCCGGGATGGTAAACATATGTATATCGGTTTGTGAGATAATTTGGTTTTAATTAAATAGGAGGTAATTATGAAGGATCACATCCAATTAAAACCCTTTTTCTTTCTATTTGTAGCCCTTTTCTGGAACAGTTATTTGCCATCATTCCTTAGTAAGAAAGTGTCCAGCATTATCATCAAAATAGCTGGTGGGCAGAAATATGGAAGTCGTGGATGTTATGATTGCCTCTGATTTCAAACCGCAATTTCGGATGGTCCGAAAGGGCATCTGCTTTACTGATTTTCATTTCAATGCCCCCGTGTGTTCACCTACACGGGTGGCTTAGCTTGCTGGCAATTAACAGTAAAGAGATGGTCTGAATTAGGTGATCCTCGTCAAGGAAAGGCTAGAGATGCGCGCTGTTACCTTATGAAGATGCTCAATTGGATATTCCAAAAGGAAAATAAATTAATAGTATTTAAAATAACACCTGATGAAAGATTATTACCTAAAAATTTTATTGTTTTTTACATATTTATTAATAACCTCGGAGGGGGTTGCCCAAACAGAGTCCCCCGTACAAAAACCAAATGTCCTACTCATTTTTACAGATGATCAGGGTTACCATGATGTGTCTTATTATGGGACAAAGGACATCCTGACACCACATATTGATGCAATTCGAAATGAAGGCATGAGAATGGATTATTTTTATGCAAATTCCCCTGTCTGTGCACCTTCGAGGGCTTCGTTGATGTCAGGCCGATATCCGGATCATGTTGGAGTACCGGGTCTGATAAGATCTACTCCTGATAACAGCTGGGGGTATTTGGATCCTCGCACCGTGCTAATGCCGGCCATGCTAAAAACTGCAGGATACCATACAGCACATATCGGAAAATGGAATCTGGGATTTGAAAGTCCCAATCTACCGAATGAACACGGCTTTGACCTTTTCCATGGCTGGCTAGAGGATATGATGGATGATTATTGGATCCATAGGAGACATGGGAGAAACTATATGCGACTCAATAAGGAAACAATTGATCCCGAAGGTCATGCTACAGATCTATTTTCCCAATGGTCAATAGATTATATCAAGGAAAGGGGAAAAAGTGACGATCCTTTTTTTCTTTATTTGGCCTACAACGCACCTCATTTTCCGGTTCAACCTCCTGAAGAGTGGCTGGTAAAAGTAAAAAACAGAGAGCCCAATATTAGTAATAAAAGAGCTGCCTTGGTAGCCTTTATAGAACATATGGATGATGGTATCGGCAAAGTGGTGAATGCACTGAAGGAAAGCGGTCAGTATGAAAATACACTCATTATCTTTACCGGTGACAATGGGGGATTTCTACGTGATTTAGCCAATAATGGCCCTTTAAGAGATGGCAAACAAAGCATGTACGAAGGTGGGTTAAGGGTTCCTACCGTCATTTCTTGGCCGGGAAAAATTAAGCCGGGAACCGTTTCTGAACAAGTGAACCTATCCATGGATATTTTCCCTACACTTGCTGAGGTGGCAGGAGTTGAGGTAGATCATGAGATAAATGGCAGAAGTTTTTTACCGACCCTAATGGGACAAACTATGGAGGAAATAGAAAGACCCCTGTATTTTGTAAGGAGGGAAGGAGGAACTTGGTATGGGGGTAAAGCTTATCATGCTCTTCGACTTGGTGATTGGAAATTGTTACAAAACAGCCCTTACCAGCCCATGGAACTTTATAATCTTAAGGAGGATCCCCGAGAGGAAAATAATATTATAGATCAAAATCAAAAAATTTATCAAAAACTAAACAATTTATTGATGTCCCATATCCAAGAAGGTGGGAAAACACCCTGGCAACGACCAGATTGACCAAATAAACCTCTAAAGTTTTATAAAACATAAATGAATCGTAACCTAATCTTATTTTTGTTCCTATTGATGATTGCTTATCCTGTCTATTCTCAGGAAAGCAAAGTATTTGACAATCTGGTCATGAACAGCAATATCCTGAAAATGGAGAGGAAATACGCCATTTATCTCCCTCCCGGATATGAAAGTTCTGAACGCTCCTACCCTGTGCTATACTTGCTGCATGGTGCGGGTGATGACCAAACGGGATGGGTGCAATTTGGTGAGGTGCAGCATATTACCGATCAGGCCATCAAAGAAGGGAAAGCCACTGTCATGATCATCGTCATGCCGGATGCCAATACTGGAAGACGAGGATATTTCAACGATGTCAACAATGAATGGCGGTATGAGGATTTCTTTTTTGAAGAACTGATGCCGGAAGTTGAAAAGAAATACAGGATCAAATCCGAAAAAAGGTATCGTGCGATAGCAGGACTATCTATGGGTGGTGGAGGCTCCTTTATCTACGCCATGCACAGACCAGACCTATTTTCTTCTTCCTGTCCCTTAAGCGCAGCGGTCAGAAGCAATACTTTTGAAGAATTCAAACAAGGTTTGGAAACCAAAAAAAATCACCGTCAAAAATCCAAATACGCTAACTGCATTTTATGACAGACATCAGGCCTTAAGACAAATCGAACTCAATGATCCTGAAGCCATGAAATCCGTCAAGTGGTATTTTGATTGTGGTGATGATGATTTCTTGTATGAAGGAAACAGTTTGGTACATATTGCCATGAAAAAGAAGGAAATTCCCCATGAATTCAGAATCCGGAACGGGGCCCATACTTGGACCTATTGGAGGGAATCCTTGCCTGAGGTATTGGGATTCATTTCAGAGACATTTCATCAGAAGTAGGGAGGTAATTTTAAAGTTTGGATAATGAAAATTTTGAACTATAAAAAACATGGAAGTACAGGAAGTACTTTGCCTTGTCACCTCGATGCCGATAGTAGTACAGGAGAGTTGGTTTATTTGGGTTATAGGCAAAGAACCGGATAACTATTAAGCCTAATATAACATAAATACAAAAAAATCTTAAACCTTAAAATAATGAAATACCATAAGCTAGGAATACGGTTCCTTCTGTTGTTGATGCTCTTGGGAACAGGCACCAATCTGTCTGCCCAAAATGCTGGGGTTCAGCAGGAAAATGCTTCTTTGGAACTGGAGAAAACCGATAGTGCAAAACCAATGAATGTTGTTTTTATTTTGACAGATGATCACCGGTTTGATGCTTTGGGATTTCTGAATGCCCAGACATTTTTTATAACACCCACCCTGGACAGGATGGCAAAAGAAGGGGCTTATCTTCCCAATGCTTTTGTCACTACCTCTCTTTGTTCTCCTTCCCGGGCCTCTATTTTGACAGGCCTTTATGCTCATAAGCATACCGTGGTAGATAATAATAACCCTGTGCCGGAGCAGTTGATTTTTTATTCCCAATACCTGCAAAAGGCCGGTTATCAGACCGCTATGGTGGGAAAATGGCACATGGGAGGCCATTACGATGATCCGCAGCGGGGATTTGACCACTGGGTTTCTTTTAAAGGTCAGGGTACTTACCTCCCCAGCAAAGATGGATTGAACGTAAATGGTAAAAGCGTACCTCAAAAAGGATATATCACAGATGAATTGACAACATATGCTTTGGATTGGCTCGAAAACAGGCAGGAGGATAAACCCTTTATGCTATACCTTTCCCATAAGGCGGTACATGCTGATTTCACTCCGGCCGAAAGGCATAAGGGTAAATTCCGCGACCATGATTTTAAATTGCCGCCTACCTTGATGCATGGCACGCATAAAGGAGCTCCGATGTGGGTGCAGAATCAGAGGAATTCATGGCATGGTGTAGAATTCCCTTATCACAGTGACCTGGATATCGGAGAATATTATAAAAAATATGGGGAAGCATTATTGGCTGTGGATGAATCTGTAGAGAAGGTGATAAATTACCTGGAAAAGGAAAATCTTTTGTCTTCTACCCTGATCATCTATATGGGAGACAATGGATTTGCCTTTGGCGAACATGGTCTGATAGATAAGAGAAACGCCTACGAGGCATCGATGAGAGTGCCTATGTTGGCATTATCTCCAGGTCTGATCAAACCGGGAACTGTAGTCAATGAGGTAGTGGCCAACATAGATATTGGGGCAACAATACTTGAGGCCGCAGGGTTGAAGGCTCCGGAATATATGGATGGCGAAAGTTTCTTTCCCCTGCTTCAGGGAGAAAAAGTGTCGTGGCGAACAGGCCTTCTTTATGAGTATTACTGGGAAAGAAATTTTCCGCATACGCCCACCCTTCATGCCCTCAGGGGTGACCGCTATAAATACATCCATTACCATGGAATTTGGGATACGGATGAATTGTATGATTTGGCCGAAGATCCTAATGAAGCGGTTAATCTGATCAGACATCCAGATTATCAGGATATTGTAAAGAAAATGAATGTGGAATTGTTCGAACAACTTTCGGCCACATCAGGGATGTATATCCCACTGTATCCGGATAGGGGTGGGAAACAAGACCTCAGAAATGAAAATGGATCACCTGCGGCGGATTTCCCCTCCCATTTAAAACGCTCGGAAATCAAGCAATAATAAATTGCTTCAGATTAAAGAGTTTTAAAAATCTAAGAGTCCTGAGTAATCCTTTAATTCCAAATGGTTTTTCTATGGGACTTGTTTTACACAATGATTCCAACTGTAGGGGATAGATGGTTTCCAGAAGGATGAAATCCAGTGAGAATTAACTCATACCAGATTAAGATGTGTCAAGGAAAACATATAAATTAAAATGGGATTATCGATAACAAAACCAGTCCGCCCTCCGGGCTGGTTTTTTTGGTATGCAGTCTTTTAAAAATTCAAGATCTAAGTCCCAATTAATGGATGTAGATTTTTCCTAACTTAGATCAGGATTTGCAAAAGCAGGGACCATAGTAATATTTGCAGGAGCCCCACAGGGCAAGAGAGAGACATTTATGGCAGACTTAAGTAATACAATATGATGGCTTTAAAAGAAAATTTCTGATTTAAGCAGTTGTACCTTAAAAACAAATCTCAATGGTTCAAATACCGAATCCGATCGTTTTATCTTTGCTAAATTGCATAAAATCCCCAAATCCGCAACCCAAATTATGTATAAAAATCCACTGCCCCCCAAAATCACCTTTTGTCTTTTTTATTTGATATTTCTCATTTCTTGTCAAGAAAGCAAAGAAGAAAACCAATTAAATGAATTACCAAACATCATTCTTCTAATGGGTGACGATCATGGTTGGGATGAAACTGGTTATAATGGGCACCCGTATTTGCATACCCCTGTATTGGATGAGATGGCGGCCCAAGGATTGAGGATGGATCGCTTCTACTCAGCCTCTCCGACATGCTCGCCCACCCGGGGAAGCATCATCACCGGGCGTCACCCCAATCGCTATGGTACTTTTTCTCCGGGATTTTCCATCCGTCCTGAGGAAATCAGTATTGCACAAATCATGAAAAAGGCAGGCTATACCACGGCCCATTTTGGCAAGTGGCATCTGGGACCCGTCAAGGCTGATTCACCCACCAATCCCAAGGCTATGGGTTTTGATGAATACCTCTCGCATGACAACTTTTTTGAAATGAACCCTCACCTTTCCCGAAATGGCAACAAAGAGGAACGCTATGAAGGTGAAAGTTCTGAAATCCTCATAACCGAAGCCATTCAATTTATAAAAACTTCGAGAGAAAAAGGAACGCCTTTCTTCGTCGTGATCTGGTATGGTTCCCCT
Organism: Aquiflexum lacus; assembly: GCF_015476655.1. Taxonomy (GTDB): domain Bacteria; phylum Bacteroidota; class Bacteroidia; order Cytophagales; family Cyclobacteriaceae; genus Aquiflexum; species Aquiflexum lacus. The sequence goes on from NZ_JABFHF010000006.1 coordinate 126,230, forward strand.
CATGAGCCATATAGTGGTTTGCCCGAAGACTTGGCGCTTTATGACGATTTGCCCAAGGAATTTGGTGACAAAATGGTAAAACTGACTTCAAATGAAACAGGCTATCCAGTAGAAAGGCTGCAACGGGATGTATTGAAGGAGCGTTTTGCAGAAATCACGGCCATGGATAGATCTATTGGAACCTTACGGGATTATCTGCGCAATGAGAAGATACGGGACAATACCCTGCTTTGGTATTTTGGGGATAACGGTACACCAAAAGAAGGGAACGCTACTGTTCCATTTAAAGGTGAAAAAGGAGATGTTTATGAAGGGGGTATCAGGGTGCCGAGTGTGCTTGAATGGCCTGTTCGGATTCCCCAACCTATGTTTAGCGCTGTCAATGCTGTCAGCACCGACTTGCTTCCGACAGTATGTGCCATTGTAGGCCAATCCTTGCCTGACCGACCTTTGGACGGTATCAACTTATTGCCTCTTTTTGATGGTAAAATGGTTGAGCGGGAAGAACCCATCCGATTTTGGAATGGCAGACCGAGAAGGCAAGCAGCAGGATCCAAGCCCTTGGATTATATTAGTTCGGAATTACAGAAAGGAACGAGTCCCTTGGTCAAGTTGATGGAGGGAATAAATACAAGGGATTTCAAGAATTTTCATCACCCTGATATACAAGAGGAAGATTTTGGAGGACCCAGGGCTATTTTGGACAACCGTTATAAATTGGTGATCCATGGTGAAGCCAATTCAGGAGCGCTCAGGGAACTATATGATGTAAGGGAAGACCCTGCCGAGAAACACAACCTGATTGAAATAAAAGTGGAAATTGCAAATGAACTGGAAACCCGGCTTCGGACTTGGCAAGAATCGGTGCTGAGAAGTCTGATGGGAGAAGATTATCCAAAGAAATAAATGAAAATTCAATTTGTAAGTACTAAAAACGGTCAAATTGTGTTTTATGATACGTTTGTACCAAAGTGATTTAAATTGAATAAAAATCTCCATCACTCAAGTTCTATGATTTTTTCCCCATTAATAATTCCCATTCACTTTACTAAAATCACCAATTTCCTTTAATAAATAGTGCGTTTACCTTAAAAATACCCTGTTTACGGGATAGGAATAAATAGGGTAAATGGACTAAATTAGCAGAATACAAATCTGTTATCATTAATTTAGAATAATGCCCATCCAAAAAGAAGAGCCCGCCAACAAAGCGAAAAGAAAAGTAAAAGCAACCAAACAAACCCAAGATAAGCCCATTGAAGTCACCCTATGGGATGCTGCCAATAAACTGAGAGGCAGTGTAGAACCTGCCGAATACAAGCACGTGGTGTTGAGTTTGATTTTTTTGAAGTTTGCCAGCGATAAGTTTGAAGACCACCGCGCCAAACTGATAGCTGAGGGCAAAGAGAAATACTTAGAGATGCCAGATTTCTACAATATGAGCAATGTCTTCTTTTTGGAAGAAAGCAGCCGCTGGGGTTTTCTGATCAAAAAGTCCAAGCAAAATGACATTGCCCTCCTTATTGATACCGCCCTGCATACCATTGAGAAAAACAACAAAGCACTGAAAGGTGCCTTACCTGATAATTACTTCTCCCGCTTGGGACTCGATATCACCAAGCTTGCCTCCCTTCTGGATACCATCAATGACATCGATACGCTCAAGGACCCCAAGCAGGATGTGGTAGGCAAAGTATATGAGTACTTCTTATCCAAATTTGCGCTCGCTGAAGGAAAAGGCAAAGGGGAATTTTATACACCCAAGAGTATTGTCAACCTGATTGCAGAAATGATAGAACCCTACAAAGGGATTATCTATGACCCTGCTTGCGGTTCGGGCGGTATGTTTGTGCAGAGTATCAAGTTTATCGAAGCCCATCATGGCAATAAAAAAGAGGTTTCTATCTACGGGCAGGAATATACCAACACCACTTACAAGCTTGCAAAGATGAACCTTGCCATCCGGGGCATCAGCGGTAATCTGGGAGAAAAAGCTGCGGATACCTTTGCCGATGACCAACATAAGGACCTGAAGGCAGATTTTATCATGGCCAACCCTCCCTTTAACCAAAAAGACTGGCGGGCAGAAAATGAACTGAAAGATGATCCAAGATGGAGAGGTTATGATGTGCCGCCGAAGAGCAACGCCAATTATGGCTGGATTTTAAATATGGTGTCAAAGCTTTCCGAAAACGGCATTGCAGGATTTATCCTAGCAAACGGTGCACTCAGTGGCGGAGGTGAAGAATACAAAATCCGGAGGAAGTTGGTTGAAAATAATCTGGTGGAAGCGATTTTGGTATTGCCACAAAACATGTTTTACACTACTAACATCAGCGTTACTTTGTGGATTTTAAATAAAAACAAAAAAGCCCATACCCGACAAATTGGAGATGAAACCCGAAACTACCGTGACAGGGAAAAAGAAATCTTATTTATGGACTTGCGCCAAATAGGTATTCCATTTGAGAAAAAATACATTCAATTTTCAAAAGAAGATTTAAGTAAGGTTACTGGCACTTACCACCAGTGGCAAACGGCTGGGTTAAATGAACCTCCAGCTTCATCCTATTTAAATATCCCGGAATTCTGTTACTCTGCTTCCATTGAAGAAGTAGTCAAAAAAGATTTTTCCCTTGTCCCAAGCAAATATATAGAATTTGTAAACAGGGACGAGAATATTGATTTTGATGAAAAGATGAAAATCCTGAAAAGCGAGTTTGCAGACCTGCTAAAAGCCGAAGCCGCCTCCAAAAATGATTTCCTAACCGTTTTTAAAGAATTGGGTTATGAAATCGAATTATAGACGGATTGGTGACCATATCCGGCAAGTGGATGAACGAAACAAAGGACTGAAGGTAAAAAATCTTTTGGGTTTGAGTATTTCTAAGCAGTTTATCCCTTCTGTTGCCAATATTATTGGAACAGATATGGAGAATTATAAGATAATTCGAAAGAACCAATTTGCTTGTAGTACCATGCAGGTAAGGCGTGATAAGAAAATGCCTGTGGCGCTTTTAAAGGAGGTAGATGAAGCCATTATTTCACAGGCTTATCCGATTTTTGAAGTAAAGGACAGTGAAGAACTTTTGCCAGAATATTTAATGATGTGGTTTACCCGGTCAGAGTTTGACCGAGAGGCTTGTTTCCATGCAGTTGGTGGGGTAAGAGGAAGTTTAGAATGGGAAGATTTTGAAAACATGGGTTTACCCATTCCCCCCATCACCAAACAAAGAGAAATCGTCAAGGAATACAATGTCATCCAAAACCGGATTGCCCTCAACCAACAACTGATCCAAAAACTCGAAGAAACCGCACAGGCGATATATAGGGAGTGGTTTGTGGATTTTGAGTTTCCTGATGCAAATGGCAAACCATATAAAAGCAATGGTGGGGAAATGGTTTGGAATGAGGAGATGGGGAAGGAGATTCCGAAGGGATGGGAAGTTGGAAAGCTTGGTGATGTATTAGAGTGCAATCCTGAAACTTTATCGAGCAATGATAATTTTAAATCCATCCTCTATCTGGACACCAGCAATATCACAAAAAATAGAATTAATGAATTACACGAATTGGATTTAGAATACGATGAAATCCCAAGTCGAGCACGAAGAAAAGTAAAGAACAACGATATTATTTTTTCAACAGTTAGACCAATGTTAAAGCATTATGGAATAATTAAAAATCTGCCAGATAATCTTATAGTTTCAACTGGATTTGCAGTTTTTAGAGTAAAAGAATTAAATCTTTTTCCTGAATTAGTTTATTCATTTTTGACTGATGAGAAAACGGTAAATTTTCTCCAAGCTAAGGCTGAAATGAGTGTTTCAACATACCCTTCGGTAACTTCAGATGATATAATGAATCTTGATTTTGCTAAACCAAATGATAAAGTTCTGGATATTGCAAGGGAAATTTTTAAAAGTAAAGATGATTTCATCAATCTGAAAAACAAAGAAAACCAAAAGCTATCGCAACTGAAAGAATTGTTGCTTTCGAGGTTGGCGAAATTGAAAAATTAAAATGAGGGTGGGCTAATAGGATTATGAAGGAAAAGAAAACATAAAAAAGTAAATTTATGAATAGAAGAGATCAAACTTTGTTCTTAATTGGAAAAAATGAGGAAGAATATAAAAAATCAATTCCATCAAGAGTCTTTTTCAATCACTTTAATGCAATCAACTATCATATCATAAATGATAAGGATCGCTATAATCTAAAGCTGGTAAATTTTTATAATAACATCAAAGTAAAAAATCCTGTATTAAAAATCGACGATTGTAGAAAATTACTCTGGAATGCATGGAGTACGGAATGTGCTTTCAACATGGCCTCTGATGCAGAGTCAGATGATTTTTACAAGTTTGCTCTTCATTGGCATTTTCCACAAGCGTACTATTCTGTATACCTTACAATGACAGCATTTCATGAATCTCAAGGAATTGCAAATGATAACCATGAAAAATCTATCAAACTTTTTGGTAATTCGATTAAGGATTCACATTATCCAAATGCTATTAGCTTTTATGCTAATGGAGAACATAAGGATTTTAAATATTTTGGTCTAAATCTTAAGAAAGATTTTGATAAAGGTTTTAATGGACTGAAAAGCATAGATTCTTTTGATAAAGCAGAAATTCAGATTGGAGTTTTTTTGAAATCAACACGAAAAGAAAATGCACTAAATAAAAGAAAAAGAGGAGAGAAGGAACATTCCAAAAGAAAGGAATTTCAAAATTCAAATGGCGATTTGGTAAAATCATTTAGTAAAAAACATTGGGATATTATTTACAAAACAATTCCCGAAACAACTCTTCTAAATATTTTATATAGACTAAGACTAAAAGCAAATTATAGGGATATTGAAACCTTCATGAATGCAGATATTAATTTTAAACAATTTCATACTTGTTTAGGTGAAATTGTTTCCTATTTGAATTTTGTTCATGAAGCGTATTTGCATAAAGCTATAGGAAATTTAGAATACAAAAAAATTGTTGATGGCTTTAAGGGTGAATATCATAAAGAAAGATATCGAAATTTAATATTAGACATATAGTAATATTTTAAAAACAATCATATCATATGGCAGATTTACATGTAAGTAAAAAGAATATTTCAAAGTTACTGACTGATATAAAAGGACGTAAATTTATAATTCCTGACTTTCAAAGACCTTATAAATGGAATATTGAAAAATGCGAAACATTATGGAATGATATAGAGAGTTTCTCTCAGTCTGAGGCACAAGATGGATCAGATTACTTTTTAGGAACAATTGTCTCCTATATTAATGAAGACAAAAACCAGGAGATTATCGATGGTCAGCAACGACTTACCTCTTTTTTTCTTTTACTTAGGGCTTTTTATAAAAAACTTGAGTCAATGCCTGAAGATGATGATGTAAAAGGATTGAAAAATCAAATAGCACCTTGCATTTGGGATATTGATCCAATTTCTCAAAAAGTAAAAGATTTCAAAAATATCCATATTGAGTCTATGGTGGCTACTGAAGAAGATAATGAAGTATTTCATCAAGTGTTAGAAACTGGCATAGCAGACTCTTCATTAACAGATAACTATTCAAAGAATTACATTTTTTTTAAATTGAAGTGTGACTCATACGCAGAGTCTAATCCTTTGCAATGGAAGCAACTTTGCGTTACTATTTTAACACAATGTATAATTTTACCAATAGAGTGTGAAACCTCAGAAACTGCGTTGACAATATTCTCAACACTTAATGATAGAGGGTTACCTCTATCAGATTCAGACATTTTTAAAGCTCAAATCTACAAAAGTAAAGTCTCTAAGGAAGAACGAAAAGATTTTACAAATACATGGAAAGAATTAACTCAAACGTGTAAATATGCTAATCTTCAAATAGATGACATCTTTAGATACTATTCTCATGTGCTTAGAGCAGAGGCAAATGATAAAACCAAGGAAGTTGGTTTAAGAAAATTTTATAGTATAGATTCTAACAAAAGGCTAAAAGAGGAGGGCTTAATGGATGATATAATCTTTTTGGCTAATTTTTGGTATTATGTTAACACACAAGAGAACCCTGAAGAGTATGAGGAGGAGTATAAAATTTCACAAGAATCTCAAAAGTATTTACATTGTTTATCATTATATCCGAATGACTTCTGGAAGTACCCTACCACAGTTTTCTTTTATGTAAATTATAGTTCTGAAGATTTTTCGAATGAATTTACAGAGTTTCTTAAACAACTGATTTCTAATCTTTTCACTAAGTTTATCAATTATCCATCAGTAAATGCAATTAAAGATGATACCTATAATACTTGCATTTCTATATTTAATGGAGACGGACTGAAATATAGACATGTTTTAAATAAAGAATTATTTAGATATGAAATTGTAAAACACTCCTCTTCTAGATTGTCACGTGCACTATTACTTTTGCACGCATATTTAAATCAAAAGCAACAAAACATAATTCCTTATACTTTTGATATTGAGCATATTTTTCCAAAAAAATGGCAAGATACAAATTACAATGGCTGGAATATTTCAGATGCTTTACAGTATTTAGATCGATTTGGAAATAAAATCATATTTGAGAAAAAACTCAATATTCAGGCAGGAAATGGATATTTTGGTATTAAGAAAATTAAGTATGCACAAAGCCAAATAGCTACAGTTTTAGATTTAGGAAATTATCCGTTTAGTGATTGGGTAAAAAAGGACATAGAGCAAAGAGAGGAACAGTTTATTGGTGATATTCTGTCTTTTTTTGAAAAGTATATTCCAGTAGAAGTATAAATGGAATTCACTGAATCCCAATTAGAACAAGCCTTTATCTCGCTTCTGGAAGCGCAGGGATATCCGCATGGACAGGGTGAGGATCTCTTTTATTGAAACCTATATGAACAGCGATATCCTTATCTACCAAAATCCCGATGGCAACATCAAAATCGATGTGCGCCTCAAGGAAGAGACTGTCTGGCTTACCCAGGCACAGATGGGGCTATTGTTTGGTAAGGACAAGCGGACTATCAGTGAGCATCTTGGCAATGTCTTTCAGGAAGGGGAATTGGACAAAAGTTCAACTGTCCGGAAATTCCGGATAGTTCAACTGGAAGGTTCCCGAGAAGTGGAAAGAGAAATCGATCATTATAATCTTGACGTCATCATTTCGGTAGGTTACCGTGTCAAATCCCCTCAGGAAACGCAGTCTCGCATTTGGGCGACACAGCGCAAAGCGTCATAGAAGAAGAGGAAAACTAAAAAGAGATCGAGACTGACATTAAAAAACTAAGGAAATCAACGAAATGAAAATCACTGAAGGAAAATCGGAAAGCTAAATGAGCGAACGCCAAAACATAGAATGGAAACAAAGTTGGCACGATGACTACCTAAAATGGGTATGTGGTTTTGCCAATGCCATTGGCGGCACTATTTATATTGGCAAAGATGATAAGGGCAATGTGGTTGATCTGCCGGATCATCAAAAGTTATTGGAAGATATCCCCAATAAAATCCGCAATACGATGGGCATTATCTGTGACATCAATTTGCAGGAAGAAGCCGGAAAGAAATTCATTGAAATAAAGGTAAACCCCTATTCGGTGCCCGTTTCGCTTCGGGGCAGATACTATTATCGCACTGGTAGTACCAAAATGGAATTGACAGGTGTGGAGCTCAATGAATTTTTGCTCAAAAAAGCAGGTAAAACCTGGGATGATGTTGTGGAGGAAGGAGCCTCAATAAAAGACATTGATGAAGCAAGTATCGCTAAATTTATATCTGATAGTCAAGAAAAGAGCAGAATACCAATCACAAAGGGGCTTTCGGTGCTTCAAATCTTGGAGAAGCTTCAACTTACCGAAGGGAAAAAATTGAAAAGGGCTGCTATTTTACTGTTTGGGAAGCATCCGGGAAAGTTTTATCCCAATGTAGAAGTAAGAATTGGACGTTTTGGCGAAGACGCTACAGATTTGCGGTTTCAAGAAGTAATAGAAGGCAATCTGATTCAGATGTTGGATGAGGTTCAAACACAGCTTCATCATAAATTTTTAATCCGCCCGGTAGACTTTGTTGGGATGCAGCGGGTAGAAAAAGACGCATACCCCTTGGCCGCACTGCGGGAAATGCTGCTCAATGCCCTAGTGCACAGAACCTATATGGGTGCTCATATTCAATTGCGGGTATTTGACGATAGGCTGTCTATTTGGAATGAAGGGTTGCTTCCTCATGGCTTAAGTCTGGATGATTTAAAAAAAGAACACAACTCCCGTCCACGTAATCCAAAAATAGCCAAAGCTTGTTTTATGGCCGGTTATATCGAAACTTGGGGTCGAGGTACATTGAAAATTATAAATGCTTGTAAAGAAGCAGGTTTGCCTGAGCCTGAGATCAGGGAGATGAATGGCGGTATTGAAATCACACTGTTCAGTCGTTTGGTAGAAGAAGCTCAAAAGGGAACCCAAAGGGATGTTTCTACCACGCAAGTCACCACGCAAGTCACCATGCAAGTCACCACGCAAGTCAGAAATTTGCTTGAGGTGTTTGAAGGTACACATAACCGTCAGGAACTGCAGGAGAAACTTGGTTTGGCTAACAGAGAGCATTTCCGAAAAGCTTATTTACAACCTGCCATTGACCTGGAATTTGTTGCATTAACCGTACCCGAAAAGCCCAAAAGCAGCAAACAGCGATACACATTAACAGAAAGAGGGAAAAACGTTTTGAGCCAATGAAATTTACTGAAGGAAAATTGGAAAGTGCTTTTACCGAATTGTTGGGGATGGAAGGATATTCCCACCATTTGGGTTTTACCCTTATCCGTCAGCCAGACGAAGTATTGATAGAAGAAGATTTGATATGCTTTCTTTTGGAACAATACAGTAGTTATGGCATCACGGTAAACGAAACCAAATCCATTGTTCTGCAACTCAAATCCCTTTCCGCTTCTGACCTCTATGAAAGCAATAAAACTTTTTTAAGGATGCTTTCAGATGGTTTTATTCTCAAAAGAGAAGATCGCAGCCAAAAGGACATTTATATTCAACTGATTGATTACAGCGGCTTGGACAATCAGCGCCAACCTGAGGCAATTGAATTGATATCCATAGCCGGTGAGGATGAAGAAAGGAACTTTACCTATGATGATAAAGCACCTTATCATAAGGACAACAATATTTACAAGTTTGTCACCCAATGTGAAATCATCGGGACAGAAAAACGCATACCGGATGGTATTGTCTATGTCAATGGCTTGCCACTTGTGGTTATCGAATTTAAAAGTGCCATCAGAGAAGAAACCACCATCTATGATGCTTTCAAACAATTGACGGTTCGTTACCGAAGAGATATTCCTGAGCTTTTTAAATACAATGCCTTTTGTGTCATCAGTGACGGGGTAAACAACAAGGCCGGTTCGTTCTTTGCCCCGTATGAGTTTTTCTATGCGTGGCGTAGGATTGCCGGATTGGCCAAGGAGGTTGATGGGATTAACAGTATGTACACACTTATTCAGGGAATGTTTGATAAAGTCCGTTTCCGGGATATCCTCCGCAACTTTATTTACATTCCTGACAGCTCCAAAAAAAACGAGAAGATTGTCTGCCGCTACCCGCAGTATTATGCTGCAAGGGCATTGTATGACCATATAAAATTGGCACAAAAGCCCAATGGGAACGGAAAGGGCGGGACCTATTTTGGAGCAACAGGCTGCGGTAAGAGTTTTACCATGCTCTACCTTACGAGGTTGTTGATGAAGAGTGAATACTTCGAAAGTCCTACCATCGTATTGATTACCGACCGCACCGACTTGGACGACCAACTTTCCGGGCAGTTTACCAATGCCAAAAAGTTCGTAGGGGATAATACCATTATTAGTGTGGAAAGCCGGGCCAATCTCCGGGAATTATTGGAGGGCAGACAAAGTGGAGGCGTTTTTTTAACTACCATCCACAAGTTTACTGAAGATACCGAATTGCTGACTGACCGAACAAACGTGATCTGCATATCGGACGAGGCACACCGCAGTCAGGTCAATCTGGACCAAAAAGTTAAAGTAACAGACAAAGGCGTAACCAAGACTTTTGGCTTTGCCAAGTATTTACATGATTCATTGCCCAATGCCACCTTTGTAGGTTTTACTGGAACTCCTATAGATGCCACGCTTGATGTGTTTGGAAAGGTGGTGGATGCTTATACCATGACCGAATCGGTGAAGGATGAAATCACCGTTAGGATCGTCTACGAAGGAAGGGCGGCCAAGGTATTGTTGAATAACACCAAACTGAAAGAGATTGAGGACTATTATGTCAAATGTGCGGAAATTGGGAGCAATGAAAATCAGATTGAACAAAGCAAAAAAGAAATGGCACAGATGTATGCCATTATCGGTGACCCTGACCGGTTGAAAGCAGTTGCCGAAGATTTTGTAACCCACTATGAAAACAGGGTTTCAGAGGGTTCGACTGTCAAAGGTAAGGCGATGTTTGTATGCAGCACCCGTGAAATCGCCTATGAGTTATATAAAAATATCATTGCCCACCTGGGCTCTCGAAGCTCCAGCTTCGAGCACATTGAAAGCACAAATTACGCTCAATATTTTACCAAAAACTTTGGATACCCGGAAGAGTGGCATTATGGAAATCTACCGCACCGAAATAAAGATGGTTTAATTCAATTTATCACATTCAGATTAGCCGATAGCCTTCCACAGGAAGTATTAAAAGAAATCGAAGCTGAAATTAAAAATCTTTCTGATGATATAAGAGACGTAGAAAAGCGAAAAAAATATCAATATTGGCTTGACAAAGGATTAGGAAGTTGCGCTTTGGCAAATAGAGAAATGGCTCAAGTGGTGCAGGAAGCCTTATTGCACCACGACGGCGATAAATATAATTTATTGGCTTGGTCAATTATGCCAAATCATGTTCATGTTTTGATTAGGACAAGCGGTGATTTGGTCAGGATAATACAGTCTTGGAAATCATTCACTGGGAAATGGGCCTTACAAAACAACAAAAGGTTTAATCTCGGAATTGACAAAGAGGCAGCACAGTTTTGGATGCCCGAATATTGGGATAGATTTATCAGGGATGATGAACATTTTAACAATACTGTTAGGTATATTCTGAATAATCCTGTGAAGGCAAATTTGCCTGAAAATCATATCGCTTATTTGTTTAGGGGAGTGCAGCTGGATAAAGGGGCGAAGCAGGAGCTTCACCCCACCCAGATAAAACTCATCGCTACCAGAGGACAGGACGACCCGAAGGAACTTTACGACTTATTGGGTACTAAAGAATACCGCAAGGAATTAGACAGGCAATTCAAAAATGAAAAGTCCAATTTCAAAATTGCCATCGTGGTGGATATGTGGCTGACGGGCTTTGATGTGCCGTTTTTGGATAGCATCTATATTGATAAACCAATACAGCGACATAATTTGATTCAGACCATATCAAGGGTAAACCGCAAATTTGAAGGAAAGATTAAGGGCTTGGTGGTGGATTATATTGGCATCAAAAAGCAAATGAATCTGGCGTTGAAGCAATACAGTGAAGGTGATAAGGACAACTTCGAAGACATTAATGAATCGATCATCATTGTTAGGAACCACTTAGACCTCTTGGCCAAAATTTTCCACACCTTCGACAACTCCAAATATTTCCATGGAACGACCATTCAGCAACTGAATACTTTGAATATGGCGGCGGAGTATGTGCAAAAGACCAAAGAATTTGAAACCCGGTTTATGGGCTTGGTGAAGCGGTTGAAAGCTGCTTATGATATCTGTGCAGGTAGTGAACAGTTGACGCAGGTAGAAAGAGATTATACCCATTTCTATTTGGCTGTGAGGTCCATAGTTTTCAAGCTTACCAAAGGTAATGCGCCTGATTCTTCCCAAATGAATGCAAAGGTCCGGGAAATGATCAAAGACGCGCTGCAAAGTGATGGTGTTGAGGAAATATTTAAACTTGGTAATGAGGATGAAACCGAGCAGGACATTTTTGATGAAGATTATTTGGCGAAGATTGATAAAATCAAATTGCCGAATACGAAAATCAAATTGCTTCAACAGTTATTGGCCAAAGTTATTGCAGAAATCAAAAAAGTAAACCGGGTCAAAGGGATTGACTTCAGCAAAAAAATGCAGGATTTGGTAGAACGCTATAACCAACGTGACGAGAGTGATATTTTGAGAAGTGAAGTCTATGAGGAAATGGCCGAGGCACTTACCAATATGATTTGGGAAGTTCACAAGGAGTTTTCGGCTGGCGATATTTTGGGAATTGACTTTGAAGAAAAGGCGTTTTATGATATCCTGAAAGAATTGTGTATAAAATATGACTTCAAATACCCTGAAGAAAAACTGATTGAATTGGCAAAAGCTGTAAAAGAGTTAGTGGATGGCCAAGCCAAGTTCCCGGACTGGAATAAACGGGACGATATTAAATCTGCTTTGAAGGTAGGCCTGATTTTATTACTCGATGAATTTGGATATCCTCCTGTTGAGAGGGATGAAGTTTATGTGGAGATTTTTGAGCAGGCGGAGAATTTTAAAAAGAATCAGGGGAGGTGAGGAGTGAGTAGGGGAATAACAGGGATTATTCAGAATTTGTCATTTGAGGACGTCACCATTGATTATAGTTTTATTGAAAATGACTGATTTCCAGAATAAGATAATAGAATTCTAGCTATTTCAAAAAACATGAATTTAAAACTAATTCAAACCCGCTTCACCTTCAGCGAAGTCCCCTCCGTACTGATCACCTTTATTTTCTCACCCTTATCAATAAACTCTCCTCTGGAATAAGCATCATAGACTTCATCATCAATGATTATTTTTCCACTTGGCATTAATCGGGTATGTGTGATACCCTCTTTATCCAAAAGACTGTCGGCATAAGAAGTTGAGGTATATCCTTCAGTACTTTGTTGGGTGTTGGCCAAAGAAATGGAGCTGAAAGCTTTCCATTGATTGACCTTTGGGGCAAAAATAAAAATAATGGATATGGCAGCTATAGCAGCCAATATGACTGTCAATAAAGCGGCAAATAAATCTCCTGAAGGAACAAATGTAAAATCAAAGGCATCATTGGGTATCATGCCCAATGTGAGTCCGGTAAGGATTCCTATAATCCCTAAGATTCCAAAAACCCCAAACCCGGGAATCACAAAAATTTCCACTAACAGCAGGATACAGCCTACGACAAAAACAGCGATTTCCCAATTTTGGGCCAAGCCTGTGAGGTAATAAGGAATAAAATAGAGAATCATAGCGGTCAAAGAAGCAGCTAAGGGAAATCCAACACCGGGTGTTTGGATTTCAAAGTAAATCCCTGCAAATATGACCAGAATCAAAAACCCACTGACAGCTGGATTGAGGAAGAAAGCGATTACCTGTTCTACAGCTGCCGTATCATATTCCACGATTTCGAAATCTTCCAACCCTTGCTTTTCAACCACTTCAGCGACAGAATTGACCTGACCTTCACTAAAACCATTTGCTATGGCCTCAGATACCGAAAATGTAATTACAGTTCCTTTTTCACTGATGCCTTCTATTTCCAGATTTTGGTCTACCATGGCTTCAGCTATTTTAGGATCTCTGCCTTTGGCCTCAGCAGTGCTTCGCATCATCGAACGCATATAGGATTGGTATTTGTCAGGTGCGGCATCACCTCCTCCGCCCATGACGACTGTAGCAGAACCGATGCTTGCGCCCGGTGCCATATAAATACTGTCACAAGCAATTGAAATCAACGCACCGGCTGAAGCTGCATCTTTATTGATCCATACATGAATAGGAGTTTTTGTCTCAAGTATCATCGTGCGGATATCATCTGCATCGTTTACTGCACCGCCATAGGTATCCATTTCGATGACAATTAAATCAGCATTCTGCTTCTGCGCATCTTCCAAAGCCAGTTTCACCTTCCGGTTCATTCTGGGATCTATGTTATCGTCAATTTTAAAAGTGTAGACCTTTTGTTTGGTAGATTTGAGGCTGTCCTGTTGAAAAGCAAAGCAAAATCCGGGTAATGCAAGTAAAAATATGGAAAGTATCAGAAGCTGTTTCATGTAGTAATCTGTTTGTGCTATGAATATACCAAAATATCTTAAATCTGGCACATAGGATAATTTTATCAACGGTTTATGTATGGAACTAATTTTGGTCTATTTTAGCTGAAAAATAAGTTGATTATGATTAAAAAAACAGTAACCTCAGCTCTGCTGACGATTGTGTTTGGAACTTTCTCCTTGGTAAATGGCCAATCAGATAGATGGCAACAAAAGGTAAAATATGATATGGAAGTGACCATGGATGTCAATAGAAATATTTATAAAGGAACCCAAAAACTCCATTACACAAATAATTCTACCGATACCTTGACAAGGGCTTTTTACCATCTTTACTATAATGCTTTTCAGCCTAACAGTATGATGGATGTTAGGTCTAGGACCATAGCCGACCCTGACAGGAGGGTGTTGGATAGGATTCAGAACCTGAGTCCGGTTGAGATAGGATATTTGAAGGTAAGTTCATTATTGATGAATGGCAAGAAGGTTGAATATAAGCATGTGGAGACTATCCTTGAAGTAAATTTGGGGGAATCTATATTACCTGGACAAACTGTCGTTTTTGATATGGAATTCGAAGGTCAGGTCCCTTTACAGGTAAGGAGAGCAGGTAGGGACAATGCTGAAGGAATCCGATATTCTATGTCACAATGGTACCCGAAAATGGCAGCTTACGATGTCAGAGGTTGGCATGCAAATCCATATGTAGGAAGAGAGTTTTATGGTAATTTTGGTGATTTTGATGTCAAAATTACCATTGACAAAAGCTATACGCTAGGCGGGACAGGATATCTTCAAAATGCCAATGAAATCGGACATGGGTATGAAGAACCTGGAGTAAAGGTATCCAATCCTAAAGGCAGTACTTTGACCTGGCATTTTTTCGCTCCTAATGTGCATGATTTTATGTGGGCAGCTGATCCGAATTATACCCATGAGAAAGTAAAAATGGAAGATGGGCCAATGGTTCATTTTCTTTATGTGAAAAGTGAAAAAACTGAAGAGAACTGGGGTAAGTTAAAAGATTATACCGTCAATGCCATTCAATATATGAGTGACAATTTCGGGAAATATCCCTACGATCAATACTCTGTTATTCAAGGTGGGGATGGAGGAATGGAATATCCGATGTCTACGCTGATTACAGGACACAGAAACCTCAGAAGCCTAGTAGGGGTGACTGTACATGAACTTATCCATAGTTGGTATTATGGTGTTTTGGGATTCAATGAATCTTCCGAGCCTTGGTTGGATGAAGGTTTTACTACTTGGGGCACAAGTGTGGTCATGGATGCTGTATTTGAAAACGACAATAAATTTATCCATGATGGCAGTTACAAATCCTATTTTAGATTGGCCACTGCGGGCTATGAAGAGCCTTTGACGACTCATGGTGATCATTACAATCTCAATTCGGCATATGGGCCCGGGACCTATAACAAAGGAGCTGTATTCGTTGAGCAATTGACTTATGTGATAGGTAAGGAAAATTTCGATAGAGCCATGTTGAGGTTATGGAATGATTGGAAATTCAAACATCCAAATGGTAATGATGTCATCAGGATAATGGAGAAAGAAAGTGGCTTGGAACTGGATTGGTATTATGATTATTTTATAGCTTCCACCAAAAGTATAGATTATGGAATCAAGGCTGTAGAAGGAGATGGTAACAATACTAAAATTTCTTTGGAAAGAGTGGGTATGATGCCCATGCCTTTGGATGTAGTGGTGACATATACGGATGGTTCACAGGAAATGATCTATTTGCCCCTTGTGATTCAAAGAGGCGACAAACCTGAAGAAAAGGGAATGCCCAAAAGAACCATGACTGAAAAATGGCCCTGGACGAGTAAATCCAAAGAAGTAACTTTGGCTAGACCTGTTTCAGAGGTGAAAAGTGTAGAAATTGATCCGAGTTTGAGGTTAGCGGATGTTAACAGGTCAAACAATAAAGTTGAGGTTTCTACTTTGATTCAGAAAAATTAAATAAAAAATAGCTCATCAACTGAGGTTTTCCTTAATTGATGAGCTATTTGATACTTTTCAACATAAAAAAAGGTGATCATTTGATCACCTTTTTTTATGTTGATTATCCTTCGTTTTTCTTGTCCTGAACTTCTTTTCGGATGTCCTGTGCCAAATTCTTTAGATCCTGCATACCTTTTCTTACTCGGGTACCTGCAGCTTGATTGCTCTTGTCGTAAAACTTCTCGAAGTCTCCTTCCAAGCCTAGGATAAGATCTTTTATTTCGCTAAATCTGCTCATAGTAAAAGTTAATTTTATTGGTTGATGATAAGTTTAATTGTGCGGTCAATATAGCTAAAATGTTTATAAAACAACAGTATAACGCCTTTTTTTGAATTATTTTTATTCTCCGAAGGAAACCGCGAACGCTGTATTCTTGTAATATCCACTCGTTAATTTTTCTTTGACAGCTTCAAAAGCCGCAATGGTTTCATCGACATCAGCCAATGTATGGACTGCAGTAGGGATTAATCTCAAGATGATCATCCCCTTTGGAATTACAGGATAAATCACTACAGAACAGAAGATTTTATACGTCTCTCTTAAGTCTTTACTTAAGGTAGCCGCTTCACCTATGGTACCATTAAGAACAACAGGTGTCACCGGAGAATTGGATTTGCCAATGCTGAATCCTTTTTCAATCAGGCCTTTTTTCAATGCATTGACTATTTTCCACAGGTTGTCTTTCAATTCGGGCTGACCTTTGAGTAATTCCAATCTTTTCAGTGCTCCTTCAACAAAGATCATGGGGAGTGATTTTGCGAAAATCTGTGATCGCATGTTATATTTCAAGAAGCGAATGACATTGGTATCCCCTGCAATGAAGGCACCAATAGAAGCCATTGATTTGGCAAATGTGGAAAAATACAAATCTACTTGTTCCTGCACGCCTTGCTCTTCGGCTGTTCCTGCCCCTGTTTTTCCCATAGTACCAAATCCATGGGCATCGTCAACCAACAGTCTGAAGTCGAATCTCTCCTTTAATTTGACAATCTCTGCAAGTTTGCCCTGATCGCCTGTCATTCCAAAAACACCTTCGGTAATGACTAGTATGCCACCACCGGTTTCTTCCACCAATTTGGAAGCGCGCTGAAGTTGTTTTTCACAGTTTTCTATATCGTTGTGCGGAAACACATAACGTTTTCCCAAATGCATCCTCAGTGCATCAATGATACAGGCATGGCATTCGCTATCATAGACGACCACATCTTTTCTGTCCAACAAGGAATCAATGACTGACATGATGCCTTGATAGCCGTAATTCAAAAGATAAGCACTTTCCTTTCCAACAAATTCGGCCAATTCTCTTTCCAATTGCTCGTGTTGGTCAGTCTGACCTGACATCATTCTTGCGCCCATTGGGTATGCTGCGCCCCATTTTGCAGCAGATTCGGCATCTGCTTTTCGGACTTCGGGATGGTTTGCCAATCCAAGGTAGTTGTTCAAACTCCAGGTAAGGACTTCCTTACCTTGAAATTTCATTCTAGGAGCAATCTCTCCTTCTAATTTTGGGAAAGCGAAATACCCTTCAGCAAGTTCAGAATGCTTGCCCAAAGGACCAAGATTGGTTTGTAATTTTGCAAATAAATCCAAGGTTTAAAACGTTTAGGTTTTACAATTTTATAATGATGATTTCATCCAATAAATCTGGTAAAACTAACATAATTTGTTCATCCCTGCAAAAATCCCATTTCAATTCAAGTATTCTTTTCAGATACTGACTTTATTTTGTTTACTTCGCAGTTGTTGTTTTTTTATGAAATAAACCCCTATATGCACAAGATCAAAAAGCTTTTGGTAGCCAATCGTGGAGAGATAAGTCTCAGGATCATGAGAACTGCCAGACAGATGGGAATAAAGACGGTAGCAGTATTCAGTGAAGCCGACCGAAATGCACCACATGTCAAATTTGCTGATGAGGCGGTATGCTTGGGCCCTCCGCCTTCCAATCAGTCTTATCTGCTTTCTGATAGGATTATTGATGCCTGTAAAAAGCTTAAAGTTGATGCCATTCATCCAGGTTATGGGTTTTTATCTGAAAATGCTGCATTTGCAAAAATGGTAACTGAGGCCGGAATAATTTTTATTGGGCCATCTCCAGCATCCATAGAGGTGATGGGAAGCAAACTGGCTGCAAAGAATGCAGTTTCAAAATACGGGATTCCAATGGTACCCGGGACGGATGAGGCCATTTCTGATATTCCTGCTGCAAAATTGAAAGCTGTAGAAATAGGCTATCCCATATTGATCAAAGCCAGTGCAGGTGGTGGAGGCAAAGGGATGAGGATCGTGGAAAATGAAGCTGAGTTTGAAGAACAGATGCAAAGGGCCATTTCAGAAGCCCAGTCTGCATTCGGTGATGGAGCGGTTTTTATTGAGAAATACATTACATCTCCAAAACACATAGAAATACAAGTGCTGGGCGACCAAAAAGGAAATGTTGTTTATCTTTTCGAAAGAGAGTGTTCTATACAACGGAGGCATCAAAAAGTCATTGAGGAAGCCCCATCTCCCGTAGTGTCACCTGAAATGAGAAAAGCAATGGGAGAGGCAGCAGTAAAAGTGGCTAAAGCATGCGATTATTTTGGTGCAGGAACTGTTGAATTCATAGTGGATGAAAAATTGGATTTTTACTTTCTCGAAATGAATACCCGATTGCAGGTTGAGCATCCTGTCACAGAAATGATTACCAATAAAGACCTTGTAAAAGAGCAGATATTGATTGCTGAGGGTTTGCCTTTGTCTTTCTCTCAGGAAGACTTGAAAATCAATGGTCATGCTGTAGAGGTCAGGGTGTATGCTGAAGATCCAAAGAATAATTTTCTTCCTGACATTGGCAATCTTCAAACATACATCAGACCCCACGGCCCGGGAATCAGGGTGGATGATGGGTTTGAGCAAGGAATGGATATACCAATTTATTATGATCCCATGATTGCCAAATTGATCGTTCATGATGAAAGCAGAGAAAAGGCCATCCAAAAAATGATCAATGCGATCGATGATTATCAGATCACAGGAATAGAAACTACGTTGCCTTTTTGCAAGTTTGTAATGGAACATGCAGAATTTAAAAGCGGTAGGTTTGATACAAAATTTGTGGAAAAATTTTTCACTCCAGAAATGCTGCAGATCAAATGGACGGACAAGGAATTGGAACTTCTTGCGGGTCTTGCAGTAGATGTTTTTGATAAAAAGAAGGAAAGTTTGAAAATTTCCCAAAGCCAAGAAGATGCGCTGTCGAATCGCTCTAACTGGAAAAACAGATTGATCTGATGGCGGAGATATTACCTTTAAAAGGCTGGAGGTATGATTCACGGTTTAATAATAACCTTGATGAGCTTACTTCACCCTTGTTCGATGTAGTTTCAGAGAAGCAAAGAATTGCTTTGTATGAGAACCCTTACAACAGTATTCATATTTCGGTGCCATTGGGAGATAATCCCTCATTAAGAGCAAAGGAAGTTTTGGAAAAATGGAAATCCGAAAAGGTGATCGTTCAAGATCAAATTCCAGGTATCTATGTCTATTACCAATATTTCAGGCTTCCCGGTCAGGAGCATGAATCCTGCAGGAAAGGGTTTATTGCACAGATCAAAGCATATGATTGGGATGAAGAACTGGTATTGCGGCATGAAAATACCATAGTTAAGGCAGTAACGGACAGGACAGAACTTTTAAGAAGTACTGAATTTCAATCTAGTCCTACTCATGGTCTTTACGAAGATTCCAATCATCTTCTCGATCGATATATGGACGCAGCCATTGAAGATCCCATTTATGATTTGGAAGATTATCAAGGAGTCCGGGAAGTCATGGGCCTTATTCAAGATGCCAGGATTATCAAAAAGTTTTTGGAAGTGATGAAAGATAAGGTAATAATTTTAGCTGATGGTCATCATAGGTATCAAAGTGCCATTGATTTTAGGAAAGAAAGGACTGAAGCAAATTCCAATCATACCGGTAGAGAAGCATATAATTTTCACATGATGTACTTTACCAATGCTTTGTCACATGATCTCAAAATTCTCCCTACGCATAGACTGTTCTTTGATCTGGAAATAAATGAGGAGGAGATTCTGCAAAAGACGCAAGAGTTTTTTATCATCAAAAAGCTCAATGATGTAGAAGAAATAGGAGAACTTATTCTTCAAAAAAAATGGGCATTTGGATTGGTATTCAAGAATAATGCTTACAAGATCAGGTTGATTCCTGAGAAAATAGAAAGTTTTGGCTTGGATATGCCCGAGGTGGTAAGGGAAGTAGATTTGATGGTTCTCCATTATTTTTTTATTGAAAAGGTATTGGGCATCCCATATAATGACCAAAGACTTTCTGATAAAATTGCTTACGAGAGGAACATAAATCGCTGTTTTTCAAAAGTAAATTCAGGAACAGCAACATGTGCTGTCATCGCCAAAGAAGTACCGATGTCTCAGGTATTGAATGTCTGCAAATCAGGATATACCATGCCCCAAAAGTCAACCTATTTTTACCCTAAAGCATTATCAGGATTGTTATTTGGTTCTGTAAACCAATTGGATTTTGAATTTCCTTATCAAGCTTTTCAATCATGATTGATATTGGTAAAAAGATCATTCTTGCTTCCAAATCACCGAGGCGGAAAGAACTTATGGAGGGCCTCGGAATTGCATTTGAGCAAAGGACAAAAGAAACAGAAGAAAGTTTCCCTGATTCTTTACCCTCGGAGGAAGTTGCCGGATATTTATCCGAAAAGAAAGCAAAGGCCTTTTTAGGAGAATTGGAAAACTCCGAGTTGATTATCTCATCTGATACCATTGTGGTGATAGATGGGCAGATTATTGGTAAACCAAAGGATGATGAGGATGCAAAAAAAATGCTTCAAAAACTTTCTGGCAAAATGCACCAAGTGTATACCGCGGTCACTTTAATGGATGATATAAAAATCCAGACCTTGACAGATATGACCAAGGTGTATATGAAGGAGTTATCCGATGTGGAAATTGATCATTATATAAACCAATATCGGCCATTTGATAAGGCAGGGGCATATGGTATTCAGGAATGGATTGGATTCATAGCTGTTGAGAAAATTGAAGGTTCGTATTTTACCGTAATGGGATTCCCTATTCACTTGGTATATAAACTTTTGAATAATTGGTAAACAAAAAAAGCTGCCTAAAATGAATCAGACAGCTTTTTAAGTTTATTTTCTTGGTTTTATTTTTCCTCTTTAGCAGGTACTTCTGTTATCTTGATAGCGTCGTCATCCTTCAATTGTTTACTGACAACGAAGTAAGGACCTGAGATTATTTCTTCTCCTTCACTTATACCTTCAAGTATTTCGATGTTGTCAAAATCAGAAATCCCTGTTTTGATCTCTTTTATTTTAGCTCTTCCATTTTCGACTATAAAAACCAATTCTTTTGATTTTGTTGTTCCATCTGAAGCAGTATTGACTTGGTCCTCCCTGGTTGTAACAGCCGATAATGGGACTGATAATACATTGTCCTTTTTCTGGGTGATGATGTCTACACTTGCAGTCATTCCAGGTCTAAATGGGTATTTCACTTTTTCAGAAATCAAATCAGCATAAGATTCATTGATGATTCTGATTTTGACTTCAAATTCTGTCACAGCATCCGGACTGGCTTTTACATTGGCAGAGTTGGCTATGGAGGTGACCACGCCTTTGAATTTTTTACCGGAATAGGAGTAGGAGTCTACATCAATGATGGTTGTATCTCCCAAGCTTATCCTAACGATATCATTTTCGTTGACATTGACCCGGACTTCCATTTTGGAAAGGTCGGCAAGTCTTAGCATTTCGGTACCTGCCATTTGCTGTGTACCTACCACTCTTTCTCCTTGTTCTACCAATAATTGGGACACTATTCCACTGACTGGAGCATATACATTGGTCAATCTCAAATTTTCAGCAGCTTCATTGACTGTGGCCTGAGCACTTTTAACAATATATTCTGCTGCTAGTACAGACTGCTGTGCTGCTTCAAGGTCATTTTTTGCTGTTAGGAATGTGGATTGGATTTGTTCCCAATCTGCATCCGAAATCACCTTATCCTGATGTAATTTTTCGTTTCTTTCGAAATCCAATTCTGCCCTGACAAATTGAGCCTCAGATCTTTTTAGATTTGCCCTGGATTGGGCGAGATTTGCTTGGTTCTGATTTAAATTAGCCCTTGATCTATCTAAAGCCGAAATGAAATTGTCAGGACGGATTTTAACCAAAAGATCTCCGATTTTTACTGAATCGCCTTCGGCCACATTCAGTTCGATAATTTCCCCGGCAACATCAGGACTCATTTTCACTTCTATTTCAGGTTCAACTACCCCGGAGGCACTGACTTTTTCAACGATTGCGGTTTTTTTGGCCTTTGCTGTTTCTACACCGATTTCTTTTTCTCCGCCAATCCAACCGGCAGATCTTCCAATGATTGCGAAAATGATGACTATTGCCAATATACCTAAAAGGATATATATTAATTTGTTTGATTTTTTCTTTGCCATAATGGTAAGGGTAATTTATAGTTTAAGTGGGTTTCCTAAATAAAAATCTAAAACTTTTACTCTGAAGATATAGGTGTATTTTGCTGTGACCAAGTCAGCTTGCGCATTGAAGAAATTATTTTGACCAAGTTGATAATCCGCAAAATTGATGGCACCGGCATCAAACCGTTGCTGTGCGATCCTAAATGCTTCCTCCAAAGAAGCAACACGGATCTGAGATGCTTGGTAGGATTGTCGTGCTGCATAAGCATCTGTATAGGCAGATTCAATATCCTGTCTCAACTGAAGGTTGGTTTCCCATTCCTGAATTTCACTCAGTCGTTTTTGAAGTCTTGCACGTTGAACATTTGATCTATTCCTCATATTGGAAAGTATTGGGATATTCAATTGTAAGTTGGCTGAATTGGAGAAATTGTTTCTGATCTGCGTACCAAATTCAGGTCTAACGCCCATAAAGTATTGATCGATATAGTTGGAAAATGCACTTATACCCATTCCCAAAGTCGGCATATAGCCTCCTTTAGCGACCCTTTCACCGTATTCGGCACTGAGTACACCTAAATCTGCAGCCTTAATTTGAGGCATCAATTCTCTTGAAATTTCATAGATCTCCTCAGGTTCCTTTTGCGTAAGCAAGTAATCTTCTGGATCAAGATCGGGCGTATACACATCAAGATCATTGTTAAATGGAATGGCCATTGCTTGAGATAAATTCAATTTGGCAATTCTAAGCGTATTAGAAGCATTGATAACTTCCAGTTCATTGGTGGCATTTTGTGCCTGAATGTCCAGCCTATTTGCCAATGGAAGAGAACCTGCATCTACCAACTTAGAAGTGATGATCATCTGTTCTTTGGTTGTAGACAATTGGTTTTGGGCGATCTTCAATTGCTCTTTGGCAAAAACCACATTGATAAATAGGTTGATCACATTCAAGGTGATGTTGTTCTCTGTAGTTTCTACATTGTATTTCTCAGCCTCAATATTGGTTTTGGTCTGCTTGATCGTATTGGTGATCTGCTGTCCTGCAAAAAGCGTTACATTTGAATTTGCAAAAAGATTGATATTTCCGATTCTATTATTTTCGAAAAGGTTCGTCACAGGGTTAATAGACCTTCCCCAACGGTAACCTGAACTTGCACCGCTCGAAAGGGTAGGTATTCTTTGGCCTTGGTCACCAATTAGTGTCGCTTCAGCGATACCCAAATTAGTCTGACTTCTCTTCAATGTCAGGTTGTTTTCCAATGCTGTTTCAATGCAGGTTTCTAAATCAAGTGAGGAGATGTCATTGATCTGTGCTTTGACCTCGGCACGGATAAAAAACAAAATGGCAAGCGTAATTAAGTACAGTTTTTTCATTATTTATCTATTTCAGGGATATATATCAACTCTTTTATCCAGGTAAGACTGTTTAAGTATTCGATTGTGGTTTTTCTTATACCACTGTCCATTTCGATCACATGACAGGCAATATCGTATTTTCCTTTTCTGGATACAGACATGGTAGCAATATTGGTTTTTTCTTGAGTAATGACAGCGGATATGAAGGCTATTGCTCCGGAAATATCTTCAGCTTTGATAATTAAAGTAAAGGAATTGGCGGAAAAGTTAGCTTTAAATCCATCCACCGCTGCAATATTGATGATCCCACCACCAAGACTTTCTCCTATGACCTCCACTTCTTTACTTCCGTTTTTCAAATTCAATTTAATGGTGTTGGGATGGTATACTGAAGCATTTCCAATGGATTTGAAGGTATATTCAAGGCCTTTTTCTTTTGCAATTTCGAATGATTGCTTGATGCGTTGATCGTCAGTTTTGAGGTCCAAAAGGCCTCCGATAATAGCCTTGTCACTGCCATGCCCTTCATAGGTGCGGGCAAAGGAATTGTAGAAAGTGATGACCACCGAATCGGGTACTGCTCCCAAAACCCTTATGGCAGCCCTTGCAATCCTGACAACTCCGGCAGTATGTGAGGATGATGGTCCTATCATAATAGGTCCGATCATGTCAAAAATACTGCTTTTAGTTCCCATTTGGTTTATAGTTTCAATTAGCGTGCTAAAGTAATAACTAATTTGGCACGAAATACTGTTTTTCTCCCCACATAGTTAACTAAAAGGGTTAAATAGTTATAATTTAATTATTTTTAACCTTGCTAATGTGTTCTTAAAAATCAAAATGTTCGTTAGTGAACAGTTATATGAACGGAAACAATACATATTTTCTTTTTAAAAGTAAAGGGTCAAACTTTAATGAAACGCCTGATGATTTTCATAACAGAGGTTTTCTGTTTGGAGATGGCCTGTTTGAAACAATGATATATTTCAATGGAAAATTAAGGTTCAGTGCATTTCATGTTGAAAGATTAATAGAGGGATGCAGGGTTTTGAATCTTGACTTTTCCACTTTGAGTACTATTGAAATGATAGAAAATGTTTTGATCAAAAAATTCGGGTCAGCCAATAGTTTAAGAGTCAGATGGAATGTTTACAGGATGGGAGAGGGGAAATATACCCCTGAATCAAAAGGCTTGAGTGAAACTCTTCAAATACAAACTTTTATACCAACCCACAGCATCAAGGAAAAAGCTTATTTCTCAGATTCCATCACTGTTCCTAAATCTGCATGGAGTCATTGTAAAACCTTGAATGCACTCACTTATGTGATGGCCAATCTGGAAAGAAAGAAGAACTCCATGGATGAAGTGATTTTATTTAATTCAGATGGATATGTTTCTGAAGCCGGTGCTTCCAATATATTCTGGATAAAGAATGGAATCTATTTCACTCCCTCCCTGGATTGTTCCTGTATAGCAGGAGTTGGAAGAAGGGCCATAATGACGAAACTCAAAGCATCATCAAAAGGCATCATGGAGGGAAATTTTCTACCCAAAGATGTAATGGAAGCAGATTATGTTTTCACCACCAATGTGACCGGGGTCAGTTTTATCAGACAGATTGAAAGTAAGATTTTTCAAACGAACTCTGACTTTGAACTTGATTTTTGAATATTGACTCCTTGTCAAATCGCTACAGCTGCTTTGATATGTGGATGCGGGTCATAATTGATCAATTCAAAATCTTCATATTTGAACTGAAAGATATCCTTTACTTCAGGATTGATTTTCATGATAGGAAGGGGACGCAATTCTCTCCCTAACTGTAAATTGGCCTGTTCCAAATGATTGCTATACAGGTGTGCATCTCCAAAAGTATGGATGAATTCTCCCGGTTCTAAATCACAGACCTGGGCGATCATCATGGTAAACAAGGCATAAGAAGCGATATTAAATGGAACACCCAAAAATACATCAGCACTACGCTGATACAACTGGCAGGAAAGTTTACCTTCGGCTACATAAAACTGAAATATGGTATGACAAGGGGGGAGGGCCATGTGGTCTACGTCTGCCACATTCCAAGCACTCACGATATGCCTTCTGCTATCAGGTTTTGTTTTGATCTGATGAATCAGGTTTTTGATCTGATCAATTTCACCACCCTTTCCGTCAGGCCAATGCCTCCATTGGTATCCATATACAGGACCTAAATCCCCATTCTCATCAGCCCACTCATCCCATATACTTACCTTATTTTCATTCAGGTATCCGATATTGCTATCACCCTTTAAAAACCACAATAACTCAATGATGATAGATCTGAGGTGTAATTTTTTAGTAGTGACCACAGGAAATCCTTCCTTCAGATCGAAGCGCATCTGATAGCCAAAAACGCTCAATGTCCCCGTACCTGTCCTATCTTCTTTTTTGACACCCTTGTCCAAAATATGCTGCATCAAATCGTGATATTGCTTCATAACCTTATTAGTTTTAATGGCTGGCAAGATAGGAAGATATATAAAAATAGGAAAGCAGGATTTGCTATTCCCGGAAAATAAGTAGGAACTCAATTCTGCAAAAATAACTTGCTATTTTGCGACACTTGAAAAACATTTTGGTTTCTATCAAGTATCTTTCACAAGACTTATGTTTAAAAAAAACAACTCCTTTTTTCTTCTGGGCATTTCGATGACACTGACATTGGCCATTTTTCTTTTTCAGCCAAAGGTTGCATTTGATTATGATTTTGAAAGCTTTTTTCCACAAGATGACAATGAACTGTTTTTCTATCAATCGTTTAGGGAAAACTTTGAGAACGATAACGATTACCTGTTGATTGCATTGGGCAGGAATCCAGACGTATTTGATTCAGGGTTTTTAAATGCATCCATGGCACTTGTCCAAGAAATGAAACAGTTGAAAGATGTTGATGATGTAATTTCACTTTTGGACCTTGAAGAACCTATTATCAGTCCTTTTGGTATCAGTAATGCCAAAGTGCTGGATTGGAATGGTCAGGAAGCCCTCAATAAATCACAAAAGCAGATTCTGAATTCTGAACAATGGAATGGAAACCTCATCAGTAAGGATTCAAAATATCTTTTAGTGATCGTCAAAAACCGACAACAAATCAAAAAAGAGGATGGTGATTTATTGTATCAAAACATCCAAGCTTTGTTGGCTGATTCGGATATTGAATTGATTCATTCAGCAGGAAAAATTAAAGCTCAGGGAGAATTTGTATCGTTATTGCAAGCAGAGTTTTCATTTTTTTTAGGATTATCTTTTTTGTTGATCGTGGTTGTCCTATTTCTTGTTTTTAGATCTTGGTGGGGAATCTTAATACCCGTTATCGCTTTGGCTATCGGAATAATTTGGACAATTTCCTTCTCACTATACACTGGAAAAGCGCTGGATATCATGTCGGTGATGCAGCCGACCATTCTATCGGTTATCGGATTGGCGGCCTTAGTTCATTTCTTCAATTATTTCATTAACCTATCAAGAAAAGGTTTGCCAAAGCATCAAGCTATAGAACAAGCTTTTTCTCAATTGGTATTTGCTGTTTTTTTGACTTGTCTGACCACAGCTTTGGGATTTATTTCTCTTTATTTTACAAGTATTCCAAGCTTGAAATATTTTGGGCTATATACAGGTATTGGGGTCATGTTGATGTTTGTATCCGTAATTACAGTGGGACCGGGGCTTCTTTATATCTTTTCTCCTCAAAATCCAGCCCTTCTTTCTTATAATGAAAATAGATGGAGGATTGGAATGAGGAGGATTTTTATTTGGATACTTGGGCATCAAAGAACCGTGCTTGTTTCATTTACTATAATTTCCATACTTTTTTTATTCGCAGCCAGTAGGGTACAGATCAATGGTTATATTCTGGATAATTTACCCCGTGACCATGAACTCATGGAAGAGTTTAGATTTTTTGATGAGGAGTTTGGTGGGTCAAAACCTTTGGAGTTTTATTTGGAAGTGGGTGAAAAGGCAGAGGATTTATTAGAGCTTGAAGTACTTCGGGAATTGAATAGGCTGGAGGATTTCATCAAGCATAATTATCAAAGTGCCGCTCTTTTATCGCCTTTGACAATCGTCAAAAAATTGAATCAGTCCCAGAATTCAGGAAATGAGAAGGCTTATACTATCCCAAGTCAGGGTCAGTTTCTGAGATTGAAGGATTACATTCCCAATGCCATAGGAGTTTTTCCTTCAAAAGTGCTCTCAGAGGATTTTAGACAGGGAAGAATTTCCACAAGAACGGAAGATTTTGGCAGTAAAAAGTCAAAACAATTGAATGAGGAGTTTTTTGAATTTTTTGACAGTGAAATAAACTCAGAAGTTTTGAAAGTGAAATTGACGGGCACTTCGCATTTAATTGATATCAGTCATGAAAGTGTTACCTGGCAAATGGCAAAAGGTTTGGGTTTGGCTTTTTTGATTGTTGCCATCATCATGGGTTTTTTATTTAAATCATGGAGGATTTCAACCATCGTTCTTGTGCCTAATATTATTCCGCTGCTTTGGATGTTGGGAATGATGGGGATTTTGGGTATCGAAATGAAATTGACCACAGCTATTTTGTTTACAGTGGCCTTTGGAATTGCGGTAGACGATAGTATTCATTTCATGTCCAAGTTCAAGATTGAATTGAATAAAGGAAGTTCATGGATTTATGCCATCAAAAGGACTTTTATTGAAACTGGCAAAGCGATTATTTTAACATCAGCTATTTTGGTTTCAGGATTTTCAATATTGGTATTCAGTCAGTTTGGCGTCACCTATTATTCGGGATTGTTGATCAGTATGGCCTTGGTATTTGCAGTGCTGGCTGACCTGATTCTCCTTCCGGTTTTGTTGATCCAACTACAAAATAATTTAAAAAGAAAATAAGTATCATTCCTCAGATTCCTGAGCATATTTTCTCAATGGTTTTTCCCAAGTGAATACCGCTGAAACGGGATAATGATCGGAATAGTCAACTTCCTTATGCGTTTTGAAACCTTTGACTTCAAAAAGATCATCTGAAAAAATATGGTCAATTCTCAGAAAAAACAGCACCTTATTATAGGTGAATCCAAAACCACTTCCTGCTTTTTCGAAGGCATTCTGCATAATTCCCCGCAAAGTAAAATAAGTGTAACTGTAAGGAACGTCATTGAAGTCACCTACAAGAATATTGGCATAGGGACTATTTTCCATGTGTTCCATTAAAATATCCAACTGAGACGCCCGGGCAACCTGACCCCTTTTGAGTTTTCTAAGTGTCACCTTATAATTGTCTTTGATTCCGTCAAGATTATTTAATCCTTCTGAGGGAATATTCATGGATTCTAAGTGGACATTGTAGATCCTGATGGTATCTTTTTCGACTTTTACGTCCGCAAACATAATTCCGTTGGTGCTTCTTGAATCCAATACAACGCCATCATTCACAATTGGGTATTTACTGAAAATGGCCATTCCAAATGACCTGCGTTTTGGATTGCCTTGGATGATTTGAAAAGAGTGATTGTAGCCTGTCTCTGTTCCCAATAACTTCAAGGTATTTCTGGAAGGGGTGGTTAGGTCTTGGTAAAATTCTTGATAACATTTGATATCGGCAGGATTATCCTGAAGCCATTTGATCAGATTTTGTCCCCTCAAAGCCCGATCTCCTCCATTTTTGGAATAAGTAAACATATGGACATTGTAAGTCAAAACAGAAAGCCCTTCTTCCTGCCCTACACTTGGTCTGAATTGAAACGTTACACCGACAAACTTCCAACCAACAATCAGGGCTATCAAGGGTAGTATGAGTAATTTTCTTTTGGCAAACAGTAAGGCTATAAAGAGAAAAGCATTGATAACAAGAAGGATGGGAATAGTGAGTGTGACAACACCCACGTAAGGGAAAAATTCCGGAGAAATATAAACACTGAAAAATAAAGCTAATGAAACCAAAAAAAAGAAAGAGGTGATAAATCTGACCATTGATATCCGGAGTTTGAAACGAAATTATGTCTTAATCCTACTTATTCCAAATGGTACAGGATTTAACCTCTTTCTTGTTGATTTTTTGTTTTATTTATTTTATTAGAATCAATTCTTCTTGAGGAGAAATCAAATACCGGGCCCCATCTTTGGTGACCACAGCGGTTTCTTCAACAGACATCGTTTTTGTCCCACCATCAGGCAGTTTCCAAGCGTGAAAGCCATCAAAAGCGAATAACATCCCTTCCTTCAAAGGTTTCATAGCAGCAGGTCTCACACTTGGGTCAGGAAGTAATCCACCGCCCAAACTGGGACCAATGTCGTGGGCAACATATCCTACAGGATGTCCGGTGCTCCACATGACGTATTCAGAACCCCTTTCGGCCATCCAATCTCTCTGAGCTTTATCTACCTGATAACCCAAAACTCCTGGCTTCATTGCTGCCAAGGCTATTCTGTTTCCACCAATGGAAGATTCAAAATAGAACTGAACCGAATCAGGGGCCTGTGTTTCACCATCTCTCAAGACGTAGGCAAACCTTTGAATATCAGATACCCACATATCCCAAACCCTAACGCCAAAATCCGTTTGGATGACATCACCGGGCATGATTACTTTTTCTGTAGAATGGGAGTGACCTCTATCGGGACCGGAATTAACATTAGGATTTTGGTCTGGGGACCATCCGTCTTTTAGTCCATATTCAGCTAATTTGTTTTTGAGAAACGTCGCCACGTCCGCATCGGTGCTTTTGCCGGGTACTACTTGTTTGTAGGCTTCATATTGCCATTTTGCTGTCAACTCAGCTGCCTTAGTCATGATTTCCACTTCCGCAGGAAGTTTCACCGATAACCATTCATAAACAAGGTCATCAGAAGAAACCATGTTTTGGCCGGCAAGTGTATTCTCCAGTGAGATTCTCTGGGTATAGCTAAGGCCGTCTGATAATGCGTTTTCAAAAGAACTATTGACTGCGATTTTTTTCAAGTTTTTAGAAAGAATAAATGTTGAGGCATCATTGATAGCATTATTTCCTCTTTCAACAGGGATGACCTCATCATGAATCTTAAGATCTGCAAGTGCCGTTGCTTCTCCTATTGGAGAAAAAACCACTGATCTGACGTTATCACCTTCCAAATGGAAAAGGAAAAGTGCAGTTCCACCGGCATTTTCACCTCCAATATGGTGTGCAATGGGATCGTTGTTGTTTTCCCTACAAATAATTACCCAAGCATCTACGCCTGCTGACTTCATGGCTTCTGGCAATAGTTTTTGAATCCTTTCTTTTCTTATCTCAGGCCAGGGACTAGGGCCTGAAAAGGGATTATCAAGTTTTTCTGTTTTGACACCTTCCTGCTGGCAAGAGCAAAATATTAATGTGGTTAACAGCAATATTATTCCTGTTTTTAATTCGTAAAATACGGCTTTCATGTTTGGAGTAATAAATGGTGAATCATAAAATAATGCTGAATAAACAATATACGGATCAAAATAAAAAGCCTTTTTTTTTCGTGGATTTATATTTTGGTTTTTCCCCAGTCTCAAAAGATTCATAACCGCTAGCTTTTGAATCTTCAGAAAAGTCAAAAAAGAAGATTTTGTTTTTGTTGGAAAAAAAATATTTATCTTCGAGTCCGAAAATTACTATTCTATGAAAAAATCGAACGTATTAATGTTAGCTGTTTTTGCAGCTGGAACAATGCTTTTGTCAGGATGTGGTGCTGAGAAAAGCACCGAATCTTCTGATTCCGAAGAAATGTCCATGGAAGAGAAACCTGCCGCTGAAACCCGGGCAAGTCCTCTTAGAACATTGGAGGGAACCGCTGGAAGTTCAAAACTTATGATGCAATATGGTGCCCCTTCTGTAAAAGGTAGAGTGGTCTGGGGAGATTTGGTGCCTTACAATGAAGTTTGGAGAACTGGTGCAAATGAATCTACATTCGTTGATTTTGAATCAGACGTAACTGTTGAAGGTCAAACGCTTCCTGCGGGAAGATATTCCTTATTCACCATACCCAAGGCTTCTGGAAAATGGACTGTTATTTTCAATTCGGAATGGGATCTTGAACACGGCCATTTTCAATACAAGGAGGAAAACGATGTTTTGCGGGTAGAATCAACTCCTGAGTGGGTAAACGAAAGTCAGGAGCAATTGAGTATTGCCATCGAATCTCCGGGAATTGTTGTGAGATGGGAGAAATTGAAACTGCCTATAGTCATTCAGTAAACAAATTTAAAAAATTAAAAAAAAAGAGCCACTTGATCGATCAAGTGGCTCTTTTTTTTAAAATTAAACTAGAAAATCATTTTATAAATGCTAATTTCAATGCTGGTTTTTATACCTCTAATTTTATGAGATATTTTGGTTTCCTGCTTGCCTTTTCAATCACCCTTGCATTAGGCGTTGCTCTTTCATTACAAATTGGTTCTATACCTCCAATAGGAAAATTATTGGATCCGCATCGGGGTTTCTGGCAAAACGCCTATAGTGAAGATCAGCTCAAAGAGGAAGAAATCAATATACCGGGACTGACAGGCACAGTAAAAGTTGTATACGATGAAAATCTGATACCGCACATTTTTGCGGAAAATGAGGAGGATTTGTATATGGTACAAGGATATGTCACTGCGCAACATAGGTTATGGCAGATGGAATTTCAGACTATGGCTGCCGCAGGAAGAGTTTCGGAAATTGTTGGACCTGTAGCTTTGGAGCTGGATAGGATGACCCGAAGGAAAGGTCTCCCTTACAGTGCTGAAATTTCAGAGACATATATTCAGAACAATTATCCAGATACATATACTTTATTAGTGGCTTATGCTGAAGGTGTCAATCAATATATCCAAAACCTAAAAGAATCAAGGCTTCCCATTGAATACAAAATTTTGGATTATAAGCCTGAAAACTGGAATCCCTATAAATCACTGCTGCTGCTAAAGTATATGGCAGATATGTTGGTCAATGACAGAGACTTGGAATATACCAATCTCAGAAATCAGATCGGCAAAGAAATGATGGATCGATTATATCCGGAATTTCCCGCGGAAAATGATCCTGTGATTGAAGCAGAAAGAATTTGGGATTTTGAACCGCTTGAAATAGAAGTTCCTGAAGATATTGTTTATCCTGAGGAAGATATTTTTGTTAAAACCTTACCACAGCCTGAGGACGGAATAGGTTCAAACAATTGGGCTGTTTCAGGATCAAAAACCAAAAATGGAAACCCCATTTTGGCAAATGATCCGCATCTGAGTTTAAATCTTCCTTCTTTATGGTATTCCATGCAGTTGACCTCACCTAGCCACAGTTCAAAAGGAGCAACTTTACCCGGTGCTTTGGGGATTATCTCCGGGTTCAATGAAGATATTGCATGGGGAGTTACCAATGCCACCAGAGATACAAGAGATTGGTACGCTATTCAGTTTAAAAATGATGAAAGAATAGATTATCTCTACAATGATCAGTGGATACCAAGTAATTTCAGATTGGAGGAGATAAAAATAAAAGGAGAACCCAGTTTTATTGACTCAGTAGTTTACACACACCATGGACCTGTGGTATATGATAAAAACTTTAGGGCCAATAGGCAGGATGTGAATTTTTCACTCAAGTGGACAGCCCATATGGAGTCCAATGAACAACTTACCTTCTTACTTTTGAACAAAGCGAAAAATCATGAAGATTACATTCTTGCTTTGAACAACTACACCTCACCCGCACAAAACTTTGTCTTTGCTTCAAAAAGTGGAGATATAGCCATGAAGGTTCAGGGAAGATTTCCATTAAAATGGGAAGGTCAGGGCAAGTTTTTGATGGATGGTAATGACCCTGATTTTGAGTGGAAGGGTTTTATTCCAAACGAACACAATCCTTCTACATTAAACCCGTCAAGAGGCTTTGTCTCCTCCGCTAACCAACATTCAACAGATCCGTCATATCCCTATTATATCTTTGACAATAGTTTTGAACATTACAGAAACAGAAGGATAAACAAAAGGCTTTACGAAATGGAAAATATCACTATTGAAGATATGATGGCGCTTCAATTTGATAATTTCCATCTTCATGCCTCAGAAATATTGCCTGTGATGTTGGATTTATTGACCAATGAAAACTCTGAACAACTGGATCTGAAGGCCAAAAAATATTTAAAGCAATTACAGGAATGGAATTACTACACTTTTCCCAACCAGGAAGAACCTGCCTTATTTCATACTTGGTGGAAACACTTCTCTGATGGGGTTTGGTCAAAATGGGAGCAAAGTGAAAAATCCATCGTTCTGCCCAATAAATATGAGACAGGGCGCTTATTGATTAATTTCCCGGATGATGCGCTATTTGACAATCCTGAGACTGAAGTTATAGAGACTGCCTCGGATATAGTTTGGTCATCTTTCCAAGCTATGTCAGCAGAAATAAATGAATGGGAAGAAGAAAAAGGGGGATATTCATGGGCCAATTTCAAGGGAACATCCATTATGCATCTTGTACCAAATTTCAAATCTTTCAGCTACACCAATATTTATACAGGAGGTGGTAGGGGCATATTGAACGCCACCAGCGAAAGAAGCGGTGCTAGTTGGCGGTTTGTGGTCGAATTGGGGGAAGAAAATAAAGCTTTTGGAATTTATCCAGGAGGTCAATCCGGAAACCCTGGGAGTAAGTACTATAATAATTTCCTTAAAAAGTGGGCAAATGGAGAGTATGTTAATTTTGATTTGAGGAATGAGAATGGAAATGAAAATGTATTATTTACTACGATATTTGAAAATTGACTTATGAGTAGGTTTTTCGCATTATTTATATTGACTGCATTGATAGTGTTTTTCATTGGTCCTTATTTTCCATTTTGGGGGATAATGATCATTGTAGCATCCCTCGCATACTTGCTTGGGGCCTCTCCAGCAACATCTTTTTTTAGTTCAGGATTATCTTTTGGTTTGGTATGGTTAGCATTATCGATTTGGATATCTATAGACTCCGGTTCAGAGCTTCCTATTAAAATGGCTGAGTTGATGGGGCTATCAAATGATAATTTGTTATGGTTGGCTACTGGACTGATTGGCTTTATGATTGGGGCCTTTAGTGGATTGACCGGTTCTCTTTTCAAAAAAGTATTTGAAAAGCGAGATCAGGGGATTTATAAAAGCCATATGTGATCTAAGAATGTATATTTAAAAAATTGTTTTTAGCTAACTATTTGTATTAATAATACAAAAAATTACCTCTTGAAATATTCTAATTAAAATAACTGAAAATATTTTGCTTTTATTGGTCATGCGAGTACTTTTGTTGCTCGTTTTGTGCCTGTCACTTTTATGTTAGATTACTTAATCACATCAAAAACCAGATTAAAATTATTGATCAAGTTTTTCAGTAATTCCAAAAATCAAGGACACTTGAGGGGATTGGCTGAGGAATTTGGTGAATCAACAAATGCCATCAGAAAGGAATTGAATAACCTAACTGAGGCAGGGTTTTTGTTAAAAGTGGCAGAAAAAAACAGGATTGAATATCAGGCTAACCCAAAACATCCCCTTTTTTCAAATTTGCAGGACCTTATCCGAAAATACCTGGGCTTTGACAGGCTATTGGAAACGGTGCTTGAAAGGATGGGAGATGTAAATGAGGTGGTGTTGACAGGAGACTATGCCCAAGGCATTGACTCGGGGACCATTGAGGTGCTGATCAAAGGAGAGGAACTCAATGGTGATTACCTCGACCATTTGGGAATAAGGATTGAGCAACTGATAGATAGAAAAGTCATATTCAACATCAACGGCAAGTCCAACGCCGATGAAGAGCTGGTTCTTTTTAAGAAGTAGCTTTAATTTTTTTTGGTCTTTACCGCTAAGTCATTTATCAAAAATGTGACTGAAAGGGCGAAGCTGTAAACGTCAATTTATGCTAAAATTTTATTCCAATAGCTAAATTTGCTCAAATAAGCCTAATTTGCTGGCTTGCATTATTAAACACAATTCATTGACTCCAATTTTAAGATAAGACTGTACTTACATCGTTCATGTATCTTGCTATCCAAACAAAAAACTCAACCATGACCTCTAGTATCAGAGAATCATCAAACCCTATCAAACTATTTTTAGCACTGTTTATACTGCTAATTACGGTTTCTTTAGTCCAAGGCCAATCCCTATCTGATATCCAAAATGTAAAAGTTGACAATCTTACTGATGCTCAGATTGAGCAATTGATCAAGAGGGCCGAGTCATCGGGTATGTCCGAACAGCAACTTGAAGCCATGGCGAGAGAAAGAGGCATGCCGGCAACTGAAGTAGCAAAATTGCGGATTAGGATTAATCAAATCAGAAACAAAGGTGGCATACAATCTGAATCCACTAGTCCCCAAACATCTCAAAGCAGACAGTGGATTCAGGAAGGTGATTTTAGTGATGATATTATCGAAGAAGAGAAACCTTTGACAGAAGAGGAAGAAAAGATATTTGGCTATCAATTGTTCAGAAATTCTAAATTGACTTTTTCACCCAACATGAATATCCCAACCCCAAAGAATTATATCTTGGGATCAGGGGATCAGTTGTTGGTAGATATTTATGGTGCTTCCCAATTTACTTATGATTTAAATATCAATAGTGAAGGAATGGTTTTCATTCCAAATGTAGGACCTATTAATCTTTCAGGCTTAAGTGTGGAGGCTGCGACAAGCAGGTTAACAAATGCATTGGGGAATATTTATTCAGGCTTAAGAGGCTCATCCCCCAACACCTTTATGCAATTACGGGTAGGCAATATCCGGTCGATTCAGATTTCAATGGTAGGAGAGGTTTTTGCACCCGGAAATTATACCCTTTCATCATTTGCGAGTGTTTTCAATGCACTTTATGCAGCAGGAGGCATCAAGCAAAACGGTTCATTTAGAAATATAAGGGTCTACAGAAACAGCAAAATGGTTGCTGAGATGGATATTTATGATTTCTTGGTCAATGGTAACCAATCCGCCAACATCAGGTTGGAAGACAGTGATGTGGTATTGATACCTCCGGTAGAGAAAAGGGTAGAGATTTCAGGTCCTGTCAGAAGACCCGGATTGTTTGAAATGAAAAGTGACGAAAATCTCGAGGACCTCATTCGATTTGCAGGGGGATTTGCCAGTTCAGCATATCCTGGAGTGGCTACTGTTTATAGGACAACCGATCAGGAGTTTAAAGTAGAGAATATAGACAGACAGAATTTTGGTTCTTTTGAGCCGAAGGAAGGTGACAAGTTTATTTTTGGAGAATTATTGGACAGGTATGAAAACAGGGTTCAGATTTCAGGAGCATTGATGCGTCCGGGAACTTTTGCCTTGGAACCGGGAATGGGAGTAAAAGATTTGGTGAATAGGGCGGAGGGTATAAGAGACGACGCATTTATGAATCGAGCTGCACTATATAGAACAAGACCGGACTTTTCACTGGAAATTGTATCTGTAAATATTGGCGCCATTTTGAATGGTGAGGAAGAAGACATTGTGCTCCAAAGAGAAGATGTATTGAACATTCCGAGCATTTATGACTTGAGGGAGGAATTCTATGTGATTATCAGTGGAGAGGTAAATAAACCCGGTGCATTTGCATTTGGTGAAAACATGAAGGTGGCTGATTTGGTATTGAGAGCAGGCGGTTTTAAAGAATCAGCTACCTCAGCGCAGATTGAAATTGCCAGAAGGGTCAAGGATGATGTTTCGGGAAAGTTGGCTGAAATTTTCCACATAGATATTGATAGGAATCTTAAAATTACAGGTGACAATGCAGATATGGTCTTGACCCCATTTGACCATGTCATTGTGCGGAGAAGTCCGGGTTTTCAAAGGGAAAGATTGGTAAGGGTGGAAGGAGAGGTGTTCTTTCCCGGTGAATATACCATAGCCCATGCCAATGAAAGAATCTCAGATTTACTGAAAAGGTCAGGGGGCTTAAATCAGTTTGCATATCCAAAAGGTGCCACTTTGATCAGAAGAAATGAGTTTTATTCCAGCCCAAGTGAAAATCAGATAAAATCAACAAATTTGACAGAAGTCAAACAAAATTTACAAAGGATACAAAGAGATACGACTGAAGCTGAAAAAATCTTACTTTCCAGAATTGATCAAAAAATCACCCAAAAGGGAGGAGATTTGTCCAATAAACAAGGAGGCTTGCTAATTGACGATTTTAGAAGAGAGACCATAGAAAGTTTAATTGTTGAGGATAGTGTAGATGGTAAACCTGTTTCCATTA
This sequence comes from Aquiflexum lacus, assembly GCF_015476655.1. Lineage (GTDB taxonomy): Bacteria > Bacteroidota > Bacteroidia > Cytophagales > Cyclobacteriaceae > Aquiflexum > Aquiflexum lacus. Next base: position 164,399 of record NZ_JABFHF010000006.1, read on the forward strand.
AAACACAAGAAATGATAGGAATTGATTTGAATGCCATTCTTTCTAATCCTGGGGGAAATAACGATTTGATTATTCAGGAAGGAGATGTACTGAGTATTCCCAAACAATTGCAAACAGTCAGGATGAGGGGAGAAGTATTGTTTCCGACCACATCCAGGTACCGGGAAAATGCCGGATTCAAGAGTTATATTTCCAGGGCAGGTGGATTTACCGATCGATCAAGGAAAAAGCGCTCGTACGTAGTATATGCCAATGGGGATGTCAGGAGGACAAAAAATTTCGTGTTTTTTAAAATTTATCCGACTATTGAACAGGGTTCAGAGATCATTGTACCGGCAAAGCCTGATAGAGAACCTATGCCACTTCAAGGTTGGTTAGCCATAGCTACTAGTTTGGCAACACTGGGTTTATTGGTGAATAATATTATTCAATAATATTTAAATTAATTTTATTTAAAGAGGTTTTATGGAATCAATCAATAAGCAGACAACCCATGACAACGATGAAATAGATTTGTTGGAATTGGCAAAAACTGTTTGGGATAAAAAAAGGCTCTTAGTTTCAATTGTTGCTGTATCTGCTATCCTCGGTATTTTTGTTGCATTAGTCATGCAAAATGAATATACCGCTGGATCTACTTTTGTTCCCCAGACGTCAGAACAAGGAAAGGTTGGCGGGAATTTGGGGGGGCTTGCTTCATTGGCAGGGATTAATTTGGGTGGATTGGCAGGTGGAAGTGAAATTCCTCCAAGTTTATACCCTAAAATAGTTTCTTCTGTAAGCTTTAGGAAAGACTTATTGAATGCGACATTTAATATCCAAGGCAATAGCCAACCAATAACCTATCAATATTATTATGATAGCATTTATCGTCCGGGATTGATACCCTCAATTTCAAAATACACAGTTGGATTACCTGGATTATTGATAAAAGCTATCAAAGGGAATAAAGAAAATAGTACTTCTTCAAATGATTTTGGTTTGATCAATGTTTCAGAAACTGAATTTGAACATTTTAAAAGATTGGACAAACAGGTTTCCATTCAATTCAATGAAAAAGAAGGATTTGTTTCACTGTCTTTTTCCATGCCGGAACGCTTGATGTCGGCACAAATGGCTAAATTTGCAGAGGAACTGCTTCAAAAAGAAGTCATTGAATTCAAAATACAAAATGCAAGAGAGCAGTTGAAATTTACGGAAGAAAGGTTTGAAGAGAAAAAAGTCGAATTTGAAGAAATTCAAAAAAAATTAGCCAGCTTTAGGGATAGAAATCAGAATCTTTCTTCTGCCCTGGTTTTAAATCAGTTAGAAAAATTAGAGGCCGAGTATAATTTTGCTTTTAATATTTATACCGAATTGGCAAAGCAACTGGAACAGGCCAAACTTCAAGTCAGTAAAGACACTCCTATTTTTTCCATTATCCAGCCTGTAACCATTCCTATTGAAAAATCAGCACCAAAAAGACCACTTATAGTGATTGTCTTTGTGTTTTTGGGCTTGATATTGGCCTTAGGCTATATTTTTGGGAGAGAGTTCTTGATAGGGGTTAAGGAGCAGTGGGATACGAAAGGATAAGAAAGATTATTTAACCAAAAAGATTAACTTAAAATATTTTTTTATGAAATACAAAAAATAATATTCAAATTTCTTTTTTATGTATTTATAAATTATTTTATTTGCGATATCATTAATAGTTCATCCATTTAAATTTACCCAAAATAAATAATTCTATCTCAATAGATGTTTCTATTGGGTCCCGATCATTAGAAAAATCAAAATTTAATTTATTAATCATTAAACTTTTATAAAATGAAAATTACAGTAGTAGGTACAGGATACGTTGGTTTGGTATCAGGCGCATGTTTTTCTGAAGTTGGTATTGAAGTGGTGTGTGTTGACATCGATCAGAAGAAAATTGACAACCTCAAAAATGGCATTATGCCTATTTATGAGCCGGGCTTAGAAGAAATCGTCAAAAGAAATTTCGCAAGTGGCAGGCTTCAGTTTTCCACTAACTTGGGCGAAGCTATCCAAGGCTCCCAAGTAGCATTTATCGCAGTAGGCACACCTCCCGGAGAGGATGGTTCTGCGGATTTGAAATATGTTTTGGCCGTTGCAGATGAAATCGGTAGAACGATGACAGATTATATTGTAGTGGCTACCAAAAGTACTGTGCCGGTTACCACGGGTGAGAAAGTAAAAGCTGCGATCCAATCAGCCTTGGATGAAAGGGCTTCTGATTTACCATTCGCAGTTGCTTCCAATCCTGAATTTTTGAAGGAAGGCGCAGCAGTGGAGGATTTTATGAAACCTGATCGAATAGTCATCGGAATTGATGATGAGAGGGCTGAAGAAATCATGAAGCGTTTATATAAACCATTTCAATTGAATGGGGATAGAATCATCTATATGGACATCCCATCAGCTGAGATGACAAAATATACAGCCAATGCCATGTTGGCCACCAAAATTTCATTTATGAATGATATCGCCAATCTATGTGAATTGGTAGGTGCTGATGCCAATATGGTAAGAAAGGGTATTGGTGCTGATCCTAGAATTGGCAACAAGTTTATTTATCCCGGAGTCGGTTATGGAGGATCATGTTTTCCAAAAGATGTCAAGGCTATTATCAAGACCGGTAAAAAATATGGCTATGACCTGAGGGTATTACAGGCTGTAGAAGATGTCAATGATGATCAGAAACATGTTCTTGTACAGAAAATCAAAAAACATTTTGGAGATGATTTAAGTGGTAAAACTTTTGCCATGTGGGGATTGAGTTTTAAACCCAATACGGATGATATGCGAGAGTCACCGGCTATTGTCATTATCGATGAATTGATAGAGGCGGGCGCTAAAGTAAAAGCCTATGATCCCATTGCGATGAAAGAAGCGCAACACATATATGTAGGCGATAAAATTACTTATGCTAAGGATGCTTATGATGCCTGTGTAGATACTGATGCCTTATTGCTAGTGACTGAATGGTCAGAATTCAGAATTCCAAGTTGGTCAGCTATAGGTAAATTATTGCATGATAAAGTGGTTTTTGATGGTAGAAATATTTATGACAAAAAGTATCTTTCCGAAATGGGATTCACACATTATGGAATAGGTGTATAAGAGGTTAGGTGTCTATAGTTTTCAAATTAGGTTAATTTCTAAAAACATTCAAAAAAATGCTTGAATGTAAAAGAGATGGCAACATCGGACTTCGGACATCCGAATTCCTACAGTTTATCTAATAAAACTTCCATCCTGCAGAAAAGCGTATAACCAAATTAAATATTTTTAAAATGTTGAAATCATTATCAGAATCAAAAATAGCTATAGTTGGCCTAGGATATGTGGGACTTCCTTTGGCAGTAGCCTTTGGGGAAAAATTTGCCACGGTAGGTTATGACATTGACCCCAAGAGAGTCGACCAACTTCAAAAAGGACACGATAGAACACTAGAAGTTGAAGATGAAGACCTTAAAAAAGTATTGGTGAATACAGTCATTGAACTGGAAGAAAAGAAAAAGGGACTTTTAGTATCCGATGCGATCATACCAATTTCATCCTGTAATATTTACATCGTTACGGTGCCAACACCAACTGATAAACACAACAAACCAGTTTTGACCCCCATGTTGAGGGCCTCCGAAATGATCGGAAGAATCCTTACAAAGGGTGATGTGGTCATTTATGAATCCACCGTGTACCCAGGGGTTACCGAAGAGGAATGTGTGCCGGTTTTGGAAAAAGTATCAGGTTTAAAATTCAATGAGGATTTCTATGTGGGATATTCACCTGAGCGGATCAATCCGGGAGATAAAGAACATACAGTTACCAAAATCCTAAAAGTTACTTCAGGAAGTACCCCTGAAGTGGCGGAATATGTTGATCAGTTGTATAAATCTGTCATCACAGCCGGAACCCACAAAGCTTCTTCCATCAAAGTAGCCGAAGCTGCAAAAGTGATAGAAAACTCCCAAAGAGATATCAATATCGCTTTTGTGAATGAATTGTCAAAGATATTCAATCTCTTGGGTATAGATACCCAAGAGGTCTTGGAAGCGGCTGGAACTAAATGGAATTTTCTTTCATTCAAGCCCGGATTAGTTGGAGGCCATTGTATTGGTGTAGATCCATTTTATCTTGCCCAAAAAGCCCAAGAAGTTGGGTATCATCCGGAAATCATTTTGGCAGGTAGAAGGTTAAATGATTCCATGGGCAAGCATGTCGCCACTGAGGTAATCAAACATATGATGCGTAAGGATTTGAAGGTAATTGATTCCAAGGTATTGATTTTGGGTTTTACCTTTAAAGAAGATTGCCCTGATGTAAGAAATACCCGAGTTATAGATATTTACAAAGAGTTGAAATCTTTTGATATAGAGGTAGATGTCTATGACCATTGGGCAGACCCTGCTGAGGTGATGCATGAGTATGGAATCGAAATTATCAATGGAAAAACCAAAGAAAATTTAGACCAATATTCTGCGATTATTTTGGCAGTTGCGCATAAGGAGTTTAGAGATTGGAATATAAGAAAATCAGAAAGCCAAGTTGTTTTTGATGTCAAAGGTTTAATAGACAAATCACTTGTAGATTCAAGGTTATAATAATTTTTAAAAAAACCATTTAATTGAAGAAATGATTGTTGAATCATATGGGACCAAAAGGCTTTGGGTCCCATATTTTTTTAGTACATTTTCTTAAATGTACCTTTTAAATTCCCACTTTATAATTTTATAGAGAAATTATCAAAAAAAATTATCTAAAAATTTATTTTATTTAACGATAAATAGAAAATTTAAATTTTTTTTTGATTATATCTTACCTATCTGAATTTAATGAACATTCCGTTTTTAAAAAATGCAAGTGTTAGAACTGAGAAGTTCATTAAAAATTCATTTTTGATACTATTGTTTCAGGGATTTAATATAATCTCGAATTTTTTATTAGTATCAATTACCTTAGACTTTTTAGGAGTTGAAGAATATGGAGTTTGGATTACATTGACTTCATTCGTTACATGGTTCAGCTTTTTGGATATAGGATTAGCTCATGGTTTAAGGAATAAGTACGCCGAAGCAAAAACAGAAAATGATTTTCTTAAAATAAAAAGTCTAGTTAGTACTGCTTTTTTTTCTCTTTTGTTAATTAGTACTATAGGGTTTTCAATAGTTTTCTTGATTGGGTATAACCTTAATTGGGCAATTTTATTAAACGGACCTGAACATCTCAAAGATGAGCTAAAAAATGTAGGTCTATTTATGGTCTTTACTTTTTTTTTAAGACTGGTTTTAAATATTGTTGCTGTTTTAAAGACGGCTGAGCAACAGCCTTCGGTAGCTACTTTTTTAACCACAAGTGGTAATTTACTATCTCTATTAGGTATTTTTTTAATAATTGAATTTTACAACCCGTCTTTTTTGCAACTAGGTGTCGTACTTTCAATTTCCCAAGTTTTACCAATTTTTTTAGCGTTTATATTTTATTTTTCTAGTTCCTATAAAATCATCTTTCCCAGAGTAGAATATTTCTCTAAATCTAATCTTAATTCAATTTTTTCAATTGGGTTTAAATTTTTTGTTATCCAACTGTTAAATCTGGTAATTCTTCAGTCAAATATTTTAATTATTGCACATGTATGTGGACCGGAATCAGTTGCCGATTATAGTATTGCATTCAAATATTTATGGTTATTGATGATTTTACACGGTGCAGTTATTACGCCTCTTTGGTCTGCATCTACAGAAGCTTATGCTAAAAAAGATAAGGTATGGTTAAAAAATATAATGTCAAGATTGAATACCGTTTTTTTAGGGTTAGTTTTAATTGGAATTTTATTGATTTTTGGATCTTCATTTTTTTACAAACTATGGTTGAAGGGAAATGTGGAAGTCGATTATTTATTGCTTTTTTTGATATTTCTGAATTTTACTTTTACAATGAGGTATTCTACATTTAGAATGTTTATGAATGGTGTTGGGAAAATTAGACTCCAACTTTTTGTGACAACCATTCAGGCTGTTTTACACATTCCATTAGCTATTGTAGCAGCAAATTATTTTGATGTGTATGGAGTAATTATAGTCTCAATAACTTGGACATTCCTTAATTCCATATGGGAACCTATACAATTTAAAAAGATAATCTCTGAAAGCGCAGAAGGTATTTGGTCGCTATAGGTTGTTATGATAGCATTAATTCTTGTATTCCTCTTATTATCTATTTCAATTATATTGATTAGATTTAAAGGGCTGTTAGGTTGGGGAATATTTTTTATGCTTTGTGGTTCGGTAACAGATTCAGCAGGGATTTTATATTTCATTGATTCGTTTTTCCCCTATTATAAAATTTTTATATGGCTTACTACTTTTATTTTAATGTTTTATTCTGTTTACTATATTACATCTAAGATTAGAAAGAAAGAAGTAATTTATTGGTATGTTTTACCTTTTTTATTCTCTTTATTTTTTATTATTGGCTCAAAATTTATAAATAATTATAGTTGGGCTGAAATAACAACAACACTGATAATGAGTGGAATCCCCTATTTTTTTATTTGGTATGCAGGGAGATATTATAAAGGACAAAATCAATTGATAGTTTTTTTGATTCTATTTCATAGTATTGTGGCTTTAATTGTAATAATTGGCAAATCAAATTTATCAGAAATTAATGGAGTAACATATGTTTATAGAGTGGATGAAAATTTTGAATTATACGATTTAGAAAAATTAATTAATTCAAAGTTATATTTTTTTAATTTCAATAAATATGAAGTTCAAAAATTTGGACAATTTCATAATAGTAATGCCTTAGGTTTTTTTTCTATAGTATCATTTTGTGTTGCACTAGCCGGATTTTTTAAAATAGGAGATTTTGCTAACGTTAAAAGTCAAAAAATTATAGCATTAGTCATTTTGATCATTTCAATAATCTTATGGTTTAACTCTTTAACAAGGGGGCCTGTAGTTTTTTTACTTTTGGTTTTCGCATACATATATTCAAGGCCGTGGAAGATTAGAAAAAATAAAACTCCAATTTTATTTTTTCTACTTTTAAGCCTCTTTGTTTTTGTAAGTATTGAAATTGATGTTTTGAGTTTTATAATTCCAGACAAAGATAATGTGTCGGTAACTTCCAGATTTGTAGGGTATATTAACGGATTCAATGCAATCTCAAACAATCCGTTATGGGGTCAGAATTTTGAAGGTTCTCCACCACACATTTTTCCATTGAAAATCGCTTCGTACTATGGACTTCCCGCAGGATTATTAATTTTCATTCCAATAATTCATCTAACAAATAGTACAACCCGGATTTTTTTTAAAGATATATCTGAGAAAAGGATCAATGAATCAACATTTACAATGATGTTGCTAGCAGCTTTGCTAGGAGTCTATTTTACAAATGGCATTGTGAGCAATGTCTTATTTGGCATAACAATGGCCGAAATCTTAATTAGAATAAGCATAGTTAAGGTGGGAAAATATGGAAATTCTGACTAAAAATTAATATCATTAAGCATTGTTAATTCATGTATCCTTGTAAAGGATAAATTAGTATTCTAAAAATTGACCTTCGATATTTATGCAAACCAGACCAACAAAAAAAATATATTTGTTATTTTCAATACTTTAAATTTATCCGTAGCAAAACAAAACGATTCTATTTATTTAGGCAAATCTATTGGCTTTAAAGTTGAAAGATAATATATTTCAACCCTATTAATACTTTAATTCTTAATATATTTCGATGTATTTGATTGAGGCAATTGATGCTTATTTAGGGCAAGAAAAAAAAGATTTTTTTGAAATTAGATCATATATTAAAGCAAATTAGGTTGATTTTTTTTTGTAGATGCGAAATAAAAAACGGTTGTTTAGATGGTCCTTATTAAGTTAAATATGATTTTGTTTATTTCTAAACCAATAAAACTAAGTTGAAAATCATTTATATAGGGGAATTTGATTTTGAGGAGAATCTAACTGCATCCACAGTTCGGATAATTAACAATTGTAAATCAATCCGTTTGGATAAAAACCTTGACATTAAGATTTTGGGGTATTCCAATACTCCCCATTTAAGTTTAGAGGGATTTGACATAATTAATGTAAAAAGAGGAAAACGATTATTTGAGAAATTTTTTCTTTTTCTTTTTCGTGGAATAGCATTCAGTTGGCTATTTCAAAAAAAACAATTGAATCCAGAAGTATTAGTATATTACGGATCTTCTTTAAGGATACTTGTTCCTTTATGGATTTATAGTAGAGCTAAGGGAATAAAATTGGTTGTAGACATAGTAGAATGGTATGATTATTCCCATCTCCCATTCGGCAAATATGGGCCGATGGCCTGGGATGTCCATGTTTCTATGACTTTTATGATTCCTAAATGCGATGGAGTTATTGCCATCAGTACTCTTCTTGAAAAATATTATCAAAATAAAGGACTGCCTACGGTAAGAGTTCCTATTCTTTTTGATAAAGATATAGCCTCACAAAATCAACTTTCAGAGATCAAATTGAATCCCAATTTCCTTAATTTAGTTTACGCTGGATTTCCTGGAAAAAAAGACTTGATTTTTAATGTGATAGATGCTATTCGCTTAATCAATTCCGACAAAAAAAAAATAGAATTTCATATTCTTGGTATGAATGGCAAAGAATTAGAAATGACTTATGGGAAGTATCCTGGAAATAGTGTCAAAACTTATGGAAAACAACCAAGATCATTTGTGAATAATTTTCTTAGGTCTGCAGATTTTTCAGTACTTTTCAGGCCTTCCAAACGCTATGCTATGGCTGGGTTTCCTACAAAATTTGTTGAAAGCCTAAGCATGGGATTACCCGTCTTGGCAAATATATCAAGTGATTTAGGCATGTACCTCGAAGAGGGTTTTAATGGTTTAATTGCAAAAGACCATCAAGTGGATTCAATTATTTTAACCCTCAAGAGGGCATTGGAATTAGACCGAGAAAGTTATGAGAAAATGAAAGTAAATGCACGAGCCTCAGCTGAAATTCATTTTAACTATAGAAATTTTACAAAGAAATTTTCAGATTTTTTCTTAGAGATTTAGCCGATTTCAGGATTTTAAATGAAACAAGATATTAAACAAAGGAGAGTTTTGATTATGTCACCATTGCCCCCCCCAGTTGGCGGCATTGCTTCTTGGTCCTCTCATGTTTTGACTTATTTGAAAGAATCCGGATATCAGGAGAAGTATCACTTGGATACAGCTATTAAGTTTCGGGATATCACAGATATTGGTAATTTGGCTAGGATTACCTCAGGAGTTTTAGATGCAGGTCGTATAGTTGGTTTGGCGTTTAGCAAAATCTGGAAAATACGACCATACTCCGTCCATTTAACGACTTCTGGATCTTTTGGGCTTGTAAGAGATATTCTAGTGTCTTTGATCTGCAAGATTTCTAAATCTAAATTGATTGTTCATTTTAGATTTGGCCGCATCCCTGAATTGTCACAACTTAGAAATTGGGAGTGGTATATGTTGGTTTTATTAACTAAAATTTCAAACGAAGTCATAGTATTGGATAGAAAATCATTTAATGCTCTCACAGATATTAAACAAAAATCGAATGTTCATCAAATTCCGAATCCATGTTCTTCAGATTTGGAAGAAATCTCAAAGATCAAATCCAATCCTAATAGAAATAAAGACTTTGTTTTTATAGGCCATATTATCAAAGAAAAAGGTGTATTTGAGCTTGTTGAAGCCTTTTCTAATTTTCATAATCCTCCCAATCTCAAACTAATTGGACCTGTGGAACCTGCGATAAAGGAAAAACTTTTAGTAATTACAAAAAAAAATAATCAAACAAATTGGTTGTCATTTGAGGGAGTTTTAGGAAAATTTGAAATCTTTGCAATCCTGAAAACCAGTATGGCTTTGATTCTCCCATCCTATTCAGAAGGATTTCCAAATGTAGTACTTGAAGCCATGGCTTGTGGGTGTCCTGTTTTAGCAACAGATGTGGGGGCAATTTCTGAGATGTTGGATTTCCCTGGAGACTTTGCTTCAGGTATCTGTTTTAAACCAAGGGATGTAAAAGAAATTCAGGAAGCTGTTCAAAAAGCTATTGAAGGCGAAGTTGATCTTAATCATATGTCAAAAATGGGCAAAAGAAAGGTATTGGAAGCTTATACCATGGAATCAATAATTGTTGAATATGAAAAAATCTGGCATAAATAATTAAATTTAAATCTACAATGTTAAAAAATAAAAAACTACTTATCACCGGTGGTACCGGTTCTTTTGGAAATGCCGTACTCAATAGGTTCGTCCATTTGGATACTTTTAGCGAGATCAGAATTTTCAGCAGAGATGAAAAAAAACAAGATGACCTTAGAAAAAAAATCAATAATAAAAAGGTTAAATTTTACATCGGAGATGCTAGGGATTTAGCTAGCGTTGAAAATGCGGTGAAAGGAGTTGATTATATATTTCATGCAGCTGCTTTGAAACAAGTTCCTTCCTGCGAATTTTTCCCCCTTGAGGCAGTTAAAACCAATATCTTAGGCACTGACAATGTCCTCTCAGCGGCCGAGAAATTTGAAGTAAATAGGGTGGTGGTATTAAGTACAGACAAAGCCGCCTATCCCATCAATGCAATGGGAATGTCCAAAGCGATGATGGAAAAAGTTATGGTAGCAAAATCACGAAATCTTGATGATTCGAAATCTATATTTTGCGGGACAAGGTATGGGAATGTGATGGCATCAAGAGGTTCCGTTATTCCTTTATTTATTGATCAGATAAAATCAGGAAATCCTTTAACTATCACAGATCCCAATATGACAAGGTTTATGATGACTTTGGAGGATGCTGTTGACCTGGTATGGTTTGCCTTTGAAAATAGTCAACAAGGGGATTTGTTTGTTCAAAAAGCTCCGGCTGCTACTATTGAGGTTTTGGCCAAAGCGCTTTTAGAGCTGTATGATGCGTCCAATGAGATTAAGGTCATAGGAACCCGTCATGGTGAAAAGTTGTATGAAACTTTGGTCAATAGGGAAGATATGGTTAAAGCAATAGATATGGGTGATTATTATAGAATTCCTGCTGATACAAGAGACCTTAATTATGCCCAATTTTTTTCAGAAGGAGAACCAAATGTTTCCAACTTTGAAGAATATCACTCCCATAATACAGGAAGGTTGGATATTGAGGGAATGAAAAAATTGCTTTTCAAACTCCCTATCATAAGAAAAGAGATCTTGGGAGAAACAAATGTCGAACAATATCCGGATTGATATCAATATGGCTAAAAAAATTGGAATTACCGGACAAAATGGTTTTGTCGGAACCCACCTTTTTAATACGCTGGGTTTGTTTCCCGATGAATTTGAGAGAATTGAGTTTAATAGAGATTGGTTTTCAGATGAAGAACTTCTTGATTCATTTGTACAAAAGTGCGACGTCATTGTTCATTTGGCAGCCCTAAACAGGCACAATGATCCTGAGGTAATTTTTTCCACTAACATTAATCTTGTTGAACTACTAATAAGCTCTTTTGAAAGGACAGGAACTAAGCCCCATGTTTTGATTTCATCTTCAACCCAAGAGGAAAAGGATAATCCATATGGAAAATCAAAAAAAGCTGGAAGGAAACTATTTGCTGATTGGGCAAAAAAGAATAATGCTGTTTTTTCTGGATTGATTATACCCAATGTTTTTGGACCATTTGGTAATCCATTCTATAATTCAGTTGTGGCGACTTTCGCCCATCAGATAAGTAGAGGGGAAATTCCTAAAATAGAAGTAGATGGAGATTTGAAATTGATTTATGTAGGCGAGTTGGTAAATACTCTCCTTGAGTTTATCAGAACAAGAAAAGATGGTCCCTCAATCCTCGTGGAACATACTGCAAAGGCGAAAGTTTCCGAACTCCTGTTTATGCTCCAAAAGTTCAAATCAGAATATCAAGAATCTGGTATAATTCCGCAAATTTCAAGCGTTTTTGAACATAACCTGTTCAATACCTATAGGTGCTATATGGATGTTGAAAATTATTTCCCCCGAAAATTTACCCAACATAAAGATCCGAGGGGTGCATTTGTTGAAGTTATCCGATTGGGAATAGGAGGGCAAGTTTCTTTCTCCACTACTGTACCAGGGATTACGAGGGGAAATCATTTTCATACCAGAAAAATTGAGCGTTTCGCAGTTATCAAAGGTAAGGCCCTCATTCAACTTAGGAAAATAGGGACAGACAAGGTTTTTGATTATTATTTGGATGGAAATGAGCCTGCTTATGTCGATATGCCAATATGGTTCACTCATAATATCAAAAACATTGGAGAAGAAGAACTGTATACTATTTTCTGGATAAATGAGCATTATGACCCATCTGATCATGATACCTATTTTGAAACTGTCTGAATTTTCTGAATCTAAAATTAAAAAACTGGCAAAACTTATATGAAGAGGTTAAAAGTAATGACCGTAGTCGGAACCAGACCAGAAATCATTCGATTGTCAAGGGTATTGACTGCCTTGGATGAATCTGAAGCTATTGATCATATTTTGGTTCATACCGGTCAGAATTATGATTATGAATTGAACCAAATATTTTTCGAAGATCTTCAAATCAGAAAGCCGGATTATTTTTTGGATGCAGCGGGGTCTACAGCCATAGAAACAGTGGGACAAATTTTAATAAAAATTGACCCTTTGTTGGAACTATTAAAACCCGATGCCTTTTTGGTTTTGGGAGATACCAACAGTTGTCTTTGTGCCATTCCAGCCAAAAAGAGGCATATACCCATTTTCCATATGGAAGCAGGAAACAGGTGTTTTGATCAAAGAGTACCTGAGGAGACCAACAGGAAAATAGTTGATCATATTTCTGACATCAATCTTACTTATAGTGATATAGCAAGAGAATATCTATTACGTGAAGGCCTTTCTGCTGACAGGATTATCAAAACAGGTTCTCCAATGTACGAGGTTTTGAATTATCATTTGGAAAGAATTATTGATTCCGATGTTGTATCAAGGTTAGGTTTGGATACAGGGAAATTCTTCGTGGTATCTTCTCATCGGGAAGAAAACATAAACAGTGAAAAGAACTTTAAAGGATTGATTGAAAGTCTTAATTTCTTGGCTGAAAAATATCAATATCCTATAATTGTCAGCACCCATCCAAGGACAAGAAAAATGATTGAATCAAAAGGAATTGAAATTCATCCCTTAATTCAACTATTAAAACCGCTTGGATTTATTGATTATAATGCTTTGCAGATGAACTCATTTGCGGTACTTTCTGACAGTGGGACTATTTCTGAAGAATCTTCAATTCTGAACTTTCGGGCATTGAATATTAGAGATGCCCACGAAAGGCCCGAAGCAATGGAAGAGGCATCTGTAATGATGGTAGGGATGAATACTGAAAGGATTATCCAAGGTATCATTCAACTTGAAAAACAGGAAATTGGTGAAAATAGAAATTTTAGAAAGGTTGCTGATTATAGTATGCCAAATGTATCTGCCAAAATGGTCAGAATAATAATTTCTTATGTTGATTATGTAAAAAGGGTAGTTTGGAGCGAGTGAAAAAAAGAGTTTTAATCCATTCATTAATTTTCCCACCTGATCAAGTTAGTACAAGCTACCTTTATGGTGACATTGCACAAAAAATAATTAACAGCGGTTATGAGGTGGTGGTATTGACTACCTATCCCCATTACAATTTTAATAAAAATTTCAAAAAAGATTCAAAATGGGGATTTTTTTGGAGAAAAACCGATTTTTTTGGAGCAACAGTTTATCACTTTCCCCAAAAAAAATCTAATTCCAGTGTTGTAAGAGGAGGCTATTTATTGCTTTTTCATTTGGCTTTTTTTGTAAAAGTAATGGCGATGAAAAAATTCCATTTTATACTAACTCCTTCTCCGCCTATCACCTCAGGTTTATTGAGTGGGATAGTAGCGAAATTAAGAGGCGCAAAGGCAATATATAATGTACAGGAGGTTTACCCTGATGTTTTAATCAAACAAGGGTCGATCAAAAATAAATCGATTATAAAATTCCTCCAGCTTATTGAAAAATATACTTATCTATTTTCAGATAAAGTGGTTACAATTGATGAATTATTTTCAAGAAAAATCGAAGGAAGACTTCCGAATGAAAAACTACTATGTATACCTAACTTTATTGACACGGAGTTGTATAAGCCATATATGGGAGATTTTTCTGAAGAATTGATTTTTGATAATAAATTCATTATTGGCTATGTAGGGAATTTAGGAAAAGTCCAGGATTGGGACTTGATTTTAAGAGTTGTTGAAATTCTAAAGAATGATTTTGATAAACATTTTTTGATTATAGGGGGAGGAAGTGAATATGAAAAATTAAAGGCTAAAGAAGCTATTTTTCCTAATCTTACAGTATGGTCTTACCAATCGAGAGAAAAAATCCCACAAATTAATTTTAGAATAGACTTGCATGTAATTGCGATGACAAAGGCTTCAGATTATGATGGTTTACCATCAAAAGTTTTTGCAATTCTTTCAACAGGAAGACCCATATTAGCATCCACCAATGTTGATTCCCCCCTTTCAGGAATACTTAAAAGGAGTAAAAATGGAGTCGTTGTACCTTTAGGAGATGCTGAAGGGATGTCAGAAAAAATACAAAAAATATCAAACGGTTATTTATTAAATGGCACCAATGAATTGGGGAGGGAATTTGTTATTAATGAATTTAGCAAAGAAGTGGTTACTTCAAGATATGTAAACTTAATTAAAGAATTGAAGTGAAAATTCTAATTTCTGGTGGTACAGGATTTGTTGGGAAAAATTTAGTTAGTTTTCTTTCCTTATATGGCTATGATTTAATTTTTGTTGGTAGAGAAAATGGTGAAAACCAAGTTTCTTGGCGGGATTTGGAAAATAAAGAATTTAATGTTGATGTATTTATTCATCTAGCAGGAAAAGCACATGACCTTAAAAATGTTTCTAATTCTCAGGAATATTATAATGTTAATACAGTTCTGACTCAAAAGTTTTTTGATGCCTATTTGAGGTCTAAAGCCTACCTTTTCATTATGTTGAGTTCAGTAAAAGCTGTAGCAGATGAAGTCAAAGGGATTCTAACTGAGGATCAAATACCCGACCCGAAGACTCATTACGGAAAAAGTAAATTAGAGGCTGAAAATTATTTATTAAAAAATACTCAAAATCAAAACGGAAGAGTCATCATCCTCAGGCCATGTATGATTCATGGCCCACACAATAAGGGGAATTTAAATGCATTGAATATTTTAGTAAAAAAACACATTCCATGGCCTTTAGGGGCATTTGAAAATAAAAGGTCATTTTTATCTATAGATAATCTTTTGTTTGTGATCCACGAACTGATTGAAAATGAGAAGGTGCCTTCTGGAATTTATAACATTTCTGATGATGAGGCTGTTTCCACAAACGATCTTATTAAAATAATTGCAGATGCAAACGGTAACTCTCCTGAAATATGGAATCTTCATCCAAAAATAATTCATTTTTTTGCATGGATAGGAGATGTTTTCGGACTCGGTTTCAACTCTGAAAAAATTCAGAAACTCACCGAAAATTATGTGGTTTCAAATTTTAAATTGAAATTGGCTCTAGGCAAATCGCTTCCTGTAGATGCTCGGTCAGGCTTGGTCAAAACAATAAAGTCTTTTAAATGAAAAATTTTAAATACTAAAATCAAACTAAATCATAATTTATGGATTTAAATAAATTTATTCTAAGATATTTAAAAAGGAGAAATAGTATGTTTTCAGAAGATATACTGAAAAATAAAAATGTTCTTTCGGAAAATATTAAAAATAAAAATTTTTTAGTTATCGGGGGTGCCGGGACTATTGGTTCATCATTTATTAAAGCTGCATTGCAGTTCAAACCAAAAAAATTGGTGGTTATTGATACCAATGAAAATGGCTTAACAGAGTTGGTAAGGGATTTAAGAAGTATTGATGGGCAGTACATTCCTGAAGAGTTTTATACTTATCCACTTTCTTTTGATAGTCCCGCATTTAAGAAATTGTTTATTGCCCATGGCCCATTTGATATTGTTGCCAATTTTGCAGCACACAAACATGTAAGAAGTGAAAAGGATATTTTTTCAATTGAGGCATTATTGGAAAATAATCTTGTAAAAGCAAAAGGGTTATTGGACCTTTTAGTGGAGTATCCGCCAAAACATTTTTTTTGTGTATCTACTGACAAGGCAGCGAATCCGGTGAATATCATGGGGGCCAGCAAAAAAATGATGGAAGAACTCATTATGTCCTATGGAGATAAATTCAAGGTTTCTACCGCAAGATTTGCCAATGTGGCATTTTCAAATGGGTCTTTATTGGAAGGTTTTTTAAAGAGAATTGAAAAAAACCAACCGCTTTCTTGTCCTAGTGATGTCAAAAGATTTTTTGTAGCACCCCAAGAATCCGGGGAAATTTGTTTATTGGCCTGCATTCTTGGGAAAAATAGGGAAATCTTCTTTCCAAAACTCGATATGGAAAAAGACTTGGTGAATTTTGCTGATATTTTCCCGGTTTTGTTGAATGAATTGGGTTTTGAACCCGTTATTTTTGATTCAGATCAAAAAGCAAGGGAGAGTATAAATCTCATAGATCAAAAAAAATATCCTGTGTATGTATTCAAAACAGAAACTTCAGGTGAAAAACTATACGAAGAATTTTATACGGATTCTGAAATATTTGATTTGGATAAATTCAATGCTCTTGGTGTAATATCCAAAAAAACAACTTATTCCTCCAGTCAATTTTCTCCAATATTTGAAGAGCTTTATAATTTGTTGGAAAAAAAGAACCTAGAGAAATCAGATATTGTAACATGGCTCAAAAAATATATTCCCGAATTTGAGCATATTGAAACTGGAATAAGCTTGGATAAAAAAATGTAAGGGCATGATAAAACGAATATTTGATATAATTTCTTCTGGAGTATTGATTTTGCTCATTTCCCCCTTACTTATACCATTAATGGTTTTATTAAGACTTACTGGAGAAGGGAAAATTTTTTACGTGCAACAAAGAATTGGAAAAAACGGTAAGCACTTCGGTTTATTGAAGTTTGCTACTATGTTGGAAAATAGTCCAAACTTGCCAGGTGGTGATGTGACTATGGGAAGAGATCCCAGGGTTTTACCAGTTGGAAGGGTGTTAAGGAAAACTAAAATAAATGAATTGCCTCAATTACTGAATATTTTCAAGGGAGACATCAGTGTAATAGGCCCCAGGCCATTAACCCCGAAAACTTTTGCTTTTTATTCAAAGCACATCCAAGACAAAATTAAAGATTTGAAACCTGGATTAACTGGAATTGGTTCAATCGTTTTCAGAGATGAAGAAAGTATTTTGGCCAATTCTCCTAAACCACATCTCCAATGCTATGAAGAAGATATTGCACCTTACAAAGGCGAATTGGAAGTTTGGTACAAAAAACATCAAAGTTTTGGATTGGATATGTTGTTAATATTTTTAACTATTTGGGTTATATTTTTCCCGAATTCAAAAGTTTATGAGCAATTATTCAAAGATTTGCCCAAGCGGAAGTTAGGATAAAATATTGTAATTTCCCCCAGTTAAACACTTGGAGTAACTTTAAATTAATTGTTGAGTATTTATCTGAATAAAGTATTTGGTTAAAAAGATGGATATAAAACCTAAAGTTATAAACACTGAAAGTTTTCAAAATGAGACTGGTACTCTCATAGCATTCAATGAATTTTCTTTGCTACCAATCAAAAGGTTATATTCAATAGAAAACACCAATCCTGAAGTTGTAAGAGCTTGGCAAGGGCATAAAATCGAAAATAAATGGTTTTATGTTATAGAAGGTGCATTTGTGATTGCATGGGTTGGTATAGATGATTTCGAAAATCCTTCTACTGATCTATCTTCAGAATTTAAAATTATAGAAGCATCTGAAAATGTTGTATTGCATATACCAAGAGGTTTTGCCAATGGATTAAAAGCGATTAAACCAAATTCGAGAGTTTTGGTTTTTTCAGATCTATCCTTGATTGAAGCAGAGAATGATAATTTCAAATATATCAGCAGGAACTGGTTGGATTGGGATAAACTTTGAAATCAAATGAGAAAATTTTCACTTTTGTTTCTTATGTTGATTTTTTGCATTCAATTGCCGTCTTCATCACAGTCACTGCCAGCTAGTTTCCCAATATTCGAAGAATATCTAAGAAGAAAACAACTAATAGATTTGGATAGCTCAAACAATGCTTCTTTTTTATATAGACCGCTCCAATTTGATCGTTTAAATACTCATACTAACGGAATGGTGAGCAAAAATTCATTTGGAGACTTGTCACTTTCATTTCTTCCGATATTAGGCACATCCCGATTCAATACAAACAGGCCATACGGTTGGGGGGATTATGGAATGATTCCCAATGTAGGTCTTCAGCAATATTTGAGTGGGGGAGTATATGCAGAATGGAAGTTTTTGTCTTTGCAATTCCAACCGGAAATTGTCATAGCAGAAAATCAATTATATTTTGGATTTAGACCTGGATTTTCTGATTCAGAAACAAGGGCAAGATTTATATATTGGAACCAAGGAGATTATCCTGAAAGATTTGGAGATTCCGTTTACAGCAGTGTTTGGTGGGGACAGTCAAAATTAACCGGAAAATTTGGCGCATTTGAAACGGGATTATCTACACAGAACATTTGGTGGGGACCAGGCCAATGGAATGCACTTACTTTTTCAAATAATGCACAAGGATTTGCGCATTTCACATTTAATACCATAAAGCCGGCCAAAACTTTTTTGGGAAACTTTGAGGGCCAATTATTAAGCGGGAGAATTGATGAATCAGGTTTTGCCCCGACGCAGGTTCCGGATTTGAATAGTCGGTTTTTCAGAGATTTTAGTGGAGATTGGAAATATGTAAACGCTTTGACGATTTCCTACAATCCCAAATGGATTCCAAATATTTTTCTTGGTTTTGCGAGAACTTTCCAAGTTTACAGAGAAAAAATGGGCAATTCATTCAGGGATTATTTTCCCGTATTTACAGGGGTTACCAAGGAACAATTTTTTGAAGATGGTAATTCGGTTGCATTCGATAGTGATGGGTCAGATCAGCAAATCAGTGTTTTTTTGAGATGGGTTGTGCCAAAAAGTCATCTTGAATTTTATGGTGAGTTCGGAAGAAGAGACCATGCCTTAAATTGGAGAGAGTTTATTTTGAATCCCGAACACGCAAGGGCATATTTAATGGGATTTAAGAAACTCATCCCCATGCAAGGTGAAAATAAGTTTTTTCAAGTTAGGGGTGAAATTACCCATCAACAAGAATCCATTAACAGATATATCAGGTATCCTGGATTAACTGGAGGAATTACATGGCATACTCATTTTCCAACGAGAGGATTTGCCAATTTAGGGCAGCCTTTAGGAGTAGGAATTGGAATTGGATCAAATGTTCAATCCCTTGAAATGGCCATGGTTCAGAATTTCAATAAATTTGGTTTTCTCTTTGAAAGATTGGAAAACCATCAGGATTTCTACTATAGAGCTCAAATGCAAAATACTGAGCACAGGCCTTGGATTGATTTAAGTTTGGGTTTTCTATTTGACCATCGATGGAATAATTTCTTGTTAAGTTCAAAAGTTCAATTTATCAATAGCAGAAATTATCAGTGGCAGTTGCATGATTTCAGTATAGAAGATTTCACAAGAGGTAAAAATTTGACATCATTTTATTCCCAAATTAGCCTCATATATTTAATCAGTCAAAAACAATAGATTTTGATTAACCTTACCATTGTCGCAGGCGCCCGCCCAAACTTTATGAAAATTGCTCCTATTCTGAAAGCCATTCAAAACAAGAAAGAGAATGGGACTGCAATATACTTCAGACTGGTTCATACTGGTCAGCACTATGACAAGAAAATGTCGGGTGATTTTTTTGAGCAATTGAATATTCCTGAACCTGATATTAACCTAGAAGCTGGGGGAGGAAGTCAGGCCGAACAAACAGCAGCCATCATGGTGGCTTTTGAAAAAGAATTGATAGCCAACAGGCCTGATTTAGTTATTGTGGTGGGAGATGTAACTTCGACATTGGCCTGTTCTATTGCAGCCAAGAAATTGGTCATAGATGTGGCACATGTGGAAGGGGGTATCCGTTCCGGAGATATGAGTATGCCGGAAGAAGTGAATAGGATTGTAACAGATAGTATCACAAACCATTTTTTTACTACCTCGGAAGTCGCCAACCAACACCTAAAGTTTATAGGAGTGGCCGAGAATAGAATTCATTTCGTAGGGAATACCATGATTGACACGCTGCTTTCCAATCAAGATAGATTTATAAGTCCAATAGGAGAGATGTTCGATGATCTTGAACCAAAGAATTATTTTGTAATCACAATGCACAGGCCTGCAAATGTAGATGGGGAGCAACAGCTTAAAGCCTTGATAGATGCCATCATGATAGGGACTGGTAATTTTCCCGTGATATTTCCGGTTCATCCCAGAACTGCTAAAAATCTGGAAAAGATTGGTGTCAAGCATCCAAGATTGAGAATAGTGGAACCCTTGTCCTACCTGGAATTCAACTACTTGGTAAATAACGCAATGGGGGTTATCACCGACTCCGGTGGAATTACTGAGGAGGCTTCCGTGATGAATGTTCCTTGTATTACCATGAGAAATAATACCGAGCGCCCCGAAACAGTTACCCTTGGTACAAATGAATTGATCGGAACCGATCCTGCAAATCTAAAAGCGCCATTGGAAAAACTGCTTAATGGTGATTGGAAATCTTACAAGGGAATACCCTTATGGGATGGAAAAGCAGCTGAAAGAATTGTGGATAAAATAATTGAAATTTACAGTTGATTTTTGGATTCAATTCTAAAAATTTACTTTATAAAATATTGTTATGTCAGCAAATATTAAATTTCATATCGATTTTAGGAATAATACGCTACGTCAAACAAATTTCAAGTAATTTCCAAATATCCATCAATATCTATTTGACCAGAATTTGAGGAATAAATAATTTAAACGCATCATATAAATTAAACCCATGAAAGGAATCATCCTAGCCGGCGGCTCCGGAACTAGACTTTATCCCATCACCAAAGGTACCTCAAAACAGCTTTTGGCGATTTATGATAAACCCATGATATATTATCCATTGTCCGTATTGATGTTGGCAGGGATTCGGGAGATTTTGATCATCAGTACCCCACATGATCTACCAAATTTTGAAAAGCTTTTTGGGGATGGGTCTGATTTGGGTTTGCAGATTTCCTATGCGGAACAACCAAGCCCTGATGGATTGGCCCAAGCCTTTATTATTGGAGAGGAATTTATTGGGGGTGATTCGGTTTGTCTTGTCTTGGGAGATAATATTTTCTATGGTCACGGATTTACCAAACTACTGCAAAAGTCTGTTGACTCGGTGGAAAGTGATGGAAATGCCAGTGTTTTTGGATATTACGTTCAGGATCCCCAAAGGTATGGGGTAGTGGAATTTGATGATTCAGGAACGGTCAAAAGTATTGAGGAAAAGCCAAATGATCCCAAAAGCAATTATGCGGTAATTGGATTGTATTTTTACCCTAATTCGGTTGTGGATATTGCAAAAAAAATCAAACCCAGCAAAAGAGGCGAACTTGAAATCACAACAGTCAATCAAGAATATCTAAATCTAGGTAGACTAAAAGTAGAACTGATGGGAAGGGGATATGCATGGTTGGATACAGGTACACATGAGTCCATGTTGGAGGCTTCCAATTTTATCCAAACCATTGAAAAAAGACAAGGGCTAAAGGTCGCTTGCTTGGAAGAAATAGCTTATGACATGGGATATATCAATAGTGATCAACTTTTGGAATTGGCTAATCAGCTTCGAAAAAATGATTATGGGGAGTATTTATTGAAGAAAATCAAATCAAGGTAAGGGGAAATTCAGGAAAATCTATGATATCAGTATCCAGACAGGACAGAAGACCGAAGTACCGGATATTTCAGGCTCCTGTAATGAATTATATCGAATTACCATTTACCTTGTATAATTGGGCACACCCATGTAATAGAAAGAGGCTAACATCAGTCATCCGTCATCGGTCATCCAACAAATAATTCTTAATGGTAGAAAGGTGATTGACCAGAAATTTTCCAAAAAAACGAAATATATAGTTCATTTTTCAATGAATTTCGTAATACACAAAATGAACTTCAGATTATTATAAATTAATAACATCACTTTAATTCATGAAATTTTGATAAAAGAATAGCTTATCGCTAACTTTGTCACAAAATTAATTTTTATGGTCATTTTTCTTGCAGTAAGCACCGCTTTCCTCATAGGTTTTCTCCTTACACCTATCGTCATACTTGTCTTAAAAAAAATGGAGTTGATGGATTCACCTGGTGGAAGAAAAATCCATAGTGGTTACATTCCTTCCATGGGAGGGATCGCTTTTGTGATTGCTACATTTATTGCTGTTCTTTCTTGGTTGGATGCCCAATATATCATGGAGATCAGGTTTCTGTTGGCAGCATTTGGTTTGATGTTTTTTGTTGGTCTCCGGGATGATATGGTCAATATGAGTGCCATTCAAAAACTTGCCGGTCAATTTATCTCAGCTTATTTGGTGGTCGTGATGGCAGATATCCGTTTTACCAGTCTCTATGGTTTCATGGGGATTTATGACCTTCCCCTTTGGATTAGCTATGGCTTATCTTTCTTCACCATTCTTGTTTTGACCAACTCCTTTAATTTGATCGATGGACTGGATGGCTTGGCAGGCTCAATCAGCTTGGTGACATTCTTGTTTTTGGGATGGTGGTTCTTTGAAGCGGAATTGATGAGTTATGCCATTTTTTCGCTTATCCTTGTGGGAGCTGTTTTATCATTTTTGGTTTACAATTGGCATCCCGCCAAAATCTTTATGGGAGACACCGGTTCCCTGAGTTTAGGATTTGCACTATCTGTACTTACTGTTTTATTTATAGATAAAAACGGGACAATGGCTTCTTTTGAAGGGTGGAAATTCAATGCGCCCATTGCTTCAGGAGTGGCTTTACTGATCATTCCCATTTATGATACTTCCAGGATTTTTATCAAAAGAACTTTAAAAGGCAAGTCTCCCATGGCTCCGGATAAAAGCCATGTTCATCATTTTCTGTTAAGAATGGGATTGAGACATGATCAGGTTACACTTTCGTTGGTGTTTATTAAATGTGCATTTATAGGATTGATTTTTCTAGGGTCAAGTTTGAGTGACTATATCTTGTTGCCAATAGTAGTATTGGGTGCAATTACACTTGGCCTGAGATTAGATACCATGACCTTGAAAAGGGTGAAAAAAATTAATAAAAATGAGCCACCTATACTGTCCAAAAGAGGTAAGAAAAAATCAGGTTCCAAGCCGGATATTCAGGGAAGTGTTTTGGAAAAGGTAAACATCAGTGACAATTAAACGGTTCCTTACAATAATGGAAGATTTTTAACTCCGGAAATCCCCGGAGTTTTTTTATGTTTTTATTTCTTCAATCTTTTCTTATAAAGTGCATCACATTTTTTTTCTTTAAACTTTAGCATAGTTTTGTTTGGAAGTCAAAGCAATTAAAATGGCAAAATTTATACCTCTTTCAACTCCTGTTTTCGATGGGGAAGAAAAAGAAAATATCCTGAATGCAATCAACGCAGGGAAATTGGCAACAAGTGGGGAGTTTATAGAGGGCTTTGAAGAAGCCATTCAACAACGTCATCAAGGAATTCATGCGGCTGTTATGAATTCCGGTACATCTGCTATTCATTTAGCCTTAAAATTATTGGGTGTGGGAAAGGGGGATGAGGTCCTTTGCCAATCCCTGACATTTTGTGCGACGGCGAATCCTATCGCTTATTTAGGAGCTTCCCCGGTTTTTGTGGACAGTGAAACAGAAACTTGGAATATTTGTCCTGAAACTTTGTCAAATGCCATAAATGATAGAATTTCTAGAGGGAAAAAACCTAAAGCAATTATTGCGGTAGATCTCTTTGGTATGCCAGCCAAATATGATGTGTTAAACCAAATTTCGAAAACTTATACTATCCCCTTGATCGAAGACTCCGCTGAGGCCATGGGCTCCTCCTTAAAAGGCAAACTATGTGGCACATTTGGAGAATTCGGAATTTTTTCATTCAATGGAAACAAGATAATCACAACCGGTGGTGGCGGTGCATTACTCTCCTCAAATCAAGAAAGGATTGAAAAGGCAAAATATTTGTCCGTTCAGGCACGTGAAAATTATAAATACTATGTCCACAAAGAAGTTGGATTTAACTATCGCATGAACAACATGTCTGCGGCTATTGGTTTGGCACAAATCGGGAAGTTGGATTATAAAATTGAAAGAAGAAGGACAGTTTATCAAAATTACGTTGACCTTCTAAAAAATATCGATGGGATTACCTTTTTGGACGAACCAAATGGTTTTTATTCAAATAGGTGGTTATCGGCAATCCTGATTGACAAAATCAAGACGGGGTTTTCAAATGAAGAATTAAGGCTAGCCCTGCTTGACCAAAACATTGAATCCAGGTACCTATGGAAACCGCTCCATACTCAGCCTTCATTCAAAGAAAGCTTATTTTACAGTAATGGCGTGTCGGAGGATCTATTTGATAAAGGGCTGTGCTTACCAAGCAGCGAAGACCTGATAATTTCGGATCAGGAAAGGATTGTAAAAGTAATTATCGGTTTACGGAACAAATAAAAGCTACCATGTATATTCCGTTTGGCAAAAGGTTGATGGATTTGATTTTAGCTTTGGTCTTAATAGTCTTGACCAGTCCGTTTTTTATGATTGTGGCTTTGGTTTTATTTTTCTCCAATAATGGAAAACCCTTTTTCTATCAGTTTAGGCCAGGATTGAATGGGGAGATTTTCAAGTTAATTAAATTCAAAACCATGAACGATGTTTTTGATGACCAAGGCAATTTGTTGGAGGATGAGAAAAGGTTGACAAATTTTGGTAAAATAATACGAAAAGCATCCTTAGATGAAATTCCTCAATTATGGAATGTTCTAATTGGAGAAATGAGTTTAGTAGGTCCCAGGCCCTTGTTGGAGGAATATTTGGCTCTATATTCCTACAAGCAAGCAAGAAGGCACGAAGTAAGACCTGGAATTACGGGTTGGGCGCAGGTGAATGGCAGAAATGACGTAGATTGGAAAAAAAGATTTGAAATGGATGTTTGGTATGTTGACAATATTTCTTTTAAGTTGGATTTGAAAATCATGTTGTTGACTGTTCAAAAGATATTCCAGCGGGAAGGAGTCAATTTTCAGGGCCACGTAACCATGCCGAAGTTTAAAGGCAACGAATCCGAAATCTGAGGTTATCTATTATAAATTCATCTTATGAAAAAAAAAGATCTGCATATTATAGGCGCATCTGGACATGCCAAAGCTGTTATTGACTTGTTGGAAGACAAATCAATGATTGCTGCTGTATATGATGATAATCCCAAAATCGGAGAAATCCTGGGAATAAGGGTGCAAAGTCCAGGAAGTAAAATTATTAACGCAATTGGCAAAGTACACATTGCCATAGGAGATAATAAGATCAGAAGGAAAATTGTAGAATCATTAACTTCCGAAACAAAATATCAAACCATAGTCCATCAGTCAGCCCTTGTTTCAACTTTAGCAAAAATGGGTGATGGGACTGTTGTCATGGAAGGTGCCATCATCAAGGTGGATTCTGAGATCGGTAATCATGTAATTATAAACACCGGGGCTTCCATAGACCATGATTGCCGAATTGATGATTTTGTTCATATTGGTCCAGGATCGACGCTTTGTGGCAATATCAAAGTGGGAGAGGGGACGCTTGTTGGAGCTGGAACGGTAGTCGTTCCGGGAGTTTCTATAGGCAGTTGGTGTGTGATTGGAGCAGGTAGTGTCGTTCATCAAGATGTACCTGACGGAGCTAAATGGATAGGCAATCGTTTATATATTTAACTTCTATTTTTTTCTTGAATTAATTCAAAAGACAAAATTTATGTAAACGAAATTTTGAAAGATTTACTTTTATTTGTAATATAAATAATCAAAAATGTTACTTAAAAAATTTGCTTAAATTAGTTGTAATATTTATTAGTTTTTCTGAGAATCGATTCTATATTTGGTGAATTATCACCCGTTAAATATCATTATTTTACTCCATTGATCTTATTCTACTATGGATTTTTTAAAACAAATTAGAATACTTCCCAGATGGGTCATTGCTTCACTGGACGCTGTAGTTCTGTTCCAATCTGCATTTTTTGCTTATTTGGTCAGGTTCAATTTTGAATTGCAACTAGTTGAACAAAATAATGCTTTTTTAGGATCTTTAGTATTTATGGTACTTGGAGTAATTGTAATGCTAATTACCCGTAGTTATCAAGGGATTGTTAGACATACTGGTTTCAGGGATAGTATCATCATTTTTAGGACGGTTATGTTTAATTTCTTATTGGTAGCATCTGTCAATTTTATTTATGACAAACTGATTTTTAAAAATTATTTGATACCTACCTCGGTATTGATTATTGCTGCGTTGACAGCACTATTTCTTCTGGTATTTTACAGGTTGCTTGTAAAAGAACTCTTTCTCTATCTCAAAAGTGGCTTTGTAAATAACAAAGTAAAAGTCGGGGTAATTTTTGGGGCGAGTGAAGCCGGAATCATAGCCAATGATGTGATCAAGAGAGATAGTAATTCAAATTTTGAGATTGCCGCTTTTCTTGATGACGATCCGAAAAAAGAAGGAAAAATCATTGAAGGTAAAAAAATCCATAAAGGTCTTGAGAATTTAAAAAAACTGGTTGAAAGCCATGGTGTTTCTGAGTTGATCATTGCGGTTAGGGATTTGTCTGTCCAAAGGAAAAAAGAAATCATGGAGGCATGTTATCTTCATAAAATTCATGTCAGTATAGTTCCGCCTCTGAATCAATGGATCAACAGGGGTCTTAATTCTGAAGCTATCCGTGATTTGAAAATTGAAGACCTTTTGGGCAGGGAACAGATATCACTGGAAAATCCCAAGATAAAATCCGATTTAGAGGATAAGGTCGTCTTGGTGACAGGGGCAGCGGGTTCGATTGGCAGTGAATTGTGCCGGCAAATCATGTTTTATAATCCCAAGATGCTGGTATTATTAGATATGTCAGAATCTGCTCTTTATGAATTGGATCTTGATTTAAAGGATTCAGGTATGGCAACTTCCCATACTACCATCTTAGCTGATATTAGAGATAAGAACAGAATGAAGTCGATTTTTAGTAAGATCAAGCCTGATATCGTCTTTCATGCGGCAGCTTACAAACATGTACCAATGATTGAAAATTATCCTGAGGAAGCCATTAAGAGTAATATCCTGGGTACAAAAATATTAGCAGATTTAGCGGTATTATACCATGTCGAAAAATTTGTTTTCGTGAGTACTGACAAGGCAGTAAATCCTACAAATGTCATGGGAGCTACCAAAAGAGCTGCTGAAATGTATGTACAGTCCTTGAATACCTATCTTGAGCATCACCATAAGCGTTCATATACTAGATTTATTACTACAAGATTTGGGAATGTCCTTGGCTCCAATGGTTCAGTTGTCCCTTTATTCAAAAAACAAATTCAAAAAGGTGGACCTATAACTGTGACACATCCTGATGTGACCAGATACTTTATGACAATTCCTGAAGCAAGTCAGTTGGTGATTGAGGCAGGTATAATGGGGAATGGCGGTGAAATTTTCGCTTTTGATATGGGCGAACCCTTAAAGATTTTAGACCTTGCTGTCAATATGATTCACTTAAGTGGCAAGAAAGTTGGAGAGGATATTTCTATAGTTTTTACCGGATTAAGAGATGGCGAAAAATTATATGAGGAATTGCTCAATGATTCCGAAACCGTGAAAATTACCCATCATCCCAAAATCAAAATTGCCCAAGTATCAAGCGTGCATTATTACAAAATTGATGGTCAGCTAGAGATTTTCTTTAATATGATTGGAAAAAGTTCTGAAAATGATCTTGTCTTTCATTTGAAATCAATCATCCCGGAATTCAAAAGCAGCGTATCAAGATTTGAAGTATTAGATAGATTGAATTGATTTTTAAAGAACGCTGATTTACTAATCTGTATGCATCACCATAATCAGCTCAATCAGCGTTCTATCAAATAATTTTGAACTAAATACTTTCTTTTGACTCTTTATAAATTACACCAAATATTTTTCTACAGGAACATAAGACATATCAAATGCTTCTGCTACCGCTTTGTAAACAATATCTCCATTGATAACATTGAGACCGGGAATAAGGTCCGCATTGTCCTGTGCTGCCTTTTTCCAGCCCTTATCAGCCAATTGAATGGCATAAGGTAATGTGGCATTGGTAAGGGCTAAAGTGGAAGTGTATGGCACTGCACCGGGCATATTCGCTACACAATAATGGACCACGTCATCTATGATATAGGTTGGGTTTTCATGCGTAGTTGGTTTACATGTTTCGATGCATCCTCCTTGGTCAACTGCCACATCTACCAATACGGTTCCAGCTCTCATGTCCTTCAACATGTCTCTCGTAATCAAATGGGGTGCTTTTGCCCCTGGAATCAAGACAGCGCCTACAATAAGGTCGGCATCTTTGATCATTTTTCTTACATTATATTCATTCGACATCATGGTTTTGACATTGGCAGGCATTACATCTGCCAAATACCTCATCCTTGGAAGGGAGACATCCATGATGGTTACATCCGCGCCTAATCCAGCAGCCATCCATGCTGCCTGAGTGCCTACAATACCACCTCCAAGAATCACAACTTTAGCAGGTAAGACGCCAGGTACTCCGCCCAATAAAATACCTCGGCCTTTCAAAGGCTTCTCCAAGTAATTCGCTCCTTTTTGAATAGCCATTCTACCTGCTACTTCTGACATAGGAACCAATAATGGTAGACTTCTGTCCAACTTTTCTACTGTTTCATAGGCCAAACAAACAGCCTTACTTTCAACCATAGCTTTGGTCAAAGGCTCGTAAGAAGCAAAGTGAAAATAGGTGAACAATAATTGTCCTTCTTTGATTAATTTATATTCGGGTTCAATAGGTTCCTTTACTTTGATGATCATTTCAGCTATGCTGTAGATATCTTCTATGGCGGGTAAAATAGCCGCCCCAGCTGCTGTATACTCGTCATCAGGAAAACCACTTCCCTCGCCAGCTGTATGCTGAACATATACCTGATGTCCTCTTTTGACTAGTTCTTTTGCACCGGCAGGGGTCATGGCCACCCTGTTTTCATTGTTTTTGATTTCCTTTGGAATACCTATTATCATTTTGTTAAAATTTGGGTTTGTAAATCAAGAGCACAAAGATAATACGCGGACACTAATACAAGTCAAAATATGCTCACTTATTTTGAATGGAATAAGAAAATGAAATCTTTTCAAAATTTAATTTCTTAATAATTAATTTAAATGAATATAATTTTAAAAATGCTTTTCTTTTGATTTTTAATTTCGGTAATTCTAAAATTGTGAATATCGCAATCAGATTTGTTTGTATTTGGCTTTTTGCCAACTTTTTTATTAAATTAATGATAATATTTAAAGAATAAAATTTTGTAAATAATATTTTTAATTCATTTTTTCAATAAAAAATTTTGTAAAAAATTAGAATTATTCTGTTTGGTAGTTTGTAAAAATCCTAAATTTCTTTATTTTTGAGTTGACTGGTTTCACCAACTAAATTCAGTTAGCATTAATGATCACTTAAAATGAAGGTAGTGTCAACAAACTCTAAGCAAAAGCATTCTAAAATATTTGAAAAGGAGACCCTATTGGGGGATTATCGCATTGCTCAGGAGAGTAGGCAAGCTTCCCTCATGGGAAGGAAGGAAGTATTTATGGGTAAAGCTAAGTTTGGGATTTTTGGAGATGGTAAAGAACTTGCCCAAATTGTCATGGCCAAATATTTTAAGGATGGAGATTTTCGTGCGGGTTACTATCGGGATCAGACTTTTATGTTTGCAATCGATCAGCTTTCTATAAGAGAATATTTTGCGCAATTATATGCACATACCAATGTAGCACTTGAGCCTGCTTCGGCCGGAAGGTTAATGAATGGGCATTTTGCCACGAGATCTCTCAATGATGATGGAACATGGAAGAATCTTATGTCCATGAAAAACTCATCAGCTGATATTTCCCCGACTGCCGGTCAAATGCCGAAGCTTTTGGGCTTGGCTTATGCATCTAAATTATACAGAGAAAATTCCGGTTTGAAATCCTTTACGGAATTCAGTAATAATGGTAATGAGGTTGCTTGGGGTACGATAGGAAATGCCTCTACTTCTGAAGGTATGTTTTTTGAAACCATCAATGCAGCCGGAGTGATGCAGGTTCCGATGGTAGTATCTGTTTGGGACGATGGCTATGGTATTTCAGTGCCAAATAAATTTCACACAACCAAGAGCAGTATTTCTGAAATATTACGTGGATTTCAAAGGAATGATGACCAAAAGGGTTATGAGATATTTGTCGTTAAAGGTTGGGATTACGAGGCATTGGATTGGACCTATGAGAATGCTTCCAGGATAGCAAGAGAAGAACATGTGCCAGTACTCATTCATGTAGTCGAAGTTACCCAACCTCAAGGGCATTCTACTTCTGGTTCACATGAGAGATATAAATCAAAAGAACGCTTGAATTGGGAAAAAGACAATGATTGCATTCTTAAATTCAGAAATTACCTCATCCAAAATGAGCTAGCCACACAAGAAGAGTTAGATGCCATTGATCAGGAGGCTAAAATTTATGTAAAGCAGGAAAAAGATGCTGCGTGGAGGGCATTCTCCGGAGAAATAAAGTCAGAATTGCTAGAAGCAATCGATTTACTAAAAAAGGCAGCTTCTCAATCAGTAAATGGCCAAGTTTTGGGTCAATTGGCAGATGAGCTGGCAAAGACTTTAAATCCCATCCGGAAAGATGTTGTCAGTACGGTTAGAAGAGCTCTTTGGTCGATGAGAGGCGACGCAGATGTTGTGAAGTACGAGATTGAACAATGGTACCGTGGACAGCAAATAAAAAATAAAGACCGATATAGCAGCCATTTATACAGTCAATCAGAGTTTAAAGTCGGAAATATAAAAGCTGTTCCTATTGAATATCAGGAAAATGCAAGTATGGTGGATGGTAGAGAGGTTCTTCAGTCATGTTTTGATAAAATCCTGGAAAGAGAACCAAGATTTTTGACATTTGGGGAGGATGTAGGTAAAATCGGTGACGTCAACCAAGCATTCGCCGGTCTTCAAGCCAAATATGGAGAATCAAGGGTTTCAGACACGGGAATCAGAGAATGTACAATTATTGGCCAAGGTATTGGCGCAGCATTAAGAGGTTTGAGGCCCATGGCAGAAATCCAATATTTGGATTATATCTATTATGCTTTGATGTCTTTGGCGGATGATTTATCCTGTCTCCAATATAGAACCAAAGGAGGACAAAAAGCACCTTTGATCGTAAGGACTAGGGGGCATCGCTTGGAGGGAGTATGGCATGCTGGTTCACAAACAGGTATGTTGTTACATTCATTGAGAGGAATGTTGATCTGTGTTCCCAGAAATATGACGCAAGCAGCAGGAATGTATAATACACTTCTTGAAGCAGATGAACCTGCGCTTGTGATTGAATGTCTCAATGGTTATAGGTTGAAGGAGAAAATGCCTTCCAATATCGGTGAGTTTAGATTGCCATTGGGAGAAGTTGAATTCTTGAAGGAGGGGAAAGATCTGACAGTAGTCACCTACGGTTCTATGTGCAGGATTGTAATGGATGCAGCAGCTGATCTTCTGGAGATGGGTATAGACATTGAGGTCATCGATGTTCAGACTTTGATACCATTTGACAATAGCCATAGAATTGTATCGTCCATCAAAAAAACCAACAGGGTTTTATTTGCGGACGAAGATGTTCCGGGTGGGGCATCGGCGTTTATGATGCAACAGGTTATTGAAGGTCAAAAGGGCTATTTTCATCTAGATAGTGAACCTGCTACGCTTACAGCAAAAGAACATAGAACAGCATATTCTTCAGACGGAGATTATTTTTCAAAACCTTCTGTGGAGGATGTAGTGGAAAAAATATACGAAATGATGTCAGAATCAAATCCGCATGAATTTCCCGGATTGATCTAAAAAAAATCATCAAAAAAGCTTCAGAAATTTCTGAAGCTTTTTTAAGGCCTTCTTATTTGATTGAGGGTTACTTCCGGACTGGAAACCAAATTACTTTTATTTAAGGCCCTGTCCTGAATTTCAACATCTATTCTGAGCGTATCATTTCTGAATATAGATGTCCAGCCAAAGGAAAGCATGGCATACTGAATACTTCCTTCTACAGGTTGACCATTTGAATTGTTTACAATCCTTGGGAAACGTCCATTGAAGGTTGTAAAGAATGGTGGGTCTTGCCATCTGAATTCTGTAAAAACACCGTTTCTTTTAATAAAGAATTTGACAAAAATATTGTTGTGATTGGGGTTTTGTTCCACCCAAATCGTGTCATTAACGCGCTCGTTGTTTACAATAGGATTGATTTCCCAATCAATTGGATTGAAGGAAGGAGCATCAGATGGTCTATTGCTGTAAACAATCAGGTTGCCACCATTGTCTCTTTTAAAAGTGACAGGATTGAATGGCGGATCTATATCAGTTGGATTTAGTCCCAGGTCGCCTTCTGCATCTTTAAAATTGACACTTACAATCAAAGAATCTGATCCATCAGTAGGTATAAACCTTATATCCTTAAAAGAAATTTCCGGAACCGTAGGAAAATTTTCCGGGGGAGAGATACAGGATCCTAGAAGTGAAATCAGTGATATTAAAACAAGATATTTTCTTACATTGCTCATGCTGCTGTAAATTTACAGGAATTTACGTATAGTCAAAATACCACATATTTTGGATGACAAATAATACAACGATCAATTATTTCAAAAGTTTTGGGCAAAGGATTTTATCTCATGACTTTACCGATTTTGAGGAATTTGCTTTGGAGATTTTTAAATTTCAGGCAAAGAATAATTTTGTGTACCGCCAATACCTTGATTTTAGAAAAGTCCAGATTTCCGATGTCCGACAAATGGATCAAATTCCATTTCTTCCTATTGGTTTTTTCAAAAACCACAATGTTATAAGTTCAGAAATACAGGATTTCAAAGGTTTTTATTCAAGCAGTGGCACTACAGGAAGCACTACCAGCAAGCATTATTTTTGGGACGAGTCATTTTATTTGAAACATTCGCAACAGCTATTTGAATTGGCTTATGGTCCTGTGGATAATTACCATATTTTGGCCTTATTGCCCTCATATTTAGAACGTCCCGGAAGTTCATTGGTCAAAATGACAGATCATTTGATACAGCAATCCAACTCTTCACATTCAGGCTATTACCTCTATAATCATGAAGAACTTGTTAAAAAATTAGAGGAGCTGAAGAATGATTCCAGAAAGGTTTTATTGCTTGGTGTTACCTTTGCACTTCTGGATTTGGCAGAAAGTGGCCTGAAAATCCCAATAAATAAAAATTTTTTTTTAATGGAAACAGGAGGTATGAAGGGTCGAAGGAGGGAGTTGGTCAGGGAAGAATTGCATGATATTTTGAAGTCAGCATTTCATGTTGAAGCAGTTCATTCTGAATATGGTATGACCGAACTGATGTCGCAAGCTTACTCGAAAGGAAGTGGGAAATACAATTTACCTCCTACCATGCGCGTTTTATTGAGGGACATCAACGACCCCCTTTCCTTAACCTTTAGGTCGCAGGGAGGAATCAATATTATTGATCTTGCCAATTTTCATTCTTGCGCATTTATAGAAACGCAGGATTTGGGAAAAATCGGGCCTGACGGTAGTCTTGAAGTGCTTGGGAGATTTGATAATAGCGAGATAAGGGGCTGTAATTTAATGGTCAATTAATTTTGTATTCCTTAAAGAAATAAACATATTTGGTTTCCAAAAAATGAAAAGTATGAAAAGATTAGCAATTGTTGTAATGGCCGTAGGACTTTTGGCACTAGGTGCCTGTGCCTCGAGCAAGCCTTGCCCAGCTTATGCAAAAGCTGTAGATTCTACAGAGATTAAAGGATAAAAATAAGCTGACTACTCATAGTCAGCATATTTTTTTATATCATCCAAACTGATGGTTTTCTCACCCAAAATCATCAGGCGCTCAAGAACATTACGTAGTTCCCTGATATTTCCGGTCCAAGGAAATTCTTGAAGTTTAGAAATTGCCTCTTTGGAAATTTCCTTCTTTGCTGTGCCATATTCGTTGGCGACATCCTCTAGGAATTTATCTACAAGAAGGGGAATATCTTCCTTTCTGTCCTTCAATGGTGGAACCTGTATTAATATGACGCTGAGACGGTGATATAAATCTTCACGGAAGTTACCCTCCTCAATCTCTTTTTTCAAATCTTTGTTGGTGGCGGCCAAAACCCGTACATCAACTTTGATGTCTTTATCACCGCCGACGCGGGTAATTTTGTGTTCTTGAAGGGCTCTGAGAACTTTAGACTGTGCAGATAAACTCATGTCGCCGATTTCATCTAAAAAAAGTGTACCTGCATCTGCCTGTTCAAATTTACCGATCCTTTGTTTGACAGCAGAGGTAAAGGAGCCTTTTTCATGCCCAAATAGTTCACTTTCTATCAATTCAGCTGGAATTGCGGCACAATTCACAGCTATAAAAGGTGCATTAGCTCTATTGCTCTTTTTGTGCAGCCAATGGGCTACCAATTCTTTGCCCGTACCATTTGGTCCAGTTATCAATACCCGTGCTTCTGTCGGGGCAACTTTTTCTATGGTGTCCTTCACATGATTGATGGAAGGGGATTTGCCTACCATATCAAGTTTTTGTGACAATTTTTTTCTTAAAACTTTTGTTTCTGAAACAAGATTCTTTTTGTCCAAGGCATTTCTGACGGTCAAAAGAAGCCGATTTAGATCAGGAGGCTTGGGGACAAAATCAAAAGCACCTTTTTTTGTGGCCTCTACAGCTGTTTCAATCGAACCATGCGCAGAGATCATAATGAATTGGGGCTGTTTTTCTAATTCAGATGATTTTTCCAATACTTCCAAACCATCCATTTTAGGCATTTTTATGTCACAGAGGACTAGATCAAAATCTTCCTCTTTTAACATTTTTAATCCTTGTTCCCCATCCTGCGCTTCAGAAATCTGGTATTTTTCGTATTCAAGAATTTCCCTAAGCGTGGACCTGATGATCTTTTCATCATCAATAATCAGAATTTTTGGCATAAATGCTTTTTAAGTGATTAAAATAGGTGCAAGCCTATAAGCCGGGTTCTGTTCAACATTCCTGATGAATGCATCACTTGTCATTTATCTAGGTCATTCCTCGCGGAAGGACTCCATCGATCTACCCATCCCGCATAAAGACGAGCAACCTTTTATGAAACTAAGTTTCATCGCGGGACCTATTTGATCTTTCAACCCATAAGGTTTACCCTGCTCCCGATGTCACCACCGGAACGGTGGGCTCTTACCCCACCTTTTCACCCTTATCCCGATCCCGATAGCTATCGGGACGGGACGGTATATTTTCTGTGGCACTTTCTGTAACCAAGCCGTCACCAACTTGGCCCCTTCCCGTTAGGAAGTATGGCGCTCTATGTTGCCCGGACTTTCCTCTCTCCCGATAGTTATCGGCACAGCGACAAGTCAGCTTGCACCTTGCAAAGTAAGACAATTTCAATCAATCTTATTCAACGTTGAGTCCAAAACCGAAAGTTATAATTTAAAATATAAATTATTTAAATACATATCATTGATAAAATCTATTTAATTGGATTGGATATAAATAAAAAGTATCGGAATAGCCACCCCTTTATTTGGATTAAGTTTAAATAGCAAATACATTTGCGACGTTAATTAAATTAAATCTAAATAAGAATTGCCCACCTATATGTTATCTCAATTATTTAATTGGATTTTCGCAACTGCCATCTTTATTATTTCCATTAATGTTTCAGTTGCCAAGGATGTATCTGCAAATGATAATGATGGAAAATCCCTGGTGCTTTCTGGAAAAGTAAGCTCACTGGAAGGAGAAACGATCCCATTTGCCAATATTATGGTTGTGGGGACAGTAAAGGGCACATATACCAATCTTGATGGGACGTTTCAGATTTATGATTTACCGGATGGAGAGTATACTGTTAAGGTGTCGGCAGTCGGTTACAAGACTTTTACCAGATATGTCCAGGTGATCAATGGTCAATTGAGTGAATTGAATTTGATTTTTGAGGAAGTGGGAGTCGAAATGCCACAGTTTACTGTTATTGCCAGCAAGGATAGGGTGTTCAGCAGAGTTCCCGGATCAGTTACCTATATTGATGCAAAAGAAATCAAAACTGTGAACCCGCTAAGTGGAAATGAAGTTTTGAGAAGATCTCCGGGAGTTCATGTAGTAGATGAAGAAGGAGTAGGGATGAGGGCCAATATTGGAATTAGAGGACTTGATCCGGATAGAAGTAGAAGTATTCTTGTACTTGAGGATGGTGTTCCGGTAGCCTTGGCTCCCTATGGTGAGCCTGAGTTATATTATACACCTGTGATGGATAGGATGTCAGGAGTAGAAATTTTAAAGGGTTCAGGACAGGTCCTTTTCGGTCCCCAGACTATAGGTGGTGTTGTTAATTATATTACAGCCAATCCACCTCAGGAGGAAGAAGGTGCTATATATATCCAAGGAGGTCAGGGAGGGTTTTTTACCGGAATGGTCAATTATGGAAATACATTTGGAAACACAGGGATTCAAGCAAATCTGTTAAAAAAGAGAGCTGATAATGTAGGTCCGACCGAATTTGACATCACAGATTTCAATACCAAATTCTTATTCAATCTCAATGAAAAATCTGAATTGGGTCTTAAATTGGGGCTCTACAATGAAATATCCAATTCAACCTATATAGGTATCAATCAGGTCATGTTTGATAGGGGTGGAGAAGATTTTACAAGAATGGCTCCGGATGACAGATTGGAGGTCAAAAGATATTCTATGAGCTTGAGCCATAAATATAGAATCAATAAGCATGTGAGACTGAGGACAATTGCTTATGGGTATACTACTACAAGGAATTGGAGCAGACAGGATTTTTCAATCAATCAGACCAATACTCCTCCTGCAAATTGGACAGGTGTGGTTTGGGGTGATCGTGAAATCCCCGGTGGCGCGGTTTTTATGAGGGATGGTACAGGAAACAGAAACAGACAATTTGAAGTAGCAGGTATTGAACCAAGGCTTGAAATTGACCACAAGCTTTTCAATACACAAAATGAACTGATAGTAGGCACGCGATATTTATATGAAAGGGCTTTTGAACAAAGGGTTAACGGGACAAGGGCAGGAGTCAAAAGTGGTAACCTTGTTGAGGACGAAGTAAGGACAGGACATGCCATCAGTGCTTATGCACAGAACAAAATCGAAATCACAAAAAAGGCTGATTTAAACATCGGCGTTAGATTTGAGAATTTCGATTATGAAAGAGATATCAGAAGAAGAAACTTTGCCGGCATTGGCATCCGGGATACAGTATTGATTGCAGGTAATGTGATCAATGAAATCATACCGGGTATTGGTTTTAATGTAAGACCTACTTCGACTGTTAATGTCTTTGGCGGAGTACATAGGGGGTATGCACCACCTAGGACCAAAGATGCCATTACTGCGATGGGTGACGTCCTTGATTTGGAGGCGGAGCGAAGTGTCAATTATGAATTTGGCCTGAGAACAGAACCTACAAGATGGTTATTTATTGAGGCTACGGGTTTTTTGATGGATTTTAGCAATCAGATTATTCCGGTGGCCGAATCAGCAGGCGGAATAGGCTTTGGTGTGGTCAATGCAGGTGCGACATTGCACCGAGGAGTGGAGTCGGCGATGGTTTTTGACATCAGTAATCTTTTTGGAATGAGCCGTATAAAAGTGACTTATGACCTGAATGCAACTGTCCTCAGGTCTACATTTTCGGCAGACAGATTCATCAATGATGTCAATATCAATGGCAACAGGACTCCTTATTCACCTGAGTGGTTTGTCAATTCAGCAATCACCATTCAGACTAATTCCGGCTTTGGCCTAAGGTTGGCGGGTAATTTTGTTGGAAATCAATTTGCAGATGAACTAAACTCAATCGAACCTTCAGTAAATGGCAGAATAGGTCTTATTCCTTCCTACAAAGTATTTGATGCAGTTTTCAGCTATGATATTTCCAAATGGAATTCTAGATTTAATTTTAGCATCAAAAACCTCACAGACGAGCGATTTATTACTTCTAGAAGACCACAAGGCATTAGGGTTGGAATACCAAGATTTATAACAGCGGGTTATGAATTCAGATTTTAAAAAAAAAGTTTTTAAAATTTTAAACATTTCAAATGCACCGCTGTTATTTGATGGAAGGCTTAAATAGCTTTTCTTCATAGTGCTGGGTTGAGCCGTTCCAAGAAATTGGGACGGTTCTTTTTTTTTATATTGTGAAAAAAGAAAGATGGTCAGCAAGACCCAAAAAGACAGCATTTGGAGGTTCATTATATGCCATGTGTGATCCCTTTTTTTATGTTTTTAAATCTATATCCATACCTTTGCCCCTTAATACAATTTAGAAAATGATACTTGTAGGTAATGCTGTCATCAGCGATGATATTAAAGAACAATTTTTTGTTTGTGATCTGGAAAAATGCAAAGGGGCATGCTGTGTTGAGGGGGATTCCGGTGCACCTCTGGAAGAGGAGGAAACGCGCATTATTGAGCAGATTTATCCATTGGTAAAAGACTATATCACAGAAGAGGGCCGAAAAGTAATTGAAGAACAAGGAACATGGGTCATTGATAAAGACGGAGACAAAGGAACACCTACCATAGGGGATAACAGGGAATGTGCCTATGCCCTTTATGACGAAAAGGGGATTTTAAAATGTGGTATAGAACAAGCCTATCTTGACGGAAAAACAGATTTTAAAAAACCCATTTCCTGCCACATGTATCCGATCAGGATAACCAAATATGATCAATTTGAAGCCCTTAATTACGACCGTTGGCATATTTGCAGTGCTGCATGTGTATTGGGCAGCAAGCTTGGAGTTCCTATCTACAAATTCCTTAAAGATGCTTTGATCAGAAGATATGGAGCGGATTGGTATGCAGAATTGGTAAAGGAAATAGAAGAGGACTGACAAGCAATTTTATTCTAAACAATCCCTCTTTTTTATTTTGATTTTTTCAATTTTAAAATTTTCCAATCTTAAAATTTTTTCAATTCACTTTCAATCAAACCTTTATATAAATCTTTTTCCTATCCATCCACAATCCCACCAACCAAATCAACAGCATATAAAAGACAGCAAACAAAATTGAGGCATTCTTTGGCCCAAGCCAAGAGGTGAATGCGACATCATAAATCACCCCCTTCAAACTGCTATCAGCGATCGGAATGATGTGCATCACCGAAATCACAATTCCGGAAAGCACATACAAGATCAAAGGGTTTCTGCCAAATACCTCAAAAGGATAAGTCCAGTTTCTTTTTTTCCAGACTTCAATGACCATGATAAGAAACCCAATCAGAAAAAGGTCAAGTCCAACTGTCAAAAGTACATAGGGGCTTGTCCAGATCTTTTTATTGATTGG
Organism: Aquiflexum lacus; assembly: GCF_015476655.1. GTDB lineage: Bacteria > Bacteroidota > Bacteroidia > Cytophagales > Cyclobacteriaceae > Aquiflexum > Aquiflexum lacus. Next base: position 204,156 of record NZ_JABFHF010000006.1, read on the forward strand.
AAACAGATTGTCCCATAGCAAACAGACTACAATCATTATCACACCTGCGATAAAGAGGGCCTTTACAGTTTTGCTTGTATTTCCCATTTGCTGGATAAATTTTCCGGCAAAGTATCCTGCAATTACATTGACTACCGAAGGGAATGTACTTAAGATACCTTCCGGTTCAAATGGGATGCCTTCACCCCCATAGAGATTTTTGGCTCCGATCAGCCATAGATCCAGTTTCAATACTGCATTACCTGTCAATGAATATGGGTCTTCCGCATCTCCAAAAAAATACAATACCCACCAAAATCCTAAAAGTGTGACAATGCTGAATACAATAGCTCCTCTTTTTCCCAAATAATACAAAATAAGAGAAGCCAACATATAGCAAAGTGCAATTCTTTGCAACACACCCAATAACCTCACATCCCACCAATTGATCATGACGATTCCGCCGGCTTCGTTGTATTCAAAAAATGGAAATGCATTCAAACCCCAACCGATCAGGAAAATGATAGCGGTTCTTTTGAATACTTTTTTCAGAAAAACTCCTTGATCCATTTTTTCCATTTTCTTCATGCTGAAGCTCATGGCATTTCCTACCACAAAAAGGAAAGTAGGGAAGACCAAATCAGTAATGGTGAATCCATGCCAATCGGCATGGGCAAATGGTGCGTACAAATGACTCCAACTGCCAGGAGTATTGACCACGATCATCAATGCAATCGTCAGTCCACGTAGAACATCAAGGGCTAGGTACCTTTCTTGAATGGGTACACCTAAGGCTGGGGTTGGGGTCATTAGCTTTGGGTTTTATTGATAACTGAATTCCAATAGCAAATACTTAAGCAATATTTTTATTAAAGTATCAATTCTAAATCTAATAATTTTTTTTATATAAATGTGTTTGACCAACAAAATCAAATCATTTGTCTGTTGAAATCATTGAAAACTAATCAGTTAAACTAATCTGATATTCGCTTTAGCCATTACAATTTATTTTTTCCAAAACATAAAATATTATATTGAGGTCTAAAGCTATCAATTATGACTTATCGGATACCGTTTCTGCCTTTGATATTCCTTTGGTTTTCCTGCCAATCCACCAATGATAAAATCAATGTAGATGATATACTTCTGAGTTGGGAATTAGAAGAAAATATTGCTTTACCCAATCAAACCCATACTGCTACGTTCAACATTACCAATACAGCAAAATCCCCTCTAAATCCTGATTGGGAGATTTATTTCAATACCATATTTCTTTCCGTGAATCCATCCAGTTTAGATGAAAATATTATGTTGGAACATTTATCCGGGGATTTTTTTAGGATAAAACCCACAATGGATTTTCCGGTATTAGAGACGGATCAAACCTATTCTTTTTCCTACCAATCCGATAATTTTCTTGTGAAAAACAGCCATTCACCTCAGGGGGTTTTTATGGTCTTTGGTGAGGAAGAAAAAGGTCATACGATGGCTAATTACACAGCAAAAGAATTTAGCCTTGGTGACTTGTATAAAATGTCTGAGGGTACCCCGCTTCCTATTCCTATCGGCAAGAATTTATTTGAACAGTCAAAAGAGCTTACTTTATTAAAGCGAATGGAATTTTCTCCCATCATTCCTACACCCAAAACTCTAGAATGGAGTGAAGGTGAATTACAGATCGAAGGAGATTTTGAAATATCATTTGACCCAGACTTTTCAAGTGAAGCTGAATTTTTGATCAATACTTTAGAATCAAAATTCCTGGGACAGATTGCTTCCAATTCAACATCTGATGCCATAATCCAGATCAAAAAAAATCCATCCATTAAAAATCAAGAAGGATATCAATTGGATATCTCAGATAAAATCCAAATCCAGGCTAATCATCCCAAAGGTGTTTTTTATGCTTTACAGTCTTTATTGGCATTGTTACCTATTGACAATTTCAGAGAAGCCCAATCCCGCTTGGTTTTCCCTCAACTGAAAATTGAAGATGAGCCCCGTTTTGCGTATCGAGGACTTTTTCTGGATGTGGCTCGGAATTTCCAGACCAAAGAAGCTGTCTTAAAACTCTTGGATTTGATGGCTTTTTATAAATTGAATGTTTTTCATTTAAACTTGGCCAATGATGAAGGCTGGCGGATTGAAATCCCAGGCTTGCCGGAATTGACCAATGTAGGAAGCAAGAGGGGATTTTCAAGGGATGAGAAAAACTTCCTTTGGCCATATTATGGTTCAGGTCCTGATGTCGACAATTCACCAAATGGGACCGGTTTCTATACAGTTTCAGATTTTGAAGAGATACTAAAATACGCCCATGAAAGGCATATTGAAGTGATCCCTGAATTGGGAGTCCCAGGACATTCAAGAGCTGCTATCATTGCCATGCGAAAGCGCTATCATGATAAAAAAGAAAATGACATGGCTGCTGCAATCGAGTTCCTCTTGGAAGATTTTGAGGATACCTCAGAATATCTCTCGGCACAGAATTTTCGGGGTAACACCCTGTGCATCTGTCAGGAATCAACTTACAATTTTTATGAAAAAATTGTTGATGAAATGATGGCCAGGTATCGGTCTGCGCGAGTCCCGCTGAATACCTTCCATACTGGCGGCGATGAAGTCCCTCATGGGGCTTGGACTGCGTCACCAACTTGTGCTGAGTTTATCTCCAAGCATGAAGACTTAAATGAGGTTAAAGATTTGAGCAATTATTTTTATAATAGAGTAAATAAGATTTTTCAAGATAGGGGGCTACAAGTTGCGGGCTGGGAAGAAATAGGTCAAAAGTCTGAAATGGTAAATGGCAAAGAAGTTTCTAGACCCAATCCCGAATTTGCTAACAAAAATTTTAGGGTTTATGCCTGGAACTCAGTTGCAGGTTGGGGCGGAGAGGACATGGCCTATCAGTTGGCCAATGCTGGTTATGAGGTAATTGTCTGTAATTCCTCCAATATTTATTTTGACCTGGCTTACAACATGGACCCGGACGAGCCCGGACATCAGTGGTCAGGATATGTGGACCTGAAAACGGCTTGGAGAACTGTACCACTAAATCATTTCATTTCAAATGAAAAGGACATGTATGGAAGACCCATTGATCCTGATGAACTGGCAAAAGGAAAAATTAAGCTTAGCGCGCAAGGCTCAAAAAATATCAAAGGAATTCAGGGACAACTTTGGACAGAAACGGTCAAAGGGCAGGACATGATGGAATATTATCTTTTGCCCAAAATGCTCGGCTTGGTGGAAAGGGCCTGGGCAACTGACCCAAGTTGGACTTCATTAGAAAACACGGAAAAGAGGATAGAGGCAAGGGAAAAGGATTGGAACAAATTTGCAAATGCTGTCGGTCAGCGGGAAATCCCGAGGTTGGACTATTTGTTTGGAGGATTCAATGTCAGGTTACCCAAGCCCGGTACTTTGGTTCACGATGGCCTGATGCACGTGAATGTCGAGACCCCGGGTCTCATCGTAAGGTATACAAGGAATGGAACTGAACCCGATATGAATTCCCCCGAATATTCTGCCCCAATGCCCATAGAAGGCAATATCAAGGTGAGGGTATTTACACCATCAGGACATGCAGGGGAGACTTCAACCTGTCTTCAAAAGAGTAATTGATTTGCCCATTTATTTTGATGCTACCAGAATCTATTGAAAGAAAGCCTATTATCTTTAGTCGTTAAATAAAGCCCAAATTTCCCAAATGACCTATTATGAAAAAACCTGTTAAACTGATTCTCTTGCCCATGTTGACGGCAGGATTCCTCTCTTTCTATTCCTGCAACCAGCCTGTCATTATTCCGGATTTTGATACTTTGACACATGAACAAAGACATTTACCTGAATTTGCCCTTTCAGGAATTAGCATAGCTGAAGGTTTGGAGGCTAAACTTTTTGCCTCGGAACCCACCATCACCAACCCGACAAATATTGATATTGACCATAAGGGCAGAGTTTGGGTGCTGGAAGCATTTAATTACCGTCCCGAGATCACAGGAAATGAAATCAAACCTGAAGGGGATAGGATAGTGATTTTGGAAGACACCAATGGTGACGGTGTTCAGGATAAAAGCACGGTATTCTATCAGGGACCTGAAATCAATGCACCATTGGGTATCTGGGTAATGGGCAATCAGGCGATTGTTTCGCAAAGTCCCTATGTGTGGATGTTTACTGATACCGATGGGGATGATAAGGCAGATAAAAAGGAAATCATTTTTCAGGGAATTTCCGGTGAACAGCATGACCATGGGATGCACAGTTTTGTATTTGGCCCAGATGGGAAGTTTTATTTCAACTTTGGGAATTCAGGCGCTCAATTGAGGGATAAAAACAATCAGATTATTAAGGATATCCATGGCGTAGAAATCAATACCAAAAATTTCAGACAAGGATTGGTTTTCAGATGCAATACAGACTTTACGGACATTGAGGTTTTAGGGCAGAATTTCAGGAACAATTACGAGGTGGCTGTGGATTCTTATGGTACCCTTTGGCAATCGGACAATGATGATGATGGAAACAAAGGTGTAAGGATCAACTATGTCATGGAGTTCGGGAATTATGGATATAAAGATGAAATGACCAATGCGAGTTGGTCGGCAAACAGGACCAACAAAGAAAAAGAGATTCCACTTCAACATTGGCATTTGAATGACCCGGGTGTTGTACCTAATTTATTGCAAACTGGAGCCGGCTCACCTACCGGTATTTTGGTTTATGAAGGGAGATTGCTTCCGGAGGTGTTTTGGGATCAAATGATCCATGCCGATGCAGGTCCAAATGTGGTCAGGTCATATCCCGTCCAAAAGGATGGCGCCGGCTATACGGCAGAAATGGTCAATATTATGGTTGGGGACAAGAATCAATGGTTCCGTCCTTCTGATGTTTGTATAGCACCGGACGGTTCTCTATTTGTAGCTGATTGGTATGACCCGGGAGTGGGTGGCCATCAAGTGGGTGATTTGAATCGGGGAAGAATATTCAGGTTGGCACCTCCAAGGACCCGTTACAAAATCCCTAATTATAATTTAACTAAGGTCAAAGGGGCTTTAGAAGCATTACAGAATCCAAACCTTTCCTGGAGGTATCAGGCTTGGATGGCTCTTCAAGACTTTGGTGGTCAGGCAGAAAAAGAATTGGCAGAAATGTTTGCAAACCATGAAAACCCAAGGATGAGGGCAAGGGCTTTTTGGGTTTTGGCCAAAATGGAAGGGAAAGGACAAAAATATGTTGACTTGGCTATCGCAGATTCCAACCCGGATATTCAGATAGCAGGTCTAAGGGCAGCACGGCAACTTGATTTGGATCTGATACCGATCATAACAACATTATCCGAAAGCATTGACCCACAAGTCATGAGGGAGGCTGCTATTGCACTTCGCTTTCACCCTTCTCCTGAGGCCCCTAGGTTATGGGCAAAGCTTGCCATGCAACATGACGGAGAAGACCGGTGGTACCTGGAGGCTCTCGGTATAGGCGCTCATAACCAATGGGACAACTACTTTGCAGCTTGGAAGGATGCAGTAGTGGAGGCAGATTTAAATAAAAAGGCAAATCAGGATATTATTTGGAGAGCGAGGACTGGAAACTCAATACCGATGTTGGCTTCCTTGGCGGTTGGCCAGGATGAACCTTTGGAAGATAGGTTGAGGTATTTCAGGGCATTTGACTTCAATCCCGATGTGGAAGGTAAATCCAAAGCATTGATCAATATGCTGAACAATAAAGAAGCTGATCAACAAGAAATCAACAAATTGGTCATTGCCCATTTGGATCCCCAATATACCAAAAGGTCACCTGTGGCTATGGCTGCCTTAAAGGAATTGATTGCCGAGTCCGAAGGTAAACAGGAGTTTGTGGAGTTGGTCAGTAAATTTAGTTTGAATGAATACAATACCAAACTCCTGGATTTGGCGATCCAAAACAGTGGGAATAACCTGGGCAGAAATGCGGCCTCTACTTTGATGCAACTAGGAGGGAAGAATTTAATAGTCGGAACATTACAAAGTAAGGAGGAAAAAGTAGTCATTGATATGATGGCCTCGCTCAGGGGTATTGGTTCTAATGAATCCATAGCACTTTTGGAGAATGTAGCTTTTGATGCAAACCGTTCTATCAATGTCAGAAGGGAAGCTGCTTCGGCTATGGGTGCAAGTTATTCAGGGGAAGAAAGGGTTTTGGACCTATTGAGGGAAGAAAAATTTCCGGACAATCTAAAGGCTTCTGCAGTGAATGGTTTAAGTAGGGCTTGGAGAAGGACAGTGAGGCAGGAAGCTGCCACTTATTTGGAAAATGGGGGAGAAAGTAACCTACCGCCCATGAATGACTTGTTGGCTATGTCAGGAGTGGTAGAAAATGGTAAGACAGTTTTTAAGAATAGCTGTGCCATCTGTCATCAAGTAGGAGAGGAGGGAATGGATTTTGGTCCCAAATTGACCGAGATTGGAAGTAAGTTATCCAAGGAGGCACAATACATTGCCATCATCCATCCCGATGCAGGAATCAGTTTTGGATATGAGGGTCAAATATTGAAGACAAAAGACGGTAACACTTATGGCGGAATTATCAGTAGTCGAACAGAAACTGATTTGGAATTGAAAATGCCTGGAGGAACCTCAGTCAGTCTAAAGACATCAGATATTGCCTCTATCGAACAAATGGAAAACTCCATGATGCCGGCAGGCTTGGAAAGGGGTATGACAGCACAGGAAATGGTTGATTTGGTCGAGTATTTGATGAGTTTGAAGAAGAAATCCTAAGAGGACAATTAAATAACCATTTAAACCTACCTTTGTCCAAAATATGATTACATGACATTTGATTCACTTGGGTTATCAGAAAAATTATTGGCGGCTATCAGCAAAGCCAAATATGATAGCCCTTATCCTATACAGTTAGAGGCCATTCCGGCTATACTTCAGAAAAAAGATCTCTTGGGCATTGCCCCGACAGGTTCGGGCAAAACAGCTTCCTACGTCTTACCGATTCTTCAGATGCTGTTGGAAAAAGAAGTCCCTCAAAACAGGGAGATCCCCGTTTTGGTGATTGTACCTACAAGGGAATTGGCGGCCCAAGTTCAGGAAGTGGTCAAGGTTTTTTCTGAGTTTTTGCCTAGAAGGATTAAAACCATGGCGGTTTTTGGTGGCGTTTCCATCAATCCCCAAATGATGAATCTCCATGGTACAGAAATTTTAGTGGCCACTCCGGGAAGGCTATTGGACTTGGTAGCCCGGAATTCCATTCAGCTGGATAAACTACAGATATTGGTCCTCGATGAGGCGGATAAGGTTTTGAATCTAGGCTTTAAGTTGGAGGTGGATGAAATCCTTTCAAGGCTTCCCAAAAAACGACAGAACATCCTTTTCTCCGCAACCATGGAGGAATCCGTGGAGGAATTGATCAACAGACTTCTTCGCAATCCTGTGAAAATCGAAATCGAACAGGATAAGATTGCACCTGAACTGATCTCCCAATCCGCTTATTTGGTACCAATGGAATACAAAGGACCCTTATTGCGTCATTTGATCCAAGAAGGTGATTGGCAGCAGGTTTTGGTATTTGCATCTTCCATCAGAACAGCGGATAATGTTGCGAATAAACTCAAAAAACATGGCATTGAAGCCATGGCATTTCACGGTGATAAGAGCCAAGGTGCCAGAACAGATGCCTTGACCAAATTCAAAGCAGGCAAAATAAGGGTTCTTGTGGCCACTGACTTGGCAGCAAGAGGGATTGATATTAAATTTTTGCCCTATGTTGTCAACTTTGAATTACCAAGATCACCAAAGGATTATATCCATAGAATTGGTCGGACAGGTAGGGCAGGAAGTGAAGGGGAGGCTATTTCCTTGGTTTCAGAGGAAGAAGAGCACCATTTTAAAGTCATTCAGAAAAAAATGGGCAGGAGGGTGGAATTAATAGATTCCATTAATCTGGATTTTAAGAGGTAAAATAATTCTTTTCGGTTCTTCGATTATTAACTGGAATTTGGAAGCACTTAGAGATCAGGCCCAGAATATATTAAACAAATATAGGTCATATGATTTTTTCAAATCCTACCATTTGTGAAAGGAAACATAACTGAACCCGGTTCTTTATCTTGCTGGAGTAATAACAATTTTTCGGAATTCTACAGGACCATGATCACCTTGAAGCACGATTGGTCCAGGTAAACCCTCTTTGCTGTCCAAAGCACCTCCTGTAATGCCTGGTATAATCTGATCATTGATTATATTTTTACCGTTTGCCACTACTGTTAATCTCCTTCCGATCAAGGTTATTTCATAAGTCTGCCATTCACCTGCTGGTTTGGCAGCCATTTCATTTGGTGTCAAGAAACCATAGATTCCACCAAAAAGAAGATTTGAAGGTTCTTGACCTATATCATCCTGAATTTGTAATTCATACCTTCCTCTTAGGTAAATCCCGCTATTGCTTCCTTTAGGATACCGGAATTCTACCAAGAGTTTGAAATCATCAAAATTCTTATTGCTTATCAGGTTAGCTCCTGATTCGGGACTGCTCAAGATGCCGTCATTTACTACCCATTGGTTTTCAGGTTTGTCGGCATGCCAGCCATCCAGATTTTTGCCATTAAATATACTGATGGGTTTATCCCAAGTCGGGTTTCTGTCCCGGACCAATGCTGGGGCTCTTTCTCCTACATAATTGAACTGATCACCATTTGGGTATTGAATGGTTCCGGTCAGGTTATTTCCTGACAATACCCCTTCAAATACCAGGTCTTTGTTGGCACTTTCCCATTGTGGAGGTATACTGAAGGTGATTTTCCCATTTTCAAAGTTGATAATGGAAATAGGACGGGCACTTCCATGATCCCCGACAAAATAGCCCACCAAAGTGGATAAGCCCGATAGTTTTACCTCAAGCCAAGAGGGGATCGCTTTACCGTTCATATCCAAAGTCAGGTTCCATTTTCCAATAAAGTCCTTTAGATCACTTAGCAAATTATAGCCCATTCGGTAAGATGTGTAACCTGTTACGGTCTGATCCTTGATGCTGGAGGGTATGATGACAGTTTTACCATCATGTTCCATAGTTCTTGAATCAGGGTTATCCAAATTGATTTTTGGCTTGGTTACAGTTTCAACTTGCGCGATTGTTGTACCTGTGGACAATATCAAAATCAGGGCAATCTTGCCCAAAAATGATCCGAATTGAGAAACCATATTGTTCATAATCTTTAGGTTTTAATTTCGAAATTTAAATTAAGGAATTATCCTATCAAAGGAAACTTTAAGATTGGTTTAAGTTCCAAACAGTGATATATTTAGAAGAATTAACGAATGGAATGTTATTCTTAAAATTCAACCTCCCCATTCATCCACTTATATAAATTAGTATAAAAAATACAGGTAGATTTTTTTGTTAAACATTTATATTCAGTAAGTTAATAACAAATTGCTTGTCTAGATCTTCAATTCATTTTTTCGGATTATTAATTGTCATTTTCTACCTAAAACAAAGATTTTTGACATCATTTATAGGCTTTTCTATTTGTTGAAAATTCATGTCAGGACAAGAATCAAATACAAAGATTATTTTGGAACAAAAGGAAAGCCAATCCTTGTCCAACAAACCTGCAAAGGTTTTGCGAACGGTGGATGTGGTAGCTTTGGTTGTTGGTATTGTAATCGGCGCCGGAATATTCCGTACACCTTCGTTGGTAGCTGGGAATGTGGATTCTGGTTGGGTTATGCTTCTGGTTTGGGTGCTCGGCGGCTTTGTTTCATTGGCAGGCGCTCTATGCTATGCCGAACTTACCACGGCATTTCCCAATACAGGAGGAGATTATTATTTTTTGATGAGGGCTTTTGGTAAGAGGGTAGCTTTTCTATTTGCTTGGGCAAGAATGAGTGTGATACAGACAGGATCTATTGCTTTATTGGCATTTATCTTTGGAGATTATGCTTCGGAAATCTACGGAATCGGGCCCTATTCTTCTGTTATATATGCAGGATTTGCCGTTGCAATCCTCACGCTCGTTAATCTCAGGGGGGTAAATATGGGGACCGGCGCGCAAAAGATATTAACCTTGTTTGAAGTTTTGGGTTTGATTGTACTGATTTTTGTGGGTTTGTTTGTTTTGTCACCTAATTCTGAGTCAATTCAGGTTAGGGAAACCAATTCAGGCAATTCATTGGGCCTTGCTATGGTTTTTGTGCTGTTGACGTTTGGAGGGTGGAATGAAGCTGCTTATATATCCGCCGAAATGAAGTCAGGGCAAAAGTGGATTGCCAAGGCTTTGATTTTCGGGATTTTGCTCATTACGGCAATATATTTATTGGTTAACCTGGCATTCTTAAGGGGTTTGGGACTTTCCGGGATGGCCGGGTCCAATGCTATTGCCAGTGACCTGATGGGGAATGCTTTTGGGAAACCCGGCGTTGTGCTGATATCCGTTTTAGTAGGCATAGCAGCGCTGACATCTGCCAATGCCACGATTTTTACAGGGGCAAGGTCAAATTATGCATTGGGCAGGGATTTCCCTGTGTTTGCATTTATGGGAAAATGGAAAAACGGTTCTGAAGGCCCTGTCAATGCTTTTATCATTCAAGGTGTAATTGCCATGGTATTGGTCAGTTTTGGTTTGTTTTCAAGAAGTGGATTCGAAACCATGATCGATTATACTGCTCCGGTTTTCTGGTTTTTTCTGTTGATGGTCGGACTGGCATTGTTTGTTTTGAGAAGAAGAGAACCCAATGCCGCAAGACCCTTCAAAGTCCCATTCTATCCCATATTGCCCTTGGTATTCTGTTTATCAAGTTCCTACTTGCTTTATTCCAGTATCGCATACACCGGATGGGGTGCTTTTGTAGGGATATCGGTTTTGCTGGCAGGTGCTTTGTTGCTTTTATTCAAACCTTCTATCATCACATCCGGTGCTGATAATTCAACCTGAATCAAAATGTTAAGCTCAATGATATGAACAGCGTGTAAGTAGTGATTTCTTCAACCTAAAAATCAAAAGAATATGAAAACAATTCAGAATTTATCCCTTTCACTCCTGATAAGTATAGGAGTTTCATGTTTGGCCATTGCCCAAGATGTAGTATATGTTCCGACACAGCAGAAGGTGGTCGATGCCATGCTTAAGTTGGCCGATGTGAAAAAATCCGATATTGTCTATGACCTTGGTTGTGGTGATGGGCGGATGGTAATCACTGCTGCCAAAACCTATGGAACGAAAGGAAAGGGCATCGACATTGATCCCCAAAGGATTAAGGAAGCCAATGAAAATGCACAAAATGCAGGGGTGACTGATAAAGTTGAATTTGTCCTTGCAAATCTGTTTGAAGCGGATGTACGGGAAGCTTCCGTGGTTACGCTGTACCTTTTGGAATCATTAAATCTGAAATTAAGACCTAAATTGCTTGAACAGTTAAAGCCGGGTTCCAGGGTTGTTAGCAATACTTTTAGTATGGGTGATTGGGTTCCGGATAAAGTGGAATCTGTAGATGGCTATACCATTTACCTATGGACCATTCGGTGATCTTTGAAAAAATACGTACATGATTATTTTTTTATTAAAAGTTCTCCAATCAAAGTAATGTATTAAATACTTCCAAATACTAAACCCTGAAGACATGAAAGCAATGATAAATAAAAACACGTTTCTCTTACTGTTGATTACAGTTATAATTTCTACCGCATGCTTCAGCCAAGAACCCAAAGATCTTGATGAAAAAGTTGAGAAATTTCTGGATGAGAACCGGCAACAATGGCGGGATCTCAATGTCCCTTTTGGAGACGGGAAAATTATCCATGATCTCATCGTTGAAAACAATTACCAATCAGCACTTGAGATTGGAACATCCACAGGTCATTCCACCATTTGGATTGCTTGGGCGCTGAGTAAAACGGGTGGGAAACTGATCACCGTTGAGTTGAATGAAAAAAGACAACAACAAGCAATAGCAAATATCAAAAAGGCAGGACTTTCGGATTTTGTGGAATTTAGGCCTGGAGATGCCCATCAGATCGTCAAAGAACTGAAAGGACCTTTTGATTTTGTGTTTTCGGATGCAGATAAAGATTGGTATGTTCAGTACTTCAAGGATGTCCATCCCAAACTTAAAAGAGGAGGTAGATTTACAGCACATAATGTGCTTCAAAATATAGGTGGTATCCGGGAGTTTATGGAATTTGTCAACAAGCATCCCGAATATATCACCACAGTGGATAAAAGCAGCAGCTCGGGAATAGCGATCAGTTTTAAAAAATAATCTCTATTATTGGTTAAATTTTAAAATAAGTAGCGTAGAAAATATGAATAATGAATTAATAAAAAGAAATAATATAAAAATTTATGGAAAAGGTTCACAGCCGATTGTTTTTGCCCATGGCTATGGTTGTGATCAGAATATGTGGCGATTTATTACCCCTGCTTTTGAGAAAGATTATCAGATTATTTTGTTTGACCATGTGGGATCTGGAAAATCAGATGCCAACGCATATGATTTTGAAAAATACAGTTCTCTCAAGGGGTATGCGAATGACTTGGTAGAAATTTGCACTGAATTGAATCTTCAAAGGGTGATTTTTGTAGGCCATTCAGTAAGTAGTATGATTGGGGCTTTGGCAGATGTGGAAAGACCGGAACTTTTTGAAAAATTGATATTCATAGGGCCATCCCCATCTTACATCAATGAAAATGGATATTTTGGGGGATTTTCAAAGGAGGATATTGATGAGCTCATAGAAACTTTGGAGAGTAATTATTTAGGTTGGTCAAGTTTCATAACTCCCGTCATCATAGGAAACCCGGAAAAGCCGGAGTATTCCGAAGAACTTAGGAACAGTTTTTGCAGCATGAACCCTGAAATTGCCAAGCATTTTGCAAAAGTGACCTTTCTTGGAGATAATCGAGAGGATTTACCAAAGGTTTCGACCCCTGCCTTGATTATCCAATGTCACCCTGATGTAATAGCCCCTGTTCAAGTTGGAGAATTTGTTCATAACCAAATGCCTTTAAGCAAATATGAACTTTTGGACACTCCCGGTCACTGCCCTCACCTTACTGCTCCTGAACAAGTTATTGATAGTATACAAACTTATTTAAAAAACTGAACCTTGAATACCCAACCAATCTTAGAAGAAGCAGAAGATCTTTACCAAAATGCACCTTTTGGCTATTTATCTATGCGAGAAGACGGACTTATTATCAATATAAATGGCACATTACTGGATTGGTTAGACTATGAGCGAGACGAGATAGTCTATCAGAAACCCTTTCAGGAATTATTGGGGATGGGCGGGAAGATTTACTTTGAAACACACATGTTGCCCCTGCTACAAATGCAGGGGGAGATCTCTGAGATAAACATCGAGCTTAAAACAAAAGAATCAATCAAGTTGCCCACTTTGGTCAATGCAAAGCGCATTCCCGCACGTTCGGGTTCCCAATCGGTCTACAGGCTTTCTGTTTTAGATATCACTCAGCGCAAACAATATGAGTTGGAGTTAAAGAAAGCCAGAGAAAAAGCTGAACAAACTGTTAAAAGGCTTAAACAGGTCAATGAGGATTTGGAACAATTCGCCTATACGGCCTCTCATGATTTGCAGGCTCCTTTGAATACCATATCCGGTTTGATGGGTTTGTTGGAGCTGAATGGTTATTTTCCTGATGGTAGTGAGGGGAAGAAGTATTTTTCACTCATCAAGAGTAATGCGGAGAGAATGAAGATGATGATCAAAGACCTACTTGAATATTCTAAAATAGATGGGGATGAGTTGGAGTTTGATGAGGTTTCTTTAAATGAGGTTTGTGGGTATGCGCTTGAAATGATAGAAAATCAGGTAAACGAAAGTAGTGCAACTTTTTTAATAGCAGAATTACCAATAGTTTTTGGGGATAAGATTCAATTGGTAAGGCTATTTCAGAATCTTTTTAGTAATGCTATCAAATATCGCTCTGAAAAAGACCCGGTGATAAAAGTGGAATTTGAAGAAAACGCTGATGAAATTACTGTTTTTGTCAAGGATAATGGGATGGGATTTAAACAGGAGTTTGCCGATCAGGTATTTGGATTTATGAAAAGACTACATACCCATAGCAGTATATCCGGGACGGGTATTGGACTTTCGGCTTGCAAGCGGATACTTGAAATTCATGGAGGGACAATCGGGGCAAAATCGGAGCCGGGAATAGGAAGTAATTTTTATTTCAAACTCCCAAAAAATGGGCCTATGACAAAAACTGTGTAAGTTGATTTCTTTGCTTACCACTGTCTTACAAGTCTTGGATAAGGTAAAATATCTATTCTTTTTTATTGGAAGTAGCGACTTCTCTATGCAGTTTCCACATTCCATCATTCTTATCCTTTTTGAGAATTGCCAAAAATGTATCTGAAATTACTACTGGTTTTCCTTCTCCATTGGTATAATAAACTGAACTGGTACCAAAGTCATAAGCAACACTATCACTGACAATAATGGTTTCCTCAGGTCTCATTACTAAACTGTCGTAGCTAAATAAGTCATTAGGATTGGCTCTAAGTGTTTTATATTCTTCCCATTCTCCGCAAATAGGGGTTAGGGAAATCAGGTCTGCCGTTGCAAATTTTTTTAAATCACCATAGCGTTTTTCTTTGATCGCTAGCTCAAATCCTGCTCTAGTATCTTCAATAGATTCTAATTCTTTTTGAATATCAATTGCCTCGCGGTTATTTGAATTTGATTGTAATTTATCTCCATTCTCGTTACAGGAAATGATAGCAATTGCTAAAAGAAATATTGTGAAGTATCTCATAATTTTGTGGTTTTAAGTTGTTTAAAAATTTTTGCCAACGGGATTCAGCTTGGAGACGGCGGGCTTTCGGAGACGTTCTCTTTCAACCTATTCCTAACTTCTTAAAGATAGTAAACTTTCAATTTACTTTGAACCGCCCGCTGTATCCAAGGTGATGTGTGTGCCCAGCAAGGGCATCTGGTATCGAAGATACCAAATTATTCCAGAGGGTGAAAGTCCCTTGCAGGCAAGTTGGTGAAGCCTGCTAGTAAGTCGCAAAGCCTGTCCCGAGTATCGGGGCTGGTTGCCGTGAGGCATACAGTGAAGCCCGCCTCCCGGAGGACAGGGAAGCGAGACTGCAAAATCCGGTACTGACGAACAGAGCCTGTCCCGATTTTCGGGAAACGGCATACGGAGGCCAAAAAGGGAGGGTAAGTATCCGCCAGCTGGCGGATTGCAAAGCCCGTGACCGACAATCCCTTTTAGGTAGATGCCGCAGGAATCAGGGCTGAGCACGGGAGTGCGAAGAGCCAGGGTGAGCGCTGGGGAATATGTCCTTATCCCGTTGTCACGGGACAGGCTCTGGGGAGATCTCGGACTTCACGAGTTGAAGACTGAGAAGTCAGCAAGTAGCCAATTGGACTTGAGCCTACAGAAAAGTAGGAGTTCTCACGTGTCTCGTCCTGAAAATGGTTGACACTTTTGTTTTTCAAATATAGTCAGTGTTTC
>NZ_JABFHF010000070.1 GCF_015476655.1 Aquiflexum lacus
TGCCAAAGTGAGTCCAAGACCCCAGCCTCTTTGACGAGTTGTAAATCCTGGATTAAAAACTTTTTTATACATGCTTTTTTCCATGCCCTTTCCAGTATCTGTGATGTCCACAAATACATAGCGTTCACTTTCTTTGATAATGTCTATGGAGATTTCCCCTTGGCCTTTCATGGCATCCACCGCATTTTTACAAAGATTTTCAATTACCCATTCAAAAAGAGGTTTGTTCAGCATGGCATCAATATTATTAGCATATCCACTAACTTTCATATCGACTTTGGTGGAAATTCGTGGTCTGAGGTAATTGATTGCCTCATCTACCACAGAAAACACATTTTCAGGTTGTATGGATGGTGTACTGCCTATTGAACTGAATCTTTCAGTCACCATACGGAGTTTGACGACATCTTTGTCCATTTCTTTGATTACCTCCTTATTTTCTTCCCAAACAGGAGAATTACGTAGGTAATCAATCCAGGCCATTAAGGAAGCTATTGGAGTACCAAGTTGATGTGCAGTTTCTTTTGTAAGGCCTGCCCACACACGGTTTTGTTCTGCAATTTTGGATTGATTAAATACAGCATAGGCCAAAGCTCCAAATACAAGAATCACTGCCAATTGGATATATGGATAGTATTTCAGTGAAGTCAGCAATTCCGAATTTCGATAGTAAACCAAAAAAGAATCCTCAATTAGGATAGGTTCATATTCTGCCTTCATTTTTTCAAGTTCTTTTTCAATTACTTTATCAATCTCTTCGGAATCTGCATTTTTCTTGAATTTTATATTTCTATTTTCAATTGCGTTCCCTTCCAAGTCTACAATGATTACGGGAATGGAGTTGTTTTGCTTGATGATTTCTTCATTGATGAAACTTAGTGCGTCAGTATTGACAGAGGCATATTCTAAGGCTATTGCAAACAATTCAATCTGTCTCCTTTCCCTCTCTTTTAGTTCCTCGACAAGAAGATTTGTATAATAGATGGATCCAAAACTAATGATTACAGAACTTATGAAAATAAGCCATTTAATGCGGGTTTTATTCTGATAGAAATCTAAAATGGCAATGTCCTGAAGTTTGTTCTTCATTTTGATTGAGATGGATGATGCTGACTATTATAGAAAACTCAATTTGCTTATAGATATTATCAATCTGACAAAATTACTTTTTCTAACCTACTGGCTTCATTTTTGAACAATGGTTATTATTACAAACCATAAATATAAAAATTATGAGCACAAACGATATTGGATTAGAAATAAAAGAAAGTAAGGTTTTGGTCAAAAAATTAAACAGCCTATTGGCCAATTATGAGATATACTACCAAAATCTAAGAAATTTTCATTGGAATGTAACGGGACCAAATTTCTTTGAACTTCATGCTAAATTTGAGGAACTATACAATGCTGCCACTTTGGCAATAGATGAAACAGCTGAGAGAATTCTTACACTTGGAGAAAGACCTTTTTCTTCTTTC
>NZ_JABFHF010000071.1 GCF_015476655.1 Aquiflexum lacus
TTGGTACAACTAGGAACAATACCATCATAGCAACTGCAAAAGGGTTCTCACCAGCATTATTTGAAGTGGATTTCACAGTAACCGAAGCATTGATACTTCAGGTAAGTGAATCATCAGTTTCATTTGAAGGTATAGAAGGAAGCCCCATTTCAAACCAATCAATAACTGTTTCTGCCAATTCAGGATCTCCATCAATAGTATTAACAGATGACCCAAGCGCCACAGCTTGGTTAGTTATACCTTCAGAACCTGTTTTGGGAGAGTTAGAATTTGGGATACTGCCAGGTTTGCTGCCAGGAGAATATTCAACGACTATAACAGTTTCAGATGTAGACGGTCTTTATGAACCTGCTGATATTCTTGTCTCTCTTTCAATCATTGAATCACCACCTAGTACTGAAAAGGCTATAACCACAATCTCTCTTGGAGAAGCATTCGGAGATCCTATAATCGATGCGGAGAATTCAACAATTTCATTTATAGTTCCAAGTGGAACTGATGTTACATCTTTAATACCTGAATTTAGTGTTTCGGAAGGTGCATCTGTTTTACCGGAATCCGGTACCACTTTGGACTTTACCAATCCGGTAATTTTTACTGTTACTGCTGAAGATGGTAGTATTCAAGAATGGACCGTTTCAGTAATTGTTGAAGAAGCTCCGTCTGTTCCATTTGAAGCTAAAATTA
This sequence comes from Aquiflexum lacus, assembly GCF_015476655.1. Taxonomy (GTDB): domain Bacteria; phylum Bacteroidota; class Bacteroidia; order Cytophagales; family Cyclobacteriaceae; genus Aquiflexum; species Aquiflexum lacus. The sequence continues at coordinate 688 of NZ_JABFHF010000071.1, forward strand.
ACTTCCAGAATAATCCATCTTTCACTGTTCCGCCAGTTGGCTATTTGCCGGATTATGGTAAGCAATTTGGCTTCTCTTCAGTGACAATTGATGATGTAGATTATGCCTTTGGATGGAAATTAAGGTCCAATGGAGACCCAATAGATGTTTCGGAAGCTTCAGATAATGGTGGAACAACTGCCACAGGAGGGGCCGGAAGAAATAGAATTGCCGGATCATACGCTTCTGCATCTATTGAAGATCAGCTTGAAGGAACATTATTGCATTTCCAAGGAGATAACATTATGAATACAACAGGCGGTGTCAAGAGTTGGGCAGGACAGAGAAGGGGGAATGAACTGATCTGGGAATTAGAAGTGCCAAACGGAATCTATGATGTTACCATAGGTCTTGGAGATAAAGATATCAATAACATAGACAGCAGGCATAGTGCTACCATAGAAGGAATTACCATTATCCCCGCTAAAGTTGCCGTCGCAGGAGAAGTCAGGGTAGAGACCATGACCGTTGAAGTGACTGATGGACTGCTTACCATGAACGGTGTTGGTGGATTTAATTCCAAAATCACCCATATTGAAATTGTTGAAAGTACGAATGCACCAACCGCAGGTGCCCTATCTTTTGACCCTGCTTCAT
>NZ_JABFHF010000072.1 GCF_015476655.1 Aquiflexum lacus
TCGAAATGAATTGTGTTTAAAGTCAAGTATTGATCCAAATATTATTTTGCAATAGGATTTATGCTTGTATAGTTTTTATCATATTTAATACCTGATTTGGCAATGGCAAATGCTTGTTTAATCAACTTATTCACCACTGCAATCATGGCGACTCTATGGGCTTTTCCTTTTGCTCTCAACCGTAGGTATAGATCTTTGCATGTTTGATTATATCTTTTGGCAGATCTTGCTGCCATGTATAGGCATTTTCTTACTTCTGTCATACCCATCTTGCATATCTTAGCTCTTCCTTTCACAGAGGTTCCTGACTCATAGATTCTGGGAGAAAGTCCCAGGTAAGAAATAACCTGCCTGTAGTTTTCGAAATTATCCAAGCCTCTTAGAGCTACTATTAAGAGCAAACTTGTTTTGGGACCTATACCTGGAACCGATTCAAGTTGTTTTCTTAATTCCCCGTTTTCTCTTTCAATCAATTCATTCAGATGTTTATCTGCCTCTTTAATGTTTTCTTCTATCCTAATTAGTTCCTCTTCCATAGACTTTCTGATAAGCACATCAACCGGTCCTGCAGCTATAAAAGATTCCATTTTCATAAGGATTGCATGCTGGTGTTTCAAAAGCTGTTTCTGATAGGCATACCACTGTTTGATTTGAAGATAACATTCCTTTAGAGGTTCCCATGGCTTCATGTCCATTAAACTTCCATAGGCTGCAATGCTTTGTGCATCTGCACTATCGGTCTTTGTCCTTTTCAACTGCATCTGGATAAACCTCTTGATAACCAATGGGTTTATAACGGAAACTTTGATGCCCTTTTCAAAAAGGAAGCTTGCCAATTGATAATAATAAGGTCCAGAGGCTTCCATGACTACCCATGTGTTCTGAGGCAATTTTAGAAGAAACTCTTTAAAACCTTTAGTATCATTACTTACTTTACCTTTTAGAACCTTTCCTTCAATGGTTTTAAAATAGAAATCAAATTTGTCCTTTGAGATGTCTACTCCTGTGAATACGTTTAGAGGTTTTTCCATAATCTTGTTAACTTTACGCTTGATCCAAATGGGACCGTTGCTATCAGCAAGCCTTTTTACCACATCAATCTATACTTAAAACAGGTTTCTAGACCTAATGAATTGTCCTGATTTCGGTAGAAAGTAGCAGAAGGGAACAGCATTTCGAAGAGTCTTTATGACGAATGACAAGTACCGTTCTTAGTCCTTCTGCTTTTGCCTGGTAGCAGCGCCCCGCTTACCCGACAAACCAAATAATATTCTGATAATTAAACAACATTTTTTATAGGCCAAACTTAGTATGACAAGG
>NZ_JABFHF010000073.1 GCF_015476655.1 Aquiflexum lacus
TGTGCATCCCTGATTAGTGTTGACCGTTTTGTGATTGAATTATATTATTAAATATTCTCAAAACTGGTCTGTTTTCGATGCTGTAAGTTGACCACTTTTCTTCAAACTTTAAAGGGGTCATTTTATTTAGATTTTTATGTATTCTTTTTGTATTGTAATGATTGACTGCTCTGTTCACATCACTTGTAAGTTGTTCAAAGGTTGATGGTTTCCAGTGCCTGAGATATTCATCCTTTATTGTCTGGTTGATCCTTTCCGCATAGGCATTGTCCTGAGCGGTCAACCCCATACTTATCTGACATTTTTGTTCTGTCAACATACTCAGGTATTCTTCATACACATACTGGCTGCCTCTGTCCGAGTGGTGAATAAGAGGTGGCTCATTTTCCTTGAATGCCATTTTTAAAGCCGCTACATTGGCAGTTGCACGCATATGACCTGAAACCTTGTGGCCTACAATCTTCCTTGTATAAACATCAAGAATAAACACAGCATAGTAGAACTTTTCCCCAAGCCTGATATAAGTAATGTCTGACTGCCAGATGGTTGAAGGGGCATTAACCGTATAACCTTTTATCAGATTGGGATAGTACCTGTTGGTCGAATAGGTAGTCCGGTGGTAGTTTTTGTACCGCCTTACCCGGTATCCCAGATCCATAAACAGTTCAATAAACCTGTCACGTCCAATGAAACAAGGCTTGAGCGTATCATACATTTTCTCCAAACCACAGCCAGGGTGCTCTTCCCTGAGCAGGTCAACCTCTGATATGAGGACTTGAATGTTGGCATCAAACAACAACTGCCTTTCCCTATATTGCCTAAAACCCTGTTTGGTCACCTCAGCAACAGTATATAGCTTATTCAATGAAAATTTCATTTTCCCCCTGTTTTGCGTGTACCACTCGAGGGTTTGGTGTCGGAATTTTTTTTTAAATCCAAACCAAGATCCTTGCCGGCTATCTCAATGAGCTTTTCCAGATAATCGATTTTAAGCTGCTTTTGACCTACAGCACGTTCCAGTTCCCTGATCCTTGATTCCTGATCCTTAAGTTTTTTGCTTGTACTCTCTTCCATTTCAACGATCCTGTAGCCTTTTTCATTAAAGGTAGAAAATTTATAAATCCATTTATAAATAGTCTGGAAATGTATCGAATGAAGACGGCTCAGCTGGAGTACACTGAAATTACCTTTTTCAAATTCAGAGACTATGGATTTCTTGAAATCATCACTGAATCTCCTGGTTTTGTTGATCGATTTTAAGTTTGCTTTCATGATATAGAGTTGAGTAAAAACGGTCAACCTATATCAGGGACATACA
>NZ_JABFHF010000074.1 GCF_015476655.1 Aquiflexum lacus
ATACCAAAAATAGATCGGCCCTTCAGGCCTCATAATTTTAATTGATTCATGTATAACCCTGACTTCTGCAAGATTCAGTCAGGGCTTTCACAGGGCAGCCCTTTGGGTTTGAGGGGGAATCAGTTGATCGATGGAGATGCTAGTTGGATTGAAAACAAAAGGAGCTGGTGTGTAATCAAGTATTTCAAACAAGGATAATTCAGTTGAGCAATAAAAATTAAAAAGGCCTGAAGGGCCGTTCTGTGATAGCCTAGGGTTGCAACCCTAGGTCATAGGAACCGATAAGAGACCCCTTGGTCTGAAGGACCGACTCGAAAGATAATCGGATATATACGGATAATTCGATTATAATTTTATTTCCATTTTTTTAATTTGTATTGAATCAAAAATCCCTCAGGTATGCCACAATCTCTTGCAAAAATTTATCTACACATCATTTTCTCTACAAAGAGAAGGGAAAAGTTTATCTCTGAAAAAATCCGTCCTGAACTCCATTCATATTTGACAGAAGTTATCTATAACTTAAATTCCTATGTCCATGAGATTTATGCTAATCCAGAGCATATCCATATTCTTTCTGAGTTACCCAGGACAATAACAATTGCTCAATTGATCCTGAAAATTAAAACTTCCAGCTCTATTTGGATGAAGACCAAGGGGGTTGAAAAGTTTGAGTGGCAAAAGGGTTATGGTGCTTTTTCAGTAAGCCATTCAAAAGTGGAAATAGTTAAAACTTACATTCAAAAACAACCCGAACACCATCAAAAATTTAATTTTGAAAATGAATTCAGACTTTTTCTAAAGGAGTATAATATCGAATTTGATGAAAGGTATGTTTGGGATTAATCATAGATCGGCCCTTCAGGCCTCATAATTCAATTGATTCATGTATACCCTGACTTCCGCAAGCTTCAGTCAGGGCTATCACAGGGCAGCCCTTTGGGCTTGATGAGAAATCGGTTGATTAATTGAGTTTCTAGTTGGGTTGAGAATCAAAGGAGCTTGTGAATACAC
>NZ_JABFHF010000075.1 GCF_015476655.1 Aquiflexum lacus
CCACCTTTACGGGAGACATTCCTGATGGCGGACTGAGCAATGATGCCCCTACATCCTTCACGCTAGGTGAGACCATTGTCACCTGGACGGTAACAGACAGAAGCGGCAATTCGGCCACTGCGGTACAGAAGGTAACGGTCAGGGACAGGGAACTACCGGATATCAAGGCCCCTGCCAATCTGGTACTGAGCTCAACAAGCGGCGGAATCTCTTCCTCTGAAGTTGATCTCGGTGAACCGGAGGTATCAGACAACTGCAGCATTGCCGAGGTCAGGAACAACGCCCCTGCGGTATTCCCTATTGGAACTACCACAGTGACCTGGACGGTCATCGACGGCAGCGGTAATATATGCACCGCCAAACAGCGTGTGACAATCAACCTTACCGAAGGAGCATGCGAAGTGACTGCCAAATCCAAACCTGTGCTGACACTGAAACTCAACAGTCAGGGCAAGGCAAGACTTAACCCTGATATGGCCGATGACGGTTCCACGGCCTTCTGTGGCCCGCTGAAACTCGACCTGAGCAAGTGCGACTTTACCTGTGAGGATATAGGAGAGAACAGCGTCAAGCTTATAGCCAAAGATGCCAAAGGCAACAGAGACGAAGTTGAATTCAAAGTGATAGTTGTGGATGAGTCCAAACCAAAAATCAAGGTTGACAAGAAAGCCTTTGTCTGGATGATGAAGAAAGGGGATACCTTTACCATGCCTGACTTCAGGGACAGGGTGGAAGCATCTGACAACTGTGGCTTCGAACTTCATCAGTGTCCTGAACCCGGAACCAAGTTCAGGAAACCTGAGAACAGCTTTGTGGAATTCGAGGCCAAAGATGCTTCGGGCAATAAGGCAACCGACAAGTTCAAGTTCAACCTGCTGGTCTTCAAATGCAAAGTGCCGAACAAAAACGGCAGGACGACAGGGGAGCAGGAGCTTTC
>NZ_JABFHF010000076.1 GCF_015476655.1 Aquiflexum lacus
AGGGGTTGTCCAATTAAAAAGCCATAAATTGTTATTCTTCTTTTACCAGTCTGCCTATCATCACCTCATTGCCCGCCTGTACCATAACTTGATACATACCTGAACTCAGACCACTCAGGTCAACATTCCGGACAAAGCTGCCTTCCTGATGTTCCTGCTCCTCGTAAACCAGTCTGCCTGCGGCATCGAAGATCCTGATGCCTACCGTTCCGGGACCTGACAGTTGCACCAATATATTGGTTTCCTCTCTGGCAGGATTTGGATAGATCAGGATTTCTCCAGGAGGAAGCTCCCTGTAAAGGGTGATCTCCCTGCTGATGGTCTGCCCTGCTCTGTCGGTGCTGTGGATGGTGACGGTCATCTCTGCATCAGGAGTTCCAGTACCTCTCCAGATCAGCACATTCTTCTCGATATAGAAGTCAGGATGCTCGTCCATGCTGTAGCTATGGATATCGTCCACAGGGTCCAGGGTATTGAGGCGGCCGATGATCTCGCCGTTTCTCACTTTGGTGGAAACCTTGTTCCTGCTGATCATAATGTCCTCCGCAAGTGGTTTGTCCAGTACGATCACAGGGATGTCAAGCGATACGTTCCAACCTACAAATCCTTCGTTCTCCAAAGATGCTGTTATCCTGTACATTCCAGGTCTCAGCGGATCGTAATCGTTCATCTGCCAGTTGATCCTACTGATATATTCCGGATCGCTGCCCTCCTCGAAGACAATGCCCTCGCTGATGGCTTTGTCGAACGATGTGTTCCAAGGCACAATCAGCATATCTGAAAGCTCCTGCTCCCCTGTCGTCCTGCCGTTTTTGTTCGGCACTTTGCATTTGA
>NZ_JABFHF010000077.1 GCF_015476655.1 Aquiflexum lacus
TTCCCAAGGCTTAAGCGGAATGGACAGCCTGTCCCGAGTATCGGGAGGACTCGAACCCGCGACCTTCCCGAGAATTCGGGACTGGCATTTTAACCAGCTGAACTACCAGAAATTAAACGTTGAAAAAATTCACGGCTTTTCTGCGCTTTAAGGAACCTTTCTCTTAAGAGTGCATCCTGCTTATTCTCAAACTTCTCTGAGTAGACGATTTTCCAAGGCTGTTTCCTAGATGTAAAACCTTTGTGAAGCGCATTGTGCTTTTGGAGTCTAGAGATAGGATCTTGGGTAGAGCCTATATAAAAGGTTCCGTCTATTTCAGATTGTATTATATAGACAAAATGACCCATAATTAAAAAAGCCTTAGGTCTTCCCAAGGCTTAAGCGGAATGGACAGCCTGTCCCGAGTATCGGGAGGACTCGAACCCGCGACCTTCCCGAGAATTCGGGACTGGCATTTTAACCAGCTGAACTACCAGAAATTAAACGTTGAAAAAATTCACGGCTTTTCTGCGCTTTAAGGAACCTTTCTCTTAAGAGTGCATCCTGCTTATTCTCAAACTTCTCTGAGTAGACGATTTTCCAAGGCTGTTTCCTAGATGTAAAACCTTTGTGAAGCGCATTGTGCTTTTGGAGTCTAGAGATAGGATCTTGGGTAGAGCCTATATAAAAGGTTCCGTCTATTTCAGATTGTATTATATAGACAAAATGACCCATAATTAAAAAAGCCTTAGGTTTTCCCAAGGCTTAAGCGGAATGGACAGCCTGTCCCGAGTATCGGGAGGACTCGA
>NZ_JABFHF010000078.1 GCF_015476655.1 Aquiflexum lacus
TCATGTCTCTGATATGCTGGTTTTCGGCCAGTACTTTGCCGCAAAAATACTGTAACGCCCAGTCTGTGTTGTAGCGCTCCAACAATTGCCTGTCACTGGTGTTGAGATAGGCCTTCAGAAACATGAGTGCAAACATGCCCTTGCCGCCAAACCAGCTTGGGGCACCTCTTCCCGAGCGTTCTTCGGGAAGACAGGAAACAAGATCATCCCAGGGGATGGAATCATGTATCTGGCCCAACAATGAATTCTTGAAAAAATGATATTTTGGAGAATATCCGTCGAAGTCTTTGAAAAGAGGAAGCTGAATCATAACTTTAATTGTATTTAAGTCTGCAACCTTAAAATACAAAAAAGAAAACCCCGGAAAAAGCTAAAAACAGCCAAATTCGGGGTTTTTATGTTATGTTTTTGTTAAGTTATTGACTGAAAATCAGAATCTTAAAGGATTCTCAAGAAGCCCTAAAAATTCTGGCCCTATAGTGTCCAAGGCTCCCAATTTGTCATTTCGATCCCGATGGCTATCGGGAGAGAAATCTATTCTGCCTTAAGGTTGATTAGACCTCTCTCCCGTACTGTTGTCGGGATCGAGGTGACAAGGACAATTAAATTTATTCCTTTTGCATGCAGCATTTGGTTCAATTATGTCAATGACCTTTCCTTTGTCATTTCGAACGTAGAGAGAAATCTATCATGCCTCAGGGTATAGACTTCTCCTTTCGTCGAAGTGACAAGGTGATGTCTTAAAGGATTCTTGAATGTTTTTTTA
>NZ_JABFHF010000079.1 GCF_015476655.1 Aquiflexum lacus
GTCCATTCCGCTTAAGCCTTGGGAAAACCTAAGGCTTTTTTAATTATGGGTCATTTTGTCTATATAATACAATCTGAAATAGACGGAACCTTTTATATAGGCTCTACCCAAGATCCTATCTCTAGACTCCAAAAGCACAATGCGCTTCACAAAGGTTTTACATCTAGGAAACAGCCTTGGAAAATCGTCTACTCAGAGAAGTTTGAGAATAAGCAGGATGCACTCTTAAGAGAAAGGTTCCTTAAAGCGCAGAAAAGCCGTGAATTTTTTCAACGTTTAATTTCTGGTAGTTCAGCTGGTTAAAATGCCAGTCCCGAATTCTCGGGAAGGTCGCGGGTTCGAGTCCTCCCGATACTCGGGACAGGCTGTCCATTCCGCTTAAGCCTTGGGAAGACCTAAGGCTTTTTTAATTATGGGTCATTTTGTCTATATAATACAATCTGAAATAGACGGAACCTTTTATATAGGCTCTACCCAAGATCCTATCTCTAGACTCCAAAAGCACAATGCGCTTCACAAAGGTTTTACATCTAGGAAACAGCCTTGGAAAATCGTCTACTCAGAGAAGTTTGAGAATAAGCAGGATGCACTCTTAAGAGAAAGGTTCCTTAAAGCGCAGAAAAGCCGTGAATTTTTTCAACGTTTAATTTCTGGTAGTTCAGCTGGTTAAAATGCCAGTCCCGAATTCTCGGGAAGGTCGCGGGTTCGAGTCCTCCCGATACTCGGGACAGGCTGTCCATTCCGCTTAAGCCTTGGGAA
>NZ_JABFHF010000007.1 GCF_015476655.1 Aquiflexum lacus
CTTTGCCTTGTCACCTCGACGTCAGGAGAGGTCTGCAGCCCGCCTTGATGTCATTCCCTTTCTGTAAATGCCAAATTTTAATTACTACCAATGACAGATTTTGAAATTGATGGTTTAGGACTACAAATAGCATTCAATTCTATTACAGGACTTTGCCTTGTCACCTCGACGTCAGGAGAGGTCTGCAGCCCACCTTGATGTCACAACCTTTTCTGTAAATACTAATTTTCATAACTACCAATGACAGAATTTGAGATTTATACCCTTGAACTGAAAAATGCATTCAAGACTATAAAGAACTTTGCCTTGTCACCTCGACGTCAGGAGAGGTCTGCTACCCGCCTTGATGTCATTCCCTTTCTGTAAATGCCAAATTTTCTCCACTACCAATGACGTAAACGAAATCTTCCGTCTCCTGTCTTCCGTCTTCCGTCTATTTCCCCCAAACATTCCCCAAATTATTGTAATACTTGATCTTCTCATTGAGCATCTTAAAATCTAACTTGCCTTTTACATCCTTGAGGTGTTCGATGATGGCAAGGGACTTGTTGAGTCTCGAATTGGAATTTTTAACTTTGGTGACAAGGTAGACAAGACTTCGTTGTTTACCCTTGGTAAGTGCATTAAATAGCTCATTTCCCAGATCATCCTGATCCAACAATACCTGTAACTCTTCGGGCATCTCGTGCCCATATTCTGAATGGTCTTTTTCAATTTGAACTATCAGTTTTTCACCTTCGTTGATTTTTAGTTGATCTCTCAAAGATTTGTTGATGAGTACAAACCAATACGCCTTACTTTTCATCAAAGCAGCAGGGTAGGGAGGCAGATCATTCAGTTGGCAGAGAATTCTCTTGTTATCCCCTTCAATAAAAGTAAGGGCAATTTCCTCAGGAACAGGGGTGTGAAACTGCCATAAATTAGTATGAAAATTTTCAAGTGTAGAGGCAAAAGATTTTTTCATTTATGAAAATATTATATTTTTAAGAATATATGCATAAAACATTCCTCTTGTTTCTCAAATACATACTTAAATCTACCGGTTTGGGTCTCTTGGTCGGTTTGATCATGTATGTTATAGCCAAGTTTTCAGGAACGGGGGTAAATTCAACCATGATTGGGGCGGTCACAGCTTCAGTAGTGACTGTTATAAATCCACCCAAATTGTTTTCCTCAAAATCAAAATAAGCATTATGAAAAATCTATCTTTTAGGTCCAGGTTTTTTCTAAATATTCTAATCGGAATACTCGCAGGTCAACTTGTTCATATTTTGCTGCGTCTGTTTGAATTTCCTTTTCGAGATGCAGCAGTGAATATTACAACTTCAGTAGTGATAGTGGTGTTGTTAGGCCGAATGGAAAAAAAGTATGATGAGGCTCAAAAATGAAAATTATTTTTTTTCCAGGAATAGAAATCAGCCCATTCTCAAATAAATACAATACAAACGGGGGCCACAGCCAAAAAGGATGGATGTGATTTAAAGAAAAATTTTTCAAAGCCCGTGCTACATCGGTCATTAAACAAAACCTAAATACGGATAAAAAAGCAGAAAGCCCTAAGTAATCATTAATTAATAAGCTGATTGCCATTTATTCTTAAAGTAATTTTCATCCTCTTCATTGTGCGGGAGAAAATTGATAGAAAAATCTTTTGGATCGGTATGTTTGTTATTACTGTCATGGGAATTCAAGGGGAAAAGTGATCCGAGCATAAACCCAAGCACACCTCCCCAAACCGCACCTACGGAAAGAGAAGTGATGAGAGTAGCTATTGGTGAAAGAGAAGTACCGCTATCAGAAAAAAGCATAATCAACCCAACTATACCACCGGTAATGATTGCTCCCAAAATAATCCCCAATTTTAATCCTTTAATGGATTTTCTTAAAGTAGCATTCCCGGAATTCTGATATTGAACCAGGTCTTCTTCTTCGCTTTTTTTCCTTCCCGGCGATTAATTTTTATTTCATCATATTGATAGCCTTTAGCTAACAATGAGTTGAGGGCCGATTTGAATTCTTCCCTGTTGTTGAAAATTCTTGTCAGTTGTTGCATTTCAAACAGATTAATATTTTGAATAAAGTCAATGAACATTGACACCTTGAATAGGCATCAAGTTATTAATTTTGGTATGAAGGAAAGATCACAAATTATATTGAAAATTATGTTATAGATTTCCGGGTTAGATTTACAACCCTTACATAATTTCATTAGAATTTTGTAAATGGAAAATAAATCCTTACAACATTTACAGAAATATCAAAAGCATTTTTTTTAGTATTCGGAACACAAGTTGATTAATTGTATATTTACAAATAAGGTTTTGATTATTGTTCTTAATTCTTAAAATAGGGCTATTCCTTCCCTGTCTACAAAATTGTATATGGAAAAATCAGGGAATAAAATCAAAGTTAAAGATTCAAGTTCAGTCATTGGTTTTCCAATAGTTGCTATTGGTGCCTCGGCGGGTGGACTTGAAGCTATCACAGAATTGTTGAAACACTTGTCCCCAAAAACGGGCATGGCTTTCATATATGTACAGCACCTCAAACCTGACCATAAAAGCATGCTTACACCGCTTTTGGCTAAAACCACGTCTATGGTGGTAAAAGAAGTTGAGGACAAAATGCTGATAAAGCCTGATTGTGTTTACATCATCCCTCCTGACAAAGAAATTTCCGCTGAGAATGGTCACATCATAGTCAGACCAAGACCCGATGTTCCCAAATTTAACCTTCCGATTGATATTCTTTTTTCATCGCTTGCCAAGATCCATACTGAAAATGTCATAGGGATTATTTTAAGTGGAAGTGCTACAGATGGCACCAAAGGGTTGAAGGAGATTAAGCAAAACGGTGGACTTACTTTTGCCCAGGATGGTTCTGCCAAATTTGACAGCATGCCCAAATCGGCGATTTCAGCAGGTATTGTGGATTTTATATTACCTCCAAAAGAGATTGCCTTGGAGCTGAATAAATTAAGTAAACATCCGATGATCATTAATTCAGACCGGAAGAACAGAGAGGAAGATCTAATTGATGATGACAATGATGACCTGAGGGCGATTCTTACCTCTCTTCTCCAATTAACCGGAGTCGATTTCACGGTTTATAAGATGAGGACCATCAAAAGAAGGATTTTGAGAAGGATGCTCCTCAATAAGGTAAAGGACCTCAAAGTATATTTAAATCTGGTGGAGGAAAAAAAGGAAGAACTCGATATACTTTATCAGGACTTATTGATCAATGTGACGAGTTTTTTCAGAGATTCTGATACCTATAAATATTTGAAGGAGAATTTGATTCCGAAGCTCCTGAAAGCCAAAAACGATGGCGAACCTCTCCGAATCTGGGTACCTGCATGTTCCTCAGGTGAGGAAGCTTTTTCCATCGCCATGATGATCTTGGAAGTTCAGGAAAAAATGGACAAACCCACTCCTATCAAGATGTTTGCCACAGATCTGAGTGAAAAAGCGATCAATAAAGCCAGGATTGGCATATATACCAAAAGTGAATTGGAATCTGTCTATCCCAGGCGATTGCAGCGTTTCTTTTCGAAGAGTGACGGCAATTACAAGATTTCCAAATCAATCCGGGATATCTGTGTTTTTGCTACCCACAATGTTCTTAAAGATCCTCCATTTTCAAAGATAGATTTTATCAGTTGCAGAAATCTGTTTATTTATTTTGACATACAGGCCCAGAAAAGGGTACTTGCTACTTTTCATTATGCACTGAATGAAAACGGGTATTTGATGCTCGGAAAAGCCGAAACTATCAGTTCTTCTGCCCACTTGTTCACCCAGCTTAACAAGAAGTATAAAATTTATTTGAAAAAAAGCAATACGGATAACGTCCTGTTTACATTGCCCAACAAAAGAATGCCAGAAAAAGAGAATCACCCCACAAACCAATCAGACCATCACAAAACACGGAACGTTGTTTCTGAAGATAATGCCAAACAGAGTAGTATGGGACTGGCTGAGGCCATAGATGCCATTATTGTTTCGGGCTTTTTGCCACCGGCGGTGGTGATCAATCAGCAGCACGAAATCAAACAGTTCAGGGGCAATACAGACATGTATTTTAGCCATGCGTCGGGAAAGGCCTCACTGAATATATTTAAACTGGTGCGGAAAGAAATTTCCTTTCATTTAAGAAATCTTATTTCAAAATCCTTCAAAACCAATCAGCGTATCCGAAAGGGAGGTATTGAGATAAAAATCAACAATACGCCATTTATCATTAGTATTGAGGTAGCCCCTATCCAACTTGATTCTGAGGAACAGCTGATGTTGGTGGTTTTTTCACATCATGAACAGATTTTGAGTCTGAGGGAGTTCAAAGGAAATGAAGAAGGAAAGAATGCACAACTCAAGCTTCAGGAAGAAAGAATTAATCAGCTTGAGGAAGAGTTGGCTGCTTCTCATCAGGATGCTGTCGAACTTGCGCATGAACAGGAGGGCTTTATTGAAGAACTACAAAGCGCGAATGAGGAAGTGGTCTCCAGTAATGAAGAACTGCAGACAGTCAATGAGGAACTGGAAACTTCTAAAGAAGAGCTCGAATCTTCCAATGAAGAACTGATTACGACCAATCAGGAACTACAGACACGAAACGACCTCCTGAGCGAATCCTATGATTATTCCAGAGCCATTATTTCAACCCTGCACGAACCATTGATTGTGTTGGATAAAGACTTTAGGATAAAAACATCCAATGATTCATTTTTTAGAACCTTTGGAATAAAAAAAGAAGATATGGAAGGGAATATTCTGTTTGACCTCGAAGAAGGTGAATGGAATATTCCAAGCTTGAGAGAATTGCTTGAGCATATTATTCCCAAAAACTCATCCTTTACTAATTTTAAAGTGACTCATGACTTTCCAAGGATTGGGGAGAAGGTCTTTTTGCTCAACGCCAACCGCATCATCCAAAAAAGTCACGGGGAGCAATTGATCTTACTTTCCTTTAATGATATTACCGAGACTGTAAGGCTCCAAAAAAAGGAGATGGAAGTTTTTACAAAGGATATTGAGGAATCTAAAATAAATAACCAAGAACTGGAAAAAGCGGTAAAGATAAGAACCAAACAATTGGACCATTCCAACAGAACTTTGGAAGAAAGAAACAATGAACTTGGAAAACTGAACAAAGAACTTGAGTCCTTTGCTTATGTCTCAAGTCATGATTTGCAGGAACCTTTGAGGAAAATCCAAACTTTTGCAGAAAGGATAATGGAAAAAGAATTGCCTAATTTATCACCAAGTGGAAAAGTCTATTTTAAGCACATGCAGCAGTCGGCCAACAGGATGCAATTGCTGATAGAGGAATTATTGACTTTTTCGAGTCTCAATTCTGCTGAAAGGAAATTTGAAACCCTTCATTTCGAAGACATTGTCAAAGATGTGGAAAGGGAATTAAAAGATGAATTAGAGAATAAAAATGCTTATATTGAACTACATGAAACCTGTGAAATCAGTGTTATTCCATTTCAGTTCAGGCAATTGATCCAAAACCTGACCCGAAATTCATTGAAATTTTCCAAACCCGATACCCCTGTTAAAATAAAAATCTCCTCCCAAATTGTAAAAAGGGAAGATTTCAAAACGACAGAAAATCTAAGCCATACACATTATTGCCATATCACCTTTACAGATAATGGAATAGGATTTGATCAGCAGTACAGTGAAAGGATATTTGAGGTTTTCGAAAAACTCCATAGCAAAGATGAATACCCGGGAACGGGGATTGGGCTTGCTATCGTAAAAAAAGTGGTTGAGAATCACCATGGACTAATAAATGCAACAAGTGAATTAACTAAAGGAACTAAATTTGATATTTATCTCCCAGCAAAAATATGAGTGATACATCCCTAAAAATACTACTCGCAGATGATGATGAAGCAGATAGACTGCTTTTTAAAGATGCATTTACAGAACTAAAATCAGGAATTACCATTGCAACCGTAAATGATGGTATTGAATTGATGGATCTTCTGTATCAAACTGAAACTGAGGACTTGCCCCAGATTTTGTTTTTGGATATCAATATGCCACAAAAAACCGGCATAGATTGCCTGAAAGAAATCAGGGCTGACCATAGATTCAAAGATCTGACAATCGCCATTTATTCTACCTCTTCAAACGAGAAAGACATGGAACAGACCTTTATCTATGGCGCCAATGTGTACATTCACAAGCCCAATAGTTTCGAAAAATTGAAAAAGGTACTGGAAAAATCAATTATGAATTTCAAAGTATATCAAGAACCGCCATTCAATAAAGAAAATTTTCTCTTAAACGCCGAGTAATTGGTATAATCAATATAAAATTGGAAAATCAGAAATTACATATCAAATACATGGTAAGCCTCCGATGCATCATGGTGGTGAAGGAAGAGCTGTTTAAATTAGGTATCAAGTATGTTAATGTTAATTTGGGAGAAGTTGAATTGTTGGAGAAAATCTCCAAAAATCAAATGGATGACCTCAGAATTAATTTGAAAAACATCGGACTTGAACTCCTGGAAGACAAGAGGAATATACTGATCAATAAAATCAAAAATGAAATTATCAATTTGATTCATCATTCTGATAGTATCCTCAAAGTCAATTTTTCAGAGCATCTCAGCCAACAGCTGGGATACGATTATACTTATTTGTCCAATTTGTTCTCCGATGTCATGGGAATAACTATACAACAGTTTATAATTTTTAATAAAATTGAGAAAGTAAAAGAACTCTTGCTTTACAATGAGCTTAATCTGACAGAAATCTCCTATAAGTTGGATTACAGCAGTGTTTCCCATCTTTCCAATCAATTCAAGAAAATAACAGGCCTGACACCCTCTTATTTTAAGCAAATGAAAGAATTTAGACGGGCTCAACTACAATGATATTTTGTAATTCCTAACTGTAAATCCGATATTGAAACTAGAGTTTAATCCAGCAGATTTTTTTCTTAGATTGGGATTTTAATTTTTTCTTGGTGATTGGGCGGATTACCCAAATGGATAGAAGAAGCCCAAAAAGCTAGCCGTTAAATTATGGTGAAAACACAGCAATTTGAGAAATAAACGACTTTTAATCTGATTTTTTTAAAAAATTATACTCCGTTAAATTGGATTTAATGGAATTTTTAAACTGTTAATTTCATAATATATTCAAAATAAGATGTAATTATTCTGATGTAATTATCCTGAAATTTGTATTGTGTAAATTTTCAATTACATAAAACAGAATCATGAAGAAAGCGCAGAAGAAAAAGTCAATTCCTGATAAAGGTGTTTTGTCAAAATTAAATGACAATTCGGATCAAAGCAAAAAGGTAGCCCCCGCTGACAAGAAAAATGGGATTCTATCGGAACTGAATGATGATCCCGATCAAAAAGAATGAAATTTCTTTACTCTTCACAATGGAAGTTAATGTCCTGATTTTCAAAGCGAAATTTTTTAGATAAAGGAATCCAAAATGTTCAAGATCCGAATCTCCATATACCTGAATTAAATAACCACATACGATCATTTTAACTAAACCACAGAGATATGTTCCATCATGTAAAAGAATTACAATTCAATGCCAGGGTCTCAAAGCCAGATGTACGTTTCGCGAAATTATTGCTAGAACAATTTGGAGGGCCAAATGGAGAGCTTAAAGCTGCCATGCAATATTTTGTACAGGCCTTTGGCTGTAGAAAAGCCTTTCCTGACAAATATGATATGTTAATGGACATTGCGACGGAAGAATTCAGCCACCTTGAAATTGTTGGGGCGACCATTCAGATGTTGCTTACCGGAGTGACAGGCGAGTTGAAAAATGCAGCAGATGAGTCAGACCTGACAAAAATGTTGGATGGTAATGCGGCCAAGGAAAATTACATCCACGATGCCATGGTCAACCCACAATTCTTCATCGTCAGTGGTGGAACACCCACCCTGACTGATAGTGTAGGCAATCCTTGGAGTGCGAGCTATATCATGGGTATGGGTGATTTGACAGCTGATTTACGATTAAATTTAGGTGCTGAGACAAGTGCAAAAATGGTCTATGAAAACCTGATGAAATTTACAGACGATGTGTATGTCAAAGAAACGCTGCGTTTTTTAATGACCAGAGAAGTAGCCCATTATCAGATGTTCCAGGCGGCTTTAGATACAATTCAACCCAACTTTCCTCCGGGGATTTTGGAAAGTGATCCCAAATTCAGCAACAAGTATTTCAATATGTCAAAAGGCGAAGATTACAAGGGTCCTTGGAACGAGGGAAAAAGCCCATTGATGGGAGAAGAATGGCAGACGGTGGAAAATCCGGTTCAGCATGTCAGGGATACCGATGGCCTGTTGGAGGAAGAGTCCAAGGGAACAGACCGAACTGAAAAATCAGTCCAATCTGCCAATAAAAAATTGAGTGCCGAAAGGAAAGAAAAAATAGATAAAGCAAATGCTCCAAAAAACGGAGTGATGAGTTGGTCGGAATATGAGGACAATCAAAAATCAAGAGACGAGAATAAATCTCTCATTTCAAAATAAAACAGCCTTGAAGTAATTACTTAATATTTAATCTAAAACAATAACCAGCTAAAATGGAAAGTAAGAAAACCACATCTCCAAGTTCAACCAAAAAAAGTTCGGACATAAATGGATCTGAAAAATCAAATTCGGGTACAAAAGCATCCATGAAATCGTCGCAACTATTGAAATTATCTGATGTGGCCATGGAGGCAATCATTGTTGGGGCAGCGGTCTAATTAATAAAAAGATGAATAACATATTCAAAGGTCTGATAGCAGGCTATGGTGCAAAAAAATTAGGAGGAGGGTGCTTGGGTACAGTAGTAGTCTTTGTAATCATATTCTTTCTTTTGGGCCAATGTAGCTGATCCGTAAAAATTTAACACATTCAAAAAAATATAAATAACTTAAAAATGGAAAATCAACGCAATGAAAATGATCTTCTTCAGGATAGGACTTCTCAAAGAAATGAAGGCCATAATGAATGGTCCTCAAAACAAAATGAAGATCTAAATGAGAGGACTTCTGAAAAGAGAGTCCTGACAGGTATGTTCCGTGACCGTGAAAGCGCAGAAAATGCATATAATTCCCTTCACGAAAGAGGGTATTCAAAAGACGAGATTAACCTGATCATGTCTAAAGAAACCCGTGAAAAAGATTATGACGAAAAAGGAACAGAAAAAACTGAGATAGGAACCAAGGCTGCTGAACATGCAGGCAAAGGTTCTGCTATCGGGGGTACAGTAGGTGCTATAGTAGGTGTGATTGCCGCTATCGGTACAAGTGTGGCGATTCCTGGATTGGGAATACTAATTGCCGGACCTTTAGCTGCAGGATTGGTTGGAGCCGGTGCAGGTGGAGTTACAGGCGGTCTTATCGGTGCCTTGGTTGGCTCCGGTATACCAGAAGCAAGAGCCGAACTATATGAATCAGGTATCAAAGAAGGCAATGTAGTCATTACGGTAACCCCTAAAAATGAAGAAGACGCCAGATACCTGGAAGAAAACTGGAAAACAAACCAAGGTGAAGAAGTTCACTGGTAAGATCCAAATATATGCAAGGGATATTTAAAAACCCCTTGTGTATTTTATGTAAAACTAAACCAATTAATACTATGAAAAATCTAATTAATTTTAAATCTATCCCAATCCATTCTTTAGGTTTGGCAGGGCTACTTTTATTTGCCACATCTTGCTCAGAAAATAAAACTGTTGATTCAAGAGAGGCCGCTGAAAAAGAGAACATTGCCAGACTGGCTACTGATGATAGAACTGCTGTGGTTATCGATAATGATAGTGATGCGCAGTTTTTGATGGATGCTGCTGAAATGCAACATAAGGAAATCAGATTAGGGCAATTAGCACAACAAAAAGGAAATGCTGCTCATGTAAAAGAATTGGGCAAGATGATGGAAGACGACCATAGCAAGGCCTTTTCCGAACTTCAGACATTGGCACAATCTAAGTCAATCGCAATCCCTACTTCAGCAACAGAAGATTCAATGGATACATACGGTGACCTTAATGATAAAACCGGTAATGATTTTGACAAATCGTACAGTGATTTGATGGTCGAACATCATGAGGATGCCATTGAATTATATGAAAACGCAGTGTCTGATTCAGAAGATGCAAATATCAGAGCTTGGGCTTCTGAAAAACTTCCAGGTTTAAGAACTCATCTTAGACATGCTGAAGAGAGCAGAGACAAATCTGATAATAGGGATTAATTTTTTGATTGAAAGCATTTTTGATAGTACAGTAATTTATGACGGAGTTGTAAATCTGCAACGATTGTTTCCATGTCAGAAATGAAAAAAAAAAGAGTAGATAATCTTTTGGTGTGCAGCGGACAATGTTTGCTGCACATTTTTTTATATCACTGATTCTTTGAAAATCAGGATAAATAGTATTATCTATAAAATAATATTTAATAAGTTAAATATATAAATAATAGAATATTTAATATAATTAAATAAAATATTTATAATATATATTTGTATAAAAATAATATGAAAAAAAGTATAATAGTACTCTTGGCCATTTCGGCCTTTTATTTCCAGGGATGTGATGATTTTCCTGATGGCCCTGCTGTAAGTCTCTTATCAAAGACAGAAAGAGTGGCAAATGACTGGGTAGTTAGTGAAGCATTGAATGAGGGAACAAATGTTTCCGATAATTATGAAAACTATGAATTGAACCTGACAGAAGGTGGCTTAGCAAGCCTTACTGCTAAATATAGTTTGCTTGGAATCTCTTATGATTACACAACAGCGGGAACATGGGAATTTGTTAGCAATGAAGAAAAGATTTCCTTCGATTTTGATAATAACCTTGCGGATGGGGTTTACGAAATATTAAGATTAAAAGATGATGAAATGTGGTTGAAAGAAGATGCAGGAACACTAGAATTACATTTCGTACCAAGGTAAATCAAGGTATTATCTTTCAATAATCCAAATAATAGAAATTATGAAAAATAAAATGAAAACAGCGAAGTCAAATAAAAAAGGCAAAGTTTTAAAAACCATAATGATGGTGATTGGGGCAGGCGCATTAGCGGTTTATTTTTCCAAAGAAAGAAACAGATCCAAAAGCCAGGAAAAAGCATTGGAACTGGGAAATTACCTTCTGGGAAAAATGAATGATGAAAAGAGAATCTTGAGTAGCAAAGCCAAAGATTTGATAAAAAGAACAAAAGCCTCTGGCAAAGAAATCGATAATATACTCTCGGAGTATAATAACTAAAAAATAAAAATTTAAAAGATAAAAAAAATGAAAAAGTTAACAACAGAAATATCGAAAATAGCAGTTGTAAGCGGCCTAATAGTATTTGGCTTATTCGGCTGCGCACATCCTAATGCCAAGGATATTGATAGCAATGAGAATGATAGAACAGAGGTTGGTAATGAAACTACACATGATATGAACTCAAATTCTGAGTCTACCATGTCAAGCACCGGTTTACAGCAGGATTATGATACCTACGCTTCGGAAATTGATGAAAGGTTTAATCGAAATACTGAGACATTGAATGAAATGACAAAAAACTTGGAATCTGGAGTTAATGCAGGTCAAACTGAAATTAATCAAGAGCTTTATGAGTTGAACAAGAGAAATCTTGAAATTCAAACCAAAGTGAAAAATCAGAAAAACCAAGGTTCAGAATCATGGGATGATTTTAAAGAGTCAGTCAACAATGAGATGAATGAACTTGAAAAGTCTATCAAAACTTTAGGTGAAAAAGATTCCTAATAAGTTTTAGGAAAATCAAAAGCCGATTGAACCTTACAAAGGTCTGATCGGCTTTTTTTTGGTATTTGGTTTGCTTTATTTTGTCGACAAGGTCAAGTAACATACCTAATATTTTTGTCGGAATTGAATCATCAAATAACCTTCCGTATCGCGATACGTTCTGTAGACACATTCATTCTCATTTGCGCTGATCAAAATACTGCATCGCTAATTTATGATGAGTTATTTATATAATTTAAAATATAATATTTATAATTAAATATATTAAAAAATTAATAAATTTGTATAAATTTAATATTTAAAAAGTGCTTTATGCCTTAATCTCAATCTCCTATTTATTTACAAGGCTGTGAGATATTCCCCAATTGTTTTGTGGTGAGATAGATAGCTTACTTTTAGGATAAAGAAAAAAAATAAAAATGAAAAACATAAAAACGAAAATTTCGAAAATAACAATAATGAGTGGCCTCGTGGTATTTGGCCTGTTTGGTTGCGCACATCCCAATGCCAGAGAGATTAATAATCCAGAAAGGATTACCAAAACAGATAGTTTGGCCCTAGCGAAAATAAATCCTCTTTCAGAAATGGAAAGATCAGACGACTTGTTGGATTATATTGATCACAATGCACAAATTGATGCAAGATATATTCAGAATGTCGAAGCGCTGAATGATATGGCAAGTAATACCAAATCTGATGTCAATGCTGTACAAATGAAATATGATCAGGGCCTTTATGAATTAAAAAAGACAAATCTGAAAATTAAATCCAAGGTAAATAATCATGTTATTCAAGGAAAAAATTCCTGGGATGATTTTAAGACATCTACTAATAATGAGATGAATAGTCTTGAAAACTCCATCAAAGTTTTTGCTGAATAATATTCTCAATATAATTGGAGAAATATTAATGCCGATTGGACCTTAAATGTGGCAGATCGGCTTTTTTGTTTGGGGGTATTTAGCTGATTTTCTGTTATCTTTGATAAGGTCGCTATATGCTGATCCCGGATAAAAATATAGCACAGCGTGGCCGGTGGTTTTACTCCTTAATAAAAGAAGCAAGGTATGGAAAGTCAAAAATTAGAGGGAATGGGTTCAATTTTGGGCGAAAATGGCGTTACTTTTAGGGTCTGGGCACCACATGCTGATCAGGTTTTTGTAATGGGTGAATTCAGTGAGTGGAGAGAGGAACAGTTTCCTCTGGATCATGAAGGAGACGGTTATTGGGCAGTCCATGTCAATGAGGCCAATGCTGGCGATGAGTATAAATTCATTATTATCAACGGAGATCAAAGGTTGCATAAAAATGATCCCTATGCCCTCAAACTCACCCATAGTAATGGGAATTCTGTGATTTATAATCCATTTGATGATTGGAAGAACCATGAGTTCAGAATAGCCCCATTCAATGAATTGGTAATCTATGAACTGCATATTGGTACTTTCAACAGAGAGGGTCTAAATGACGGGGAAGTAGGGACTTTTTATTCTGCAGTTGAAAAACTGGATTATTTACAGGAATTGGGCATCAATGCTATTGAATTGATGCCAATCAGTGAGTTTTCCGGAGATAGCTCTTGGGGATATAATCCATCTCATCCATTTGCTGTGGAGACGGCCTATGGAGGACCTGAGGGATTGAAACATTTCATTTATGAGGCACATATCAGGGGAATAGCAGTCATCTTGGACGTGGTGTACAATCATTTTGGTCCCTCAGACATGGATCTTTGGCAGTTTGATGGATGGAGCGAGAATGGTTATGGAGGTATTTACTTTTATAATGACGAAAGGGCTAAAACACCATGGGGAGAAAACCGTCCTGATTTTGGAAGAAAAGAAGTCAGAAATTATATCAGAGACAATGCCATGATGTGGTTACATACGCATCAATGTGACGGGTTGAGGTTAGATGCCACTGCAATGATTCGGTTTCTGGGCTACATAGATCCAACAGATCGGACAATATTGGAGGATGGCTTTTCTTTCCTGCAGGACCTGATTGCTGAAATCAGGGCTGAGTTTCCTCATAAAATTCTGATCGCAGAAGACTTGAAAGAAGATGCCGCCGTTACAGCACCTATATCAAAGAACGGGCTCGGTTTTCATGCCCAATGGGGGGTAGGGTTTGCGGATTATGTCAAGAGGGTCTTGTTGGAGGTGGAAGACCGGCACCGAAATCTTCAAATGATAGTGGAATCCTTGTTTTTTTCTTTTAACAATGACGTTTTTCAAAGAATCATATTCACAGAGTCTCATGATGAAGTAGCCAATGGTTCTTCCAGACTTCCTGAGGAAATTGATCCCGGAAATGCTGATGGCGAATATGCCAAGAAAAAATCCACACTAGGTGCCATTACCCTATTTACCTCTGCTGGAATCCCAATGATTTTTCAAGGTCAGGAATTTATGACCCATGGTTATTTTTCAGATTCCGAGGAATTGAATTGGGAAAAACAAAAGGAAAATCAGGGGATTTCACAAATGTACAGGGATTTGATCTGGATGCGTTCGGGAAGAGATAAAGATTTGGTGGGTTTGACAGGTCATAAAATTGAAACCTTGCATTTCCATCAAGATAAACTAGTATTGGCATTCAGTAGAACTCATTTGGATTTTCAGGATCGACCTGTCATTGTCATTCTAAACTTCTCAAGCAACGAGTACTTTGGGTATCGAATCGGTATTCCCTTTGAATCTGAACTTGACGTGAAGTTCAATAGTGGATGGAAAGGATACGATGAAGATTTTTCTGATACAACCCTTTCAGGTGTTCAGATCGAAGGGGCATTTGAAGGTCAAGCGCATTCTATAAAAGTGGATCTGCCATCTTTTGGTGGAGTGATTTTAGTGAGGAAGTAGCTTCAGAACTACCAATGACAGATTTTGAAATTGATGGTTTAGGACTTCAAATAGCATTCGAATCTATTACAGTACTTTGCCTTGTCACCTCGACGTCAGGAGAGGTCTGCAGCCCACCTTGATGTCACAACCTTTTCTGTAAATGCCAATTTTCATAACTACCAATGACGTAAAACCAGGGATGTCACTCTGATGAAGAGATGCCTACCCAGTCCCGATAGCGGGATTCGTGGAGCCTCAACCCGAAGGCTTGTTTCCTTCCGTTCCTGTTGAAATAAGGGTCTGGCAGTACCTCCTTTTGGATGACGCCAGCCTGCCAAAAACAGGAGTAAACTCTTGTCATTCCTTTTCTGAACATTTTAAGAATGTTAGGGATTCGCAATGATGAAAAATCTACCTTTTTTGATCTAATTTTTTCACAAAAATATACCAGATTATTCAAATAGGCAGAAATAATATTTAGTTTTGTATTCACCTATTGATACCCATCATGAAAAGAAATTCACAATTAATTCAGGCCTTTGCAATCATATTGTCAGCTACCATATTTTTAGCGGGATGTGGCAGTACCACGATGATTCAGTCCAGACCGGATAATGCCAAGGTCTATTTGAATGGAGAGTATATGGGGACTACACCCTATGCCCATAGAGATACCAAAATAGTGAGCAGTACAACCATCGTAACTTTGGAAAAAGAAGGTTATCAGCCTTTCAACACATCATTTTCAAGAGATGAGGAATTGGATGTGGGAGCATTGATCGGAGGTCTTTTTCTTTTGTTTCCTTTTTTATGGATCATGAAATATAAGCCTTTCAGGACTTATGAAATGAAGCCTGATGCAGAATATCAGGAGAATGAAATCCCTGAAGTACCAATTGAAGTATCCCACAATTAATTGGATTTGGGATTATGGTATTGACCATAATCCCCGCTTTTGCTTTCTGGCATCCTTTTGAAGCTTAACAAAGAGCTCTGCGTGTTTTACATTTGGTATAACGGTCATAACCATAGCATAGCCATTTTCCACTAAATGTGCATTCAAAAAAGTGCCGTCTTCAAGATAGACGTAGGCCAAAGTTCTTTTGTACCGATCATATTTACCCACATCATATTCCAAACGGATTTTTTGACCATCCAATAGCTTTACCACATAAGCAGCAGCTTCTTTGCCATAATACCCGATATCCTTTTTTCCGGTTCTCCTCGTCTCCGGTGTATCAACACCAATCAATCTGATCTTTTCACGTTCACCTTTGGAATTGGTAATCCAAAATGTGTCCCCATCTACAAACTTGGAGATCTCAACCCATTCATGCTGAGTTTGAGCAGGAAGTTCAAGTAGGGGAAAGGTAAGGAGGAGAAGAAAGAAGTAGACTTTTTGAATTGGGCGCATCGTTTGGAATAAAGGGGCAATATAAGAAGCAGGAATCAAAAGAACCAAGAGGCAAGAATCAAGAGGCGAGAATCAAGAGCCAAGAGTTAAGAGCCAAGCGCCAAGAATGATAAATTCTTAGGAGAAATATTTTACAATATTGAACTATGTGCTCTCCTATGTCACTCCTATCTGGTAAATAATAAGCATACCCTTAAGTAAAAGGAGGATTTTTTCTTGAAGATGTTATTCTCTTAAACATCAAACTGTTAGGTTAAAACCTTTGAGGTCTTTTTTAGACCTCGAAGGTTTTGTAACCTTTAAATCGCCCATTTTCTATCATTGGTAAACGCCACGTTGAGCCACTTTTTAAGTGAAATGGGCTGCATTTGGGCGAGGATTTCTTCCCGAATATTGTCTTGTTCTGAAAGTGTGGGTTGCCAATTGTCAGGTGATACAACAAAGTCAATTTCTATAAATAATTTCGGGCCTGATTTGGATACACGGAGAAAGGATTCTTGAAATTTATACTTTTCCTCTACTCCGGCTACGATCTCTTCACAGAGACCAAAGTATTTATTTTCAGCTTTCATATCCAATACTTCCCGGATCTGTCTGCCCATATTGGTGATGGGAACTTTCAGAAAGTAGCCTGATACCAATACCACCATCATCGGATCCATGTAGGCCTGAAGATATTTGTAATCTGTATACCCTAAACCAAAGGACAAAAGGAATCCTGCAAGAACAGCTAGGCTGAGGTAGGAGTCCATCAGCCATTGCAACGATTCCGCTTCCACTAGTCCGGAGTGGTTGGTCTTTTGTTTCTTTTTGAGAACAAGATAGACTAAAAAACATCCAATTGTTGCGATAAATGCATAGATGACTCCTGATCCTGCATTGACTTCCTGACCTCCGGAGAGCAAAGTCGAAAAACCCGAAAAAAAGGAAAATAGACATAAAATGGTGATGACCAAAAATTTCCCCAAAATGATGATGGGTTCGATCATTTCCTTGCCGTAAGGGAATCGGTCATGATCCTGTTTTTGCATAAATGATGCCGTAACCAAGGAAATTATGGAAAGTCCCACACTGATCAGGGAATAAATACCATCAAACAAAATGATTTTGGAGTTTTCCACTACTCCCCATACCACCGCCAGTAATGCAAAAAATAAAGCTCCATAAACAGAGACTTTTAAAAGCATTTTTTCATTGTTCATAAGTGCTTAGTTTGAATGGTAATAAATATAATGCTTATGGCATCCCGATACAAAACCTTGAATACAAGGTAAATTCTAAAAATAATTCTATAAAGTCTTTTTTTTATTCTTCATTTTAATAAAACGATTGAATGCTATAACTCTTTCTAAATTTTGTATAACACTTTTTCTTTCATTTTTGAAGAAATTTGTATTTCTGCCATCTTACTTTAAACCAAATAAATCAGATTTGAGATCTAAATTCTTTGAATAGGCAAACCAAGAGCGGTATTGTCTAGGCATAAATCTGTGTTGAAATTCATTTATAGTAACGTGCAAATGGCCTAAGATTTAAAATCACTTAATCGTAAACTATGATCATTGAAAAAAACATACCCATGCAACTTGTATGCTTTTCCCATTTGTCTTGGAAATTTGTTTATCAGCGCCCGCAACACCTGTTAAGCCGATTTACAAAGCAGTATGATGTTTATTACATAGAAGAATTTATTTATGATACCGAAGAAGATGGCTACTATATCAATGTAACCAATGAGAATGTTTCTGTCATCGTGCCCCATTTAAACAGTAGCCTTCAAGGACAAAAGCATGAAGCGAAGAGAGTAGAGGTTATCCTTAAAAATCTGTTTAGGCAGCAGTCCATACAATCATACATTTTCTGGTTTTACACACCGATGGCACTTGCTTATACCGAAAGCTTTCATCCAAAAGCCACAGTATATGACTGTATGGATGAATTAAGTGCTTTCAAATTTGCGCCACCTGAGTTGAAAATTTTTGAACAGAAATTATTTAAAAAAGCTGATGTCGTTTTTACGGGTGGCAACAATTTGTACAAGTCAAAAAAAGCACAACATCATAATATTTATTCTTTCCCAAGTAGCATAGATAAAGCACACTTTAAAGCAGCTAGAGCTTTCAAACAGGAAATTTCAGATCAGGCAGCTATACCCCATCCTCGGCTTGGGTTCTATGGGGTAATAGACGAGCGCTTTGATATTGAACTGATAGAGCAGGCAGCGAATGCAAGACCGGACTGGCATTTTGTATTGGTAGGACCGGTTATAAAAATTGATCCCGCCACCCTTCCAAAAAACAAAAACATCCATTATCTCGGCGCTAAAACTTATGAGGAGTTACCTTTTTATCTCAGTGGATGGGATATAGCCTTGATCCCATTTGCCATCAATGAATCTACACGGTATATCAGTCCCACCAAAACACCGGAATACCTCGCAGGGGGCAAGCCGGTGATTTCTACAGCCATTACAGATGTGATAAACCCCTATCATGAATTAGGGTTGGTGCATATAATCCAAAATGCTGAGGACCTTGTGCAGATAGCCACAACAGAATTGAGTAGTACCGACAAGAGTGATTGGTTAACAAAAGTGGATGAATACCTGAGCGCTATTTCTTGGGATGCTACCTGGCAAGGTATGGATGAATTGATGCAGATTGAAATAGACAAGAATCAAAATAAATTAACCGACAAAATCAACAAACATGTACGATTATTTAATAGTGGGGGCAGGACTGGCAGGGTCGGTACTGGCAGAGAGGTTGGCATCAATAGCCAATAAAAAAGTATTATTGATAGACAAGAGAAACCATATCGGTGGCAACACCTTTGATTATTACAACAGTGATGGCATTTTGGTGCATAAATATGGGCCTCATATTTTTCATACCAACAGCAAAGAGGTTTTCGATTATCTTGGTAAATTCACGGAATGGAGACCTTATGAGCACCACGTTTTGGCAAGTGTGGATGGGCAGTTGGTGCCCATACCTATCAATCAAAATACTGTTAATGCTTTGTATGGTTTAAATCTTTCGGGTGAGCAAGTTCAGGAATTTTTTGATGCAAAAGCAGATAAAAAAGACCAAATACTAACCTCTGAAGATGTAGTGGTAAATGTAGTAGGTAAGGAATTGTATGAGAAATTTTTTAAGCATTATACCTTAAAACAATGGGCGCTTGACCCCTCGGAATTGGATGCTTCTGTAACAGCTAGGGTACCTACCCGAACCAATAAAGACAACCGATATTTTACGGATAAATTTCAGGCAATGCCTCTGCGCGGCTATACAAAAATGTTTCATAACTTATTGGATCATCCCAATATCCATATCATGCTCAACACAGATTACAAAGATGTGATGGATGAAATCAATTTTAAAACATTAATTTACTCAGGGCCTATTGATGCCTATTTTGATTATTGTTTTGGTAAGCTGCCTTACCGTTCCATCGATTTTAAAAGCCAAACCATAGACAGTGAAAATTATCAGGCAGTGGGAACAGTAAACTATCCCATGAGCCAAGCCTATACCCGCATTACGGAGTTCAAGCACTTGACAGGGCAAAAGCATGATAAAACTTCCATTGTATATGAGTACCCCACAGCAGATGGCGACCCATATTATCCAATTCCACGCAAAGAAAATACGGAGATATACAATCAGTATAAAACATTGGCTGATTCGGAACCAAATACTTTTTTCACAGGGCGGTTAGGAACTTACAAATACTATAACATGGATCAGGTAGTTGCACAATCGCTAGCCTTGTTTAAAAAATTAAATATTAAAGAGGTGGCGTTTGTAAATGGCAATGGATCCCATAGGTAATGGGTTTATTTTATAGTAGTAAAATAAAAACGAAATAAGTTTCGATGGAAAATCAATACCCTTTTCAAAAACCTGAGATTTGGGGTGGTATAGAGTGTACAATTAATCGTATTCAAAATAACTACCGGGATCAATTGGCGCTATTAGGTCATTATGATAGACCTGATGATGTAAATCACATTGCCCAATTAGGTATAACAGCATTACGTTATCCGGTTTTATGGGAACACCATCAACAAACCTTGGGACAAGTAATCAATTGGGATTGGATAGAAAATCAATTTAATTTAATTAGAGAACTCGACATAGTTCCTATAGCAGGCTTGGTTCATCATGGAAGTGGACCTTCATTTACCAATCTTCTTGACGATCAATTTCCGTATCACCTTGCCAATTATGCCTACCAAGTGGCTTCAAAATTTCCCTACCTGGAATATTACACACCAGTTAATGAGCCACTGACCACTGCCCGTTTTAGCGGACTTTATGGTTTTTGGTATCCCCATGCTGCCAGCGATTTAAGTTTTGCAACCATGCTCATTAACCAAGTTAAGGGCGTGGTACTTGCCATGAAGGCAATTAGAAGAGTAAACCCAGCGGCAAAACTTATTCAAACAGAAGATCTAGCCAAAACCCATAGCACGCCTTTATTAAAATATCAGGCAGATTTTGAAAATAATAGGCGTTGGCTGACCTACGATTTACTCTGCGGAAAAGTAAATAAAGAACACCCACTATACGAATATTTTTTATTTGTAGGCATCCAGGAAAAAGAACTTATTTTTTTTCTGGAAAACATTTGTATTCCAGACATCATAGGACTGAATTATTACATCACATCGGAGAGATACCTTGACGAAAATCTTGCAAAATATCCAAGCAATACCTACGGGGGAAATGGACGACATTGCTATGCAGACACAGAAATGGTAAGGGTTACTGACCGCAAAATTGAAGGATTCAAAGCTTTGGTAAAAGAAACATGGGAGCGATATAAATTGCCGATAGCTATTACTGAAACTCACCTTAGTTGTACACGGGAAGAACAAATGAGGTGGTTTAAGGAAATTTGGAATGAAGCAAATCAATTATCACAACAAGGAATTAATCTAAAAGCAGTTACAGCGTGGTCGCTTTTAGGGGCTTATGATTGGAATAGTTTGTTGACAGAAAGCAATTTTCATTACGAAACAGGCGTATTTGATATTCGTAGTAAAAAATTACGGCCAACCGCTGCCGTAAAATTGATTAAATCATTAAGTGGGAATTTAGATTATCAACATCCTCTTTTGGACCAAAAAGGGTGGTGGCATAATTCCGAACAAATTAATGTACCAACCAATCAATCGCCAATTCTGATAATTGGGCAAAGTGGAACGTTAGGCTCTGCTTTTATTAAAATTTGCAAAGCTAGAAACATTCCATTTATTCCAATTTCAAGAAATGAACTTGACATTTTTGATATGGAAAGTATAAAAAAAGTTTTCAATAAATATCAACCTTGGGCGGTGGTCAACGCAACAGGATATGTAAAAGTAGATGATGCCGAAACTGATACTCAAATTTGTTTCGCTGTAAATTCTACAGCCCCTGCATTGCTTTCTCAAGTTTGCAAATTGTTTGAAATACAATTTTTGACATTTTCATCTGATCTCGTTTTTAATGGTTCGAAAAATAATCCATACACTGAAACAGACCTTGTAAACCCTTTAAATGTGTATGGAGAAAGCAAAGTTGTAGGAGAACATTTAGTATTTACAAACAACCCAAATGCTTTGATTATCAGAACGAGTGCTTTTTTTGGACCTTGGGATAAGAGTAATTTTGCCTATCATATTTTGCAGGCACAACATCAACAAACACCAATTTCTGTTTTGAGTGATGTCGTTGTTTCACCAACATATGTGCCCGACTTGGTAAATACGGCACTAAATTTATTGATAGATGAAGAAAAGGGTATTTGGCATTTGAGTAATCAAGGTAGTTTGACATGGGCAGATTTTGCTTCTGAAATTGCCTTACGAGGAGGAATGGAGCAGAAAAGAATTCAAACAAAAAAATTAATACAAATGAAATGGAAAGCTAACCGGCCCCTTTATAGTGTATTACATAGTGAAAAGGGCATTCAGCTTCCAGCTTTAGAAAATGCTTTGAATCGATTTTTTGAAGAAAAAATTTATTAATAATCTTGAAAAACATGCAAGGAAGTAAATTTATGTTCGCCACGGGGATTGAGAATAGTTATCCCAATATTATGTTGCCGGACGGCACTACCAAGCGGGTGGATGAAATGGAGAAGACCGGTCATTATACCCATTGGGAAAAGGATTTTGAATTGGTGAAAGAAATGGGGATTGAATTTTTGCGCTATGGACCTCCTTACTATAAAACCCATCTAGCACCTGGTAAATATGACTGGTCATTTACAGATATTACTTTTAACCGTCTCAAAGAAATGGATATTACGCCATTGGTTGACCTTTGTCATTTTGGTGTTCCGGATTGGTTGGGAGATTTCCAAAATCCTGAATTTCCCCATCATTTTGCCGAATACGCAAAAGCTTTTGCCACTAGATTTCCTGACCTGCAGTTTTACACTCCGATCAATGAAATATTTATTACTGCGATGTTTTCTGCGCAGTATGGATGGTGGAATGAAAGGCTGAGTTCTGACAGGGCTTTTGTAACTGCATTAAAAAATCTTTCCAAGGCAAATGTCATGGCCATGCATGCCATTTTGAAAATACAGCCGGAAGCTACCTTTATTCAAAGTGAGTCCACCGAATATTTTCATGCTATCGAGCCAAAAGCTTTGCCCCTAGCCCGTTTTCTAAATCAAAAAAGATTTTTATCGCTTGACTTGACCTACGGCTATCCTATCAATGTGACCATGTATGAATATTTATTGCAAAATGGTATGACCAAAAATGAGTACAATTGGTTTGCACAAAATCAGGTTAAAGCGAGGTGCGTCATGGGCAATGATTATTATGTAACGAATGAGCATCTTGTACACCCTGACGGGTCAACCCAAGCCTCAGGGGAGATTTTTGGATACTATGTTTTGACCAGTCAATATTACAAAAGATACAAATTGCCCATCATGCATACCGAAACAAATTTGAAAATGCCTGCAAGCAAAGAATGGTTGTTGAAACAATGGGCCAATCTACATATGCTCAAGCAAGATGGGGTACCTATTATAGGTTTTACTTGGTATAGTTTAACACATCAGGTCGACTGGGACTCTGCACTGAGGAACGATGCAGGAAATATCAATGAGCTTGGCTTATACGACCTTGACCGGAATATCATGCCGGTGGGTGTAGCCTATAAAAATCTGATTGAGGAATGGAAAGATATTCTGTTGGAAGAAAGCTATGGACTTCTATTTCACCACCATTAATTACCTGGTAAAAATGACATCCTTCTTAATGATGTCAGCGGTATAGTGTGAAAATAGGTCATGTGCATTGATATGATCTGGACTTTCTATATCAGTTTCACAAGGCATCTCCTTAAATGGTTGAATAAACGTATTGACAGTAACTTTGATTTGCACGTTTTTTCTAAAGGTCTTTCTTTTCAATCTAATTTTTGAAGTATTCATATTCGTACATTTAAATTTAATGAAACTGTCTTCTTACCAAAGTAAGAAATGGTGTAATTCTACAAAATTGCCATAAAGAGCTATTAAAGGTGTTATACAAATTCTCTTTTTTATTATAAAAAATGAAGGTATTGCCAGTGACTTGATTCAAGCAAAATTTTAAATAGAATTTTTTCCCAACATGAGTCTTGCTAATTGAGATTTTTTCTTACAATTTAGAGATCTTATGAAGGTATAATTTTTCTTCGGCCATTTTGCCTGCATGCGAAAGCTCAAATCGCAGGTTATCTCCAACTCCATTTTTGGATAAATCCTTCATATATGACATTCAAAACATTTATACAACATTTCAAAGCTGCTGTAAGTGGTCTAGAGGACGACTTCACCAATATCAGCATCAAAAAAGCCATATTTTATCTCTCTGTTCCCATGATTTTGGAGATGGTGATGGAATCGCTCTTTGCAGTTGTGGATATTTTCTTTGTAGGTAAATTGGGAGTTTACGCTGTTGCCACAGTAGGTCTTACTGAATCTGTTCTGACAATTATCTATTCCATTGCCATTGGCCTGAGTATGGCAGCAACAGCCATAGTTGCTAGGAGGATCGGGGAGAAAAAGCCTAAAGAGGCCTCTACTGCAGCTTTTCAGGCGATTATTGTGTGTTCTTTTTTTGCGGTAGCAGTAGCAATATTGGGGGTGTATCAAGCCAAAAACATGCTGGCAATTATGGGAGGAGAATCAGATGTCATTGAGTTGGGATATCGCTATACGCAAGTAATATTTGGGGGTAATGTCTGCGTCATGCTGCTTTTTCTCATCAATGGGATTTTCAGAGGAGCCGGTAATGCAGCTGTTGCGATGAGGGCTTTGTGGATAGCCAATGGATTCAATATTGTGCTGGATCCTATTTTGATTTTCGGATTGGGACCTATACCAGCCATGGGGTTGGAAGGTGCGGCTTGGGCCACCACTACAGGACGGGGTATAGGCGTGATTTATCAGTTCTACATCCTCTTTAATGGTAAATCCATTATCAAATTTTATTGGGAAAGCCTGAAGATGAACTGGAAAACCATATGGACTATTCTGAAAGTGGCTTCAGGAGGCATGGGGCAATTCTTGATTGAATCTGCCTCTTGGATATTCCTGATGAGGATTATTTCAGAATCAGGTTCTGTGGCTTTGGCCGGATATACCATTGCAGTGAGGTTGATCATTTTTGCTTTACTTCCTGCTTTTGGTTTATCCAATGCCGCTGCAACCTTGGTTGGCCAAAATCTTGGAGCATTGCAACCCGGGAGGGCTGAAAAATCCGCATGGCTATCGGCACATTATACTGCGATTTTTCTGGGATTTTGCTCGATTATTTTTATAGGTGGAGCAGGGTTCTTTATTGGGATTTTCAATCAGCAACCTGATGTAATTGAAGTTGGAAGATTGGGTCTGACCATCATTTGTTTGGGGTATGTGTTTTTCGGATATGGGATGGTGATGAGTCAGTCTTTGAACGGGGCCGGAGATACCAAGACCCCAACCATCATCAACTTGGCAGTGCTTTGGGGTTTTCAGATTCCATTTGCCTACTTTTTGGCAAAAACATTGGGCATGGGTGCAACAGGCGTATTTGTAGCCATTGCGGTCAGTCATTCGCTTCATGCTGTGGTGAGTACTTTGGTATTTAGAAGGGGGAAGTGGAAGTTGGTGGAGGTGTAGGGTGTACGATGTACCAAGTATCAAGTACCAAGTACCATGTACGAAGTACAATGAGCCAAGAGACAAGATGTGAGGAGCGAGAGCCGAGAGGCGAGATGTGCTGCTGTTCGTTACCGAAGGTTCGGTAGTGGACGACAGATAATTAGGATTCGTAATCCTGGTTTGGGTTAAGATGAAGATTTGAATTACAAATTCCTTTCATCTGACCTCGCGGTTGCAAATCACGAAGAGTGGGTTCCCCGAGAATTTTTGGAGAAATATAAAAGCAGGGATCAATCTCTTTTTTAAAATATCATTATATTGTGATACAACCACTTAGTGCCACTTTGAAAAAGATGGAAACAAAAACAATCAACCCAGCAGACCGGGATAGTCCCAATAAAAACCATAAGGAAATTCCGGGCAACCCATCCACTGCCACTAGCAGCAAAATCCGTTTGAACGATCGCTCCAATGGTAAATCTCTAAGAGTTTTATCGGAAGAGGATTGGCAGTTTTGGATTCACAATGGCTACGTGGTCATTAAAAATGCTGTTCCAAAGGAGCAGGTCTCAAAAACGGCGGCCTTCTTATGGGAATTTGTGGAAAAAGACCCAAACAATCCAAGTACCTGGTATGCCAAACCCCATCAGGAAATGGAGATGAAGGAATTAGTAGGCACAGGAATGGTGGAAGTGTACAACCATCAGGAATTATGGACCAACAGGCAAGTGCCAAAAATTTACGATGCATTTGTGGATATTTGGGGTACAGAAAAACTTTGGGTAACGATTGATAGGGCAAACCTGAATTTTCCGATCAGAGCAGGTCATGAATACAAGGCGTTTATCCATTGGGATTATGACCCTGAAACCAAGCCCCAAAATGTTCAGGGTGTTTTGGCCTTGGCCGATCAGACAGATGAAAATATGGGTGGCTTTCAATGCATTCCTGAATTGTACAGGACTTATGAAACATGGAAGCTCACTCAACCTAAAGACCGAAACCGTTTTCAACCCGATATTTCAGCATTCAAAGATCAAATTGTCAAAGTAAAACTGGAAGCAGGTGATTTACTCATTTTCAACAGTCTGCTTCCCCACGGCATCAGAGCCAATCATTCCGATAAAGTCCGAATAGCCCAATACATTTCCATGATGCCTGCTGAAGAGGATAATGAAGCCCTCAAACAATGGCGCATCAATTCCTGGAAAAACAAAATAGCTCCTTCAGGCTATGCCTTTCCCGGCGATCCAAGAAACTGGGAACAAACCAAGTATGGGGTTGCTGAACTTTCTGATCTAGGGAAGAAGCTGTTGGGGGTGGAGAAATGGGAGTGAAGAGGGTTTATAGGCAAGAGTTTAGAGCCAAGAGTCAAGAGCCAAGAATCAAGAAACAAAGCCTGCCCCGAGTATCGGGGAGTCAAGAGACAAAATCAATAGACCTAAAATTCAAGAATTAAAAACCAATTTGACAAAATGCCGTAGGTATGACCGATGTAATAGCCCGGTAATTTATTGCCGGGTTTATTGGATTAAGTGTTTGTTTCAAAAGTGCCGTAGGCAAGGGCGATATAAAATTTCATGAAAAAGAGCTCTAAATACCAATAAACATTATTTATAACCAGGGTCAGAAACCAATGAAAAAGATGGAAATTAGTTTCTAGCCCCAACTGTTATTCTACAATATTATAGAAATGTCAGTTACCACGACATCGAGGTTTCTTTTTTTATTGCAAAAATCCACTGAAAATAAATTAATAGCATAAATATTTGAATTAACTCAATAGGATGAGTAAAAGGAATTATGTCGTGTGAAAATCTTATGTCTCTTTCAATTTCTCAGAGATGTAAACCTTTATAAGACTTTGGCGGGTAATTCCTAATCGTTGGGCTGCCTTATCCAATTCCTGAACCATCCATTCAGGAAAATCCACACTGACACGTTTGGGCTTTAATCCTGGTTTGCTTGCCTTTTCTAGGTTTAAAAAATCAGACAAATCCTCATTATCCTCAAACTTTTGATCAAACTCAGCCGCTGTAATAGATTGCTTTTTCATTTTCTCTGGATTTTCTTACTGAAATTATTCTTGTCATATCATTTCTGATGGTGAATATTGCCGACCAAATACTATGATTGAATTGGGCAATCAATAAATAGCGTTTTTCATCGATTGTTTTTGCCTCAATAACTACTCCGTTTGGGTCATCCTATAATTGCTTTGCTTGATTAAAATCAATACCATGTTTAATTCTATTTGATTCACTTTTTTGAGGGTCGAATTCAAACATTTCTTAAATTTAAGTCAAACAACAATTGATAGTTTGTCAAAAATAAGTAAAAACGGCTTAATTAACGTTGCTTTTTTGCATGTTTCTTAACTTCAATTATCTATACATTTAAAAAGAATCAAGCAAAAACTCCCCAGCGGATATATGAATTGAACTCTGCTGAATAAGGAAGGAGTTTTATTGATTTTATACGCTGCGGTTGGCAGTCTGAAGACTGCAATGGGGTGGTCCAAGTCTGAAGACTTGAACCAATCCTGTCCGAATGTGGATTAATTCTGTCCATGCCTGCCAAAGGTAGTTAGGTCTGAAGACTTGAACCAATTTGAAGTCTTGAACCATTCTGAGCGAATGTTGTAATTTATTCAATCCCCTCAAAAATCTTTTTTCCTAAATACCCGCATCGCCACTCCCAATGGCCATAACATCCATAGCAGCATCATCGCTGAAGAGAGCAATATTCCCTTGGCAGATCCGAAGAAATTCTGGAAAAAGGCCCCTGTATATCCCATCAAGGCGGAGATGTCCAACTGCATCAGCATAATGATACGCCCAAGGTCAACGGGATTGAAGAAAACTAAGCCCAAGGTGGTTTTTTCCAGCGGGTAGTCAGCGAAACTGTAAATCAGGTACAACACAAATCCATCATAGATCAGCGAGAAATAAATCCAGAAGGATAAGCTGATACCAATGGCCTTAGCTTTGTCCCGGGTAAGTACGGAGGCAAGGAAGGCCAACCCTGCAAAAACCACACTCAGGGCTATCCCTATTCCCAACAAAGTGAGAACAGTACTATCTGCTCCCCATAGTATCATGGGGATGCCAAACCCAATGACAATGGCTGCGCTCAACATGATGACCACCGCCAAAACCTGACTCAAGAAAACATCTCGTCTCTTTACCGGTTGCGCGAGCATCAGCTCGGTAAATTCCAAATTATTGAAAAAGTGTGTGGTAGCAAATACGGCAGCTATCAAGGGGACAATCATCAACATGATATTGAGCAAACTTAAAGAAACCTTGCTCATGTCTTCAGAGACCTGATAGATGGAAACAGCCACCAAAATCATAAAGATGGTATATAGTATCGCAAACCTACTTTTCACAATATCGTAAAGCGAGTATTTCAGTAACTTAAACATGGCTTAAATCAGTTATTTTCTTCTTTTTTTTTAAACTCCATTCCATCAATCTGGCTATGGCTGTTGAGAATTTTTCTTCCCCTGTGATATCCTTTAGGCTGTTAATGGTATCATTGAAAAAGACTTCTCCCTCATTGATATAGATGGCATGGTCAGTCAACTCATCCAATTCACTGAGAATGTGGGAGGTGATCAAGATGAGTTTGCCTGTATCACGTTCTTTCTTGATTTTATTTTTCAAGGTTTCCACCGCCATTGGATCAAGACCTGCGGTGGGTTCATCCAAGATCAGGATTTCAGCCCTGAACATAAAGGCAAGGGCGGCACTCACCTTTTGACGGGTTCCCCCACTTAGGGTGTGCATGGGTTTGTCCATGATTTTGTCTAGGCCAAAAGCTTCTATCAGATCAAGGTCATATTCTTTTATTCCCGGTCTCATGTCCTGCATCATGCTGAAAAGTTGTCCAATACGTATATTGTCAGGGTAGCGACCTATCTGAGGCATGTAACCAATATTGGATCTGTAAGCAAAATTTCCTTTGATGGATTCTCCCTGAACAAACACTTCCCCTGTGTTGGGAATGACCATGCCAAGGATAATTTTGATCAGCGTGGTTTTTCCGGAACCGTTTGGCCCCATCAATGCATAACTTTTGCCTGCATCAAACTCTAGGTTGAAATCTTTCAAAACTTCAAGTTTGCCGAATTTTTTATGGATTTGTTGTGCCGAAATCATAAGGTTTCATTTTAGGGGAGTTGTCAATCATATTTTCAGGAGTAATGGAAGGAATGACTTTTTCCATTCTGTCCAAGAGCGTTACCATAAAACTTCTCCAAAGTATTACAGCTGAGGGTATTTTTTCGACGATGACGCTAAAGAGGCTAATGGGTCGGTATGGGATATCACCGATTTTATCTTTGTCCAAATCATATCCCTCGTATTTATCCCAGTAGTTTTCCTGAAGCTTATTCAGAACCAAACTGCCATTGGTGCTGATGTCGAAAGTATTGGCAAAGAAGTTATTGGCTTCGAAAGTATTTTGATCACAGCTTGCCATCAACTTCAAAGCCCAACCATTATTATTGAAGGAATTGTTTTTGAAGATGGTCCGGCTGCTTCCTTCCATATAAATACCAATGGTGTTCTTGCGGAAGATATTGCCAACAACTTCACTGTCACTGATATCTTTGAGCAGGATGCCATAAGAACTTGGACCTTCATTCTCTTCAAAAATATTTTCTTTCATCAGTACATTTTTGGTATACATAACAGCTACACCTGCACCATTTTTTTTGAAAGTATTTTTGATGTAGCTGTTGTCATGTGAAAACATAAAATGTAGACCATACCTGTTATTTTCTTCTATGAAATTACCCTGACTGACAGTGTTGGTGACAAACTCAAGGTAAATTCCGTCCCGGTGTCCTTTCACATAATTCTTTTCGATATGGGAGTCTTTACATTTCCAGAGGTGGATGCCATTTCCAGTTTGGTATTCTTTTTCTGCTGTCGAAACCAAATGATTATTTGTGATGGTCATGTTGGAGGAGTTCGAAAAATGAAGACCAAAAAAAGTGTTTTCCAATTGCACATTATCCACACTGCAATTTTTCGAATCAAAAAACTTGATCCCAGCAGAATCGTCCATATTTGATTTTCCAGTGTTGATGATTTTGATTCCCTTGAAGTGAATATTTTCACCGGCCACCAAAAATATATTTCCTTTGTCCCGCCCATCGATAATTGGAAATGATTCTCCCAAAATGGTCAATGGTTTTCGGATGATAATTTCATTTTCCTGATAGAGACCTGAACTCAGAAGTAAAGTATCTCCGTCAGAAGCATTATTTACAGCCTCCTTAATGGACTGCCCAGCCCTAAGCCGAATAGTCTCCGCCCCAGATGGAAAAGCCATTAGGACTGTCAGTATCAATGTGAATATTGCTTTCATTTTACTGTGGTTTAATTTTTTGAGAACCAAAGCCTCCCCGAGTATCGGGTAGCCAAGAATCAAGAAGCGAGAACCGAGATGCGAGAGCCAAGAAGCAAGAGCCAAGAATCGAGAGCTGAGATAAATTCCATATTTAACCCATTTCTAATCGATAAACGCCTCAAGAGATGTCGCACGATGGGCTACCCTAATTATAAAGGTTACTAGAAGTGCACCTCCTGCCAAAGGCAGGCAGGCGCAATGACGCCCTTGAATCTTGTCACCCTTCCTCCCTCATCCTTCTTCAATCTAAAATCTACCCTCTACAATCTACCTTCACTTAAACTGCGTCACCAATTCTCCCCAAGCCAAATACACTCCGCCATGCTCTTTTTTATACTTCTTGAGCGTTTCATAATCTGAAAAGGCAATGATATTGCTGGCCATAGGGGTTTTGAAAGCTTCCGATTTGAGGTAAAATGACATCATCGCATCGGAAAGTGATTCCGGTTGATCGTAATCTGTAATCAGGATATGTTTAAGGTCTTGTTCATTGACCTCATCAGAATCCAGAAAGGACATCAGGCAATTGACATCATCAAAGATGTAAATCTTTCCTTTTTGCGTGACCACTTCTGCACCATAATGCGGATCCATCAATTTCATTTTGCAATGATGACAGACATCCTCTCCGTAATTGATAGCTCGTGGGTCAGCACTGCAGCCAAAGAGGAGAGCGATTAGGAGTATGTTTATGAGATGTTTCATTTTTTGAGACATAAGACGTGAGACATAAGATGTGAGATTGGAGAAATAAGAACCGAGATGCGAGAACCGAGATGTTGGTGATAGAAACAAGACCCAAGATGTTAGAGCCAAGAAACAAGATTTGAGATATAGCCTAATTTAATCCCCCCCGATACATACAGAGGCCTAAATCTTCAATCTAAAATCTAAGATCTAAAATCCTTCCTTCATCCCTCATCCTTTCTCCTTCATCTTTTCTGCTTCCCCCATACTTGGTACTTTGTACATGGTACTTCGTACTTCACTTCCTCCTCCATTCAGTTACCACTACTACTATCA
The DNA here is from genome assembly GCF_015476655.1 of Aquiflexum lacus. Classification (GTDB taxonomy): domain Bacteria; phylum Bacteroidota; class Bacteroidia; order Cytophagales; family Cyclobacteriaceae; genus Aquiflexum; species Aquiflexum lacus. The sequence goes on from NZ_JABFHF010000007.1 coordinate 31,608, forward strand.
TTATCAATGCCGATACAGTTATAATCCAACCTCCTATATCAGGCCCAGAGTATGAAAGGAAATTCAACAGCTGCTTATATCCGATCAATGGTGGCTGATAGGCCATTCCGGGGACTTTTATAGCTGCGGTGGGATCCAGATTATGTCCATAATCATATCCCCATATATACATATCTACGAGTACTCCAATTCCCATTAGGACAATAAGTCCGAAGAAGGAATATACCATCCATTTTTTTGCAATGATCGCAGATAAAATGCCAAACCCAATGATGGCTCCAAATACATAAATGAGGTAAGTGAATTCAGGAAACATTTCTACCCCTATATGTTTCATTCCTATGTAATGGTTGACTCCATTGATGATATCCACATCACCACTGAGCTTGTCAATCCATATTTTCATATTCAAGCCTTCAGGATATTGTGGTGCCCAAAGACTGATTTGCCAAAGTGGTGTGAAGTAGGCTGAGACCATTAATAGGGCAGCTATTAACACCAAAACTCTGTTTATGGGAAGGAGATTCTTCATGTTGATTTTAGTAAACCGCCAGCATTTTTGCTGGCGGTATTTGGATGTTAGGCAACTATTCTGCCTCGCCTGTTGAGAATTTTAAAGGTGTATTGCTGCCTGCTGCCGATACCCTGATATACCCTTGCATCTCCTGATGCAATGCAGAACAGAAATCTGTGCAATAGAAGGGGAAAATTCCAACTCTATCCGGCACCCATTTCAGCGTAGCTGTTTCACCTGGCATTACAAGCAGTTCAGCCGTATTAGCTCCTTTTACTGCTAAGCCATGTGGTACATCCCAATCTTGTTCCAGGTTGGTCATGTGGAAGTAAACTTCATCACCAACCCTTACGCCTTCAATATTGTCGGGTCTGAAATTGGATCGAATACTGGTCAGGTAAATGTGAATTTTATTTCCATCTCTCTCTACCCGGGCGTCGTTGATTCCTTTGAGTGCTCTAGGATGATTATTGTCTTCCATTTTGTAAAACTTCACCTGCTTATCCATGATCAAAGATGCAGGAAATGCTTCTGCGTAATGTGGCTCACCAATAGTAGGAAAGTCAAGAAGAAGCTGCATTTTATCTCCGGAAATATCATATAGCTGTGCGGAATGTGCCAATTCCGGACCAGTTGGCAGATATCTGTCCTTGGTGATTTTATTGTAAGCAACCATATATTTTCCATGAGGCTTCCCTGTAGGACCGCCCGGGATCATTAAGTGACCAACTGAATAATAGGTGGGTACCCGATCCACCACTTCAAGTGTTTCTATATTCCATTTTACAATTTCAGAGGATACAAACATAGAAGTGTAAGCAAAACCTTTACCGTCAAACTCAGTGTGTAAAGGACCTAAACCGGGTTTCTGCACTTCTCCGTGCAGGACAGACTCGTAGTTCAATACGGGCATTCCCTGCAATGAGCCTTCAAAATCCTCATTTTCAATGGCTTTTAGCATCTTGGTAAATGAAAATACCGGAATTATTGCAGCTAATTTCCCACTACCAATAATATATTCACCTGTAGGATCAGTATCAGTACCGTGAGGAGATTTGGGGCAAGGGATAAAATACACCATGTCTTTCAATTCCGTTGGGTCTAGGACCAAAACCTCGTTTTTGATGGTAGATACCCCTGTATGTGTATGCTCATCCCAAACATTATGTGCGTATTTCACACTTTGTTTTTTTCCTTTTCCCTGCTTGATATATTCCTCTGCTTTCTTCCAATTGACAGCCATGATATAATCCTTGTCTTTTTGGGAGGCGTTGACTTCAAGAAGGGTGTGCGCCATTTCTGTGTTATAAGTGGAGAAAAAGAACCAGCCATGAGATTTTTTCTTACCAGCCCTTGCTAAATCGAAGTTGAAAGGGGGCGCCTCAATTTGGAAACTGAGGTCCATCTGACCGGATTCAGGGTCTACACTGATAAAACTGATGTGTCCCTTGAAATTTTCCTTGTAGGTTGAGATGGGTACGTCCCTGTTTTCATCTGAACCGGTTGGAACAGAAAATCTAGTGCCTGCTACCACATATTCAGTGTTTTCTGTAATATATGGAGAGGAGTGATTTCCTGCTGAATTGGGAATTTCTATGATCTCCACAGTTTTGAAAGTAGTCAGGTCCACCCTAGCTATTCGCGGGGTATTATTTGCGTTGCCAAATGCCCATCTTGCGTCGTGTTCCGCATTGGTGGTAGAAATCGATATATGGTGCAAATCATCCCAAGGGACAAAACCATTTGATGTGTTCAACATAGGTTTGGTCTCCTCTGAAAATCCATATCCGTTTTCGGGATGAACTGAAAATACCGGGAGTATCTTGAATACCCTTCCTGATGGAAGCCCTACGACCGACATCTGACCGTTAAATCCACCTGAAACTATGTTGTAAAATTCATCATATTGTCCAGGTGGGACATATACTTTACTGGCTGCATCACCGGAGATCGTGCTTTGCGCTCCTTTAGGTTTACATCCATAGGCAAAAGCCATTGCTATCGCAGCCCCTGCCAATAACCACATTCTTGTTTTCATTTTTGTTTGGGATTTAATTGGAATTAATTTATTGCGGCATCTTTAGTACCAGTTCTTTCAAGATCATTTTGGCGGAGAAATTCCAGAATGTCTCTTGAATCATCCAAAGTGATGTTTTGATTGGGCATCCTTGTGAGACATTCCTCTAAAAGCGCTTGAGCAACAGGATCTTCATCGAGCATCACCTCTACATTGGTAATCATGTTCATGATCCACTCAGGACGTCTTCTGTTGGTAACACCTTCAAATCCAGGCCCAACTAATCGCTTGTCATTGTATTGGTGGCATGCGGTACATTTCATGTCAAGAATTGCCTTACCATTGTTTGCCATGGATTCGTCTATTCCATCACCGAGATCTACATTTTTGATTTCACCGATACCCTTTGGATCAGCGGGTTTCTCTGTTTCGGCACTTGGTGGGGTGTAGGAGCCTTGGTTTTCACCTCCTCCACCTCCACAACTGATCATGAGGAGTAATGCTGCTCCAAATGACATGAGCATTGAAGTTTTCATAGTTTGTTTGTTTATTGAAATTTGAGTTTTGGATTTTATTTGATTTAGAATGTTTGAAGGGGTTTTTTGGTTTTTCACCATGCTGATCAAGAGTAATATCAAGGCCAATGGAAATAGGGTGGAGGAGAGGAATAATAGCAAGTGATATTGTGGGATAAATCCCATTTTGGCCCAAAGCAATGTGCCTTGTCCCAATAAGAGGATCTCGGAACTGATAAATCCAAGGCTCAGAATGATCCAAGCCCATTTGGAGGTGCCGTTGGCAGGGAGCCAACCATTTTTAACTGCAAGACCACCGATACCAAAAGTGATGGCACCGAGCATCACCAAATGAATAAATCCAATGACATACATTCTGATGGTAAATGCCATCGTAGCCATATCGGGAATGACCAGGGTAATCTGAATGATTGCTTTTGCCAGCAAACTCAAAATTCCAAGATAGATCATGCCATCTATCCAGTGGTTTGGAATTTTTAGAAAATCCGAATTGAGGAATCTTGTAGATTTTAAAATCCAGATATAGGCGATACCTTGAAGCAGGACGCCAAGTGTATTGAAAAAATAAAGACTTTCAATTGGTGTGCTCCAGGATACTGCTAAAGCAAAAGTGAAGAATAAAGATAGGTTGAGCAGAAGAAATGTGATTTTGCTGATATTGACGGTAAATCCTTTTTGGATGGCGAAGTGCACCAAAAAGCCCAACAAAGCATAGACAAACCATCCATTGAGTTGGAAGTGTAGAAACCACTGGACACTTATAAAATATAGCGGGTGCAATCTTCCCAAAATTGACCCAATGGGTGCAAGGGCCCATAGTCCTAAACTGGAAATCAAAAGCCAATAGATCGAATATCGGATCAGTTTGATGGAGGGTGAGTTGGTTTGTTTACTCAAATCATTTAAAAAATAAAAGGCGAAGGCATAGCTCACCAAAAGATGAATGGTTGAAAAAGTAATACTGATCATTCCATAGCCTTGAAAGGGGAAACTGAACATCATACCGAAATTGGCAATGACGGCTAAGAAAAATAATTTTCGGTAGATATTAAGCCGGCTCTCTTCTTTCACCAAAGTAAACACCATTACTCCCGAAACCAACAGATATCCCCATCCCAATAATGCGATGTGGGAATGGGCATGAAGCAGGTGTTTGTATTCAAAGTAAGGGATCTCTCCAAGGTGAAAGTACCTCATGGCCAATCCAAAAAAAGAGGCAAACAAAAAGAACAAGACTGCCCATCCCATCCAGGTCTTGGCAAGCAAATGACCTAAAGTAAATTGCCTTTGAGTTGTGGTATAGGGATGGGCAGTATGCATCTGCTTAAGAATTAAGATTGTTGTATAGCACAGTTGCCTTTGGAAATAGAATATTGTTTTCCAAGTGGATATGGGTATGCAGATCAGATTCAAATTCCTTTAGCATTTCAAATGCTACCCGGTATGTCTGACAGCCATCAGAAGGGGTTTTATATCCATCACTCAGTTTTGAAATTGTCCTGAATCTTTCACCTTCTGTTTCATGCTCATCTTCCATCATATTGATGGGATTATCTATATGACCAAAGTGAGGTTTTGATAGTGGGAAGCCACTTTTTTCAGCTTCTTCCATGGCTTTGACATATGGGAAGAGTATCAGTTCCTCTTTTTTCATATGAGATGTCAGGGCATATGATGCCGCCATAAACTCATCCCGGATCTGAAATAATTCGGGGTGTCTTTCACCATGGACCGTAGCAAGTTTTTGTAAATAGGCTTTCAATGCCGGTATGGCATTTTCCACATACTGATGGTGGGTGTCTATAATGTGGTCTATTAATCGGCTCAGCCCAAACTCCTTGTAATGCACTTCTTCTGGTAAGATTGTAGCTTTTTGAAGTGCTGCGGTTACTTCCTGAAGGTTTACTTCATTTTTGGAACAGGCATCTTGCAGACTGATACCCCCTTTGCAGCAGAAGTCGATTCCATATTGTGTGAAGACTTTTGCGGTTTTGAAGTTTTCGGCCACTATGGCTCCAACTTTTCTATTTTCCAGTTCTTTGATCATGGATTTGAGTTTTATATTAAGACTTTTTTATCTTTTATTTGGTTAAATTTTTTTCAATACCTGAGAAAGCTGATTCCAGTATTGACCCTATCTGCTACATCTCTCAAACTAGTGGTCATCAGCATACCTGTAAGGTGATCTCTGACCGCTTTGAATTTGTGATGAACAGGACAAGGATGGTCTTCAGAACATTTTTCCAGTCCCAATGCACAACCTGTGAAAATCAAGTCACCATCTATGGAATGCACTATTTCGGAAAGAAATATTCGGGAGGGGTCTCCTTGTAAGTGAAATCCACCATTTGGTCCTTTGACTGAATTGAGTAATTCATTTTTGACCAAATCCTGTAATATTTTAGCGGTGAAGGCCTCAGGAGAATTTATTGCCTTGGAAATTTCCTTTAGGCCAGCCCTTTCTTGACCCTGTGGTAAAGTGGCCATGTAGATCATGGCGTTGATGGCATATTTACAGGCTTTGGAAAACATCTCTTCTTTAATACAGGACAAATATATCCTTTTTTATAATAAAGACAAAAATATCTTTTATTATTTTTTTATGCTGTTCGATATTTGTAATGTCGAACGACAGATAAACAGGATTTGTAATCCTGGTTTCGTTTAGGGAGGGTTGTACTGGAATTGCAAATTTCATTTATCTGTCCTCGGGATTGCAAATCCCGAGGAGCAGCCCCAAATATTGACTTTTTAACATCCTGACATTTTCTTATGAGGGAATCATGCAACATATACCAATCATAGTGTAATGAATAAACTTAAGATGTAACGTACTTTTAGTGAAGTAAACTTTATGCAATCCAACCAATTCTGATTTATGTAATATGCCAAGGCAAAAGGAGCTATAGTTTATACTACCACTAGCTCAACAAATGTAGAATGGGTCAAGGCATTCCTTAATTCCCCAAAAATGGAGCTAGTGAGTGTCTTATTTAAATTAAAAGGAAAAATCATGAGTGAAAGAAAAAATGTATTAGTGGCAGGTGCTAACGGAACCACAGGGAGAATCATCATCGATTTATTAAGAAGATCAGAAGTCTATCAACCTATAGCGATGGTCAGAAAACAAGATCAAAAAGATTATTTTGAAAAGCAAGGCGTATCAACGGTGCTTGCCGATTTAGAGGAAGATGTAAACCACGTAATGAAAAATGCGGATAAAGTAATTTTTGCGGCTGGATCAAAAGGTAAAAATATAATAGGTGTGGATCAGGAGGGCGCAAAAAGGCTAACAGATGCTGCTAAGGAGGCAGGACTTGAGAAGTTTGTCATGTTGAGCACCATGGGAGCAGATAATCCATCTGTGAGTGACGAACTTGAAGATTATTTGAGAGCAAAGCAAAATGCAGATGATCACCTGCGTTCAAGTGGTATGAATTATAGTATTGTAAGACCCGGTCATTTGACGGACGAGGATGGAACAGGAAAAATTCAACTCAATGAGAAACTGAAAATTCAGGGGAGTATTTCAAGAGCGGATGTGGCTAAAACATTAGTTGAATCCTTGGGAGATGGCGTTAAACAGAACCAGGTTTTCGAAATTCTGAGTGGAGAAGTTCCAATAGAGAAAGCCGTCCAACAAAATTAAAAATGAAAATTATGAATAAAATAATCCTTTTGATTGTGGAAATATAAAAAACAGAATCTATGAAAAGACTCGAAAATAAAATTGTCTTTATCACAGGTGGTAATTCAGGAATCGGAAAAGCATCTGCATTGGAGGCCGCCAAAGAAGGCGCTACCATTGTAATAGCTGATCTATCCACAGCCGACTATTCTGAAACGTTAAACGAAATTGAAGCATTAGGTGCAAAATGTATGTTTGTTCCCATTGATGTTGCTGATGTGGAAAGTGTCAAAAACGCCATTACAAAAACGGTTAAAGAATATGGTAGACTAGATATTGCACTAAATAATGCAGGTATCGCTGGCACACCATCAGGTATACATAATATGCCGGAAGAGACTTGGAATAAAATCATCGCTATAAATCTTACAGGCCAATTTTATTGCGTGAAATACGAACTACAACAATTTTTAAAGCAAGGAGGCGGTGTAATTGTAAACATGGCATCACTTGGAGGCTTAATAGCAGAGCCAGGATTAGTCCCCTACACGGCTGCTAAGCATGGGGTTTTAGGCATTACGAAAAACATTGCAGTACAATACGGAAATGAAAATATCCGAGCTAATGCTATTTGTCCTTACTACGTTGAAACGCCCATGATAAGCGCTGCTCCTGATGAAGCGCAAAAAGCTTGGATTGAAGGAACTCCAATGAAACGACTTTGCAAGCCGGAAGAAGTTGCTAAAGCATTTATTTATCTGGCATCTGAAGAATCCAGTTACTGTAATGATACCCATCTTATATTAGATGGTGGTGTTTTGGCTTAATCTTGCGAAGATCCATGATTCAAAGTAACTAGACAGGAATTCAAGAATTTGTCAACAAGAAACTTATTCGGGTGAGTAAGTCCATGATGGATAATCCAAAGATGATGGAAATGATGGAGAAGATGAAGGAAAAGGACACAAATTAATCTGACTGATATTTGAAAATAAATTAATCGATTAAATACATAACGTTACGATGCATAATGGGGATTACGGTTATATGGGAATGCACTTTGGTTGGTGGTTGTTCATATTTGTATTGGTACTTGTGGCTTTCGTAATGTTTTACAGGTCACGTAGGAGAAGAAAATAATTCAAACAATATCAGGAGCAGCTGTTCGATATTTGTAATGTCGAACGACAGATGATCAGGATTTGTAATCCTGGTCTCGTATAAGGATGGTTCTACTGGAATTACAAATTCCACTTATCTGTCCTCGCGATTGCAAATCACGAGGAGCTGGAATTACAAATTCAATTCATCTGTCCTCGGGATTGCAAATCCCGTGGAGCAAAAAAAAAGCCCGGTTTCCCGAGCTTTTTCACAAACTAGCCTTTCGGCTTACTAATCAATCACAATTAACCATTAACCAACACTTTCTCTTCTGCTACCCAATCATTCCATCCACCTGAATAATTCAGGATATTGTCAAATCCATTGGCTTTTAAGATAGAGTAGGCGATAGCTGCCCTGCCTCCTGCCTGACAATGGATGATGACGGGTTTGTCTTTGGATACTTTGTCAAGATTCTGGGGTAGTTTTCCAACAAATAAGTTGACTGCGTCTTCTATATGACCTTGATTGAATTCAGAGGCACCCCTTACATCAACTACCTGAACATCTTCGTCCAATTTAGCTTTTACGGTTTCTTTATCTATTGGCGTGTAAGTTTCAAGATTTCCTTTTTCAAAATTGGCCAATTGGGCAGGGGTGATATAACCTGACAGGTTATCCAAACCAATTCGCATCAATTTCCTGGTAATATCCTCAACCTGGTTTTCCTCGGCGATGATGATGAATTTTTCTTCGTAGTTCAAATACCAACCCATCCAAGTGGAGAAGGAATTATTATTGGTGATACTCAATGTGCCATTTAAAAATCCTTTCGCATAATCTTCCCAAGCTCTGGTATCAATAATTTTCAAGCCTTCTCGCTTTACTTTTTCAAATGCTTCTTTCGAAAGGTTTTCAATTGTAGGAACCTCAGTTACCAATTTTCTGTCCACCTTGTTGAGTTTTTTCATCATGGCGAAGTACTTTGGCGGCTCAGGCTGACCGGCCAACAATTCCTTGGCAAAAGCTACTTTGTCATCCAAAAGCTGTAAGGCCCAGTTTCTTATTTTTTCGTATCCTACTGTAGTCGATGGTACGGCACCGAGGGCTTTACCACATGCAGAACCTGCACCATGTCCTGGCCAAACCTGTATATAATCTCCCAGTTTGTTGAATTCCTGTAAGGAATCGAACATCTGTGCAGCGCCAATGTCCTGGGTTCCTTTGAGACCGGCTGCCTGCTCCAACAAATCAGGTCTTCCCACATCACCTACGAATACGAAGTCACCCGTAAATAGCATCACAGGCTCTTTGGTAGCAGGTTTGTCAGTCAACAAAAAGCTGATACTTTCAGGTGTATGTCCAGGAGTATGTAAAACTTCAAAAGTTAAATTACCCATTTTGACCACATCACCATGTTTGATTTTGTTGTGTGGAAATTCGTATTTCCAGTTTTCATCACCTTCGTCAGATAAGTACATTTCTGCATCGGTCAAAGCTGCCAATTCTCTTGAACCACTCAGGAAATCCGCATGGATGTGGGTTTCCAGGATATGGGTAATTTTCAAGTTGTTGGCTTTTGCAATGTTGATATAGGTATCTACATCTCTTTTTGGATCGATTACAGCAGCTATTCCTGCCGCCTGACATCCGATTACATAACTGGCCTGCGCCAAACTTTTGTCATAAACGAGTTCGAAGAACATATTTTTCTATTTTTTATTTTCTGATTATTTAAAGCTTCGGCTTATAATAAATCCCAAGCTTTTTGAATTTATGATTACAAATATAAGCTTATTAAAACCCTTTAAAGTGTGATAAAAATTACCTAAGGGAAAAACTGTTCAGCTGTTCGATATCGAATGTTCGGTGTCGAATGACAGATCAGTAGGATTTGGTATCCTGAGGAGAAAACTTTAGAAACTCCTGTTGTTTTGATATTTTTAAACAAAAGAGTAAAGAAATAAATTATTTTAGGTTACATTTTTTGAAGTTATAGCGACTAATTATTGCAAACATGGCCAAAGAGAAGCAAAAACTTACTGATAAAGAAATTCTAAATGGGATTCGGGACAAGAATCAAATCAACGAGGTTCTCAAATACCTTTACAGTAATTGCTATGCTTATTTGGAAACTTGTATTCTAAGAAAATATGGGGATCAGGACGATGCTGCTGATATTATCCAAGAAACGTTTCTGGTTTTCATTGATTTGGTCATCAATGAGAAGTTTAGAGAACAGGCAAGTATCAAATCCATGCTTTACAGCATCGCAAATAATTTGTGGGTTTCTGAATTGAGAAAAAGAAGTAGTATGAATAAAAGAAACGAGGCGTATGAATCTGAAAAAGACATTGTACAGATGGACATGGTAAAAAGACTTGAACAATTTGAGAACAAAAAATTTGTCATGGACATTTTTGAAAGTCTTGGTTCATCCTGCAAAGATCTTTTGATCAAATTTTATTACTTGGAGATGTCGATGAAGGACATACTCTTATCGGAAAACTACGCCAATGAGCAAGTCCTGAGAAATAAAAAATATAAATGCCTTCAGGGCATGATCAAAAAAATAGAAAACAATCCCATGTTGTACCAATCACTCAAAACAGCACTCAAAAATGGATGACTTTACAATATTAAAAGAAATCGAGGCTTACTTGGATGGAGAAATGACTATTGAACAAAAAACTGCTTTTGAGGAGGAAATTCAAAAGCAGCCGGAACTCCATGACCTGTTGAACATCATGAAAATCAGCCGGGAAGCCATTATTTTGGCTGGGCATCAAAAGACAATTTCCGATACCCATGATGAGTATATGGCATCAAGAAAATCTTTGGGTGAGGAAGTCGCCCCTTTGAAAAAGTCAAGAGTACTGCCATTGTTTTTGAAAGGAATTGCTGCAGGATTTGTCCTTATTATGTTGGCTACTTCGGTTTTGATTTATGACACAAGTCAGAATTTTTTTGATAGGAAGTATTTAAGTTATATGATCCCGGTAGAAAGATCATCAGAACAAAACATTGAGAACCTGACAGCCTTATATATAGCAGAAAAATGGCCTGAAATAATTGACTTATCGATTTCCAATCCCAATGACTCCAAATCTTTGTTCTTTGTCGCCATGGCGAATTTTAACATGAAAAATTACGATCAGGCCAAGGATAAATTTGGACAAATACTGGACTTGAGTCGTAAGGGCCAAGCAACTTCCTTTGTAGATGAAGCAGAATTTTATTCAGTATTTACTTTGATCAAAATGAAGGATTATTCAGAAGCCTTGACCATGATCGAAAAAATAAACAGTGAACAGGAACATAGTTATCAGGGCTATTTTTCGAAGTGGGATCAATTCAAATTAAAACTTTTGAATATTTTTTAAAAAATAACAATCCTTTGGTTACGTTTTTGATTATAGGTTCGACTAAGTATTGAAAACAAACCAAATTTAAACATTATGAAAAAGATTAATTATTTATTGGTCACCGTTATGATGCTGATGTATTCATGCAATCAAGAAGAAAATGTTCCATCATTAGGAGAAGGTAATGGCAGGCTAGGTCTTGGATTCGTCATCTCTTCAAATACTGATCCGAATGCCAGGGTGTTACAGGATTATCTTGTCATTGAAAGCGGGTTTATTCAGATTGAAGAATTGGAACTAGAATTGGAAGGCAGAAATGAATCGGGAAATTTTGAAAAGGAACTTGAGATTGAGTTTAATGAAATCAAGAAAATAGAATTTGACAGATTTGACACTACTGAGGACTTTTTCATCAATATTCCGGAAGGAGAATACAAAGAAATTGAGTTGGAATTAGATCTTATTGACTATAGAAATGAGCCATCAATCTATCTATCCGGGACATTTAATGATTCAGAAAGCAATGCTGTTCCTCTAATTTTCGAATTTTTTGATGACGAGATTGAATTTGAAGTTGAAATAGAGGCTGAAGATGATGATGAATATTTCAGAGTAGATAGGATTGAAAACCCTTTGGTTTTATTTGAATTAAATCCCGGAAAATGGTTTAGCGAAGTGAGTTCGGATGACTTGGAAAACGCAGAAAGAACTGATGGAGTAATCATTCTTAATAAAAACTCGAATCGTGTACTTTTTGATAAGGTATCAAAAAAAATAAAAGAGGCTTCAGAAATTGAAATTGAAATAAAATAAAAGGAAAGAAGTCGCTTAAAACCATAAAACTACCTCAACTTTTTGAGGTAGTTTTTTTTATATAGTAAAAGTAGAATTCCTAAAATAAAGGATATAATCATTGCTGCAATTAGCCAATTAGGTTGTGCTAGTTTAGCTGGACTACCAATGTATATAAAGGGAGCCCAATATTTTGGATGTCTATATTGGACCATGATTGGATCGCTCAATAACTGGATTTTTGCAAGCTGAAGAGCTTGTGAAAAACTCTTCCCCTGATTTACATTTTCATAAAAGGCTTTGCTGATATATTCAGAAACCTGATCGGAAGTCTTCCATTTTGTTGTAATCATATTAGGATAGCCTGCGTAGGCAAATGCTCGGGATAAACCTAGGATGCCTTCACTGTTACTGATTTGTCCTGCGTTGGATTCGCAAGAGCTCAAAAAAACAAATTTGCCGATTTCAATATTGGCTCTCATTATTTCGTCGAGGTACAATTTGTGGTCTATTTCATCTGGATAAAATGCCACAAAAGACCTTCCTATGTCAGCAAGATTTACTTCTGCGTGTGTTGCTAAATGGAGAATTGGATATTGATTGAAATGCTGAAGGAAAAAAGCTTTTGTCGCTCCACTACCAATTTTTGAAGTACCCTGAAGTTGCTGCACTTCACTCAATGTTGAAGGTAAATCTGTAAAATTGCTTTTAACAATAAGCTCATCTTGCACTGCAAAAGGTGCCATCGATAGGATCTTATGAAAATCAGACCTTTCAAAATCATTTGATTTCAAAAACTTAGAGGAAAACATATAGCTAATTGCAAAGTTCTCAACTAGGAATTTATTTTCCTCGTTTTTCAAAACTTCAAATGGTATATCATTAAGGGAGGCATGAGGGATTAAAATCAAATGATCCAATGAATTTGTTTTTTCAAAACCTAATAGGAGGGAGTACAAAATCTGATTTTCAGTCGAATTATTGAATTTTTCGCCCAGACTTGAATTGAATACCTGACTGTTAAAAGCGTCTATGCTAGTGTCCAAATTTTTAGGTAGTGGATTTACAAATGCTTGAATTGTATTTTTATCAACAAAGAATGTGTAGAGTATCCGATCAGCTACATAGTATGATATTAAACCGGTATTTTTGAGAAGTATGTTTTTCTGAATATTGTCAAGGTCAATTTCACTTTCGGCAAATTTAATATCTACAAATTGTTCGCTTTGATTGAAATCATCATGTAAACGGGACAATTCTAATTTGATATCCAACAATTCCTTTTGAAGCTCATCGATGGTAGTTATATCATTTTCATTGTTTAGCTTGACCAAGATACTTGAATACCTGAAATTAAGATTTCTTTCTTTTTCCAGAAGTTCTGTAGGTAATCCAATGGAAGTTTTGAACCGGCTTTCTGCATTCCCGATCAATAGGCCGATAGATTTGCTGCTTTCAGCAAAGAAAAATGCCTTCTTAAGATATTCTACATTGTTGTCGCTGATATATTTACAGTAAGCATACTCCACCGCAATATTGTAAGCATCAATCACAAAATCTCCCAAGAAAATCCTGGCCTCGTCATTATCGTAGATTGCACTCAAGTATTTCACCCGATTAAATGCCGACTCAAAAGTCTCAAATGCTGCATCCCAATATTGTTGATCATTTTTTTGTTTTGCGATTTCAGCCAACGCTTCAGCCTTTTTGATGTAACTTTTGAACATGGTGAAAGCTGCAAAACTTATCTCTCTTTGGTCAGGATTGATAAAAAAATCAGGATCATTGAATGAAGGATCAAAGTGCATGAGTGAGGTATGGAAATGATCTAAAGCTTGATCCAATTTTTTTTCCTCCATAAAAATTTTACCTAACAAATAATGAGACGTACCAATCCTAAAATCCTTTCCTGCTACATTGAAATCACGGTACTCCCTCTGAATATTTTCAATGGCTTGGTTCAATAATTCTTTAGCTGAATTCAAACTATCTTTTAGTATGAAAACCTCAGCCTGTTGATTGATGAACCCTATATTTTGATAAATTTCAATATTTGAAATCTGATCTAGGTAATACCCTGCTGAATCCGGTAATTCTTTTTCAATAAAAATATCAGCAAGATGAAGGTAGATGACGTCATTATTCACATCCAACGGCAATAAAGACTTGAAGACATGCACAGCAGTATCCAACTGATTGGTTTTCATCATTGATGAAGCGATGTTATTTAAAAAAGAATGGTGGGCATATAAATAATAAGGATTGTCCAAATCCCCACCTGTTTCCTGTTCCACCAAATCGTCTGCTTTTGTAAAATAATTGATGGCTTGGAAGAAATTACCCATCTCATAGTAGATTACTCCTAATGAATTGTAAAGCCTAGAAGCCTCAAGTTTTGAATTTTTATACTCAAAAATATCCTCCGCAATGTTCAGAAATGCTGCTGCACTGTCTAATTTACTAATGCTATAATATGCTTCTCCCAGAAATAAATTAGAGGCAAAAAATATAGTGTCCTGAATATTATGCTGAAGCTCCAGACTTTTTCTGAATATGCTGATAGCTTCATCATTCTTATTTTGTTCAAGCAATAAGACACCTGTATTTTCAAAAATTCCAACTTTTATTGCAGTATCAAATACCTCGTTAAAAGAACTGTGGCCAATCACCTTTTGGTAATTAAATAAGGCCAAACTATCATTCTTAGAATCAGGCGTCTCAGTATAAAAATTTAAGTCTGCCTCCTTCAGGTACTGATGTACAGTATCTTCTCCCTGACCTATTGCCAATGTAACTAACACCATTAAAAAACATAAGACAGGGAGAGACCTTTTCATCAATGAAATCTAACCATAAATTCACTATTTACTGAAGCCTTGCCACGATTACAAGATATGGTGGCCTTGGTTTTCTTTTAATAACATCATCCTGCAGCGTCCGAAAATTAGGCCCGACTTCTCCGGAGGAAAGAATCAAATCTCTTTTTTCTTGAATTTCGTCTATTAGTTCTTGAGGGACATCTGCCATAGTTTCATAATAAAACAGCCTCACACCGATCTTATTCAATGCACTCAAACTTTCATCAGATATCCTGTAGTACAATGTAAAGTCTCTCGCATCCCCATTGATCGGGTTTTCACCAAATGTTTCTTCTTCCAAAGTTTCGAGCATGTCTATTTCACCGGTATCATGGTCTACGGAAACTCCAAAGTCAGCTAATTTATTCCCATCAGGGCCATCGATATCAAATTTACAACTGTCATCGTCGTCATCTTCTTCGTCTTCTTCATCCTCTTCATCTTCGCTATTGTATTCCTCACATGGAATTATCCCGTCTTGATTGCCATTGTAAATTGCCTTAGCAAACCTTTCACCTTGATCTAGGACAAAGATTTCATCTAGATAATTGATTCCGGCAATTGATAAAAAAAATGAACAGGAAGATGCATTGTTGGAAGGCTTAAATTCAATTCTGTATTTCAAACCTGTTTCACTTTTATTGATATCGATTGCTCCTGTGATCGAGTCTAATTCAAGTCCTTCAGGAAAGGATTCGAACGTCCCCGATAATTCATTGACTGGAAGAATAATTTGCTCTGGATCAATATTAATATGATAAAGTGTGTCACTATAGCTGAAGTTGTTACAGTCAAAAGTAGTACCCGTTGACCCATTGTTGATACTGCCGCCACCGTTGATGTTTATGTCAGTGCTACCATTTTCATTTCCCCTAAGGTCCTCTTGAGACATACAGGAAGCCATGCTGATTAATCCTAAGATTAAAAATGGAATTCTATAAATTGTATCGAAAGTTTTCATAAACTAATTATCTGTTTCGAATCACTTTGAGTAAGATCATCGAAAAATTATCTTTTGTTTTATTTTTACAGGTATTGTAAATATTGATACACAGTTCTTTAATTTCTGTGGTTTTTGTAAATCTATCTTCAATAACAGTTTTGTTAACTTGTTCCAGCAACCCATCACTACAAATCAGAAAAAAATCACCTTCTTTAATTTCTTCCACATCAATTATTTCTGGCTTGATTTCTTTCTCTGCTGCAACTACCCTTGTAATTTTATGTCTTTTTGGATGAAGTGCCACATCTTGTTGGGAAAACCCCTTTTGGTACATGAGGTAATTCCCATAAGAATGATCCACTGTTTGAAACATAATTTTACCATCTCTGATATGAAATGCAATGGAATCTCCTAACCATACAATTTTCAAACCAAATTTATCTGCAAATATGCCCGCCAAGGTAGTTTTCATACCTAGGGTTTCCGGATAAGCTGACTCTTTTACCTTTATTGCTTCCTTAGCTGCTTCCAAACTTTGAAGAATATCAACTATTTTGATTTCCTCCAATTTACTCTGTGAAAAATAATCTCTAATGGTCTCACAGGTAATTTGAGAAGCAACTTCACCCGCTGGATGTCCCCCCAAACCATCGCACACCATGTATAGATGTATACCTGATTCAAGTTTACAAACCAAAATACTATCCTCATTGTTTGGTTTTTTTCCTATTTCTGAGAAGGATTCAATTTGAAAACCCAAGTTTGTGGAATATTGTTCTGTCATCATTTGATTTTTAAAGAGTTTCAATTAACTGTAACAACTGATAGCTGAAGTAAAGGGACAATTTGGCTTGGTTAAATTTGCTCAGGGATTCATTTAAGATATCTCTGGCAGTGAGTAATTCTACTGAAGATATTCTTCCAAGTCTGAATTTCTCTTCTTGAAGTTCATAGGATAGTATGTTTTTTTCAAGTGCATTAGATGTGATCTGATACTTTTCACGATTGGCAATAAAGGTATTGTATAGCTGAAGGGTATTTGAAACCAAAGAGTTTCTGGTCTCATCCAAATCCAATTTGGTATTGTGAAGTCTTATTTTTTCTTCCCTCACCTTATTGAGATTTTGCATTTGGGTAAAAATGGGGATACTCAACCCCACACTGACATACTGTCCAAGGTTATTGAATACCTGTTCCATCACCATGGTTTCATTGGGTATTGGTTGGCCTATGTTTACACTGTAGTTGGACAAAACACTCGCTCCAAGTCTTAATGACGGATAAAATGCCCTATTGGCACTTTTTAAAACCATCTCTGACACCTTCAGTTCTTCTTCAAACTGTCCAATTATGGGATGATTGTTCATTACCTGAAGAACCACCTCCTCTTTGCGAATAGGCAAAAAGATGATATCCTGCAGTTCGGTGTTGTTCACTTCCTGTAACTCAACATCTGCATCATATTGAAAATTGAGCAATTCTTTTAATTGTTGAAGGATGATTTCAGATTCATTATTTAGCCTGATCATTTCAGCTTTTTCTGTTTCCAGCCTTGCTTCAAACGCATATGCCTCGTATTCCGTCAACCTGCCTATTTTTATTTTTTCATGGATTATTTCCAACTCATTGTTAAGGGTTTCGATATTTCCGGATACTGCTTTGACATTTTCCTGAATGATCATATAGCTGGAAAAGAGGTCAACGATCTGAAAGCATACTTCGAGGAAAACAGCTGATTTGGCATATTCTGCTGACCTTTGTCTATGGACATTTTCGGAAATGGCAAGTAGGTTTTTAAATCCTGAAAAAATATTCATCCGAAGCCTAAGACCCATTTCTCCCCCGCTAAATTGTTCAAAAGCAAAGCTGTTTGTAACCGGATCAATGTTTTTGCCAAAAGAGAAATAATGGTTCAGGTCATAAGATAGGCTTGGCAAAAGGGCAAACTTGGAAGAGGATTTTCTGATATTGGCTATTTCTATTTCGTTTTCGGCCTGTTGGACAGAAATGTTCTGATTTGCTGCTATCAAGAAGCAATCGTCCATCGACAGTCTCGTCTGCCCCTGCAATGAAAGCATGGGCATCAGAAATGCCAACAATGTAAAAGTCAATATGGAAGTAGCATTCCTCATATCAACTGGCGTTTCTGAAGATTTTCCTGAAAAAGAACTTATATACCGGTAATCTGTCTTGGATAATTTCTCCCCGTAGCTGATATCCGGGTTTCAAGGCAAATCGCTCATTTTTGACTATTTCGATAAGTGCAAAAAAAGATTCGTTTTCTTTTCCTTCTCCCACAAAACTCACCTTTCCCTCCAAGGCACCAAATTCAAATTGGTTGAACGCACTTAATTTCAGTCTGGCTTTTTGTCCCACATTGATCAAAGGCAAATGGTGTTCAGGTATGGAAACTTTGGCATAGTAATCCATGGATTGGGGGATGAGAGATATCAACATTCCGCCTTTTAAGATATAATTGGTAGACTGACGCGTGTTGAATAAGAAATTGACATTCCCCTCTTTCGGTGCGATGATGTATTGCATCTTTAATTCCTTTTCCAGATTGGATAAGGATTGCTTGGTTAGGTTCAACTGACTTTTATGTTCAATCAGGTTTTGCTCCAAATAGGCAATCTCCTCCTGCAATTCAAGTTTAGCTACTTGCAACTGTTGGGAAGTCCTGTTCAGGTTATTTTGTGACAACATCTTATCTCCTGCAAATTGTCTTGAGATATTTGAGAGTTCAGCCACCTTTTCCTTCATGGCCAGGTAGGCATCTTTTGCATCCATATATTCATATCGGCTCAGCATTCCTTTATGAAAGAGTATAGAATCTCCCTCAAACTTTTCTCTACTTGATTCCAATCTTTCCGCCAATAGAGACTGTTGCTCTTTGGTCATCGAAATATGATTGTCCAGCTGACTTTGGTTGAGATCAAATTCATTTTGGGATAGGCTTTGTCCATTGAGTAAAGCAGTCAGCTTTTTTGACTTTGCGGCTATCAATTCTGAAATGGATTGTATTTTTTCGGTCAAAAGATTGGCCTCAATAGATGCCTTGGCTTTTTGGTCCTCCAACTGAAGGTTTTCCAGAATCAAAAGCGTGTCATTTTGAGCTACCTCCTGACCTTCATTTACCAGGATAGACTTGATCTGCACATCATAAGGTGCAATAAAGTCGATCTGAGGGTCTTTGGCGATGATCTCACCTTCTCTGATAGCCACCGAATCATTGATCTTTAGGCTGATGAAAAGTACCAAAACAGATACTGTGATCAGGATCAAGACTCTGAAGAACCAGGTGGTAAACCTATCCTCAGTGATATTGTAGCTGTAATTTTTCGATTGTTCCATCACTTAAATACAATGTTTTGTTAAACTCAATGTGCTCCAATGGCTCATGGGATATCACTATGAAAGTCCGGTCAGTTTGTCGGTTAATGAATTTTTCAATATTTTCTCTTGATGCCCTATCGATACCGGACAAGGTTTCATCGAGAATGATCATTTGCGCATTGGACATAAAAGCCCGCATCAATAGGACTTTTTTCCTTTGTCCTGTTGAAAGGTTTTTGCCTTGTTCATTGATGAGAAAATCAAATCCCTCCGATTTTTCATTTATAAATTCATAGAAGCCCAGTTCTCTTGCCAGATTTAGAGCTTTGGAAGTATCTATATCGTAGTCAAAATTGATGTTATACTCAAGGGTGTCGTTGAACACGATATCCTCATTGCTGACCAAGAGTATCCTCTTTCTCAATGAACCCTGACGAAAGAATCCCGATTTTTCCCCGTTGATAAACACATCTCCCTGTTGGGGATCATAAAGCAAGGCAAGCACTTTACATATTGTGCTCTTACCTGCACCATTTCTTCCTTCCAAAAGGATCTTTTCTCCTTTTTCAATTTTCAGGTTCAGGTCAGTGAAGATTGGTTTTTGGGGCAAGTAGTAAAATCCCACATTCCGGAATTCAATACTGTCAATGTCTTTGAGTGCTATCCCTGATTTGGATTGATTGGGTAAATGCCGATCAGTATTGCCGAAATCAAAATACCTTCTAAGGATGATTTCATTTTCCTGAATGTCCAGACTTTGCTCAAGCAGGTTTTTCACTGCCGAAAATATCTGTCCGGTAAATGCCAAGAACGTGATAATTTGTCCAACTGAAACTGATTGGTCAAGAATGGAACTACGGGTAAGAAAATAAGTAATTCCGATCGTTGAGGTCACTACAATAAGATTGACTACTACAGAATTGACCAAACTTACATACCTGACCCTTTTTTGAACATTTAAAATACTCCTGATAGAAGGCACAACCCGTTGGAGGAATGCCACTTCTATTCTGAATGATTTGATAACCTGTAGTCCTTCAATATTCTCGAAGAGTAGAGAAAACAACCTTGATTTTTCAAGAAAGCGCCTGTTTTCATTTGATCGAATGTAAGGTGTAATGACATAAAACCAAACCACGAAAAGGGACAGAATAAACATCACCGCCAAAGTCGCCTTCCAATGGATGGCAAACATAAATGCCAGTGCTGCAAAACTGACAAATGTGTCCAGCAAGACAGTAGTAAAGAATTTTATAAAGAAGGTTTTTATCTTCAGACTGTCTTTGACTCTTTCCGTCAAATCTCCTTTGCTAAAAGTCTGAATATAATGAATAGGGTAATAATTGAGTTTTTCTACAAAGCCTGTCAGGAAATAGTTATCAAAAATATTTGACAGGTGTATCGAAATGTATTTTTTGTAAATATTGATTGACAAGTTGAAGATCTTGAATAAAAATAAACCTAAGGCAAACACCAATAAAAGATTGAGGTCTTTATCAGGAAGTATATGATCTATCAGAATCTGACTTTTAAATAGCGTAAACTGGCTGAAAAAAGAAACCAACACTGCTGTGGTGACATACATAAACCACAGCTTGTGGTAAGGCTTCATTTCATCGAAAAGTCTCCTATATGGGTTATTATGCGTAAAAGTTTCCCGATTAGGAGTCTTGATTTTTTGGTTTTTCTTTACTGTCAGGATAACAGGGACTTTTAGCTTCAGTTTATCCTCTTTGATTTTTACAGATCTGAACTGTTTTGGAAGAAAGTTGATGTCCTGATTTTGCAGCAGGTCAAGTAGAAACTCCTTTTCGGAATTTTTATCGGCGAATCCAAAATTGTCTTTCAAATAGGAAAAATACGTCAGCTTATTCATAAGGACCCCAGGGCTTTCTGTCAGCTCCTGAGTATCAATTTGATATTCAATGAGTTCAGTTTTGATAAGTTGATCTATGACATGACTATTGCTGACCAAGTCGTAATTGACAGAGGCCAAATGGACTTTATTGAACAATTCTCCATGTGACCACCTGATCATCTGACCATGTGCAGGGTCGATGACCACATACTTTTTATTTTTGATTTCCTTGATCACCACGAAGTGCAAACCGCTTCTGCTTTTGACAGAAATGATGCAGGGAAGCATGGCTTTGATTTTTTCGGGTTGGGTTTTGAGGGTATGTTGATCCAAAAGATTGAAGTTTGATTCAAATCCCTGATCTGAAAAAAAGCGCTTGATATCCTGTAGACTGGACCCTGATTCACTTAAGAAAATATTGTCAGCAATAAATTCTCTGTCCACCGGGATTCCGTGAAGATCATAAAGAATCTTTGCAGAACTGATTCCACAGTCATTATGCTTTAATTGCTGTTCAGTTATCCTTGCCATATCTCTTATTTTTGAGCGGAATTGAGGGTATCCGTCAACCTTAAAAAATCCTGATAAATGGCTTCTGCTGTTGAATACCTTTGGGTAGGAATTTTGGAAGTACAGTTCTTAATCAAATTCTTATATTCGGTTGAGATAGGTCTTCCCCAAGCAGTTTGGGCTGGAAAATCCAGATCTTTTGTCTGAATTTGATCAGATAATTCTTCCCAGATAAATCCGGAAAAGGGCACTTTTCTATAAAGCGTAAAATAGACAATCATTCCTATCTGATACACGTCTGACAAAAAATTCGGTCTGTAGGAAAATTTATCTATGCTGATGGAGTTGATTCTTTCAGGGGGTAAATAATATAATACCCCACCTACCTTGACGATTTCATTCCCTGAGTTAGCAGCGTCAATAGACATACCAAGATCAATGATTTTGACCTCGAGATCTTCACTCACCAATATGTTTGATGGATGGACATCTCCATGAATTATACCTCCTTTATGAAGTTCTCGAAATCCACGGAGTACATTATTGATCAACTTAAATTCCTGTTGCGCTGTAAGTGGTTCTGATTTTCTAAAAAATCTAGGTATCCCCACACCACTGACCAATTCCAAAACCATATAGGCGAATTGTTCTTGCTCCTGATAATCAAAAAGTTGATAAATGGCAGAAATTCCAATTCCTTTCTTCAAAAGGCTCTTTTCCAGTCTAAAAAAGCCCAGTTCTTTATTATAACTTTTTTTATTAGCAGCTTTTTTCCCATTGAGCAATTTTATGACTCTGATTTCATTGGTAGGTAAGTGGAGGACCTTGTAAATGTCAACCAATTTTTTGTTTGAAATCACGGAGATTACTTTGTAATCACCTATATGATCATCCGGTTCAAAAAATGGATCAATGGATGAAATACTTTCTTCCTTTGTTTCAGGGATGAGGAAACCTTTTTTTAGGGAGATTTTAAAAATACCCGAACAGTGATTTTTAAGGCTTTCGGAACTATGGTCAAATTCTTTTTCAAATTCCAAGACAACCTCATCCAAGGATTTTGGGGTTTGAAACTTTTCTAAAAAATGTTTGATAGAATCATTGATAAGGAAATCTCTTTTGATAAGTGGACTGGAGATTTTGTAAGAATTTCCCCTGTATTGAGGCTTGATTTTTTGTGATGTTTTTGCGTCGAGTTCTCTGATCTTTAGGAAACTTGACATTCTGTATCTTTCCATGATCATTGGATTTTATAATAAATACTGCTTTTGTAGAAACCACAGAAGGGCAATATGATCGCCCTTCTGTGGACCCACATTAAGAACTGAATGAGCTTTCGGAGCTTTCAGAACTTAAAGATTCAGCGCTCAATGAAGATTCAGAGCTGATTGAATCTGAGCTTGAAGAACCTGCTGCAACGATTTCGTTGATGGCTTCTCCTTTCAACTCGTTCATGAATTTTTCTAAAGTAATCATGGTTGTGTTTGTTTAATTGTATGGCTACTCTATTGAAATGGATTTTCGCCTTCCCCCAAAATACCTCCTCTAAAATCTGAGAAGATGTGTGCCCCGAAGAGCACGGTACAGGTTACGTAACATAGATATGTCGAAGCCATACAAAAAAATGTAACCACTTAGAAGGGGAAAATTAAAAAAAGTCGTTTTGAGGTGTGGTATTTTTACCGATAGCTATCGGTAACGAACCCAGATAAACAGGATTTGTAAGTCCGGTCACCTAGGATATTCTAAGTCAATGGAATTACAAATTCCATTCATCTGTCCTCGGGATTGCAAATCCCGAGGAGCGGCAAAGCAATTCATTTTATTTTTTCCTAAATACACAAAAGCTGTAATTCTGACTTAGTCCTGAAGGAGTGATATGGTCAATGTTGAAACTTCTGACAGTTTCAAAATAGGGTGAAAAGGTTTGCTGCAATTCTTCCAATGCATATTGCATGACAGGAAGGCCACTGCAGGTGTCAGGTCCTTTATCTGAAAAAGTGCCTATAATCATCAAACCATTTTCGTTGATTCCATTTTTTGCTGTTTCCACATAGTTACTGATGTCAGCTTCTTCTGTCAGGAAATGGAATGCGGCTCTATCATGCCATAAATCGTATTGGCGATGGGGTTCGAATTCCCGAATATCTGATACTATCCAATCGGGAAGTTTACTTTTTTCGGCTAATCTCAGTTTTGCTTTTTCGATAGCCTTGGTAGAAATATCCAACACGGTCACATTCCTGTAATCATCGGCCAATAAGAAATCTACCAAATGGCTGTCCCCCCCGCCAATATCAATAATTTGAGAATCTTTGGGTATGGCAAGTTCTTCCATCAAAGATAAAGTCAAAGCAGGTCGTGGTTGGAACCAACCTACTTTTTTTGTGTCTTTGGTCGAGTAGATGTTTTCCCAATAGGGTTTTGAATTGGTGTGATTCATTGTTATTGATGGTATTTTTATTGGTTTTTGAGAAGCTTTTTAGAAACATAAAATTTATCCTCAAAAATGACTGTTAGGATCAAAATCTCATTACCCGAATTGTTTGGGACACGTATTATCAGGTCATTTCTTCCGATTACTTGATTGGTATAATTTCCTTGCTTGATAATTTGTCCATGGCTATTTGTGATGAAATAGTCTGTTTTGGTAATTCTATTCAGTTGGAACCGAATGGTTATCATGTCATCAAATGGATTTGGAAATACCAGGAAATCAAAAGGATTACTTCCGTCCACAGGAAGAATGCTTGATATAGGACTTTTAATCAATTTGACTTCAAATATAGAGGGTTCTGCACTTGTTGTATTGGTTTGGTTGTTGGAAAATGGATTTCGGGTTGGGCTGGTAATTCCCCCGTAAATATGTCCAAGAACATAGGATTCCTCTTTGATGTCAAAAAGTTTGACAACCTTATTGGCGTAAAGCGGTAAGTCGAAATTGGGGATAAACTCGGCGCTCGCACCTTGAAGATTGGGCATTTCAAGAGGTAATAAATATTCCTTTAGACTCCCATCTTGGTATCTTGTAACCCTACTGATGGTTTTGGTAAATGGAACAAGATTGTCTTGAATCAACTCTCCATTTTGGTAATAATACTGGCTCATTCCCCCAAAAAAGAGTGAATGCATCTGTTCGTTTTCTTTATCGTATACGCCGACTTTAGCCCCGTGATAGTTGCTTAGGTATTGATTGAAGGTAGTTCTAGGAGTGTAGCCGTCTTCAGTGATATCGACAGGATATAAAAAAGGCAGATTAGCATTTATCTGAAATACTCCTGATGAAATCATATATCCAAGTTCTTCATGAGCAAAGACCTGAGGAACCAAGTTATAATCTCTTCTTCTTAAGTGGACAGGATCGGTGATGGTTTCGTAATCAGTAACTGCCAATGGACCAATGGTAGGAGCAATTTTGAATTTACGGATTTGGTTGGTGTATTCTTGGGAGTAGGAGGGGCCACCAAATGGATTATACCTACCATCAAAACGATTGCCACCGATTAAGTAGAAAACATCTGCGATTTTTCCCATTTGACCTCCTGATACCGCAAATCTTTCATCTTGAACCTGAATGAAATATGGCGAAATGTCTGACTGATTTACAACGGCTTCAATAAGGCCATATACATCAATTGCTGTGAGGAATGGAAAGGTGACATGATTTCCCCTGGATTCCGAAAACGCATATCCACCCGCAAAATATAGTCTAGTTCCATCTTGAATAAAATTCATGTTGGTAGTCTGAAGCTGTTCTCTTAAATCAGTTGAAAGCTGATTAATGGAAGCAGACCAAAATTGTTTCTCTTTTATGTCAACCACATAAATATTGGTGTTATTTGCGCTTGCTGGAAAGGCAGTATTTGGCGTGCGGGCATGTAAACCATCGGTTCGGCCCCCAATTATCAACCACTTTCCTTCATGCTGCGCGAAGGCATAAGAATGAATTCCGGGAAGATTTGGGATTTCTATTGGATTGATTTCGAGTATATATGGAAAAAAATCCACTTGAGCTTTAGCGTATGAACTCCAAAAGAATGCCAATAGGAATAGTGCTTTTTTCATGACTCTTAGGGAAGAAGAATAAACTTAGTGATATTGAAAAAGAAATAAAGTGACAGCTGTCACCTATTAAACTTTATTTTATCAAGGTTTACTGGCTCTTTAAAGCCAATATTTTTTATCAAGATGTATATCCAAACTGTAAAAAAACCATCTGATTTTAGATTAATATTATGAACTAAATGGTTCAAAAATTTTGTCAGCCTGAACGAGGAAACTAGTCCGCTGATGATCAAAATTATATTCTCAATCCTCCATATTTTTTGATTTTCCACGCCTCACCAACTCCCAAAAAGTACCTGCATCTTTAGGTATTGGAGTTTTTTCGATTTTAAAATTGATCTTGTTTATCCCTATGGCAGATAGATAATGGGTCAGGTCTTGGAGTGAAAAAGTAGTTTTGTATTCATCCCGGACTTCTTCTGCATCTTTCAAACATAAGTTTGGGGTAGGATTAGATTCAAATGTTAAGTCTAAGTTTGTTTGAAATTCATTCATTAAATCCTTAAGGGTTCCATCTTTGGCTTTTTGTTGAATTTGTTTAATCAATTGATATTTTGGGCTATCCATTAGCTTGTGTCAGAGATATTTTTAAGTTCAATATAAGTAATCTTTAATAAAAGGTTATTAATGGATAGGTCGTCACTTCAAAATTAAAGATATCCCTATTAAAATAAATCAAACAACTGAAATCGATATAACTGGAGAATAAAAAAGGATAAATAGGTCTTTTATTATATTCTTTGTATATTTGTTGAATCAGTATGGATTAAAAAGCGCTTTTTCTTAATAAGTTACAAAAGAAATATTCACCATTTAAACAATATTGTCATGAGAAGATTTGAAGAATTTACATTGGGAGAGATCTTGGAAGCCGACTTTAGGTCCATCAGGGTTTTTAGGAATTTGGGAATAGATTCTTCCACTTTTAAAGAAAGAACGGTGAAAGAAATATGTAAGAAATATCATATTCAATCAGAAAACCTATTGGACAGTATCGTTGATAATATGGAGTCAAAGGCTATTTTCGAGTCACATGAAGTAAGTTAAGAGCAAGTCACCACCAATATTTCAGGTTTTATCAATCTTTGAGATTTTTAGAATCGAGTGGTGGGATGAACCATTTTTGAGTCCTTATAAGGTAGTTCATGAAAATTCACAGATTTTATATCCGCTAAATGAGCGCTTTCAATCGAAGTCATCATGTTGACTTCATCGGTTTACAATCCAGATAGTATCAAATAACAAGGAGCTACCTCAGCGAATTGATATATGCAGCAATTTTCAGAGCCTCATCTCGAGGAACCTGAGGCATTGCAGCCATAGGCGTGGAATAATCCGGCCAATTTTCAGGCTTGGGGTTATAGATCAGTTCTACAATCTGCTCGTTGGTATATTTCCTTTTTGCAATATCCGCGTAGGAAGGACCGACCTGTCTTTTATTGGCCTGATGACAGGCTGTACAAGTGTTTTTGGCTAATAATGAATTGATCACTTCCATGGAAGGTACTTCTTCGGCTTTTGGTGTGGCTGGTTTAACAGCAGCAACAGCTACCGGTTTCTTTGAGGTTGCTGCTTTTTTTGCCTCCTCAGCTTTGATCTTTTCCTGTTCTACTATAGAATTATACCGACTGACATCGACAAGGTCTAGTTTTTCGCCTGTTGGGATATTGTTTAAGGTGTAGTAGGCTGTTGGATGGACTAGGGAATGGGAGTCTTTTCTCTCTCTTATACCATCCAATGAGATACGATGGATATAATATTTTCTCAGTCCGTCAACGATGATCCTGACTTTCATCCCATCATCCGAAACTTGGACACCTAAAATATTATTGTCCACAATATTTACAGGAGGACTACCGTATACAGGGGTGTATTTATAAGTAAAACTTTGAACGGCATAGGAGGCCAGGTCAGTGGCTAATTTGAAATCAACAGGTTTGGTAAACTCAATTTCAAATCCATCAGGCATGGCTTTGACGGTTCTCATTTCAAAAGGTATCTCGTTGTTCCAAACCATTCTTTGAAGGCCTTCATTGGCTTCTCCTGCTGAACCCCAACCCCTGTTGGTTTCTCCGACAAAAAGTGATTTATCAGGAGCAAATGCCATCCTTAAAACCCCGGATTGAAAGCCACTTCTAAAATCTATGGAAGCACCTTGATACTCACCATTTACTTTTTCAAGGAAAATCCTCATGATCTTACTTTGTCCTTGATCACCGATCAGAATCTGACCTTCAAAAGGGCCAAGATGTCCTTTCGGGATCTGTAAAGGTTCTGCATTGGAAATGCCATGTATGCCATGTGGAAGCCAAACTGCCGGTAATTTTAGGTCGGGCAATTTCTCCTTGGCCTGATACATGGTCACAAATTCCTCATCAATTACATTTTCAGGTTTGATGTATCGGCCATTTTCATCCTTTACTTTTCGGGGATCCACCACAGCATCAAATTGGGCAGAAGTAAGCTTCAAAGGAGAACCTTCCATTCCAGTCCAAGCCAAGCCGGCCGGATGTCCTGAAAAATCCCCTTTTTCCAAATGCCATAAACCTCCGGAACCTATATAATCCCCTTGATTTTCGGTATAGAACAATTCACCGTCGATAATTCCCAATCCTGCAGGTGAGCGCATACCTGTTGCAAATGGCTCAATGGTTCCGTTCGGAGTGATTTTGATCACCCAACCTCTGTAAGGAACCCGGCTTTCACCTCGCCACCATTCCTGATTGCCGAAAGCCACATTTCCTGAAACATAGAAACTACCATCTTTTCCAATTTTTGGTCCAAAGCTATATTCATGGTAATGTCCTGAAATCGGCCATGAAGCAAATGTTTCGTAAAGATCAGCCACACCATCCTGATTGGTATCTGTCAGCTTGGTCAGTTCCCCTCTTTGGGCACAATAAAATGAGCCGTCTTTGTAAACCAGTCCGAGTATTTCGTGTAATCCAGAAGCGAATTTCCTGAAATAGGGTCGGGGACTTGTGGGATTTTCCACGATAAAAACATCACCTCTTCGAGTCGCAACTGCAAGGTGTCCATTGGGTAACATCACCAGCCCACCTACTTCCAGTAAAGTGCCTTCCGGTGAACTTACTTTCATAATCTTGTAGTAATCCTCCTCCATAGGAGACTCTTGGGCAAATGCCTGATTCATTAAAATACCTGAGAGGCAAAGCAAAAATGAAAGCGTATAAATTAAATAGAATTTTTTCATCAGTTTATGGCAATAGGTTAAAACAAGAGGGAATATTGTAAAGGAAGGCTGATAGAAACCATCAGGTTTTGACCATCGGTACCGCTTTCAATGGACGGCTTGGACGGTGATTTTGGGTCCATTTGGATATAGTAACCTTTGTCTACTACCCAATACAAACCGTCCTGAATCATTTTAATTTCTCCGCCCGAAGCGATGCTGTAACGCTTATTGGCAGTGATCCCTTCTGTAGTAATTGATCTATCCAATCCTTTACCATCTGCCCTTGCGATTATAAAATCCTGAAATTTCACACCAATGTTCTGATACTGGTATTCTACGCCTCCATTTTTAAGCTGATAGCCATTGGCTTTAAACTTTTCACTCATGGCAGTGAACTCTGTATCATGGAGATTTTTTTCTGGATTCCCCAGAAAGACCACAGCGCCCATTGGTCTGGAGACACCATTTCCGCGGTTGTTCCACATGGGCGTGGCATCCAAAAATTCACCCCGCCATACCTGGGCAAGGTTGCCTTTACTCAGGTCAAAAGAATAATGCACTTTTTGGGCACCTGCAACCGAAACTGCGTGGGTCAATCTTTTTCCATCAGGTAAATCGATAAAACTTCTGAGAACAGGGACTTCGTTGGGATTTACCAAGATTGGATCGACCATATTAGTGGTTGATATGTTGCTTTTGGAAAGGGGGGAAAGACGGAGACCGGGACCTGCAATACTTAGGTCCAGGCCTGTGTCAGACCAGTCCTTTGTTTTGGAAACCAGAATCTCTACAGGAACACTTCCTTTCTCAAGCTTGATTTCCTTGAATTGATAGCCTTCCTGTATGGGTAGTAGGTTGATTCCATTGATATAAAACGCTCCCATTCCTGAGGGAACCCCCATCAAAAAGGTGTAATTTCCTGAGGAAGGAATCTCCAGCTTGCCTTCGTACCTGATGAGGTTTTGTTTGGTAGGAGTATAGACTTGATCATTGATGTTTTTAATTATTCCTATCCCGGATTCATTCAATTTGTCAAATTCCGGAACTTGGTTAAAAAAACCTTCATATACCATATAGCGCAGGTCTGACAGTACCGGGACTTCCGCATCAAATTTGGTGACTTGAATATTTCTAAAAGCCACAGCACCATGGTCACCTTGAATGCGGATGGGTCCTTTTGGTATATCATTTGGCTTCAAGGAACCTCTTGTTGGTCCAAATACTTCCAGATTTTCATGGATCAATACACCGTTAAGGTGGACAGATAGGAATTTTGCATTTTCTGTTTTTTCACCCTGATCATTGAATCTTGGGGCTTGGAAAGATACTTTTAAGTTTTGCCAGACTCCGGGTGCTCGGCTAACATTTTGGCGAGGGGCATAGCCTTGATATCCTTGCTGTCCATCGGGCTCGTTATCATCCCATCTTTCATAGACACCACCCATATCTCCTGCACGTGCTGTGGTTTTACCCCAACTGTCGAGTATCTGAATTTCATACTGTCCCATCAGGTAAACACCGGAATTGGATTGTGGAGCTACCATGACTTCAAGCTCCAGGTCAATATCACCGAATTCTTCCAAAGAAATCAGGTCCTGTCCATTGTTCTTTTTGGTAGGTTGGTTGACCAGAACCCCTTCACCTTTGTTGAAATTCAGGAGATTGGGCTTGTCCAAATTACCCGACACTTCTCCTGCATTGTGCCAAGTGCCGGTATTGGGTTTAAAGTCTGAAAGGGAGTTGATTTGTACGGTCTGTTGGGCAATGAGTCCTGCTTCAGGAAAAAATCCGGTCAGAAGCAGACAAGCAACACAGGTCGCCCAGTTTTTTAAATTAGTTATGGTCATTTTTTCAAAATAGGGGGTATGGTATATTGAAATTTTACTGACCCTAAAGATGCCCCAAAAGGGAGGTTTTTCCAAATGTTTTGGATTGGTTGAGACCTAAAGAGATTAAATTTCTACTAAAAAAATTCCAAG
The DNA here is from genome assembly GCF_015476655.1 of Aquiflexum lacus. Taxonomy (GTDB): domain Bacteria; phylum Bacteroidota; class Bacteroidia; order Cytophagales; family Cyclobacteriaceae; genus Aquiflexum; species Aquiflexum lacus. The sequence goes on from NZ_JABFHF010000007.1 coordinate 62,306, forward strand.
TTAGAGAGGATGGAAATGACAAGAGGTTAAGCTAAATGAATTTATTGGATTTTTTGCTAAGATTACTTTCTGATTGAATACCGGAAGGTTACTTACTTTTAAGAAACTTCTTAAGATTAAAACGCTATAAAAATAGAAAGACAGGTTAACAAACCTGCCATTCTTTCTATGAATAAGCCCTAATGATTATCTATTGTTCTTAAAGATTTTTTCCAAGTCACCAATCATTGTCTCCAATAAATCAATTTTTGAGTAAAATCTTATGTTTCGCATTTTCTCTACAAAGAGAAAAAAAATTATCCATTTTCAGCCAGTGTCGGTATAATTAATTCACCCAAACAATTCTACCAAATTAAAAGTGTCATTAGCAAAGTGATTTCTCCTCTAAATAAAATCACTTACTAAAATGTTCACTCGCCTACTCATGGATAATCAAAAAAAATGCTGTTTTCTTTGTAGAATCCTCAATATTACTGATCACTTTTGATCATTATTGTTTTCCTAGTGTCTAAGTCAAATACTTAATTTTGTTATTACAAAGGTGGTCAATGATTTTCGTATCCAGCTTACATTAAGTCCTCTTAATGTTGCATACATCCTTGATTTTCTATTTTTTTGGAAGATCCTGGAGGCAGGAATCAGTCATGGATCAAATTGGTTTTCTACCGCTGATGACTCTAAACAGTACTGCGATTATAGCAATGACCAACAGAATGTGAATGATGCCCCCACTGTTGTAGCCTAGGAATCCTACAGCCCAAATGATGACCAATATGACTGCGATAATGTATAGTAAATTTCCCATGATTCTGTTTGTTAGATGTGTATGTTTAAATGAATATTGTTTTTTGTTGATTTTTCTACAGTTGCCAAATTATGAAATGCAATGTCCAGTCACTGGCCTATGAAATCAAAGCAACAAAATCAACAATACAATGACCAAAATCAGAGCCCCAACGGATAAATAAACACCTCCGTTGTTTCTGGTGATTTCTTTTTTGGTTTCTCTCAACTCCTTTCGAAGTTCTATCCTTTCTGCTTTCGTCAAGGAAGATTTGTCCATTTTCTTAATTTCTTCCAATCTGTTTTTCAGGACCTCAATTTCCACAGGGGTCATGGTAGACTCAACTGGTGTTTTTCCCTTGCCGACGGCCAAGACAGGACTCAGAGAAAGTGAAAAGAAAATAAAGACTGTAACCCAGGTAATTCTTAAGTTTTTCATGTGAGCAGTAAGTTGTTTTGTGCTGGGTGTAATTGACAGCGCTTGATTTGATTACTTTGATTTCCAATCATCATAACAATACAAATGTAAGATGATATTCGCCTAAAAATTTTATATAAAATCAGGTACTTATTGTATAAATTACATAAAAAAAGTAGGTTTGAGCATGATGAAATGCTTTTATTGTTTTTTCTAATCCATTTGGATAATGTCACCTTTTGGCACATCTTTATCCTTGATTTATTAAACAAGTCTTTTTAATTCATAATATTACCATGACCAACAATGACATCCTCCGCAGCTTACGTTATACCTTTGATTTTGGAGATGATCAAATGATCGGGCTTTTTGAGTTAGGGGGTAAGGTCGTTACCCGTGCTGAAGTGAGTGACTGGTTAAAAAGGGATGAGGATGACGGTTTTAAAGGAATTTACGACAAAGATCTTGCATACTTTCTAAATGGTCTGATCATCAAGAAAAGAGGAAAAAAAGATGATGCGCTACCTGTTGCTGAAAAAACCCTTACCAATAATATGATCCTCCGAAAACTGAAAATCGCTTTGGAACTTAAGGATGAGGATATTTTAGAAATGTTGGAGCGATTGGATATCCACCTCAGCAAGCATGAACTCAGTGCTTTTTTCAGGAAACCCACCCAAAGCCAATACCGACTTTGCAAAGATCAGGTTTTAAGGAACTTCTTGCGTGGCCTTCAATTAAAGTATAGAGCAGATTAAGTTAATTTTTTTGTTCACTTAGCCGGAATTTTTATAGATACCTGCATGCCGGGAGGCGGGCGAGATTTATGGATATTTATTTGCTACACTAAAGAAACACAAACGTATCAAGGTCAATAAAATAATGCTTTAGATTTTTATTCCTGATTTCAGACGACCTAAACCTAATCGTTTCTGGTAAAAGGCACGAAGCGAACTGATCCAAGGTTTGTGGTTTTGACCTTTCCTTTCACCTTTTCAATTAATATCAATTCCTGAACAGCCCCCTCTTTGCCGACGGGAATCACCATCCTTCCGCCTTCTTTGAGTTGGTCAATAAGTGGTTGTGGAATCTGTTCGGCAGCAGCAGTTACCAAAATGGCGTCAAACGGTGCCTCAGAAGGCCATCCTTGATAACCATCCCCGATTTTTACAAAAACGTTTTTGTACCCTAATTTTTCAAGGTCAGCTTTGGCTTTTTTCCCCAGATTCTCTACGATTTCTATGGTAAAAACCTGATCTACGATTTCTGCTAATACCGCAGCCTGATATCCCGATCCTGTCCCGATTTCCAATACCTTCATGCCTTTATTGGGCTTGATGATATCTGTCATGTGCGCTACAATATATGGTTGCGAAATGGTCTGCCCATCACCAATGGACATAGGCCTATCTTCGTACGCATTGGCTTTTTGCTTTTCGGGAACCAACAAATGCCTTGGAACTTTTCGCATTGCCTCAAGAACCAAAGGATTTTTTATCCCTCTGTTTTCTATTTGTGACCTGACCATATTTAACCGTTCGGTATGGTATGCGTCAGCTTGAAAGAATGCGATTAGTATCATCATTATCCAGATATGCTTCATTTTTTAATTCAGTTTTTATTCTAAATCAGTATCAATTTAAGGCTTAATTAAAAAGATTACAATTCGAGGTATTTAATCCTCCAATTTTTTAATTCATTAAGCCCAACTCCCATTCTTTCTAACTTCCAATCTTTTAATTACATGACAAAAGTCACCTTGTTTAATGAGTTATGCTTTCTATTTGCAATCAAATAGAGGATAGTTTTGTCAACTAATATATATTCTACGCAATAGGAGACCAAAACACTAATTCTTGTAAACAATGATTGCCACTCAAAACACACTACATAAATTCCATATCCCTGTAATGGGTTTAGGATTTACCGTTGACTCTCCGATAAAAATTGCCAAGTATGGTATTTCTTCTGCCGTATCCATAATGGATGATCACTTATTGGAAGATATGAGACGGATTTATAGTAGAAAACTAAATATTCCTTATCTATACATTGATGAAAAAGAGGAAGATTACAGAGCAAAAAGAGTAAAAGCATACTTGAACCTCCTTCATCAGGCAGTTGAAAATCAAATACAGGAACTCAAAAATCAGAATTTTGATAGCGATTTGGAAATCAATCAATACTTTGAATTGTTGCCAGAGGAGCATGATTTATATCAATTATATAAAAAACTTTCCTATGTGACTGATTCTGAGAGGGTCCAATTTGAGAATACTTTAAGGGAAAACATTATTCCAGGAAGTATTGATGTCAATATCATGACTAAAGTGGATAAAATCAATCATGATTCTAAAGGCAATGAATTACCAAGGGAATACTCTGACGCGCTATCAGCTTTGAGAGGTTTTGCAGAAAGTAATCTCAACAGTGCTGTGGTTTTTTCAGCTGGATTGAATCCCGCATTGTATAGTTATATCGAACAATTCCCCGATTTTTTTCCTGATGCGAACGGAAACATCAAAAAAAGAATAATCCTCAAAGTTTCAGATTATAGGTCAGCATTGATCCAAGGCAGGTTTTTGGCAAAAAAAGGAATATGGATATCAGAATTCAGAATAGAATCAGGTTTGAATTGTGGAGGCCATGCATTTGCGACCGATGGATTTTTGGTTGGTCCCATTTTGGAAGAATTCAAGGCAAATAGGGAAAGCTTAAAAGAAACCTTATTGACCGGATGCCAACAGGCTTTGCAGCAAAAAGACCTGCCATTGCTGCCGGAAAACATCAAACCTAAGATTACTTACCAAGGAGGAATTGGTAATGCAGAAGAAAACAGTTTTCTGATGGATTATTATCAATTGGATGGAACAGGTTGGGGAAGTCCCTTTCTTTTGGTTCCCGAAGCTACAAGTGTGGATAAAGATACTTTGGACAGATTGGTCAAATCCAAAAAATCCGATTATTACCTCAGCCATGCTTCACCACTTGGGGTGCCTTTCAATAACCTGAGAATCAGTAGCGGCGAAGAGCAGCGAATCGCCAGAATTGAAAAAAACAGGCCAGGAAGTCCCTGCTATAAGAAGTTTCTGACTTTCAGCAAAGAGTTCTCTGATAAAGCCATCTGTACAGCATCGAGGGAATACCAAAATCTTAAGGCCAAACAATATCAAGCAGGGGAAACTACGGAAATGGAGTTGAATGAAGTACTTGTAAAGGACTGCCTTTGTGAAGGGCTTAGTGCGCCTGCAATATTGAATGCAGGAGAAACACCCCGTCGAAATCTGTCTGCTGTGACGATTTGTCCGGGGCCTAATTTGGCTTATTTTAAAGGTGTCTTTAGCCTCAAAGAAATGGTGGGACACATCTATGGGAAACTCAACATTAATTTAGATACCGAAAGACCCCATGTGTTTGTCAAAGAACTGCAATTGTACATGCAGTACTTGAAATCTGAGATGGAAAAAGCACTTCCAGAAAACAGTAAGAAGTTTGAAACTTATGTTGAGAAATTCCAAAAGAACCTTGAATCAGGAATACAGTACTACAACGAACTTACCAATGCGGTGACTATAGGAAAAGAAGATGTCACCAAAAAAATGAAAGACCAATTGAATGCCATTCTCCTCGAGATTCATGGGACGGCTTCTATTGTCTGATCAACTTAAATCCACACTAAGATGAAAAATTTCGAAGATTTTACCGTAAATGAAATTATAAAGGCAGACTTCCGGGCAGCAACGGTATTCAGAAAATTTGGGATTGATCCGGTTTTGAACAAGTCAAAGACTATCCAAGATGTCTGTTTTCATTTCCAACTGGATTCGGAAATGATTTTGGATGAAATTATTGAACAAATGGAAGTAAAGGTACCAATGCCTGTTCAGATGATTGCGTAAAGAAGCTTTGCATAGTGTTTATTTACCTAGTTTCAGTATCCTCAATGCCCCTCTAATTACGATAATAAATACAATCATGCCCACAACTAAATCCGGATATCCTGATTGAAGCCAATTGACCAATACCCCGGCAATGATTACTCCAATATTGATGACAATATCATTGGAAGTGAAGATCATGCTGGCCTGCATGTGGGCCTCATCGCTTTTTGCTTTTTGTAAAAGATAAAGTGAAAAAGCATTGGCGATCAAAGCCAAAATTGATACGATGATCATGGTAGAAAAATCCGGCATTAATTCGGTTCCAACAAACCTTCGGATAATTTCGGTTAATCCGATTGTAGCCAGAATAATCTGAAAATAGCCTGCTATGCGTGCAATTTTCTTTTTCAAAAAGATACTGCCACCTACTGCAAAAAGACTGATTGCATAAACAAAGGCATCTGCCAACATGTCCAAACTGTCAGCCACCAGTCCCATTGATTTGGAAATAATCCCTGTAGTAATTTCAATGAGGAAAAAAGAAAAATTGATCAGCAGAACCGCCCAAAGCATTTTCTTTTGTTGGACTTGGGAATTAAATGAGGTGATTGATGATTCTTCTGATGATTCTAAGGTATCACCTAGGTTCAAGGAGCCTATCAAACTTTGGATTTCCGAAATGCCGGCTTCGTGATAGATTGTCAATTTTCGTTCATTTAAATCAAACTCAAGGTTTTTGATTGATTCTTGATCTGCTAATTTCAACCTTAATAAATTTTCCTCAGAGGGACAGTCCATCTGTGAAATTTTAAAAACTGATTTATTCATAACCTAAGATATGTCTCAAATTGTAAAACTTTAAAAAAAATTTAAACAAAAATAGCTTTGTCTTTGTATCATTTAATACGGATAGAAAGATGATAATATCTTTATTTACGGACTTGTTTACCTCAAAAAAAAATTATGTTCTCTAAAGCTTGTCAATACGGAATCAAATCAGTGATATATATCTGGAAACAAAGTCAGATTGGCCATAAAGTAGGTGCTAAAGAAATAGCGGCCTTTGTTGATGCACCAGAACCATTTACTGCAAAAGTTCTCCAAGAACTTGTCAGAAAGAAAATAATCGGTTCGCAAAAAGGACCCATGGGTGGCTTTTATGTAGGAAAAGAACATGAGAACTTTACTTTAAAGGATTTGGTGGTTGTCATTGACGGGGATCATCTTTTTTCAGGATGTGGTCTGGGACTGAAACAATGTTCGGAAGATAACCCATGTCCCTTGCACCATGAAATCAAAAAAATAAGGCTTGATCTGACCCAAATGCTTACTCAAAAAAGCATTAAACAACTCGCAGAAGAAGTTGAAAGTGGGGAAACTGTACTTTCAAGATTAGTTTAATTAAGGTCATCAAACCACTAGTTGTTTAACCTCTGATTCCTTTAATTTTTTATATTTTACAACAGCCAAGACTGATATAGTCAATAGAATCAAAATTACCCAATAAACCCAATTGGGAACTGGGACAGGATCACCGGCTGCATAAGAATGAAGGCCTGATAAGTAATAATTGACCCCGAAGGAAGTCATGATGATTGAAGAAAAGGCCCATAAGCTTGCAAGGTTGAAGACCAGACCATCTTTGAATTTGGGGATCAATCTTAAGTGCAAAACAAAGGCATAGACAATCACTGAGATCAAGGCCCAGGTTTCTTTTGGATCCCAAGCCCAATACCTTCCCCAACTTTCATTGGCCCAAACACCACCAAGAAAAGTTCCGATGGCCAATAGAAACAATCCTATGGTAATTGACATTTCATTGACCATTTGAAGTTCCCGGATACTGTTCCACCATTGTTTCCCTGGAATATTGGGTTTGAATATGGTCAGCATCAAACTTAGCAAAGCAATGATTGCGGCTAGGGCCAAGGGTGCGTAACTGCTTACGATAATAGCTACGTGTATTTTCAGCCAATAAGAATTCAAAACAGGCATCAAGTTGGTGATTTCAGGATTGAGCCAGTCCAAGAATCCTACGAAGAGTAAGGTTCCCGAAAAAAGCAGTCCAAGTGGCAATGTGAATTTTGACTTGGCAGAAAACAACAACCCAAAAAGCAACACACCCCAAGCCACAAATACCAGCATCTCAAACCCATCACTCCAAGGCGGATGTTTGGCGATGTACCATCTCAAACTGAGGTGGAAAGTAAAGGTCAGAAAACCCAACCAAGTCAATATTTTACCGACTGACCAGACTTTTTTCCAAATGCCATCATTATTGAAAAGCATCAAAATTCCCAAAAAGAGCATTGCTGCACCCAAAAGCCAAAACAGACCAAAAAGTCTGGTTCCAAGATTCAATTTGTTATAGAGCAATTCTGCTTGGATTTCATTGGATGTGGGATAGACATCCTCTCCGATTTTTTCCTGATACAATGCAATGTATGACAAGGTTTCTTCGGCTTCCTCCCAATTTCCTTCTTCAAGGCCTTTGGTGAGTGCACTGAGGTAGAGTGGAGTAATGTTTTTGACAAAAACAGCATCTTCTTCATCAAAACCCTGCATATACTGCTGGCCGGTAAACCATGTATTGTTTCCGTCCAATTTGTTTGGGAATAGCCGTAAAAAGTCTCCTGTAAGCAAACCATAGAAAATATTGAACCTTTCATCAGTTTTGAGTAACTCTTTATGTCCTTCATTTCTTTCGGAAGGTTTGAGTTGATTTGCTTTTTCTACCAAATCCTGTATCAGGTAATTTCCTTCCTCATCCAAAAAATCCCTGAAACTGATCCTGTCACTTGCTTCCTTACCCAAAAGCTGAAAAACCTCAAAGGACTTTGTCTTGTCAATTTTTATCAGGGGTAAATGACTGTATGTACTCGGGTCCATTTGTACCGCAAGGAGGAATTGTTCCGGACTTAACCTGAATTCGTCTTCCTGATTTGGGATAGTTACGTATGTTTTCCCTGTTAGCTTTCTCGTGATTTCATTGGCCAATGTATTCAAAGGCTTCATTCTTCCATCCAAATCCTGAACAATGAGTTTGCCATAAGCCTCCGCTTGTTCCAAAGGGACTATGGCGGGGTTTATTGATTCTGATTCTTGGGCAAAACTGTTGGAAGTTGTACCCAATAAAATCAGAAGAGATGCAGCGACTTTTTTGATATTTCCGAGTTTGGTATTCAGGATTCTGAACCTGCTACCTTTTGCAAAGAGTGTTAGAAACATACCCACCGTCAAAAGTAGATATCCCAAATAGGTGATATAGGTGCCGGGCCTGTCTTGATTGACAGAGAGTACCGTACCTCTCTCATCGGTATCATAAGAAGATTGGTAAAACCTGAACCCTTTATGATCCAATACATTATTCATGAAAATACGATAGGGAACCTCTTCTCCCTGATCCATCACCATGACTTCGCTTGCATAGCTTGCAGGGCTTTGACTTCCGGGATATCTTTCCAGTTCGAATGCATTAAGGTAAAGACCAAAGGGCAAGTGTATGGGTTTAGGGCCAAAAGTGGCCGAATAGTTTTTGCCTTCATAAGAAAAAGTAGTCCAACTTGGATTGAAGCTGACCATCTTCACAAATGCCTCTGTAATGTTTTGACCTGATTCATCCTGAATGCTGTATTTGATGACATCCAACAGATTTTTGGCTAATTCGGAATCTTCTTCCCCTACATAGCCCAGTTTGGCGTTTTCATGAATTCCTTTGACCAAAAATGCCCCACCTTCCCATTGATAAAGCGTCCGCAATTGGAGTGGTTGGGTTTCTCCGGCATGTTGATTTCCCATTTGTTGGGTAGCCATCTCCATCAGTTGTAAATGTATATCTGATTCAATGATCCAAGATTGATTTTCTTTGTAAATCCGAATAGTGTGGTTTGGGTCATTTTTGGTACTCAATGTGATATCACCCATTTGAATAAATTTACCTTTATCCACCAAATAATCTTCCCGTCCTGCACCAATGGCAACTGCCAAATCAACAAAAGTCTCCGTTCCGTCCAAGAATTCTTCCTTTGCACCTTGAATATATTTTTCAAAGACCACCTTGAATTTGGAGTCACCCAAATTGGCAAAGACGGTTTTGGGCTTGAAGTCCTTAGGGAGTAGAAGGAGGGGTTTTTCAAAGGAATGTATGCCATCTTCATTGCTTTCATTGATCTGCAGGTAATGGGCAGTGGTGTAAAAAGTATTCTCTTCTTGGCCCTGACGGATATGCATAATTCCTTCTTCACTAAAGTATCGTGTCACTCCTGCACCTAAGATGATGATGACAAATGAAATATGGAAGAGCCCGATAGGCCATCGGTTTTTATGAAACAGTCGGTATTGGTTGATATGCGCCAAAAAGTTGATGGCCATCCAAATCATGATAATTTCAAACCACCAAGCATCATAAACCATGGAGCGGGCTACTGGAGTTCCATGGTCATTTTCAATAAATGTAGCCACCGCCATCGATCCGGCAAATGCTATGAACAAGATCAATGTGACTTTGGTGGAAAGCAGTATTCTGATGATTTTCATGTTTTTAGAGCAAAATACCGATAAATTTATTTTTCATGGTTGGCCTGAAGATCAACATTAGGTAAGCCCAGTTTTGGGTTCCTTTTGGATTATTGTTATTCTGAATGTAAGCAAATGAATCGGTACTGAAGAATTGACTGTAACCACTTTGGATGGAAAATGCATCATTGACAATATATCCCAATGAAAAATCCAATTGTGTTCCAAAGTATGCATCCAATTGGTTTGAACTGCCCGGTTCTTCTAGCCTGAATATTTTATTCTGAGCAAAGAAAGCATGGATGTCACCTTGGAGAAAGAACTTTTTGTTGAAAGCATACCTGGATCGAACAAAATAATCTTCCAAACCAACATTGTCCTCATGAGTTCCTCCCACAAAAAATAAGTCCATATAGCCATTGAATAAATGGTTGGTGCCATAAAGAGGGTTATACGAATTGTTTTTTTCGGTTTCATTGTTAGCTGTGCCACTGATATGTTCAGTGCCCACGGATACAGTCCAGACTTTACCTTCCTCTGCATTGATTGGAAATGTATGGTTATATGCGATGCTGAAATTGTATGCGTTCAGATTTCTTCCCGCGATGTCCTTTCCGAATTGATGGTAATAAAATGCAGAAACTTGAGAATTTCCGGAATTGTATTTGAAAGTAGGAACGCCCAAAGTAGATCTATATCGTATACCTTTTTCCAACAGTGCTCCGTTGGTATCAAAGTTTTGCCATTCTCGCCCATCATTCCAGAACAAAGCAGAAAATTGGACTTTGCCCCATTTATTTTCATACCGGGCCATTTGGGCTATTTTGTATTGGTTGGGGATTAGAAATGGCTGATCTACAAGCGCCTGGGAAGCTTGGTTATAGGCGCCTCCAAAATGGAACTTCATGTTGTCTTTTTCGTGCATTGCCAAAGCAAAATCATGTGCCCGTCCCTGCAATGCCCAATCCAAGTTTCCCAAAAACCTGAAGTTATCATAATTGAGTTCCTGTCTTCCTAATTTCACCTTCCAGGTATCCGAAATTTTAGCCATTGCCCAAGCTTCATGAACTGATAGGAAATTGTCAGAGGCTTTTACCTGCGGTGTATTTCCCCATACCCTAACATCCTGTATGCTCATATAGAAAGTGAAATTTTCCATTTCATATGCTGCTTGTAGCCTGGCACGGTGACCTATAAATGCAAAGGGTTTTTGATCTTCGGAGATAAGTCTTCCAAATCCGTTTCGGAATTCCGAACGTTGAAGAATTTGTCCATCTATTTTAAATTGGGCATACAGACTTTGGTAGGAGAGGAAAAACAAAATTCCCCATCCCAATATCAATAGCTTTTTCATGGCTTGGGAATTAAAATGATTGGTTATTTGCTGCTAAGGACTTTTACTTCTTTTTTGGCTTCCCGAGCTTTACCATCCTTTAGCCATTGCGGTACAACCTGCTCTAAGAATTTGGTTTTCTCCAAGAGTTCTTTTTCCATATCAAGTCCGATGTAGGCTTGTAAAGCAGCTTTATCATTGAAGTCAGGCATATCAACAGGTTTATTATGTCCCATTGAAGCCAGCAACCTTGTCAGTTGGATTCTGCTTTCCTGAATAGTACTCATGGCAGAGGTGATAATTCTACTGGACTCCAAAGGTGCATGAAAAGCACCTCCATGAGAAGCCACTACAAAATCCCATCTCCATTGAGCATGGCGGATTCCTTTCAGAATCTCTTTCATTTGCTCTTCTGTGGCCCCTAATTCCCAGGCTTTGCCGGCCTCGATGTGTGCCATGGCCAATTGTTTTTGTAATTTGGAGGATCCTTCTTTGACCTTTCTTTGCCTATCATACACATCGGTCATGAGGTCTTCCTGTTTTTCCCGGTGGCAAACGAAACAGGAGTTTTCCACATTGCTGAGGGGTGAACCGATATGGTGGTCTGTGAATTTCTGTCCACCTTCGTTTTTGTACGGCATATGGCAATCTGCACAGGATACACCTCTTTTGGCATGGACTCCCATTTCAAAAATTTCATAATCAGGATGCTGTGCTTTGAGCATTTTGGCCTTGCTGATGGGATGTGTCCAATCTGCAAAATCAATATTGTCATAATAATTCTCCATGGCTTCCACACTCAACCCATCTTTCCATGGGAAGGTGAGGTAATTTGCATTTTCTTTTCCCGGCTTTGTCTTGTCAAAATAATATTCCACATGACATTGAGCGCAGACCAAAGAGCGCATTTCCTGATGGGAAGCCTGATTGATGTCTTTGCCCATGGCTTCAAAAGCTTCAATTAATGCAGGACGCGTGATGGTCAGGTTCATGGTTTCAGGATTATGGCAATCAGCGCATCCAATGGGATTGATCACCTCAGAACCCAAATTAGATAATTTGGTGCTGTAATATTCAGTGACTCCCATTTCGCTCATTAATCTAGGTACATCAGGGCTTTTACAAGTCCAACAGGTACTGGGCATCACACCATCACCCGGCTCCATGGGCGAACCAATTCGAACTGAGTTTAATACATCCGTGATGGCATAGGCATGACCCCTTGGTTGATTATATCCTTTGCTGAAGGCATATCCTGCCCAGAGAACAATTAGTTCAGGCTGATCATCCAATACATCCATAAAACCACTGGTATTGTACATACTTTTGAAAGTAGTGTCTTGGGTCTTCATATAGGATTGATACTGTCTGGGGTAATTCAACCCCCATACCGAATCCCTTGGTTCGATTCCTTCAATCTGTACTTTAGGCTGATAGGCAAATCTTGCCTCAGTTTTTCTGTCCATGATAGTATAGGCCAACATAGCCAGCAAAAAGACTATTACGGCTGTTAATCCAAAAAGAATCCAATTTTTCATGAGTGTGGGGTTTTGAAAATGATGTTTTTATTGCTTGTTTTTTTGCATGCTTTCTTTGAGCCATTGGGGAATAATTTCCAAGTCCGGTGGGGCATGGGCACGGATGGGTTCAATCTGATGCCCTACTGAAGCCAAACTCCTTATTTTTCCATGAGGCACTTCCCTATGACACTCCCAGCAGATTCTATCGGTTCGATGTGGATGGTGATTTTCTACAAGCCCTATCAACTTTGCATCTGTCACCTGATCCTCATGGCATCGGATACAATTACTTTGTATGACTTTAATGGATGGTTCTAAAGCTTTGATAACCTGTGGTTCAGCCCTTAGGGTAAAAACTGAAGCATGGTACAAACCATCTTTGGCTTTGAAGAAATATTTGTTGGCAATATTGTTATGAGGTACATGGCAATCATTGCAATGTGCTACTTCCCGGTGTGAACTGCGTGTCCACGTGATATATTGGGGTGTCATGATGTGGCAATTGACACAGGCCTGAGGATCATCCGATAAGTAGGATGCTGCGTTGCTTAAGCGTATCAGGTATAATCCCAAGCCAAAAATAGCTGCAACCAAAACAGTCGCATAAGGTCTCCAAACTCTAGGAGGGACTAAGTTGTATTTGAATAAATTTCTTTTGATTTTTTGACGTTTACCCATAGGGTGGATCTTTTATAGGACAAAGTTGTCTACTATTTTTTTCTCAAAACATGACAAAAATCATGAGAACTTTAAATTATAAAATAATTTGTGAATTTAATAGAATAGATAGTATTTATGATAAAAATAAATCTGTTTTTATAATAATGTCATTCAAAAAATGCCTTACTTTTTTTAGTTATCTTCCTTTATCAGTAAAGAAGATAGGGCTTCGAGGTTTCGGGAAGAAGGAAATGTTCCTGATATCTAAACTGAATTAAAAACAGTAGTTTGGCAATATTGATCAAAGAAGATATTCCCAATAATTTTTTATCAAATGTTTTCAAAGTATGATCTTTATCATAAAAGATAAAAATGTCTTTTTATATATTGCGCTCATATTCAAACCCAAGACAAAATGAAATCGATATTTAAATCCTTTACAATTATTGGTTCGCTCCTATTGATTATAGGATGTGGGTCTTCAGAAAGTCAAAACAGCAACAATACTGCTTTGGAGACAACACATGTAGGTCAATCTGGAGTCAAAGATGATGTGTCAAATCCCAATATAGTGCAGGTAGCTGTAGGTTCTGCCGATCATTCTACTTTGGTAGCAGCATTGAAAGCTGCTGATTATGTAGATGTCCTAACGAACGTGGGACCTTTCACTGTTTTTGCACCTATCAATACTGCTTTTGATGCTTTACCCGATGGCACACTCACAACTTTGACAAAAAAAGAAAACCAAAGGCAACTTAGGGATATTTTAGAATACCATGTTCTCCTAGGAGTATACAAAGTGGAAGACTTTGTAAATGGCAGAAAGCTTGGCACTGCACATGGTGCTTCTGTAGTAATAGAGAAGTCAGACGATGGTACCGTATTGGTCAATGGAGGCAAAATCGTAGGAAGCGTTCCCGCTTCAAATGGTATAATCCATGTGGTGGACAAGGTGTTGTTGCCCGATTGAAAATACTTATTCTATTTAAATGGATGTTGGATTTTAGAAGCAATTAATTTGGCAAGGAATACAGGCATTCCAAACACTGCTCATGGCCTTATATGGGCTAGGTACTCACCTGACAAGCTATAAATCTCCTAACGCATCTCGGGGGTCACAAAGCTATATCCCTCCAGGCCCATCCTTCAGGGTCATATACTTCCATAAAAGGAGCATAATCATCCGCCTTCATTAACCTTAACAATACTGCTGAAGTGGAAGCGATTCCCAATTCGCCATGGATTTCACTGCTTTCCTTTTTGATCAAGTAATTTCTTGCCAGCTCGACCAATTCGGTTTTTTCGGACACCGTCAAGGGTTCAAGGTTGGCATATTGGCTAAATATGATCTCTAGGAAAATAATCCTGAACTGGTAACTTCCAACTTCCACAGGTTCCCAATCCATACTGTATCCTAAAGGATCTATTGTCTTATATTTACTAAGCAATTCGGTACCACGGTCAGGTCTGGATTCTAATTCCCTGGCACCTCTAAACCTCAAATATATTAAGGAAGTATACCCGTGCTGTTCATTTGAGCCGGCCAAGATTAAATAAATATTGGGATAATCTAAGACAGTAGGTATCAAGCCTTTCGTGGATATACATGCAGCTAATTCTTCTGGAAGATCCCAATATTCATCTATTTCCTCGCGAGTCATGCCATGATTTTTTGGGAGTTCTGGAAATTGATAAACCCCATCTATCAAAACATGACATGCCTCCATACTAGAATCCTCAAAGTTGCACGAACTCAATAAAATCAATAGAACAAAAATTAACCTAATCTTAATCATTTTGAAACTGGTAAGATGAATGTAGCATGAAATGCATTATGTCAATGTTCTTGATATTACTTATGTCTAACAAATTTCTGAAGTAAATATCAGTATCCTTGAAGTCATTAAAATTGAATCATGTGATACTTAAAAGCCTTTAGCATTGAAGTATTCAATCTATCAATTGTAAAAAAAAAAAAAACAATTCCAAATTTTAAATTTTTGGTGATATTGAATGACATAGGAATTTATTTCTAAACTTATATTTTTAGTCAGTATAGCCTACTGAGGTAGAATAGCTTTATCAATAGCCGGAGTTGTGGCAAATACTAAAACAGAACTAACGATAAAAAAACTTAACTTTGTAGAATATAAATTTCGTACATGAATATTTCAGAAAAAAAATTAGAACGAATAAAGCAACTTTGTATAGAGTATAAAGTCAAGAATTTTTCAGTTATTGGTTCTGTACTCACAGATAACTTTTCTGCAAATTCTGACATTGACTTTGTCGTTGATTTTGACGAAAATGACCCGATAAAATATACAGATTTATACTTTCAACTAAAAGATAAATTGGAAAATATTTTAAAGCGTGAAATTGACTTAATTGAGGAACGGGGTATTAAAAACTCATTTTTCAAGAAGGAAATTGACAAGTCTAAAGTTGTAATTTATGGATAACAAAATAAATGCATGGCTTGAGGATATTTTAAGATCGATTGACGAGATTTTTGATTTTTTACCTGAGAATAGAGATTTTTTCGAATTTCAAAAAGACATTAAAACTAAAAAAGCGGTTGAAAGAAATATTGAAATTATTGGAGAGGCGGTAAACAGATTAACTAATTACAAAAACACTAGCATTGAAATTCAAAATGCTAGGCAAATTATTGGGACGAGAAACAGAATAGCTCACGAATATGACAACATTTCTGATGAAGTAATTTGGACAATAATTGTGAGAGAATTACCAAAATTAAAGGACGAAATAATAAAACTCAGAAAATGAAGCACCTGATTGGATAAAATAATTCATCATGTATTCTCCTTCCAAACACTTTTCTCATTCTCCAAAATCTCCTTCCCCCAAACCGGAACTTCTTTTTTGATTTTTTCTACCAATTCTTCACAGGCATCAATGGCGGCTTTGCGGTGTTTGGAGGAAGTAAATACAAAAAGACAGATTTCTCCGGATTTGACTTCACCAAGACTGTGGTAAATATGCATGCAGGAAAGTGGGTATTTGGCGAAAATGGCCTCGCGTATTTCAAATGCCTTCTCCAATGCCATTTCTTCATAGGCGGTGTATTCTATGGCAATGACTTTTCCTTCCTCTTTTTGATCTGCTCTTACCTGTCCCAGGAAAATACTGTGGCCGCCAATATCGGTTTTCGTACTGTGGTTAGCGATGGATTTGGCAATTTTATCAGGAGAAATGGCCCCCTGAACAAATATGTTTTTTGGTGTTCTTTTAGTTTCCATGATAGTTTTTGTTGATCGGTGAATCCAATGCTTCTATACCTCCCGAAATAGAATGGATTTTTTTTCCGGGAAAAGCTTTTTCCAATATTTTTACTGTTTTTAAACTTCTGATACCGCTTTGGCAAAATAACAATACGGGATCAATTGAATTCAAAACGCCGATAGTTTCTTCAATTTCAGAGACAGGAAAAGACAGGTGTTTTATTTTTTTAAGCCTAGGGGCTTCATCTTTTTCTCTGACATCGATCAGCTTTCCATCAGGAAATTTCTTCAAAAGTCCAATGGCTTCTACCCAGTTAATACTGTCACCATTTCCACAAACAACAGCATAGTCAACTTCCATGAATTCGGCAATGGTATTTGGCATCGAAAGATGGGCATCAGGATTTTTATTCAGGCCAACTTCGTAGGATTGGTGATCAAGCAGATTGTAGAAAAGCATTTTATCTATCAAGGTACTGCCAAATCCTGTTATAAATTTAATGGCTTCTGTTGCCTGAATTGTCCCGATAATGCCTGGCAATACGCCCAAAACACCCGTCTCGTTGCAATTGGGAATTTCATAAGCAGTAGGCGGATCAGGGAAAAGATCTCTATAATTGACGCTATTGGAATCTTTTGCATTGAGGATTCCAACTTGTCCCTGATTTTGATAAATGGCTCCAAATACCAAAGGTTTTTTCAATAAGACACATATGTCATTGACCAGGTACCGGGTGGGGAAATTGTCCGAACCATCTAGGATCAAGTCATATTTTGAAATTACGGGTGCAGCATTTTCGGTGGTGATAAACTCTGGAATACAATCAATATGGATATCAGAATATTTGGATTTCAAAAAATGAGCGGCAGTTTCCGCTTTGTTTAATCCAAGGTCACTTTCACCAAAAAGTATCTGTCTGTTTAGATTGGACAATGAAACCATATCACCATCCATGATGCCTATAGTACCCACACCTGCAGCAGCCAAATATAACAATGCCGGACACCCTAATCCTCCAGCACCAATTACCAATATTTTGGAATGCTTAAGTTTTTCTTGGGCCTCTTTTCCAAATCCGGGCAATACCTGTTGTCTTGCAAATCTGTCCATAATCATTTCCTGTTCCAGTGTTTCAGTTCTTCCCTACTATTAATATTTGTCAAAGCATTTGGTTCTATTTTTTCAAAATGATCCATTTTTACTTTGTGGTGGTTTTGGGAACAAATAAAATCCTGCATCTTGAGTCGGTCATATTTTAAATGCACCTTTAGCTCAGGAAGGATGGATTTGGGATAAATGGCCAATAGGGGATTGATAAATCCATTAGTCTCGGCCACTGTAGTCATATTTTCTCTGCTATTGTCAATCAAGTGATCGATGGCTTTCTTGGTAAGAAAGGGCATATCACATCCCAACAGTAAGACATAAGCAGCGGAGGTCTGTTGTAAAGCAGTCATCAAACCTCCCATGGGACCTTTATTCTTAATTTTGTCCTTGTATAAAGGTAAGCAAAATTGAGTGTAATCGGGATTTTCTGTAATCAATTTTACCTCCAAAGGGATCGATTGTAAGGTTTTGATGACTGAGGTAATCATTGGTGAACCATTTAATAATGCCAGGCCCTTATCTTCCCCCATTCGAAGGCTTTTACCACCGGCCAATATAAAGGCTTCTATGTCTTTAAATAAAATCACTGAATTCTAGATTTCCCAAAAGAAAAATAACCAAATAACCAACCCATAATTTATCAATACCCCATCGCTCAATCACCCTCCCGAAAAAGGTGGCAGCAGTGCCACTTCGGCACCAAGGGGTATCATGGTTTTTCCAACTGCCTGCTTTCTATTGACCGCAAGGCTGAATTTGATATGTTTCAGATCGGGAAATTGTTGGTGCAGAAACCCAAGGAGGACTTCTGTGTCAGGCATGTATTGCAATTCCAATTCATTCGTCCGGATTTTTTCTGCTACCATTCCGAAGGCTTTGACCTTAATCATAAGCTATTATTTTTTTAATTTAAATTTAATCAAAATCTATTAGCCAGTCCATATTAATTTAACAGCAGCAATGAACAGGACCACAGTCAGCAAATATTTGATGGCAACAGGATTGAACTTTCTGGCACCCAAATAAGCGCCAAGCCCTCCTCCTAAAATAGTCAGAGGCATCACAATCCATAACTGCTGATCAATCTGAATCTGAAAGCCATCAGCTCCCAGAAAGCCGGAAACAGAATTCAGGAAAATAAACAGGGCACTGACCGCGGCGGTTTCCTTCATAGTGGTCCAGCCCAGCATCAACAGAATGGGGGAAAGGATGATTCCACCACCAATACCAATCAGGCCGGAAAAGAAGCCTATCAATAATCCCAAAAGAGGTGCCATCCACCATTTTTGTTCGACTGAATTGCCTTCATTGATAGGGAAGACATTGAGAAATCTCAGGATGGGGAAGAAAAGCAAAATTCCTAATATCCTTTTGTAAAGGATGGTATCTACCAAAATTGAACCGCCTAGATATGCTGCAGGAATGGAAAAAATGATCAGGGAAAGAAACAATCTATTTGGAAAAACCACAGTCTTTCTGAATCCAAAAAAAGCCATCATGGACACAAACATATTCATGATGAGTGCAGTGGGGCGGATTTGCTCAGGAGCAAAGTTCAATAAAGCCAATACCATCAGATAACTGCTGGCACCTCCATGGCCCACTGAAGCATATAAAAATGCCACCAAGGGTAGGACGAGATACAGAAAAAGATCGCTCAGTTCCAATGCCATATTTTACCAAACATAAACATTGACAGGGGCGCCGGCCTGTAGAGATTCCACTTCTTCCCCGATTTCTGCAATGCAATTGGCAGTCCCATAAGAAATCAGGTTAAAAGATTCCTGTCCTGGAAGGATGTGAACTGAGCCATTTTGTAATTTTGCTTTGAGAAAATGGGAGATCCCGGCTTTTTTTATATAATCATATACCAAAGGGAAACTCCCCGTTGGTTCCCAAACATTGGTTTTGCCCATCCATGCCATCAGACAAGGCTTGACATATTGGTTGAAGCAGGTGAGGGTGGAAGCCGGATTTCCAGGTAAGGCAAAGATCCATTGGTTTTGTCTTTGGCCGACGAAAAGCGGTTTGCCGGGTTTTTGCCTGATTTTGTAGAAAAGTTCTTTTACTCCTGCTTTTTCCAAACTCCCTTTCACAAAATCATAATCGCCTACTGAGATTCCTCCGGAAATAAGGACGACATCGAATTTTTCAATAAAGCGGTCTATGGTTGCCTGCAATTTAGCCGGTTCATCCAAGGCCGTGGCCAATTCAATTTCATCTATTCCCAACTGTTTGAGGTAGGTTTTGAGAACAGGGCCATTGGAATTATACACTTTTCCAAAACTTAAAGGCTTTCCGATTTCCTCCAATTCATCCCCTGTCAGAATGATTCCTACCGTAGGTTTTGAAAATACTCTGACTTCATGGAGTCCAACTGAAGAAAGCAAGCCAATCATTCCCGGAGTGATTTCAGATCCTTTTAAGGCTATGATATCGCCAACCTTATTTTGTGCTCCTTGAGACCTGAGGTTGGACCCTTTTTCAAATATATCTGTCTCAAATGATAATGTATTTCCGTCTATCTTCACCCATTCCTGAGGAATAATGGTATCTGCACCCTTTGGTACCGGGGCTCCTGTAAAGATCCGTATGGCTTCATTTTCATCCAACACAAAATCCTCCAATTCCCCAGCCCTGATTTTGGTCTCATTCCTCAGCTTTCTTTTGTTGTCCCCATCCTTCCAAGCAATGGCATAGCCATCCATGGCTGAGTTGTCAAAAAATGGTATATCATAACCGGAAGGAATATCCTCGGCCAAAAACATTCCCAAGGCTTCCTCTAAAGGCATGTAAACAGGTTGACCCTTTATGATGTATTTGGATAAAATCTCTTTGGCTTTAGTTACGGATATCATCTTTATGTTTAAATCTTTGGGGTTTTTTAGGTTTCCAAAGATCAATCAATTCTTAATGCGATATTGATTGATATTTGGATATTAAGATATTGTTTGGTAGGCCTACATTGAATTATCTAGATTTGAATATTATGGATGCTCTATTGATTTTACTTCGTGAAAAATCATAAAGGAATTAACCTCCTATTTTGATCATGCTACGGTTTTCGATTTTATCGGCATCAGCCTTTTCATAGTCTTGGGTAAACTGTCCACCTAAGATGGCATGCTTCCTGAAAATAGAAAGTTTGATCAAAGGAAGTATATCCTCACCTTTTCTTAAAGTCCCCAATAAATCCATTTCTTCTTTTCCAAAAAGGCAGTTTTTCATTTTTCCATCTGCTGTGATTCTCATCCTGTTGCAGCTGCCACAAAAATGCTCGCTCATGGTGGTGATAAAGGCAAAGGTGCCTTGATGACCAACTGCTTTGAATTTTTTGGCGGTGTCATGTTTTTCGTCTACCAATTTGACGGTGTCAAATTCAGTCTGTACCATTTCCAGCATTTGACGGGCAGTGATTACTTTATCACTTTTCCAATGATTGCCTGTAAATGGCATGAATTCTATGAAACGTACATGAAGCGGTAATTTTTCGGTAATCTTTACAAATCCCAAAAGCTCTTTTTCAATAATTCCATTGAGAGCTACCGCATTTATTTTGACCCGGAAGCCATTATCCAAAAGCAAAATGATATTGTCCCAAACTTGTTGGAATTGATTTCTTTTGGTCAGTTTGAAAAAAGTCTCCGGATCCAAAGTATCCAAACTGACATTCAGGGAACGGATGCCGGCCTCTTTGAACAACTCCAAATGCTTGTGCACCAATACCCCGTTGGTGGTCAGGGTCAGTTCAACAGGAAGTTTGGATAACCTTCTTACAATCTCGGGAAACTCTTTCCTTACCAATGGTTCTCCTCCGGTCAACCGGATTTTGTTCACGCCCAAGCCTACAAATGTCTTTGCTATGGACTCGATCTCATCAGTGGACATGAGTTTGGAATTGGGCATGCATTCGATCTCCTCATTGGGCATACAATAGGCACAGCGGAAATTGCAGCTATCAGTGAGCGATATCCGGAGGTAATTGTGAATCCTTTGATGTTGGTCTATGAGCATGCAATCCTTCTTGGATGAAAAACAAAGATGTCTAAAAAGTGAAAGAAATGAAAGGAATATGTGTTGGATAGTTGGGAGACGGAAGACCGAAGACCGAAGTTGGTCGTAAGTGAAATTCAAGCTTCTCTTTGTTAGAGAGCTAAAATTGGTGAAATTAGTCGATTCCAAATAGAAATGTTTGGCTATACAGAGGAATGGAAGTATTTTAAAAAAATATGACTAGTAATTCAACTAATTTTCGTCTTGATAAAAAAACTTAGAACTTCCCTTTATGGAACATATTCTAAAGACAGAGAGACTTATAATCAGGAAATTGAATCTTGATGACACACTCTTTATAGTAAAATTGCTTAACAGCCCCGGTTGGTTAAGGTATATTGGCGATAGGGGAGTCAGAAATTTAGAGGATGCAAAAAATTATCTTCAAAATGGCCCTTTGCTCAGTTATGAAAAATATGGGTTTGGACTTTATCTAGTTGAGTTACTTGAGTCGGGTAATCCCATTGGAATGTGCGGAATTCTCAAAAGAGACAGTCTAGAGTATCCTGATATGGGTTTTGCTTTTTTGCCGGAATATATGGGGAAAGGATATGCTTATGAGGCAGCTGATGCGGTCATTCAATATGCAGGTGAACAGTTGCGGATCAAAACTTTATTGGCCATCACACTTCCTGAAAATGCAACTTCAATCAAACTGTTGGAAAAAGTAGGGATGAAATTCGAAAGTGTAGTTAAATCACCTGACGGGAAAGAAAACCTGAATCTTTACAAATTGGAATTGAAGACTGATTAATGTTTGTTTTTAGATTTATGGAACGCAGATGACGCTGATTGGGCTGATGCACACAGATAAAAAATCAGTGGAAATCAGCTTGATCAGTGTCATCCTCGTTCTATCAAACGATTCTACAGAATCTCATGAATATTAACTGATCAAAGAAGTTCGATTTCTTTCAGTGATTTTATCACCTCTTTTTCAAATCTGGTTTCTTTGACCAAGGGCTTCTCTTTGACCAAAGGCTTCAGAATATTTTCCCATTTTTTGACCAACGGCCATTCTCCATCAAGATCCGATAACTTATCACAATCATAGATTTCCAAAACATGGGTTTTGTCCATACATTCTATGTGGATTGCCAAATGATCTATGATCTGTCTCTTGTCTTTTCCATTGCTTATTTCGTGCTCAACTTTCTGAACAGAAATTCTATGGGATTTTTGGAGATCTATGATCGTCGTTTCTGAAGGGGTTCCGAAATATACATAAATGAGCTTTTTATTTTTGATATCGAGACCCATGCCGTATAATCCTCGCCAATGATCTTCATGGTCAAATTGAAGTTGGGATGCCTGACGGATATTGTCAAGAAATTCTTGCTGCGATTTCAATCTCCGTTTTTGTTTTCTGCTGTAATAATATAGTGGCCAGATAAAAGCCAACAATGCGATCAGGGATATACCCAATGACGCAGGATCAATGTCTAACATGATGTAAGTGTAAATTTGTGAATGTAAAAGGAAGAATTTGGGATAACCGAAGTTTATCGGGAATCCATAAATCAGCTTAAAGGAGGAATTGGACCTTTAGCTACTCTTTCAATTCACATTTAAAGAAAAAAATGGAAGGGGTAAAGTAGTTTTTGAATATCAAAAAATCTCAACTTCTTCTTGAACCAATCTGACCGGAGGGTTCCAATTTCTAGTAATGTCGAACCTTCATTTGAACCAAGACCCAAACCTGCATCTCCCAGATCCTTAATTTTAATAGAAGGAATAAGGATTTTTTCAAATGATGTTTCTACAAAAAAATGGAAATCTCCATCAACTTGAGAATCGCTAAGGAAATCCTGCTCAAATGAAAGCAACTGTTTATCCTCAATTTCGGAGAATCCGCTCAAAATACTGTTTGATCCAATGACCAATACCAGCAATAAGGATAAGGAGTTAAAGAGGCTTTTCATTTATCTTTTGAGGATCTCTCAATATGGGGCAAATATCATTTTATTCTTGATCAAAATGTGAACCATATCTTAATTTATTTTCAACAAAGTGAAAAAATATTTCCAACAAACACGACATTTGATTCAATTTCTCTGAACTATGGTAATTCCTGTCATTTTATTGGTTTTAGGTTTTGTGCTTTTGGTTTTTGGAGCGGAAAAACTCGTTGATGCTGCATCTGCATTGGCTGCGAATTTCGGTATTCCCAATATTGTCATTGGCTTGACCATTGTCGCTTTTGGCACTTCTGCCCCTGAAATGGTGGTCAATATTTTTGCTGCTGTCAGTGGCTCATCTGAAATGGTCATGGGCAATGTTCTGGGAAGTAATATTTTTAATGTGCTGGGGATTTTGGGGATTTCTGCTTTGATCTATCCGCTCACTGTCAAATCCAATACAACCTGGATTGAGATCCCATTAAGTTTATTAGCAGCAGTTTTGATTTGGGTTTTGGCCAATGACATGCTTTTAGACTTTCAGGTTGGGAATCTGATTTCCAGGTCTGATGGCTTGGTGTTGATCTTATTTTTTGTGATTTTTTTGGTCTATAACATTACGGTTGCAAAAAACTCCCAAGAAACAGATGAAGCGGTAGAAATTCCTCAAGGCTATACAACAACAAAGTCTATCTTTTGGATTTTAGTTGGATTGGCAGGCTTGATATTAGGTGGAAAACTGATAGTAGACAATGCCGTTGAATTGGCCCAACTATTCGGCATGTCAGAAAGAATAATTGGACTGACCATAGTTTCTATCGGTACTTCCTTGCCGGAATTGGCCACATCTGTTGCGGCAGTTAGGAAGAAGAAAGTAGACATAGCCATAGGGAATGTGGTGGGTTCCAATATTTTCAATACCTTTTTGATTTTGGGCCTTTCATCCATCATTACACCGGTACAGGTCAATCAGGCAAGTAATCTTGATATCCTGACCAATATTTTAGCGGGGCTGTTGTTGTTTATGTTTATTTTTACAGGAAAGGGTCGGGCTTTGGAGCGATGGGAGGGAGGCCTTCTTTTGGCTTTATATATCGGTTATCTTCTGGTTTTGGTGATAAACTGATTTTCTTTTAGACGATGAAAGTATTGAAATGGATGATTAATTTGGATTTAGTCAGAAATGGAAAAAATAAATCTTGGAATTAGTCTCTCATACCATCAAACTCAACCATCCGAAAACTGACCCAATAAATCCGCCTACAATGAGCTCTAATTCACTATGTCTTTTTAACCTCAATCTGGACCATGAAATCAGCAAAGCCAAAACCAATAATAGAAAACCAGACCATAAGCCAATGCTGAAAACAGATACAGCAATATAGAATGCGATCCCAGCATGCATGGAAGCTTTTAACCGAAGGTTGATCAATGCCATCAGCAAGACCATTGCAAAAAACACCAAAGACTTTGAAATCACCTCTATTGGGAAGTCAAAAAACCAAAAGACCAAAAGCAAAACAATAAATAAAGTAATGGCAAAGGGATAAAAACCTTTCCGCTGTTGCTGATCCGAAACATCAAAGTTGGTATAAGTTCCCTTTTTTGTTTTTCTCCAATTATTAAAAATAATGGGGATCGTAATCAGTCCGATAACAGAAATAGAAACGGCCATTGCCGTGTGTTTTGGCAGGTTATGAAAACTCATCAAAATCACATATAAGGTTCCCAAAAGTAGGGGATGGCCAATAATTGAAATGGTTCTAGCCAAGTTCATTGCTATCTTCTTTTTTATGGGCCGACAGGGGCTCAATGAGATCCCATAGGTTACCATATAAATCTTTGAATACCGCCACTTTTCCATAGGGCTCATTACTTCGTTCTCGGAAAATACTGATCTTTTGATCAAGGAGATTCTGGTAGTCTCTATCAAAATCATCGGTATATAAGAATAAAAATACCCGACCACCACTTTGGTGGCCTATTGCCTTCTCTTGATCTTCTCCTACCGCTTTTGCCAATAAAATTTCACAGTTTCCCTCCTGAAATCCTGGAGGGGCAATTCTCACCCACCTTTTGGTTTCTGACATAGCCGTGTCTTCCAATAGTTCAAAATGTAGTTTTTGGGTATAAAATTCGATGGCCTCATCATAGTCTCTGACCACCAAGGCAAATCTGGAAATAAATTGTTTCATATTTTTTTGATTCATAAAATCCAATGGAAGGCTTGTTTTCGTAAATCTACGCACTAGAGCGTTTTATTATCTATCTCGAATTAAAGCACTGTTTACTGTTTAGTTTGTGGTTAATTTTTTGGACATACAGGTGGCCCCTTACGGGTCACTTGTATTTTTGGAAGGATAGAAGAGTCGCTTTTGCCAACATTGCATAACCGGTATCTGAGGGATGTATTCCATCCGAAGCCAATAGATCGGAGGTCATTTCAATTTTGAAGTTGTTAAAATCCAAAGCAGGAATCTTCTTTCCCAAAGACTTAAGTTCACGGGTCAGGATACTCCTGTGAAGACCGAGAAAAAATCGCATGGGTCCTGGAATTGAAGGAAAATGTTGTACAGGTGCTATGGATGGGATGATAATCCTTTGGACTGACTTTTCTATTTGTAATAATTCAATGAAATCTTTCAATTGATACCGGAATCTTCCCGGAGGTGTGAATTTGAAACAGTCATTGGCCCCGATCAATATGATGGCAAATTCAAATTTTTGAGGAATTTCCTGTTTTGCATGGGTCAATAGTCTTTTTAATTTTTTAGCTTTTAATCCATTTTTGCCAAGGTTATGGATATTGTAAGTTTGTTGACTTTGATGATAAACCTGTGAAGCAAATGTGTTCTCTTTGGTACTTGCTCCAACTCCTGCTGCGGTAGATTCTCCGATGATCAAAATATTTTTGGCATCCTTATCAAAACCCAATTCAAGGAATTCACTTTGAGGTTTCAATTTAATAATGGTCTCTCTAAGTTTTTTTCCTTTAAAATAGAAAAATGGAAAAAAAGGAAGCAATAGGATTAATTCGAAAAAATAGCGAAGTCTGTTTATCATTTCATTGCCGGTTATTGATTTAAAGAAAACACCAAGCTTATTTAAAACTTGGTGTTCAGTAGATTGATCCAGGTAAGGATTGGTTTCATGAAAGAGTAAAAATTTCCCGGATTTTTGAGCTTAAAACAAACTTTCGAATAGCAGACCTTCGAGGTTTGGAAAAAACCTCAAAGGTCACTGGTGTTATCCGCCGGATTTTTTGGCTTTATAACCCTCCTGAAGTAAGATTTGCAATACCTTATCTCTATGGTCTCCTTGGATGAGTATTTCACCGTCTTTGGCACTTCCCCCAACACCACATTTGCTTTTCAGAAGTTTGCCGAGTTCTTTGAGGTCATCTTCCTTACCAATAAAGCCATCAACCAGAGTTACTTGTTTGCCTCCACGTGATTTTTTATCCAACATCACTTTCAGATTTTGTTGTTGGGCAGGAAGCGTATTGGCTTCTGCACCAGCTCCAAAATCAAAATTGAAGTCATCACGGGTCGAATACACTACCCCATCTCTTTTCTTCCAATCGTTGTTTTTATTTTTGGACATGTTATTTTTTTGATTTCATGGTCCATACAGGTCTTTTGGCTGCATTGACCACATCTTCAGCAATACTGCCACTCAAAAGGTGTAAAAATCCTGTTCTTCCATGCGTGGCCATTGCTATCATATCAGCATTGATATCATCTGCATATTCCAAAATCCCATCTTCCTCTGAAGAGCTATTATAGACTTCCATAGAGGCGGCATCCAGTTCAAAGTCCTCTGCAAATGATTTAATTTTTTGAATTGATGTTCTTGTATTTTCAAAAATACTAGGTGTATTGATTTTTACAAGATGTAGTTCAGCATTGATGATGGTCATAGAAGTTTTGAGTCTGTTGATCACATCAGTGGGAACTTCATTGAAATCACTGGCAAAAACAACTTTGCGGATATCCTTAGGTGAGATCTTACTTTTTATGGTGAGTACGGGACAGGATGCGTTTCTGACCACTTTTTCAGTATTACTACCTATCAATACCTCTTCAAGTCCTGAAGACCCTTTACTTCCCATAATAACAATGTCTGCCTTCGCATCGACTATCTCCTTGGATATGCCTGCAAAAGGATTTCCAAAAACCATCTTAGTTTCGAAAGAAAAACCCTTATCAGCAAATTTGGCCTCGAATTCAGCCATCTGTTTTTTTCTTTTTTCAACCAATTCAATCATGAAAATTTGGGAAGATTCATTACTAAAAGTACCAGCTTCTCCCATACTGTTAAAACTCTGTGGTGTGGGGAGTTCTATTACATGGAAAAGTTTTAAATGGTTCTTAGTCCTTTTCGCCATTTCACAGGCAAATTCAAATGCATATTCCGCTTCTTGGGAAAAATCATAAGGTACGAGAATTGTTTTCATATCTAAGGGTGTTTTTTGATTCAGGAAAATACAAAAAATACATTAAACCCATCAAAAGCTTTCCTTTTTTATCTAAAAAAATATTAATCCTGTCCCAAAGGCCAATACCCAAAGTAAGGTGGAGATTGCCATTTTTTTCAAATATGGATCTAATTCTTTGGAGCTGGTTTTTTTACTTATGCCTTTCCCAACTTGTAGCATCATGGGAACTGTAATCAAAGCAAGTAAGCTACCCAAACTCTGAACTGAAACAGCAAAAAACAATAAAAAAACATTTCCACCAATGATTAAAATCCAATTATAAAATATTGCTTTTTTTCTCCCGATTCTGACTGGAATTGATTTTTTTCTGGCTTTGGTGTCGGAGTTGATGTCCCTGATATTGTTGATGTTCAATACAGCAGTACTAAAAAAACCCAAAGAAAATGCAGGTAATAAAATGATGGAGTCAAAAGAGAGACTATGAAGGAAGTATGTGCCCAAAACTCCCAATAAACCAAAAAAAACAAAAACTGAAACATCTCCAAACCCCGCATAGCCATAAGGCTTATTACCTGAAGTATACGTGATGGCAGCTAAAATGGCAGCGATACCTAGCCCCAAAAACAAAAGGAATAATTGCAAATCCTGAAGAGCAACATATAATAGAATCAGACCTGAGATAAGAGAAAAAGCAGTAAACAGAAAGATGGCTTTTTTCATATCTGAAAGACTGAGGATTCCTGACTGAACCGCACGAATCGGGCCTTCTCTTTCCGAACTGTCAGCACCATGCACACTGTCTCCATAATCATTGGCAAGATTTGAGAGAATTTGTAAAAAAATGGTCGTCAGGGCCGCAAAAACAAATACTTCCCACCGAAAGGCATGATTGTGGGCAGCAAGGAATGTCCCGGTCAGGATACTCGATAAAGCCAATGGAAGGGTTCTCAATCTGATGGCATGAAGCCATGCCTCTTTCTTATTTGATAAGGTAATCTCCACGGTTTGTTTTTTGGCGAAAATACAAAAAAAGACCTATTTCCTGAAAGGAAACAGGTCTGATGGGATTCAACAACTTTTTTATGCTTGAATTAATTTTATAATCTCTTCATCCATTGGTTTGACTGATGAAGGAAAGAATTTTACCAACTCCCCATTTTCATTGATAAAATACTTACAAAAATTCCAAGATGGTTCCTTGTCATTCCAACCGTTCATGTCTTTGTCAGAAAGCCATCTGTAAAGAGGATCTTTGTCAGCACCTTTTACAGAGACTTTATCCATCATTTTGAATGTGACACCATAATTTTCTGAACAAAACTGCTTGATTTCTTCATTAGTGCCAGGCTCTTGACCTCCAAAATTGTTGGCAGGGAAACCGATGATGGTCACTTTGTCTCCGTGTGCCTCATGTAATTTTTGAAGATCAGCATATTGGGGAGTGTAACCACATTTCGATGCAACATTTACCAATAATAATTTTTGACCTTTGAATTCAGAGAAATCAATCAATTCTCCATTGATGTCTTTCATTTTGAAATCATAAATTGATTTTTCCATAAGTAATTGTTCCAATGTTGTGATTTGACTTTGGTCAGTTTTTTCTTTTTGAATGCTGGAAGTGCAAGCAAATGCGATAATGGCGAATAAGAATAGGATTTTTTTCATAATTACATTCTATCTGGGACATTTATACCTAATAACCTCATGCCTGCTTTGATTGTTTTCGCAGTCAAAGAAGAAAGAGAAATTCTAAATGATTGAACTTTTTGATCAGATTCATTGAAGATAGATAATTCCGCATAAAATCTGTTATATTCTTTAGCTAAATCAAAAAGATACTGGGCAATTTGGGAAGGTGAAAATTCTTCACCGGCCTGTCTGATTTTTTTCTCGAAGTCATTCAAAACCACAATTAGATCTCTTTCTGCATCTTCAAGTTTTGCCAATCCTTCAAATCCCTTAAGAGAATAATCTACGCCAATTTGATCTGCTTTTCTTAGAATAGAGGATATTCTGGCATGAGAATATTGGATAAATGGGCCTGTATTTCCTTGGAATTCTATAGACTCCTGTGGATTGAATAACATTCTTTTTTTTGGATCCACCTTCAACAAGAAATATTTCAATGCCCCCATGCCTAAAGTTTCGTATAATTCTGATGCTTCCTCAGCAGTAAATCCATCTATTTTACCCAATTCTTTGGTGTGGGACGCAGCAGTGGCAACCATCTCATTCATCAGGTCATCCGCATCTACAACCGTGCCTTCTCTTGACTTCATTTTTCCTGAAGGTAGATCCACCATACCGTAAGAAAGATGGTACAATCCATCTCCATATGGCCGGCCTAGTTTCCGCATGATTTTGAAAAGGACGTCAAAGTGATAATCCTGTTCGTTGCCTACGACATACACTGATTTGTCAAATTTGAAATCGCTGTATTTGAGTTCACAAGTACCCATGTCCTGGGTAATATACACGGAAGTGCCATCCGCCCTGAGAACAAGTTTTTCATCAAGCCCTTCTTCACTCAGGTCTACCCAAACAGATTCATTTTCTTTTTTGAAGAAAACTCCTTTTTTCAGTCCTTCTTCGACGATATTTTTTCCCAAAAGGTAGGTGTCTGATTCGTAGTAAAATTTATCGAAATCTACGCCCATCTTTTTGTATGTGGTATCAAAACCATCATAAACCCAATTGTTCATGGTTTTCCATAGTCCAACAACTTCACTGTCCCCAGCTTCCCAAAGTCTCAACATCTCTTGGGCTTCAACCATCAATGCGGCTTTTTTCTTTGCTTCCTCCTCCGTATCGCCATTTTCAATCAAATGGGCTATTTGCTTTTTATATTCCCTGTCAAATATCACATAATATTTTCCAGCCAAATGATCTCCTTTTAATCCACTTGACTCTGGTGTTTCTCCATTGGCAA
The DNA here is from genome assembly GCF_015476655.1 of Aquiflexum lacus. Lineage (GTDB taxonomy): Bacteria > Bacteroidota > Bacteroidia > Cytophagales > Cyclobacteriaceae > Aquiflexum > Aquiflexum lacus. The sequence goes on from NZ_JABFHF010000007.1 coordinate 93,090, forward strand.
AATGCTTATAGGCAACCATTGATTTACAAATATGGATACCACGGTCATTTACCAGATTGGCTTTGATGACTTCATAGCCATTGGCCTTCAAAATTTCTGCTACCGAATATCCCAGAAAATTGTTCCTGAGATGACCGAGGTGAAGGGGCTTGTTGGTATTTGGTGAACTGTATTCCACCATTACTTTTTGACCGTTTTTCGGGAGTTTTCCCAAATCTGGATTTTTGTATAATTGAGTAAAAATATCAATCCATGAAGTTTCTTGAATAGAAATATTAAGGAATCCTTTTACCACATTAAAGCTCTTGACCACATCAGAATGGGTAGTAAGGTATTCACCGATTTTGGTACCGCTGATTTCAGGGTTAAGTTTGGTGACTCTCAAATAAGGAAAAACCACAAAAGTATAAGTACCTTCAAATTCCTTATTGGTGGGTTGAAGGGATATTTGATCACTTCCAACTTGATGGTCAAACAGCTCTTTGAAAGCTTGTTGGATTGTAGCAGATATTTTTTGTTCTAAATTCATTAATTAGACATGAGATTTGAGACCTGCTTTCCGGCAGGAAGTTGTGAGATATGAGATGTCCGCTACGCCACAGGCGTAATTGCTTGGCAGACAGGATTTTTTAGAAATTGTCCACCAATGATTTTGTGGTGGCTTCAAGGATGTCAAAGGCGTTTTCTGCCATTAGATTTTCAGAATCCAAGGTAGGATTTACTTCTACAATTTCCCAACAGCACACCCTTTTGTCCTTGATCAATTCCTCATTGAGTTGTAAGGCTTCTTCCACTGTCAATCCATCAGGAACAGGCGTACCCGTCCCAACCGAAATCGAAGAATCAAGGCTGTCTACATCAAAGGAAATGTAAATCTGATCACAGCTTTTAAGAATCTCCAATGTTTCAGCGGCAATGGTTCTGATTCCTTTTGACCTCACTTCAGCAGTCGGGAAATTTTTGATTCCATATTTTTTAATCAGGTGGTCTTCTGGTTCTTCTGTATCCCTTACCGAAATAAACACAATATCCTCAGGCTTCACCTTTGGGGATTCACCTCCTATATTTTTGATTTTCTCCCAAAACTGTACAGTATCTTCCGAAGGGTCATTTACCTGACACTCCAAGTTGTCGGTTTGAATGCACATTGCCAAAGGCATTCCGTGCATGTTTCCAGATGGGGTAGTATATGGTGTGTGGAGGTCAGCATGCGCATCGATCCAAATGACGCCGAGACGTTTTTCAGGATGGGCTGCTTTGATTCCCATGATGGTACCTGCTGCAGTGGAATGATCTCCTGCCAGTACAATAGGGAATTTTTTATCCAATCTGAGCGATTCAATGCTGCTGTACACATTTTTGAGCACATGGTAAACGCCATCAATATATTTGGCATTTGGAAATTTATTGCCTCTGAAAAGGAAATTATTTGCATCTTGAACATGCACAGGTTCAAATTGAGTAAAAAAGTCAGAAGTTTTGTCAAGACTTGCTATTTTCAGGGCGTCAATTCCCAAACTTGCGCCCCTGGTGCCTGCAGCAATTTCAGATCGGACTTCTACTAGCTTGATATCTCTCATAAAATTATATTGTAGGGTTTATTGAATTTGCTTTTTGGTGTCGCAAAAGTAGGGATTTGAGCGTGGAGAACCAAGGGAAAGGGGATAGGGTAGATTTAAGATTTAAGATTCTAGAACTTAATAACGGGGTTGGTACCTAAAAATGTAGCGGTTCCAAAAAACAAGAGCTAAGAAGCGGGATTCCAAATGCGAGATAGGATAAGTTAGAGACTTGAGATAAGATAATAGAGGCAAAGCTGGACCTCACTAAAATGGAAATAATATGGATGCCTGATTTAAATTTTGATTAACCAGTTTAAGTTTGTGATTAATTGCTTAACTGATGTGGATCCCAAATTCCAATTTCAATGACTGCTTATAGGCTGGGATGTTTGTCCTAAATGAACTGAGCTAAGCTTTATTCAGAATTAGCTTATTGAAACCTTAACAACCATTGAAACTTTAGAATCTATAAAAACTTATAACCTCAAAAACTCCTTCAGCCTTTGGAAATTAAATACAAAATTGGATGGAAAACTGCTTCGGGTCTTGTAATCGCCAGCATGATCGGGACAGGGGTTTTTACCAGTTTGGGTTTTCAGGTGATGGAAAGTCAAAATACTTGGAGCATAGTCCTTCTTTGGCTTATTGGAGGATTGATGGCATTGGTTGGGGCATTTGTCTATGCGGAACTTGGTACCCATTTCAAAAAATCCGGTGGAGATTATATTTTTCTTTCAAGGACAATCCACCCTGTAGCTGGATATCTATATGCGTGGATTTCCCTGACGGTTGGTTTTTCTGCACCCATCGCCATTGCTGCTATGGCCATGGTTCAATATTGGGAACCACTGATTGGGTATACTTATAGCATGGGATTGGGAATAGGCGCTATCCTGTTGATGAGCACTTTTCATTCCTTTTCTGTTGAGCAATCTGGTAAAGTGCAAAATGTACTGACAGCCATCAAATTACTTTTTGTGTTTGGATTGATCTTCTTGGGAGCATTCCTTGCTTCTCAAATAAATGGAGAAAGTTTTGATTTCACATCTTCCTGGAAACAGGAGGTCATCAGTCCTGGCTTTGCTGTATCCCTAATCTATGTTTTTTACGCCTACACAGGTTGGAATGCTGCAGCTTATATTGTGGAGGAAATTGATAATCCAAGAAAGAATCTTCCCAAGGCGTTAATTTTTGCTTCATTGCTTGTCATGGCAGTCTATATTGCCATTCAATTGGTATTTTTAAAACATGCCTCTATTGATCAATTGTCGGGAAAGGTACAGGTGGCCACTCTGGCATTCGGCAATCTTTTTGGCAATCAGGGTATTTTTTGGGTAAGTCTATTTATTGGAATTCAATTGGTGGCTACCATATCAGGATATACTTGGGTGGGGCCGAGAATCACCAATGCCATGGCAAAGGAATTCAGACTTTGGGCGCCTTTGGCAAAAACCAATGCCGCAGGGATTCCGGTCCGTTCTATTTGGTTCAATACAGCAATTAGCCTTTTATTGGTGTTTTCGGGTTCTTTTGAAGCTGTCTTATTGTATGCGGGATTTGTCCTACAATTGATGGGTACTTTAACAATCAGTGCCTCACTTAAAGTAAAAAACATTGAGGGTTTTAAAAGTCCATTTAAACCTTGGCCACAGTTGATTTATATCCTTTTCAGTGTTTGGGTGATGATCTTCATGTTAATTGACCGTCCAAAAGAAAGTCTTTTTGGTTTGGGAATAATCTTGGTAGGTTTTGTTGTATTTTTATTAGATCGTAAGACAAACCACGAATTGAAAACAATTGACCATGTTTGAGTCTAAATTACCACAGGTAGGAACAACAATATTCACAGTAATGTCAAAAATGGCCACCGATCACGATGCCATAAACCTCTCACAAGGTTTTCCCGGTTTTGACTGTTATCCATTTTTGAAGGATCTGGTAAGCCAATACATGGGTAGTGGCCACAACCAATATGCCCCAATGAGTGGGGTAGAGGATTTGAAAAACAGACTGGCGGAAAAAACAAAAATTGTACAGGGGATCCAATTGAATGCGGAAGAAGAGATAACGGTAGTCTCAGGAGCCACCGAAGCACTTTATGCAGCGGTGACTGCTGTGGTCAGAAATGGAGATGAGGTCATTCTTTTGGAACCTGCGTATGACAGTTATGCTCCTGCAGTGGTGCTGAATGGTGGTATACCAGTGTATGTTTCCTTGAATTTACCTGATTTTTCTGTTGACTGGGAAAAGGTGAAAGCTGCCATAACCGATAAAACAAGGTTGATCATGGTCAATACGCCTCACAATCCCTGCGGCTATGTGTGGACTCAGGAAGACCTTAACACACTGGCCGACCTGATCAAAGACAGGGAGATTTATGTGGTCAGTGATGAGGTATATGAGCATATTACATTTGATGGTAAAAAACACCTCTCTTTAATGACACAACCACTACTGAGAGAAAGGACTTTTGTGTGTTGTTCTTTTGGCAAGACCTTTCACATTACAGGTTGGAAATTGGGGTATTGTCTGGCTCCAAAGGACTTGACGACCGAATTTAGAAAAATTCATCAATTTCTGACTTTTAGTAGCTGTACTCCAATGCAATATGCTTTGTCTGAATACTTGATAGAACCCTCCCGATATATTTATCTTAATGACTTTTATCAAAAAAAGAGGGACTTCTTTTGTGAAGGACTCAAAAATACACCATTTGAATTTACACCGGCACAAGGTAGTTTTTTTCAGTTGGTTTCTTATGGACATTTGTCAGATGAATCTGATTATGATCTTGCTGTCAGGTTGACCAAAGAGATCGGAGTAGCAAGTATACCGGTATCGGTTTTTTATCATGACAACAGAGACCACAAAATGTTACGGTTTTGTTTCGCAAAAAATGAAGATGTACTCCAAAAGGCTTTGGACCTACTCAGTAAACTATCCTTCTGATTTAATCGATTTTTGATAAGAGAATAACAATAGAATTTGACTCTAAATGATAAGAGCCATTAGCAAGAGGTTTTGCATGTTGCCAAAGACAGATGTCATCCGGTGATTCTTTAGCCGTGTCTATCCATCTTCTCCAAACTACTTTTTTTCCATCCACTTCCCTGGGCACCTCAAAAGTCAGGGGTTTCCTGTAAGCATTGACCATGTAGTGCATCGCCATTTTTCCGCTCAGAGCATTAATGGTCATGGCTATACTGTGGGAGTTTTCTGACCAATCAGGCTTATCAAGTTCTACACCATGCCATTGAATGGTGGACTGTGTCAGGAATTCCCTAAGATTGAGATTGAAATTTGCTTGTGCAGACTCCCGCTTGAGCCTTTTTTTGATCAGAATTTTTACAAACCTGAAAATATCTTTGTTTGTATTGATCAGGTCCCAGTTAAACCACGATAATTCGTTGTCCTGACAGTATGCATTATTATTGCCTTTTTGGGTATGAAGAATTTCATCCCCCATCAACAGCATCGGAGCTCCAAGAGAGAGCATATTCAATGTTAAAAAGTTTTTAATCTGTCTCCTTCTAAGTTTTAATATTTCGCGATTGTCAGTCGGACCTTCTACGCCACAGTTCCAACTTAGATTTTCATTGGCACCATCTCGGTTGTTTTCGCCGTTGGCTTCATTGTGCTTCTTGTTATAAGAAACGAGATCATGTAAGGTGAACCCATCATGACAAGTGACAAAATTGATACTTTGTTCCAGTTCCCGTTCTTTAGCTTCATACATATCAGGACTACCGATCAACCGGGTCACAAAAGCACCTACTTTTCCTTTGTCTCCTTTCATAAAACTCCTGACATCATCCCGGAATCTTCCATTCCATTCTTTCCAGCTGTCTCCCGTGAAATTGCCGACTTGATACAGTCCAGCGGCATCCCAGGCTTCAGCAATCAACTTTGTACCTGCAAGGATAGGATCAGACTCAATGTCCCAAAGAATGGGTGGGTTTTCGAAGGGATTGCCTTTTTCATCTCGTGACAAAACAGAAGCCAAATCAAATCTGAAGCCATCGACATGCATGTCTCTGACCCAAAAATGAAGACTTGAAATGATCATTCTTCGTACAATGGATTGATTTGCATTGAGCGTATTACCTGTCCCTGAATAATTTTTATACTTGGACCTGTCATTTTCCAAAATGTAATAAATGCTGTTGTCAATTCCTCGGAAAGTGTAGGTAGGACCATCTTCGTGGTTTTCTGACGTATGGTTGTAAACCACGTCCAAAATAACCTCAATCCCAGCTTTATGGAAAGCTTTGACCATATCCCTGAATTCATCCAAAACCTGAAGTGGGTTTTTTCCGGTACTGTAACCCTGATGTGGGGCAAAGAATGATATCGGGCTGTACCCCCAATAATTCACCCTGCCCTCAGGTGCATCTTGCCTGTCAAACTGAAAAACCGGAAGCAGTTCTACTGCAGTAATACCCAATTCAACCAAATAAGGAATTTTCTCTATCAAACCCAGAAAAGTTCCTCTTTTACTTTCTTCCACTCCAGAATTGGCCATTTTGGTAAACCCACCAACATGCAGTTCATATATCACTGTTCTGGAAAAAGGGTTTTTTGGATGCTTATCCCCTTCCCAATCATATTTGCTAAGGTCTATCAAAACACTTTTCATTGACCTCGCTGTTGAATCCCCAAAAATGCTCAATGCCTTTCGGTTGTAACCTTCAGGAATCGCAACAGATTTGGCATAGGGATCTAAAATCACTTTTGAGGCATCGAAACGATGACCTTTGGAAGGCTCAAAAGGGCCGTGTATGCGGTATCCATATAACTGACCCGATTTTATACCTTCAACAAACACATGCCAATACTTGTATGTCTTGTTGATATTTGGATCTAATCGGATGGTGTGGGTGGGTTCTATGTCTTCTGCTTTGTCAAAAAACAATAATTCCACCCATTCTGCATTTTTGGAGAATAAACAAAAATTGATTCCTCCTTCTACAAAGGAAGGACCAATAGGAAAATTTTTCCCAGGGCTGTGCTTGTATTTCAATTTACGGGGTGACATTGGGGTGACTTATTTAACAAAGGAAAGGATAAAATGTTAACAAACAATGGTTTTATAGCGTCTTTCAAAAGACCAATTAGTGTAAAGTTTTCTTAAAAAGCATAAACTACTTATTCGTTTGTTTATGAATCATTATCTTGATGTTTTAAGTAAATGTAATTTAAAAAAAATAAAAAATCCATGGAGTAGTTTATTGGGTTTTTTAAGAAAAAATCATTGTGGAAAAAAGGGAATACGATTCGATTGTGGTTGGTTCAGGGCCAAACGGTCTAGCAGCAGCCATAAGGATGCAGCAGAAGGGATTGGATGTGCTCTTGATTGAGGGAGAGGATACCTTGGGTGGAGGGATGCGGACCAAAGAATTGACTTTGCCAGGATTCCGTCATGATGTTTGTTCTGCAATCCATCCTTTGGCTGTTTCCTCGCCATTTTTGAAAACCCTGCCATTGGATAAGTTTGGTCTAGAATGGATGTATCCTAAGGTATTGGCAGCCCATCCTTTTGACGATGGTACTGCTTCATGTCTATATCGATCAATTGATGAAACCGCAGGAGAACTGGGCCTGGATGAAAAAGCTTATAGAAGCTTGATTCAGCCGATTGTCAGAGATTGGGAAAATCTTGCTGTCGATTTTTTGGCACCCTTGGGAATTCCTCAAAATCCCGTTTCTTTTACCAAATTCGGCATCAAGGCTTTAAGATCTGCCAATGGACTGGCCAGGTCAATTTTCAAAACCGAAAAGGCCAAAGGGCTATGGGCCGGTATGGCTGCCCATTCGATTCAGCCATTGGATAAACTCACCACATCTGCAGTGGCACTTGTACTGTTGGCTTCAGGTCACCACGGATCCTGGCCGGTTCCTAAATTGGGTTCACAGTCGATAGCTGATTCCATGTCAGCTTATTTTGAATCCTTGGGAGGAGAGATCCAAACCGGGTTATATGTCAGGCATTTAAAGGATTTGCCAAAAGCTAAAGCTTATTTGTTTGACATTACTCCAAAACAATTGATGGAGATAGCAGGGGAAGAATTTTCAAGGCTATACAGATGGCAACTGAGCAGGTTTAATTATGGTATGGGAGTGTTCAAAATTGATTGGGCATTAAAGGAAGCCATCCCATTTTCTGCTCAAAAAGCCCGATTGGCGGGAACAGTTCATCTCGGTAACACTTTGTCGGAGATAGCAAAATCCGAAAAAGAAATTTGGGAAGGAAAGCACCCAAATCACCCTTATGTATTGCTTGCGCAGCAAAGTATTATCGACAAAAGCAGGGCACCCGGAGGAAACCATACGGCATGGGCTTACTGCCATGTGCCACATGGATCTAGGCAGGACATGACTGCAATCATTGAAGCTCAGGTAGAAAGGTTTGCACCTGGTTTCAGGGATATTATTATTGGAAAAAGCACCATGAATGCCATGGAGATGCAGGATTACAATCCTAACTATATCGGAGGTGATATCAATGGTGGTGCTATGAGTATTACCCAACTTTTCAACAGACCGGCCCTGAGGTGGTCACCTTACCGGACTTCCTCCAAAGGGATTTATATCTGCTCTTCATCCACCCCACCCGGTGGAGGGGTTCATGGGATGTGTGGATTTCATGCGGCCGAAAGGGCAATAAAAGACCTATTCGAATAAAAGTTTATTTATAATCCTATTAATATTATAGGGTAATTAGGAAATTAAAATACCATCACTTACTTTTGGATCATTCATTTAAACTCTCAGTTATGAATTCACATTCATTATCTTCACAAATCGCAGCAAAAGATTCGTTTTCATTCCAGAAAATCACCAAAAAAGAAGGTGCCTTTATCAAAGGTTTAAACCCATTGGAAATCATAAAAAGCTGCGAAATGGTGAATGTGTTGGAGACAGCATCTTTTGATTTTCCGAATTTTCCGGAAGCCAAAAAGAGTTTCCAAGTAATCTACTTTGAGCTTTCCGAAGAATTTCAGGCAATAAAAGGGTTATTTAATGGTCTAATCAGTTTTGGTCATAAAAGCACCGTTATCCTTGATTTTGAGAAGGAATTGTCAAGGTATTCTTTAAAATTCTATCTTTCTGACGAAGAGGTAGTCAACAACTATTTAAACAAAATATTCAGTTTCGTATCGGATGAGATAAGGTTTAAACGCATCCTTAAAAAATCAATTGAAAATCAAAAGGCATTTGCCAAAGAGGAACAACTTCTTAGAATGGAGCTTTTCTCATAATGTTTTCCAAATATTAAATCTTGTAAAAAAGGGGAGATTCCAATTGGATTTTCCCCTTTTTTCGTTTGAATTACCAATATTAAAAGCAAGTTTTGTAGTTGGTTTTCAAGCATTAAATCGACTATTAATATGAATAAATACATTGATCTCATTCAGCAGACCTTTGATTTCCCCACAAAAGAATTTCATGTAGATAATAACGAGCTTCATTTCAACGGTGTCAACCTTATGGAGATCATCAAAACCTACGGCACACCGCTTAAGCTGACCTATCTGCCCAAGATTTCGGAGAATATCCAAAATGCGAAAACCTTTTTTGGCAACGCAATAGAAAAGCACGATTATAAAGGAAAATATACTTATTGCTATTGTACCAAGTCTTCGCATTTCAGTTTTGTGTTGGATGAAGCTTTGAAAAATGATATTCATATTGAAACCTCTTCAACCTTTGATATTCCTTTGGTCAAAAGTCTGTATGAGAAAGGAAAAATCAACAAACAGACTTACATTGTCTGTAACGGTTTTAAAAGACAGTTATACAAACAGTATATCACCGAATTGCTCAATGATGGTTTTGTTAATTGTGTGCCTGTATTGGACAATTTGAGTGAGATTGATTATTACCTTGAGCATGTGAAAGTGCCGTTTCAGGTTGGAATTAGGATTGCTGCAGATGAAGAACCTAAGTTTGGTTTCTATACATCCAGATTAGGTGTCAGGTACAATGACATCATCAAGCTCTATGAAGAAAAAATCAAAGACAATCCCAATGTCAGCCTTAAAATGCTTCATTTCTTTTTGAATTCTGGTATCCGGGATACTGCCTACTATTGGTCTGAATTGACGCGGTTTATCCAAAAATATGTAGACCTGAAAAAGGTAGCTCCAACCTTGGATACAATGGATATCGGTGGAGGCTGGCCCATCAAGACCAATGTGTTTTTTGACTACGACTACCAATACATGGCAGAGCAAATTGTAAAAAACATCAAATGGATGTGTGCTAAAAACCATACCGAAGAGCCACATATTTTTACCGAATTCGGTAGCTATACAGTTGGGGAAAGCGGGGCTGTACTTTACTCCATTTTAGATGAAAAGCTTCAGAATGACAAGGAATTGTGGTATATGATTGACGGTAGCTTTATCACCCAACTACCCGATAGTTGGGGATTGAACCAAAAGTACATTATGCTGGCCATAAATAATTGGGAGGAAGAATATCATAACATTAGTTTGGGAGGGCTGACCTGTGACAGTATGGATTACTACAATTCGGAAGCGCATCAATTCAACATTTACCTTCCAAAAATCGAAGGAGGAAGAACTCAATATATTGGATTCTTCCATACGGGTGCCTATCAGGAATCCCTTGGAGGCTATGGCGGTATACAACATTGTCTGATACCTGCACCCAAGCATGTCATCATAGATAGGGACACAGATGGCAGTATCAAACATTGGTTGTTTTCAGTTGAACAGAATAGTGAAAGCATGATGAAAATATTGGGCTACTGATAAAAAGCAAGGAATAAAAAGCAAGGATTATTTGGACCCTATGGAAGTGGTTAGATTCCCATTTTGGCAAAAGGGGTTTCTACCACTGTATTTTTGTTTGAAAAATCCCTAAAATCCATGACCTCACAAAATTTAAACTCTCAATTATGGATTGCCTACGAGGGATTTAAAGAGAAAAATTGAATTATTTTATTTCAAGGTTGTTCTATTATTTATGGTTTCTAAAAAATCCAACTATTTAGTCTTTGTTTTTTTGATTTGTTTGATTCCAAATTCCCTATTTGGCCAAACACCTTACAAGGGTAAATATATTTTTAACGGGATTGACGGGGAGGGTGAATTTACCTACAAATTAGGGGCAAACAACCGTGCTATTTTAGATGGTGAATTTGAATTCGAAAGCAAACGAATTGATTCACTTGACAAAAGAAAGTTATATAAATTAAATGTCACAGGGAATTATTCCGACAATAAGAAAACGGGTCAATGGAATTATATCGATGAAAATCATTTGATTTATTTGAACGATGTTATGGAATTCGTTCCTGATATTTCTTTGGAAAGTACAAGGAAAGAAATTAAAGCAAATTATAAAGAAGGTGTTCCCCATGGTTCTCTGGAATTTAAGGAAAATGTTTTTATAGATGAAAATCTCAGGATTCAGGCTAGAAGTTATAATTTAAGTTTTTTTGAAGGTAATCTTCAAGGTGAATTTCGATTTGAAAAATTACATCAGGGTAATATTCTCAAGATTAAAGGTGACGCTACAGAAAAGGGTGTTATGACTGGAAATTGGGAGTTCGAATACCTTGAAAATGGCATTCTAATAAAGGAAACTAGAAGGTATGAAGATGGTTTTCTAATCGGTTTGAATAAAATTGAAAAAGATTCAGGGACTACTATTCAAGAAGTTATTTATTACAATACCATAAATAAACTGAAGGCCATTGATGAAGAAGAAGATGTACCGTATAGGATTTCGGATAATTATTTCGAATTGACTTTTAATGATGGGTTCCGCAATTTATCTAATGAGTTTTCTGGGCAGACAAATGGGAATCAACTATTGGGTGAATTTCTATTAAAAATTTTAACCTATGATACGCTTTATGTCAATGCACAAAATGAACTTATAGCGTATCCCTTGCATACCAAAAGGTTTAGATATGACTTGTCTGATGAAGATAAAAGTAATATAGACTCCTTGGAAAGAGAATTTAATAAACTGGAAAATGATGTTACTGTCTTAGCATCAAGGAATGCGCTTGCAATCAACAGAAACAGAAAGGACTCTTTAGCTTTTGCGTATGAATTTTTTCAATTCAACCAGGAAAAGATCATGGATTTCAGGGATGTTGTCGATATTTTTTCGTCTGATGACATTTACTACATTGATCAATCTAACTTTTTCAGAGAGGGTTTTGATTTTTTGACTTCAAAGGATGTTATCCGATATGAATTTGAGGAAAAAACTTATGAAAAGGTGATTGAATATAATTCTTTGGATAATAACTCTAAGAAATTAATTGAATTATTCAGGGTTTATATCAACGAAATTCAACAAAAGGTAAATGAGGTTGGGGGTTATGTTTTGGGTGAATTAAATCAAATTAAGCAAAGCGAAGATCTAGAAACGATTGAAGATGAAATCCTTCAAGCTAAGAATCAATTAGATTCCCTTTATTCAAATTTTGAATCTGAAAGCATTTCAGTGAATTCAGTTGCTTTCCAGATAAGGCAGAATATTCTTAATAATCAGTTTAACGATTTGAATGAAGAATATTCTTCTCTTGAAAATTATGAAGAAAGATTTAAAAAAGGGTTGGAAATCATGGTATTGCTTGAAACAACGGAAACTGTTTTCCAATCTTTGCCCAAACTTTCAGTTGCATGGGAGGGAATCGTAGAATTATATACCGATGTTACCTTGGACCCATTCACCTTCAACCCAAGTTTTAAGGTATTAAGGAAAAGAAGGATTGTTGAAGCAGGAGAGAAAGTGTTTTATTCATATTTAGAGGATATTAAAAATGAATCATCGTACAACAATCTAAAAGATCATTTCCTCGACATTGATAATTTACTTTTCAGAATGGAAGAATTAAGGGAAGGTAATACTAGTAGGTTGGAAAGAAGGCTTGGGTCAGAAACGGATATATCACAAATCAAAAAAATGTTAGGGATATGATGTTAGGGTTTGTAAGGGTGAAAGTGTCCAAACAATATTTTTTTTCTTTTCTATTGGTCAATCTTTTTTGTCTGATGATGGCGCAGAATTCAAATGGGCAGCAATCAGAAACAGATTCATTCAGAAATACTGAGTTCTATAATTCGCAGCTTTTGTGGAATGGTATTTATACAAAATATAGAATCGGCGAAAAGTTGTGGTATAATGGGGAATATCACGTCCGTACCAGAAATAACTTTGTAAATGAAATGGCTCAACTTTATATCAGAATTGGGTTATCTTATCTTGTGACCAAAAATTTTGAAATCACAGGTGGAATTGTAACTCCGTTTTATTGGGTAAATGAAAAAGATTATCCTGAAAATACACCTTTGGATAAAGTAGTTCCTCAATTTCGTTTTTGGCAACAGTACCTTTTCATTCAGTCTGTTGGAAGGAGTAAAGTATACCATCAAATCAGAACAGAACAGAGATGGAGAAGAGACTTTATTGTAGATTCTCCATTTGAATTAACACATAGGTTCAGATATAAAATAATGGCTTATATACCAATTAATAAACCTGAGTTGCAGACAAAAACATGGTTTGTTTCCCTTTACAACGAGGTTTTTATCCAAGCTGGGAAATCTATTCAGTTAAATTACTTAGAAGACAATAGGACTTTCGTAGGGATCGGTTATATCCTTAATGAGAATATTCAATTACAGACAGGTTACATGAAAAGCTTTCAGCAAAGGGCGAATGGATTTGATTTCAATAATAGGGATATCTTAAGAATCAGTGTATACCATAATTTTGATTTTTACTACAAAAAGAAGATCAGTCAAGGTGAGAGTCTATTACCTAATTTTTATTAAGTCAAATACTTAGTGAATGACAATCAAATTCAATAATTATTTACTGGAGGATTAATGTTGGGTATTCATTTTTCAAACTTGGTTGTTTATAATTTTTGAGGTTATAGTTTTGAACAGGCGGAATGCTCAAATTAGACGATGAATTTGGGATCAACCATGAGATTAGGTTTCAGCCTATCTGCAGAAATGATTTAATGTTTAAGCTTGGAGCTGTGTATTTTATAAATTAGCCTCCGCATGGTCAACTGTTTCACCATTGATGGTGAGGTATCCCTTCATACAATCCGCAGTCATGCAGCTATGGATCGGCAGAATGCCCAATAAGTCGCCCACTTTCACTTGAGCAAGGAGTTCATCAGAAGCTTTGACAAGACCATGTTCTTGGGAAATACTTTTCAGAAAAGAGCGGCCTTGAGGAATGGTCCAGCCGTTTTCATTCAAGATTACCACCTCGCCAAAGTTTTTACCTCCATCAGGTTCTGTCAGGACATCCTTGGCCAAGTGTACCCCTCCGCCATGGATCAGGATTTCTTTTCTCTCTTTTTTGATATCCACTATCGGCACCGCCAAGGCGACTGCGATATCTTCTCTTTTACAGCTACCAATATTGACTTGCATCATGTCAAAGAACACAAAGTTTCCAGGGCCAATTTCATCTACATCACCGAAGTCTTCAATCACAGCACATCCTGGTGTGTCTCCTATCCGGGTGATCAGTTTCGGGTATTCAGAGCGGTATTTGTTTTTAAGCATATTAAGGGCAGAGAGGCTTTCTTCATAGATCTTGACTTTGTCAGCAGTATAGTATGTGTGTCCCGGATGAATATAAAACCCCTTGAATCTGAGTTTATCTGTACTTTTTGCCTTTCTTAAAATGGCTTCAATCAGTCCAAAATCAGAAACTTCCACGCCGGTCCTACCATATCCTGCATCGATTTCAATAAAAAAACCAACAGGGTGATTCAGTTCATTTGCCAGTTTTTCAGTGACAGCTTCATTGATCAGCTGTACAGAAAGAGATTGGTTTTTGGCCAGATCACTGAGTTTTTTGGTTTCTAAGGGATTGAAGGGGAATGCGATGTGGATATTTTCCCAGCCATGGCCGCAAAAATATTCAGCCATTTTGATGGATGAAACCGTGATTTCTGTAATCCCATACTCCTTTGCCCATTCCCCCACTATATGGGATTGTGCAGTCTTAAAATGCGGAACAAGTTTCTTTCCCTGAAACTTTGCTTTCATAGCCATTTTTTTCAGGTTGCTCCTACATATTTTTTCGTCCAATAATAAAGTGGGGGATGTGATTCGGGATAAGTATGACATGTAAATATTGTTATAATGGTTTCAAGCCTGAAATTAGGAAAAATAGCCTGAATAATTCAACCCTTTCAGGGTTGGGTGTTTAGGTAGGTTCATATTTCTTCAATCCCCCGGATTTCCATCCGGGGCAAATAACCTTGCGGTATTCAACCCCTGTCGGCATTGGTGGTCAATGTACCTTTTACCCAAATAGAGGATTTTCTGGAAGTCAACGAATACGATATCAAATAAAAGACTTTAATCTTCTATGTATGCTGAAGGAAAACACCTCCGGATAGAAATTGAATACAGCATGTTCATTAGTTTACTAATCTTTGAGAAATGACTATAAATAAAAACCCAAAACCCCGCAAGGGTTAAATACCTCTAAGTTATTTACTTCCCCGATGATCCTGATAGCTTGAGATGTAGGGGTAAATGGTCTTCTAGTCATCACCGCACCCAACCCTACAGGGGTTTAATACAGCAAGGTTATTTACCCGGGATGATAATCCGGGGGTGGGGAGGCAGTACGGTTATTACCCCCACCAACCCCGACAGGGGTTGAATTATCCTTTCAACCCCAACACACCTTAGCACGGACTGCCTGCCGGTAGCCAGGATTGAATTCTACTCAACCCTCCAAATTCCTCTTGGCTTTTCCCCTCCACATTGACTCCTAAATCACCTCCCCAAATCCCCAATCCACCATTGTCCCAATTACCTTATCTTTCCTTTTAGGTTTTTTGGTATATTTAGAGCCAATTGAAAAAACCTAATAACCTACAACCGCTTTATGAAAGTATTCACCCGTATCCCCAATCAATCCATTGCAATTCTGTTACTGATTTCATTTGGGTTTTCATGTGCCGAAAAAACACCTGTGGACCTTCGTATCAAGCAGATGGAACAGGAAGAAGTCAAACAACTAGCTTCCACCATTGAATCTATGGTCAGCCCCAAATTGGCAGAAGGCCTTAGCCTTTCCTTATGGGCGGTGGATTCCCTGATTTTTGACCCCATTTCTATTCAGGTGGATGATGAGGGTACGCTTTATTATTCAAGGACCAATCGTCAAAGAGATTCTGAATTTGACATCAGAGGACATCAGGATTGGGAAATAGAATCCATCAAATTGCAGTCTGTCGAAGACAAAAGAGCTTTCCTCAGAAAAGAATTATCTCCTGAAAGATCTGAATTCAATACTTGGCTGAAAGATCTCAATGGCGATGGTTCGCATGATTGGAGGGATATGTTGGTCCAAAAAGAACAGATTTATAGAGTTAAGGATACCGATGGTGATGGGCTAGCTGATTTTTCTCAGGTGATGGTAGAAGACTTCCATGAAGAGGTGACTGACGTAGCCGGTGCAGTATTGATGCATGAGGGAGACCTGTTTGTAGGCGTAGGTCCAGATATGTGGAGACTGAAAGATACAAACGGAGATGGGCTGATGGATGAAAAAGAATCCCTTGCTCATGGTTTTGCGATCCATATAGGATTTGGTGCTCATGGGATGTCCGGAGCAAAAGTCGGCCCGGATGGAAGGATTTATTGGGGGATTGGAGATATAGGCTTCAACGGGACCGACAAAGAAGGCAAAGAATGGAAATATCCTAATAGAGGTGTAGTAGTCCGATCAAACCCTGACGGATCCGATTTTGAAGTATTTGCCATGGGAGTCAGAAATACCCATGAATTTACCTGGGATGAATACAATAACTTGATTTCAGTAGATAACGACGGAGACCACAGAGGCGAAAGTGAAAGGTTGGTCTATCTCGTCAACGGTTCAGATACAGGATGGAGGATCAACTGGCAATTTGGCAAATACCGTGATCCCAATAACAATACCTACAAGGTCTGGATGGACGAGAACATGTACAAACCAAGACATGATGGACAGGCTGCTTACATTACCCCACCCATTATTAATTATGTGAATGGACCAACAGGAATGGTCTATAATCCTGGTACAGCTTTAAGCCCGAAATGGAGAAACCACTTTTTTGTGGTTGAATTTGTGGGAACACCAGCTGGGTCTGGAATCCATGCCTTTACCCTGAAGCCAAAGGGAGCAACCTTTGAATTGGACAAGACTGAAAAAGTACTTGGCGGTGTTTTGCCGACAGGATTGGATTTTGGACCTGAGGGTTCACTCTACCTTTCGGATTGGATCAACGGTTGGGGCACCAAAAACTATGGTAGGGTGTGGAAATTGGATGATGAATCCGAAAAAAATTCCACAGTGAGAATTGAAACAAAAAGACTTCTTGGTCTCGACTTGAAAAAATTATCCGAAGCTGATTTGGAAAAACAACTTTTTTATGAGGATTTAAGGGTGCGGAGAAAAGCCCAGTTTGAACTGGCCAAAAGAGGGGAAAAGGGCGCGGCAGTTTTTGAATCAGTAATGAAGCAAGAGCAAAACCAAATGGCCAGAATCCATGCCATTGTGGGCACAAGTCAATTGGCAAGAATGGTGGATATGAAATATGCTAAAGCAATTTTACCTTATCTGAAAGATCAAGATCCTGAAATCAGAGCACAAGCGGCAAAGTGGTTGGGCGATATCAAATATCAGGATGTCGGACCAAATTTATTGGCTTTGTTAGTAGATGAACATCCGCGTGTCAATTTTTTTGCGGCAGAAGCCATTGGAAGAATCGGATACGAACCAGCTACCCCTTCATTGTTAGCACTGTTAGAAAGAAACAATGATGAGGATGCATATATCAGACATGCGGTCACTTTGGCTTTGGCAAGATTCAATAACCCAGAACCTTTAATTGGCCTTTCAAATCACTACAGTAAGGCGGTCCGGCTTGGTGCGGTCTTGTCTTTGAGAAGGATGCAGGATGCAGGAATTGAGAAGTTTCTATCGGAAAGTGATGAATATATTTTGACTGAAGTCGCCCGGGCAATCAATGATGATTTTTCCATAGAATCAGCCTTACCTGCTTTGGGAGATTTATTGACTACCACAAAATTCACCAATGAAGCCTTGATCAGGAGGGCAATCAATGCTAACCTCAGGGTAGGCACTGAGAAGTCCATGCAAAATCTGATCATTTATATGTCAAACCCTTCTGCTCCAATCTCAATGAGAAAAGAGGCCATTGACGCACTTTCCACCTGGACCAAGCCTTCTGTCTTGGATAGGGTTGATGGAAGGTATAGAGGAGAAATAACAAGAGAGCCCGATTTGATCAGGGAAAAAGCATTCAAACCGTTGGTGACCATCCTTGCAGGACAAGAAGAGTCCCTTCGTGAAAGTACCGCCAATGCCTTGGGAAAACTTGGTATTGAAAGTGGATCAGAAGCATTATTAGCGTCGGTAAAACAGGATAAATCCAGTAAAGTTCGCATTGCAGCCATTCAGGCATTAGCCAAAATGAATGCAGGGAATACGGCCCAGGGAATTGAAGTAGCATTAGCAGATAGGGAAAAATCAGTCAGGATCGCAGGCCTTACCTTGTTGGAGCAATTGGATCTTGATGTACAGCTCAAAGTTAAATTATTGACTGAGGTAATTGAAAAACAGACTACCGAGGAAAAACAGGCTGCGATAGTGGCATTGGGCAAATTGCCTTATTCAGCAACCAAAGAAAGCTTTGATGTATTGATTGCCAAAATGGACAATAAAAATATCCAAACAGATGTTTTGTTGGAATTATCAGAAGCTATCGAAAATATCAATGATCCCGGACTGAAGGATAAATACGCCAAAAGTGAGGCTTCATTTTGGGAAGGCAATCAATTGGCCTCTTATCAAAGCAGTCTGAATGGTGGTGACCCTGTAAAAGGGAAGAGTTTGTTTTTGCAATCTCAAACTGGTCAATGTATGCGTTGCCATGCCATTGATGACATGGGCGGAAATGTAGGTCCCGCGATGGATGGAATAGCTTCCAAACTCAGCAAACAAGAATTGTTGGAATCACTGATTGATCCCAGCAAGCGCATCGCCCCAGGTTATGGTATAGTAACCTTGGACTTGGACAATGGGCAAAAAATCAGTGGTATATTGGGTAAAGAATCTCAAAAGGATTTGTTGTTGCAACAAGGATCCAAACCTGATACCTTGATTCAAAAAACCAATGTAGTAGCGCGAAAGGACGCTGCATCGAGTATGCCTGATATGAAAGCAATATTGAGCAGAAGGGAAATCCGTGATCTTGTGAGTTATCTATCAACTCTGAAAGATCATTGATGAAGCAGGTTGCGATAGTTATTTTGGTTGTTGTTTTAGCGGTAATTTTTTTATTGGCATTTTTGATGCTGTGGGGTAGGTTTATGCTTCATAATTCAGAGATTCCTGTCAAAAACCAATTGATAGAAGAGACTTCTCCCCAAACCATCATGACCTTTTTCTCCCATCCCGATGATGAAATTGCTGTAGGAGGAACTTTACTTTCTTTAAAAGAAGCTGGTCACAAGATTATACTTGTCTGTCTGACCAAAGGTGAGGCGGGACCTACAGGAGGGTTGGTAGAAAAAGAAGTTTTAGGGGAAACAAGAGCAAAGGAATTGCAGGAAGTGGCTTCAATTTTAGATGCCAAACTGGAACTCTTTGATTTTCCTGACAGCGGCTTAATAGAAATACCTCTTGATACCTTAAAGCAGGTTGCCATTGAAATGATTGAAAAACATCAGCCGGATTATATCATCAGTTATGACAATAAAGTCGGGTTATATGGCCATCCTGACCATGTCATGACTTCCAAAGCAATGGAAGAAGTTTTCCTGGAAAATGGAGAAAGAGAGAGGTTTCCAGTAAAGAAACTTTTCCAATTGACCTTATCTCCTAAACAGATTCAGATAGCTTTGAAAATTGCTCCGGGATTCCAAAGGAATTATCCCAAAGAAGGTCCCGGCTTACCTGTTCCAGACTTTGCTGTGAAGACAACTCCTTATTTTGAAACCTTGGTCAAAATGATTGAAGCCCATGCTACGCAGCAGGAGGTATTCAGAGATTTATTGCCCTACAGGGAAGAGACTCCTTCATTTATTTATTCGAGGATATTTGATAGGGAGTATTTTGCGGAGGTGAGGTGAGAAAAGGATGAAGGAGAAAGGATGGGTTTAGAGACAAGAACCAAGAGACAAGAACCGAGATGCGAGAGGAACCTTATCAATAGCTTGTAGCTTCGTGATGTAGAGTCTTGTAACGCCCATTTTTAGGGCTCTGTTTTGAATGGAAACACTCACAAATAAAAAAAAGCCCAAGGTTGATACCATTGGGTCTTTTATTTATTTTGAGAGGGGTCAAATTATTTTACAAAATCAATTAAGATTTTAATGAAAACCGTATTTAAAGTTCCATCGTCATTAAAATCTTCCATTTCCTCTTCTGAAAATGAAAGGCTCAGCTTATTATTAGTTAATTCTTCCACATCAAATTCCTGAGGACCCTCGCTTGAAGTGATCGTTAATTTGGTGTTGTTGCTATTAAGCTGATAGGTACCTGATTCCTGTACTGCTCCGTTTTCACGTACAGAATAGGTTCCGTCTGCGTTGAAAACAAAAGACGAACCCTGAAGGTCTAGTGAATCTTCAAAGATACTTTCTATCAAACTTTCTAAAGCTGCAGCTTCTATTGGATCTTCACCATTGGCTATCAAGAACGCAGCAATACCCTGATTGTCAACTAGGAAAGTAAGTTCTGAGTCACTATATGTCCAAGTCCCTACAATAGGGGAGGAATTATTTGGCAAATCATCATCGTCACTTCCGCAGGATGCTAATAGAGAAACTATTGATATTGCAGAAATAAAATAAAAGAGCTTCAATCTGGTTTTCATAGTGTTTTGATTTAAATTAAAAATTGATTTTTAAATGATATTTAAAAGTAAGCCTAATAATCAGAATTATCAATTAAAATACCCTATATATCAACAATTGGATTTGTAGTTAATTTATTAAAAATCAGTAATTTATCAACTAACTCCTTCAAGCTACAGATGTGGTCTTCCATTTGTTTATTCAAAAAAAGCCAACAATCTAAAACGCGCTAAATTACTGATATCAATTAGGTTGACTTGTCTGATCTTGAATCAATACAGGAGGTATTTTTCCCTCATTTCTTTATAGATTTCAAGATCATTATGCCACGAATCTCTTATTTCTGATTCAGTTTTACCAGCTAAAATGTCTTTTCTAAGCTGATCATTTCCGGCAAGCTTGTCAAAAAAGTTATTGAAGAATTTTTCCTTCTTATCTGAAATATGATATGCCTCCAAAAGATATTTGAGGGTGAATTGATGGTCCAAAGGTTCGTTTCTTAAATCCTTTCCGTAGCATTTTTTATCTTTTTGGGGTGGATTTTTTGACATACCATCGATGCTGACAGGCATAAAAGTAAAATCCCCGAATTTAGGATCAGGATAGCCATAGACCTGAAAGGGAAAATAGGTCCCTCGGCCCAATGACACATCAGTACCTTCAAAGTAACAAAGTGAAGGATAAAGTCTGATGGCGGTGTCATTGGGTAAATTGGGAGATGGCTTTACCTGAAGCCCGTAGGGTATGGAATGATTCCAGTTTTTCACAGGAATAATCTGGATGTTGCTTTTAACCTTTCCTTTTAACCAACCTTCACCGTTGATCATTTGAGCCAATTCACCTACAGTCAATCCATGGACTACTGGAATAGGATGCATGCCTACAAAGCTTTCAAAGCCTTTTTTCAGAACCGGGCCATCCACATAATTCCCATTGGGATTGGGCCTGTCAAAAATCAAAAGCGGCTTTTTGTTTTCTGCCGCACTTTCCATGACATAATGCATGGTACTGATGTAGGTGTAAAACCTAACTCCGACATCTTGAAGATCATAAATGAGAATATCCACATCAGATAGGGTGGGGGCAGAAGGTTTTTTATTGTCCCCATACAAGGATACGATGGGCAAGCCTGTACTTTTGTCGATTTCAGAATTAACTACTTCACCAGCATCGGCATCTCCACGAAAGCCATGCTCAGGCACAAAAACTTTGACTACATTCACCCCTTCCATCATCAGGTAATCTACCAAATGCATATTATTTTTAGTGGTCAGGATTGAAGTCTGATTGACAATCAGTCCTACTCTTTTTCCTTCCAATATTGGCAGATATACCTCAGGTTGATCTGCTGCGGGTAATATCTGGGCTTGGATCACCTCATTCTCGGCAAAAACTGCTTTGTCAGGGTTTTTGCAAAATGCTGTAGTCTGTATTAAAAAAAGAACAAGAATGATACATTTCAATGACTTCATATTAATTTGCGCTAGATTTCCACCAAAATAATCAAACTTCATTGAACCTTTCCTATTTTATTGCCAAAAGAATCAGTTTTAAGCGAACAGGTGGGTTTACAGGTACCATTCACCGCATAGCGGTCGCTTCAGTCGCCATTGGCATAGCAATATCGATTATTTCATTTATGATATTGGGTGGGTTTCAAAATGAAATTTCGGACAAAGTTTTTTCTTTCACGGGGCATTTTCAAGTGCAGAAGTTTATGTCAGGAAATGCTTTTGAGGAGTCTCCTACCTCCAAATTATCTGACTTTTACACTACCTACACCCAAAATGAGCTGATCAGGCATGTACAGGTCTATGCGCACAAACCTGGATTATTAAAGGGAGATGAAGAGGTAGAAGGTGTCTTGATGAAAGGAGTGGGGCCGGATTTTGATACACTTAGATTCAAGGATTCAATCATCAAGGGCCGCTTTATTCAGTTTTCAGATTCGAGTGCCAGTAATGAAATAGTGTTGAGCAAAAAGATTGCTGACAAACTATTGTTGGATGTTGGGGAAAGGATTACCATGTATTTTGTGCAGGAACCTCCACGCTTCAGGCGGTTTGAGATTGTCGGATTATATGAAACATTTCTTGAAAATTTTGATGATAAAATCATTCTTGGAGACATTCAAACCATCAGAAATCTAAACGATTGGACGGATGATCAAGTAGGAGGTTTTGAAATCTTTGTACATAATCCTTCAAAGATGGAGGAGTTCAGTGACCCGATCTATGAATCTTTGGATTATGATCTTAAGCTGATCAAAGTGACGGACAAATACATTGAAATCTTCGATTGGTTGATTTTGCTCAATAATAATGTTTATATCTTTTTAGGTTTGATCCTTTTTGTGGCAGCATTTAATATGGTTTCCATCTTATTTATCCTGATCATGGAAAGGACTCAAATGATTGGGGTATTAAAGGCACTTGGAGCAAAAAACAAACAGATAAGAAAAATTTTTGTCTGGAATGGTGTGCGGATAATTGGCAGGGGTTTACTTTTTGGGAATGCCATTGGATTGGGTTTCGGTCTGTTACAACAAAAATTCCGGTTTATTTCTCTTGACCCCGAAAGCTATTATATGTCCTTTGTCCCAATATCCTGGAATTGGCCTGTATTTTTGATTCTCAATATTTCTGTATTACTGGTAACTACCTTGGTTCTGTTTATACCTGCTATGCTGATCAGTAATATTCAACCCATCAAAGCGATACGTTTTGATTAGGTTTGTAAGATTTAAACCAACTCATCACTTTCATTTGAAACACCCCAATTACAGCTTCCCTGAAGATTCTTGTGTTCATTTTTGAGGTTCCTTTGGTTCGATCTGTAAAAATGATAGGAATCTCTTTGATCTTGAAACCAAGCTTCCATGTCGTGAATTTCATTTCGATCTGAAAAGCGTAACCGATGAATTTGATCTTATCCAGTTTGATGGTTTCCAACACATTTCTTCGATAACATTTGAATCCGGCAGTGGCATCCTTAAATGGCATTCCTGTAATGAACTGAACATACTTGCTCGCAAAGAAGGATAGCAAAACCCTTCCCATTGGCCAATTGACCACATTTACCCCTGTAACATATCTTGAGCCTATCACCAAATCATAACCTTCCTCAGCAGCAGTTTTGTGTAATCTGATCAAGTCATGTGGATTGTGGGAAAAATCAGCATCCATTTCAAAAACATATTGATAGCCGCACATCAGGGCATATTGAAATCCTTCCAAATAGGCTGTTCCAAGACCAAGCTTTCCTGGTCTTTGCAGCAGGTGAATTCTTTCGGGGAATTCATGTTGAAGTTTTTTTACTTCCTCAGCAGTTCCGTCGGGAGAATTGTCATCTATCACCAACAATTCAAAATCACCCTCCAAAGCCATGATAGCCAATGCAATGTCCCGGATGTTTTCCAGTTCATTGTAGGTAGGGATGATGACCAATTTATCTTTTCTCATAAAAACCAAAACCCAAAAATATGATTAATAGCATGTAATTTTTGATTTGTTGCCATTAAATGCAAAAATTGATATATAATTGTTTGAAAATGAGAATAACAAAATGATGAAAGTAGCCATAGTTACCTATGATTCTAAAGGAAGCTATCCTGATTATAATGAGGAAGATGAAAATTTAGTATTGGGAAATATTTTAAAGAATTTAGACTTGGATTACAAATTGGAAATCTGGTCTGATCCTCAAGTGGATTGGACACAATTCACTCACTTGTTGATCAAGTCTCCTTGGGATTATTTTGATAGGTATCCCGAATTTTTGATTTGGTGTAATTATGTCAGAAGTCTGGGATTGAAGATTTTCAATAACATGGATACCATTTTGTGGAACTCAGACAAAAAATACCTTTTGGATGTTCAGAAAAAAGGATTTCAAATTGTGCCTACATTTTTTCTTGAAAAAGGAAATGAACCTGATTTGGAAATTTGTTTCCAAAAATTCGACACAGATCATTTGGTGATCAAGCCTACGGTAAGTGGCGGGTCAAAAAACACTTTGAAACTCGATAAAAATAATTGGAGAATTCAGAAATCTACCATTGATTCTTTTCTGGAATCTGAGGATTATATGGTGCAACCGTTCATAGAAGAGATTGCATCGGTAGGGGAGTATTCTTATTTATATTTTAATGGACAGTTTTCACATGCTGTATTAAAAAGTGCCAAAACAGGAGAGTTCAGGGTACAGCATTACTTTGGTGGGCAGGTCCAACAAGTAAATCCTTCGTCAGATCAACTTCATTACCTTCAAAAAATCGTGAATGAGTTTGCTAGTGAGACACTTTACGCTAGGGTAGATGGCATTTGGATTGAAGGTGTTTTCTATCTGATGGAACTAGAACTGATAGAGCCTTATCTATTCCTGTTTACATCCGAAAGCGCGAAAAACAATTACAGGGAAGCAGTGAAAAAGAAGTTGGGGGTTTAGAAATATTGAAAACGTATTCCTGGCAACGATCACATTGAGTCTTTACATATTTTTTTTAAAAAACTTCAGGAATTATGCCTGAAGCTATTAAAACCATGTTAAACTTTATTTTATGATAAATATCTATCAATATCCAACCCGCCGCCCGGAGGGAAGGTATCAACGAATATCTATTGAGTTAATAATGACGGTCAATTTGATGATTGTCAGATTTGCGGACATTCACTGAACAACCCTACTCACAGTACTCCATATGCATCTGAGCATAAACACTTCCCTTTTCAGCAGCCTCTTTAAGATCTTTGCAACCTGATCTATCATCCATTTCAAGTTTTGCGTACCCCCTTCTTGCAAGTGCCTCAATATGATTGGGGTTGACTTTCAGAATATCATCAAAATCTTCCATGGCCCATTCAGAATATCCAATCAGCAAACGGATTAGACCCCTGTTATATTTGGCAGGAAGGTTGTCCGGGTCAAAGTTAAGGCACATATTAAAGGAACCTGCGGCACCTAAGATATCACCTATTTGGGATCTTGCCATGCCCTGATAGAAATACACTTTGGAATCCTTTGGCCTCATTTCTTTGGCAAGCTGTAAAAACTCATCAGCACTTTTGTAATTTTTATTCATCAGCATGGCCCTACCCAAAAGATAAATAATCTCAAAATCTTCCTCATCCTGATTGGCGGCCAATAAAAGGTATTTTTCAGCATTTTTATAATCCTCCTGTTTCCAATATAACTTTCCAATGCCTGCATAAGCTTGGGCATAATTGGGTTCAAAACGAATAATGGTCTTATAATCCTCCAAGGCTTCCTCATATTTTTCAAGCTCTTCATAAGATCGGGCTCGCAGATGTAGCGATTTGACATCAGTGACATTTAAAAATAACGCTTTAGAAAACTCAGAAACTGCTTGTTCATATTTTGCCTGATGGAAGTACATTTCACCTTCCGAAAAACTACCAAAACAGGAGGGCAGCATTAAAAGTAGACACAAATAGAAAACCAAGCGCATAATGATAAATTGTATTCATCCAAAACTAATAAAATAATTAAATTTACACAAATAATCTACTATGCTTTTAATATAAAATCTGAACATTGCCCTCTGCCCACTACAACACCCCCTTCGTACTCGGAAGTTGATTCAAGGCATTCAAGTCTCTTTTGACAGCCATCTTTATTGCCCTTGCAAGCCCTTTGAAAATTGCTTCAATCTTGTGGTGTTCATTGGTGCCTTCGGCTTTGATGTTCAAGTTACATTTGGCGGTATCACTAAATGATTTGAAGAAATGATAAAACATTTCGGTGGGCATATCCCCGATTTTTTCTCTTTTGAATTCTGCATCCCAGACCATCCAAGGCCTACCCCCAAAATCTATTGCAACCTGTGCCAAGACATCATCCATAGGCAAAAGGAAACCGTAGCGGTAAATACCTTTTTTGTCACCAAGGGCTTTCAGATACGCTTCCCCTAAAGCCAATGCAGTATCTTCGATGGTGTGGTGTTCATCTATATGCAGGTCCCCTTTGACTTCGATCAAAAGGTCAGTTCCACCATGCTTGCCCAATTGTTCCAACATGTGGTCAAAAAAAGGTAATCCTGTAAAGATTTCGCATTTTCCGGAACCATCAACATTAACCCTGATATGTATTTCGGTTTCAGAGGTTTTTCGAAACACTTCTCCAATTCGGGATGGCATTTTAAGGTGTTCATAGATTTCATCCCAGTTTTTGGTGCAAAAAGTAGCCTCCTTGTTTTGTTCACCTATAAATATGGACTTGCAGCCCAGGTTTTTGGCCATTTGAATATCAGTTTTCCGGTCACCGATCACATAAGAATTGGCCAAGTCATAATCGCCGTTCAGGTATTCCGTCAACATGCCAATGCCGGGCTTTCGTGTAGGAAGCTTTTCATGTTCAAATGACCTATCGATATGAACTTTGGAAAAATGAATGCCTTCATTTTCTAAGGTCAGCATCATTTTATTATGGGCTGGCCAAAAAGTATTCTCTGGAAAAGAATCGGTACCCATTCCATCCTGATTGGTCACCATCACCAATTCATAATCTGTTTCCTCCGCAATTTTGCGCAGATTGGATATTGCCTTAGGCAAAAACTCAAGATCCTCAAGACTATCAATCTGGAAATCACTGGGTGGTTCTACTATAATGGTACCGTCGCGGTCGATAAAAAGTACTTTTTTCATGGGTTATAGGTTTGTTTGATTTTAATCTAATTATTCAGAAATGGTGCCAATTAGGACATTCACTTTATTTTTGGACGGAAGACGGGAGACCGAAGTCTGCGAGGATTGATTGTAAAGCATCTCTATGAGTTTACAGCTATTTATTTTAATAAATTTAGATATCCATTCTCTTCAAGAATCATAGTTTGTCACGTTCTAGTTTACTTTTTCATTTATTCTAGAGACCTTCGAGGTTTTAAAAACATCAAAGGACACGGTCTTCCGTCTCCTGTCTTCCGTCTTCATGCCTAAAGAGAACTGCATTAATAAAATTAAGAGTCATAATACCTGAGATACATATTTTTCCAATTCCCCGATCAACTTTTGATTTTCTTCCTCAGTTCCTACCGAAATCCGTAAACAGTCATCGCAGAGAACCACTTTTGACCTGTCTCTTACAATGATCAGATCATTGATCAGATGGTCATATACTTTTTTTGCTCCTGACATTTTGACCAAGACGAAGTTTGCATTGGAAGGGTAAATATGTGAGATAAAGGGAAGTTTTTCCAATGCTTTTGATAAATGGTCTTTTTCATTCAAGACTTTCTGAACCAATTCTTCAATTTTATTGGCTTGCTCTAAGGATTCAAGTACTTTTTGTTGCGTAAGTCCTGATATGTTGTAAGGTGGTTTGATAAGGTTAAGAATCCTGATGATTTCTTCAGACGCGAAAGCCATTCCTATTCTTAAATTGGCCATTCCCCAAGCTTTAGAGAAAGTCTGCATCACCAATAAATTGGGGAAATCATTTAATTCGTTGGTAAAACTTGGCTCGTCACTGAAATCAATATAGGCTTCATCTACTACCACCAATCCATTAAAGCCTGCAATAATGCTTCGGATGTCCTGCCTTTTCATTTTGTTTCCACTCGGATTGTTGGGTGAGCAGATAAAGATTATTTTGGTACAGGAATCTACAGATTCTATGATTTCCTTTGGTTTTAATTGAAAATCTGCTGTAAGGTTTACTTTTTTTACAGCAATGTCATTGATAGAAGCCGAAACCTCATACATCCCATAAGTTGGTGGCAGCAAAATGATATTATCCTTTCCGGGAATGCAAAATGCCCGCATCAATAAATCTATGGCTTCATCACTTCCATTGCCCAAGAAAATCTGAGTAGGTCGAACACCTTTGATAAAAGATAGCTTTTCCTTTATCTCCAACTGATATGGATCGGGGTAGCGGTTAAAAGGCTCCCCGGTCAATGAACCGTAAGGATTTTCGTTGGCATCCAGAAATACACCTTCTTTTCCTGAATATTCGTCGCGGGCAGAGGAATAAGGTTTGATTCCCAAAATATGGGGTCTCAATAAGTTCTCTAATGAAAAAGACATTATTTTTTCTCTTTTAGGTATTTAAGGCGGATACTGACAGCATTCTTATGAGCATCCAACATTTCATTGGCAGCCATGAGCTCTACTATAGGGCCGAGTTTTTTGATACCCTTCTCCGTGATTTTTTGATAAGTAATCTTTTTGACAAAACTATCTAAAGAAACCCCGCTGTAGTTTTTAGCATAACCATAGGTAGGTAAGGTATGGTTGGTACCTGAAGCATAATCACCAGCAGATTCGGGTGTGAAATTACCTATGAAAACTGATCCAGCATTTTTGATTTGACGGACCACTTCATCTTCATTTTCAACACAAATGATGAGGTGTTCGGGCGCATAGTCATTGATCAGGTCGATCGCCTTTTCCTGTTTGGCGATTATAACTGCAACAGAGTTTTCAAGTGCTTTTTTGGCCATATCCTTTCTTGGAAGTTTGGGAAGTTGTACTTCTATTTCCTCTAGGATTTTATTGGCAATTTTTTCAGAGGAAGCTACAAGGATGACCTGTGAATCAACTCCGTGTTCTGCTTGGGAAAGTAAGTCTGCTGCAACAAAAGCCGGTATAGCAGTATGGTCTGCATATACCAATACCTCCGAAGGACCCGCAGGCATGTCAATGGCAACGCCTTTTTTAACTGCCAATTGCTTCGCTGCAGTCACATATTGGTTTCCTGGACCAAAGATCTTATCCACTTTGGGAACGGATTCAGTACCATAGGTCATGGCGGCAATTGCCTGTGCCCCTCCGGCCTTTACAATTTTATCAATTCCGATTAAATCTGCCGTGTAGAGAATTGCAGGGTGAATATTCCCTTCTTTGTCTGGAGGTGTACAAAGGACAATTTCTTCACATCCTGCAAGATTAGCGGGAATGCCCAACATCAAAACTGTGGAGAAAAGTGGCGCTGTGCCGCCGGGAATATACAAACCAACTTTTTGGATTGGAACAGACCTCCTCATGCAGGTGACCCCTTCCATCACTTCCATTTCTAGGTCCGGGGTTGTTTGGGCTTCATGAAATTGCTCTATATTTTGTTTTGCAACCTGAATCGCTTCCTTTAGTTTTGGATCGACAGTCTCCCTTGCATGAAAAATCTCTTCCATCGATACCAATAGGGTTTTAATTTGAACATGGTCATACTCCAATGCAAATTTTTTCAATGCCTTGTCGCCCAGTCTTTTGACCTTTTGCATGATCGGCTTGACGATCTTTTCAATTTCCTTGGTTTTCTGAACAGGTCTCTTTAATTCCTTTGTCCATTCGGATTTTGTGGGGTTGTATATGGTTTTCATTTCAAATTCATTGATGGTTGGAAAAGCTTGCCCGCCGTGGCGGATTATTTGGTTATTTCTTGTGTATTAAGTCTCAGGTTATCAATTTTTTTAGCCCTTTCCCCTAGAGCAACGTTTGATTTTAGTTCAATTATCAATATTCTCTCATTTCAGGAACCAAATGCCCGTTCTATATCATCCGTGCCGATGGCACTCCGGGGACTTTCAATTGGTCTATTTTCCCTTGTTGTGCCGAGGGGTTCCCCAAAATTCATCGGGGAATGCTTCCACTTCGCTAAAGTGTTAACATTCAATTTCAAGGTTCTCCTAAGCTCGTTCAGAATGACGATTCCTAAGTTTCAGCCAAACCAACATCGGTCATCCGTCATAGGACAATGTAACAACCCCTCACACCAGTCATGCTGTCACCCATCTCAAGTCTCACATCTCAAATCACCATTTTCTCAATCGGAACCACCAAAATCCCCTCAGCGCCAGCAGCTCGAAGTTCTTCGATGTTTTCCCAAAACTGATCTTCGCTCAAGACGGAATGGACGGATGACCAACCTTCTTGTGCCAAAGGTAATATGGTAGGACTGCGCATTCCAGGAATCAAGCTAATGATTTTTTCAAGTGATTCATTCGGTGCATTTAATAGGACGTACTTATTGCTTTTTCCTTTTTGAACTGCATTGATTCGAAAAAGCAGTTTATCCACAATGGCTAACTTTTCCTCAGAAAGGAATTTATTAGCGATCAGTACTGCTTCTGATTTGAAAATTTCTTCTACCTCTTTCAAGCCGTTCATCATCAGAGTAGAGCCTGAACTCACAATATCACATATCCCTTCGGCTAAGCCTATGCTTGGAGCTATCTCCACAGAACCACTTATTTCATGGATTTCGGCATTGATATTTTTTGATCTGAGATAATCTCCTAGTATTTTGGGATAAGAGGTTGCTAGACTTTTGCCTTCAAAATAACTTACATTTTCGTAATGTTCCCCTTTTGGAATGGCAAGGGAAAGGCGACATTTGGAGAATCCCAATCTCTTGAGTATTCCAACTTCTCTGTCCTTTTCAACCAGTTCATTTTCCCCAACGATTCCCAAGTCAGCCACACCATCGGACACATATCCTGGTATATCGTCATCTCTTAAGAAAAGGAACTCAATGGGGAAATTGGTGGAGGTAGATTTGAGTTTGCCTGTACCATTATAAAATTTGATACCACATTCTTTGATGAGGCTGAGTGAGTCGTCGCTGAGTCTGCCGCTTTTCTGGACAGCAATACGGATTATTGAATTCATGGGTGCAATATACGTTTAGTATCAAAATGCCAATAAGAATTTTGGATGATTAGGCGGTATGATTATATCAACAGCCATCCGGGGCGATATGTTAAAAATTTTCCTCTTACGAGGAATGATGGATATGAAAAACATTGCCAAATGTGGTTTTGGCACAAAAAACTGAGCTATGTAGGATTGAGCTTTTCATAAGATGTACAAAGTTAACAACAGCTTTTGAACATCCAAGTTTGATTAACTTTTTTAACTTTTTGATAACAATATTTTAATTGGAATTAAGTTTACATTTCCCAAAAATGGCTTTAACTTTAAGAAAAGATTATAAACCCAAAATGCTATCTCGCCAAAATAATACTTTTACAACTGAAAATTCTTTGGAAAACAGCAGTTTAACTGTGCCAAAAGAGGATGTTGTTTTATGGGATTCCTTTAGGGATGGAAATGAATCGGCATTTATCCGTATTTATGAGACTTATTTTGAAATGCTTTTTGCGTATGGTTGGAGGATTTGTAAAAAAGAAGAGCTGGTCAAAGATGCCATTCAGGATATGTTCATAGAACTTAGAAAACACCGTAGCAATCTTAGTCCGACAGATTCAATTAAATTTTACCTTTTCAAATGTCTCAAAAGAACAATCATCAAGGAAGAAGGAAAGTGGTATAGTAATTTAGAAGACATTGATAACAGTTATTTTTTTGATTTTACATTTTCACATGAAAAGCTTTTAATCGACAGGCAAATCAACGAGGAGATAAAAGAAAAACTCAACAAAGCCATTGCTTTACTGAGTCCCAGAAAAAGAGAAGTCATTTATTATTTTTTTTATGAAGGTCTCAATTATCAGCAAATCCAGGAAATCATGAAACTGGATAATATCAAATCCGCCAGAAACTTGATTTATAAAGCCCTTGGGTTTTTGCGTCAGGTGATGAAGTAAGCAGATTTGGATTTAAAAGCCTTCAATAATAAGTCTGTATTTCAAAATAGCAGTAGTTAATAAACAGGCTTTAACATTAAGAGTGTAGGAGATTTTACAGTAAAATTACTGTCTCCCCACCCCCAAAGGGATAAATAACCTGACAGTATTCAATCCTTTTCGGGATAATTAATGTCACTTTTCGGCATCAGTTCGGTAAGGCTTCCAGGATTCACATACCCAGTTACGGTAAACTTTCTCAAAATTTATTTTCCTTAAAATCAATATCTTATGATAGATAAATAATTTTTTTTCAAAAATAAAGGTGTCATTTTGACTTTTTTTTTCTTTTGATAATATAGTAATAAGCCTCAAATGAATAAAGTTGAATTCTTATTGACCAACCCTGAATTTGTGCGTTGGGTCAGATATCCTGATAAGGATTTGGATACCTATTGGAAAAACTGGATGGAAGCCAATCCTGAAAGGGTTGAAGATATTAAGTCGGCAAGAGAAATAGTGAAAGGAATTCAATTTGAAGAAATACTTCCAAATGTTGAAATCAAAGATGAAGTCTTGGCCAAAATTTTAAAGGAAACAAATACAAAGGAAAAAGAGAGTTCCAAAGATTCTCAAAAGAAAAAATCTTTGATCGATTGGTTTAATCAAATCGGTCAGATTTATAAAGTAGCTGCCATCCTGATTATTGCTATGGCAATGTATCTGCCAAATTACCTTCATAAAAACACATCTTCTGAAGGGCTGGAATCAGACAAGGTCCTTTGGGTTGAGAAATCAACCTCAGCAGGAGAAAAGTTGACTATCACGCTTCCGGATGGATCTAGGGTTTGGCTGAATTCAGGAAGTAAATTAGAATTTCCCGAGAAGTTTAATGAAACGGAAAGGTATATGTCGCTAAAAGGTGAAGCGTATTTTGAAGTAAAAAAGGATTCTCTTCGGCCTTTCAGGGTCGAGTCAGATGGAATTGTTACCACAGCATTGGGGACTTCCTTTAACATCAATACAAAAAGTAACTCATTGTTGAAGGTTTCTTTGGTGACGGGTAAGGTCCGAGTTGACAGAAATCTTGAAGCGGAACAAGTGGAACTGATTCCAGGCCAAGAACTTCAATTGAATAAAATAGTGAACGATCTAGTGGTGAAAAATTTCGATCTGGAAAAAGTGCTGGCATGGAAAGAAGGAAAAATAATTTTTGAAAATGCCAACCTTTCTCAGGTAGTGGAGACATTGGAAGATTGGTATGGTGTGAAATTTAACCTGATCAATGCGGAAAATGTAAAATGGAATTTTTCGGGAGAATATCAAAACCAAATACTTGATAACCTGCTGAACAGTATGAGTTATATTGAAAATTTTGAATACGAAATAATTGGGAAAAATGTAGAACTCAAATTTTAAAGCTATGTGGGAGCAAAATACATCGTAAAGAAAGCCGACAGATTAGATAATCCGTCGGCTAGGACCGGTCTGATGATGGTCTACATTGGGGAATGGGAGTCATCAAAAAACCGCATTTAATGAATAGTTAAATTCAATAAACCTTTAAAAATATGAAAAATAAACTACTTAGTGTAATCTATATGTTTTCCAGGTACTTCCTATATGGATTTATAGTCCAATTGATGGTATTTAACCTTGTATTCGCAACCGAAGTCAATGGTCAGTACAAAAGCATAGAAGAAGTGAATATCAGTTTTCAAAAAGAAAACTACAGTCTTGGCCAGTTTTTCAGCCAGGTAGAAAAGCAAACAACTTTCAAATTCTCATTTGATAAAAAAGACATTGAAACATCTAAGCCCATTTCACTGTCCCAATCTTCAGGAACTGTTGAAGAGTTTTTGAAGGAAGTAGCAAGACAAACCCTTTTGAGTTTTCGTCAGATCAATAATAATATTGACGTAAAAAAAGGGATAGTGGCAGAGACTGCAACTGTTATTGTGCAAGATCTAATCACAATAACAGGGACAGTACTTGACCCTATAGGAGAGCCTTTACCAGGAGTCACTATCATCATTGATGGAACCAATACAGGAACTGTCACAAATATTGATGGCCAATATTCTCTCGACGCCAATGAAGGAGATGTGTTGATTTTCTCCTTTGTCGGATTTGAAAAAGTGAGAAGGATAGTTGGTACTTCCAATGTGATTGATGTAACCATGGTAGAGGACTTGAGTACTTTGGGTGAAGTGGTTGTAATAGGATATGGTACACAAAGAGAGCAGGATAGGATTTCTGCGATTTCCACAGTGAAGGCCGAAGATATTGTCAAGACTCCGGCCACCAACGCAATGCAATCTCTTCAGGGACGAGTTGCTGGTGTGCAGATAGTAAGTAGTGGTGCGCCTGGTGCGTCTCCTACAGTTCGGGTAAGGGGTATTGGATCATTTGAGGGAGGAGGAGCTCCTCTATATGTTGTTGACGGAATGTTCTTTGACAACATTGATTTTTTGAACCCAAATGATATCGAAACAATGTCCATTTTAAAAGATGCTTCTGCATCTGCTATCTATGGAGTAAGGGCTGCAAATGGAGTTGTTCTGATAGAGACGAAATCTGGATCTTACAATCAAAAACCTGAAATAGTATACGATGGGTATTATGGCACCCAGGTCCCCCAGAATGTCCTCAAAATGGCGAATACACAACAGTTTGCGCAATATGTAAATGAGACAGGTAGCCCCGCAGATATTGCATTTTTAAACAATGCTATCCAAAGATTTGGGAGAAGTAGGGTAGACCCCAATTTACCGAATGTGAATACAGACTGGTATTCGGAAATAATGAGCCCTGCTTCTATACAAAATCATTCCCTGACATTTAACGGAGGGGGAGATCGTACAAGATATTCCATTGGGGGTAGCTATTTTGAACAAAACGGACTGATGAAGGAAAGGAGAAACGAATTTAAAAGACTTAATTTTAGAGTTAAATTGGATACCGACATCAATAGTTGGATGACAGTAGGAGGTAATCTTAACATCAGTACAGCAAGAAGATATAATGCAGATGATGGCGCATGGTTCAGGGCTTACAATACGGTTCCTATTTTACCAAAATTTGATGAGCTCAATACGGGAGCTACAGGAACTGAAATTCCCTTATCTAATGCCCAATTGATCGGTTATAGGGGTAATCAAAACCCTTTCTATAGCATCCTTTTCTCGGACAATAGAAATAATATTGCAAAGGTAATGGGTAACTTCTATGCAGATATGGAATTAATTCCAAACAAGATTTCATTCAAAACAGCGTACAATTACAACATAGACCAAATCAATACCAGAAATGTATCATTTGCCTATAATGATGGAGTTACAGAAAGGCAATCTTCACTAAGCAGGAGCAATTTTACCAGGTATAATCAGATTTGGGATAATTTCCTTACCTACACCGATAATTTCGGAAAGCATAATTTAACGGCAGTATTGGGACAGTCCTTCAGGAGTGAAACCTTTGAAAGTTTAAATGTAAGAGGTGAAGGCCTTAACCCGGAACCGGCTTTTGGTCAAGAACAATTCTGGTACCTCTCCAACTCAACCAATTTTGACTTGAATGCCATTGGTGACGGGGGAGGAAAGTTGTTTTTCCAGTCATTTTTTGCGAGAGTGGCTTACAATTATGACGACAGATATTTGGTATATGGAACTGTCAGAAGAGACGGAAATAATAAATTTCAGCAAAAGTGGGGTAATTTTGCTACCATAGGAGCTGGTTGGGTTGTCTCTTCAGAGAATTTCTTTAATGTACCAGCAATCAATTTCCTAAAAATCAGAGGTTCTTGGGGGCAACTTGGAGATGATGGAATAAGCCCTTCAGTAGGTGTACCTACCTTGCAGGAAAATAATTTGGCCATCGATGATGTGCGGATTATCGGTAGAAGGTTGAATCCTACGTTTGATCTGATTGATAGGTGGCAAACGACAGTAGAAAGAAACTTTGGCCTAAATGCTACGATGTTTAGAGAGCGACTTTCCATTGAAGCGGATTATTTTATAAGAGATACTAGAAACCTAGCAGTAAGCATCATTCCACCTGTGTTCAGAGCGACAGAGAGAAGAAGTGTCGGTAGAATTCGGAATCAAGGTCTGGAAATCTCGATGAATTGGGATGACAGAATCAATGATGATTTCTCCTACTATATAGGAGGAAATATTACCACGTTGAAAAATACGGTTTTGGGTCTTGGTGGACCAAATCACTTGGATGCGGGTTCTGCTGAATTCCGTCAACGCTCTATTGTTGGACAGCCTTTTATGGCATTTTATGGATATGAGGTAGAAGGAGTTTTCCAGAATCAGGAGCAGATTAATAACAGTGGCTACTCGCAGGAATTTATCAATGATAACAGCCTTGTACCTGGCGACTTTATATTCAGAGATCAAAATGGTGATGGAATCATAAATGATGAAGACCGTGTGGTACTGGGTTCTTTCTTACCTACTTTAAACTATGGATTAAATGCGGGTTTTAGATACCGTAATTTTGATTTTTCTGCCTTGTTTCAAAGTCAAAGAGGTCATAGCATTCTCAATAGAAAAAGAGGAGAACTTATTTTCACCAATGATACTAACCTCGATGCGGAGCTTATTGACAATCTATGGCGAGGAGAGGGTACATCCAATGTTTATCCTTCAGCATCTGGTCTCCGAAGGGGATGGAATCAGAATATGAGCAGTTATTTTGTGGAAGAAGGATCTTTCTTCAGGATCCAAAATGTGCAGATGACTTATTCATTGATCGATCGGGAGCTATTTGGCGTCTCAATGCCATCTACCAGAATTACATTGACTGCTGAGCGTCCACTTACCCTGTTTAATTATAATGGATTCAATCCCGAGGTTGCCAATGGTATTGATAGACAGGTATATCCTATACCGGCTATTTATACCGTGGGATTAAATGTAACATTCTAACCTAATCGAAATACAGTCATGAAAAATATAAAATTTATAAAAAACACGCTGGCTTTGATGATGGCCTTTTTGGTGACAACATCCTGTTTGGATTTATTGGATGAACCGCTCGAAAATCAGATAATAGCCGGCGAAACTGACTATTCGCAGTCCAGTAATATGATCTTGATGCTATATGGTGCTTATGGTGAACTATACCGTTCTCAATGGGAGACTTATACGCTTCTATCTGTAAGAGGTGATGATGTAACCGCAGCAGGTGACCAGTTTCCCTTGATTGAAACTGATGAATTCAGGTATGACAGGAATTTCTGGATGTACAATTCAGTTTGGCTCAACCTTTATACTGATTTGATATACTGGCATGGAGCGATTGAGGAAATCAGAAAGTACCAACAAGCAGGCGCAAATGCTGCCAATGCAGAACAGTATATAGCGGAGATAAAGGTCATGCAAGGTTTCGAGCTTTTACAATTAGCACGTACTTGGGGAGCTATACTGATACCAAATAGCTCCCAACCAGGCGAGCTGTTTAATATAGAGCTTTCATCCTTTGAAGAAGTTATGTCGCATATATCTTCATTGATGGATGAGGCTATTCCGCTATTGCCCACGGTGCATCCCAAAGACCGCTCCGATGTGAGAGGAGGAGTTACCAGAGGTACAGCTTTGGCGGTTAAAGCTATGGCAAACCTGGAATTGAAAAACTATCCTGCCGTGGCTGAAGCTACAGGTCAGATAATTGGTAGTAACAATTATGTATTGGAACCAGATTATTACCAGTTATTTAAAATACCC
The DNA here is from genome assembly GCF_015476655.1 of Aquiflexum lacus. Taxonomy (GTDB): domain Bacteria; phylum Bacteroidota; class Bacteroidia; order Cytophagales; family Cyclobacteriaceae; genus Aquiflexum; species Aquiflexum lacus. Next base: position 130,825 of record NZ_JABFHF010000007.1, read on the forward strand.
GGTAAATTAAACAGTGAAAACATCCTGGAATTCCAATATTCAGATTTTGGAACGCCTACAGGTACAAGAACTACTTATCCCTTTGTCACCTACGGCCCTGCATCATGGACTCCGGCTGTACCGGGAGCTTCGACAGGTTGGGGTTTTTTCGCACCTAGTCCAAAATATGTAAAGTTTATGCTGGATCGTGGAGAACAAGAGAGACTTCAGACTACTGTCCTGTTTACTCCCGATGGTATGGATGAAATAATGTCAGATCCACAATATGCGACTTTGCCTGCCTGGGTTTCAAATGTGACACCTGACGGAGATAGGTTTAATAATCACCCAAGATATAATTTCCTAAGTGGCAAGCATTATCTCCCATCTACCCAGCTTATTCCGGGAAGGTTCGGTTATGGATCAAATAAAAACTTCACTGCCATACGATACTCTGAAGTATTGTTGATGCACGCAGAAGCATTGGTAAATGGAGCAAGCAGTTCGGTGCTTTCTGCTGATCAAGCGGTAAACCTGGTAAGGGAAAGAGTAGGTCTTGGTCCGCTTAGTGGCGTAACGCTAGATGATGTGTTGAATGAAAAGTATGCAGAATTCGGCATGGAAAGCGGTATAAGATTTTATGATTTAATGAGATATGGAAGAGCTTCTGAACTGAATTTTGGAGGAAGAAATTTCAATATAGATATCCATAGGTATCTTCCTTATCCTTTGGAACAAGAAAATATACTTCCTCAGCTGACAAAACCAGAATAATAAAATTGAATAATTAAAACATGAGATCATGAAAAGATATAATTTAATAATCATAGGATTGGTATTTTTCATCTTTGGATGTACAGATAGTTACATTGATGAAATTGTAGCAGTAGATCCGGGTCCGGATATGGAGGCTCCCGAAGTTATCATTAACTTCCCCTTGGAAGGTACCCTGATAAGAGTTCCTGAAGAAGTCACCCCTATTAACATCAATTTTGAGGTGATGGATGATATTGAAATTGAATCAATAAAAATCCTTTTGGACGGAAATGAAATAGGAAACTACAATGAGTTTTTGGATTTCAGAAGAGTTGTAAAAATCCATACTTATGAAACTCTGGGGAATGGTCCACATACCCTGACCATAGAAGCTAAAGATCTATCGGGCAAAAGTTCATCAAAATCGGTTTCGTTTGAAAAAGTTGAGCCTTACACTCCAATTTACGATGATGAGATCTTTTATATGCCTTTTGACGGCGACTTCATGGAGTTGGTTTCTACAGAAATTGCAAGTGTTCAGGGAAGTCCAACATTTGCCAATGGTGTCATAGGTACTGCATATAATGGGACAAATAATGCTTACCTGACTTTCCCAACTACGGGGCTTTTACATGATGAATTCAGTGCAGCTTTTTGGTACAATGTCAATGGTGACCCCAATAGGGCTGGAATCTTGGTAATTGGTCCTCCTGACACTGTTAATCCTAATAATATGAATAACCGAAGAAATGGATTCAGGTTGTTTAGGGAAGCAGCAGGGTCCATGCAAAGGGTAAAATTAAACATAGGAAACGGGACAGCAGACAATTGGTTTGACGGCGGAGCCGCCGCGGATATAGATCCTGCTTCCGGAGAATGGGTACATATTGCAATTACGATCTCACAGAGCAATGCTGCAGTTTACATCAATGGAAATGTGGTCAGAGAAGGATCTTTTCCTGGAGTTGATTGGACAGAAACTGATATACTTTCCATAGGTTCGGGTGCTCCGAGATTTACGGGGTGGGGCCATTTGTCCGATGGTAGTTTGATAGATGAATTGCGGATTTTCAGCCGAGCATTAAATCAGTCTGAAATTCAGACAATCATTGATGCTGAAAAACCATAATCAGTGAACAAAATAACCCAAAAGGGAATTCAGATACCCATCTGAATTCCCTTTTATTTTCTAAATACCTATCCATGAGTAAAGTGATATCATTGTTGTTGGTTTTGGTTGTTTTTATTAGCTGTGATAAAACTGAATCTGAATTATCCCATTTAAACCTGATTCAGGTAGATATTGGAGGACAGGAAATCAGTTTATCAGAGCCATACTCAGAAAATATTCCCATTGACCGACCCATTACCTTACTTTTTTCCGGACCCCTTGACCCTGCAACAGTTGCAAACAACATTACGCTTTATGAGGGAATCGAAACTGTTGATTTTTCAACAAGCCTTATTTCAGACAATAAAAGTCTCATTATTTACCCTGAGGGAGTTCTGAAAACCAATACCTGGTATAAACTTGTGATTTCAGAGTCTTTAGCAGGTCACAACACTGGTATATTCTCTGGTAAAGACTTTAGCTTCAGGACAATAATGGGATCACTTCAGGTTACTCTGGAAATAACGGAGGCTCAAATAACTAAATCTGGTCGAATAGTAGATGTTCCGTTAGACTTAAAAGCCACACTTCAGTTTTCAGATCCTGTAAATAAAAATACACTGGAATCTGCCATCAAGTTGACTGGGGCAAACAGTTCTGGTTTACAATTTTCATATTCAGAAGATGACAGGAATGTAGAGATAATTACTTCTGCTCCCTTGCAATACCTGACCAAATACAGCCTTGTTATTGCTAATACACTAGAAGGTGCTGAAGGGGAAGCATTTGCAGGATTGACCAATACTTTTTTCACTGAAATTGACCCAAATCCTAAATTCCCTCAAATCTCTGAGGAGGCCCTATTGAACCTTGTGCAAGAACAGACCTTCAAATATTTCTGGGATTTTGCCCATCCAAACTCCGGTTTGGCCAGAGAAAGAAATACCTCAGGAAATCTGGTTACTATCGGGGGCTCAGGTTTTGGTGTCATGGCTCTTTTGGTGGGCATGGAGAGAGGTTTTATCAGCCGAGAAGAGGGGGTGGAAAGACTGGAAAAAATAGTAAACTTTCTAAATACCGCTGATAGATTTCATGGTGTATGGCCACATTGGCTCAATGGCAACTCAGGCCAGGTAATCCCATTCAGTCAAAGAGACAATGGTGGAGACCTGGTGGAAACGGCATTCATGATCCAAGGCCTACTGACTGCAAGTACTTACCTAAACGAATCCAACACGCAGGAAAAATCCATTATTGACAAAATAACCCAACTTTGGCATGAAGTGGAATGGGATTGGTATACAAGGGGTGGTCAAAATGTGCTTTATTGGCATTGGTCTCCGGAGTATAATTGGGAGATGAATCTGCGTATTCTAGGTTGGAATGAATCCCTGATCATATACATTTTGGCTGCAAGTTCTCCGACCCATGCCATAGATAAACAGGTTTATGACAATGGTTGGGCCCGAAATGGTGCAATGCGAAACGGAAATACATATTATGGCATTGACCTGCCTTTAGGATATCAATTTGGTGGACCACTATTCTTTGCCCATTATTCATTTTTGGGTCTTGATCCCCGTAATCTCAGCGACCAATACGCCGATTACTGGGAACAAAACAGAAAACACTCACTGATCAACCAAGCGCATGCAGTGCAAAATCCCTTGGGATTTGTAGGTTATTCGGAAAATTCCTGGGGTTTTACCGCAAGTGATAATCACTTGGGATATAATGCTCATTCACCCACAAATGATTTAGGAGTCATTACTCCTACAGCAGCCCTTTCATCATTTCCTTATACTCCTGAAGCTTCGATGAAGGCGTTGGAATTCTTCTATTATCAAATGGGAGATAGGCTTTGGGGAGAGTACGGATTCTATGATGCCTTCAATGTTACTGAAGGATGGTATGCCAATTCTTATTTGGCCATTGATCAGGGGCCGATCATTTTGATGATCGAAAACCACAGGTCTGGATTACTATGGGACTTGTTTATGCAGAATCCGGATGTTAAATCCGGCTTAGATAAATTGAATTTTAATTATTAACCCAACAGATGATGAAAAGAAATTTAATATATGTTTTGATGATCCTATCGACTATTTTTTCTTGCTCAGAAAGGAAAGTTAGTACAGCTGAAATTCAAGAAAGCGAAGAAATTTCGGACGATTCCCTGATGAATCTTGTGCAATACAGGACATTCCAATATTTCTGGGATGGAGCAGAACCCACATCGGGTTTGGCAAGAGAACGATTCCATGTGGATGGAGAATATCCCCAAAATGATAAAAATGTGGTCACTTCCGGAGGCGGCGGCTTTGGTGTAATGGCCATTTTAGTGGGAATTGAGCGGGGATTTATTACACGTGAACAAGGACTTGAGAGGTTGGAGAAAATCGTAAATTTTCTGGAGAATGCTGACAGCTTTCATGGTGTTTGGCCACATTGGTGGAATGGAGAAACGGGTGAGGTAAAACCTTTCAGTAAAAAAGATGATGGAGGGGATCTTGTTGAGACCTCATTTATGGTAACAGGATTATTGACTGTGCGACAATACTTCCGTGATGGAAATGAAAGTGAGCAAGCTTTGGCAGAACGGATCGATAAGCTTTGGAGGGCAGTTGAATTTGATTGGCACACCAAAGGAGGTGAGGACATACTTTATTGGCATTGGAGCCCAAACCACGGTTGGGATATGAATTTTGGGGTCAACGGATATAATGAATGTCAAATCATGTACATTTTGGCGGCATCTTCGCCAACCCACAGCGTACCCGCTTCTGTATACCATAAAGGATGGAACAGAGACGGAGATATCAAAAATGACCCAAATCACGAAGCATACGGATATCATTTGGCACTTAAACATAATGGAGCTGAAAAATACGGTGGACCATTGTTCTGGGCTCATTATTCCTATGTCGGTTTGGATCCAAGAGGCCTGAAAGACCAATATGCTGACTACTGGGAACACAATACCAACCACACCTTGATCAACCGGGCATGGTGTGTAGAAAATCCTTTAGGTTATAAAGGTTATGGTCCTGAAAGTTGGGGATTGACTGCAAGTTATTCAGTAAAAGGATATGCTGGACATGCCCCGGGAGAAAATCGTGACAGGGGAGTGATAACCCCAACGGCAGCCCTTTCTTCTTTTCCATATACTCCTGAATACTCCATAGAGGCCATGCGTCATTGGTATGAAAATCTTGGAGATAAATTGTTCGGTGAATACGGCTTCTATGATGCCTTCAGTGAAACAGAGGATTGGTTTCCTCAAAGATATTTGGCCATTGACCAAGGACCGATTGTGGTGATGATGGAGAATTATCGCAGCGGATTGCTTTGGGACTTGTTCATGAGCAGTCCTGAGGTTAAAGAGGGTTTAAAAAAATTGGAAATGGAAAGTCCTCATTTGTAATGATATAGAACTTTCTTAAGGAAGTCAAAATAAAGGTAGTAGTGAAAAAAACAATTATATATACCATCTTCTTTTTATTGATATCTTCAAGTGTTCAGGGACAAAATAGGCCTTTCAGACTCGTGGTATTACCAGATACCCAATCCTATTTGGAATCCTGTCCTGAGATTATGAAATCCCAATTTGAATGGATTTCCGCTAATGCATCAAGTATTGATTATGTACTCCATGTTGGGGATATTACCCAAAGTAATACTCCTGTAGAATGGGCGTTGGCTTCCGAATATTTTGATTTGATTCATGGTAAGATTCCTTATGCTTTCTCCTTGGGCAACCATGATTTTGGAAGTGCTCCTGACAAGTATGCCGACAACAGGGATTCCCGCTGGGTCAATAAATATTTCCCGATATCCAAGATGAAAGAGATCGCAGGTTTCTCAGGTGCTTTTGAGGAAGGAAAAATCGATAACACTTATCACAAACTTGAATATGAGGGACAAAAATGGCTGATCCTCGCTTTGGAGTTCGGTCCCAGAAACAAAGTTTTGGATTGGGCCAATGAAATTGTTGAGATGCACCCCGAACACAAAGTGATTTTACTTACCCATGTTTATATGTATGTCGGAGATACACGACAATCTGAAGGAGACAATTGGCGACCGCATGCTTATGGAATTGGAAAGGATACAGGTGACGATGCAGTAAATGATGGTGAAGAGATATGGGGAAAGTTGGTCAAAAAACACTCAAATATTATAATGGTTTTTTCAGGTCATGTCCTACTAGAAGGATATGGGCAACTGGTAAGTGAAGGAGATGAAGGAAATAAGGTTTATCAGTTTTTGGCAAACTTTCAAAGAGGAGTTAAAACTCATGGAAATGGGTGTAATGGCTTCCTGAGGATAGTGGATATTGATCTAGAGGGCAAAACTCTTGAAATAAAAACCTATTCACCGTGGTTGGACGAATGGTTAGGGGATGACAACCATGAATTCAATTTCAGTTTAAAATAAGCCCAATGACTGTTGATATTGAAAGCTGGCAAGTAAGAAATCATTATGGATATTGAAGGTTGTTTCTATAAGATTTCGGAGATTCTGTTGATTAAGGAAATACCCAAAATACTATAGAAATTGAAAAAATTTTATTCAGATAAAATAAAAAAATTGACATTATGAAAAATACAGGAATAATTCTTTTCAGTATTGCTATAGCAATTTCACTATGTATCCCATCCTTTGCTCAAACTTCCACTGAAGCACGATTTATTCAAAAGGCCGATTCCATAATATCTCTGATGACCTTAGAAGAAAAAATCGGGCAGCTGAATCTTCCTGCGGTGGGTGATTTTACCACAGGTCAGGCCTCAAGTTCCAATATTGCAGAAAAAATAAAAGCCGGAAAAGTCGGGGCACTTTTTAATATCAAAACAGCTGCTAAAATCCGGGATGTCCAAAAGGTTGCTGTGGAGGAAAGCCGATTGGGAATTCCATTGCTATTTGGGATGGATGTGATCCATGGATATGAAACTATTTTTCCAATACCCTTGGGCATAGCCAGCAGTTGGGATATGGAACTGATTGAAATGTCTGCCAGAATTGCAGCAAATGAAGCCAGTGCTGATGGGATCAATTGGACTTTTTCGCCCATGACGGACGTGTCCCGAGACCCAAGGTGGGGCAGGGTTTCCGAAGGAAATGGAGAAGATCCTTATCTCGGCGCCCAGATTGCCAAAGCCATGATTAAAGGCTATCAAGGCGATGACCTAACACTCAACAATACCATTATGGCCTGTGTCAAGCACTTTGCCTTATATGGGGCGCCGGAGGCAGGAAGGGATTATCATACCGTGGATATGAGCAGACAGAAAATGTTCAATGAATATTTCCTTCCCTACAAAGCTGCTGTAGAAGCAGGAGTAGGAACGGTCATGACATCCTTCAACGACATTGATGGAATCCCTGCAAGTGGAAATAAATGGTTGATGACAGACGTACTTAGAGAGCAGTGGGGGTTTGATGGATTCGTGGTGACCGATTACACGGCCATCAATGAGATGACTGATCATGGATTGGGAGATTTGCAACGGGTATCTGCTATGGCACTCAATGCCGGAGTGGAAATGGACATGGTGGGAGAAGGGTTTTTGACCACTTTACAAAAGTCCTTGGAAGAGGGCTTGGTGACAGAAAAACAGATTGAAAATGCAGTTAGATTGATTTTGGTGGCAAAATATAAGCTTGGCCTTTTTGATGATCCCTACAAGTATTGTGATCTTGACCGTGCCGAAAAAGAGATTTTTACACCTGCAAACAGGAAAATAGCCAGAGACATCGCAGCCCAGTCTTTGGTCTTGCTGAAAAATCAAGATGGGATTTTGCCTTTAGCAAAGAAAGGAACCATTGCTCTGATAGGTCCTTTGGCTGACAATAGGGAAAATATGACCGGGACTTGGAGTGTAGCTGCCAAATTCGAAAAATCAGTTTCAATACACGATGGTTTGAAAAACGCTGTTGGTGACAAAGCAAAGATAGTGTATGCCAAGGGAGCAAATGTGGTCGTGGATTCCTTGTTTGAATCAAAGTTCAGTATCTACGGAAAACCGACTTACAGAGATAACAGACCAGCAGATGTGATGATTCAGGAGGCCTTGGATGCTGCCAAAAATGCTGATGTGATTGTAGCCGTTATGGGAGAAGCTGCAGAGATGAGCGGCGAGTCTTCCAGTTTAACCAATATTGATCTGCCAGAAAACCAAAGAGATTTATTGAAAGCATTACTAAAAACCGGTAAGCCTGTGGTGATGGTATTGTTGGCCGGAAGACCGATGACGATCAAGTGGGAGGATGAAAATGTGCCCGCTATTCTGAATGCTTGGTTTGCCGGTTCGGAGGCAGGAGACGCCATCGCTGATGTGCTTTTTGGAGATGTCAATCCATCCGGTAAGTTGCCCGCAACTTTTCCTCAAAATATTGGGCAGGTACCGATTTATTACAACCAAAAAAGTACAGGTCGTCCGCTTCCTGAAGGTCAGTGGTTCCAAAAATTCCGATCCAATTACCTGGATGTATCCAATGACCCACTATATCCATTTGGTTATGGTTTGAATTATACTACTTTTGAATATGGTGATCTGAAATTCAGTAGTACGGATTTGAAAGGAGATAATAAGCTTCAGGTAAGTATTGATTTAAAAAACACGGGAAAATATGATGGGGCAGAGGTAGTTCAATTGTATATCAGGGATTTGGTGGCAAGTATGACAAGGCCTGTCAAGGAACTGAAAGGGTTTCAGAAAGTTTTCCTGAAAGCAGGAGAATCAAAAACCATAACATTTGACATTTCCACGGAAGATTTGAAGTTCTACAATTATAACATTGAGTTTGATTGGGAGCCGGGAGAATTTGAAATCATGGTAGGTGGCAATTCTAGGGATTTGGTCAAGGGGAAGATGAATTGGGAAAAATAATTTATTGAGAAGTGCCAGTTATTATTATTCCACAATAGTAGCATTGGATATTGATGGATATTTAGTGGAAATTGGGATATTGTGGGGTTTCTGATCGGATTAGGTGATATTTGAACCCATCTGGATTAAAGGTTAGTAATTTTCTCACGGATAAAAAAACAATTCTTATGCGCCACCCCTTCTGTCTTTCATTATTTCTCCTGTTTTCTTCGATTTCCTTTGCCCAAAATCAAGATTTAAAAAAGCTCCTTGATAAAGAAGCTTCCAACTTTCAGGGAGATGTTGGGATATATGTTCTTCATCTTCAAACCAAAGAGGAAATCGCCATCAACGCGGATTCGATTTTTCCGACTGCCAGTATTGTGAAAGTCCCGATTTTGGTTGGCGTAATGGACAAAATTGAAAATGGTGAATTGGAGTACCATCAAAAGTTGGTTTACAGGGATTCCATCCAATACGGTGGTTCCGGTTTGATGCAGTTTTTCAAAGACAGTGTGGAAACGGAACTGAGTGTATTGATGTCCTTGATGATCAGCTACAGTGACAACACCACCTCTCTTTGGTGTCAGGCTTTGGCCGGTGGCGGAGAGCGGATCAACGAAATCATGGAGGATTTGGGATTGGAACATACCAGGGTCAATTCCAGAACTCCAGGCAGGGAAGAAATCTGGAAAGTCTACGGTTGGGGTCAGACCACTCCAAGGGAAATGGTGCAATTGCTGGTAAAAATCAGAAAGGGAGAAGTTATCAGTCCTAAAGCTTCTGAACGAATGTACCGCTTGATGTCAAACATTTTTTATGATGAGTATTCTCTATCCGCAATTCCACCTTATATACAAACGGCTTCAAAACAGGGAATGGTCAATGCCTCAAGATCTGAATTGGTGATGGTCAATGCCCCAAAGGGAGATTATGTATTTTATATAGCGACCAAAAACAATGAAGACCAACGCTGGGAAGAGGACAACGCTGCTTATGAATTGCAACGAAAGGTGAGTAAGATTTTGTGGGAGTGGTTTGAGGGGGAATAAATGATTTTAAATAATTTTCTACTAATATCAATCCAAAAAATACATCTTCATGATACCCCTGTTTTTCATTTCTATTTCGCCTCGAAAAGTGCATGGGAAGTCACCTTTTATTTTCTCATAGGTGGTTTCAGAAATGTTGATTTTTCCGGGAAGTGAGGCAGATTCCATGCGGGAAGCTATGTTTACAGTATCTCCCCAGATATCATATTGCCACTTTTTGATCCCTACTATACCGGCAACCACAGGTCCTGTATGTAACCCGATTCGGACATCAAAATGTGGCATTCCATCTTCATTTTGCTTTTCCTGCTCAACAAAGGCCAATATTTCTTTGGCTGCTTTGATAATCTTAACCACATGGTTTTCATCTGGAAGAGGTAGACCACCTGCACACATATAAGAGTCACCGATGGTTTTTATTTTTTCAAGTCCATATTTAGAAATGATTTCATCGAATGCCTTGAAGTAAAAATCAATACTGTTTACCAGTTTTTTGGATTCTATATTTTTTGCCAACACAGAGAACTCAACAAAATCTGTAAATAAAACTGTGACCATATCGATTTTTACAGCCTCAACTTTCCCATTCAGCTTCAGTTCTTGGGCAGTTTCAAAGGGTAAAATATTGAGAAGGAGTTTTTCTGATCGTTTTTTCTCAATCTGAATGTTTTTATAATACCAGTATAATGTGCCCAAAATAATAGCTCCCAGAAAAACTATGATAATCAGCCCAATCATCACAATCCGCGTGTTTTTTTTGGCTTGATTGAGCATATCCACTTCCGCCTGTTTTTGTGCCACTTCAAAATCTGTCCTTAGGTCAGCCATTTTCTGGATGGACATTAAATTATTGACACTGTCCCTGAAGGCGATATGGTTTTTATAGTATTTTAAGGATTCTCCAGTATTTCCGCTCTTTTCGTAAAGTTCAGAAAGTTTAAGGTTGGCATTTGAGATTTGCTCTTTGAGTCCATGGACTTCTGCCAATTGTAAACTTCTGATTGCGTATTCCATAGCAGTACTTTCATCACCTTTTACCGAATAGATATCGGACATGTACAGCAGATATACACAAATCGGATAAAAATCTTCCAATTCTTCAAGAATCATAATGGCCTCATTGATATTTTTTTCTGCAAGGTCCCGCTGTCCAATATTGGCATAAACCATACCAATATTGCCCAAACTATATGCCTTTCCTGTCAGGTAATCCAACTTTTCGAATATGAGGCTTGATTCCTTAAAGTAAACATAGGCAGAATCAAACATGTCCCTATTCAAAAATTCATCTCCTGCATTCAAAATATTTGACGCCAAGGCAATGGAATCATCAGATTGCCGCAAAGTCGAAATAGCTTTGCGGTAATAAAGCATGGCATTGTTATGATTATTGGAAATAGAATAAATATCTGCGATTGCACCGTAAGTAATGCCTTCTCTTGTCAATGAATTTGCATTGCCAGCAGCTTCTGCACTTTTGATGTAAGCTTCCAGTGCTTCATCCAATTCCCCCATTTTTCTTTTATGAGTTCCTTTCAAAAAATAGCCGCTTTGTTCAGATAGAGGACTGGTAAGTTGTTTTGAAAGCAAAATCAGTTCTTCAGCATATTTGATAGCTTGCTGAAGATCTTTCATTTCATTGAAAGACAAATCCTCAAGCAAATCTAATTTTTCAGAATCAGTCAGTAAACCTTGTTGGTATATTTTGGCAAGACTGTCAGCAATTTTTTGATCCTGACCAAATGCAGTACCTGAAAAAAACCAAATAAAACCAATAAATGAAAAATAGTATTTCATTTTGGAATACATCTGAATATGCTATGGTTTAACTGAAATTTTAGGATCGTGTGAACCGCTACCACTTTCGGATTTGTATTTGATCGTATAAGTTTCTTCTGATTTACTTTTGAATTTAGATTTCACTATCCCGAACCACACTTTCGAATTTTTGATCTTTGAGGGACCTTTGGTAAAGATATTTTTTCCTTTGGTTTTAGAAATTCCAGAAATGCCAGTTACTTTGGATTTTGGTGCTATTGTCCAAAATACCAAATCTCCTGGGTTTACTTTCGTATCACCATGATCTGATAGTTTCAGTTTTCCGCCTTCTTTAATAGCCAATATTGTGATGTAGTGAGTTTTCATAATCATTAAAAATTAATTTGAAAGAAATTGTTTAAAATCGAAGTAAAGCAATGTAACGATTTTCGTACAATTTTTCAATGAATATGTATTTAAAGCCAATAAAAAAGTATCTAATGATTTCTATTCACTCTAAAGTTTAACCGAAATTTTTGGATCAAACATCCTGTTGGTTGTGGATCCGTTTTTGGTATAGGCAATGTCATACTCTTCTTCAGAACCTCTTCCAATGTTTGGATTCACTGTTCCTCTCCAGTTTTTCGAATTTCCGACTCTTGAAGGCCCTTCACTGAAGATATTTATTTCTGAATTATTGATGATACCCGTGATTTCATTTACTCCAGAGCGAGGATGGATTATCCAGGTCACAGTGTCTCCCGGGTCTACTTCAGTGTTACCTCTGTCGGAAAGGATAAGCCCACCATTGGAGTCAATCCCTTCAATTGTAATTGGATGATTTGGCATATTAAAATCATTTTTGACGTAAAAACACAAATAAATTACCAAAGCAATATATGCAATAATATGTATTTATATTAATTCAAACCGATTTAAAATATTTATGAAAAACATAAATCTGTGGGTATATTAAGTGAGGGGGAATGAGAATACTTAATAATTTAAATTCAATTCTCGCCTCAAAAACTCATCTTCAGATTTATTCTTGGTCCAATAATCCACGATTTTCAAACCTTTTCTTTTCGCTTTACTGATTTCTTTGGTACCATCTTGTTTGGTTTGACTCTCTTCCCAACCCATAATTTGATAAGGAAACTCTTTTTCAAAATCAATCTTCAATACCCTGATGCCAGAACTGTAAGTTACTTCCAATTGACTGAGGTTGTTACTGATGTCAGTTATTCTGATAAAAGCCTCTTCGGTTTTAAATTCATCATGTGTAAACCGCTGATAAAATAGTGAAGGCATCATTTCTACACTTCCTATTGGGATTTGGTTGGGATTGATTCTGATCAGATTCCAAAGCTCATCCTCTGGCAATCCAGAAAATGAAAAACTGTCATCGCCCTCTTTTTCGAAGTAGGAAAAAACCTCTCCCTGATAGCTGTCTTTGCTCTTCAAATTGAGTTGTGTGAAGGTATGACCGCACCATTCCTGCGAACTGGCATTAATCTTTTGACTTTGACTTTTTTCTTTTGTTGGCGTAAAAACAGATAGCATCATATGGTAGGGGTAAATTCCTGTCACAAAATCCCTTGTTTGGTTCATTTTAATTACCGAAATCTTATCAGAACCCGCATTTTCTGCTTGATCCAATTTAACATGGTTTTTTCTTGAAAATTCTTCAGTTACAAATATCAAAACTGCCTCACCCGTTCTTGGTTCCCCGTATCGGTACTGTTCCAGATCAAAACTCGATATTTCGGCCGTGCCCTGAAACCAATATTTTCCCCAAGCATCAAAATCTATTTCCTCACGCTGAGGTCTAGAACAGGAGGCCAAGAGTAAAATTGAAAAGGAAAGGAATACTATGATAATTCGCATATTAACTGGTTTTTATTTCAGAACAGGAAATCTTTAGATCAATCCGGGATTTTGTAGTATGCTTTCACAGCCTTATAGTCTTTCAAATTTACAGGAGCAATCCTTCCTGAGGTTGGAGTCCCCCCAGGAATTATTACATACCTGAAACTAACATCAGTGCCTATAGGTATGATTCCCATCGCATTATCTTCATTCGAAAGTGTCATTAAGATTTTATTCAATTGCAAATAATGGGTCAATCTTTGGCTTTTCAATTGAGTAATGGTCTGTGTGATTGGAAGAGGTTGGACTATATCAGGGAATAAATCAAACCTGATAAATACTGCTACAGTTCCCCTATCTACAATCCCGGAAGTTACTTGAGGCTCATCTACGGTATAAACTATGCTGTTTCGGCCAAAAAACATCGTATTTGCACTCCATCTGGACTCATCAAATGGTATCCAATCTGAGTAAATGACATTTGCCGTACCGGCTTCTCCTTGAGGTCCTGTTTCTCCTTGTGGACCCTGAGGTCCTATTGGACCAGTCGGTCCTCTATCGCCTTGAGGTCCTGTTGGTCCAGTCGGTCCTTGAGGTCCAGTTTCTCCTTGAGGCCCTCTTGGCCCAGTGGGTCCGGCAGGGCCTTGTGGTCCTGTTTCACCCCTAGGACCCGCGGGCCCCTGAGATCCGGTTTCTCCTTGAGGTCCGGCGGGTCCTGTCGGTCCGGCGGGACCTTGAGGGCCTGTTGGTCCTTGAGAGCCAGTTGGTCCCTGAGGTCCACTTGGTCCCGCAGGTCCCTGTGGCCCAACAGGCCCTCTTTCACCAGCTTCTCCTTGAGCTCCCTGTTCTCCATCTCTTCCTGCTTCTCCTTGTTCACCCTGCGGACCCTGTTCACCCTGAGGTCCTTGTTCGCCAGGCTCACCCTGAGGTCCTCTTTCACCCCTTGGACCTTGGATTCCGGGAGGGCCCATAATGGGTTCATCATCACTGACACAGGAAACAACCGCGAAAGCAACCATTACAAATAAGCAAAGCCTTATCAATGTTTTCATATAATTGGTGGTTTTAAAAATTTTGTAAAGAATTAAATAATTCAAATTCTTGTAAAGTGAAAATTTGGTATATCTCTTTTCATTTTGAAATTAAATCGTGTTCAAGGATGAATTTGGAGATTTTCACTTATGATTTCGGTCTCAAAAGAATATATTGATTAATTATGATGGTGTTAACAATATGTCTTTTTAGCCAATCGAAATGAGTCCTTAAAAGTTTTAAATTCTAAACAGCCATAATTTAAACATCAAATACAGATAAAAAAATAAAATCAACATAAATCTGTATGGTAAAGGGATACATCTAATGTTTTTCTTAATTGCAGTTATTTTTATTTGGCTAAACTCAAAAACTGAAAATCTGCCTCATATTAGAATTATTAGGATTCTTGAGCAATGGGTTTGTTATTTCTTGACCATTCACTCCAAGATCCTACATATAGCTTTGGGATTTCAATTCCTGCATGGGCAAAAGCCAGTAAAGTATGGCATGCTGTCACTCCCGAACCACAGTGTACAATGATGTTTGAAATAGGCTTGTTCTTTAAAATGTCACTGTAAAGTACCTTCAATTCCTCAGGGGATTTAAAAAAACCATTTGGATTTAAGTTTAGGGAAAAGGGTATATTGACTGCTCCAGGAATATGTCCCGCCACAAGATCTATGGGCTCTTTCACACCATTGTACCGTTCAGATTCTCTGACATCAATGACGAGATAGTCTTTGTCCAAAGATACTTTTTCGACTTCTGACAGATCAGCTTCTGGCAGTATCCATTCATTTTGTTTGGGATAACTAGACGGTATTGGTTCAGTATTTTCACCTCTTGCTATGGTTATTCCAGCTTTTATAGCGGCATCCAAACCTCCATCAAGTACCTGGATTTTTGGATGGCCAATGGATTTCATCATCCACCAAAACCGGGAAGCTGCATTTGATCCGTTTTTGTCATCATAGACTACCACATGGCTTTCAGGGCTTATTCCAAGTCTTGAAAGGAGGCTACAAAACTGACCTTCACTAGGTAAGGGATGCCTGCCCCCGTTAGCAAAATCTTCTTTTATATCAGATAATTCGGTGTTCAGGTCGACGTGCAAGGCTCCTTTGAGGTGTTTGTTCAAGTAGTTGCTTTTTCCAAAACTGGCATCTATGAGAATAAACATTTTATTTTTTTTTAAATCAAGCAGCGCTTCGGGAGAAATGATGGGGGATGAATATTGAGTCATTGTATTTTCTTTTGATATAAATATCCCAAATAAATGATGAAAAACCAGATAAGATTTTATGTCAATTTAAAAGCAGGCCTTGACCAGGTGACTTGTCGGACCCCATCCTTTTAAGTAATTTATAGTGTGATACAATCGCTCCCCACATGCTTTCTTCATGGTATTGAATATTAAACTCTTCTGCAGTTTGTTTGATGATTTCAGAAAGAGCGATGTAATGAACATGACAGATATTGGGAAAATATGATGGATAATATGAGTATTGAGTCCTCCAAACAAGAAATTTGCGAGTTTACTTTGTCTTGCGAAATCTATGGTATTTTTGAAAATATGAAAAGTCCAAGTGTCCAATAATTGATCTTTTTGGTCCACAGTTCCAAATTCTGACTCATTTACCAATTGCTCAGCAATAGCCCATATAATATACAGAAAAGTGTCAAAAGGAAAATGGTTTTCAATGAAGCTTCCCAACCTCCATTTTTGGATTTTCCTGTTTCTTTAAAGTAGTTTTCAACTCTCAAAACAATGGTTTTGGAAAAGTCATCGAACTTCGATTTTTAAAGATTGGCTTAGCAGTCACAGGCTTTTTTTGGTTTAAAGAAGTAGACATAGCATTATGATTTTTTTGAAACTATTTTTTATGTTCTGAAAAACTCAAAAGTCACTTGGCGTTTTTATTTTATTGAAATAATATTTGTCAATTAATTTTTGGTTTATCCAAATTTTACAAAACATAAATTTGAAGGGAAGATATTTTTTGGAACAAATTATTATTTTACGTCTATTTTAAGAAATGAAATTCTTAAACTGTACAAAATCAGATTGAGAATGGAATAATCAATCAATTAATCAGTAAAAATTGCAGATGTAATTTTGACCTTTTAAATTTTTTAAAAAATTTAGCTGGAAATTGATCTGTTTGAATTCGAAGTAGAATATCAAATCAATCTAATATTCTTAATTTTTAATACTTGACTATGTTATTTCACTGAATCAATCAAACTGTTAGCAATTCATTAAAAACATTTTTATTTTGGAAAAAATATAATCATATGCAATTGAGATATCCGAGCCCTCTTATCCATCTATTTCTGTTTTTATCCTTTGTTTCTTTTCATTCTGAGGCCCAAAAAACCAATTTTACCGTGGCTGATGCTATTCAGGTCAAAGTAATGGGAAGCCAAAATCTTTCTGATGATGGAAAGTATTTGGCAGGAGTTATCAGCGATGGTTCCGCACGCTTCCAAACAGATCATTTTAGATTTCAGGATCCATCCTATATGAATGTACTGCCGGGAGAATTTGTAATCATCCAAACAGAAACAGGAGAGCAGTTGAAGCCAAATGCTGGTATTTCAAGAGTAACCTCTTTGTCTTGGTCACCCACCAATAAGGAAATCGCATTTTTGGAACAAAGAGAGGATAAACTCCATTTGATGGTTTATGATATAGGAAGAAAAAGAAAAAGGGAAATAAAGATTTCAGGCAATCCCATTTTGGCCAACGAAAGTCTGCTTTGGGCACCTGACGGAAAGTTCCTTTATATAAAAAGTAGAGAAGCTGACTGGTTGGAAAAAGCCATGCCGCTTTACGAAGAAGCCACAAAAGGACCTATTGTAGTCTATGATGGCTCAGAGCCTTTCCTCAAATGGGATAAAATCCGAAATACAAATGCACTGACGAATATTCTGAAAGTAAATCCTAAAAACGGGGATAGTGAGAAGATTTTACCCGAATCCATTTATTCCCAGCTGAATATAACGGAAGACGGATCAAAATTGATTTTCACAGAAAATTTTCCTCTAAAAACTTCTTATGTACGCGATAAGGGAACGGCCTATCAAGTTGCCTACATTGACCTTGCCACTGCCGATTCTGCAAAAGTAATTTATAAACGCAATGAAAAAAGAAGAAATTTTAACTGGTCTGATTCCAAAACAAACTATGCTTGGGTGGATTCGGGCTATGTGTTTGTGAGGAAATTGGGAAGCAATGATTCCATCAATCTGACAAAGGGAAAAGCCTTTGAAGAGGAGGAAAAAAAGAAAGAAGTGAAATTCAATGTCCTTTCCTGGAGTCCTGATGAAAAAGGCTTGTTATTGAGTACAGATAAAGGGTTTTGGTGGGCAGATGTGCAGGGCGAAAGCCTTGAGATGATATATGATTTCAAAGAGGAAAAGGAGAATAGACCGGAGCTGGACCTGATCAAGTGGACTGAAGATGGGCGTCATATCTATTTCAGTTATTCAGCCAAAAAAGAATGGAAAAGAGGGTTTGTGAAGTTGGATATAAATGAAAAACAAATGTCTGAAATCCTGTTGGACACAAAACTGTATACCAGCGTCCAATTTGCCAAAAATGGGGAAAAAGGAATTCTGAATCTTTCTGATGGTGACCTGCCTTCGGATGCCGTGGCGGTTGATTTATCATTTTCCAGTATGCAGCCTTTGACAGATATGAATCATTGGATAAAAGATAAGAAGCTGACAAGATCGGAATTGATCACCTATAGAAATGTGGATGGAAAGGAAATGAAAGGGATTCTTTATTATCCTGTGGACTATGAAGAAGGTAAAAAATACCCACTTGTCTGTGAAATTTACGAGATTTTCTTCACCAATGGATTCAACAGAAACATGAATCTTTTTGCTAATCAGGGTTATTTTGGTTTGCGACCTTCAGTTGATTTGGAAATGGGTTATCCTGGGGAAGCATGGGTGAAAGGGATCACTTCTGCCATCAATAAGCTGGTTGATGAAGGAAAGGTGGATAATGATAAAGTGGGAGTTCAGGGCGGAAGTTATGGCGGATATGCCACCTCGCTTTTGATTACACAGACAGATCGCTTTGCCGCGGCGATCAATATTTCAGGTAAGGTCAATATCATCAGTTTTCTTGGGGATAGCCCTAAAATCGGAACAAGGAACTATACCGCTGCAGAATATGGTCAGGATAGAATAGGAGGTTCCCTTTGGGATGAACCGCTCAAATACTTTGCAACTACTGCGGTTCTTTATGCAGACCGGATCAAAACCCCGCACCTGATTTTGACCGGTGAAGGTGATTGGAATGTGCCTGGTGGGAATTCAAGAGAGCTTTATTATGCCATGAGAAGGTTGGGCAAAGACGTCACTTGGGTCAATTATCTTAACGGAGGTCACGGCGCCGGAGTCGCAAGTAATGAAAGTGATTTTCATGACCATTGGAAGCGTGTTTTTGATTTCTATGAAAAACACTTCAACAAGAAAAAAGAAAGTGAAAAAGACAAGGTTGATGAGAATTGATTGGTTTTGTTTTTTTCTATTATGAATCAAAATACTTATAGATATAAGATCCCATGAATCTAGCAGCCATCGATATTGGTACCAATTCCATTCACATGATCATCGTCAAGGTGACTTCCAAACAGACTTTTGAGGTATTGGTACAGGAAAAGGAAATGGTCAAGTTGGGTGTCGGTGTTTTTGCAAATAAAATGTTGAGCGAAAGGGCATTCAACGCCGGCATTCAGACCATTTCCAGGTATGTCCAATTGGCAGATGAATATGGGGTCGAGCATATCATCACAGCGGCCACATCTGCAACAAGGGAAGCAAAAAACGGAAGGGAGTTTTTGGATCGCCTTATTCAGGATATTGGCCTTTCACCTCAGATGATTTCTGGAAAGGAAGAATCGAGGTTGATTTTTTTGGCGGTAAGAAAAGCCATAGACCTTCAAAAAAGAAAGGTATTGGTCATTGATATTGGCGGAGGAAGTACAGAGGTGGTAATCGGAAATAAAGAATCTGTACTCTACAAATGCAGTATGAAGCTTGGTGTATTGCGGCTATTGGATAAGTTCGGAGACCAAGAGCAGCATTCTAAACAAACCCGGGAAGAGCTGAAGTCACATATCAGGGGGATTGCCGAAAAGGTGTTTGTAGATGCAAAGGGAGTTGGATTTACAAAGGTGGTCGGTACTTCAGGAACCATCAGGGCAATAGGTGAGGCCATTCTACTGATGAATGGCAAGGATATACTCAATTCCGTCAATGCTGAGACAGTCAAGGTCAAAGACATTGAAAAGATTGTAGAAAAGCTATGGGAACTGCCTGCTGAAAAAAGAGCCACAATCCCAGGAATCAATGAAAACAGGGCGGATGCAATTCACTTGGGTGGAATGCTTTTGCTCGAATTGCTCAATTTGGCCGATGTGAAGGAAATGACACTTTCAGATGCTTCTCTTAGAGATGGACTGATTGTGGATTATGTGGAAAAAAATGGCCAAAAACTTGAAGATTTGGTTCAGGGAAAAAATATCCGTGAAAGAAGCTGCTTATTGAATGCCATGAAATATGAGTCGGATATTTCAGAAAACAAGCATGTGGCCAAGTTGGCTTTGCAGCTGTTTGACCAATTGAAAGACCATCATGGCATGAACGATAGTGCCAGAGACCTGCTTTACCATGCCTGCCTTATTTATGACATTGGTACTTTCGTCAATTTTCAGGATTACCACAAGCATTCAAAATATTTGATTTTACAGGGTAGGTTGAGGGGGTTCACCAACAGTGAATTGTTGATATTGGCCAACCTTGCCAGGTACCATCGGAAGTCAGGACCCAAAAAGAAAAAGATCAAAGACCTGGTCAAGAAAGACCGGAAGTTGGTTTTGGGACTTTCGGGAATTCTTCGGATAGCGGTAGGGCTTGACAAAACAAAAAACCAATGGGTGGAGAATGTTTACTGTGTGTTTGAGGATGATAAACTGACCATAAAGATTTTTGGGGATGCAGGCATGGACCTGGAAATCTGGGAGGCCCAGCGGTTTTCAGATACACTTACCAAGTTTTTGGGAAAAAAGATAGAGGTGGTAAAGGGGTAAGTTTGTTCAACAATTTCCGTCTTTTTCTTTTGGTTAAAGCCCATTTTGCGATATGCATTCATTTGAGAATGGGGTAAAGCCACATTCCTATTGATATAGAGACCAAATCTGGTGGAACTCATATCAATTGCCTCCTGCTATAGTTGGAGGAATATATTGGTAAAACACCATTTTAGCTTTAGCCAAACATTTCTCCTTGAATTTCCAAAATCCAACCACTATTTTGCTATATGTATCAATTGATCCATCAGACAGTCAGTCAGGTTGCTAGTCTTAGTCCAAGAGAGAAAAGGATTTTTGAGGAAGCCTTTACATTTAGACAGGTGCCGAAAAAGTTTAGGTTGATCGAAGAAGGGAAAGTAGCCAAGGAGTTCTATTTTGTTAACAAAGGATTATTGAGGCTGTTTTATACTAAAGAAGGGGAGGAGATTACGGCTTTTATTTTTCAAGAGGGGCTATTTGGAGGTGCTTATGACTCCTTTCTTAGGCAATGCCCTAGTATACAATCTTTGGAGACATTGGAAGACTGTGAACTGCTTGTGATCACAAAAGAGCAGATGGATGACTTGTATATGAAATTACCCATCTTGAATACCATCACCCGTAAAATAGCCGAACAACGTTTTATCAATGCACAGAAAATTTTGTCTTCATTTATCTTAGATAGTCCCGAAGAAAGATACAGGAAGTTTGAGGAAGAGCACAGAGACCTGATTCAGCGGGTTCCACAGCATTATATTGCCTCATTTTTGGGGATAACTCCGGTGAGTTTAAGCAGGATCAGGAAACGGTTGATGGAGAAAGGATGAAGGTAGTTGAAGAGGCAAAAGGACGGAAGACAGGAGACCGAAGACGGAAGAGAAAAAAAAGGTCTTTATGTTTTAACAAGCTTAAAGTGGAATTTGGGACTTCAGGGATATGAGTGAAGGTACTTACATTGGCCCCTATAGCATTGAGTCCGAAGCTGGAAGTAGAAAGAATATTCAAATTGTAAATTCATTTATTGATTCATCGGATCAATCCAATGAGAAAATTTAAATTTTTTTTCAAACAAAAAGAGACTTCTTAACAAAAGATAACGAACCTAAGGGTACCGATTATCTACTTTTGACAGGAACATCAAACGATACGCTCATGAAGATCAGAACTGAAATCATCATCAATGCATCCAAGGAAAAAGTATGGAATATCCTGACGGATTTTGGAAATTATAGCAGTTGGAATCCATTTATCATCCAAAGTAAAGGGCAGGCTGTTGTTGGAAAAAAATTGACCAATACCATGAAAAACGGTGATAAAGACATAACCTTTAAGCCCACGATACTAAAAGTTGAAAGCTATCGGTATTTCGATTGGCTGGGGAAATTATGGATCAAAGGTTTGTTTGATGGCCATCATTATTTTGAAATCGAAGAAATCAACCCAAACCAGGTCAAATTAAACCACGGTGAGCATTTCTCAGGGATTCTGAGCAGTATGATTTTGAAGAAAATCGGGAAGCAGACCAGGGAAAACTTTGTCAAAATGAATATGGCATTGAAGGAGAAAGCGGAGGGTTGAATTTTGGCGTTACAATACTCAGGGTCACGAAGCCAAAGGCTTAGGACAACTTGCCTACTACAATTCATCTTCAACCTTTTAAAGTTCCGCAGGGGATTCTTCACTTCGCTTAAGAGTTTTCTGGAAAATAATAAGTTTTATAAAGCTCGTTCAGAATGACGTCAACTTCATACTTCGGACTTCCAACTTCCAATCTCATTCCTTATCGCAATCGGTGCCCCAATGCAGCTTTCGGGAATGTCAAAAGCATCCGTAAGAGCAAGGGCATTTTTCCTAACTTCCCAGCAGAGTTGATTGACTTCCTTACGGATGGCTTTGGTTTTGTTTCCTTCCATGTAACCCTGTTCCAAATACCAACCTCTGTTTTGTTCAATGGTATGCAAAGCGTATAGCTGACAAAGTTGGGTCAGGGCTGATTTGCAGTTTTCATCGGTGATTTCGTGAACTTGTTTTTGGAACTCTTCCAAGACTACCCTCTCAATATAAGCTTGTCCAACATTGAGCAAATGGTGCTGGGCCACATTGAATGCATCGAAGGAGTCCATACCTTCATCAATATGCCTTTTGAGCCTTTGTGCTGCGCTGCTCAAGATGGCTTTTTCTCTATACATAAATGCACTGAGATGAAAGTTGAAATCTAAGAGATGGTCTTGGTCAGTACTGCGGATGATGATGGGGTTTTTCTCAATAAAGGAAGTCTTTGCTTGGTTTGCTATATAATTGAAAACGGTGAAAATGTTCATATCCCCAAACTCCTGTCTGAATTCAGTCAGCCTATTTTTGGCCACCAATTGCATCAGAACTACATTATCCCCTTCAAAAGTCGTGTACACGTCCGTATCATTCTTGAGCGCATCAATCCGGTTTTCGGAAAGATATCCCTTTCCACCACAGGCTTCCCTGCATTCCTGCAAAGTGGAGGTTGTAAACCAGGTTGTATAGGCCTTAAGTCCTGCTGCCAAGGCTTCGATTTCCTGGGCATCCTCTTCTTTTCTCTCCAAAAATCTTTGGGTAAGGTATTTTAGGGCAAAATGAAGTGCATAGGATTTTGCTAAAGGAGGCATCAATCTCCTCTGATGCATGCGGTAATTCAGGATAGGCACCTCTTCTCCACCTTCTGGACCAAACTGCTTTCTTGTTTCCCCATACCTGATGGCGATGGTCAGACCTGTCTTGCTGGCTGAAAGTGCTGAACGGGGAATACCGATTCTGCCGCCTACCAAAGTTCCCAACATGGTGAAAAACCTTCGGTTATCTGAACTGATTGGACTTTCAAATTCTCCTTGCTCATTGACAGCGGCAAATTTATCCAGCATGTTTTCTTTTGGAATAACTACTTGGTCAAAATAGATAACACCATTGTCCACCCCATTGAGGCCCATTTTTCTGCCACAGTCTTCTATCCTCACACCTTTGATGCTTTTTCCTTCGGAAGTTCTCAAAGGAACAACAAAAGCATTAACCCCATAATCTTCCCCATCAATGATCAGTTTCGCAAATACAGTTGCAGCTTGACCATGAAGTGCTGCATTTCCAATATATTCTTTTCTGGCTTCGGGATTTGGGGTATGGATGACAAAGGTTTGGTCTTGGTGATTGTAAGAGGCGGTCGTTTCCAATCCCCTCACATTGGAACCATGGCCGGTTTCGGTCATGGCAAAGCACCCGGGCAGTTTCAGGCTTCCGATATCTTGGAGGTATTTTTTATGGTGCTTTTCTGTTCCCAAAAAGAAAACACTCATACCCCAAAGTCCAAACTGTACCCCAAATTTGATCACCATGCTCAGATCATGATAGCTCAAAGTTTCCATGATGGTGAAATACCCCTCCATATCATCTTTGCCTCCGGCATATTCAGGGAATGCCCAGGAACCATAACCTTGTTTTGCCAATTCCTGACACCATTGCAAGACTTGCTCTCTTTGGTCGAAAAGGCTGTCGTATTCTCTGTAGGCAAATGTGGGATCAGCGATAATTCTTTTTACATTTTTGATTAAAGTGTGTTGGCTTCCATCCAATAAGGAAGTCATTTGACCTATATCAAAGTTGCTTTCTTTATGATACTCTGTGGTAATGGTCTTATGGTCTGATTTGAAAGTGTAACCTGCTTCCTTGCTCAATAAACCCAGGGCCAACTCTGTTTCCTGAAAATCGGTTTGAAGGCTTGATTTGAAGTTCAGCTTTTTCTGTCCCGAATGATGAGTGGCCAAAGCTTTCCCGATTTCATATAGATTTGGCAAATTGTTCAGATCCAGTTTTTTGACAGAAGATTTCCAGGATTTGAAGTCTTTAGGTTTTGGAGGTTTGCTTGGGTCCAACAGTGAAATCAGCCAATTTTTCTCCTCTGCATTGATCCAGGATTGTTTATCGATCAATGAATTGATTTCTCTAAGTTCTGATGGGGTCAGTACCCCGTCCGCCCAAAGCGTATAGTAAAGTGGTAAAAAAATATAGAGTTTTGGGTTTTCTGTGATAAATTTGGATTTGAGCATGTCTTTGGTAATTTGGGATTAAAGTATGATGAACTTAGAAAGCCAGTAAAATTTTTAGTTCTGAATGGAACTGTAGACGTACTCTTTATAACGGTGCCAGCTGAGAATGGATTGTTTATTTGATCAGCCGGTGTTTTTAAGACCACTAGCCAAAGCGGTGGTGATTTCCAGCAGTTTTTTTATCATAGGCTCTGCCACATCCGGATTATCTGTTTTGAGTTTTCTCCACTCCCCCAATTTTTGTATTTGAAATTTATGCAATGTGTTCAAAGCAAATTCCCTTCTTTTCATGTTGTTGATTTGGCTGGTTCTTCTTGTTTCACGATCACTATCAAACATATCTCCGATTTCATCCAGACTTCGTCGGTGCTCTTCCAAAATGATTTCCATAATTTCATTTTTGACATTTTTATTGTTGACCAAATCTGAATACCGCTCCATCAAATTGGTGTCAGAATTCATGAGATTGGTTTCCAGTTGGATAAGTATATACATGAGTAGTGGCCACTCTCCTGTAAGGCTCCGCAATTTTTGATAATCTTTTGGCTTTTCCTTTCTCAATCTAGACAGTGCATGGCCTATACCAAACCAGCCTGTAATATTGAATCTGGATTGACTCCAGCTGAATACCCATGGAATGGCCCTGAGGTCTGAAAGTGACCTTGTTCCGGTACGTCTTGCAGGCCTGGATCCGATTTTGGTAAGTTCCAGGACATCAATAGGAGTTGCCTCACCATAAAACTCAATAAAGGATTTGTGTTTGATCAACTGTTTGTAATATTCCAAAGAAAAATCTGAAAGCAATTTCATGATTTCATTTGGGTATTCCGGTATTCCGTTTGGATGCTTGAAATAAGCCGTTTGCAAAGCAACTCCCGACAGCAGCATTTCCATATTGTAGGTTCCATTGAGCAGATTGGCAAATTGTTGGGCAATGGTCTCACCCTGTATGGTAAGTTTGATTTCACCGCTTAGACTTCCTGCGGGCATACTTTCAAGAAACCTGTGGTATTTGCCACCTCCTCTACTAATGGTACCGCCGATTCCATGAAAGTACTTGAAGCGAATACTATGGTCTTTGGCAATCTTGGACAATCTGAGTTCAGTTTGGTAAATATTCCATCTGCTGGAAAGTATCCCTCCGTCTTTATTGCTGTCACTATAACCCAACATAATTTCCTGTATATCACTTTTTGGAATAAAAGGATGGGATAGGTAGGCATCCATGATTTGGTCCGAATGGTCGAGGTCATCTATGGTTTCAAATAGCGGTACTACATGAAACTGATTTTTATCCAAACCAACTTCTCTCATGAAAACAAAAACCACCAATAAATCTGCAACGCCTCTCGTCATGCTAACAATGAATGAACCAATTCCCTCATTACCAAATTTGTCCGAATGTTCTTTGATCACTCTGAAACAGTCCAGTACTTTATCCGCCTCCTCGCCAAATGATTTTCCTGAAGCTGCAAATGGTCTTCCGCTTTTCAGTTCCTTGCTCAAAAAGTTGATCTTCTCTTCTTCTTCCCATGTACTGAAGGAGGAGTTTTCAAACCCGGTTTTTTCTAAAATTTGTTGTATGGCCCGATCATGAAATTCACTGTTTTGACGGATGTCCAATTTGGCAAGGTGAAATCCAAAGCATTGGACAAACCGCTGCAAGGGGAAAATCGATTTTTCGATAATCCTGAATGCTTTTATTTCTAAAAGGCTCTTTCTAAGAATTTCAAGATCTTTTGCCAATTCGTTTGAACTCGAATAATGCTTGTTTTCTTCAAAATTCCCGCCTATTGTGTTTTCAAGTTTCAACAACATCAGGTTGATATATTGTCTCCAAGGTTCATAAGTATTCCTTTCCACAGCTTTTTTTCCCTGTTCGCCAAAAACTACCGACAAGTTGTTGATAGCTTTTACAAGATCAGGAGGAACTGGGTTTCGGATCTCAGAAAAACTCATTTCTGCTGCAAGG
Organism: Aquiflexum lacus; assembly: GCF_015476655.1. GTDB lineage: Bacteria > Bacteroidota > Bacteroidia > Cytophagales > Cyclobacteriaceae > Aquiflexum > Aquiflexum lacus. The sequence goes on from NZ_JABFHF010000007.1 coordinate 157,388, forward strand.
GCAACCAATTGTTTTTTGAGAAGCCAAAGCGCTGCTTCTCTATGGGCTATCAAGGTATCCTTTGTAAGTGCTGCGGTGACATAGGGGTGTCCATCGCGGTCACCACCCACCCAACTACCAAAAGTCATTTGCGGGAATTCCTCTGCCATGCGTAAAGATTGTGGATCAAAACCTGCTTCAATCCAGCTCATCCTTAATTTCTCGTCACTTTTTTCAAGGATTTTTGGAAAAACCTTGGTAAGGTAATGCATGACATTATTGCGTTCAGCTTTCACAGTAGGCTTTTCCAGATAAACTTCACCTGTCCTCCACCACCTTTCTAAAAGTGTGGTGATTTCTTCTTCAATGGCTTTTCTTTCGATATTAGAGTAAATGCTATTGTCCAGCTTGAGTAAAGTGAGGTACAACTCTCTATGAAGTTCGAGAATGGATATTCTTTTGGCTTCTGTTGGGTGGGCAGTAAGCACAGGGGATACATTGACCATCTGGATGATTTCCAAGATCTGTGATTCTTTCAGTCCCCGTTGTTTCCACCTATTGAAAGTCTCTGACCAAGAACCTCTGATGCCGGGCATTCCGGCCTCATCTACTTTTTTACGCCTAAACTGAACAGCCGCATTTTCTTCAACCAGATTCATCAGTTGTAAGTAAATGCTGAGTATTTGGATCTGCTTTTCTTCCAAATTAGGTCCCAGATCAGCTATTTTGTTTAGATCGATTTCTTTTTCAAGGAGTCCTGATAGCTCAGTCTCACCCAAGCTGTTCAACACTTTTTTAAAACAAGTAGTCAAAAATGACATGTCTGAGTCTATTTTATCAAATAAAAGCAGCGGTGATAGTTTATTCATTAGTTTAAATTTTTAAAATTGAAAAATCAATCAATTTATAGGTTTGAAGTTTGGTTAAATGTATTCATCAATGCAATAAATGAAAGTGTCCTATATATCAGTCATCCGACTTCGGTCTTTAATAGCATAATGGGTCATTGGCAAAGAAGCGTATAACCATGAATAAGAAATTCAGATAACTTAAATTTAAGTATATATTTAATAAAGACTAAATTTATTCTTTTTAAAAAGGCGAGAGGCTTCGTATTTGGAAAAATTTTAATTTTAGGGTAATGAAAAAAATAATAGATAGTAATATTCATTGGGGAGTATTGGGTGTAGGCAATGTCTGTGAAATAAAATCAGCACCTGCCATGAATCTCATACCCAATAGTCGCTTGGTGGCAGTAATGAGGAGAAATGAGGAAAAAGTCAAGGATTATGCAAAAAGACATCATGTTCCTAAATGGTATACCTCAGCAGAGGAATTGGTCAATGACCCGGAGGTTAATGCCATTTACATTGCCACCCCACCTCATATGCATTTACCATATACCAAATTGGCTGCTGCTGTCGGCAAAGCCGTTTATGTGGAAAAGCCTATGGGAAGGACACATGATGAATGCAAAGAAATGATAGCCGTTTGTGAAAAAGCAGGTGTACCACTTTATGTGGCTTACTATCGGAGGGCTTTACCGCATTTTCTGAAAATCAAAAAATTCATTGAGGAAGGTGCATTAGGGGATGTCAGAACTGTACATATCAATTTAAAGCAGGTTTTGATCCCTGAATTGGTGGCTAAGATGGGTGACAATTGGAGAATACACCCGGAAATAGCAGGAGGAGGGTACTTTTTTGATCTAGCTTCGCATCAATTGGATTTATTAGATTTCTTTTTTGGACCTATTGTCCAAGCCAACGGTTTTTCTGCCAATCAGGCCAAGTCCTATCAGGCTGAAGATATTGTCGGTGGGAGTTTTGTTTCTGAAAATGGGGTACTCGGGACAGGAAATTGGTGCTTCACTACTTCCAAAACTTCGGAAATAGATGAGATCATTATATACGGTAGTAAAGGGAAAATCAGCTTTGAGACTTTTGGAAAGGGAGAGTTTGTCCTAGAAAAAGATGGTCAAGAAACGATGCACTTCCAAGTGGACCTGCCACATCATATTCAGGAGCCTTTGATCAAAACTGTTGTTGAGGATCTTTTAGGTTCAGGAGAGTGTATGAGTACCGGGACTTCAGCTGCAAGGACCAATTGGGTGATGGATAGGTTGGTGTATAGGAGAGGGTAGATTTTAGAAGGTAGATTTTAGATTTGAAAAAAGTACAATCCGCCATGGCGGACAAGTCGTACGACGTACCAAGTACCAAAAAGGGGCATGATCAAAAGCAGACAAGTAGTGCAAAGTTAAAAGTAGGATGATTTGAGAATTCATTCATTACCATATAATCCATTTTATAAATCTAAAATAAAAAATCACAAATCTTAAATTTTATCCGTGGACTAAGCGTGGATTTGATCTACACCTTTATTTCATTGCAATTTGTAATTCCAGTATATATGGCTTAATGTAATGGCAAATTGGCACACCTTTAATTAGAAATTCAACCTCAAGAGGGTAAACATCTTAGTTCCTATGGGACCGGCCGACAGGTCTAAAATCTCACGTTTCAAGTCTCAACTATCGAATATGGATCATAAGGGCAATCCACCTGGAGTGAGATTTAAAACATCTTTAAAATATTGGCTACCAAAAAGCCCAGATAATTCCCAATGGCATATCCAATGATTCCTATGGTAATACCAGATACCATAATTTGTCTGTTTCGTAATGCACCGGCAATGACTGGCACAAAAGGGGGGCTACAGATAAAAGCTACCGAAGTGATCATGGTGGTGTCGGCATCAATTTTGAAAATTTTACTCAGTAAAACGTGGACTGTCAGCGATCCAAAAACAGCCAAGGATATATAACCCAATAGGGCAGGGGTGAGTCCTTCAAAGTTTCTGATATCAGCCATAGATGCCACCACAAGACTGAATATCAGGATCAGATACATACCGGCATCAAATGATTTTTCTACTCGGTTGATTGCAGGGATGAGCGAAGCCAATATACCCAAGGTGGTAATGCTGAGGATTACTACTACCATCAGCAAGTTCTCCGGGACCATGAGCGATAATCCTCCGCCAATGCTCAAAATGCCAATTGCCACCAGCAAGGCCTTTCCCAATTGAAATAGTGTTTTTTTATTTAAAAAACCCCAAAAGTTTTCTTTTTCTTCATTTTCCTGAAGTTCGAATTGTCCTGTAGGCAAAGGGAATTTGGTAAGGTATTTATTAAAAAATCTATGTCCTACGGAAAGTAAAAACGAAAGGTAAAAAACACCAACTATCAGGTCATAGGTATGCGTCAATATATAGGTGTTGGCATCCACATCCAGCATCATTTTCAAAGAAGCCAAATTTGGAGTTCCTCCTGTATAAACCCCGATCAATAAACCTGAAACTTTCCATAAGTCTTTAATACCACTTTCCCGAAAAATGAAAAAGCCAATTACAATCACAAAGACTACTGAAAACAGACCGATCAATAAGGAGGAAAACGTTTTTCCAGCCATTTCCTTCCATTGTTTGATATTGGAAGAGAATAGCATTAAAGGAATGGCCAAAAGAATACTAACACTCATTAAGACGTCTCTTAATTTATAAATCTGAAAAGCAAGTAAATTTTCTTCAACGATTTGACCATTATCCAAGAGTTCTTTTATTTCCTCAGGACTTGCTTTGGGATTGGTGACCAGAAATTCATTCAGGAAGGTCCCCATACTTGGCAGGAGTCCTGTGTTACCCAATAATATTCCAATGATATAAGCGATGATGACAGGGCCAAGTTTATTGAGTGTGGGGTACTTGAAACAAAAGTATAATATAATTGCTGGCATCAAGATATAGAAAATTGCCAAAAGAATGATACCTATTGTCATGGGTGCTTGTTTTGAAATTGAAAATAGTAAAAAATACTGTTCCAATTCATATAGTTATTTTTTTTGATCCTGTAACCACGACGTCAGTTAAGGATTTGTTAGACATTATTTGACTGAATAGTGGAAATTTGGTACAAATATTCTTTGGTTATAAAAACATGACTTTTATCTGAATTGGTTGGTAGATATATGAATAATAATATCTTTGTCGGATTAAAATTTTGACAGTAAACTCTTAAAAAGCATTATGGAACAAATGTTTATTTATTTGGTCCCTGTATTGGGGATTATAGGCCTGATAGTGATGGCATTTAAATCTGCTTGGGTAAACAAGCAGGAAACCGGGGATGAAAATATGGTGGAATTGGCAGGCCACATTTCCAAAGGTGCCATGGCCTTTTTAAAAGCCGAATGGAAAATCCTTGGTTATTTTGTAGTTATCGCCGCAATTATTTTAGGTTGGTCAGGAACATTGGTGGAAACCTCAAGTCCGGTTATTGCAATTTCATTTATCATTGGGGCCTTTCTGTCGGCCTTTGCGGGTTACATGGGTATGAATATCGCTACCAAGGCCAATGTAAGAACAACACAAGCAGCCAAAACAAGTTTGAAAGGCGCATTGAATGTGTCCTTTACCGGAGGTTCGGTGATGGGCCTTGGAGTTGCTGGATTGGCAGTACTTGGTATGGGTTCTCTCTTTATTGTATTTTATAATATGTTTGTCCTTTCCACGGGGGGAGATGTAAATGGAGCTGCCATGGAAACTGCCCTCGAAGTATTGGCAGGGTTTTCATTGGGTGCTGAATCCATTGCATTGTTTGCGCGTGTGGGTGGTGGTATTTATACCAAAGCCGCTGATGTAGGTGCTGACTTGGTCGGTAAGGTTGAAGCCGGAATCCCTGAAGATGATGTAAGAAACCCTGCTACCATTGCCGATAACGTTGGGGATAACGTAGGAGATGTTGCGGGGATGGGAGCTGATCTTTTTGGTTCTTATGTAGCTACTATTCTTGCTTCCATGGTATTGGGCCGAGAAATTGTTTCTGCTGATAACTTCGGTGGAATTGCTCCTGTCTTATTACCATTGGTGATCGCAGGTTTGGGATTGATGTTTTCCATCGTAGGAACTTTCTTTGTCAAGATCACTAAAGAAACTGATAGCGTACAGGCTGCATTGAACAAAGGAAACTGGATTTCTATTTTGTTAACTGTTGCGGCGTCTTACCCATTGATTATGTATATGTTGCCTGATGGTGATTTGATTTTATCAAGAGGAGGTTCAATTGTCTTTACAAAAATGGGTGTTTTCGGTGCCGTAGTTATCGGTTTGATTGTAGGTGCTTTGATGAGTATGATTACCGAGTACTATACTTCTATGGGCAAGCGTCCGGTGAATTCGATTATCAAACAATCTTCTACAGGTCATGCCACTAACATCATTGGAGGACTTTCTGTGGGAATGGAATCGACTGTTGCACCGATTCTGGTTTTGGCTGCCGGTATTTACACTTCCTTTTTGGCTGCCGGATTATATGGAGTAGCCATAGCGGCTGCAGGTATGATGGCAACGACAGCCATGCAGTTGGCGATTGATGCTTTTGGTCCTATTGCAGATAATGCAGGTGGTATTGCTGAAATGTCAGGTTTACCAAAAGAAGTAAGAGAGAGAACTGATATCCTCGATGCTGTTGGAAACACTACTGCTGCGTCAGGAAAGGGATTTGCGATTGCATCTGCTGCTTTGACGGCCTTGGCATTGTTTGCCGCCTATGTTGGAATTGCGGGAATTGATTCCATAGATATTTATAAAGCAGACGTACTGGCAGGTCTTTTTGTCGGAGCGATGATACCTTTTATTTTCTCTTCCTTGGCAATTGCAGCTGTAGGCCGTGCTGCCATGGACATGGTCAATGAGGTCAGAAGACAATTCAGAGAGATTCCCGGAATCATGGAGTATAAAGCCAAGCCGGAATATGAAAAATGTGTTGAAATATCCACTCAGGCGTCATTGAGGGAAATGGTTGCACCAGGTGCAATTGCTTTGTTGACCCCAATAATCGTTGGCTTTGCGTTTGGCCCGGAAGTGTTGGGGGGAACCTTGGCAGGCATTACAGTATCAGGGGTACTGATGGGTATTTTCCAAAACAATGCCGGTGGTGCCTGGGACAATGCTAAAAAATCTTTCGAAAAAGGAGTGATGATTGATGGTGTGATGCAATATAAAGGTTCTGATGCCCACAAGGCTTCTGTTACAGGAGATACAGTAGGCGATCCATTTAAAGATACCTCAGGTCCATCTATGAACATATTGATTAAATTGACCTCAATAGTAGCCCTGGTAATCGCACCGCATATTTCTGAAGGTGATAGACATACAAGAACTCATAATGAGGTAGAAAAAATAGAAATTCAAGAGGTAGTTCCTGATGTTTCGAAGGAAATCGTTTCAATAGAAAATATCGAGATACAGTAGAAGTACCAAAACCGATTTAAAAAAAGCCGTCTTGAAGATGGCTTTTTTTTTGACTATGACATATTAGAGTATTTTAAGTCTCTTGTCAATAAATCTATAGAAAGAAGTGTAAGAACACTGTAATGAAGAATTTTCTGCATATTCTTTTAATATTCAAAAACATATTTTTTAAATGTATTTACACAATGATGCCAGTTAAATGGTAATTCAATAAACTTCTAGTCAGGTAATCGAAATGTACGATACTTCCAACTTCGGACGTCCGAACTGTTAATTGAAAAATATTGAATTACTGGCAATGAGGCGAATAACTTTTTTTATCTAAAATCTAATTTGTAAATTTTTGCAGTAATTAGAAATTATATGTCGCAAAATAACTTAATTAAAAATGAAATTTTATTTTTCGACTTAAAGTAAAATTATAATTTTTTGTTAAATTAAATCAAGCCTATTTGTTGTAAAATTTTATAAAATGTAATAATATAGGTTTTTATAAATCTTAAAAACAGTTTGGTTTGCTTCTAAAAATCTGTATAAAAACCAGAAGATATGCTGGTTTTTGCTGTTTTGATTCAAAGAATTAGATTGATCAACCTGTTTTAATGCCTTTGGTCTGTTATTTTAATGACGGTGAATATTGAAAACTAATCTTTAACCTTAATTCAAACAACTATGAAGAGAAAATTTACTGGTCTCATTCTTTTCTTATGGGTGATTTCTTTTGGCATACCGGATGTGTTTGCCCAAGACGCCACCATTAGAGGAAAAGTAACTTCCCGCGATGATGGACAGCCACTTCCGGGAGTATCTGTTTTGGTTCAGAATACTACCATCGGTACTGTAACAGACATTGATGGAAATTATTCTATTAGTGTACCTACAGGAAACAGTGTATTGAATTACTCATTTATTGGTTTTGAAAGCCAATCTGTTCAAATTAACAATCGGTCTACAATTGATGTGGTGATGGTCACTGATACCAAGCAACTTTCAGAAGTGGTAGTGACTGCATTTGGTATCGAGCAGGATAAAAAGACTCTTGGGTATGCTGTTCAAAGAGTAGACAGTGATGATATCATCAGGACCAAACAACCTAATTTGGTCAATTCATTACAAGGTCAGGCAGCGGGCGTTCAAGTGACCAATGCAGGTGGTGCACCTGGTCAAAGTGCCAGAATCGTCATAAGAGGGATCAATTCATTGAGTCCAGGAGCGGACAATCAGCCCCTGTTCATCGTGGATGGTATTCAGATTGACAACTCTACCGTCGAATCTCCAGGAACACCTAGAGGACTATCCAATAGGGTGGCGGATCTTAATCCTGATGATGTGGAATCGATGAGTATTCTTAAAGGAGCCGCTGCAACTGCTCTTTATGGAGTTCGCGCGGCAAATGGTGCAGTCATCATCACCACCAAAAGAGGAAAAGCAGGTCAAACTGAGGTAAACTTCAGTTCTTCTGTGGGTTTTGAAACCCCAAACCGAATCCCAAGACTTCAGGAAAATTTCGGTCAAGGATTTAGTGGTGTTTTTGATCCAACGAGCTTTTGGCCTTCCTGGGGCGCTCCTATCTCAGAGGTAGCCCAGACTGTACCTGGACACAAATACCAGAATAACTGGGAAAGGGTTTTTAATACAGGTGTTCAGGTGTCCAATAATTTAAACATTTCGGGAGGAAGTGAAAATGCCACATTCTTTGGCTCTTTTGGAAGGTTTGACCACGACGGTATCATGCCATTTAGTGGATGGTCAAGAACCTCGGCAAAATTAAATGGACAGATAAAAGTCTCAGAGAAATTTAATTTTTCAAGTTCCCTTAATTATATCAATTCAGGTGGAAACAGAGTCCCTCATGATAGGTTCATGGAAAGAATGGTTTATTGGGCCGAGACACAAGATGTAAGGGATTACATCAATCCTGACGGAACCATGAAAACATATGGTTCTAACACAAACCCGATCTATGATGCAAGGTTCAGTACCTTTGAAGATAATGTGGACAGGTTGATAGGAAACGTTACTTTAAACTACAAGCCTGCGGATTGGATAGATTTTACTTATCGGGTTGGAGCAGATGTTTTTTCCGATAGCAGGACTGAAATCACCCCTGGCCCTAAAGGGATCGATGGCGAAAGGCCTTTGAGTGCCACAGGTTTTATCAGAGAAATAAGGATCAATAGTAGAGATCTGACTTCCACTTTTATTGTTTCCATGCAAAAAAGGTGGAGTGACAAATGGCATACCTCCCTGAGATTTGGGAATGATATATTTGAGAGAAAATTTGACAGATTATCTTCATTAGGACAAGATTTTGTTATTCCTGAGTTTTTTAACTTATCCAATACAAGGCAGGTATTCAGTGATCAGGGAAAAAGTATCAGCAGATTGGTAGGTTTTTACGGGGATGTTACTGTGGATTATCAGGGGACAGTTTTCTTGAACATTACAGGTAGAAATGATATATCTTCCACCTTGCCCCAACAAAACAATTCATTTTTCTACCCATCCTTCAACTTAAGTTACCTGTTTTCTGAAACATTTGATTTACCATCTTGGATGTCTTTTGGAAAAATCAGAGCTTCCTATGCAGAGGTAGGTAAAGATACCAACCCTCATTTGCTTGGGGCGACCTATGTGACACCGTCGATTTATCCATTGGATGGGCAAGTTGGTTTCACAAGATTTGGTGGATTTGGAGATCCTAATTTAAGGCCAGAGAGAACATCATCCATAGAATTAGGTACTCAACTTGGTTTTTTGAATAATAGAATAGAGGTTGATATTGCCTATTATAAAAATAACACCAAGGATCAGATTATACCAGTACCGGTATCGCCAGCCACAGGATTTACTTCCTACATTACCAATGCGGGTGAGATTCAAAATGAAGGAGTGGAATTCATGATCAAAGCTTTGGCCATGCAAAGAAGTGATTTTAGGTGGAATATCAATTTCAATTTATCCTACAATGATAATCAGGTCAAATCTATCAGAGAGGGTATTGATGAAATAATCATTGGCAGCCAATTTGGATATGTCGGTAGTACGGTTACCATGAAACTGATTGAAGGAAGGCCTTATGGGGATATTTATGGAAGTAGCTACACTAGATTTTATTCAGGAGGAAGACCTGAAGGGGTAGAAACCCTGGATAGAAACCTTCCCCTTGTGATAGGTGCTAATGGATTTCCTGTTCGAGACGGAACCCAGTTGATTTTGGGTAATGCCATTCCCAAATGGTTTGGTGGAATCCGAAATGATTTCAATTATAAGAATTGGGATTTCTCCTTCTTGGTAGATTGGAGATGGGGTGTAGATCAATATAATCAATTTGATAACTTCTTGTCCGCATTTGGACTCAATGAATACACAAATGACCGAAATGATACTAAGGTATTTGAAGGTGTATTATCCGATGGATCCCAGAATACCCAAGAGGTATGGTTAGGTCAAGGAGTAGGTCCTGATGGGAGAAATTATGGAGCGGGTTTTTATAGAAATACCTATAGGTCAGTCAGTGAAAATTTTGTGCAAGACGCGAGCTTTGTGAAACTGAGGAACATCACACTTGGCTATAATTTCAACCCAAGGTTATTGGAAAAGACCTTTATCAGATCTCTGAGGGCATCGGTTGCTGCTAACAATATCATCCTTTACACACCTTGGGATGGATTTGACCCTGAATCGTTCAGTGCGGGTGCAGGCGGTAATGCTGTCGGCTTTTCAGGTCTTGGATTCCCGGCGGTTCAAAGCTTCTTTTTTACTTTAAATCTTGGATTCTAAAAACCAGCAATCATGAAAAACTTATCAAAAATTAAATTAATCTTGATAGCATCGATGATGGTGTTTTTGGCATCTTGTGATGAATGGCTCGATGTCAATGAAAACCCAAATAATCCAACTGATGCCCCTATCCAAGGATTATTGACAAATGTAATACTGGAATCTACAATGAATGTATATAGAGCAGGTTCTATTTCCAGTAATTATGTGCAGCACCTCGCTTCTCCAAATCCATCCAGCTCATCTGATATCATGGATCCGTTGGATTTCAGTGGTACTTGGGGTTCCTTTTATTCGGTAATGTCTGATAACACTGATTTGATCAGGAAGGCGGAAGATTTGGGAGCCTCACACTATGTGGGTGTTGGCCAGACCATGATGGCTTTGAATCTTGGAATGGTCGTGGATATGTGGGGTAATGTCCCTTTTTCTGAAGGTTTTACCTTTGAAACTGTAACGCCGGTATTTGATAGTGATCAGCAATTGTATGCTGAGGTCATTTCTTTACTGGATCAGGCAATCACCAATTTTAACAGTACATCCACTGTCACGCTAAGGGGAGATGATTTTATATATCAGGGAAATATCCCTCAATGGATCAAATTTGCGAATTCACTTAAAGCAAGGTTTTTAATCCATACCAAAGGTAAAGCCGGATACAATGCTGCAGATGTTTTATCCGCAGTTTCAGCTGGATTTGCTGCAAACGCTGATGATGCCAAGATGAATTTCTTTGAGCAGAGGAGAAATCCTTGGGAAATCATTGCACTCAACAATCAAAACCTTCTTTTAGGGGGTTGGATTTCTTCCCAATTTATTGAAGCTTTGGATGGTACTTCTTATCCAGTATCAGACCCGAGGTTACCATTGATGGTAGGAGCAACGGACGCTGGTGAATATATCGGAGTACCAAATGGCGCAGGAAGGGGCGATGCTCCTGAAAGGGGAGCCAGATCAGTGTTGATTCCAGGACAATATTATACTTCCAGAATAGGACCGGTTTTGATCATGACTTATTCTGAACTCAAGTTCGTTGAAGCGGAAGCAGTGTTTGAAACGGATAAACCACGTGCCTACGCAGCTTACCTTGAAGGCATAAGAGCCCACATGAACATGTTATCTGTGGACAATGCATCCTTGGAGCAATATATTGCCCATCCATCAGTGAGTATGGGAGTAGCTGTATTCACTGTCAACGATATCTTTAAAGAGAAATGGATCGCTACTTTCCTAAACCCTGAAACTTGGAACGACGCCAGAAGATTCAATTACGCTTATCAGGATATGACACTTCCTGAAAATCTTAATCCTAATCTCAATGGTCAGTTTATCCGAAGGTTGGCTTATCCTGACTCAGAGGTGAGTAGAAATGGGCAGAATGTACCATCGGTGACACTTCTGGATAGAATTTGGTGGAACCAATAAAACAGAAAGTAAAAAAGTCCTCACACCGTTGAGGACTTTTTTGTTTTTATTTCAACTTAAATTTGTAAATTATTTTTTACACATATAACCTAAGGTAAATGAAGAAGTATCTACTCAACACATTCATAAGTTTCTGTTTGGTAATTGGTCAATCTTATGCCCAATCATTTACAATAGAGGAAATTTCATCTTTTTCCTTTCCTTCCGAGCTTGTCAGTGCTCCATCTGAAAATAGATTTGCTTGGTCAATGAATGAAAAAGGATTGAGAAACATATATGTTGCTCAATACCCTGTATTCGAGGCTAAAAAAGTAACTTCTTTTGATAAAGATGATGGGCAGGAAATCACCAGTCTACAGTTTTCCAAGGATTCTGAATGGTTGGTTTTTGTCAGGGGTGGAGAACATGGAAGCAATTGGGAGTATAATGTAGGGATCAATCCCTCCCAAGAACCATTAATACCCAAAGTCGAAATATGGAAAGTGCCCTATAAAGGAGGTAGTGAACAGGTCTTGGCGATTGGAGACAATCCTAAAATATCCCCTTTTGATAATACCATTGCATTTATCAAAAACAGGCAGGTTTGGACTATCCCGCTAAGCGGTGATAAAGAATCCCAACTATTTGAAATAAAGGGAGGGATTTCTGGTTTTGAATGGTCTCCTGATGGCAAAAAGATTTTATTTTCAGTAAACCGAAATACACATAACTTGATCGGCATCTATGATGTTGAGTCAAAAGCAATCCAATACCTAGCGCCTTCTTTTAGTAGAGATGGTATGCCTAAATGGTCTCCGAACGGTGAACAGGTTGCTTTTATCAGGAGGCAGGGAGGTACAGGAGGAGTTTACCCGATTTTGGAACAAAGACATATTCCTTGGGAAATTTGGGTGGCAGACGTAAATACCGGTATGGGGGAATTAAGATGGAAAGCACCTGAAACTTTAAGAGGATCGGTGCCCACAACTCATGGAGGACCCAATCTACATTGGGCCAATGACACTACGCTGGTTTTCCTTTCCTATGGTGACGGTTGGCCACATATGTATGCCCTCAATGCCAAGACCGGGCTTCCCCGTCAACTGACCAAAGGTGAATATATGGTAGAGCATATCAGTTTGAGCCAAGATGGGTCCTACTTGGTCTTTTCAGCCAACACAGGGCCTAATGAGGAGGATATAGACCGAAGGCATATTGGCATGGTGCCGGTTTCCGGTGGCGAAATGGAGCTTTTGACCCAAGGAAAAGGAATAGAGGCTATTCCTGTTGTTTTGTCTGACAATGATCACATAGCTTACCTTTCTTCTACAGCCCAAAGACCCCTCCTTCCTGCTGTTTCCCGCAAATCATCTGGCGAAAGCACGTTAATTGGTCAAAATCTGATTCCTTTTGAATTCCCGGAAAGTAAATTAGTGGAACCAAAACAAATTAAATTCAAGACTTCCGATGGGTTCACTGTGCATGGTCAGATCTTTGAAAAGGAAGGTGGTCCAGAGAAGAAACCTGCTGTTTTGTTTGTACACGGAGGTCCCCAAAGACAAATGCTGCTAGGCTGGCATTATGGAGATTATTATTCCAACACTTATGCCGTTAATCAGTATTTGGCTGAATTGGGATTTGTTGTTGTTTCAGTCAATTTCCGTTTAGGGATAGGCTATGGATATGAATTTCATAAACCTGCTAGGACCTATTGGCAAGGCGCTGAGGAATATATTGATGTCAAAGCTGCGGGGGAATATTTGGCAGGATTATCCCAAGTAGATCCAAATAGAATCGGGATTTATGGGGGGTCTTATGGAGGCTATTTAACAGCCCTTGCCTTGGGAAAGGATTCAGATCTTTTTGCAGCCGGAGTAGATATCCATGGTGTTCACGAACTTTCAAGTAGATTACAAATGCCGGAAGGCTATGAAAAAGTCCCGGATTTTGATAAAGCGATGACAACAGCTTGGTTTTCTTCACCACTTGCTTATTTGGATACCTGGACATCACCCGTACTGTTTATTCATGGTGATGATGACCGTAATGTTCAGGTCAGCCATACCACGGATTTGATCAGGAGATTTGAGGAAAGAAAAATGCCTTATGAATATTTGATCATACCGGATGATTCACACCATTGGATGAAGCATTCAAACCTCGTCAAAGTCAATAGAGCTACTGTTGAATTTTTAAAAAAACAACTTAATCCATAATGAATAGGTCTTTTGTAATTCTCATAATTTTTCTTGTTGCATTTACCAACCAATCAGAAGCTCAAAAGTTGAGAGAAAGAAAAGTGCGGAAAATGTTGACAAATTCTGAAATTATGAATGAACATTTTGTCGGATTTATGCTTCAGGAAGAAAGTGGTAAAGTAGTTTATGCACAACATGAGGACATCCATTTTGTACCTGCTTCCAATACCAAATTGTTGACATTATACACGGCCATGAATGTCCTGGGAGATTCTATCCCGGCTTTCAAATATCAGATACTTGGGGATTCCTTGATTATTTGGGGGACAGGCGATCCTTCGTTTCTTCACCCAAAGTTGGATAACAGAAAAACTTATGATTTTTTGGTAAATTCTACTTATAAGATTTTTTTGGCAAATGAACCTGATCTGGATTTTGAACCTAGCTATTGGAGATCAGACCTAAGTTATTTCCCGATGTATGGAAATATGGCAACGATCAAAGCCGATCCTTCATTAGGTTTATTTGTTTTCCCAAAACCAATTTCCAGATATGTGGTACTGGATTCAACAATTACCTCGACAAGGTTTAATATCAATCGGTCAAAAACAGGAAAACAATTGGTATACCCCAATAAGACAATTCCTGAGGATTTCCAAAGGACCATACCATTCCCCATGGACATGCAGGTAACACGGATATTGTTACAGGATACGCTGAAAAAAGAGATCAATTTGATCCAAAAGAAAAGACCTTCTGAAATAAACACTTTTTTTAGTATACCTTCTGACAGTCTGTTTAAGCACATGATGTTGCCAAGTGATAATTTTCTGGCAGAGCAGATACTATTATTATGTTCGGGAGTAATTTCAGACTCCCTGGATGTCAAAACAACCATTGCTTTCGGATTGGAAAACCATTACAAGGATTTTAAAAATCCACCAGTTTGGGAAGATGGATCCGGGTTGTCGAGGTTCAATCTTTTCACACCAAATACAGTCTTGGAGGTTTTGAACCTTTTGGAAACTAAGATTGGCGATAAAGAGCGGCTTAAATCATTATTGCCAGCTGGGGGTGTGAGTGGGACACTCAGAGCAGCCTATAAAACGGACAATGGTAAACCCTTTGTTTGGGCTAAAACAGGCTCTTTAAGATATATGCATCTTCAAAGTGGTTGGCTTGAGACAAGGAAAGGAAAAGTTTATAAATATGTCTTTATGAACAATAATTTTGTTCGACCTACCTCAGAAGTAAGAAATGAAATGGTAAGGATAATGACCGAAATACATGAAAAATATTAAGGCTTCCAAAAATATTCTTGTTACCATTTCTACCTGTTTTTTAACATAATGTTGCTATAGTCATCCCTTGATAAACATAAATAAAATAATCTATTTTAATCAATAGGCTTAAATAATTGTTCTGATTTATATTAAAATGCTAATATAATAGATTGAATTTTACATATTTTTTGTCAAAAATACCCTGTTTACGGGATTGTTTAAAGAGTTTCTAGTTGTTAAATTTGGTAAGTCCTAAATAATTCGCAGATTTTTAAATTTTCGCTTTTATGTACATCGAAAGAAAACATTGTGAATACTGTGGCAAGATGGTTCATGGTAGATCTGATAAGAAATTTTGTGATGATTACTGTAGGAGTAGTTTTAATAATGAAAGAAGGGTAGTCGATTCCAAAGAGATGAGAAATATCATCAACACCTTAAAATTGAACCGAAATATCCTCGAGAGCATTGTTGCCGGTGGAATTGAAAAAGTCAGGGTTCCTAAGGAAAAGCTAGCTCGATTGGGCTATAATTTTAAATACCACACGCAAACCAATACCAATTGGAAAGGAAACTCTTATACTTATTGTTTTGATTATGGTTTCCTGCGATTGGAAAATGATTGGTTATTAGTATTTAGGGTAATCAAAGACCTAAATTTTGATGATGAAGATTAATGAATGGAGTTTTTTATGTCAAAATTTTGTTCAGTAATTAATGTAGCGTACAGCGAATAGTATAATGTAATTTACATTGATTTCTGATACAGATATATGCCTTCTCCAAGATTACAAGTTACTGATTTATATGAAGAAATTGCATTTGCGGAACTCACCGCATGGTTGTTTAAAACCAAGCAAAGACCTTCCATATTTAATAAACTTACGAAAAGTACCCAAAATGGTATCAATAATCTGATTCCTGAAAAAATCCATAAAGTAATTACCTACGCCATAAAAAAAATGGTAAAAGGAGTTTTATTTGGAACCAAATTTATAACCCCTCAGCCATTAATTGAAAATAGATTGGAATTGCGGGAGTTTAAAGTCAAAAAAATCATTAAGATTTATAAAAACTCAGCATCTGCTGAAGGTGCAATTACCGGCGCAGGTGGGATTTTGATGGGGTTCGCGGATTTCCCGGCTTTTTTGACCATAAAAATGAAAATGCTTTTTGAAATAGCAGCAGCTTATGGATATGATGTCAAAAAATTAGATGAAAGGCTGTTTTTATTGCACATCTTCAAATTGACTTTTTCAAGTCAGGAAACCAGAAAAAAGACCCTAGCAATCATTGAAAATTGGGATGAGTATATCAAGACTATTCCTGCTGATATAGAACAGTTTGATTGGAGGGAATTTCAATTAGAATATCGGGATTATATGGATTTGGCGAAACTAGCCCAATTGATCCCAATCATTGGCGCGGGAGTTGGGGCAATTGCAAATTATAATCTTGCAAATAAACTTGGGAATATAGCAATGCAATGTTATAGGTTAAGATATTTTGATTGGGATATATGATATCAGCTTATATACAATTAGCTATCGGTTTTCGAAAAATGGTTGGAATCCCGACCGGTTCCTTGGGACGAAGTCTGAAATACCCTGTAATTCAAGATGCTTCCTGACAATGTTTATATTTTGTTATATACTTAAATAATTGGGATATACATATTGGGATATTCGGAATTTGATTATTATTGGATACGCATTCAGAGCTATCACCCATTTTCTATCATAATTTTTATTAAGCATTAAGAATTCCTAAGTAATAAAACATTCTTAAAGTTTTTGTAAAATTGTGGGTTGCATTAGTATAGAATGAAAATTATCGGCCAAGATTTTGCTTTTAAGTTTATTTGATCCAAAAGCTAAAGACCGTAATAAAATAATGGGGATTTTAATTTTTTCAAAAAAAGAAAATTAAAATCTTTATTATCATTAAATAAATATTTACTTTTGCATAATAAAAAATGTACTTTATTTAAATAAAAATGTATATAATAGTTAAAAATTCAAGATTATCTCTTCTCGCATTTATTGTATTGATTGTTTTTTCTGTTGTATCTTACTCTTGTATCAAGGAAGAAGATCCAAAAGCTGTGGTAATTGGAGAGCCTTTTGAAGGTGGAGTTGTAGGTCATATTTTCGAACCGGGGGATCCTGGATTTGTTGATGGAGAGACCCATGGTATCATCATTGCACCAGTTGAACAGGTTTTCGAAGCTCAATGGGGATGTCAAGGAACAGAAGTAACAGGTACTTCTACTGAAGTAGGTTTCGGAAGAATTAATACTGAAAAAGTACTGGCCTTCCATGATGCTTTGCCCAATTTTTACACTAATCCTACCCAGTGTCACCCAGACAATGATGGAACAGTAGCAGCTAGACTTACCATTGGGTTTGAAAATGGAGGTTTTAATGATTGGTTCATGCCAAGTTTGAAAGAAATGGATTTCCTTTATCAAAACAGGGATAAAATAGGAGGGTTTTCAACTGTAGAATATTGGAGTTCATGTGAGTCCAATGCCGTGAATGCTTGTGTGATGTCCTTTATCACCGGAGAGCAGCTTTCAAGACCAAAAAGTGAACTTAGAAGAGTTAGGGTAATCAGATTCTTTTAAAGTTTTATTATAAAAACAAAAGCGGGTCATGAATAGATTTTCATGGCCCGCTTTTGTTTTGCTAAAAATCTGTCCCCTTATTGCCCAATTCCAAATCTTGAATCCAGACATTACGATACAGGACATTATATCCCTCAGCCTGTAATTTAATTCCTCCCGGACGGTCGGTAATACCTTTTCCGCCATCATTTCCACCATCCTGACCTGAATTTGGACCACCCCAAACTTGTTGGATTGACTTGTCTTCATGGATTTTGGTTCCATTAAAATAAATTGTCACGCGCGCTTTTTCGGTCAATTTTCCACCTTCAAATCTGGCAGCCTTAAATAGGATGTCATAAGCATTCCATTTCCCAACGCCATTATATGCTTCCTCTGATGGTAGGTGTTCATTGATAATAGCAGCCATTCCATGAAGTCCATAATCTCCATCAAGGATCTGAATTTCATATCTGTTTTGTAAATAGACACCTGAGTTTCCCCCTTCTTCCTGAACCAAAAATTCAACATGTAACCTGAAATCTCTAAATTCTTCTTTGGTTACAATATCTGCAGCTCCATAGAGACCACCTGCAGCGGCGGGATCGTTGCTGTTCATAGCCGTACCTTTGTCTACAGGATCTTTTACTATTTGCCATTTGATAGGTAGTTGGGCTTTAAGTCTTGGGCCTTCCCAATAAGTCCAATTATTTTCCAGCATTTTTTTACTACCATCGAAAAGCATTTTGGCATTTTTGGGTTTTTTGGTCCCCACACCAACTTGGGAAAAAGATAAGTAAGGAATTGCCAATAGAATAAGGGTCAATAACGATTTCAATGAATTGTTCATGGTTTTTGATTTTGGGTTTGATTCATCAATTTAGTCAGGATTTTTCAGATATGTTGATAGTTTCAATCCTAAAAATTATAAACAAAAGATCTTTATCTTGCTTTTTAATTCCAACCCTGTCTGTTTATGAAAAAAATTGAGTCAGTCGCTTTCGTTTTACCATTCCTAATTGCCTTATGTTTCTGCCAAAACCCAGAAAAATCCATCGAATTTACTTTTGAGGAACATCAGTATGACGTTGAGGATTGGTATGCAAAAAGGGTAGCCTCTTTAAAAGCAGAAGAAGGATGGCTAAATTTAACTGGTCTATATTGGTTGGAAGAAGGAGAGAATACATTCGGTTCAGATCCTAAATCTGATTTACAACTTGAATCAGAGCTGTTCCCCACTTCTTTGGGGATTTTTGAATTGGAAGATGGTAAGGTCTTTTTTACTCCCAAAACAGGTGGTATAAAAACCCAAGATATAGAATTGGAAGAAAGAACCTTGATTTTTGATT
Organism: Aquiflexum lacus; assembly: GCF_015476655.1. Lineage (GTDB taxonomy): Bacteria > Bacteroidota > Bacteroidia > Cytophagales > Cyclobacteriaceae > Aquiflexum > Aquiflexum lacus. Next base: position 176,301 of record NZ_JABFHF010000007.1, read on the forward strand.
CTAAAAATAATAAGGAGCCTTACAAAATTGCCTATCAAAGCCTGAAATGGAATGTCATCAAAAGATTGGATGCTTATGGTGTGCGACTTAGGGATTTGGAAGCCACCGAAGTTACCGAGTTTGAAGGGATTGAAAGATATCCGGTTTCTTTGGAATGGCGATTTGAGGCAAAATATATTCCATATGAACCTGTTAAGGAGATAGCCATTACCAATGTTTTGGGTCAAACAAGTCAAAATCCCTGTCCGGGTTATGTGGAGTTTCAAAAAGGTGGTAAGAGTTATAGGATAGATGCATTGGACGAAGGGGATGAGTTGTATTTGATTTTTGCAGATGAGACGAGTGGGGGAGAGACTTATGGCGGCGGAAGGTACATCTATGTCAAAAAACCAGAACCTAATGGAACCACTATTTTGGATTTTAACAAAGCCTATAATCCCCCTTGTGTGTTTACCCCACATGCAACCTGCCCATTACCGCCAAGACAGAATATACTTGATTTGGCGATTAATGCAGGGGAGAAGAATTATGGGGAGCACTGAAATTAAAGGATGAAGGATGAATTATAAAGGATGAGCTTGGTTTGACTAAATCAAGGTGTTGAAATAAAGTACCATGAACAATGTACCAAGAACCAAAAAGCGAGAACCAAGATTCAAGAGCCAAGAATAAAGATGCGAGAACCGAGAAGCGAGATACGAGAGTCAAGAGGAACCAAGATTTAGAAACATTAAAGTAACATTTTATTCTGGCTTCTAATCAAAAAAAAATAGTCAAAAAATGAAAAAACAGCATCTCCCGACCAAACTTTGTCCTGTATGTAACCGCCCTTTTGCTTGGAGGAAAAAGTGGGAAAAGAACTGGGAAAATGTCAAATACTGCTCTAAGAAATGTTCAGGAAAAAATCCCTGAGTAGCCTGCTTGGAGATTCTCCAAGCAGGCTACTCAGGGATTTTTAATCAATATTCAAAATCGCAAATTAAATCGGTAGTGCCGATGGGCGCGCCATCGGGGATAGCCAACTCTGCAGGGATGCTGAATTCTTCTTTTTGGTTGAGGAAGGTATTGATTTTATCGGCCAAGTATCTATTGAAATCTTCGTTGGTTGCTTTTGCTTGAAGGGATTTGGAAGCTTCGGTTTTATTTTTTGAATCTTTGTTCCAATACAAATAGGCAATTTCCCTGAGTTTATTTCTGCTGATGGCCTTGACAGAGGCAGTCGCCCTAGGATCTTTGGACAGGTTGATCAAATAGTCCGTCATCTTGTTCTGTATCATCAGATTGATTTCTCCCTGATAGGTCCCGTCAAAATCACTTCCAAATACCTGCTTGGTTGTCTTGTCCAAAACCTCTGTAAAAGATGGCAATGCATTGTCAAATAACTTTTGTTGGTGCAACCTGTTTGCCCTTCCTGCTTCAAACATGAACCCGAAAGTCATGTCAACAATATTTTCTCCGGGAGCCAAAGGATCAAAATTCAATCCGTTCCTTGATGGGAATGTCTCCCTGTTTCGGGAATAACCCATGGGACGGGGTGGAAGTCTGTCGATGATTTGATTGGGGACTGCCAATTGGTTGGGATGAATCGTGAATAGCAGGGCATCCAAAGCGCCATTTTGCTTTGAAGCTTCCAATCTGGATTGGAATCTTTGGTTGTCACCTTTTATCTTATAAGTGTAATCCAAGCCTCCCAAAAGCTTGCTTGTCGCTTCTATCTGATACCTGTGCATCAAGAACAAAGGTACAAGCACTTCTTCCATCAAGGCCTCCGGTTGGTTGTCATCAATGGCGTTCAACCCAAAAGTATCAAGCTTTTTGCCGCGCATTTCCAACATCCTCATCAATTCAGCAGAAGCAGACTCGCCATTGTCCCAAAGATGGGAGGTAGGATGGCTACCACTTGGATGTCTGGAATCTGTATCTGAAATAAATGTGTGGCCTGCTGCATAGGTGTCTTCAAGCAGGTTATTTAAGTGGCTTTCCTCAGTTTCACCTTCAGGAACAGGCTCATAACCATACCGGATAGCCCATTTATCCCAATCACCGATTTTATCATCATAGGCATCGCTGAGGTCGATATTTCCAGCGGCATCCATTTTGATTAAGGGGTATGGATAATCCATAACGGAAGCCCTATTGGTAGGAGACGAGGCATAAGCATGTGCCAAGCCAATGGTATGACCAATCTCATGGGCAGAAAGCTGTCGCAGTCTGGCCAAAGCCAATTCAAGCATTTCAGGGTTTTTGGGTTTGCCATCTTCAAAGGGTTGCAATAAACCCTGCGCTATCAGATAATCCTGACGGACTCGTAAGGAACCAAGAGAAACATGTCCTTTCATAATTTCCCCTGTTCGGGGATCCCTTACAGATGAACCATAAGACCAACCCCTTGTTGAGCGGTGTACCCATTGGATGACGTTGTACCTCACATCCATGGGGTCCATGTCTTCAGGAGCCAATTCTACCCTATACGCATTTTTGAATCCTGCAGCTTCAAAGGCTTCCGCCCACCAATTTCCTCCCTCCAACAATGCGGAACGTACCGGTTCGGGAGTTCCCCTGTCAAGGTAATACACGATGGGTTTGATCGGTTCTGAAACTGCCGCTTTGGGGTCTTTCTTTTCCAGTCTATGTCTTGAGATGAATTTCTTTTCCATTGGCCCACCTATTGGAGAAGTGAAGTCCATGTAGCTGATATTGAAATATCCGGCCCTTGGGTCAAATTCCCTTGGTTGGTAATCATCATCAGGAAGCTCTATAAAAGAATGTCTTTGTCTCACTGTAACTGATTCCGGAGAAGGAGTAACCGACCGGATATAACCTCCTGTTGGCGTACCGGTCACAGTCACAATTGCCTCTACTTCGGTATTTTTCGGAAAATTTTTGGTCATAGGGTAATGCAATGCACTTCTACTAGGTTCGGGTTTGTAGGTTCCCTGCTTGGCTCTTCCAAGGGTTTCGACGACCATGTGGGCATCCTGCATGTAGAATGTGGTGGCATCAATCAGGTGTTTTCCTCCTTCTGTACTGCTGATTTCAAATCCCCAAAGCACAGATTCCGCAAAGGCATCCTGAACTGATTTGACCTCAGCTGGATTGTCACTATAAGCCCTAAAGTCATAATTCTTATGCACCAACAATAATTTATTGCCTGCTTTTCGGAACTCAACGATTCTGGTTCTGCCAAGTTGACCACGATCAAGGCCAATGTCATTGGATCCTATACCTGCCGGCATGGAATTGACATAGAGGAATTCATGGTTGAGTTTATCTATTTCCAGGTAAATCTTCCCCTTTTCTTCATCGGTGTAGAAAGTAATGAACCCTTCTTTCTTGGACAGCTTACTTTTATCAATACTTTGGGAAAAAGCCGGGATGATGGAATAAAATCCAAGACAAAAGAGCAATAGTAATGTTTTTTTCATGATAGGTGGTTTTGTTTCGAAGTTAAAAAAAAGGTTCGACTTGGCTTTACCGATAATGGAAATTATCTGTTGAATTGGTACCTCAACTGGAAAACGGTTTCAGTTTGTCGAGAACCGTTGATTTGTTGTAGCCCCGTTCCGATGACTTCCCGATCTGTGTAGATGGTTCTTGAAAATCTGGCCCAAACACTCAGTTTTGGACTCAGCCTGTATTGACCCAAAACATAATACCGCATCCCCTGACCGCTCAAAGCAGGAATGGAAAATTGCCAAAGCACATTCCTTTCATAGATAAATTGCCTGTTGTCCCAATCTTCGGTATCAAACAAGGCAACTCTCGAAGAGATTCTCCATCTCTGAAAATCCACATTCACATCCTGACTGATGGCAAATCCGGTGGTTTTATTCCCATTGAAATTAAATGAACTGGCCATCACCCGGGATTTGATACTCCAATGCTTGTCAATACCATAATCCAAGTTGAATACATAATTCCATCTATTCCCCTGACTGAGCAGATAGGAGGATTGAAAAGAGGGGTATTCACTGATGTTTCTGGCTTTGGATTCCTCTCTGATCTGGACAAATAGCAACAACTTTCTGGAAGGGGAGTAGGCAAACCGGGTCAACCATTCATGCCCCGAGGAAGGTGCATACATCCTGTACCGCAGCCAGGGAAACTTAAAATAATCATAGTAAAATGACCAGGTGTATTTTTGATTGGGCTTGAAGTTAAGACCAAAATATAGCCCATGCTCGTTAATGGGCCTGGTGCCTTCCGAGAATGCATTTCCATAGAAGCTATGAAAGTTTCTGTCAAACCTTCTCCAAAGCACCGAAAAACCCAGTTTGGGATGTAGGGAACTCATCATGCCCAGAATATTTCCTTTACCTCCACTTTTGGAAAAGGCAGATTCCCCAAAGAAAAAGTAATTTTGATAGTTGTAGGCAAAATAGAGGCTATGGACATGGTTCTCCTGTCCATAAAATTCAAATTGGTTATAGATTTGCGGGTTCCTGATAAAAGGTTGTCCGAATCTGGTGAAGAGTGAATTGACACCGAGTTGAAGGCTTCGGTTGGGACTGTTATAGTGGATATTCCCGCCCAAGTTGCTTTCCCGGATCCTGCTTTTGTTTGCAATTTCGGTTGGTGTCCGGTGAAGACCATTGCTTTGAAGTGAGGTGATGATGGCTTCTTCCCTTTCCAAGGTGTCGATTAGAATACTCAGATTCCCATCCCTTGGGGCATTTGATGCCATCAAGGTAATCTTTACCGGTCCAGCTTGATAAGTAGTGGAGACACCCCTGAAAAACCCAAATTCAAGCGCTGCCGTGTAGGGTCTGATACCTATGGAACTTCTTCGGACCGTGGTGATGGTTTCTCCCCCTTTGCCCACAGCGAATCCGGCACCGTAAACCAAGCCCTGCCCAAATTGCATTTGGAAATCACCTATTGAAATGGCTTTCCATTTCCCTTGATTGTAAAGTGTGACATGGTAAGAGAAAAAGTTGAACCCATACCGTTTGGTAGCGGTATCCCAAATAAACTGTTCCCCCGGATCTTTGTCAATGGTAAATCCAAAGCTGAAATCTTTGCTGTGCTGTACCCGAAACCTTCCATATAGGTTGTTGGCGCCACCAAGGTACCTGCTGCTAAGCCTGCCGCCACTCAAGGTGTCAGGTGGTGTGAAGCCTCTTCTTGTCTCCCAAACTCTGCTGTGTCTAAAGATTAAATAGGCATCCCTTGATTCCATGATCCTTTGGGAAAGTGGTCCATGGATTTTTTTACTGTCATCCAAAACCACAAAGGGCAACAATTGGAAAATCGTTTCCAGATCAAATTCGGGGATTGCCTGTAGTTCATATAAGGATAATAGTTTGCCGAAATTATTCCTGTATTCCATAAAACTGTTGATCTGGATCGGGCTTAAAATGTAAATGGATTTCAGCTCCTCAGCATTGGTCTTATTGAGGTTGATGGGATTCAGAAAAACCTGGAGCAAACTCTCATACAGGTCTTCATAATTGTCGTCTGTTCGCTGGATTCCAAACAATTCCTCAACAAAGTTCTCCAAATTGATTTCCCCTTTTCTATAGGTCTGGGCTTTTCCCGGAAAACAGAAAAAGATGACCAAAAAACTGATTGACAAAAGTATTTTCATTTTTCAGCAAATACATAATTGAAAGAAAAATGATGAAAACTCCCCAAGGTCGGATGTTGGGTCATGGCATAATCCAGGTGGAAATTGCGAGGTTTGAATCCAATACCGAAAAACAACTTGCCCGGATTGGTATTCATACCTGCCCTTGCCCAGAACCTGTCCAAGAGGTTGTATTCGACCCCGGTTTTGATCAGAGGGTCGAGTAGGATGTCTTTTTCGGCCTCAATGTTGACCATGACTTTTTCGGATGGGCGATAGGAAATTCCAGTCTTTACCACTGTAGGCAACCTTTCCAAGGAGTTTTTTCCATATTTTGACATGGTAATGTTGTACACATGCGCTCCAAAAAACAGTTCGGGTGTGAGTTCGGCCACCCCACCAAACTCCAGCAATGGGCTTGCACCTCTACCAAATCCCTCGATGCTGGTCTGGAAATAGCTGACTTTGATACCTAGACTTGTGATTCCCAATTGGTTTGAAAATCCGATCCCGATCTGGCTTTGGGAAAACAGTTCCGATCCAAAACTAGAAACTCCCAACCCAAACGCCGAATTCTCCCCCTTTATCACCGCACCTGCTGAAAGCGTGGTCAGCTCATTTATATTCATTCGATGGTCATAGGCAAAAGTGACCTGTGAGGAAGAAATATGGCTCATTGCACCGATATTGTTAAAAATACTCCAAGCATCACCCAAAGTGGAATGGGCATTTCCGATACCCACACTTCTTGCGCCTCTGGGCAAGGCTTCGAGTCCAGATTGTGCCAAAACCTCTTCCTTTACCAGGACAGCACCTAAAAGAAATATAAAAACAAGTCTTCCCATGGGTATAAAAAATAAGATCCAACAAAAAGCCAACAGAATAAATTTAAAAAAGCCGGATATCAGATAAAAGTAAGGGGATGATATTATCCGTTTAATTTCGAGGTAGGCTTCAAAAGTTTAATCATGTCTCTCTTTCCGCCGATGTTTGTGTCTCCACAAAAATCCCTCTAAAGAAGAAGCGAAGTTTCCCCAAAACCATCAAGGATTCAAACCTTCCCTTTTTTTGGCGGAAAGCCAAATTCACTTTTTACATTGTTTCGGCCAAAAACCGGAAATTACCTTCATTTTAACCCCCGGATTTTATCCGGGGTAAATAACCTATTGGTATTTAACCCCTGCCGGGGTTTGGACTAGTGGCTTCATCCTAAACAAATCAATTTGGCAATAGAATTCTAAAAAAAATCCCGATAGGGATTAAACACCGCAAGGTTATTTGCCCCGGATGCAATCCGGTGGAAGAAAAGATCATTCAATCAAAATCTACCAACCCCGACAGGGGTTGAATTTGTCCTCATGGATTAATCAATTTGGCTAAAGCCGTGAGAAAACAAGGTTCTTCCATTATCTTCCAGCTAAAGCAGGAAGCAATTGATGGAAGGCAAATTGTTAGGGTATTATTCTGAAATTGGATTTCGTAAATTACCATTAATAGGTACAAATCCTCTAAATTAACTACTGACCAAGTCTTGTTTCCCCAATTCTCGGGACAGGCTTTGTTTCTTGGCTCTTGGCTCTTGTCTCTCGCCTCTAACCTCTCGCCTCTAAAAAATCTCAAAAAGGTGCCCTGAAATTAAAGAAAAATGCACCTTCATTTTGGTTGTTGAGGGAGTATTCAAATCTGAAAACTATGTCGTAGAGCGTGACAAGGTCCAATCCAAGGCCGTATCCGAAAAGATATTGGTTGGTCAGTCTCAGGTTTTCGGGAAGCTTATTTTTGTCATTGACAAAGCCGTGGTCAAAATTGCCACTGAGGTAGAGCTTTATGGGAAAGTATGCAAATTCATCAAAGGGAACATATTTGCCGATATCATAGCCTACATTGATCAGATTGAAGCGGAGACTGTTTTTGTGGACAACGGTCTGCTGTCCCTCGACCACATTCAGTTCATAGCCCCGGATAAAAAACGGATTATATCCAATACCCCTTACCAAGGTAAATGGTTGCCTATCTCCCAAAAAAGCATTTAGGGAAAGTCCTGATACAAAATGGAATTTTTCATTGAACTTCAGGTACTTGTTTGCATTGATGGTAAATTCCGTGTCATGAACATTATCACTTCCAAAGATACCATACCTCGTTACACCGATATTGAGCAATTGCCCTTCAGTGGCATAAAGCACATTATCCCTATTGTCATGTCTGAAATTGTAGCCCATGACGAAATAATTCAGCTTGTTGCTGCCATGGAGAAAATAATTGGGGTTTTGGGTAAAAACATCCTCATTGATCAAGGTATTGTTGAATCCTAAAGTCACCAAGTGAAAGTTGTAATAACTGCCCCTGTAAGTGTATCTTAGAAATGCAGATCGGTTTCTCCGCAGGACATCTTCGTTTTCATTGGTGTAGAAAACCTGCCGATTGTTTGCAGACTTGACCTGAATGGTTTTTTGGGTAAAATAGGTCAACTGTGCTGCGATACCGTGTTTTTGTTTCTTGTCAATGTATGGGATACTGTATAGCATCTCAAACGACTTTGTAAATCCCAATTGACCTCCTATACGCAATTTTTCGTTTCTTCCCCCTACATTATTATGCATGAGCCTTGCCCCATAATTCACTCGGGAAAAATCCCTGTTTTGGTTGATCCACCATTCTGCCAAATTCCTGTCCGCCAAATTGAAAATGATATTGGGCAAAATATACCAACGCTCAGTCACAGCTACAAGCAGTTCAATGTCTTCGGTTCCGGTAAAAAGTGGTGTGATTTCTACATTGTTGAAAAGTTGTAGATTATATATTTTCTTTTGATCTGCCTCGATCATCAACAATAATTCCGCCCAATCATACGTGATTCCTGTCTGAAGGTCTATTTCACGGAGAATGATGTTCTTCTTTGTTTTTTCATTTCCAATAATAAAAATATTATTGATCACAACTTTATCCGGAATCTGAAGACTATCCAACAGACCATCTTGAGCATAGACCATTTGGACTTGGGTTATACCAAAGCATATCAAGTAGAAAAGGAGGATATGTAATCTGATGTTTTTCAATGGTTCTGTAAAACTGTTTATGGATTGGAACTATTGAAGGGTTAAATGTTTTATTTCAGAAATATCAGATTTGAAAACCATTATTCGCAAAATTGCCATTTTCCCTGTTTTGGTATATCAATACCTCATTTCTCCATTGTTCCCTTCAAGTTGTAGGTATTCACCTACCTGCAGTCAATATACGAAGGAAGCCATCTTAAAGCACGGGATATTTAGGGGAGGTTGGTTGGGAATAAAGAGGATTGCAAGTTGCAACCCTTGGGGCGGTCATGGACATGACCCCGTTCCTTAGGGTTTTTCAGGTTTAAAGCCCTTTTTTAAAGCCAAACCCATCAACACCAATCCGCCGATCACCAAAGGGATACTTAATGCCTGACCCATATTAAAGGTCAATCCTTCCTCAAAATCCACTTGATTTTCTTTGAGAAACTCCCAAATAAACCGCATTCCAAATACGGAGACCAGGAAAAATCCGAGAAACAATCCATCAGGAAGCCTGGATTTATACCTGTTCCAAGTGAGATAGAGTATCAGAAAGATGATGAAATAGGAGATTGCCTCATATATCTGTGTGGGATGTCTTACTACTCCCTGTGTATAGACAGTCGCTAGATAATGATCACCCCGGTCGCTCAAGTCCATTTTCAATGGGGTAGCAGGATCTTCTGAAAGGTATTTCTGGGAACTCTTGAACCGCGTCAACACATATTTGACATCTGTCTCCAAGGCAGTCCTGAGGTCACTTTCGCTGTAGCCACCTTTTTCAATTTTAATTTCAAAATTGACAGGAACAATCCCGTTACCAGTAAGTTCCTCTTGTCTGTTGTCCGGTTTATAGGCACTGATAGATTCAACCGGTATTCGGAGTGTTTCCATAATTTCTTCTGCATCTCTGGCAAATACAAAGCCACTGTCTGTACCGGTTGGCTTGCCGCCAATCTCTGAATTCATCAGGTTGCCTACACGGATCATGGCTCCTACCATGGCCACTACGATGACAATCCTGTCCACTACCCATAAATAGGTTTGAGTAGGGATTTTCCTAGCATAAAGGTACAATGCAAACAAAATAGCAATGGCGGCACCATGAGAGGCCAAACCGCCTTCCCAGACTTTTAGAATATCTATTGGATTGCTCAGGTATTTTTCGGGTTCATAGAACAGTACATGGCCAAGTCTTGCGCCTATGATCGTAGCAATGACCATATAAATGGTCAGCCTGTCTACCAGTCTTTCATCTTGATCCTCTTTTCGGTAAATATAGATCATGATCTGCTGGGAAATGATAAATCCCAAAGCAAAAAGCAGACTGTACCACCTTAGCCTTTCAAATCCTGAAAAAACCGAAGGATCGGGACTCCATACAACATAACTCAATATACTTTCAATAGTCATCATACTGTGTTTTTATAAACAAGATGGTGAAATTACCCTTTGTTTAGTAAGTATCCAATTCCTTTAATTCTTCCTGAAATCCTCCTGACAAAATCGGAAACCTGCACCAGGTCTTTGGATCAATATTGAATTCATCCAAATGGAAGGATGGTGCTAGTCTTTCTCTTTTCCACTGATTTTGTGCCCAAAGTCTGAAGAATTTTTTGATATAAGATTTCAATAAATCACTATCTGCGTCCAATTCTTCCTTTAGGATCAAAAATACATCCAAAGGCGATCGTCGGTCCCTGATGGCCAACCTTTCTATTTCCACTATGATAGCATAGGGCATCAGGTCATTTTCATCAGTCTGTTGGTTTTCGGCAGGTCTCAGTTCCGCGGTGGGCTGTAGGCTGTTTACTTTTTGCAGCCCCTGATAATTCAGTTCTTTCTCTGCCCAACTAAGCCATTGCAAGACAAAGTATTTGTCCACAGCGGCGATGGGGGAGATGCTTCCACTTGTATCTCCATCCATGGTGGTATATCCTACGTCTCCTTCACTTCGGTTGGAAGTACTTAACAGCAGGGCATTTTTTACATTGGCAAGCATCCAAATAATCGGAGAACGGGCCCTTGCCTGAATATTTTGCAGGGCGATGTCATCGGTTTTCCAATTCATTCTCCTTCCGAGGGCTTTTTCAATCTTTTCTGTGTAAGATTTGACTTCGTCCCCGATTTCCCAATTCAAAAAAGCTGCCCCGATACTTTCTGACAGTAATTTTGCGCTCTGAAAAGTAGCAAAAGACGAATTTTCTGAAGACTGATAAGCCGTAGTGAGAATTTGGCCTACAATTTCTTTGACGGGGTTATTGGTTTTGGGATTATATTCCAATCCCAATTTTTTCAAAAATACAGTGACTCCCAATTCTTCTATTCCCCTTCTGACCATTTCCGAAACCAATATGGCAATGGTGGAGGAATCCGCCCCACCACTCAGTGAAAGTACAAAGCCCTTGCTTTTGCTTTTTCTCAAATAGTCGAATAATCCTAAAGCCGAGGCTTTAGCAAACTCTTCATTTTTATCATGGAAGCTTTCAACTTCCTGATTAGATACATCTCCTTTTCGGTAGTCAAAAATTCTAAGCTGGAAATCTTCAAAGGACAGCAATTCATTTTTAAGTATCAGTTTGCCCTCATGCGCGACCATGATTTCTCCATCGAAGATCATTCTTCCGGCCTCATTTCCCAACAAATTGAGGTAGAAATAGGTGGCATTGAGTTCTAAAGAACTTTCTTTTACCAGTTCCTCTCTCAGGATACTTTTGCCCATGGCAAAATGACTCGCACTGGGATTGAATATCAAGTCTATATTTCGGTCTTTCAATCTATAGCCAGGTCTATGCGGACCGCGCCATGCGTCTTCACAGATTTCAAATCCATAGGAAACACTGTTTTTTTCAAAAACCAAGTCACCCAATTGAACACTTTGACCAAAAAAATCCATTTCAATCACTTTGCCATGTTCCCAAGGTGTAAACCATCTGAACTCATAATGTACCCCGTCAATAGCCATAAACTGTTTGGCTACAATCCCCTTTAGTGATGCGTTCTCAATGATGGCCATACAGTTGTACACTTGAGAATCAATTCTCACCGGTACACCCACTGCAACTGTAATATCAGTGCAAAAAGGAATCAGTTCCTGTAGTTTCTGAAGTGCTTTTTTGGGATACCAATAACTCAGAAACAGATCTTCACTCCCATATCCGGTGATGGCTAATTCAGGGAAACAAAGGAGATCTATTTGCTGTCTTTGGGCTGAATTGATTGCCTCGAGGATATGATTGAAATTTCCTGCCCAGTCCAAGGGTGTTTGATTAACTGTGGCGCAAGCTGTTTTTAATATTGACATGTATTGGTTCTAAAAAGATAAAACTCCAATTCCAAAGATACTGTTCTAAACCGCTATATTGAGAATCTCGCAGGCATTTTTAGCAGCTTCCTGTTCTGCTTTCTTTTTGGTAGCACCTTTGCCTGTAGCAACGACCTCATTGTTGATATACAGGTCAACAGCAAATTCCTTGAATCTTTGAGAACCGCTTACAGAAACTGTCCTGAAATCCACCTCCATGCTTTCTTTTTGGGACCACTCAATTACTTTGCTTTTAAAATTTGAAGTCGTTCTGATGATACTGTCCAGGTCAAAATGGATGATAATTCTTTTGAGAACAAACTTTTTACAAAAATGATATCCTCTGTCCAGGTACACTGCGCCAACCATGGCCTCTAGGGCATCACCATATATTGATTTATGTGAACTCAAATTTTTACCCTTGTATTCTTCCTCGATTATTTTGGAAAGACCGATTTTCAATGCGATTTGGTTTAGGGCTTCCCTGTTTACCATCCTGCTTCGGGTTTCGGTAAGAAAGCCCTCGTCTCTATAAGGAAATTTGATAAAAAGAAACTCTGCCACTACCGCGCCTAAAATGGCATCCCCAAGGTACTCCAATCGCTCATTGGATATTTTCATCCCATTGATAGATTCTTCTGAGGCAGCAGCATGTTTAATCGCGAGCTTGTACAAAACCAAATTAAAAGGCTTGCTCCCTACCATATGTTTGATGGAGGCAGCAAGCCTTTTTTCATATTTTGAATAGAACAGGGACCTAAGCTGGAGTATTCTGGAGAATTTCAATTTACTCACTGATTTTTTTGAAAATGACAGAACAATTGTGTCCTCCAAATCCAAAAGTATTACTTAAGGCAGCCCTGACTTCTCTTTTTTGAGCTTTATTGAAAGTCAGATTCAATCTTTTATCAAAAACCTCGTCATCCGTGAAATGGTTGATGGTAGGAGGGATTAGGTTATTTTTTATAGCAAGTATGGAAGCTATTGCCTCCACGGCTCCTGCAGCACCAAGCAAATGACCTGTCATAGATTTGGTGCTACTGATGTTGAGATTAAAGGCATGTTCACCAAAAACCTTTTGAATGGCTTTTACCTCGCTCACATCACCCAAAGGAGTGGAAGTCCCATGTACATTGACATAATCGATGTCTTCAGGCTTCATCCCTGCATCCTCTAATGTTTGGAGCATCACATTACTTGCGCCCTCACCTTCAGGGTGCGGGGCTGTGATGTGATAGGCATCAGCTGTCATTCCGCCACCTACTAACTCTGCATATATCTTTGCTCCACGGGCTTTGGCATGTTCATATTCTTCAAGAATCAGGATTCCTGCACCTTCTCCCAAAACAAATCCATCACGATCTTTGTCAAAAGGCCTTGATGCTGTTTCCGGAGAATCATTTCTTTGAGACAAAGCTTTAAGGGCATTGAAACCTCCAACTCCTGCTTCTACCACAGCTGCTTCTGAGCCACCACTGACAAAAATGTCAGCTTTTCCCAAACGGATATAATTGAATGCATCAATAATGGAATTTGTAGCTGAAGCGCAAGCTGAAACTGTTACGAAGTTTGGTCCTTTAAATCCGTATTTGATAGAAATAAAACCTGCGCTGATATCAGCGATCATTTTAGGAATGAAAAAAGGATTGTACCTAGGTGTTCCATCACCCAAAGCAAATCCTGAAACTTCATCCTGAAATGATTTTAATCCTCCTATTCCGGCACCTAAGATGACACCAACCCGCAAAAGATTTGTTTTTTCAAGATCCAATCCTGAATCCCGGATTGCCTCATCGGCAGCAATTAAAGCATACTGAGCGAAAGGATCCATTTTCCTTGCCTCTTTTCTTTCAATGAATTGATCTAAGTCAAGTCCTTTGACTTCACAAGCAAATTGCGTCTTAAAAAGCGAGGCATCGAATTTAGTAATAGGCGCAGCACCACTCACACCATTTGAAAGACCTTTCCAAAATTCAGGAACGGTATTACCAATCGGTGTAAGGGCACCTAAACCTGTTACTACAACTCTTCTTAAATTCATAAATGAATTTTAGTGATTTATTATTTGACGTTAGCTTCCAAATAGCTAATAGCCTGACCTACTGTACCGATTTGCTCAGCCTGATCATCCGGGATAGAAATGTTGAATTCTTTTTCGAATTCCATAATGAGCTCAACTGTATCCAGTGAGTCTGCACCAAGATCATTAGTGAAGCTAGCTTCAGGAGTTACTTCAGATTCTTCTACGCCTAACTTATCTACGATAATGGCTTTTACTTTTTGTGCAATTTCAGACATTTTTTGAACAGTTTAATTTAAAACACTCCGCAAAGAAATATATTTAAAACCTTATTGCCAAAAAAATGAGGTACCTAAATCAAGATATTGTGTGAGAACCTTGAAGTTGGGAGATTATTTTTACCTTTGCCTGACATAATTCTTCCATCATGAAGAAAACAAAATTATTCGTTGAACATCAATATGATTTTGATCTTTTAGGTCTTATGGCGCCTGTTAAGGATCATAAAATGGCTTGGTGGATCAATAAATCATTGGGAACAAAATTGGTCAAAACAGACGATTTTGTGCTTGAACTGATGAATCAGTCCACTCTGAAAATTTCAAAATATTTTCAGGAAAAAGAACATGGATTTGTACAATTGCTCAAAAACAGGTCTTATTCTGAAGGATCAAATTCATTATACCTTGTTCCCGAACTAAAGATCATGGACTACTTTCTGTTGCTTCAAGACTACACTTTTGAAATGGATTTAAATCGCTATATTGACAATCTTTCCGACAGTCAGTTTGTCCAAAATGTAGTTAAACTTGATATTTATAAATTGAAATCAAAAGATAATTTACTTACCTATTAATCCCTTATTTAAAAATGAGTATTGCAACCTATAACAAAACAAAAATATTAGCTACAATAGGACCCGCCTCCAATAATCTTGAAGTATTGAACAGTCTTGCGAAAGCAGGAGCAAATGTTTTCAGATTAAATTTCTCTCACGGCGACCACAAAGGTCATGCTGAAGTGATCAAGATGATCAGGTCTATCAACGAAAAAACCACTAACAAAATCGGGATTTTACAAGATCTTCAAGGCCCAAAAATCCGGGTAGGAGAAATGGAAAATAACGGGGTGGAAATTTTGCCAGGTCAAAAAATCACCATTACCAATGATCCGGTTATCGGTAATGCTGAATTGGTCAGTACTGTGTATCAAAATCTTCCCAATGATGTAAAATCAGGAGACAGAATCCTTATTGACGATGGAAACATTGAATTGGCAGTGAATAACACGGATGGTAAAAATGTAAAATGTGTTGTGATTCACGGAGGAATTCTTAAATCAAGAAAAGGGATCAATCTTCCAAACACCCGTGTTTCTGCACCATCACTTACGGAAAAAGATATTGAAGATCTTGCATTTGGACTTGAAAATGAGGTAGACTGGATTGCTTTGTCTTTTGTCAGATCGGCAGAAGATATCATTGATTTAAGAGAAAGAATCGTAAAAGCCGGAAAGCATTGTAAAATAGTTGCCAAGATTGAAAAACCTGAAGCACTGGAGAATATCGATGAAATTATTGAAGCGACCGACGCCATTATGGTTGCTAGAGGTGACTTAGGGGTTGAGGTCCCTATGGAAAAAGTGCCTCTGTGGCAAAAGAAGATAGTCCAAAAATGCAAGCTTGCCTGCAAGCCTGTGATTATCGCCACCCAGATGCTGGAGAGTATGACGAATCATCCCAGACCTACAAGGGCTGAAACAAATGATGTGGCCACAGCAGTACTTGATGGTGCCGATGCTGTCATGCTTTCTGCAGAGACTGCCTCAGGTCAGTTTCCCATTAATTCGGTGAAGGCCATGAGCAGCATCATTCATTATATTGAAAACAATTCCGATGTGTTCCACCACCTTTATAAAATCCCCGAAGATGACCCTAATTTTTTGAGCAAGAACCTGACTTTGATGGCAGCGAGGTTATCAAGAAATGTAAAGGCAAAGGCGATTGTCGGCATTACCACATCAGGAATGACAGCTTTGAGATTAGCTTCCTACCGACCTTTGGCGAATCTTCTCGTTTTCACAAGAAATGAAACACTGATGAATCAGCTAAGCTTGGTGTGGGGTGTAAGAGCTTATTATTATGAAAGCAATATATCTACGGATGCGACCTTTATGGATATTCAAAATCACCTCAAAGATGAAGGCTATGTCAAAAAAGGAGATATCATCATCAACACGGCAAGTATGCCTTTGAAGGCCAAAGGAAAAACCAATATGATGAAGATACATATAGTGGAGTAGGTTAGTATTGATAATGCTGGAAGTAGGAAGTGGGAGTAATAGAAGCAAGACACAAGACGCAAGACATAAGATGGTTTTAATCTCTGGTGCTCGAAGTAGAGAATGAGAGGTTGTCACTTTGGTAAGGTTGAATTCTTCAATAAATAGCTTTGAGATATAAATTGAAATTGATTTAAAAGTGTTTAAAAGCCTTCAAATGGAGGCTTTTTTTTTGCTGTAAAAATTGATTTTTTGAAATGGGCTTGCAAAATCCCAATCAAATAATTTACAAAGTAAACGCACTTGTGACATCTTGATTTTTCTTGACACATTATTTGTGTGCACGCTTGACTCTGGGTTCTCACTGAACTTCGGACTCTGGACTTCCAACCCCAGACATCAACTCTTTTTAACAACTCATTCTCCTAACCTTACCAACATCTTACCTGATTTTTAACTACAGTTCATGACGCTTTATGAACAGTCTGTGGTAGAAATATTACAACTCAACTAGGTTTGAAAAATCACTTTCTGGAATTATATGTTTATACATCAAACTAAACATCTTAACTATGAAAAATTTCCTAAAGTATCTTTTGACAGGTTCGCTTTTATTTGCGATTTATTCCTGTAATGATGATCCAACACCAGAACCACCAGCACCTAATTTGGTGCAGGCAGCAAATGCAGCGGGTTTAACCACTTTGCTTAATGCAGTTGAAGCCATTCCAGGTCTTGGATCAGCGTTAACTAGTGCTCCGGCCATTACAGTTTTTGCACCTGATAATGCTGCTTTTGCTTCTGCACTAACAGAATTCGGTGCTACAGATTTAAACGATTTGGTAGCTAAATTGGGAGGCGCCCAAAATTTGGAAACTGTTTTAGGTTTTCATGTTGTTCCTGCAGTTGCTTTTTCTACTGATTTGGCAGCAACAAATACTTTTCCTACCCTATCAGGGCAGAGTCTTACAGTAAACTCTTCAGGAGGTGCAGTCACAGTAGTGGATGCAGCTGGAAATACAGCCAATGTTACCACTGCAAATGTTGAGATCGAAAATGGTGTGGTGCATGTAATCAATAGAGTTTTAATACCTGAAATTGATTTACCAACTCCAAATTTGGTTGAGGCTGCTACAGATGCCGGACTTACTATACTCTTAGATGCTGTTACGGCAGTAGATGGCTTGGCTGATGATTTGTTGAATGCTGATGCAATTACAGTTTTTGCGCCAAGAAATGAAGCATTTGTAGATGCTCTGGAACTTTTCAATGCAGCAAATTTAGACCAATTGGTTGCTAGGATTGGTGGTATTGAGAACTTAGAAACTGTGTTAGGATTTCATGTTGTTCCTGCTGTTGCCTTTTCAGGTGATTTGGCAGCAACAAATACTTTCCCAACATTAGGAGGTCAGGAATTGACGGTTACGAAAAATGGCAGTACAGTCACTGTGACTGATGCCAATGGCGTGACTTCTACGGTAGTTGCAGCCGATGTTGCCATTGAAAATGGTGTAGTCCATGTGATTGATAAGGTATTGTTGCCCGAATTGACTTTACCAACTGTAGTTGAGGCAGCGACTGCTGCGGAATTGAATATATTGTTAGAAGCAGTAACCAAAGCTAATTTGGGTGGCGCTTTATTGGATGCAGAGGCAATCACTGTATTTGCTCCAAGGGATGAAGCATTTCTAGCATTATTGGAAGCTCAGGAAGTTGATACTTTAGACGAATTAATCGCCAAATTAGGTCCTGACAATATTAGTAAAGTTTTGACTTTCCATGTTGTTCCAGCGACGGCATTCTCCTTTGATCTTGCAGAGGGGCCACAGTCTGTACCTACACTTGCTGGGGAAAACCTAACGGTAACCAGAACTGGTGATAGTGTTACGGTAACTGATACTGCTGGAACCACTTATAACGTGACCATAGCCAATGTAGCTATTCAAAACGGAGTAGTCCATGTAATCGATGGCGTAGTACTTCCTACATTAGAATAATATTTAACTACCCTTCATATTGCTTTTACAAAAGGGGGATTTATATTCCCCTTTTGTTTTTGAAAGCCTTTTAAAAAATAAGAAAAAGCATAAAAAATGTTTAGGCATAAGTATAACTTTATATTTCCAGCGCTGTTGGCATTGTATTCATTCCTGAATATTTTGGTTCTGGAAGGAGATAGATTATACCAAGCAGAATTACCTTCGGATAGTTTATTTTACATTATTTTTTTTCTCAGTTATGCAGTATGGTTTGCAAATTCCGGAATTGAAAAATATGTGATCAATACCCTAAATGGCGTACATCCATTATTGGTACAGTTTGGGTTTAGTATTTTGATAACTTTATTGATCAGTTTAATTTCTGTTTATGCAACAGGATTGATTATGGGTGATCCCTTTACTTATTCTTGGCAAAATTTTCTTTTGACAAGCGGATTCACTTTTAGAATCAACCTGTTTTTGAACTGTATCAATGCCATTTATTTTTTTAGCAAAAAATTTAAAGAAAAAGCTGTTGAAGCTGAAAAGCTACATACCTTGAATGTGGCTGCAAAATTAGAATCTTTACATGCACAGATTAATCCACATTTTTTCTTTAATAATCTCAGTGCATTGTCTGTATTGATCCATCAGGATGTAAAAGCAGCAGATGCGTATTTGCAGAAACTTTCAAATATTTATAGATATATATTAAATAAAAAGGATCAGGAACTGGTACCCCTTTCGGAAGAGATGGATTTTTTGAATAATTATATTGATCTCCTTGCTATCAGGTTTCAGTCCTCATTGATTTTTGATCTGGAGGTTGATAAACAATGTTCAAACTTTTTAATACCCCCGGCGGTCCTTCAATTATTGGTCGAAAATGTAGTCAAGCACAATTATTTCACCAAATCGGAACCTCTTGAAGTGGTCATAAAATCAGATTGTAAGACGATAACAGTTTTCAATAAAAAACAATTGAAAGAAGCAGTGGAATTCTCAAGTGGCATAGGTTTGCAAAACATATCCGACCGTTATAAGTTCTTAAATTACGCTGTCCGTGTTTTTGATATGCCGGATTATTTTAAAGTTGAACTTCCATTGATAAAAACCTATGAAAATAGTGATCGTAGAGGACGAACCTTTGGCCTTGCAAAGAATTAAGTCCATCATAAGTGATAATAAAATTTCTTGGGAGGTTGTAGGAACTGCACAAAGTATCAAAGAGCTTGTAGCTATTTTTGAAAGCGAGTTAAATTTTGACCTGATGATATGTGATATCCATTTGGCAGATGGGCTGAGTTTTAAAGCTTTTAGGGGTAGGAATATAGATTTTCCAATCATATTTATTACAGCATTCGATCAATACGCCCTACAATCTTTTGATCACAATTGTATAGATTACGTGCTGAAACCCATTCAGGAAGAAAGGCTTTTGAAAGCCTTTGAAAAATTGGAATCTCTCACTTTAAGTAATTCCCCTACCAATTTTAATGCAGACTTTGTCGAGACTTTTTTAAATTCCTATTCTCAAAAAAACTATAAAAAACGATTTCTCTCCAAGACAGGAAATAAAATTCGATTTGTTCCAGTTGAAGATGTTGCTTATTTTTATTCTGAAGGCGGGATTACTTACCTTGTCGAAACTGGCTCTGCCAAAAAGTATATCGTCGATTTCAATCTGAGTGAATTGGAAAATCACCTACTTGACCCGATGAGGTTCTACCGCATCAATAGGTCGATGATCATCCATTTGGACAGCTTGGTAGAGATGAAACCCTATTTCAACGGTAGGTTAATGCTGTATATGAGTGCTGCTTTTGAAAACGACATCGTAGTTGCCCGTGAGCGTGTGAATGAATTTAAAAACTGGATCAACCAATAGAACATGCAAAAGGTTTACATCGCTACATTTTTTACATTCTGGTTTGTCTGCAATATAAATGCACAATCCCAAGAAAAAATAAATCTTGATTCTCTGGTTAATGCAGTGGTCAAATTGGAAAAAGAGGTTTATGAAGTTCAGCTGAATTTGCATCAATCCCAAAAACAATTAAAGACCGGGATTTTTGTAGCCACTTTGGGCTATACAGTCACTATTATAGGTGGTCAGTTATTGGGAACCCGTCCGGAACTAGGAGAGGCCTTGTTGTACACGGGAGGAGCAATCGGAATTGCAGGTACAGTAGTGTTGGTAAAAGGATTCAATAAAATTAGTTTAGGGCCTCCCCGAAAACCAAAATATTATTAAAAGATATTTACGTTTAATCACGAATGATCTTCCTGAGGTCCTTTTGGTGGTACCATCAGTACACTTTCTTTATCAACCATAACGGCCCCCGGGGCAGAACCTTTTATCTTTCTTACATACTTTGAGGGGGTGTAAATCACCGGTGCGAGACTATCATTTTTGTTTTTGGAATAGTAGGCCGCCAATTCTGCTGCCCTCTCTATCACTGATTTTGGGAAATTAATTCCGGATCTATATTTGATCAGCACATGTGACCCCGATACGTCTTTGGCATGAAGCCAAAGGTCTTCTTTCCAGGCAAAATTCCGTAACAGTTCATCATTGGCTTTTGCAGATTTCCCTACCAAAATCTCAAAACCTTCAATCTCAAAACGCTTGTAGGGCACTTGTTCTTCCTGTTCTTTTGATTTGGGGGTAAGGTGATTTCTTTTGATAAAATCCCTCAAGGATCTGAAATCTGAAAACTCTTTAATCTCGGCTATCCATTCGTTAGTTTGGCCCAGAAGTTTTTCTTTTTCGATCAGGTTTAGAAAAAGTTGTTCAGTTTCCTTTTTTCTGTTCTTGGATTTCCGATATAGGTTTTCAGCATATTTCTGAGGACTCTGTTCTCTTTTGAGTTTGAATAGTTCGTGTTTACCGCTGTAAAAATTGAATAGTTCAATATCCTCTTGCCCCTTTTCTATTAGGTGCAGGTTTGCCATGATGATATCGGCAGTTTGCGAAGGAGATATCTCATTTTCCAATCCTTCAAGTTTCTGGGTAGTTTTTTGAATATATGCTACTGTCCTTTTATTCTGATCTTCAAGTTGCTTTAACCAGTGATTTTTTTCCTTTTCGAATGACTGAATGACTACTCGGTACCTAAACAGTTCATTGCAGGCTTTGATCGGATCCTCGGTTTGAAATAATGAATCAGGTGCAGGTAATAGACTCAGCAAATATTCATTTCCCTGATGTACAATATGATATAGCGGACTCTCCAACATGTCCAAAAGCGTGGTCATCAATTCCCATTTTTTGTCTATGCTACCTTCGAGGTATCCATTGCTTTTTAGCCATTCCCTTGGGATTTTTCCTAATGTGGGGAGGAATTTGGAAGCATTTCCTTCCAGAAATTTGAAAGTATCATAATCTAAAGTCAGCTCTTTGGCAAGAGATTCTATTTCTATCTCTTTATCATCTCTTAGTTCATTTCTGAATAAAAGAAGTGGTAGTTTAGATCCAACGTGGAAATATAGGATATTGCTACGTGTCCCATGTAGCTTAAACAATAGATTGCTTCCATCGGAAAGACTAATTACGAAAGCCCTTTCAAATTTGATAGGATCAATTCCTGTTATCTTTTTCCCGATCAATTCCGGAAAGAGGGAGATGGTGTTTTTTTTACTTCTTTTGAATCCATCAGGAAAGGCCAAGCATGAAACAGACGGCAATAGATTGGCCCTTATATAAGCTTCATTATTTTGTAATGAGCAACCTATGACCAATTCGTCTTTGTTTTGGGAAAAACATTCCATAATTTCCATACCAACAAATTTCCTCTCCAATTCTGGGATCAGGAATTTCAAAAAATGATAATTAAAATGCATGGTTATATTTCTATTTGAAGTCCGTCATAAGCTAGACGGATATGAGGGGGCATTGTTTTCTCGACTTCATTGTGTGTTCCTAATTTGTGGCTTATGTGTGTGAAATATGCCCGCTCAGGTTTTAAAAAATCTACAATTTCAATGGCTTCTTTTAGGGTGAAATGGGATAGGTGATGGGTTTGTTGAAGCGCATTCAACACCAGTACTTTTGTCCCTTTGATTTTTTCAAGTTCAATGTCGTCAATATACTTTGCATCGGTGATGTAAGTGAAGTCACCAAACCTAAATCCGAACACAGGCAACCGATAATGCATCACTTGAATTGGAACAACTCTTATCCCCTCCGCTTCAAATGGAGCATTGGTGATTTCATGGGTGGTTACGGAAGGGACACCGGGATATTTGACTTCTTCAAAAATATAAGAGAACTCCCGTTTTATTTGATTCAGCACTTTTTCAGTCCCGTAAATGGGCATGTCCTTTTTTTGAAGAAAATTGTAGGATCTGATGTCATCTAATCCTGCTGTATGGTCTTTGTGTTCGTGGGTGAAAAGTATACAATCCAGCTTTTGGATTTTTTCTCTGAGCATTTGCTGCCTGAAATCAGGCCCTGTATCAATGACGATATTTTTGTTTTCTATTTCTAAATGGATGGCACTGCGGAGTCTCTTGTCTCTGTAATCCAGAGAACTACAGACCGGACAGTCACATCCGATTACTGGAACACCTTGGGAAGTACCTGTCCCTAAAAATGTAACTTTCAAAGTTTCAATTTGGTTTGTTGCAGTTCAGAAATCAGGTCCTGCAGTTTTTTATCAGAAAAATCCTTGGTGCTGAAACCAATTTCTTTGATGATATCAATCAAAGTATTGATTTTGCCGTCGAGGGTATAATATTTATTGATGATGACAATTTTATTTTCTTTAAGGATACAATATCCCGATTTGAAATTGCCTTTTTCGTATCTCAAAATATATTCTGAGGAAGCAAATAGGTTTTCAAGCTTATCCAGAAAATTTTTGGTGTACTTAATAGTCATTCTGTTGATGTCAGATGTTTTTTTACTGTAGCCAATAAATGGTCATAATCCAGAGGTTTTTGAATATAATCATTTAAACCTGCTTTTTTGAAGTCATCAAGGGTGTAATTCTTGTAATTCCCGGTGATAGCAACAATTGGAATATCTGCTTTCTTTTTGTCTTCTAAATTCCTAATGGCTTTGGTACATTCTATACCATCCATTACAGGCATATTGATATCCATTAGTATAAGATCAAAATTCTCTGACGAAAGTTTATCCAATACCTGTTTACCATTTTTTACGGCTGTGATATTGTAATTTTCAAACATCAACACATTTTTTGTGAGGTTGATGATAACTGAACTGTCTTCAGCGACCAGAACTTTTTTATTTTCCGTCATGGATTTAACAATTGAGAAGTTTTAATTTTGGATTTGAATGATTGTATAAGGGTTTTCAAATATAGAGATTCTTCTAACGTATTTTCAAAATTTTGGGTTTTTATGTTTTTTTCAAATTTTCTGCAGAAGTTAAATATTTCCATTGCCCCCAAAGTCCCGGAATTCCCTTTGATAATATGCAACTTTTCTCCAATTTCATCAAATTGTTTATTTGAAATGAGATTTTCAACATCTAAGAGAATCTGATCTGATTCTTCCATGAACTCATCATACACAGCACGTATATTTTCTGGTGTATTAAATCTCAAAAGCTGCTTTAAAACTTTTACATCTAATTCATTGTCAGGGTCTATTGTAGGATTGGATAAAGGTCCCGTATCGGTTCTTCTTATATGTTGGTCTATGCATTCCAAAAGCATTTTTGGTTTGATAGGTTTGGGGACAAAATCATCAAAACCTGTTGCCAAAAAATAATCCCGGTCACTCTCGTTGGCATAGGCGGAGACAGCAATGATAGGACAATTGCATATCTGTTCGTTTTTGATGATTTTCAGCGTGTTTATTCCGTCCAATACAGTCATTTGAATATCCATAAGGATCAAGTCGAAACTTTCCTCTTTTAACTTTTCAAGTGCTGCCTTGCCATTTTGGGCTGATTCAAAGAGATATAGTTGGCCAATGATGTGCTCAAAAACCTTTCTGTTTAGCGCATTGTCATCCACTATCAGCACCTTTTTGTTATTCATTTTATTTTATTGGTAATTTTGATACTTACACTAAACCCTCTTTTTCAATCTTGGATCCTAAAAATAAACATTTATTAGTAATTGCTGGCCCTACGGCGGTTGGAAAAACAGAAACATGTCTAAATCTAGCTGGATTTTTTCAAACAGAAATCATCTCTTCTGATAGCAGACAGTTTTATAAAGAAATGGATTTGGGTACAGCAAAACCAAGTCAGGAGGAATTGTCAGTCGTACCCCATCACTTTATTGATTCTCTTTCAATTCATGAGGAATATGATGTTAAAAAATTTGAGCATGATACCATGCAGCTTCTTCAAAATCTTTTTCAAAAGCACGATGTGGTTTTGATGACCGGTGGTTCAGGTTTGTACATTGATGCTGTTTGTCATGGATTTGATGACATTCCTGATCTTGACCCTTCTATCAGAAAACAACTAATATCGGATTATGGAGAAAAAGGAGTCGAATACCTACAAGTAATGTTGGAGAGGATTGATCCTGTTTATTATAATCTTGTCGATAGAAATAACCCCCAAAGGTTGATGAGGGCTTTAGAGGTTGGTATTGGGACCGGAAAGCCCTATAGTTCTTTTAGAAAAAACAAAAAAAATATCCGTGACTTTCAAATCATCAAGATTGGTCTAGAAAGAGATCGAGAAGAATTGTATCAGCGTATTGATCAAAGAATGGACCTGATGATAGAAAAAGGATTATTTGAAGAGGCAGAGCAACTATTTCCGCTTCGACATTTGAATGCATTGCAGACAGTGGGTTATTCTGAGATTTTCGGATTTTTGGAAGGTAAATATAACAAAGGAGAAGCCATACGTCTGTTGAAAAGAAATTCCAGAAGATATGCCAAAAGGCAACTGACATGGTTCAAGCGAATTTCAGACATGAAATGGTTTCATCCTGACCAATTCAAAAAAATGTTGGATTATATCACTTCTGAAATCGAATAGATAGATCAACAAATCATAGAGGGTTTAAATGGTTTTGTGCCCCATTAAGCTTGCAACAAAGCTATATGGTCTTTTTCCGATCAATTTATTGTATTGTGCTTTGGTAAGTTTAAGAGACTGAAACGGTACTTTTACTTCTGTGTCAAAAATGTTGTCGTTTTTAGCTTCAAGACCTGACTTTGTTTTTTTATACGCCCCTTCTATCAGCTCAAAAGTCTTTTCATCAATTTTGGGTTCAGTCTTGACCTGATTTCCAAATTTAGACAATCCTTCAATGATTGAATTCTGATAGAGGAGAATTGCCTTTTTCTTTGAATTTAAGGTGTTGTTGACAACCATAAAGAATAAGGCTACCACCGCCCCAAGAATAATTATTAAAGGAATGTATCCCATATTTTTTTATATACTTAAGATTTCGATAAGTTTTAGATGGTCTCCAGTGAGTGGTTTGGTTTTATTGATACAATCATCAAATGGAGTGTATAAAACCTCTCCACTTACCACTCCTGCCATACAATTGGATTTGCCATCAATCAAACCTTCAACAGCTGCCATCCCGCATCTTGAGGCCAATACCCGGTCACGAGCAGTAGGGTTTCCTCCCCTTTGAATATGTCCTAAAGTCGTCACTTTGAATTCCTTATCTTCATCCTGGATTTTGTTTTTGACTTTTTCCATGATTTGGTCTGCGTTGCCCTCTTCACCCCCTTCTGCAACGACAATGATACTCGAGGATTTAGTTTTTCGAAGATTCTTCAGGGATTTCACAACTTTCTTGATATCAGTTTCGGTTTCCGGAACCATGACAAACTCCGCACCTCCTCCAATTCCACATTCGACAGCAATATAGCCACTGTCCCTTCCCATCACTTCCACAAAAAATATCCTATCGTGTGCTGCTGCGGTATCCCGGATTTTGTCAATAGCTTCCAAAGCTGTATTGACAGCAGTATCAAAGCCAATGGTATAATCTGTACCATAAATATCGTTGTCGATAGTACCGGGGCATCCTATCACCGGAATGCCAAACTCTTCAAAAAACACTTTTGCACCTGTAAAAGTACCGTCCCCTCCGATGGCAACCAAACCTTCAATACCATTGGCACGAAGTTGGTCATAAGCTTTCTTTCGACCTTCTTTGGTCATGAATTGCTCACTCCTTGCAGATTTGAGGATGGTGCCACCCCGTTGAATGATATTGCTGACTGAATGGGATTGCATTTTTTTGATATTTCCATTGATCATCCCATCATATCCGTAACTGATACCATAGATTTCCAATCCTTTAAAAATTGATGTCCTGACTACTGCCCTGATACAGGCATTCATCCCCGGCGCATCTCCACCTGAAGTATAAACTGCTATTCTTTTCATGTTCAATAGGTCTTTCGAACCTTAAAATTACTCATAAAAAGATGCTTTTGTTCATAGAAAGACAAATTTTTGACTTATTTGATATTTAGGAATTGTTAGACCCTAAGCTCCAAAAGAGTTACTGTCATCAATCTCAATGAGTTAAAAAAATGAATTGGTCAGCGGTTGTTTTTTCCGCTGACCAATTTGTACTCAAACTGAAGTCACTTTTTCACCGAGGAGTAAAACTTCATCAATCTGCACTTCTGAAAAATATTTTTTGTTTCCGTCTTTATCGTTGTAGGATCTGTTGATCAATTTCCCACCTACTGCGACCTCTGAACCTTTGTCAGTGTATTTTTCGATGATTTCGGCCGGAAGACCCCAAGCTATAATGTTATGCCAAGTGGTTTCTTCCACTTTTTCCCCTTTGTTGTTTTTGAAAATTTCTTTGGTGGCCAACCTAAAAGTTGCCTTGATCGTTCCTTTGTCAAAATGTTTGACCTCTGCTTTGGCACCCAATCTCCCGATTAGTTGTACCTGATTTCTGATTCTGTTCATGATTTTTTGTTTTGATTTGAAAAAAGGACTTTTGTTCCTGATAATTTGGAAGCAATGCTACAAAATTGATTGATTCATTGAAAAATAGTCGGGTTACAGTCGTTTGTATCCGTTTGTATCCGTTTGTGATACGGATAAATATCAAGTTTTCTCAATTGCCATGTACTGATTTTAGTTTAAATGAATTTCTAAATAAGACATATGTCCTTTATAAAAAATAGGATGGAGGTATTCATGAATTTATTTAGCTTTAAGCATCAATCAACAAAATATCTTATATGAAAAAATTAATATTAATACTAAGTCTGTTTGTCTTTTTTGAAGGCCAATTGGTGGCCCAAGAAAAAACAGCTGAAAAAGCAATACCTGAAGGTGAAGTTTTTAACTCAACACAAACTGTACGAATCAACAATGTGACCCACACGCTGAAGACCCGTGCAGGAACAATGCAGCTCAGGGATGAAAACAATGAACCAATTGCGCTACATGGCTTTACAGCTTATTTTAAGGAAGATGGCCCTTCCAAAAGACCGATTATCTTTTCCTACAATGGTGGGCCAGGTTCATCATCCTATTGGTTGCATATGGGAGTAATGGGGCCAAAAAGGATAGTGGTGCAAGACCCTGGTTATACTCCTGCCGCTCCGTATCAATTGGTCAACAATGACTATTCAATTTTGGATGTTGCAGATGTGGTGATGATGGATCCTATTGGTACAGGATTGAGTATGCCAATTGGTAAAGCGGAGGGCAAAGATTTCTGGGGGGTAGACCAGGATATCAGAGCGATCAGTTTATTCATTATGCAGTTTTTAAAAGAATATGACCGCCTGCAATCCCCCAAGTATTTATTGGGCGAAAGTTATGGCACCATGAGAAATGCTGGAGTAATGAAATATCTATTGGACAAAGGATATGCCCTCAATGGGGTAGTTATGGTATCCTCAGTGTTTGATATCAGGTCATTGGCATTTCCTGTCCAAGAAAGTAACTCATACCTAGTGCATTTCCCTACTTATGCTACTACTGCATGGTACCATGACAAGCTGCCTAACAAGAATCCAAATCTGGAAGCTTTTGTAGATGAAGTGAGGGAATTCACGGAAGAAGAGTATTTGCCTGCTCTTTTTAAAGGAAGCAGGCTTAGCGATGCGGAAAAAAACAGTGTTGCCGAAAAGATGGAAAAGTATGCAGGTATTTCGAAAGATATCTGGAAAAGGAATAACCTGAGGATGACAGCCCGGGAATTTTTCAATGAATTGCTAAGAGAAGAAGGCATGACCGTGGGTAGATTGGATTCAAGATTTAAGGGCATTAACCCATTGCCACAAAATCAAAATGCAATTACCGACCCACAGAGTGACGCGATTTCCCCTGCATATACAGCGGGTTTCTTGGATTACTTTCACAGAGATCTTGGTGTCAGCAAAAATTTGACTTATAAGACATCAGCCTATGCCTCACCTGGCTTCAAATGGGATTGGTCCCACAGAGGAAATGAAGGATGGGGCAGTATGATTTCCATCAATACAGCCATTGACATGGCAGATGCCATGAACAAGGATCCCAACGTCAAAGTATTGATGATGAATGGATACTATGATCTGGCCACCGTGTTTTATGGAGTGGAGCACACCGTTGATCAGATGAACTTAAGACCGGAAATACGAGACAATATCATCATGACCTATTATGAGGCAGGACATATGTTTTACACGCATATGCCTTCTTTGGTGAAGTTCAAAAAAGACTTGGCAGACTTTATCAAGGATACGAGCAGATAGGTCTGTCTAAAGTTTGATTATAAATTATAACTAAAAAAGAAAAGCACCGGCAAGTGGCCGGTGCTTTGTTGTTAGTGGTTCAAATAAATTAGTCTTTCTTTTCTTTGCCAGTAGCATCATATTTTTTGGACATCTCTTTGCCATTATGATCGAATTTGATCGCATAGTACATTTTGCCATCTTCCCCCCTCATCTGCCAAGCTTCTTTTATTTCCTCTTTGCCGGTTTTTTCATCCTTTTTGAAAGCATCTCTTACAGCTTGAGGTAAATTTTCCTTTTCAATCTTCACTTTATCTTGCTTGTCTTGTTTTTCTTGCTCTTGAGTGAAATTAGACTCAATTGCTGTCACATCAAGTGTATTTGACATAGCTAACATAGGAGCAGTTGCAAGTCCTAAAATTAAAATTCCTGTGGTCATTAATTTGGTTTTCATGATAATTAATTGGTTTAGTTAAAAGATAATATGTATAAGGCACGATAAACGTATCAAAACTGGAAATCAAAAATGAGATCGGACTTCCTTTTATGGTTTTATCCATTTAAATAGCTGATTTTGTAGTAGATGCAAATTAAAATTTTTGCAATTTGAATTTTTTTACAAGGTTAAATTTTAAATTTATAAAATATGTCAACCTTAAAATAGATGAACTTATGTCCAATTATTCTAAGTTTTCAAAAACCACATTCTTTTTTTGCTTCTTATTGATCTTATTTTCGTGTTCCTCTCAAGAAATTCAAGATCAAAATCACCAAATTGAAATTGAATCAATATGGGATGTATTTGTAGCATCATGGCATAGTCAGGATGCAGCTTCCTGTGCTTCAATTTATTTGGAAAATGGATTGAATATCGCTCCTGAGTTCCCTGTGAATCAAGGAAGGGAAAAGATTGCATCATTTTATGATTTCCTGTTTTCCGATCACATTTCGAGTGTCTATCAACATAATATTTTGGAATTGACACCATCAGGAGAGGATCTTATAGAAAGGGGAGAATTTCAGGTTGATTGGGTCAGGAATGACCAAAGTACTTGGACATATCGGGCAAGAACACTCACCCACTGGACTAAAGATGAGAAAGGCAATTGGAAAATCAAGAGTTTGATTTTCAATCAAGCACCGGAAAAATAACCCATTTATAAGATTGATTTTTCAATAATCAATGGATTACGATCAATAAAGAAGACAATCAGTGATCGGAGAAAGAACTTGAAGGAATGGGATTATGAAGTTTTTGATCGGATGTTGATCTGGCAGGCTTTACAAAATGATCTTAATCTATTCAGAGACGGTGAAAGTATCAAATTATATATAGACTGTGGTTTAAAGGTAGTTTGGTAATGGAAAGAAATAAAAGATTATCGCTATGAAAATGGACAAGAAAGCATTTACCATCCAAACATTCAAAGAGGCATCAGACCATCAAAAGCACTATAGGAATCTACCCGAGGAGGAGAAAAAAGACCTTTTTTTCAAACTGATGCAGGCAGCTTATGGTTTTGTTGGAGAAGATTGGCCAAAAATGGATAAGAATCATTTTGAGGTGAGGACTTTTAAGCGTGAAAAGTAATCACCTCGGCAAGCTCGGTGACCGGATACTTGTTGTTGAAGGAGGGGGAAGGAAATGCGGCAAAGCCGCATTTCCTTCCCCCTCCTTTTTAAATTTAAAACACTCCGGTGGTCGAGCTTGCCGAGACCCTTTTAAGAATTTCCTTTATTGGTTAAAAGTGGGTAATTTTATTGTTATAGTATCTAATCAATCTGCTTTAAATGAAAACTCTTGTCCATTTATTTTTTATCCTAACGCTTGGCTTTTCACAGGCTTTGTTCGCCCAATCTCCCCCAACCATCCTGATCACCTACCACTCCCAATCCGGCAAAACCCAAGCCATGGCCGAGGCAGTGGCTAAGGGAGTAGCAGAGGTCCAATGCCTTGAATATATCCTCAAGCCTATAGCTGATGTGACTGAAGATGAAATTTTGAATGCATCAGCCATCATTTTAGGCTCACCGGTTTACAATGCCAATATGACTCCTGAGGTGCAAGCTTTTATCAATTCATGGCCTTTTGAAGGTAGACCATTGAAAGATAAAATCGGCGCTGTGTTTGTCACAGGTGGAGGTTTTTCTATTGGGGAAGAAGCAGTGATGTTTAGTATGATTCGGGCCATGATGATTCATGGAATGATCATAGTCGGAGGGGATGAACTGGAAGCTGCTTTTGGTGCTTCAGCCATTACAGGAGAAGGGGATTTTGCAGATAAGGAAGTAAATGAGCTATTTTTAAAAAAAGCAGAGGGGTTGGGCAGAAGAGTTGGGGGATTTGTATTGAAAGTTAACTAATTACAAATCACATTCGCATGCCTGGCCTATATCATCCATTTGCCATCCTCTATCATCCAAAAATTGGTATACCGTCTTAAGACTTTTTGACCGGCTCATGGAGCCCCTTCCTTGGGATAGACTGTTTCAAGCCCATTTCGATCACTGTATTTACCAAAATCCTAATACCTTCAATATTCCTTTCAAAGGAACTGTAATTAATAATTCCCTTCTTCATCCTATTAAGAACCATGGACCTTCCAATGATGACTGAAATAGAAGGGTTGACCATAAAAGCAACTCATAACCTTTGCAGCAAACTTCTAATTTTGCCGTAAAAGTTATGAGGTTGTTAAAGGCGTAACAAATACAGAATAATTTCTATAGACAAGTTCATATAAAAAAATTCCACCAATCCCTTCCCCTAATAATACACATATTTTGTGAATTCTATTCCGCTTGGGCCGGTCAATTTTCTTTCTGTAACTTTTCCTAAGGCATCAAAAGTATAGTTGAATTGGTAAGTAAAAACTTGTCCATCTTCTTCTACTTTCATTTTGAGGGGCAAAGTTGGTTGTAAAAGTACTCCCGGGATTTCATTGTAATAAGGAATTGGATTGTTTTTCATGCTATAAGCTTCATAAGTGATTTTTTGGACAATCTCCAACTCTCCCGTTGAGCGATATTTAGATACTGTCATGGACTGTACACTGCCACTACTG
Source organism: Aquiflexum lacus (assembly GCF_015476655.1). Lineage (GTDB taxonomy): Bacteria > Bacteroidota > Bacteroidia > Cytophagales > Cyclobacteriaceae > Aquiflexum > Aquiflexum lacus. The sequence goes on from NZ_JABFHF010000007.1 coordinate 208,206, forward strand.
AAATAGGTAAAAAAGGTATGGCCTAACAGATTCAATTCACCGTTTGGTAGCTTTCTGAAATGTTTAATGGTCTGTATCCTTCCTGATTCGTCAGTTTCAAATTCATCAATTTCCAGAAACTCATTGTGATTGGCTCTTTCCACTTTTTTCAGCTTTCCATCTTCATAAAGAAACTGTTGCTGAGGATGGCCCACATCACCTTGGATTTTGGATATTTTACCAAAATCATTATAGAGATACATATTTTGGGCAAACAACGGCTGATTTTCATTGTGTCTGAACAATACCCTTTTATAACTTCCAAAATGATTGTATTCATATTCTCTTTTATGGTATCCCATTCCTGTGGTTTCTATGGATTTTAGCAGCCCAAGAGATTCATTGTCCAAGATCGTCAAGTCAAAAAAGTTGTTTGAACCTTTTAGCAGACCATCTGACAAAGCAAAAATCTCCAACCTGAATTCCTTATGTCCCAAGCTCAGGTTATCATCAATTGGTATAATTTTGAAGGATGCTTCTGTACTGCCTTTTGGAATTTCGAGGGTCAACTCATTCATTTGGTCAAATGCAGGCTGAACGACAAATGGTAGCGTTGTATAGTCATTTTGGATTTTTACTTTGAGTGTTTCAGCTTGCGGTGCTGGAACAGTCAAGGAAATTTTAATATCAATTCCGACAAAGTCATTTTCATAAACAATGGTTTCAGGTGAAGCAAAATTGACCACAGGGGTTTTGATTATCGGCAATACTTCCTTGTTGTCGCAGGAGAGGATCGCCAAAGCTGAAAGAAATGCTAACAAAATCTTTTTCATGGTTTTCTTAATTAAGTTGGTTTTAGTGTTTGATGGTAATTGATATTTGGGAGTTGCATCCCACAGTTTTTTATTCAAAAAAAATTTCTCTAATGTGATTTTTCTTACCTTAAAACTCAATGTATCACATCATCATGTGATGGAAATCAGTTGATAAATAATTACTTTTAATGGTATTTTTAATTTAAACTCTTTTTCCAATGTCCCTACAAACCACTTCCGAAACCGAGTTGGTAGACCACTCCCCCAAACCATCAGTACTTATCAATAGAATTGATATCATAGATATAGTCAGAGGGGTTGCCCTTTTGGGTATTCTGATTTTGAATATTCCGTATTTTTCGATGGAGGAGTATTATTCTGAGCCTTGGAATCAGGACACTTCAAGCACCAATTTTTGGGTACATGCGGTGAACATCATCTTTTTTGAAGGTAAAATGCGCGCACTTTTTTCCATGGTCTTTGGGGCCGGGATCATACTTTTTAACACCAACAAGGAAAAAGCCGGAAAATCGGCTACATGGCTATTTTGCAAAAGGATGATATGGTTGACCTTGTTTGGCTTGGCACATGCCCATCTTTTACTTTGGATGGGGGATATTCTCTATTATTATGGACTGATCGGCATGTTGGCTTTCCTTTTCAGAAATATGAAAGCCAAATACTTGGCCATGGGTGTGCCTATTGTAGCCATTATTGGATTTGTTGCCAGCACGTTGTTCATGCAGAATATCCGGGGAAAATATCTGGATTACAAAGAAGCAATCGCTATACAAGACGCTGGCAATGAATTAGGGGAAAAAGAATTGGCCGCAATGGAAGCTTGGGAAGAAACCCGAAAGGATATGATTCCCAATAAAGAAGAGGTGGTGGAACATACCGCCTTGATGAAAGGAAGCTACTCTGATGTAGCAAGCCATATCCGTCCCAAGGCTTGGGAGGGACAGTTCAAATACTTGATTTTCTCAATTTGGGATATGCTGGCCTTGATGCTGTTGGGAATAGCATTGTACAAATGGGGTTTTCTGACTTTGAAATGGACTCAGGCCCAGTATATCAAGACCATTTGGATAGGTTATGGCATTGGATTGCCTTTGGTGATTTTCTCTTTTGTTTACAATACCATCCATTTTCCCAATGTTGAAGCAGGATTAAAATATATTGAAACCCATTCCATCATGTGGGTATCCCTGATTTATGACTTTCAAAGGATATTGATCATGATGGCCCATGTGGCTCTGGTCATTTTGATTTACCAAAAAGGATATTTCAAAAGGTTAATGAGCGGACTTAGGGCTGTGGGACAGACTGCTTTTACCAATTATATCATGCATTCTGTTATTTGTACGCTCGTCTTTTTCGGCTATGGATTTAACCAATATGCACAATGGGAATATTACCAGCTTTATTACTTGGTGATCGGTATTTGGATTTTTCAATTGATTGTCAGCCCGATCTGGTTGAAATATTTTTTGTTCGGACCATTGGAGTGGCTATGGAGGTGTCTGACTTATGGCAGGATTCAGCCTTTTGTAAGGAAGCCAATTTCTTCCTAGTTCTTCAGCATTTATCCAATTGAAAAAATATTTGTCCTAATTCCCTATATTGATTAGCTTGAATCCCTTTTGGAGTATTCCTATCTTTGAGATCTTCCTTCATCAATATGAAAACAGAAAACATAACCCTTTTAATATTAATCTTAAGCATAAGTATGGCATGTTCCCCCCAAGAGTCAACTTCCAGTTTGCCTGACTTACACCCACCCGTAGCTGAAATAACACCTTATGAAATCACTTCTAAGCATGGTGATAAGCGCATTGATAATTACTATTGGCTCAATGACCGTGAAAATCCTAAAGTGATCGATTATCTGACGGCTGAAAACCAGTATTTGGACACCATGATGGCCCATACCAAAGGGTTTCAGGAAAAGCTTTTCAATGAAATGAGAAGTAGGATAAAGGAAGATGATTCCTCTGTTCCTTACAAATTGGACGATTATTACTATTACAGCAGATATGTGGAAGGAGGAGAATATCCCATTTATGCCCGGAAAAAAGGTTCTTTGGATGCTCCTGAAGAAATCATCATGGATGGCAATGAATTGGGAAAAGGGAAATCTTTTCTCAGCTTTTGGACTTCTATAAGCCCGGACCATAATCTTGCTGCGATCATCATGGATACCGTTGGCAGGAATTTTTATACGGTCATGATCAAAGACCTTAGAACCGGTGAAATGCTTCTGGATCAAATTGAAAACATCAGAAGCAATGCAGTATGGACCAATGACAACAAGTCTTTTTATTATTCAATTCCTGATATGAAGACTTTGAGAAACTACCAGATCAAAAGACATATTTTGGGAGAATATGCGACGCAGGATGAGGTGGTCTTTGAAGAAAAAGACCAAACATTGAGTTGTGGAGTAGAAAAAACCAAGTCAAAAAAATACATCATTATTGGTTCAGGCCGGACAGATGCTTCTTATGCCATGTATTTGGATGCAGATAATCCCGGTAAACCAAAGTTAATAAACCCTGTGCAGGACAATGTACAGTATAGTGTGGACCATGCTGGTGGCGACAAGTTTTATATTTATACTAACCGGGATGCAGTCAATTATAGGTTGGTAGAAGCGCCCATTTCAAACCCAGAAATAGGTACATGGAAAGATGTAATTCCTCATCGCTCCGATATTTTCCTTGAAAGTGTAGACTATTTTAAGGACTACCTCGCCATCCAAGAGACCAAAGAAGGGTTGGCCAATATCAGGATTATCAAAACTGCTGACAATTCAGAACATCAAATGGAATTTGAAGAACCAGCCTATTATGCAGGTTTGGGATACAATCCAGCTTTCGATACAAAAATATTGAGGTATTCCTATACTTCCCTTACGACTCCCAATTCCACCTACGATTACAATATGGAAAGTAGGGAGAAAACATTGATGAAAGAACAACCTGTGTTGGGTGATTTTAATAAGGAAAATTATCAGACCGAAAGGATCATGGTGCCAGCCAGGGATGGTAAAAGGATCCCCATGTCTATAGTTTACCGAAAAGATACTTTCAAAAAAGACGGCAGCAGTCCAGGATGGATTTATTCTTATGGGTCTTATGGTTCTTCTACAGAATCTGCTTTCAGCAGCACCCGATTAAGTTTGTTGGATCGGGGATTTGTTTATGCAATAGCACATATCAGAGGAGGTCAGGAAATGGGAGGAGAATGGTATGAGGATGGTAAAATGATGAACAAGAAAAATACCTTTTTTGATTTTATAGATTGTTCCAAATGGTTGCAGGACAATAACTATGTGGCAAAAGATAAGCTTTTTGCCTCAGGCGGAAGTGCGGGAGGTCTTTTGATGGGTGCTGTGACCAATATGGCACCTGAAGTTTATAGGGGTGTTATTTCACAGGTTGCATTTGTGGATGTGATTACGACCATGGAGGATGAGACTATTCCATTGACCACATTTGAGTGGATGGAATGGGGCAATCCAAATATTAAGGAACAATATGATTATATGATGTCCTATTCTCCTTATGATAATTTGGAGGCCAAGGATTATCCTCATCTTCTTTTGACTACCGGTCTTCATGACTCACAGGTCCAATATTGGGAACCTGCCAAATATGTAGCAAAGTTGAGAACCCTGAAAACCGACAACAACAAGCTTTTCCTATATACCAATATGGACGCCGGACATGGAGGCGCCAGCGGCAGGTTTGAAAGCCTCAAAGAATTGGCGAGGGAGTATGCTTTTGTGTTTGATATTTTGGGGATTAACGAATGAGAAGCGAGAGGCGAGACCTTTGAGGTTTTTCGAATCTCGAAGGTCTTTTCCTTCTAAATGAGAATCAAGAGACAAGAGCCAAGAAAGAATCGAGAGACGAGAATCGAGAGCCGAGATTTTAGAACCAAGAACCAAGAATCAAGAGCCAAGAGGGGAGAATCGAGAGGCGAGAATCGAGATATTTTATTTGCGACGGGCGAGAGGGTGAAATAAGAGAAAGTTAGGTGGCAGAATTGATATTAAATAAAGAATAAAAATAAAGATTTAAAGTGAGAGGAAGAAGTTGGATTTTGCCTTCAATTTTATGTCTTGAGTCTTGAGTCTTGTGTCTAAAATCTAAACTCAAATCATGTTCAACAACAAAGTCATTTGGATCACAGGCGCCTCCTCAGGGTTGGGAAAATTTATGGCTTATGAATTTGCCAAGCAAAAAGGGATTTTAGCCCTTTCTGCACGTAGAGTTGGCGAATTGGAAGAAGTTCTGAAGGAAGTAAAAAAACTTGGCGGGGAAGGAATAATCGTTCCCTGTGATATTTTGGAAGAGCATCAAATTGAAAGTGCTGTTTTGGAGATTATTAAACAATATGGTCGATTGGATGTGGCTATTGCCAATGCAGGTTTTGGAATTTATGGTAAATTAGAGAAGCTTACCGCAAAAGACTGGAGAAGGCAGATGGACGGCAATGTTACAGGATTGGCCTTGACTGCTAAATTTGCTATTCCTCATTTGAAAAATAGTAAAGGAAGATTGGCATTGATTGGAAGTGTAGCAGCTTATCTCCCTAATCCCAATACAGGAGCCTATGGTGCGTCCAAAGCAGCAGTTCGCTCCATTGGGCAGACTTTACAACTAGAATTGAAAGGCACAGGTGTAAGCTGTACAGTCATTCATCCGGGTTTTGTGGATTCAGATATCACCCGGGTAGATAATGATGGGATATTTCATCCTGAAGGAAAAGATCCGAGACCAAAAAACCTCATGTGGCCGACAGACAAAGCGGCCAAAGTCATGGTCAAAGCTATTGTAAAAAGAAAGAAATCATTTGTTTTTACCGGACATGGCAGAATTTTGGCATTTTTGGGGCAGCATTTCCCTGGAGTTGGCAGATGGCTTATCGGGAAATTGGGGTAAGTTGATTTTTTGATTTCCTGTTTGCTGCTAGTTTTACAAGAATTCAAATTGGCTAGTAGCTAGCCTTCCGGCGAGCAGGGACATAAGACTGAAGACCAAAGAAAACATCGGTCATCAATTAAAGCCGGAAGATTGCCTCCTCTCACTGAGGAATATTCCAAAAAGCCAAGGATGTAGAAGTGCTCCTCTTACCAAAGTTAGACAAGTCCAAGGACGCCAAATTTCGTCTTCAGTCTTCCAACTTCCAAACTTCGGACTTCCAACTTCCAACAAACATTTTTCCAAATACCTTTACAGTTTCTACGAATTAACGGTTAAATTCAAGGCAGCAAATCAGCCTATTATGAAATTGAAATACTTTACATTTTGTTTTGCAATTGGATTTTGGTTTTTTTCCTGTGACACCTCTGATGAAAATATTTTCCCCCAAAGAGAAGATATTTCAGAGTCTGTTTATGCATCGGGATTGATCAAAGCCAGGTACCAATATCAGGCTTATACAAATGCCAATGGAACTGTCCAGGAGATTTTTGTTGAAGAAGGCGATACAGTAGAGATAGGAACACCGATTTTATCCATTTCTAATACAGCGACAAGGTTAAACCGGGAAAATGCCGAAATCAATAGGACTTATGCTGATAGGCAGGTCAATCAGTCTAGGCTAAATGACTTGGAAATGACCATTGAATACTCCAAAACTAAATATCAAAACGATTCTTTGCTTTTGGAAAGACAGAAAAGATTAATGGATCAAGGTATAGGAACTAAAGTTGATTTGGAGCAAAGACAACTGGCTTTTGAAAATTCCAAAACTGCCTATGAAACTTCCAAGCTACGGTACCAGGATCTTAAACGAGAAATTGAATATAACGAAAGAAGTGCCTCAAAAAATCTGGCGATTACAAAGGCTCTTGAAAGTGATTTGGTACTCAAAAGCGAGATAAATGGAATTGTTTATGCAATTCTCAAAGAGAAGGGAGAAATGGTCAATGCCCAAACTCCTCTTGCGATAATTGGTAGTGCCAATGAATATATTTTGGAATTGCAGGTAGATGAATACGATATCGTCAATGTATCAAGGGGACAGCGAATTATTGTTTCCATGGATAGCTATCGGGGAAAGACTTTTGAGGGAATTGTGTCCAAAGTCAATCCAATAATGGATGAATTGAGCAAGAGTTTTACTGTTGAGGGCGTGTTTGTCGATGAACCTACTGTTCTTTATCCAAACCTTACACTGGAGGCCAATATCATTATTCAGACCAAGGAAAATGCACTGACCATCCCCAGGTCATTTATCATCAATGATCAATTTGTGCTCAATTCCAACGGAGATACCATTGCAGTTCAATTAGGTATCAAAGATTATCAAAAAGCCGAAATAATCGGGGGAATAGATGAGAAAACAGTACTAGTCAAACCTCAATAATGAAAATAGGGTTGATCATAAATATTGCTAAAGCCTTGATGTTGGCAAGGTTTAAACAGACCTTCATTGCTGCTATAGGAGTAGTATTCAGTATTACCATGTTTGTGGCATTATTGGGGTTTATGAACGGCCTCAATCAATTATTGGATGGACTGATTTTGAACAGGACACCTCATATTAGATTTTACAATGAAGTCAAACCCAATCCAAACCAACCCATTGATCTTTCTGAAAATTTCACCGGTTTTTACAATATCATCCGATCCATCAAACCTGCAGCAAGCCGGCTGAGCATCCATAACAATGAAGCCATTATCCGGACTTTAAAGCAGGATCCCAGAGTTTTGGGAGTTGCACCAAAAATCTCAGCACAGGTTTTTTACAATGTAGGTACCATTGACATTACAGGAGTTATTAACGGGATTGATGTAGAGCAAGAAGCGAGATTGTTTGCATTTGAAGATTATGTGACTGTTGGAAATTTTTTAGATTTAAAGAATACGGCCAATAGTATCATTTTAGGAAAAGGTGCAGCAGATAGGATGATGGCCGAGTTAGGGGATGTTATTCAAGCTACCACCGCACAAGGAAATAGAATTCAACTTAAAGTCGTAGGATATTATCAGTCCGGTTTGGGCGATTTGGATAACGTACAGAGCTATGCATCCATCAACACTACCCAGAAAATGCTTGGAGAGTCAACATCTTATATCACTGATATTCAGGTGAAGCTGAAGGATTTTGAAAAGGCTCCGGCAATGGCCAAAGAATACAGAGAGATTTTTGGAATTGATGCCGACGATATTCAGACCGTCAATGCACAGTTTGAAACAGGAACGCAGATTAGAACCTTAATCAGTTATGCAGTTGGTATTACCTTGTTGGTCGTATCCGGTTTTGGGATATACAATATCCTGAATATGATGATATATGAAAAAATGGACACCATTGCCATCTTAAAAGCGATTGGTTTTTCTGGTGGTGATGTAAACAAGATCTTTATCACTATTGCTTTGACGATTGGTGTTTTTGGTGGGATTATCGGATTGTTGCTCGGTTTTGCAGCAGGTTTGGGAATTGAACGGATTCCGTTTGAAACTGAGGCACTGCCCACTGTCAAGACTTTTCCTGTTGATTTCAATCCCAAATACTACATCATCGGAGGGGTTTTCAGTCTGATTACCACTTATTTTGCAGGCTATTTTCCAGCAAGGAAAGCCAGTGGAGTCGATCCGGTGGATATTATCAGGGGGAAATGAAGGTTGAGACATGAGACATAAGACGTTAGACAAAAGAAGCGAGATGCGAGAACCAAGAATCAAAGCCTGCCCCGAAGAATTTCGGGGAGACAAGAACCAAGATGCGAGGGTCGTGTACTGAAATAGGTTGACACAATTTAATTTAAAATTGTAAACCTATATA
>NZ_JABFHF010000080.1 GCF_015476655.1 Aquiflexum lacus
GCGGCAAAGTACTGGCCGAAAACCAGCATATCAGAGACATGACCATCATGACCAGGATCAGGGCATATCTGGAAAAACACTGCGAATGGGAGAGACTTCAGGAAGTACTTATCAACCACTGGAAGCGTGATGTCAACAACACCCACGTATTGCTCATGGACGCTACGTGTTACGAGTCATTCATACGGTTTCCAACCGATGTCAAACTGCTGTGGGAATGTTGTGAGTGGGTTTTTGAAAAACAGATGTTCAGATTCTGTTCCCAAATGGGGGTCAAAAGGCCCAGATCTAAATTCAGGGAGCAGAAAATTGCCCAGATGACTTATTCCAGAAAAAGGAAAAACAGTTTCAGGGAAACGCTCAGAAGAAGAAAAGCACTCGTTTATCTGCTCGGTAAAGGGATCGGCCAACTCCAGCAGATCCTCGACAGTAATAAAGGCGCAGATCTTGATTTGAAGGATTTTGCAAGGTTTGCAGTGATAAAAAAGGTTCACCGCCAGCAGGAGTTTTTGTTGGACAACCCGCCTGCGGCTTTAAAAGACAGAATAGTTTCCCTGCACAAACCTTATCTTAGACCTATTGTGAGGGGAAAAGAAAACAAGCCGGTTGAGTTCGGGGCCAAAGCCCATATCCTTCAGGTGGACGGACTCACGTTTATAGACAAACTTGATTTCAATGCCTTCAACGAATGTACAAGACTTAAGCTCTCCGTGGCCAAACACAGGAGATTTTTCGGCCCTGTAAACC
>NZ_JABFHF010000081.1 GCF_015476655.1 Aquiflexum lacus
TCGTAACAAGGTAGCCGTACCGGAAGGTGCGGCTGGAACACCTCCTTTCTGGAAGCCCTTCTTGTGGCTTGTCCGTTTCGTTTCTGTATTTTAAATATAATTGATATTTATAAAGGGCCTGTAGCTCAGGTGGTTAGAGCGCTACACTGATAATGTAGAGGTCCGTGGTTCGAGTCCACGCAGGCCCACTTTATATCCTAAAATTTAATAGTGTATTGTTCCGATAGTTATTGGGATGGCAAGAGCATACCGATAAAGGTTGGAATGTTCAAAATCTTGAAATCTGAAACAATATTGAAATGAATGGGGGATTGTCCCGATAGTCATCGGGATGGCTAGAGCACCCCGGCTTTTGTCGGGAGGATCAGCTGTTCAGATTTACAGATAAATTGAAATAATGGGGGATTAGCTCAGCTGGCTAGAGCACCTGCCTTGCACGCAGGGGGTCAACGGTTCGAATCCGTTATCCTCCACACTTTGATTATCCAAAAGGGATATAAGAAAAGAATTATTAAGGAATAGAGCATCCCGGTTTTCATCGGGAGGGTCTACGTTTCGAATCCCTGCCTACCGGCAGGCAGGCGTTATCCTCCACACACTTTGGAAATGTCCAAAGAAAAGTTCATTGACATGTTGAGCAGAGAATGCAACAGAGTAAAGGGTCCAAGCGATTGGATCCGTAAAAGAGTGCACCTGCACGAGGCAAAAGGCGTGCGGAGTGTAAAGAGTAAGTGAA
>NZ_JABFHF010000082.1 GCF_015476655.1 Aquiflexum lacus
CAAGTGCCAGTCCCATGACCCCCTGCGTCCATGTCACCCCAATGGTATTCTGAATGGTCGCATCGTTTCCGTTACCGGAATGATCCACAAGTATATTTCCTGATCCCTCGTCCATCTTCCAGTGGCCAACAGGACCATCAGGAGTTTCGCCTTCCGGCACTGTGGAGAAGCTTCTGATCTCTGACCAATCGGAGCTACCACCTGTATTCAGGGATCTGACCCGCCAGAAGTAATCTGTATCGGCAAGAAGCACGTCAGTGCTGAGAGAAATATCGGCTGTTTCGGTATCCAGTATAATCTGACCAAAACCCGGGTCGGTGGCAAGCTGTAGCTGGTAACCGAGGGCAAATTCTGATGCAAGCCATAAGAACTGTACCTCCGGAACAATAACAGAAGCTGCCCCGTTGGCAGGTGCCACAAGCTGGGGAACCCCCGGCAATGGAACCTCTCCGTCAAAGAGTTCGAAGATTTCCGATACTTCCAATGCTCTTCCGTAAAGCCTGAGATCGTCAATCCCCCCGTTGAATCGCTGTATCGTACCGACCGCCCCAATGACAAGGTCTCCAGAAGTGGTACCTATGTTGAACGGTGCATAACTCGCGGAAACATCCTCTGTGCCGTTGACAAAGATTCGGCTCGTAGTGCCGTCGAAAGTAGCGGCTACGTGTATCCATTCACCAAGGTCACCGCTATAATTGTAGT
>NZ_JABFHF010000083.1 GCF_015476655.1 Aquiflexum lacus
GCCAGTTGGCTATTTGCCGGATTATGGTAAGCAATTTGGCTTCTCTTCAGTGACAGTTGATGGTGTAGATTATGCCTTTGGTTGGAAATTAAGGTCCAATGGAGAACCAATAGATGTTTCGGAAGCTTCAGATAATGGTGGAACAACTGCCTTTGGAGGAGCAGGAAGAAACAGAATTTCAACATCTTACGCTTCCGCGCCTATTGAAGATCAGCTTGAAGGAACACTACTTCATTTCCAGGGAGATAACATCATGAATACTACAGGTGGTGTTCAAAGTTGGGCAGGACAGAGAAGGGGCAACGAGTTGTTCTGGGAATTGGAAGTGCCAAACGGAATCTATGATGTTACCATAGGTCTTGGAGATAAAGATATCAATAACATAGACAGCAGACATAGCGCTACCATAGAAGGGATTACCATTATCCCGGCTAAAGTTGCCGTCGCAGGAGAAGTCAGGGTAGAGACCATGACAGTGGAAGTGACTGATGGACTGCTTACCATGAACGGTGTTGGTGGGTTTAATTCCAAAATCACCCATATTGAAATCGTTGAAAGTACGAATGCACCAACCGCAGGTGCCCTATCTTTTGACCCTGCTTCAT
>NZ_JABFHF010000084.1 GCF_015476655.1 Aquiflexum lacus
TACTTTCTTTTTCTCTTTGGTTTCCGGATGATTTTGAAGTCAATTTTGGTACGGGAAAGTACAATTTTTTCTTTCACACATATGGAATAAGCGGGTCGTATATGGTTTGGACAGACTTATCCCATGAAGATGTCTCCGATTGTGTTTTTAGGCAACGTTTTGTTGCGGTGGGCTTTCCCTTTCAGCTCTTCTTTTGGCTATCTTGACAGCATTGGCTGCCATTATCCCGAAAAATATCGCAAACTTCTCTCTCTTGTCTCCTTTTACCCTGATTTTCCTCAGTCCGTAGAACTCTTTGTTTGTACCGAACACACCCTCCATTACTGTAGCCCTCTGTTTGGATATTTCGGAGCTGAGTATTTTTTCTGCCCTCTCATGTTTTTTGGGGCCTTTTTTGGGGAAACAGGTGAAAATCCTGTTGGCAGTACAGAAACTCCGGTTTTTGTTTGTGGCATAAATCCTGTCCGCCCCAAGCTGGTTTACAGGGCCGAAAAATCTCCTGTGTTTGGCCACGGAGAGCTTAAGTCTTGT
>NZ_JABFHF010000085.1 GCF_015476655.1 Aquiflexum lacus
CCCTTCAGGCCTCATAATTTTAATTGATTCATGTATACCCTGACTTCCGCAAGCTTCAGTCAGGGCTTGCACAGGGCAGCCCTTTGGGCTTGAAGAGGAATCAGTTTGACAATGAAAATTAAATAGGCCTGAAGGTCCGTTCTGTGACAGCCTAGGGTGCAACCCTAGGTCATAGGAACCGATAAGAACCCCATGGTCTGAAAGACCGACCCGAAAGATAATCGGATATATACGGATAATTCGATTATAATTTTTTTTCCATTTTTTTAATTTGTATTGAATCAAAAATCCCTCAGGTATGCCACAATCTCTTGCAAAATTTTAATTGATTCATGTATACCCTGACTTCCGCAAGCTTCAGTCAGGGCTATCACAGGGCAGCCCTTTGGGCTTGATGAGAAATCGGTTGATTAATTGAGTTTCTAGTTGGGTTGAGAATCAAAGGAGCTTGTGAATACACAATATGAGACCCAAATAGATCGGCCCTTCAGGCCTCATAATTTTAATTGATTCATGTATACCCTGACTT
>NZ_JABFHF010000086.1 GCF_015476655.1 Aquiflexum lacus
GCGGACTGCAATATCGACTTTTCGCATTTTGGGACAAAACAGACAAATCTGAAACACTTGTCATTTCAACACATGGAATTGTGAAAAAAGTTGATAAAGTTCCGAAAGCGGAAATCGAAAAAGCGGAAAGGATTAGAAAAGAATACCTTGCCTACCGGCAGGCAGGTTTTGAACAATAAAATTATGGAAACAAAGAATAAAAAAATGAAAATGATGACCCTTGACCAGCTCAAAGACAGGGATATAGGGGAAATCGGAACTCCAGAAAGGGACAAATACGAATTTGACCTGCGAATGGAATTACTTGGAGAAATGATAAAATCCGTGCGGAAAGAAAGGAATTTGACCCAAGAACAACTTGGAGAACTTATAGGTGTCCAAAAATCCCAGATTTCAAAATTGGAACGGAGCACAAAAAATGTTACCATAGAAACGATTTTGAAAGTCTTTAAAGCATTAAAAGCTAACGTTAAGTTCAGTGTAGAAATGAACGAAT
>NZ_JABFHF010000087.1 GCF_015476655.1 Aquiflexum lacus
GGATAGATCAGAATTTCTCCGGGAGGAAGTTCTCTGTACATGGTAATCTCTCTGCTGATGGTCTGTCCTGCCCTGTCGGTGCTGTGGACGGTGACGGTCATCTCTGCATCAGGGGTTCCGGATCCTCTCCAGACCAGCACGTTCTTCTCGATATAGAAGTTGGGATGCTCGTCCATGCTGTAGGTATGGATATTGTCAACAGGATCCAAGGTGTTCAGGCTGCCGATGATCTCGCCGTTCCTTACTTTGGTGGAAACCTTGTTCCTGCTGATCATAATATCCTCCGCAAGCGGTTTGTCCAGTACGATCACAGGGATATCCAGCGATACGTTCCAACCTTCGAAGCCTTCGTTCTCCAAGGATGCCGTTATCCTGTACAGGCCAGATCTCAGCGGATCGTAATCGTTCATCTGCCAGTTGATCCTACTGATATATTCCGGATCGCTGCCCTCCTCGAAGACAATGCCCTCGCTGATGGCTTT
>NZ_JABFHF010000088.1 GCF_015476655.1 Aquiflexum lacus
GAAGAAAGTACCGGCTGTGCCGTCAGGGTTGTTACTCCTGTAACATTCAATGTTCCTCCAACGGCCGAATTTCCTGTTACTGTTGCACTGTTCAGGGTAGCAGGTCCGCTGGTCTCAAGTGTTGAAAGTGAGGTTGCTCCTGTTACATCCATGGTTCCTCCAACAGTGGCATTACCGGTCACTGTTGAAGTTCCCGTTGAAATGTCTCCCGTGTTGGTAATCCCGGCTGTTGTTGTGGCCCCTGTTGCGGTCAGGGTATTGTTCACGGTTGTTGCACCGTTCAGGCTTGTTGCTCCCGTTACTCCCAAAGTTCCTCCTACCGTGGCATTGCCGGTGGTGGTCAGGTTTTGGGCTCCGAAATCAGGGTCTATTTTTGTACCTGCAATTGCTGCTGCCGCACTCACGTCAGCATTGACGATGGTTCCGTCTACTATCATTGAGCTTACTACCTTGCTGTCGCCGATGGTACTCACTCC
>NZ_JABFHF010000089.1 GCF_015476655.1 Aquiflexum lacus
CCTTTGAACCGCTGTACTGTTCCGATGGCCCCGATGACCAGATCACCTGCGGAAGTCCCTATATTGAACGGTGCATAAGAGGCCGAAGTGTCCTCGTTACCGTTAATGAATATTTTGCTGGTATTCCCGTCAAAGGTGGCCGCTACATGGATCCATTCGCCCACATCCTGCGAATAGCTGTAATTTGACCTAAGCTTGTAGGCAGTTCCGTTATTCCCCCTGTTGAGCCTGAATTCGATCTGTCCGTTGCTGACCAGCCAGAGCTCGAATCCGTTGCCGTCTGCCTTGCTGATGACAGTTCTGTTGCCGAGCTCGGCAGGTCTGACCCAAGCTGCTAAGGTAAGCGCATTATTTATTTCAAGACTGCTGTTGTGGGTTGCCGTTGCCAGATTACCGCTCTGACCTGCCATGTCAAGTGCCAGTCCCATGACCCCCTGCGTCCATGTCACCCCAATGGTATTCTGAAT
>NZ_JABFHF010000008.1 GCF_015476655.1 Aquiflexum lacus
CTTCCGCAGGTGATCTGGTCATCGGGGCCATCGGAACAGTACAGCGGTTCAAAGGAGCCATTGACGACCTCAGGCTTTACGGCAGGGCACTGGACGTATCGGAAATAACCGATCTTTATAGTAATGAGACAAATGTCTTGAGAAAATCAGAAGGTTCTGCCAAAGGGCAAATCACTGACGAAGCTCAGTTGTCGGTAGAAGATCCTGAAATTGATACCCTATTCGGCTTCAAAATATATCCGAACCCGGTCGAAGACCGACTCCATATTCAGTTGAACAGCAGGGAGGAAACCACTGTTGAGGTTGTGGTGTATGATATGATGGGCAGGCAGTATCTCAATAGGTCGGTAGTGCCGGATAACGGAGAGATTGTTCTCGATCTTGCACCTTTAAGGATGTCTGCTGGCACATATCTATTAATCTTGGATGAGGGACAGGGAAGATTAAAGCAGATCAAGTTTATCAAGAAATAATTTTCTTATTAAATTGATTTTGAAAACCACCAAAAAGATTTCCTTTTTTTGGTGGTTTTCTTGACTAAATTAATAAAAAAATGCATTTTCTATTAAAAGTTCATAGCTAATCTAAAAATGAATGTATTATTTACTTTTATCTTTTGGTCTCTATTTGGTCTTTTTTCAAATTTTAATTCAAATAGTGGATTCTTTAAAGAGGACTTAATTCCTGCGTTCCCAGGAGCAGAAGGATTTGGAAAATATACTTCTGGAGGCCGTGGAGGTCGGATCTTAAAAGTCACTAACTTAAATGATAGTGGCCCCGGTAGCTTCAGGGAAGCTATAAATACAAAAGGTCCAAGGACAATTTTATTCGATGTTTCAGGGACAATTGAACTTAAAAGTACAATTAGAATAAGACAACCATATCTTACCATCGCAGGTCAAACAGCACCAGGTAATGGAATTACTATTTCTAATTTTCAAGTCTTTTTAGAGACTAATGAAATAATTATTCGTTTTTTAAGATTTCGCCTAGGTGAAAATAATTCAGAAAAGGCTTTCGATGCCATGGATGCTAAATATTGTAGAAACATTATTATTGATCATTGTTCATTCTCGTGGGGACTGGATGAAACAGCAAGCTTTCTCTTTAATAAAAACTTCACTTTGCAATGGAGCATTATTTCAGAAGCTCTAAACGTTTCTTTATGGACAAATATAGAAAGAGGAGACAGGGGCTATGGTTCACTAGCTGGAGGAAACAATGTGTCATTCCATCATAACCTCTATGCCCATAACAATCATAGAAATCCCAGATTCGCAGATCCTGGTGTATTAAGATCAGGTCAATCGCTGGAAGATTTTTTTGGAATAATTGATTTTAGAAATAACATAATTTACAATTGGGGCGGAAGCCCAACGCAAGGTGGCGCTGAAAGTAAAATAAATTTTATCAATAATTATTTCAAAAATGGACCTGCAACAAATTGTAAGTTTGGAAACCACCTTTTTTTTCTTGCAGAAAGGACAGCATCTTTTGGATATGGTTATTTCTTTATTAATGGAAATATAGTAGAGGGATATGAGGATGTTAACAAAGACAATTGGAAAGGGGTAATCGCCAGACAAGGTACCATTGAAGATTGGAAGAGAATGCAAATGAATGTCCCATTCGATTCAGATGTTTATCAGTTTGAAAATTCAGCCGAAGAGTCATTCCGATTAGTATTGGAAAAAAGTGGATCAAGCCTGTCAAGGGATATTATTGATAAAAGAATTGTTGAGGAAACAAAATCAGGCACCTATACTTTCAAAGGTTCAAGAGGAAGCTTAAACGGAATTATCGATAGTCAAAATGATGTTGGCGGCTGGCCACAACTAAAATCCCTTCCAGCAACAAAAGATTCCGACAAAGATGGCATTCCAGATATTTGGGAAATTGAAAATGGACTCGATCCCAATCTCAGGGATGACCGTTTTTTTGATCTGCATCCCCATTATACCAATTTAGAAGTTTATCTCAATAGTTTGGTGGATCATATTATCAAATAGAGTATTGAAAAGGCAAGATCCCAAACAAAATGAATTTTCTATATTTTAAAGGAGATTCAAATTTTGTAAACTCCGTGATGCAAGCTTATTTGGTTCTTTTGAGTTTCCTTCTGACGTTGTATTGACAGAGATTAGAGATAACTACAAGGCTTGCCTTCAACTTTTAGACTTCAGAATTGAATTTATAATCTCTATTTTGACAACTTGAACCCTAATTGAGAATATGGGGATTCCTTATTACATAACAATGACAAAATTTCGACGCGTCATGCAGAACGGACAGAAAGCCTTTCCTGCCCAATCCCAATAAATATTGTCATATCGGGATTCGGGGCATCTCCTGAGGTATTTGGAGATTCTTCTCCGCGATTATTGGGATTAGAAAAGTACGGCTATGATTGACCCAGAACCCGACGTCATTTCCCATTCTGTAAATTTTAATTTTCACTACCCGGAATGAAGGAGTTAGGAATATGCTATATTCGATTGAAAACTACTTATTCAGGTTATTTTTTATTTACATAAATTTGTCTGACTTGCCTTGAATTTTGGTTTGTATAACAAAGTTTTGGAATAAGAAAAAACAATCCTCAAAATTGAATTGATTTAAAAAATCATCACCCATACCTGAGCGCTTAATCACCCAATTCAAGCTTTCAGAAAAATCAATTGCGCTGACTTTTCAAGTCACACTGAAACCTGCATCCCATATTTGATAATATGAGGTAAAACACCTGTACCTATGAGATTGACATTAGTGATTTTAATTTGGTTCGCGAACTTCATATCAATAACAAATTCCTTTGGGCAAAATCAAACTATACCTGCATTTCCAGGTGCTGAGGGATTTGGAAAATATACTACAGGAGGTCGAGGTGGAAAAGTTCTGAAAGTTACGAACTTAAACGATAGCGGAATGGGAAGTCTTAGGGAAGCAATAGGAACTGAAGGACCTAGGATTATTATTTTCGAAGTTTCTGGAAATATTGAACTCAAAAGCCAATTGAGAGTTACAAAGCCAAACCTTACTATTGCAGGTCAAACAGCACCTGGAGACGGAATCACAATCACAAATTATAAGGTAGTCCTTGAAACAAACAATATCATATTAAGATATTTGAGATTCAGACTTGGAGAAAATAATTTAGAAGATGCATATGATGCAATTGACGGAAAATATTGTGAAAATTTAATTATTGATCATTGTTCATTCTCGTGGGGACTGGATGAAACAGCAAGCTTTCTCTTTAATAAAAACTTCACTTTGCAATGGAGCATTATTTCAGAAGCTCTAAACGTTTCTTTATGGACAAATATAGAAAGAGGAGACAGGGGCTATGGTTCACTAGCTGGAGGAAACAATGTGTCATTCCATCATAACCTCTATGCCCATAACAATCATAGAAATCCCAGATTCGCAGATCCTGGTGTATTAAGATCAGGTCAATCGCTGGAAGATTTTTTTGGAATAATTGATTTTAGAAATAACATAATTTACAATTGGGGCGGAAGCCCAACGCAAGGTGGCGCTGAAAGTAAAATAAATTTTATCAATAATTATTTCAAAAATGGACCTGCAACAAATTGTAAGTTTGGAAACCACCTTTTTTTTCTTGCAGAAAGGACAGCATCTTTTGGATATGGTTATTTCTTTATTAATGGAAATATAGTAGAGGGATATGAGGATGTTAACAAAGACAATTGGAAAGGGGTAATCGCCAGACAAGGTACCATTGAAGATTGGAAGAGAATGCAAATGAATGTCCCATTCGATTCAGATGTTTATCAGTTTGAAAATTCAGCCGAAGAGTCATTCCGATTAGTATTGGAAAAAAGTGGATCAAGCCTGTCAAGGGATATTATTGATAAAAGAATTGTTGAGGAAACAAAATCAGGCACCTATACTTTCAAAGGTTCAAGAGGAAGCTTAAACGGAATTATCGATAGTCAAAATGATGTTGGCGGCTGGCCACAACTAAAATCCCTTCCAGCAACAAAAGATTCCGATAGAGACGGTATGCCCGATGAATGGGAAATTGCCAATGGTTTGGACCCCAATACAGCGGATGACAGTCTCTATTCCTTAAGTCAGGAATATACCAATATTGAAGTCTATATCAATAGTTTGGTAGCGCATATCGTTGATTTGGAAACAACATCCATCGTGGATGTTTCCGGGATTGTCTTAGACCCAAAAGAACTCTCTTTGCAAACAGGTAAGACACATCAAATCAAAGCAAACATCTCACCTTCCAATGCTACAGATAAAACTGTAACCTGGACTTCTTCCAATCCTGATATTGCCACTGTAAATTCAAATGGATTGATAACTGGAATCAGACCCGGAACTTCAACCATCACTGCAAAAACGAAAGATGGTGATTTTACGAGTAGTTCCACGATAACTGTCATTGAATCGGACAAGGCATTGGCAATTGAAAGTTTTACCTTGGTTGATGGCGGAAAAAATACAGCATTACAACCCCTGAGCCAAGGAGACAAGTTAGATTATGATCAGGTAAAAAACATCAGTTTGAATTTTAGGGCAAATCCAAATACTACCGATATTGGCAGTGTTTGGATTTCTTTGGAAGGACCTGTCAATTCCTCAAGGACTGATAATGGTTTTACTTTTGATTTATTGAATAATTCAGGTCTGACTTTACCGCTAGGGAACTATAAACTGACAGCCATCCCCTATTCAGAACAAAACAAAGGCGGGATAAAAGGTACAGAAAAGGTTATTGAATTTTCAATTGTAGAACAGGTAGAAGATCAGACTATAAAAGTGGAAAGTTTTACAGTTATTGATGCTTCTGACAATAGCGATTTTTTTGAATTGTATGAGGGGATGAAAATTGATTCAGAATTGATTCAGGGTTTGAACCTGAATTTTCGGGCAAATACAAATCCCCTTACGTTGGGCAGTGTTCATTTGTCAATAGTTGGACCAATTAATCATTCAAAAACCGAAAATGAATCACCCTATGCCCTATTTGGGGATAGTAATGGGGATTATTTTGGCAAGTCATTACCCATTGGTGAATATACCCTAGCAGCTACTCCCTATACAGCGTCCAATAAAAGTGGGACAGTAGGTGAAACACTGTCCATAAAATTCTCTGTAACTGAACCTGAACAAATAATTGTTCCTGAAAAACCGATACTAATATCCCCGATTGATAAATCAAAAGATTTGGCAAATACCATAGATCTTCAATGGAATGTAATTGATAATGCAGAATCCTATCGCATCCAAATTTCTCAGGTTTCTGACTTTAGTACTATTTTTATCAATCAGGATGGATTAGGTTCCAATCAGATTCAAATCAAAAATTTAAAGGCCGGAACCCAATATTATTGGAGGGTAAGGGCTTCCAATGAAGCCGGCAACAGCACATGGTCGGCCATTTGGTCTTTTGAAACTAAGGCGATTACCAATATCGTGTTGGTGACAGGTATTTCACTAACGCCTTCAGAGACTACCCTCGAAATCGGAAGGCAATTGCAGCTTAAAGCATTTATCTCCCCCGCTGATGCAAGCAACAAAAATATTTTATGGACCACTTCAGACCCAAATGTGGCAACTGTTGATAATCAGGGCATGGTCAGTGCTTTACAAACAGGAAAGGTCAGCATAACTGCAAAGACGGAAGAAGGTGGACATGATGGCATTGCTGCCATTGACATTTACGACCCTAGAGAAAATTATAAGGCTGAAAGCTTCTATTTGGTTGACGCAGCATCAAACACCGAAAAGGAAGAAATTGTAGATGGAAGCACATTGGAATATGAGAAAATTAAAGACTTACTTTTAAATTTCAGGGTCAAGATCAACCCCAATGAAGTTGGGAGCGTATTTATTTCCTTGGAAGGGCCTATCAATTCCTCAAGAGTTGATAATGGATATACTTATGACCTCTTAGGTTCCAATGGTCTTGCTTTATCACTTGGTCAATATACCTTGACTGCTATCCCCTATTCAGAAAGAAACAGAGAGGGTGTAGCAGGAATTAAGACCTCCATTTCCTTCTCGGTAGAACCGCCTAAAAGTATTCCTGTCAGTGGTATTACAATCAACCCCGAAAATGTTACTTTGGAAAAAGGAGAATCTTTACAGTTTACTGCGACAATATCTCCTACTGATGCTGATAATAAAAATGTAATTTGGTCCTCTTCAGATCCACTCTTAGCCTCAATCAATGAGGATGGCCTTGTCACTGCCATCAAACTCGGCACAGTCACTATAACTGCTAAATCCCAAGATGGTGATATCAAGGCAACTGCCAGTCTTGTGGTGACTGATGCTGAACAAAATCTCGGTATAGCGGGCTTTACCTTGATCAATGCAGATACCGATAAAGATATGTTTACTTTAACAAATGGTTCTGAATTGGACATCAATCAGATGGGGGATATTAATTTGACCATCAGAGTCAATACCAATCCGCCAACAGTTGGAAGTGTTCATATTGTCTTAACAGGTCCGATCAATGATACAAGAATTGAACATGGACTTCCCTATGAATTGTTTGGTTATGATAACGGAAATTATTTTGGAAAGAAGTTTCCCTTAGGAGAATATACCCTTCAGGCAACACCTTACTCCGATAAAGATCTGACTGGAACAGAAGGGATAAACGAAACAATTAAATTTTCGGTTGTTGAACCAAAACTTGAAAATGCTCCAGTTACACCTATATTGACAAGTCCGATCAATCTCTCAAAGGATTTAGAAAATAACCTGAATTTTCAATGGAGTGAAATTGAAAATGCTCAAAGCTACGCCATACAGATTTCTGAAGACCCTGAATTTACCAGTCTATTTTTAAACCAAGAAGCGGTGACGACCAATCAGGTTGATGTGGACGGTCTTATTTCAGGAACCGAATATTTCTGGAGAGTTAGCGCCTCTAATCCGACAGGAGTAAGTGAATGGTCAGAAACCTGGTCCTTAACCATTAAAAAAGAACCCGTTGATGAGATCATTAAAGTGACAGGGATTTCTGTCAGTCCTGCCACTGTCAATCTACTAATCGGCGAATCCTTTCAATTGAACGGTAAAATTGAACCCACAAACGCGTCAAACAAAACAGTGATTTGGCTCTCTTCTGATACTGAAATTGCAACAGTTACACCAAATGGATTGGTGACTGCAATTGCGACAGGAAATGTAAGCATATCCGTCATTACAGAAGATGGATATTATTCAGACAACGCGATCATCAATGTTTCCGATCCGAATCAGGCTTTAGGCATCTCAGGCTTCACACTGATCAATGCAACCTCCAATACCGATATATTGACCCTTACTAACGGTGCGGTACTCGATATCAAAGAGATACGGGATTTGGATCTGAACATCCGTATCAATACCAACCCTTCCACCGTTGGCAGTGTGGTCATGTCTTTATCAGGTCCTTTAAATGAAAATAAAACTGAAAATTCCGCTCCCTATGCCCTATTTGGCCATAGTAATGGCAATTACAATGGTGAAAAATTTATTTTGGGGAAATATATTTTAACGGCTACCCCTTATTCCGGTCCGGATCAGACTTTGGTGAAGGGAAATCCAAGTACCATAGAATTTACGGTTATTGAGAGAGCTGCTGAACAATTACCTGATCAACCTATTTTAATTAGCCCTGATAATTCCGTAACCGGATTGGAAAATTCCCTAATCATGCAGTGGCAGGAAACAAAGCACGCGACAAGCTATACCATTCAAGTCTCTGAAAAATCTGATTTCAGTGATTTATTCCTGGAAAAAGGTCAACTTACCGAGACACAAAATCAGGTTGATGGATTAAGTTCCAGCACACAATATTATTGGAGGGTCAAAGCCCATAATAGTACAGGTGAAAGCAGCTGGTCAGATACCTGGTCTTTTACTACAAAAGAAAAAATAAAAGCCCCGAATGCTCCTGATCTATTGGGACCTGAAAATTTAAGCCAGAATTTGACCGGCACCATCACGCTGAAGTGGACCAAACCGGAAAATGCAGAGGTATATCGAGTTCAAATCGCCAAAGACCAGGATTTTGTCAGAAAACAATTTGATTTATATAATGTACCCACTGAATCCTTTGATATCGATAATCTTGAGGCAGGAACCACTTTCTATTGGCGGGTCAATGCCTCAAATGAAGGTGGAAGCAGTGCGTTTTCTGAAACATGGAAATTTGAAACTTTAAATGGTCCCGATGCTCCTAATTTAATTGGCCCAACAAATGGTCAATCAGATATGGATACCAATGTACAGTTGGAATGGGAGACTGTAGTTGGGGCGGATTCATACAGACTGCAAGTGTCCGATTCTAAAGATTTTTCTCAGCGAATCGTAGATCAGGCCAATATCAGCGAAAACCTGTTCGGGCTTGAAAAGTTGGAAGAGGGTAAAACCTACTATTGGAGAGTGAGGTCCATCAATAAAGCAGGTAACAGTGACTATTCCGAGGTTTGGAGCTTTACCACCAAAGTCTCCCTATTGGCACCAACAGCTCCGCAATTGGTAAGTCCTATACAATCCGCCATATTGAATGCGGCACGGGTGGATTTTGAATGGAAATCAGTGAATACTGCTGAAAAATATCAGATTCAGGTTTCTAAATATTCCAATTTCAGTCAAGCGATTGTGTTCAATAACAATGCGGTGACCACTACTACCATCAACATCACAACACTGGAACCTGATCAGGTTTATTTCTGGAGAGTGAGGGCGATCAATGCTGCAGGTTCAAGTCCCTACTCCGCTGTATGGCTTTTCAAAACAGAACCTTTGCCCAACTTAGATAACCCCCTATTGATCAGTCCGGCGGATGGCATGCTGATTGATACCATTTCTGTAGCATTTGAATGGGATATGGTAAGTGAAGCAGAAGATTATCAGTTGGAAGTGTCCAAAGACAGTACCTTCCAAGAAGCTCTCATGCAATTCAAAAACCTGAAGCAAACCGAATTTACTTTGGATAGTCTGGAACGGGGTGAAAAATACTTTTGGAGGGTACAGGCTTTTGGAAAAAGGCCGAGTAGTCAATCTGAAACCTGGAGTTTTGAGATCGTGGAGGACCAAAGTATTCTCAATCCATCACCTATTGAGGTAAAAACCTATCCAAATCCGTTTGAAGATGTATTGCATCTGGATTTTTCTAAAAAAATTGAAGGTGAGGTAAATATTACAATTTCGGATAATAAAGGCAATATTGTATTTGAGGCACAAGTGATGAACATCAATGAGAGCTTGACCTTGGAAATCCCTCATGGCTGGAAAAAAGGATTATATATTCTGAAAATTCATGCCTTTGGGTTATTGGAAACTAAAAAGATTATTAAGAATTGATGGGAGCGTTCAGGGAGACGGAAGTAGGGAGATTGGAAGGAGGAAGGATAAAGGTTGACTCCTTCATCCCGAGTGGAGAAAATTGGCATTTACTGAATGGAAAATGACATTAAATCGGGCTGCAGACCTCTCTCCACGATAGCTATCGGGATCGAGGTGACAAGGAAAAGTTATCTATAGTCTTGAATGCATTTTACAGTTCAAAGGTATAAATCTCCAATTCTGTCATTGGTAATTTGCGGATCGCTGGCCTATTGTTGTCCGAACCTTGTAGCTTTGTGACGCTGAGTAATAGCGTTTGTAACGCTACTGGTTTAAGGAGGAAACAAAGGTTGCTGAAAAACACCATACTAATAAACTTGCCCTCCATTTCAAGAAGAAGATCAATATTTCGATTGAAACTCTCCTTGCCATACAGGAAAGAGTAATAGACATGGAGTCAAAACCTCATGAAATGCAAAAAACAAACTTAGAATTTTAATATAAAAACTACCCAATCTCAATTATAATTCACCTCTCTTCACATATTATTTAAAATTCCCAAAAAAATAATGTCTGAATCACAAATAGGCAAAGTATTTGCTTATAAAAAAAAATCCTGAAAAAAGGATTGAAAATCAATTTATAAGCCTTAGTTATTTCTAACATGTTAAATTTGAATAAGTCCTTATTTAGGACCGTTAACCTCATTTTAATATTTTTTATTTCTCTTATCTTCAATTTAAAAGCCCAAAACTATCCTTTATCGGACTTTGACCCGAATCATCAGCAGGTAATTGCCTTCCCTGGTGCAGAAGGTTTTGGAAAATATGCCACTGGTGGAAGGGGAGGACAGGTACTTAAAGTGACCAATTTAAATGACGATGGCCCGGGAAGTCTCCGGGCTGCAGTCCAAACACCTGGAGCTAGGACTATTATTTTTGAAGTTTCTGGGAATATTAATTTAACTAGGCCAATTTCAGTTAAATACCCAAATGTAACAATTGCAGGCCAGACCGCACCAGGAGATGGTATTACCATAACTAATTATAAATTTATAATTAATTCAAATAATACGATATTAAGGTATATTCGATTCAGGTTGGGCGATAAATTTTTTATTGAAGATAATGATGCTCTGGAAGTGAGAAAATGCGAAAACGTAATCATTGATCACTGTTCACTATCTTGGGGTACAGATGAAACAGGATCTTTTTATGGAGTGAAAAATTTTACTCTTCAATGGTCTATTTTATCAGAAGGTCTAAATAAAACTAAGGCATATGGCGGAATATGGGGGGGGAACAAAGCGTCATATCACCATAATCTGTTCGCCCATTTTTCTGATAGAAATCCCCTCTTTGATCATCCTGGTTTATTTCAAAACCAGGAAGAAATTGACGAATATAGAGGAATTGTGGATTTCCAAAATAATGTGATTTATAATTGGGGAAATCGTGGTAGTATAGGTGGATCTGGAGGAACATTTAATTATCAAAATAATTACCTCAAGCCAGGACCAGCCACTATTGATAAGGTTGCATTTTTAAGACCAAGTAGTAATTCTCCAGATAAATATGGTAAATTCTTCATTTTAGGAAATTATTTTGATGGAAACAGTAAGATTACCAATGATAATTGGGATGGTGTTAGATTAGAAAATGGACAATTGACTGAATCTTATTTACATACTCTTAAATTATCTTCTCCACTTCCCAATCAAGTTTATGAGCAAGTTCATTCAGCCGAAAGTGCTTATGAAAAAGTATTAGAATCATCAGGTGCAAACTTAGTTAGAGATATAGTTGATCTTAGAATAATCAATGAGACTTTAGTTGGAACCTATACTTTTAATGGTTCTAATGGTTCGAAATATGGAATTATTGACAGTCAAAAGGATGTTGGGGGATGGCCTATACTAAAAAGCCTTGCTGCACCTTCTGACACAGACGGTGATGGTATTCCCAATAATTGGGAAATTGCCAATGGCTTGGACCCTAATATCCCAAATGACAAAGAATTCAATTTAAGCCCTTACTATACAGATATAGAAGTCTATGTTAATAGTATAGTTCAGGATTTAATAAACAAACAAAACCCCGGAGTTCCTATTAAAGTTAGTCCTACATTACCTAAAAACAATGAAACAGTTAGTCCTGTGGATATTTCCTTTGCTTGGCAACCATTAAGCAACGCTCAAGCTTATCGATTGCAGATTTCCAAAAACTCTGATTTCAGTAGCAATGTGATTACCATTAACAATATTAAAAACTATAGTTTGGTCTATCCTGAATTGGATGCCAATAGCACGTTTTTTTGGCGGATAAGGGCCAGCAATACCTCCGGGAATGGTCAATATTCCGCAGTACTTAGCTTCAAGACGGGCAACACGAACACAGTTCCAGGAAGGACCATTTTACTTTCCCCAGAAACACAAAAAGAGGGAGTTGGCCTCAGTCCGATTTTCAAATGGGCAAAAGTCCCCAATGCAGATTCCTATCGCTTGCAGGTATCAATAGCCTCCGACTTTTCTTCCTATGTCATCAACCAAAGTAATATTGAATTAACAGAATACCAGTCTATAAAATTACAAGAAAACAAAACTTATTATTGGCGTGTGAGGGCTTCAAATGCCATAGGAAATGGCAGCAATTCACTTTCAGGTAGTTTTAAAACCCTTAGCAATTCCAATACTCCAAAAGCTATAATCCCAGTTAGTCCGTTGAATAATGTATTAATCAGTCCGTTATTGATTCATTTAAATTGGGTTGAAGAGCCAAGTGCGGAAACCTATCAAATTCAGGTAGCGACAGACTCTAATTTTAACAATAGAATATACACAAATAGCGACTTAACAGAATCCCCTTTAGTCATTCCAAATTTGGATTCAAATAAAACATATTATTGGCGTATAAGGGGTAGGAACCGTTCTGGCGCAGGAATATATTCCTCGATCAACACTTTTAAAACCTCAAGCTATCCTTCTCCACCCGAGCAGGTTGAAATTATAAGTCCTGAAAATGATATTAATGTATTCGATACTAAAATATCTTTCCTTTGGAAAGAAGAACCGATTGCACAAAGTTACCGATTGCAACTCTCTACCTCTTCCAATTTCAATTCTTTTGTTAGCAATATTGGCAACCTTAAAAATACTACCTACACAATATCCAACCTTTCCTCTAACACACAATATTTCTGGAGAGTAATTGCTTCCAATGAGGCAGGGGATGCCCCTGCCTCCGAAATCCGAAAAGTCAGGACGGCTACATATTCAGGTCCGCCTCCTGCTACCAATTTGATTAGTCCAGTCAATCAGGCCGTTGTAGGGGCAACATCAATTGTATTTGATTGGGAAAATCAGCCAAATACAGAAACTTATCGATTGGAAATTTCTGAAAAAAGTGATTTTTCTTCATATGCCTTTCTTAATACTTCCATAAGGGGAACTTCTTTTGAGGTGAGAAATTTAAATGCGAACAAAACATATTTCTGGAGAGTAAGGACTGCAAATCCTGATGGCAGAGGAGAGCGAACTGAAACTTGGAGTTTCAAGACAATTGAAAAAGATCTAGACCTTTACCCACCTAGCCTTCTCAATCCTCAAAAAGCCAGTAATTTCTCCAATAATGAAATTTCATTTTCTTGGGAGTCTGTTGGAAATGCAACTGAATATCATCTTCAGATTTCAGAATTGACAAACTTTTCTACTATTTCTTATCAAAATGAAAATATTACAGGAACGAAAATATCGCTTAATTCGCTTTCAACTGAAAAAGCTTATTTTTGGAGAGTTCGAGCTAAATCCGATAATATTTTTTCCGCTTGGTCGGATTCATGGAATTTCAGTATCGGATCTGATAATATTTTGCTTAAAAGTGGCTTGGTAGGCTATTGGCCAATGGAAGAAGGAGGTGGAAACCAAATGATTGATCAGTCGGGAAATAAAAATAATGCCACGATTCAAAATACATCCGATGTCATTTGGGTCAATGGAAAGTCAGGAAAAGCGATTAGTTTAAATGGAAACACAGGAAGATTTGGTGTGATTCAGCATAATTCGACCTTTAACATACCAAGTGCTATTACCTTGGCTGGATGGGTAAAGCCAAAGGAGATAAAAAGAGGCACGATATTTTATAAAAGTGCAGGAAATGGTTTTGAATTTTGGTTTGACAATGACGGATATATTGAATTTAGACTTAACCGTAGTAACAATGGCACAAAGTATAGACTTAGAAGCAATTTTAATTATAGTGAATATACTGGGAAATGGATACATGTAGCAGCTACTTTTGATGGCAGCAACAGTAAAATTTTCATTAATGGAATGGAAGATGCCTCTGAAACTTATCAACCATTTAACATTGGCACCACTTCAGGAGTGTTGGTGATAGGTGCATCGGGAAGTATACAAAGGTGGACTGGAGAAATGGACGACCTTAGGTTATACAATAGGTCCTTGACCGAAAACGAAATCCTTAAATTAACTGGAGAAACTACGCCTTCTGTGCCATCAGCCCCATCTACACCATCCGAGAATCTCCTAGCATATTATAAAATGGATGAAGGGGGAGGAAATAAGATAATAGATCACTCGGGCTATAGCCATGATGCCATTATCCAAAACACTGGAGGAGTAGAATGGAAAACCGGAAAGTCAGGTCAAGCCATCAGTTTGAACGGTTTTTCTGGAAGATATGGATTAACCCCTCACAATAATAGTTTAGAATTGCCAAATCAACTCACTTTAACGGCATGGGTTAAACCAAGTATGGTAAATCGAGGGACAATTTTTCACAAATCTGATGGCAATGGTTTTGAACTATGGTTAGATAAGGATGGGAAAATTGAATTTCGCTTAAATAGAGGTAATAATGCTTCAGATTATCGTTTGAGGTCAAATTTTGATTATAGTAGTTGGGTTGGAAAATGGATTCATGTGGCCGCAACTTTTGATGGGAAGAACAGCAAAATCTTTATTAATGGGCAAGAAGATATTTCTGAAAGTTATGAACCATTTGGCATAGGCACTTCTTCTGGTGATTTAGTTATAGGTGCTCTGGGAACTATCCAAAGATGGCAGGGAGAATTGGATGAATTGCGCATTTATGACGTGGCTTTAAATTTATCTGATATCCAAGAAATTATGGATATTGATTCGAATCCAAGTCCAGTACCAATTGATGATAGCATAGTTGGATATTGGACAATGGAAGAGGGTTCAGGATCTAATTTGCTTGACCAAACTAAAAATTCGAACCACGCTAAATTGCAGACTATAGAAGGAATTGAATGGATTGACGGAGTATTAGGTAAAGCAATTGATTTTAAGGGTCAAAGTGGGGAATTTGCCATTGCACCACATAATTCAAGTCTAGAATTTGGTTTTGGCTTAAGTATTTCTGCTTGGGTTAAACCTAGTGTTGTAGGCAGGAATACAATTATGAGTAAATCGGCTGGTAAAGGATTTGAGCTTTGGCTAGACAAAGATGGTTTTATTGAATTCAGACTCAACAGATCTTTAGATGGGCCAAAATATAAATTGAAATCCTCTTTCAACTATCAAAATTTTATAAATAGTTGGTTTCATGTCGCTGCAACCTTTGATGGAAATACAGCCAGAATTTTCATAAATGGGCTTGAAGATGCTTCTAGTAACTTTGGTAAAGTAGACTTTGGAACACAATCCGGAGAATTGGTAATCGGTGCTATGGGTACTATTCAAAGATTTTCAGGAGGAATGGATGAATTAATTTTATTTAAAAAAGCCTTGCAAAGTAGCGAAATCTTGGACTTAGCCCAGGTAGGTACAGCATTCCGCATAATAGGAACACCTTCTAAAAATGTCAATGAATTGGAATTGTCAGTTGACCCTAATAAAGAAGTAAATACCGATCTAACAAAAAAGGAAGTCGAAGAGAAAGCCAAGCTTTACCCCAATCCCGTTACTAATGAATTAAATGTAGCGTCACTTTGGGTGGAAGAAGGAAAAGTTCAGGTTTATATTTACGATATAAAAGGATCTAATCTATTGGAAGGTGAGGCCCTAATTTGGCGACATTCTGTTAACATAGAAATTGAAGCTTTAAACTTGAAGCCAGGTAATTATCTGTTGGTTCTTCAGGATAATTTGTCAAGACAAGTTTTCCGATTTATAAAAAAGTAATAGGTTTATTCACTTTATTTTGCAGATCGAGTTTTGTAAAGTAGAAGTTCTTATAGTGTTAAAACTCCATATTTTGGGCAATGTACTGAAAATAGTTAGTGACTTTCATTTGAAAATTGGTTAATATGTACCGCTGTCTTGAAGAGGAATCGGGCTCTCGTGGAGACCAACTTTCAAGCAATAATGGCATTGCATAGAAGAAAAAAGCGGGGCTTGTTTTTAGATCGTCCCTACTTTTTTTTTTATGGTTATGGCTTGGAACAATCATTTTTTATAAATGAAAACTCCAAAAAGAACAATGTCTCACTGAGCATACATGGAAAAAACCCTTATACTGTAATTCTGAATATTGAACATCCGTGATTTTTCATTGCATTTAGTTGGACTATCATCAAAAGACAGGATCGGGAACTTGGCTCACTTTGCAATTATTCACCTAACAAGGTACTCCGATAAAACCTTTCTTTGTGAAATATGAACTGGTCTACATTTCTTGTAGGAATTAATGATTCATTCAAATACGGAAGCGATGTCAAGACTTAGGTCATATAGATATCTTGATTTCAGACTTTATTTCATTCAGTAGAATGAAAGACATTCTCAAAAACTGTTTTATTTAATAGTTTAATAATTGGTGTAACATTTACAATAATACTGCAAAATATTTTCGCAAATTTTATTGAATTTCACAAAGAGATCAAAGCTGTTGTAAATGGGAGTTATTATATAGAACCTGATGAAATTGGGGAAAAGGGTTTTTGGATTATACATTGGGTTTGGACCTATAAGACAGAATCAGCATAATTTTAGACTGAAAAAAATAATTCAAAAACATTTCGGAGTATTATTATCTTTGTTTAGGTAAAAAAATAAATCATATTTTATGTCAAAAATAATTTGGGTTTGTTCCAAAACAAAATTGGAGAGCCAGGTAGAATTTAAATTAAAATCAATCATAGAGTTTATCACACCAGATAACATAAATCCAAATAATCCTCACATTAAAGTTGATGACAGCGTAGCTTATGGCATTTTAAACCCAAAAAGTAACATTAAATATCACATGAACAGCGTTGCTTTGGGAGCAATAAGTTGGCCTGATACAAATTGGCATCAGCCCTTAAATAAGAAACCAGATGGGTCCTATGCTATTTTTAGAGATAATAAAAATTATTCTGAAATAATTACGGATGCTACAGGTTCTAGAACTATTTGGTATTACTTTAATGAAGATAATTTAGTTGTTGGAACTTCTCAGTTTTCGAT
The DNA here is from genome assembly GCF_015476655.1 of Aquiflexum lacus. Classification (GTDB taxonomy): domain Bacteria; phylum Bacteroidota; class Bacteroidia; order Cytophagales; family Cyclobacteriaceae; genus Aquiflexum; species Aquiflexum lacus. The sequence goes on from NZ_JABFHF010000008.1 coordinate 16,763, forward strand.
TATTAAATATTTGGGAGATTTTGAATTTAATCAAAATGTAATTCCTTGGATGTTGAGTACAGGTACCTTAGGTCCAGATTATTCATGGGATAAAAGAATTAATAAAATACCCCCGGATTCTTCTCTTATACTTGATAAAAGAACATGGGAAATTGAATTAAAATCAAATCCAATTGAATTTAAAGTTGAAGACCAATCTGAAGAATTCTTTGAAAAAGAATTAATAAAGAGTTTAGATGATACAATAAAATCTTTTCATATTGATTACAATAAGTGGGTATTACCATTATCAGGAGGATACGACAGCAGAGGAATTCTATATTTATTAATAAAAAATGGAATCCAATCAATCAAAACAGTTACTTGGGGACTTCCTGATTCATCTTTTGATCCAAAGTCAGATGCCTTTGTAGCAAAAAAATTAGCTGAAAAATATCAGGTTGATAATCAATTTTATCCGGTCTCTTTTTCAAATGAACCTATAGAAAAAATCGTTACAAGATTTATTAGAAATGGAGAAGGAAGAATTGATCACCTAGGAGGATATTTAGATGGTTTTAAAATTTGGAAGGACTTACACGAAAAGGGTTATGAAGGAACAGTTAGAGGAGATCAAAATTTCGGATGGAAAAAGGTGTCGTCTGAAAAAGATGTAATAGAACTTGCAGGAATCCTCTTTTTAGAGGACTTTTCAAATATTTCAAAATATGATTTTAAAAACCAAAACATACAACAAAATCTTCCAATTTATTTAATTAAGAGAAAAGGCGAAACTTTATCACAATATAAAGATAGAATCATTATAGAGTTTAGACTACAGTCCATGAAATCTGCTTTATCTGATTTAAAATTTGCATATTTAGAACAAATAACCCCTTTGTTAACAAAAAATATCCTAGATAAAGTTAAAAAACATCCAGATCACTTGAGAGAAGGAAAATATTTATGGAAAAAAATTATAAATAAATTTGATAAAAAAATAGATATTTCAAATTTTGATTCGATTGCAACTTTCAGTGATATTTACAGGTCCAAAAGTATGGTAAAGTTCTTAAGGAATAAACTTTTAGAGTATAAAGATAATGAATTGTTTGAAATTAAATTTATTGAAAAAGTTAACAACAATCTAAAAGAAAATAACGAGCCCATTAATTTTAAAGAAAAAATTACACTAAAAAAAATTATCAAAAGGTTAATACCTTCTTCTTTCTTATCTCTTGGTAAAGAGAAATTTAAAATCAAAAAACAAATAGACTATAATAGAATTGCAATGAGAATAGTTATAATTATTACCATAAATAAATTATTCAAAAATTAAATTTAATTTTTGAATTTGCAATCATATTATTTTAATCTTTAAGGTGCTGCGGCATGACTGAAATGAGTTTCTTAACCAACCCGAAATTAATATGTCACTGGTGTTGAGATAGGCCTTCAAGAACATGAGTGCGAACACACCTTTGCCACCAAACCAGCTAGGGGTACCTGTTCCCGAGCGTTCTTCGGGAAGGCAGGAAACCAGGTCATCCCAAGGGATGGAATCATGTATCTGGCAACCAACAATGAATTCTTGAAAAAATGATACCTTGCCTATCGAAAAGGCAGGTTTTGGAAAAAATCCGTCGAAGTCTTTGAAAAGAGGAGACTGAATAATAGCTTTAAATTTTATTTAAGTCTGAAGCCTTAAAATAGAAAAAAGAAAACCCCGGAAAAAGCTCAAAACAGCCAAATCCGGAGTTTTTGTATTATGTTTTTGTAAGTTATTAACTGACAATTAGAATCTTAAGGGATTCGCAAGAAGCCCGCTTTAATTTGATCGAAATTCTGAATAGTTATATGCAATAGTATCAATTCAAAGGGAGATTATTCGAAATTTATTCAATACTCCTCTTTATATTTTAATTTAAGACCTAAACTAAACATTGATTTTTTCGAAGGTTTACTTTTTTCAGCCTTTTTCATGAATTTAATAAATGATTTTCTTTAATGTAATTAGAATTATGTCTAGGATGGTAAAAGAATTTTTTATTTTTTGAAAAAGGAATAAATAAAACAAAATAAATAATTAGGGAACTTGCTGTGTTTGTAAACCTGCCACTTCCAAAGAAAACTGCAAAAACCAAAAAAACAAATAGAAATTGAATAAAATCTTTTTTAGCCTTTAACCTAAACCAAACAGTTATAAACGCATATCCAACCATCATTGTATAAAGCAGCAAACCTAGTAAGCCGCTTGAATGTATAAGGACCATTAAATCGGTATGTAAAGGACGGTGACCAAAAATTCCCTTTCCATAGTTTTGACCTCCAAATTGAAAAAGTTTATACCCAAACCAAGGTGAATAGTCATAATGAACAAATAAATCTTTATACACAAGACCTAATTCTTGGTATCTTAATTCACTTTCAATATCTCTATTTTCAAGGTTTCTTAATTCATATCTTTCCCAAAAAACATCTAAAAATCCCGTAGAAAATACAACTAAAATTAGGACAACACTTAGGGATAAAATTAATATAAACATTTTCCTTATATTTTGGAAAGACATAAATTCATAGATACAAATTATAGATCCCAAAATAGAAAGAGCCATTACAGTCCTTCTAAAAGTAAGAATAGTGATAAATATGGTAATTAAATACACTAAAAGATAAAACAAATTTTTATCTCTTAGTGCTTTTCTGAAAACTATAAAAATAGCGAGCGGTAAAACATGAAAATCCGAATGAACAATATTTCCGTATAAAACACCACTGTTTATACCATACATTTGGTTAGGGTTATAATTGTAAAAAGTTGAAAAAAGGGAATTTGTACAAAAGATTAGTAAAACTAATATTGAAGCATTTGCAAGTTCATCGAAAACAACACTTTCAGAGTAATTTTTATAAATCTCAGGAATAATTCCAATCATTAAGAATAGCGTAATAGAACCAAAAAGATAAGGTCTAATCTTCTCAAAATCATCAGTATTTAAAAGTAATATAATGAAATAGAAAGAAATTAGAATTGTAAAGAAATTTTTCTTGACAAAGGTCAAATTATAAAACATGAAATAAAAAACAGTGAGAGTTATTATTAAATAGTTTACAGAAGCCGGTAAGGTCGAGGTGATTACGCTCCTAGAAAACAAAAATGGCAAAAAATAAACAACAGAAAGTTGTTTTTTCTTAACTATCATGAATAGAAAAAAAAAGACAATTAAAATTTCTATAGCCAAGAAGTATAATTTCATAAAAACATTGATTTATTCTTTAATTTTGAAAAATTTTAATTTTGATACAGAATCCCAAAGTATTACTCTTTGATACTTTCTAAGACCAAAGATCCAATAGACTAAAAATAAAATGACACAAGATAATCCTCCAAATAAGACCAAATATATCCATGAATTTATTTCTATATAATCTTGAATGTATGCACCAACACCAAAAGCAATTACGATAAAAAGTGATTGTCTTACGTTATCTAATTTAATTAAAGGTGAATTATCATTAATTTTTCTTTTCAATATTATTGGATAACCAATAGATAAAACCATTCGACCAATTAGAAAGCTAATACAAAATCCAACAATACCATAATCTCTAACTAATACAAACGCTAATAAAATAGAAATTCCTGAAGCAAAAAGAGTTATAAAAACTTTTCTTTTTAAATCTAAAGTAACATTTATTATTACGCTAGAAGTATAAAAAAATATATATTGAACAGTTAAAAACAGTATTAATAGATTCTCAAGATTCCCAGCATAATTTTCAGATCCTACCCAAAGAAATAAAAATGATCTATTGAATAAAATTATTGAACCTCCTATAGCAAATGTAAACAAATATATTATCGAATTAATTAACTTCGTCGAGTCAATGATTTTTTGATATTCCTCTTTTCCATAAAAACTCCCCAGTCCTGGAATCACACCCGATATAACATTATCAACTATTCCTTTCATTGCACTTGATGTAAACATTGTAAGTACGTAAAATGTGACAATCTCAGGTCCTGCTAAAAATCCAAGAATAACTTTTTCACTATGTAGAAGAGCCATGTTAGCAATTTTCGAAAGAAAAAACCAACCGCTTAACTTTCCGTATGATCTGATTTTTAAAAAACTAGTTTCCCCAAATCCAAACCAAGGGACATTCTTCTTTACTATCCAATAAAATGCTAGACTTGTAAATATACCTGAAATGACTTGCACAATTGCTAGTTCTATTAATCCATATCCTAATAATATTATGGATACTTTTAATCCACCACTAAAAACAATAATAAAAGACCTGACCCCAATTCCTTTAAAACCTAAGTTCATTCCTCTTAGGATTGATTCGAACAAATCATTAGCTTTGTAACTTATCATACCAAGAATCATGATTGAGGCTGTAATCCTAACAAGTTGGTGATATTGTTCATCAATTTTTGCTATAGATGGAGCATACCAAGCCAATGCTCCACCTGCAACCAGTACAATTGGTAGGACCAATAACATAATTGCCAAGCCTGTTGTAACTTCACTCCTTAACTCCTCTTCAGAGGCAATATTTCGTTTCCGCGCTATAGTCCATTTTAATACCTGGGATCTTGTGTCTGCAATATTAGCATATCCTGTCAATTCCAATAAAATTTGATAAACTCCATAAAAAGTACTACCTAAGCCTTTTACAATAAATGGACTAACAAAAAATCCAGTCAATTGCCTGGCACCATGATCCAGAATACTAGTCACAGAATTTAAATAGGCTCTCTGTTTATGATTTTCTTTTTTTACATTCATTTAATTCTTATCAAAACAAAAATTCACTTATTTATTATGGAGTAATTTTAAAGAGGAAACAGTAGTCTATAAAAATTCAACCTACATAGCTGCCTTATCTCTTCCTAAAAAGCCGAACTTTTTTTTCTTTTTACTTTCCTCATAGTAGCCATAATCAAATCCTTTATAAGTCAATTCCTTGGCGGGAACATCATTTAATATGGCATAAACATTGTGAATACCTCTCTTCTTTTTCATGGCATTTAATTCCTCAATAAAAGAGTTTTCACTAAAGTTATACCTTAATACATAGGCAATTAAGTCAACATGCTTAATTACTTCCAATGACTGAGAGATCAAACCAACTGGAGGGGTGTCTAAAATAATCACATCATACATCTTTTTTAACTCCTCTAATAAAACAACGAATCTCTGTGAAGCCAATAGGTCTGATGGATTTGGAGGCACAGCGCCTGCTAAAACTACATCGAATGATGCGAATTTGGAAGATTGAATAATATCAAAAGCTGAATTTACCTGTTGACTTAAATAATTAGAAAGTCCCACTTTCTTTTCCAATTTGAAATCCTTAAAGGAATAGGGTTTAAACATATCACAACTGATAAGAATGGTCTTTTTATTGTTCATCGAATAGATAGAAGCCAAATTAATCGCTGTAAATGTTTTTCCTTCACCTGAAAGGGTTGAAGAAACTGCTATGGTCAACTGCCTTTCCAAAGGAACAACAAAAGAAATATTTGTCTTCAATGCCCTAAAAGACTCAGCAATTGCGGATCTGGGTTCATTGATTACAACTAGAGCATTATCCAATTTGCTTTGAGGTATTTTGGCGATTAGGGGCATTGATAGTACCTCCTCCAATTCTTTCGGGTCTTTAATGCGATTATCGGTTAACACAATAACAGTAATAATAGCAACCGGTAATATAAATCCCAGGGCAAAGAATATCACATAAACAACTGTTTGTTTAACTTTAATGGGAGTTGCTCCCGACCTGGCATATTCTACTATTTTATTGGAAGAAAAACTGGAAGCCATAGTGATAGCTGCTTCTGCCCTACGCTGCTGCAAGTAGTTGTAAATGGATTCATTTAGATTTCTACCTCTTTCTATTCTGACCAAACTCTGTTCCGTTGAAGGCAATTGACTAAATTGTCTTTCAATGCTATTAATCCTTGTCTCAAAGTCATTAATACGCATTTGAGCATTATTGGAAAGGTTTTTTAGATATTCCAAAATAGAAGAGGACGTGTCTTGGATTTTTCTAGAAAGTTCCCTGACCCTAGGTGAGGCTTCTGTTTGTGAAACCAACAAATTAGAGCGATCAGATTGCAAACTTATTAAATTACTGATTAAATCATTCAGTGTTGGATCTGATATACCTAATCCGGCAGGAGCGATAATCTGTTCAAAATTGCCTCTTTGTAAATAATTTTTCAATTCCTCAAAATAATCTTTATTAAAACGCTCCTTTGATAGCTCTGCTTCCAAACTGGTGATTTGTTGAAATACCGTATTGCTTTCAGCAGCTACATCGTATGTCCTATTGCTGCTACGGAATGCTTGCAGGTTATCCTCAAAGTAACTTAGGGTGTCATAAACTCCTGCAATTTGGGAATCAATAAAATCAACGGTCCTTCTAGACATCCTGTTCTTTTCCTCTAATTCCATATCTAAAAACACTTCCATCAAAGTGTTAAGATAATCGGCACCTTTTTGAGGATGAGATGTATTAAGAGCTAAGCCCAAAACAGTTGAATTATTTTCAGTAGGAAAAACCTGAAAGTTATCTCCCGTATACTCCGATAAAAGTGACCCTTTTGGTCTTAATAAAATCAAACTTTCACCCACAGGAATATTTTTAATCAAAGTAACCTTGATTTTTAACCAGGGAAGTTGTGAGAAGTCTTTAAAATTTCCTTTATAGGTAGTATCTCCATCCATCTCAATTTCTTCATAAGAAGAACCGGGAACATAATGCATATAATTTTTTTCGGGAAAACTCACTGAATATGTACTATCATTTTCCCAACTGATCTTGATTTTTCCTTCCAAAATTTGTGAGTGTTCCCAATCCACCTGCACATGGATTGGAGCGCTTTTATATAATTCTGTGTCAGTAAATAATCCCGGCTCAAAGTAATCCACATTTAAATCTAACCTTGATAAAGCTCTTTCGGCAACAGGTCGAGACTTTAAAAATATTGCTTGATTAACAACCCACTGATCTGACTTCCCAGAAATAGATTTGGTTAGGCCTGTTAAATTTAAAATACCATTGTTATTTTCATCTTCTTTAATAAAAAACTTGGCACTTACCTGATAAAAAGGAGGCGTTGTTTTATTTACAAAAAAAGCAATTCCCACAAAAATAATAATTGAAACTAAAATATAAGGCCAAAATTTGAAGTATTTGAACAAAAATTTTATAGGATCAAATTGTGTTTCCTTTTCTTGAGGATTAAAATCCATATTGTTTGGCGTGATTTCCATACTCTTATCTATTAATTTGTAGTGGTGTACACTAATAATGCCAAGGTGGCCAATGAGGTCAATACTTGAAGGGTCTGAAGAAAAGTCACCCCTGTTCCCAATTCCCTTACCTTCATAGGTTCTACATAAATCATATCATTGGGCCTGATAAAATAGAATTCCGATGCCATGATACCATTGTCGTTTAGATTGACCCTATACGCTTTCGAGCCATCCGGATATTGTCTAATCAACATGATATTATCCCTCTTTGCTTGTATAGTCAAATCACCGGCATTGGCTATTGCTTCAAAAATGGTAACTCTGTTTTGGAGGATGGTATATTTTCCCGGCCTGACAAATTCTCCCAAAGCACTGTACCTTATACCACCAAGCCTTACTCGAACAAAATACTCATTGTCTCTGACAATTTTTTTCAATTCATTTTCTATGGCAACTTTTGCATCATCAGTATTTAATCCCACAATCTTAATCTTTCCAATAACAGGGAGTTCAACTATGCCTGCATCATTTAGGGTATATCCTGATAAATAAAATATATCACCCCCATTCATCATTCCTCCTCCCATCATCATTCTATTTTGGTTTCCTCCAGTATTGATATCAAATAAAGTATTCAATAGTGGGTCTGAGGTGGTAATGTTAATTTCAACAACGTCATTATACTGCAATAGATATTCTTCTGTCTTATTGGGAACCAATTCACCCACTTGAGTGATTGGATTTTCTTCCGGAAAGTCTTGCATGTATATAACTCTTTTGTTAGATATGCAGCTACTGAAAATTCCGAGAACAGTAAGTATGCTAAAGGCATAAAACAGGGATTGTTTTTGTATCATATTAAAATTCTAATAAAAGGAGATAGATGACAAGCTTAAATACGGCGCTAAATTACATATTTTTCACATAAAAAAAAACGCATTTCAAATTATTTTTTTTGGATTTTAAATATTTTATGCTTTTTAATTAAATTAATGGCAAAATTAAAGCAATTAATCTGATAGAAACAAGATTTTTATGTTTGATGTTCGTGGGATTGAAGGATGAATGAGGAAAGGACAAGGTTGGATGTCCGATGACGCCTGCCGATAGTCAGCTGTTCGGGATTTGCAATCCCGAATTTACCTGCCTTTGGTAGGCCCAGATAAGCAGGATTTACAATCCCCAAAAGAATCTCTAAATCCACCTAACCCGCTTTTTCTAAACTCCATTAAATTCCCCAATTCAATCTCTCATATTTTTGTAACAAAACCCTTGTTCCATTGGAAGACATCCACACCGTTTCAATTTCAAATATCAAATAGACTTATGTCCCAGATTTCGATAAAGAAGATCAGTCTCCGAAAATAAACTCTGTGACCAAAATTGCCTGAATCGCCGCTTTTCCCAAATCCTTCCCAACAACCATCGATTCTCACCTCCCCAATACTTAGGGCAATCTTTGTTACTTGGTACTTGGTACTTAGTACTTTGTACCCAAAATCTCGCTTCTCTCCTCCCCGATACTCAGGAGAATCTTTGTTACTTGGTACTTTGTACTTAGTACTTTGTACCTAAAATATCATCCCTCAACGCACCAACAATGGCCTTGATGCAGTAATTACATTTCCCATACTATCCGTAGCATAGAGGTACAATCTGGAAGGATTTGAAGGCAACTTGATTTCAACAAATTTTCCGTTCACTTTGGTATTCGTTATAGGGCTGCTTTTTTGCCAATCTTGGTCATATACTTCCCAACTATAGGTTAAATCTCCTTCATATTTATTGGTAATGGCAGCCGATAACCATAAGCTTTCTCCAGGATTTAAAAAGTTCCAATGCCCAACGATGGTGATATCGGGAAAGGATCTGGTTAATTCCTTCTTTTCTAACCAGGCATTTTGCAGGTAATAGTAAGCGGGTTTTAACCTACCCTTGTAATCGGTAATCCCAAACCAAGTGGCGGTCCCTTCATAGCGATCCATCCAACTGAAGGCTATCCCGCCCAAGTTTTTACCCTGATGTTGGGCAATATATTCTAACCACTGCTTCTTATACCACTCGGCCTTATTTAAAGCTGAATTTTCAATCAACAAGCTATCATTCCAATAATCTCCCAATTCTTTGTTCCAATACCCCTTTGGACCAAATTCGGTCACTGCATAAGGTTTACCAGGATATGCAAACCCCATGATTGAATCAAGTTGACTGATATTCTCCTCATAATAAGAGTTCACTCCTATCACATCAATATGCGGGGCATAAGCCCTATACTGATAAATGGTACCTATCAACCTTTCATTGTCATGCTCCTCCGAAGAAAATACCGGTCTTTCCGGATCAATTTCTTTGATCTTTACCGCCAAATCATCCAAAAATTCCAAATAACTTCGTCTGACTAAACTTAAGTATGGTTGGGCATAGTGTTTTTTTAAAAGCCCCCATGTTTCATTACCAATATTCCAGGCAATGATGCATTCATCATTTTTGTATTTTCGGACTTGGGACAGCACTTTCTTTTCATAAGCTTTGAGCGCCTTCTTATCTTTCAAAAAATCGGTTTTGGGATCAAACCAAAAACCGAACATTACTTTTAAATCGTAGTTTTTAGCCGCTCTCAGGATATTTCTATCGTATATGCTCGGTTCATACCTTCTGATGGTATTGGCCCCCATTTCTTTGATCAAAGAAAAATCTGTATCCAATTGCTTTATGGATAATGGATTAAAACCTTCTTCCCAATCGTGTCCTGTGTTGTAACAAATGCCTTTGATATAAAAAGGCTGACCCTCTACCAAAAGCTGATGTTTACCCTCCTCTTTTTTTAACATTTTTGGATTTGGTTCACCAAGGGTTTTGATGTTTGATGCGGTTTCATAATTCCTCTGCTCCAATAAATCAAATCCTGCAATTTCATCACTTATATTCCTCAGATCAAAAGTCCAATCAATAAAAGTTTCATTTGCGGCCGGCCGCCAGTCTGTAATCCAGTTCTTATCCAGATCACTGTAAAATAGTACAATGGATCTTATTTCAGGATGCTGATTTTGGATATCCTGAACGGATTCGCTTACCCATTTACCCCCATCTTCCCCATAAGAGGTAGATCCAAATTCAGCCAGCATCACCGGAAGATCAAATCCTTTTTGCTCGATTTGTTCTTTGAAGGGAAGATAGATTTCTTCAAAAGATTTTGAAGTTTTTTGCGCTGAGGCCAATCCATAATTCAATGCGGTCAATCCAATCCAATCCACATATTGGTTGATCGAACTGTCATTGCCATAAGGAAAATAAGATTCAAAGCCCTCGGTGGACCAAGGGCTCCATACCCAGGAAACATTGTGTGCCCCTACCCTTTCAAAACGGAGGTGTATATATTTCCAGGCTGCTACAAATTCTTCCGGGGTATTTCCACCGGACCTGGACCATGAATACATGGGATTTTCCATTTCATGGGCAAACCTTAAAAAAACTGGTGAATTAAGATCTCTAAAATTCATGGCCATCTGATCAATATAATCATCAAAATATCCATCTAAAATATATTGAAACACCTTACGGTTAAGTCTTAAGTCTTCAATATCAGTATAAGCCTCAAATAAATTGGACCAAGGTTCCCAGGTAACCATGGGGATGGCCCCATGGCTGATGATTTTTTTCCATTTATCAACCGAGGCCGGTTCATCTCCCCAAGAAACATAGGAAGAAATGATGGCCCATTGGTGACCTGATTTCTTTTCAAGATCATTGATCGAGGCAATTTCCGGTTCGATATCAAATTGAGGAAAGTATATTCCTGTGTAGAAGCCCCCCAACTCTTTTTCAAGAGGAGATTTTAATTTTGGATTAAGATAATCATCACTTCCAATTTTAAATGAGCTAATGACAAAAAAGGAAGTCGAAAACAACATGATGATGGCGACAACATGAAAGGATATCCTACTTACTCTGAGGTAAGACAGGTTTTTCTTTTGGATTGTCATCGCCTCCCTAAACTTATTCAGAGAACTTTTAGATCGGTACACCCAAGTAGACTGACCAATGGCAAAAGCGGTAATTAAAACCACTGCATTGATAGAAGCAAAAAGTGCCATCAACATGCTATAAGGTTGCCAATCATTGGATAATCCATAGATTACGGCAATTACTGAAATTGATGCAACCAGAAGATTGGGTAAGCCCAATAAAAATTCTCTTTTGGTAGAATGTTCTTTGGGGGTAGGGATGTAAGGAACTTTGATATTTAACAAAGTGTATACAAACCCAACTATAAATATCCACCAGGTACCAACCCTTAATATCCCTCCCATCAAATGTATGCCTTTTTCCTCTTGATGATTGAGCCATCCTTGAGCAAAATACCTGTAGATTAAGTTCAGTAGCAGAAAAGGTGTAAAAAATGCAAAAAACAGTTTGGGCTCCATCAACCAAGGATATTCCCCTGTAAACAAGGAATAAGCAGGAACTATAAAATCGATTATTCCGATTAGCCCAAACAAATAATAAACCGGCAATAGTCCATAGTGCAACTTTTGTCTCCAAGTGAATTTCGAAAAAAGCTTAGGATAAAGATTGAACCATAAATCAAATGTCCCCCTACTCCACTTGATTTGCTGCTTGTAATAGGCTGAAATACTACTAGGGACCTGCCCTCGCGACAAGATCACCGGTTCATATACAGACTTCCAGCCTTTGGCATGGAGCAACATGGAAGTATGCATGTCTTCAGTAAGGCCCGGTGCATGTCCTCCGATGGAATCCAGCGCTGCCCTTCTAAAGGTACAGTTAGCCCCAATGGCTTGCGCAGTACCATATTCTCCCATAGCCTGCATGTAAGGCCCATAAAACGTATAGGTCTGTTCAGCAGCTCCTTGGGCGATAAATGACTCTTTCTGATTGCCATAGGATTGGACTACCTGTACATAGCCTATATCAGGATTATCGAAATGATGCAGCACATGGTCTAAAAATTCCGGATAAGGTGCGTGATCTGGGTCTAAAATCACACAAATTTCTCCTGTGGCATGTTTCAGGGCATTGTTGATATTACCTGCCTTGGCGTTTTCATGGGTATCGCGGGTGACATGTACTACACCTAGATCAGCACATAGTTTTTTCACATATGCATCATCTCCTTCATCACAGAGGTAGGTGGTATGCGGATATTTTACTGCCACCAAAGCCCTTAAGGTATTCTCCAACATTTTATAAGGCTCTCCGGGGAAAAAGGTGGTGAGCATATCCACTGTGTAAGGTTTTAAAGGTGGCTTTGGCTTTTCTGATTCATCTCGGGGTTTTGGTAATCCGGCATAGTGATACCATTCAAATCCCACCTTTAGCAATTTGAAAAATAAGGAAATAGTAAGCAGGTAATATAGGACCTTATACCCTATTCCAACTTCCGTAAAAAAGCAATGTAAAAATATAATAAGTGATATAATACCAAGTATTAGAATGAATTTACCTTGCAGAAGTTTTTTGTTCATAAAAATAAATAGGGGTGATGATCAGCACGAAATACTTTATTTTATTTTTAAAATGCAATTTTATTTATATAAAAAATAATTTTGCTGAGAAATAATAATTATTTATCTAAATTTGGGCGACTCAACATCAAAAGTAGCAAAAGATGCTTCATTATTCAAAAGAATTAAAAACAACCTTATTTTTGATCTCTATAAGTCTGCTATTTTCTTGCAGTAAGATAGGACCTGAAAATCATAACTCCACCGTAGCAGTAAGGTATCAGGATGGAAGGGCAATGCTTTACAGGCATGGTGAACCATATTTTATAAAGGGAGCAGGCGGAACAGAACATTTAGATAAGTTAGCTGAATATGGTGGAAATTCCATTAGGACTTGGAGCTTGCATGATGCTGACAGTATATTGGATGCCGCCCATCAATTAGGGCTGACAGTAACGCTAGGACTTGAAATAGGTCGACCTTATTGGGGAAATGACTTTAGTTATTGGAAATTTTGGGAAGTTGATCAAAAAATAGAAGAGCTAAGGCCTGTTATAGAAAAATATAAAGACCATCCTGCCTTACTGATGTGGGGAGTAGGCAATGAAGTAAAAGAATATGGTGGGGGGAAAAGAGTCATGGTCTTTTACATTATCGATAAGGTCGCTAAAATGATTAAAAAAGTCGACTCCAATCATCCCACTATGACTGCCGTGGATGGTGCCATCTATAAAGACCGATTGGCTCTATATAAATTCATTATGCCAAACATTGACATTTTAGGATTCAATGCCTTCAATTCAATCAAAAGGATGTCTGATAATGTCAATGGAAAATTTGGGTGGCGCAAAGCATACATAATATCTGAATGGGGACCATCAGGTCATTGGGAAATAACGGATACCGAATGGGGGGCACCAAAAGAGTTGAATATGTCCCGGAAACAGGAGCTCATGGAAATAAACTGGAATACTATTCACCAAGACTCGGCCTTATTATTAGGAAGTTACGCCTTTTATTGGGGATTTAAACATGAGGCAACCCATACTTGGTTTAGTCTTTTTTCCGAAGATGGTGCAGAGTCCTCATTAGCCCATTTTCTAAAATATGCATGGTCTGGAAAAAAGGCTGACAATTTAGCACCTATAGTTGATAATCTATTTATTGAGACAAGCCATGGTTTGGCTAATGACAATGTGTACCTAACTGCCAATCAAGAATATATAGCAAGCGCGAGCACTAAGGACCCCGAAGGAGATTCTTTAACCTACCGTTGGGAAATCCGGCCTGAAGATACTTATTTCCTAAATCATCAAAATTTTAATTATAATATGGAGCATCTAATCCTGTCAGATAAAGGGGACAAAATTCAGTTTATCACCCCAATTGATGAGGGACCATATAGGATTTTTGTTTTTACTTTTGACCCACATGGCAATGTCGGGTCCCATAATATTCCATTTTATGTGGTTAGGAGGTGATTTTTGGTCACAGCGCTTTTTGAGATTTGTTATGGGATTTTAGGTCATTGGTATTAATCAACATTTTGGAAATATTCAGAAAAGGGAATGACATCAAGTTTCTCCTACCTACGGCATTCAGGCGTCATTCCGAGTTGAGAAAATTGGCATTTACTGAATGGAAAATAACATTAAATCGGGTTGCAGACCTCTCCTAACCTCGAGGTGACAAGGGAAAGTTATCTATAGTCTTGAATGCATTTTACAGTTCAAAGGTATAAATTTCCAATTCTGTAATTGGTAGGCACAAGGAATCCCTAGAGGTCCTATTTATGTTCAAATTTATTATTTCCTGAACCTCGGGAGATGCCCCGAATCCCGATATTTATCGGGACGGGACAGGCTTTCTCTACGTTCAGCATGACGCTCCGAAATTTTGTCATTGGCAGAAACTCTGACTTAATTTTTAAAAAAATCTCAAACCCCTTTATCAATAAGTTTCTGTAATGTATCTCCGAACTTTTCGACAAGTTCAGGATCATCAATCATTGAATTGTGATCTCCGCCGACTTCCACGGGAATCACTTGCCGGGCATATGGCTTCCATCCGTAGAACTCCTTATCCTTAACCAAAAAAGTTTTGATTTTAGCCTTGAATAAGATAATATCCCCATCGTAAGGTGACAGAATATACTCATCCATGGCTTTGTGGTTAATCTTTCTGATTTTTTCAATTGTCAGGAATAGGTCTGAGGCCTCCTTATCTTTTTCAATTCCAAACCATTTTTTCAGGAAATTACCTTTCCTGGTAAAAGAATTCGCCTTCATTCTTTTAAAAGCATCCGGATGTTGCATGGCCAAACTTACATCAACAACTCGTTTTTCAATTTCTTGCCCTACCTTCATTTTAACCTTTCCCCATTCTGTCAATTTTGTTTCAGATTGGTAAGCCGGAACGTCAAAAAGAATTATTTTTCCCACCAATTGTCCAAGCCCTTTGAGTTGCTTGGCCATTTCAAATGTCACATAGGCACCGAAAGACTGTCCTCCCAAATGAAAAGTTCCAAAAGGATGTACTTTTTTGATCTCCTGAATGTAATAGGAAGCCATTTCTTCAATACTGTTCAAGGGTTCATCCACGCCGTTTAATCCCTTAGATCGTATTCCGAAAACCGGTTGGTCCTTGTCCAGATACTTGGCCAAGCCATAAAATGAAGTAACATTTGCCCCTGCACCATGAATCAGAAAAATAGGTGGTTTTTTGCCTTCGGGTTTGATCGGGACAATTACTTGCCATGAAACTTGGGAATTCATCTCCGGCTCCAATAATTTACAGAAATCTTTCAGTGTTGGGTATTGGAATACACTGTTTACGGGTAGTTTTTGACCGGTTTCATTCTCTATTCCCACCATTAACTCTACTGCCATTAATGAATGCCCCCCTAAAGCGAAAAAATCAGATTCCAACCCTATATCCCTATTACCCAATACTTTTTGCCAAATACGGGATACTATTTTCTGAGTTTCTGTAACCGGATCAGTGAGTTGGCTTTGGGATTTCAAGTTTTTCCTATCAGGTTTGGGAAGGCTTTTCCTATCCACCTTGTTATTGTTGGTAAATGGAAGCTTATCCATAAAAACCCACTCGGTAGGCACCATGTATTCAGGTAAAGCTTGTTTGAGTTCATCTTTACACTTTTCAATCAGTTCTTCTTCTGAATACCCTATCAAGTCTTTTTTTCTTACCAAATAAGCCACCAATCTGGTATCCCCTGCTTCCGGTTCCCAAGTATTGACAGCTGCTTGTTGAATACCCTTAATCAGATTGAGTTTTGTTTCAATTTCACCCAATTCAATCCTATAGCCTCTTATCTTGACCTGAAAATCCAGCCTTCCCAAACAAACAATTTCTCCATTTAACTGGAATCTACCCAAGTCACCTGTCCTATAAAATCTTGTATTTATTTCACCGGAAAAATGGTCAGGAAGAAATTTATCTTTGGTGAGATCATCCCTTTTATGGTAACCATTGGCTACGCCAAGACCTCCAATACAAATCTCTCCTACCCTTCCAACAGGACAGGGCATTTGATTTTCGTCCAAAATATAGATTTGTGTGTTGGCAATAGGTCTTCCAATTGTAATCTGAGCAGCATTTCCGATTTTTTTGACTGTGGACCAAATGGTAGTTTCAGTAGGACCATACATATTCCAAAAGGGCCCAACCAAATCCAATAATTTTTCTGCAAGGTCCTGATTCAAGGCTTCTCCACCACAAAGTACTTTTAGATCCATGGGTTTAACCCATCCTGAAGTAATCAACATCCTCCATGTGGCCGGGGTTGCCTGCATGATGTCAATCTTTTGGCTTTCCATTTTCCTCAACAAGATCCTGCCGTCACGGGATTCCTCACTATTGGCTAAAACAACTGTACCTCCCGCTATCAAAGGCAAATAAAGTTCAAGTCCTGCAATATCAAATGATATGGTTGTAATCGCCAATAATTTTTCTCCGGCCATCATCCCCGGAGAATTCTTCATACTGACCAAGAAATTTAACAAGTTCAAATGGCTGATTCTGACTCCCTTTGGCTTACCCGTTGAACCAGAAGTATAGAGTATATAAGCCAAATCATTGGGATCAGGAGTTTCAATCTCGTGTAACTGATCCTCTCCTTGCAAACTTAAATCATCCAAGGTCAATTGCGCTATATCAGTACCCAACCATGAACTGTATTTCCTTACCGTTACCAGTAAACTTGCTCCCGAATCTTCCAACATATAGGTTAAGCGGTCAATTGGGAATTTCGGATCCAAAGGTAAGTAACAAGCTCCTGACTCCATGATTCCGAGCAGGGCTGGCAATAACATTTCATTTCGGTCAAGCATCATCCCTACCACATCCCCTTTACCAAGACCTTGGTTCCGGAGATTTTTTGCAATCACATTTGAATAAAGCCTCAGATCTCTAAAGGTGAACTCCTTATCACCTGCAATGAATGAAATCATTGAAGGAATTGATTTGGCTTGTTCATAAAAAATCTCTAAGAAGGAATATTGAACCGGAAGCTTCATAAAAGTTGCATTCCATTCCTTGAGTTGTTGAAAAACCAAACTTTCATTCAAAATCAGGTTTCTAATAGGCTTATCCGGATTATGCACTACCTGGGAGAGCATATCCTCTAATCCACGCATCCAGTAAGAAATGGTATCTTTATGAAAAAGGTTTGTATTGTAAGACCATTCTACCATCAAATTTTCTCCATGATTGGTCAAGTTCAAAAAGATCTCGAAGTTTTCAAATTTCCTTGGGTTGCTAATCAAGCTGTGCTCAAGGCCAGAAAAATTCACCTGATCGTCCATCCCCACATCAATATTGAATACTAATGGTACCAATGGAATTCTTGAGGCATCTCTCTCGAGGTTCAGTTTTTTGATCAGGTTACCAAAAGTATATTTTTGATGATCATAATCATCCAAAAGTTCGAGCCTCCTTTTGCCAAGGTATTCTTCAAAAGAAAGATTTTGGTCCACTTTTGCTCTGATTGGCAAAAGATTCACGCAATGCCCCATTAATACCAAATGATCCGTGGCCGCTTGGCCTGCGGCGGGCAAACCCAAAACTAAATCATCCTGACCTGTAATCTTGGAAAGAAAAATTTCGAAAGCGGCCATTATGGTACTGACTAGACTGCTTTTGAATTTTTTCCCGAGCACTTTAATACTTTTGACAAGCTCTGAAGGCAATTCGAAATCAATCCTTTTGCTTTTGAAGGTACGTTGATTAGGACGTGGCTTGTCTGTCGGCAATTCCAATTGCTCGGGGATTAGCTTGTACTTTTCCAGCCAATATTTTTCGGTGAATTGATATTCTTTGGAATGTGAAAAAAGCTCCATTTCATCTGCATACTGGCCAAATTGAAAAGCCTCAGGAAGTTCAATGGGTTTATTATTTTCTAAAGCATTATAAATACTCGCTATTTCCTCCAACATTATTCCAAAAGACCATCCATCTACAACCAAGTGATGCGCAGTTATGGTAAATAAAAAAGACTCGTGAGATAATTCAATCAATGAGAAACGGACCAAGGGACCATTTTTGAAGTCAAAAACAAAGCTTGCTTCTTGATCCAGAAATTCTTCCACAGCACTTTTTTTCTCCCCTTCAGTCAAGATTGAAAAGTTTTTTTGGATTTTAAATGACTCCAGGAGATTATATACCATGAAAAAATTCCCATCAGCCGAAAAAGACATCCTAAGAGATTCATGTCTATCCACTAAATAATCACAGGCTTCCCAAAGGCACTTTTTGTTTACACCTCCAGAAAACCTCAAGGATAAACTCAGGTTATAAGATAGATTAGCCTCATCTCCACCAAAAATACAAGAAAGCCAAATCTCTTTTTGCGCATCTGTCAATCTTGCAACCTTGATTATTTCTTTTTCCCCGAAAGGATCATAGTCCACTGACTCAAAATCAAAATCCCGGTCCATCTTAAATTGAGCTTAGGACCTTAATGAATTTTCCGGGATTATTTTCATCCCTTATAAACCAGGCAGGATTTCCCATGGGGTCTTTACCAAGTTTGGCGCCTGGCACCGGTGGTTCATTGTAGGTTGGTTTTTGTACCAGATCAGGGGATTGTAAGGAGCCTCCAAAAAAACCTACTTTCATCAATTCATCAATGGACTCTTTGAAAGCAGTGATGATGCTATCTACATCCTCTTCAGTAATCTTGTTAGTCAAGTAACATGGGAATCCATCATAAATATGAATGCCTTTTTCCCTCATTAAAATAAAAATCAAGTCTGTATAGGGTAATTCCTGATGGTATTTAAGTTTCCACATGGAACCAAAATGGGCAATATAGAAAGGCAGGTTTCTTGCTCTGAAGTAACTGCCCAAGGAGTTTGCAATTCTATCAGTTTTCTGTTTCAAATCGGCGTGCAATGCTCCGTTGTCATTTTTGAGGTATTCCAAAGAAGCTTTGGCTGCTGCTAAAGCTAAGGGGTGACGGACGAAGGTTCCCGCAAAATAAGTAACGCCCACCTCAGGCATGGAATCATCCCCATATTGCCAATATCCTCCATCCAAGGCATCCAAAAAAGTAGCAGAACCTGCAATAGCACCAATCGGCATACCACCACCAATTACTTTTCCATAAGTTCCAATATCAGCTTTGATATCAAAAAGCCCTTGAGCCCCTTGTAGATGGGTTCTAAAACCGGTTATAACTTCATCAAAAATCAATGCAGTCCCACTTTCCAGGGTGATTTCCCTCACTTTCTTCAAAAACTCTACGGGCTGAAATTCAGGTCTGCGACTTTGAACAGGCTCTACCAATACGGCAGCCAATTCGTCCTTTCGCTGTCTTATTATTTCCAAGGACTCCGCTGTGCCATATTCCAAGACCAGAAGATTCTCTACTTGAGAGGGCATAATGCCTGCCGCAGCAGGGTAGCTTTTTTTGTTGCTGCCTCTGACAATGACCTCATCAAATGTGCCATGGTAAGAATTGTTGAAGGATACCACCAAAGACCTTCCTGTAACTGTTCTGGCCATACGCAAGGCTGCCATAACAGCTTCTGAACCTGTATTACAAAGTGCAGCCCTTTCGTGCCCTGTAAATTCACAGATCAATTCACTTACCTCACCTGCCAAGACATGTTGTGGACCGATTTCAAAGCCTTTTTCCATTTGCTCCAGGACTGCTTTTTGAACAAAATCCGGTCTATGGCCAAATAGGATAGCTCCAAACCCATTCAAAACATCCAAATATTCATTGCCATCGATATCCCAGATTTTACTGCCTTCCGAACGGTCAACTACCAGAGAATAGGTGATTTCTTTAGTATTTGGTTTGAAGCCGGAAACCACCCTGGGGTCAGCCATATGAGCTCTATGTTTCTGGGTGTATTCTTTACTGCTTCTCGTCTTTTCATTGAACCGCTTGATAAGCTGTTGAATAAATGCATCCTGTACAGGGCTTGTCGCTGCTGAAACCTTATCTATTTTAGCCATGGCACCAAAGGTTTTTGGCGCATTTGGGGGGATTATAGCTGTTTCCTTTTTGACAGGGCTTTCAGCCATTTCCTGTTTTTGTTCGGAAACAGCAACATTCAACCTGGAATTATTTGTAGTCAATCTTCCACTCATCAAATTGATTTGTTGTGTCATCAATTCCAATTGTTTGGAAAGAACCTGCATGATTTCAATATTGTTCCCTGTCAAAGGCATTTGTTCCAATTGAGGAAACTGCGGGATTTGATTGTAATCACGAGAAGAAGGGGTCTCTATCTTTTGTGGAGTAGATGGTGGAATGCTTTCCGCGAACATTTCTTGTGGTAACTGATCGTCAAGATGCCCAACCAATGCCCTGACATCGCCTAAGGCATCACTTAATTGCCTAAAAGTAACATTGACCTTGAATTCCTGCTTGATGCTGGAAGCCAATTGGGTAAGGAGCAAGGAATCAAAGCCAAGCTCCATAAAAGAAGCTGACTCATCAGAAACAGACAAGCCTGTTCTGTCCTGTATCAATGCAGTAAGTTTTTCTTTGATTATAGACTTTCTGTCCATGATGGGGTGATTCAATTTGTTCTCAAAAATTTGGGCACTATTTGATACGGAAAAATTATCCCTCTTGTTAGCTATTTTCTCTGTTGAACTCGGGGCCTCTATCCATATTTTTTCTTTTTTAAAAGCATAAGTGGGTATTTCTGCTTTTATCGGATTCAAAGGCATTAGGTTTTCCCAATGGATTTTTTTCCCATTTTGCCACAATTGGCCTGCCTGGGTAAGTAAAAACTTAAAGTCAGAAACCTTGGGATTTTTAATTAAACTATTGTTAAAATCTTTTCCTTTTGACTTTTCATTTTGCCTTATCAGTGAAGTAAGGACATTCCCCGGCCCAACTTCAAGGAAAGACAATGGCAAATCCAACTCCAATAATGTTTGACAGGCATCTCCAAATCTAACCGAATTCCGCAGCTGATTGGTCCAATACTCAGCGCTTTGTGCCTGATCATCGGTCATAAAATCTCCGGTAACGGTGGAGACGATGGGAATCCTTGGCTTGGATTTTGGAACTGTCGCGACAAAATCTGCAAAATCCTCCAGAATGGGATCCATCATGTAGGAATGGAAGGCATGACTTGTCTGTAATATTTTGGAGGGGATATCTTTGGTTTCCAACAGATCCGCAAAATCAGCTATATCTTCTCTTTTACCGGCTACCACACATTGGTTTTCTCCATTCACACCTGCGAGTGAAAGAGAATCGGGTAAAAGGAACTTGATTTCTTCCTCCTTGCACCTGACTGACAACATATGCCCACCAGGCAAACTACTGATCATTTTGCCTCTTTTGGCTACAAGTTTCAGTGCATCTTCCAAGCTAAATACTCCGGATAAATGTGCAGCCACAAATTCTCCAATACTATGTCCACAAAGAATAATCGGTTTGATCCCAAGTGCAACCCAACATTGGGATAAAGCATATTCCACTGCAAAAATAGCTGGTTGGGTATATTGCGTATCCTTTAACAAGAGTTCTGCTTCCTCATTTTCCTTTTCCGGGAATATGATGTCCAGTATTTGGATCCCAGCAAATTCTTCTAAAATCAATGCACAGGTATCCAGCGATTTTTTGAAGACCTCCACATGGTGATAAAGCTCTTTGCCCATATTCAAAAATTGAGCTCCCTGACCAGGAAATAGGAAAACTGTTTCACTGATCACCTCAGGCTGTTTTTTCGCTGAAACAGGCTGGGCAAGTTTTTCTAAAAGTTCCATGCTATCAGAGGCAACTACAAACTTCCTAAATGGATATCCCATGCGCCTGTGCAGTAATTCAGCACTGATTGCTCCCAAATCCAAGAGGGGATTTTCTCTAACAAAATCAGAAAGTTTCAAGGCATAGTCTGCCAGACTTTCCTCTGATTTAGCTGACCAAGGGAACAAATAGGCTGGATAGGAATAAGTTTTCTCTACCTCTGAGGAAGTAGCTGTAATTGGGGCCTCTTCAAGTATAACATGTACATTGGTGCCTCCAACTCCAAATGAACTTACCCCTGCCATCCTTATTTGGTCCGTTTCCCAATCTGAAAGTCCGCTTGGTAAATAAAATGGTGTGCGCTCAAAATCAATGGCAGGATTCAGCTTTTGGAATCCTGCCTGTGGGAAGAATTGTTTTTCCTTTAAGGTTAAAATTGCCCTGAAAAGCCCGGCGATTCCAGCTGCCGCATTGAGGTGGCCAATATTACTTTTGGAGGAACCTATGACACAGGAATTTGATTTGGAACATTCAGAAAATGCCAGTTTCAAGCCTTCAATTTCCATAGGATCACCTAGAGGCGTAGCTGTGGCATGGGCTTCCAAATAGCCAATTTGATCAGGAGAAACGCCCGCATCTTGGATAGCTGCATAAATCGCACCTGCCTGTCCTTCGGCACTTGGAGCTGAAAAACTCCCTTTTGCCCCGCCATCATTGTTGATACCAATTCCTTTGATTACCGCATGGATTTGATCTCCATCTGCAATTGCCTGATCCAAGTCTTTCAGTAACACCATGCCCACACCATCCGAAAATACGGTACCTGTGGCAGCCTCATCAAAAGATTTGACATGACCATCTTTGCTGTAGACAGATCCTTCATCATGCAAATGCCCACTGTAAACCGGGGATTTGATGCTTGAAGCACCGGCTATTGCCATGGAACATTTTCCAGACCTAATTGCTTCTACAGCCTGCGCAACTGCCAACAATGCAGTGGAACAAGCCGAATGAACGCTTACAGCAGGGCCGGTCAGGTTCAGGTGATAAGCAGTTCTTGAAGCTAAATAATCCTTTTCATTCAAGGAATTGATCATAAATTCCCCGTATGATTCTATCTTAGCTTTGTTTGGAATAAGATTGTGGACAAAATAAGTATTTGGGCTGCAGCCGGCATAAACACCAATGGGTAGAGGTTCATCTATAGTCCTGTAACCTGCTGCTTCCAGGAGTTCGTAGGCGCATTCCAGGAATTTTCGTTGTTGTGGATCTGCGATTGCAGCCAATTTGGGATTCAGACCAAAAAAATTAGCATCAAAGGTATCATATCCTTCAATGATTCCACGGGCTGCGACATATTGGGGATTGTTTTTGAAGCTATCGGTAATACTGGCATCAATCTCTTCCTTACTAAAAAAGCGAATGGTTTCTTTTCCTGTCCTGAGGATTTCCAAAAAGTCTTGTATAGAATTGGCACCGGGAAATTTCAGAGACATCCCTATAATGGCTACTCCCCTACTCTCCTTGTCAGATTTTTTGACTTTCTGAACAATCAATCGAGGTTTTTTGGCTTGTTCAAAATATTGTGCAACCAAAGCAACTGAAGGAAACTGGTACAATTTAATGATTGGCAATTCCAAACCGAATCGTTGTTTTAATGCTGCAATTGTTTTTTGGGCTTTAAGTGAATTCCCCCCCATTTCAAAAAAATTATCATGGATACTGACCTTGTCATAATTCAATACCGATGTAAAAACGGTATTGATATGCTGTTCCAATTCAGAAGAGGGCGGAATATAGGTGTCCGCCCATTCGGGTCTCTCATGAAGGGGTTTGGGCAATGCTTTTTTGTCAACTTTTCCTGAGGAAGTTTTTGGGAATTCATCGACAGCAATAATATAATCCGGGATCATGTAGTCCAGAATTTTTGATTTTAGTGCAGTTTTAATTGTTGAAACATCTGCATTTTTTTGATCTGCAAATAAAACATATCCTGAAAGGAATTTCGCTCCTGAATCGTCCTGATCCAATTTTACAATAGCGTGTTTCACGTTTGGCAGGTTAATTAAGGCGGATTCAATCTCACCCAATTCAACCCTATTGCCCCGGATTTTGATTTGGTCATCCTCCCGGCCTTGAAAATAATACTGACCGTTTTCTTTGCATACAACCAAATCCCCTGTCTTATATAGTCTGAGTTGTTTTCCATCCGGAGATGTCCATGAGATGAAGCGCGATGCTGTCAAATCGGGCCTGTTGAGATATCCTTTTGCAAGACAGTTTCCTGCAATATGTAATTCCCCGATCTGACCTGATGGTATTTGTTCAAGCGAATTATTCAAAAGGTAAAACTCACATGCCGCCAAGGGCGATCCAATAGAGGGGATTTCCTCCCAAGAATCGGGATTACCTGTAAAATCAATATCAGAAGCCCACATGGAAGCCTCTGTAGGACCATAGTTGTTTTTCAAAACCGCCCCCGGAAGCTCTTTGAAGAATTCCCTAACATGAGGACTTATCTGCAATTGCTCCCCACCTGTATTCAGTTCAATAAGGCTTTTCGGATAAATTCCGGAAATTACTGAAGCATTTGTCAGATATTGGAGCGATACATTGGGTAGAAAAATAGTATTGATTTCATGGCTTTGGATATAATTGAGCAGGTAGTAGGCATCGAGCCTCTGCATTTCTTCTACCAAGTGCAACTCCCCGCCCGAAGAAAGGGAAACAAAAATCTCCTTCACCGATATATCAAATCCCAAATGACAAAACTGCAAGGTTTTGACACCCAATCCGGCAGCCCGAGAAGTTTTCAATTTGTATTCAATCAATTCAACTGCCCCTTGGGTGGTAACCATCACCCCTTTTGGTTTGCCTGTAGATCCGGAGGTAAAAAATACCGCATAAACTTCCTGCGGTTCAAGAGGTAAATCAATCTCCTCTTGCTTGCTTTGTGCATCAAATCCAATTCTTTTTAACTCAAGTTTACTCCAACATTCTTCCTCCTCCTTACCTGCCACGACATACTTGAGTGAGGAAATTTCAATCATATTTTTATGCCTTTCTTCAGGATAGGTTGGATCTATTGGCATGTAAGTCTTACCCGCTTTCAAAATCGCCAAAACGCCTAAGATCATTTCAATGCTGCGCGAAGTGCTGATTCCAATTATCTCTTCATTGGGAGCAATTTCCTTGATTGCTTTTGCCAAAACAGTAGCACGATCGTTCAAGTCACCATAGGAAATTGATTTTTCATTAAAAACCACAGCCGTTAAAGTTGGGTGATTTACGGCTACCTCAAGGAAACGATCTAAAATTCTCTTTTTCAACATGAAGATTTAGATATTAGTCAAGGAAAATTAAAACACTAAGAATTTAAATCGGATTTTTGTATGAAACAAATTTAATTTTTGAATTATTAAAAACAAATTATTTTATTTAAAATGTTTTTTTATGTATGTGAACATAAAATAAAATGAATTTTATTAATAAATATAAGTTTTTTAAAAATAACCACGAACTTATTATTAAAAATCAAAAGTAAATAAAGCCTGAATTACTATAATTATTTTCATAAAAAACAATAATTCCAATATTATTTCACTTTGCTTGAAACTCACCTATACCTCCATATCGTCCACAAAATCTTACATCCAGCTCCAAAAACTCCTTTTACTGTCCCACTGACTTTAGAAACACCTATTCTTTTTCTATAATCTACAGGAACTTCTGTTGTTTTCAATCCAGACTTTGCAGCTTTGATCTGCATCTCGATGGTCCAACCAAAATTTTCATCTACCATTCCAAGGGCCTTCAATTTATCCCACTTGATTGACCTGAAAGGGCCTAGGTCTGTGTAGTCCACCTTATATATCCATCTCATCAATGTGGTTGAAAGCCAATTTCCAAATACTTGGGGGAATGTCATGGAGCCTTTCTCTCTTTTACCCAAGGCCCTTGAACCAATCACCATATCAATGCCATCTTGGATTATTGGCCGGATGACTTCATTCATTTGTTCGGGATAGTCAGAATAGTCCGCATCGAGAAACACCAGGATATCGGGTTGCTGCTTTAAGCTTTTGATGTATTTCATTCCTGTTAGGCAGGCTTTGCCATAGCCTTTCTGCGGTTCATCCAACACAATTGCCCCTGCTGCTTCAGCCACCATTTTGGTGTCATCATGGGAGTTGTTATTCACCACAATAATGTTCCTGACAAAAGCCGGAATATCTTTGATTACTTTGCCTACGGAGTTTTCTTCATTGAAGGCGGGGATAAGGACGTCTATGGTGAAGTTGGAGGGGTTATCTGTTGATTGAGGCATTAAAGGGTTTTTCAAAGGTTTTTGATTCAGGTGTAAATTTATCAAAGATCAATGGGTTTTTGGTTAAAATTATGTCTTCTAACTCATCCCACTTTTTCATTTTTTTTATCAACGATTCTGGCAATTATGTCCGAAGAGTCTATTTATAACTCCGACCTTCTTTTTCGAAATATGGAGAGTAAGTTTTTTGAGAAGAATCTTAGTCAAAGCTATTTTAAGTGAGTGACGTCCAATTCATGTTTTTGTCTTTTTCTCTATTACTTTTTGTGCACGAATCCCGATAATTATTAGTGTTTTTCAGGGTGGAATTAAGTGAGTGAAGTCTTATTCATTTTTTTTATCTTTTTCTCTCTTACTTTTTTGCTTGACCAAAAAAGTAACAAAAAAGTCAAGACAATGGGATCCTATCCACCCACAAGGCCCAGCCGGCCCGGCCCATTGTCTTCCTACCCGCTACCCTACCGAATTAAGGTAGGTTTTGAAATCAAGATTTTTCTGGACAAGCCCTGTAGAGCCTGTACGAAGAATAGGGAGGGCTGAATATGATTAGCATCTGGAAAAGCTTTGCTTTTTGGTTCTTTAAACCTTCACTCTCCTAATCAACCTTTTTGAGATTGCCACGTCGCACGAAAGTATTTTTCTAACAATAAATCAAATTAGGAGTGCCCGACTACCCAAGGCAGGCAGGTGCAATTAACGACAACCAATCGTTTTAACCTCTACGTTCTCGCTTCTCCTCGGATCTTGAGTCTTGGTTCCCCGATACTCGGGGCAGGCTTTGTTTCTTGTTTCTTGGCTCTCTGTTCTTGGCTCTTGCATTTCAATTCCTGGCTTCCTTGTCTCACTTCTCTTCCTCCATAGCACAAATAAACCTCATCCGCCTAAAGAGATTGCCGCGTCGCACGAAGGATTATTTTAAAGTTTAACAGTGAATGTAGTGCTACCTACCAAAATCGGCAGGCAGGCTCGCAATGACGTGTCGATCTTGGTTTCCCGATGCTCGGGACAGGCTTTGATCCTTGTCTCTTGTCTCTTGTTTCTTGGCTCTTGGCTCTTGGTTCTTGGTTCTTGGTTCTCGGCTCTAATCTCTCGCATCTCGCTTCTCCCTACTACCCCACCCTACTTCCCCTAAAAGACTCCCAACTCACTAACCCATACCCTACCGCCAACATGGAATGAAATACCAACATTTCATAGGTACCTGTCTGAATGGACAAAATTACCATGGCTATAAATACCAAGGCCAATACCCCTTCCAAATAGGTGGTTAAGGGTATTTTCCATGAATTGTAGATGTTTTTGCTCCAGTTTTTATTTTCCTTCGAGAGGTTATACTTTGGCGTTCTGATAAAGGGTGATTTCTTGCCGGTCAAACCTTCCCAAACTGCCTGGGAATTGTGTAATGCCAAACCCATGCTTACCGATAGAAACAAGGGCAACTCCCAAAGAAACCTTCCTATGCCCCGCCAACTGTAATTCACCAAACTCAAATTGGCAACAAAGTAAACCAAAGCAATAATCACAAAACCAACCAAAAATACCGCAGCCCCCTGAAAATAACTTTCAGGAATCATGCCTTGATAAAAGGCCCACCAAACCGGGATACTGCTGAGACTTACCAATAAAACGGCAATGAAAATTACCGCATTCAACAAATGGGCTGTAGCATGAAATTTGACTTTGAACCCAAAGGGCTTTTGTAGGACATCTCCCAAATGTTTGGCAGCACATTCTGCCCCGCCTTTGGTCCATCTGAATTGTTGGGATTTGATGGCTGACATTACCGGGGGCAACTCAGCGGGTGATTTAATATCAGGTCTGTATACAAACTCCCAACCTTTTTGTTGGGCCCTGTAACTCAAATCCAAATCCTCGGTAAGCGTATCATCCTGCCAATTGCCAGCATCAAGGATGCAGCTTTTTTTCCAGATTCCCCCCGTCCCATTAAAATTGATAAAGGCTTCTTGTTGATTCCTTCCCATCTGTTCCACCATAAAATGTGCATCCAAAGCAAATGCCTGAAGTCTGGTCAAAATGGAATAATCCTCATTCAAGTGCGTCCACCTTGTCTGCACCATACCTACTTTTTCATTGGAAAAATGACCAATTGTCTTGGTCAAAAAATCAGGATCAGGTACAAAATCCGCATCGAAAATTGCAATGAATTCTCCCTTCGCCTCTTTCAGACCTTCGCGCAAAGCTCCGGCCTTGAAACCTGTTCTAAGCTTTCGGTGAATATATTGGAAATCAATTTCGGGATATTTTTGAATGCTGTCTTTAATTATCTCAGCAGTTTCGTCTGTACTGTCATCCAACAATTGAATCTCTAGCTTTTCTTTTGGATAATTGAATTTTGCTACCGCATCGATCAAGCGTTCGACCACGTACAGTTCATTATAGACAGGCAACTGAACAGTGACAATTGGTAATTCTTCCGGAATTTGATCTGTCTCTTGATTCGCTTTATTTTTAAATCTAAAAAAGTGATATAACAAATGTGCTTGGGCAAAGCTGTAGAAAAGGACAAACAGCATGGCCAGGACATATATAGTTAGAAAGAAATAAATGAGATACATTGACCTTTTTATCAGTTTTGTTGGTGATATATGTTGGAAACTGCTATTCTATGAGCGATCCTAAATCCTCTTACAAAAAGGACGGGAGACGGAAGACCGAAGTCGGAAGTCTGGAGAACCGTCAAATTCAGCATCTTCCGAGAATTGTATAGGATTGCCATTTTTATGTCAGTTTTGCAAAGACGTCTTAAAATTAAATGAGATTTTTTTTGGTTTATCTTAAATCTAATTTGCTACGTTTTAGAATCCTGTTATAAACTTATGAAAACCTTGATTCTAATTTGAACCAAAGTCCCATAGGGACGGAATATGGGTAGAATCAAACGATCAATCGGGCCTCTTTTGTGCCTTTAGGCCTGCCTGTCCGGTAGGCAGGTACAACATATATTACGTACCCGCCTGCGGATGGGCAGGCCTAAAGGCACGACCTACCATAACCGATTTTTTTCCTACCCATATTTCGCCCCTAAAGAGGCATTAAGGCCAACCTTAGCCGAATTTTTTTCACATTATAGAATTATATAATCAATATGAAAAGGTATCTTTCTTCTCTTCTCTATTGTTGAATGTAGAGTTAATCCACTTAATGTTTTGCAATTAAGATTTCAGGCTAATGGATTTGTTTCCAATGATGATCGGCAATTCATTGAGTCTTCCCGCTTCTTCTCCATTTTCTAGTTTAAGCACTCCTCGGGGGCATACTGCAGAGCAGACACCGCAGCCCACACAGGAAGCCCTTACGATATTTTGTCCCCGCTGTGCATACCAACGGACATCAATGCCCATTTCACAATAGGTGGAACAATTGCCACAGGAAATACACTGACCCCCATTGGTTGTAATCCTAAACCGGGACTTGAATCTTTGCACAATCCCCAAATAGGCTGCCAAAGGACATCCAAATCTACACCATACCCGGTTACCCATAAATGGATAAAATCCTGTTCCGATAACCCCCGCAAAAGCCGAGCCTATCATAAAACCATAAATCGAGTGCAGCTGATCTGTGGCCTGACCCAAAAGCCCAAATTCCATAAAGTAATTCACTATGGTCACCGCTGTCATGACAACCGCAAAAACCAAAACCCCGTGGACCATGTACCTTTCAATTTTCCAGGCTTTGAGGGATTTGTCGGACAGTTGCCGGTAAGGATCACCTAATGTTTCTGCCAGTCCGCCACAACCACAAACCCAGGAACAATACCATCTTTTCCCGTAAAAATAAGTGAATAAAGGGACACCCAATACAATCAAAATGATCCCCCATACCAACATAAACATGCCCAAAGCGCCTGAACTTACCATTCCATCTATCCTATATTCATAAAAGAATGAATAATCCAAAGGCCAGATATTCTTAAAATCATGCCAGGGCATATTCAATAATACCAGAATCTCCGGAATCAAAAAGGCAAATGCCAGTTGGAAAAACATCACAGAGACAGTCCTGATGGTTTGATAGGCATTTCCCTTATACTTTCTGAACATCCTGATACCCATCACTAAAATGGCAAGGGTATAGATAAATCCATATAAAAACCATTGACTTGCCGGGTTGCTTGAAAGTGCCATGCTGAGTGGATCAACCATCAAAACCAGATTGGTCAGGTATTCCGGAAACCAATACAAAATGATATAAAATAAGATCAACCAAGTTCCGGTGATGATTCCCAAGATCCCTCTTGATTTCATAGAGGAGAAATAAATCCCATCGTTTTTTATCCCATCTGTTTCTCCCTTGTGCAAAGGCAAAATATACAACAAAGCACCCAAAACTGCCAGTCCAATCGTTATGGCCAAATAAAAATAAGGTGACTCAGAAACAGGGCCTTGTGCCGCTGCTTTGGTTATTGGAAACACGTAATTATCCCATATCACATTATCCCAATCCTCTTCAGATTTAAGTTGATCATTGTAGGCATTGAAATTTGTATTAAAGTCAGCTATAAAAGCAAAATTGGAACCGTACTCCTTTCCAAACATGGGGGAAAGAATTTCGGTCATATTTTCAGCATGAATGTCCTTGACTTGTTCGATTACAATTTCTTTTTCCAGTTGGTAGGTACCAATAAAAGGCAGCAAACTAAAGCCTACTAATCCAATAATGAAAAGCGCTAACCCAATTTTTTGAATAGTTTTCATGCCCGTGAACCGATTAGTTTTTTCAAAAATGACGTTTTGCCAACTTTTAATTGCTTTCCTGTTTCCTGATTGTATTTTTTGAGAACATCCCGGTGAAATGCCTCAAAAAACTCAGGGTTGAAATTGGCTTTATTCAGGTTGACCATTACTTTTTCCAGCTTCCAACCATCCGTGATGGCTTTGTCGAAAAATTCATGTCTTAACCTCCAACCAAAAGCGTTCACTCCAACAATGGCCATGTCACTTTTTTGATAAAGAATCCGGAGACAAGCTTTGCCTCCCTGATGTTCCCAATAAAAACTCCCGATATACTCATCCCAAAAGGGCGGGACATGTCCATAAGTTTGGTATTCTATATCCAGGAATTTTGCAGAATTGAACCATATTCCGGGCTGATATGACACTGACTTTTGGTGGGTAAGGTTATGGGCCAAAGTTTCCCCGTGCATCCTACCCGTGTACCAAACTTGCTCAATATTTTTCCGATCGGAAGCAAGTGCTTCTTGAAATTCCGCACAATCCCCAATGGCATAGATATCAGGGATATTGGTTTCAAAATAGGCATTGACCAAAATACCACGCTGTATTTGTAGGGAAGGTTCATTTTCCTCCACAGGATTATTTTTCAGGAAATCCACATTGGGACTTACCCCGGCAGTCAGTCCTACAAATTGGCAAACAATGACTTCTCCGGTTTTTGTACTTATGGCCTTTACCCTACCACTTTCATCTGGTATAATTTCATGCAATTCGGTTTCCAGCCTGAGGTCTATATGGTGTTCTTTGATGTGTCTGTTGATCATTTGGGATTCCTCAAAGGGCAGTATATTGTCCCAAAAATTCTTTTCCCTGACCAAAAAAGTGACAGGAATATCCCTGCTTTTCAGCATCTCAGCCATTTCTATCCCAATCAAACCACCACCTACAATAACTGCCCTATTGATATTTTGAGTGTGTTTTTCCATGGATTCCAGATCCTGATAGGAATACAAGCCCTGCACACCTATCGAGTCCTGTCCGGGCCAGCCAAACTTATTGGGTTTGGAGCCTGTTGCCAAAATCAACACATCATAGTCCAGTGTTTTGCCATTTTGAAAATTCAGTTTCTTATTTCCAAAATCGACTTTTTCCACCCAACCCTTTACAAGGTCCAATCTGTTCTTTTCCCAAAACCAATCCTCATAGGGTTTGGTATGTTCATATTTCATGTGGCCCATGTATATGTACATCAGGGCTGTTCTGGAAAAGAAATGTTCTGTTTCACCCGACACAATGGTGATGGAAACACCCTCATCGTTTTTTCGGATGTACCTGGCACAGGTTACTCCTGAAATGCCATTTCCTATAATGACTATATGTTTGTGGGATTTATTCATTCAGGGACCAGTTGTATTCAAGGTAAGAAACTTTCGCTTTGGGATTGATTTTCACGGTTGAATATTGGTTAATGTAGTCAATTAAACTTCCATTTTTAGTGAAATCTCCTTGGAACCAAGAAAAAATCTTGGAAATTTCAAGTTGATCCTTACTGATTCTATTTCTTTTGGGGTCATTGATAAAGCCTTTGGCAACTTTATCCAATTGTGAATTTATCCGGTTGGGAAAAAATGCCTCATTCAAAAGCGGAGGACATGAAAAAGAGGCACAGTTGATCGCAAAATGGATGCGCGGCTCATCAAACTCCTTTCTCAGGATTTTATGTTCAATCTCATCAAGGTTTGCATCATCTCCCCCAATCTTGAAAAATTTAATGTGCCAAACTGTATTTACCAAAGGTATTTTTATTTTGGGATGCAGGTCCTGAATGCTTGCTACAGGATAATTGTCAATAATGAGCTTAACCGTAAAAGCATTATAAGCATTGATCCAATAAGCCAATTGCTCATTTTTTGTCCATTTTTGTTTGTCGGGAGCATTGTTGCTCAAAAGATCCAAATATTCGTCCAACTTCTCTTTGTCCTCAATAAAACCTTTATAGTTGACTACCCCTTCCTTGCTGACATGTTTTTTCAATAATTCATCGAAGATCAGATGAGATGGTGGAGTTGAATCTTTTTGGCCCAAATCAGACGCCTGACAGGACAAAAATGAAAAGATAAATAATAAATGAATTAATATTTTCATGAAGGAAGCTAAAATGGTTTTGAGAAATTACGGTATCTACCAAGTATCAGATTTCAAAATTAACCCATCTGAATAACAAATCCTGTCGCTTACATGACAATTCAATACACCTTTTTCCCTTTTTCAAGCCAAATCCCCCAAATGCGGCTGAATGCATGCACCTCTTCTGTCTCCTCCTCATTATTGTAAACAGGATTATCCTCATTTACCCAATGAAAAATTCCACCATACAAATTATAAACTTCCTGATAACCAGCAGATTTGAGTTTTTTTCCAATATCCTGACTTCTGGCACCGATAGAGCAGTAAACTACAATAGTCTCATCTTTAGGGATATCCTTTAAGCTTTCCATCGAAAAAGTCTCATAACCGACCCATGTCGCTCCTTTCAACTGACTGACTTCAAATTCTTCTTTCTCCCGGGTATCAAGTAAAATTGCACTTTCTAAAATCTTTTCCTGATCCGGGTAAACGACTGGAAAATCTTTGTCATAATATCCTTTAAGCAGGGTTTTGTAGGCAAGGCTTTGCCCAAAGGACAAAGAGCTAATTGCAAGAAATAAAATAATTAGGGTTAGACGAAGGTTCATGGCTTGACAACAATAACAGATTCAAAATGATTTCTGATATTTTAAATTCAGAAGGATCGGTGCCGTGTAAAATAGAAAATCATAAAAATTATACTTTGGGCGTCATTGAATAGAACGCTCCTGAGCTCAGTGAGCATTCAGGAAGTCCTGATGCTGATTTTCAGGATAAACGCAGATAAATAAATCTGTGCAAATCAGCTCTATCAGCATTCAATAATAAACCTAATCATCCATAAAAATCCGAAAGCCTCGCAAGTCCTTTTTTATCCAACACAATGATTTTTTTACCTTCAAATTCAATCAATTGATCTTTTTTGAATTCAGATAATAACCTGATGACGGTTTCTGTAGCAGTTCCCACCAATCCGGCAATTTCTTCTCTAGTGAGAATAATATCAATTTTCTCTCCCTCAGATCCATCAATACCATAAGTTTCACTCAACTTCAATAAAGTAAATGCAAGCCGCTCTCTGATTGATTTTTGGGTGGCATCGGTGAGTTTTTCCTCCATCACCCCCAAGTCATGGCAAAGTGCCTTGGTCACCCTCCTATGAAAGCCGGTATCTTCCGCCAGAACTTTAAGAAAAGATTCCCGGGGAACAAAACAAATCTTTGCATCTTCCACAATTGTCGCAGAATTGGAGTAAGACTCTTCTCCCAAAAGAGAAGAATATCCCAAGAAGTCTCCTTTCTTGGCCAACCTCACTATCTGTTCTTTACCATTTGAGGCAGTTTTATACACCTTGACAATACCGTCATTGATGCAAAAAACCCCAAGTGGTTTGGTGCCTTCATAAAAAAGAATCTGTCCTTTTTTATGGGTTATAAAGTTCTTGCTATCAGACAGGTGACAAAGATGTTGCTCAGAAAGATCAGAGAAAAGTGAGAACTTTCTGCTCATGCAAAGCTCACAGGGTGTGCTTTTTTGTTTGACTTTCATTGTTCAATTAATTATTGTTTTCGTCTCAAACTTATTGGTTAAAGATAACATAAAACATGACAGAAATCACAATTATCATAATTGAAATTGGGGTAGATCTGATAGTTGTTCATATTTTTGTTCATTTCTGATAAATGCCAAAAATATATGTTGCTTCCCGTTACTGATACCCATGTATGGTGCCCCAACGGTTTTATTGTACACTGCAACCTGTTCTACGGTCTTTTGGGATAATTTGACATCAGTGGCCTTACATTCAATCAATAGAAAGGGATTGCCACTCCTGTCAAGGATTAGGATATCGAATCTTTTTAAGAGGTTATTGTATTGTATACTTTTTTCAAGTGCAAAGAGGCTCTTTGGATATTGTTTGTATTCCACCAAAAAACTGATCATGTGTTGCCTGACCCATTCTTCAGGTGTCAATATCAAAAACTTCTTCCTCATTGCATCGAAAATGCTCAAGGTACCTTTGTGCTCCCTGATATTGAATTTGAATTCAGGGAAATTAAGTGGTTGCTGCATAAATGCATACTTTTCCGATACCATGGCGCAAATATGGTGGGATTTTGGAAATAACCGAAAATCTCCCTTCCAGAAAAATTTAGAAATTTCTTAATTTTAGTGCGTTCACTAATTAAACCCCTGAAGAGTTTGAATTTTTGTGAGAGTTTCGTACAAATAGTTCCACTGAGCAAACATCAAAACTCCAAATAAGGCTTTAACCTCTCCAACCATTCTTCATTAAAGATTTTAATTTTGAGAAGATCTTCGGCTTGAGAATAGGGACCGTGTTGTTCCCTGTAGGCCACTATCACCTTTGACGCACCATAAGTCAAATAAGGGTGTTTCGCCAAAGAAGCAGCATCTAATTGGTTAATTTTAAGTTTATTTTTTATCCCTGGCTCAAAATCAAAATACTCAAAAATATTCTCCATTACCTCCGGTGTCATCCCATAAACATCAAGCAACTGCTCCTTATCGTGTAACCCACCAATGTTTTCCCTGAACTTGACAACCCGGGCTGCCATGGTCTGCCCAATGCCCGGTACAATCTGCAGGACAACTGAATCAGCTTCATAGAAATCGAGTTTATTAAACTGTGGAGACCTGACTCTTTGGTATTGTCCTGCTCTTCGAACGGTATCTTGTCCGGATTTCATTTCAGAAATAAATGAAAAAGATTCATAGGGCTTCCATCCAGCTTGTATCAGACTGTCTGCTTTTTGAATATAGCGCTCATATCGCTCTTTATTTTGGTGGTGGAGGAACTGATTGTACACTGATGGAATTAGATACAAAAGGAATATGGCAGGAAATACCAAAAGCAACCCTCTGGATTCCCTCTGCGAAAACCCAAAATAGGATCTTAGAAAAAATAAAAACTTTGTTTTCATAAAAATCAAACATCTAAGATATAATCATTGACCGTATCTATTAGGGATAATTTAATACAATTGGTTTTAATTTCCAATTATTCCGAATATTGTTCATAAAATGAAGTATCGGAAGCCTTTGTTATTTAGACAGGTTTTAAATTACTCCGAGTATTGGTTAATTATTTATTTACTACTTAAACTGAATTAAATTTGTCACCGAATGAAGCCTGAAATGCAAAACAAGTTTAGAGCCTTAAGTTTATCCCATAAGAGTGCTCCTGTTGAAATACGGGAAGTCATTGCTCTTGATGAAGGTTCTATTCATTCCCTTCTGGTAAAAATGAAGGATTTTTTCAGTATTTCAGATACATTGATTCTTTCCACCTGCAACAGGACAGAAGTATACTATTCCCATGAATTGGACCTGAGTACTGAAATCATCAAGTTAATCGGTTTGGAAAAGGGACTTCCCAATGTGGTTGATTATTTGGAATACTTCAAAATATTCAACAACGACAGAGAAGGAATAGATCATTTGTTTAAAGTATCGATGGGCTTGGAGGCACAGGTAGTGGGAGACATGCAGATTTCAAATCAGGTAAAAAGGGCTTATCAGGCTTCTGCTGATTTGGATATGGCAGGTCCATTTCTCCATCGCTTAATGCATACTGTTTTTTTTACCAATAAAAGAGTGGTTCAAGAAACCGCATTCCGTGACGGTGCCGCTTCCATGTCTTACGCAGCTGTAGAGTTGATTGAGGAATTGACTTCCAATACTTATCAGCCAAGGATACTTTTGATCGGTGTGGGTGAAATAGGAGAAGATGTAGCCAAGAATATGGTGCACATTCCTGAAGCTAAAGTCACCATTACAAACAGGACATTTGAAAGGGCCGAAGCCCTTGCCCAAGAATTGGGTTTTGAAGTAATACCTTTTGAGGATTGTATTGAAGCAATGAAAGAAGCTGACGTAATCGTCTCTTCAATTATGAAATCGGAGCCTTTTATCACCAAGGCCTTGGTAAAGCAAATGGAAATCCCAAGCTACAAACTTTTTATTGACCTTTCGGTTCCAAGAAGTGTTGAAACATCTATCGAGGGTGTTCCCGGGGCAATATTATATAATGTTGACAATATCAGAAGTAAAGCGTCTGCCACTTTGGAGAAAAGATTAGCGGCCATACCGGAAGTAGAAAATATCATTGGGCAAAGTATTGATGATTTTTACAATTGGAAAAAAGAAATGATGGTATCCCCTACCATCAATAAATTGAAGAATGCCTTAGAACAGATTCGTCAAGAGGAAATGGAGCGTTTTTTAAAAAATGCTGACCAATCTCAGATTGCTGTTATTGATAAAATAACGAAGAGCATGATGCAGAAAATCCTCAAAGTACCTGTCGTACAATTACGGGCAGCCTGCCAAAAAGATGAGGCAGACAAAATGATAGATATCATTTCTGATCTATTTGATCTTGAGAAGGTCAATGAGAAGAAATCATAATCTTTTTAATGGTTATCCGCTTCTTTGCCAGTTACCCATAATTCTATTACAAATAGAATGGAAGACTGAAATTGGCATCAATTCAATATCAACCTGCCATTACCCTAGATTATTATCATTCCTTGTAACCTTCAAAAAGACCACAATTAATTTGTCCCACAACAAATATGGATAAGGTATTGAATTCCCACACCAATCCTTTTAAATTACGCTTTGAAGTTATCAAATATGAATAATCGCCAATATTGGGTAGCAGCCTGTGCCTCTACCCTATTGTTATTTTTGACGCTTACCAGTAGCTCTGCCCAAACTTATGAGATTTATGATCAGAATCTCAAACTTAAATCCCGTGTGGAATATGATGAAATCAGCATTTTAGGGGAATCGGTAAGAATAAGTTCATCAAACAAAGAATTAAAGCTACTCAGCAAAGAGTTAAAACCTTTTGTGAACCTGAAGGCAGAAACCGTGATAGGATACCATCAACCTTGGATCATCATTGAAGGTCCGAATGGGAAGGGTGTTTTTCATGAATACGGAGAAGAGGTTTTTTTGGCGGAGTATGATGATATTCAGACTTTTTACACACTTGTCTTGGCCAAAAAAGGAGAGCAATATTGGATTTATGATCATTCCACAAGAAACACAGCCCTCATTGGAAGTTTTGATCATGCTATCATGGCACGAAATGGTCAGGTAATTGCCAAAACAGAACAAGGGGATTATCTTCCTTTGTCAAAAAATCCGGAACATTTGTATTCGGAAATAAAGGAAATCAATGAGAATTTTCTGTTATCTAAAGAAAGCTCGGGTTATGGTCTGATCAATAGAGAAGGAGAGTATGTTTTGCAGCCTATCATCGACCACATTGCTCATATTGAGGATAATTATTTTTATGCTTTTGACGGAAACCAATATATGTTGATCAGAGGGCGGGAAGAAAAGGTTGACATTACCTATACTTCCTACCATAAGATTACGCTGGAAGACGGCTTGATGCTTGAATACATCCATGGGAAACTCAGAAGGGTAATGAAAAATGATGGGATTCTACTGGATCAGACTGGAATGGACAAGGTATTCAGGGTGGGTCAGAAGTATTACAATGTACTTTTAAAAGATAATCGGATTGGCTTATTGGGCTCAAATGGCTGGATTATCAACCCTGTTGACGGGAATTTAGAAACCATCCTTCCCGGCAACGAGTCTCTGTTTCCTGCAAAGGAATCCAACTTATTTGGTTTTATCAATCAATCCGGGGCATGGGTTATAGAAAATAGATATGAGGAAGTGAGAAATTTCACGGAAGGTTTGGCAGCTGTTAAAATTAACGGTGCATGGGAATTTTTAAATAAAGATGGAATCAACATTACCGCTTCTGCATTCGATCAAGTATCTGATTTTAATAACAGCTTGGCCTTAGTGAAGAAGAACGGAAAACATAACCTGATTGACCAAAGTGGAAATATCCTTTTAAACGAAGGATACGATAGAATCACAAGGGCTTTTGAAAATTACTACATATCAGAAAACAACAATCTATTTGGTTTGATTGCCCCAAATGGGAAGGAAATTGTTGAACCAAAATTCCAGGAACTTAGAAGGGAAGACCTAAATAAGATTCTTGTTAGAATAGGGAATAAATACGGTATCATTGATGAACGGGGAGATTACCTTCTCCCAATCTATTATAAAAATATTCTTTTTGATTTAGGTGGCAACCAAATATTGGCGGAAGATCAATATCAGTTTCTCCCTTCAGAACCTGAATCAAAGGGTCCTGCACCTAAAAAGAAAAAAGGAGAATGATTAAAATGCGCATTCGCTTCTTTGGCCAGTAACCCAATATTCTTCTACAAACAGTTCGCCTGCCTCTCCGAGAAACGGGGAAGTCCGAAGTAGGCAGTCGGATGGAATGGAAATTTCGGGTTCCTGACAAAAATTGTTTTGAATTACCATTTTACTGGAAACATTTCGTATATGCTTGATGACCAAAACATATAAATAGAAAAATCCCCGGCTCATTACCAGGGATTTTTCTAGATTATAATATTAATTACCTTATTACTTCTTATCTCCTAACTTTCCTTTTCCTCCTTCTGTCCCACTTCCTGAATCAGTGCCTGCAATAGATGATCTCATATCGGTGTCTGATTGGATATTTTCCATCCTGTAATAATCCATCACACCAAGTTTACCACTTCTGAAGGCTTCAGAAATTGCTTTTGGAATTTCTGCCTCGGCAGCAATCACCGTAGCCCTCATTTCGACAGTTCTTGCTTTCATTTCCTGTTCCAAGGCCACCGCCATTGCTCTTCTTTCCTCGGCTTTAGCTTCTGCAACTTTTAGATCAGCAGAAGCCTGATCAATCTGTAGTTTTGCACCGATGTTTGTTCCTACATCTATATCTGCAATATCTATGGACAAGATTTCAAATGCTGTTCCTGCATCCAATCCCCTTTCCAAGACTAATTTTGAGATTTTATCAGGATTTTCAAGCACACTTTTGTGGTTTTGCGCTGAACCTATAGAGGTGACTATACCTTCACCTACCCGAGCCAAAATGGTCTCTTCTCCTGCACCACCGACCAATTGGGCTATGTTGGCCCTTACGGTGACCCTTGCTTTGGCAATCAGTTGAATCCCATCGGCTGCAACGGCCGCTACATTCGGTGTATTGATCACCTTAGGATTTACAGAAATCTGTACCGCTTCAAACACATCCCTACCAGCCAAATCTATTGCCGTTGCCTGCTTAAAGCTCAGGGTAATATTGGCTTTGTCTGCTGAAATCAAAGCCCTGATGACATTGGGAACATTACCACCCGCTAAATAATGCGTTTCAAGGTCATTGGTTGTGAGATTTAGACCTGCTTTGGTCGCTGTAATCAGAGAATTGACAATAACACTTGGTGGAACTTTTCTGATCCTCATCCCTATCAATTCCCCTATACCGACTTTTACGTTGGAGAAAATTGCTGTTATCCATAAATTAACTGGGACAAAGTATAGAAAGACAAAAAGCAGGATCAGCGCGGCAAATGCTGAGAATAAAATAAAGGCCGAATTGGTCATATCCATGATTTAATTATTTACGATGATTGTATTGTTTTCCAATTTAGTAATTATAACTTTTGAACCGACAGAAATTAATCCCGAATTGGATTTCACTTCATAAATCCGCTCTAAGAACTCTGCTTTGCCAATCGGTTTTAGATCCGAAACTGCTTTCCCTTCCATGCCGATTTCCAGTCCTAAAAGCCTGTCATCAAAGGCCCTGCTCGTGATAGATTCTTTTAAGGCAAATCTCTTCCATACCCCTGAGCGAAAACCATAAAATAAAACTGAGAAATTCAATAACAATGTAAGTCCCAAAATTACCCAAGCTATCTGTGGATCAAAGGAGATAAAAGCATAATAAATACCTCCTATCGTAGCAATCAGACCAATTATGCCTACCAAGGTTGTTCCAGGAACAAAAATAATTTCTGCAACCACCAAAATTAGTCCAATTGCCAAAAGGCTGGTTAGAATAAACCAAGTCATAAGAATATTTTTTATGAAAATAGTTAGTTTTTCTCAGGTAGAAAAATCAGTGGGATGAATATTTTATTTAATCTGATTATATGCCTTGCTACCAGTTGATTTAGGACGGAAGAAGAAAAATCGTCCGATGACCGATGCTGGGGAAATGGTTAAAGTCTCACACCGACATTCTGAGTCCCCAACATTTTGAAAAGGAATGACATCAAGTCGGGCTACAGACCTCTCCTTACGTCGAGGTGACAAGGCAAAGTTCTATATAGTCTTGAATGTATTTTACAGTTCAAAGGTATATATCCAAATATGTCAATGGTAGTTTTTAAAATTTGGCATTTACAGAAAGGAAATGACATCAAAATGGGCAGTAGACCTCTCCTGACGTCGAGGTGACAAGGCAAAGTTTTATTATAGATTTAATGCTATCTGTAGTTCTAAACACTCGATTTCAAAATCTGTCAATGGTAACGAGCATACAAAAGCCTTCCCCAAACTTGGGGAAGGCTTTTGTTAAAAATGATTTTTAAATATCAATATGCGCGGGCAAAATAAACTCTTCCATGGGAAGGGTTACCACTGAAGATACACTTGCCTGATTCTTCCTTACGGTTCAATGGAATACAGCGGATAGTTGCTTTTGTCAATTCTTTGATTTTTTCCTCTGTTTCATTGGTGCCATCCCAATGCGCAGCAAGGAACCCACCCTTCTCTTCAATCAGTTTTTCAAATTCATCCCAAGAATTTACCTCAGTAGTCATTTCCTCTCTAAAATTCAATGCTTTATTATAGATGGCATCTTGAATGGTATCCATCAAGTCACTGATATAATCTTCGATTTGAATTTCACCGAGATGAATGGTTTCTTTTGTCAAAGTATCCCTTCGGGCAATTTCCACAGAATTATTTGCCAGATCCCTAGGCCCCATGGCAATCCTGACAGGAACTCCTTTGAGTTCATATTCCGCGAATTTCCACCCCGGCTTGTGGGTATCTCTATTATCAAATTTCACAGAAATTCCTTTGGACCTCAACTTAGCCATGATCTCGTTGGCTTTTTCGGAGATTTTAGACAGTTCTTCATCTGTTTTATAAATAGGCACAATCACTACTTGAATGGGTGCCAATTTGGGAGGCAATACCAATCCATTATCATCCGAATGGGCCATTATCAAGGCCCCCATCAATCTGGTACTTGCACCCCAAGAAGTTCCCCAAACATATTCCAGACCACCTTCTTTTGTTGCAAATTTAACATCAAAAGCTTTGGCAAAATTTTGACCGAGGAAATGAGAAGTACCTGCCTGAAGGGCCTTGCCGTCCTGCATCATCGCTTCAATACAGTAAGTATCTTCAGCACCTGCAAATCTTTCATTTTCACTTTTGACACCTCTTACTACTGGTAAAGCCATGTGCTCTTCTGCAAATTGGGCATAGATATTCATCATCTGCACTGTCTCTGCAATAGCCTCTTCTTTGGTAGAATGCGCAGTGTGTCCTTCCTGCCAAAGGAATTCGGTTGTCCTTAAAAACAAACGTGTCCTCATTTCCCACCTTACCACGTTTGCCCATTGGTTGACCAAAAGCGGAAGGTCTCTGTACGATTGAATCCAGTTTTTGTAGGTACTCCAGATCACGGTTTCAGAAGTGGGCCTGACAATCAATTCTTCTTCTAATTTGGCATCGGGATCAACGATAACTCCTTTTCCATCTTCTGAATTTTTCAACCTATAATGTGTCACAACTGCACATTCTTTGGCAAAACCTTCGACGTGGGTCGCTTCTTTGGATAAATAGGATTTGGGAATAAACAAGGGAAAATAAGCATTGACATGTCCGGTCTCTTTGAACATTTTGTCCAGTTGAGCCTGCATTTTTTCCCATATTGAATAACCATAAGGTTTGATGACCATACAACCTCTCACGGGGGAGTTTTCTGCCAAATCCGCCCTCTTAACCAATTCATTATACCACAAAGAGTAGTCTTCACTCCTTTTTGGCAATCCTTTACTCATAGTGTTTTTGTTGAATTCAAAAATCTAATTATCTTCGCTAATTACTGTAGGAGGCAAATATAAACCAAAATATTATAACCCTCTGATATATGCCTCGTATATAAGACTAAATAGTAAAATCCAAACAAATGAAAAACCTCAACAAAATATTGACCCTTGGAGCTGGAGCCATCCTCTTAATGTCTTCTTGCAGCACCAGCCAAAATGCCATGAGAGGCGGAGAATCCGACGATCTTTATTTTATGGCATCTGATGCGCAAATAGCTACCGAATTTGCCGTTACCAATAATAATCCCCAAAACTTCCAGTCTTTGAACAGTGTTGATGCAGCACAATTTGAGCAAGAAAATTTTTCAGCAAGAAATGTAAATCCTGAATACTTAGCCAAATATCAGTCTCAAAGCAATACAGGAGATACCGGAACGGTTTATTTTGATGAGGCAGGTGAGCAGGAAGAGGGAAATGTTAATGTATATAATAATTTTTACGGAAGTGGAGCCGGTCTAGCTGGTCAGGGTTTCAACAACAGCCGTGTTAATTTCAACGTTGGCCTCGGATTCGGAGCCCCAATGTGGGGAATGGGTTGGGGAATGCCAATGATGGGAATGGGCTGGGGCATGCCTATGATGGGAATGTGGGACCCTTTCTGGGGAATGCCTATGATGGGCTGGGGTATGCGCCCTGGTTTTGGAATGGGAATCGGATGGAACTCAATGTGGGGTTGGAATATGGGTATGGGAATGGGTATGGGCTGGGGAATGGGTGGAATGTGGGGTAACCCTTGGATGAACCCTTGGATGGGTGGCGGAATGTGGGGCTGGGGCCGTCCAGGAATGGGCTGGGGAGCTCCT
The DNA here is from genome assembly GCF_015476655.1 of Aquiflexum lacus. GTDB lineage: Bacteria > Bacteroidota > Bacteroidia > Cytophagales > Cyclobacteriaceae > Aquiflexum > Aquiflexum lacus. Next base: position 60,698 of record NZ_JABFHF010000008.1, read on the forward strand.
GGAATCGGATGGGGCGGTGAAGGTGGCCGTCAAGTTGTCAGAGGTGCCAGACCTGGAAGAGGTTCAAGTTCTGCAGTCAATGGAAATAGACCTGGTACAAATTACCCCGCTACCACAAGAGCTGCAAGAAGAGATGCTGTGAATTCAGACAGAAGTGTGGGTTCAACTTCAAGAGCAACTGGCCGTGACTTCAGCAGGTCTCAAAACGATTACTATAATTCAGCAAGAACAAATAGCAGAGTAGCAAATTCTGCTGCGACAGGCAATAGAAATGTAGGTTCAGCAGCTGCAACTAGACCAAGTAGCAGAACAGGCATAAATAATGCAAGACCAAATTATAACAACCGTACAGGAACTACAAGAGGTTCTTCCTATGGAAATACGAACAGAGGAACAACTTCACCTAGCTTTAACAATAGAAATACACAGGGGACTAGGGGAACTGCAAATCCATCCTACAACCGAGGAAATACAAATATGAACAGGACTTCGCCTTCCAGAAACATGTCTTCCCCATCAAGGAATACAATGTCTGCTCCAAGCAGAATGTCTTCACCGTCTATGAGTTCACCGAGTAGAAGCAGTGGTGGTAGCATGGGAGGAAGCCGTGGAGGTGGGATGAGCTCCGGAGGTTCTAGAGGAGGAAGGGGAAATTAATTCCCCTTTTTTTTTAGCTTATACAGTACAGAAAATCTGGCAAAAATTTTGATCATGATTCGCTACCTTCGCTTAATTATTATTTCAATCATATGATTTCAGTAAAAAAGATATTCTTTAGCGCTATCGTACTCTCGGCATTTACTCTTGGAACATCCAAGGCACAAATAGGCTATTATGAAGATGCTTTAAGGTTTAGCCAATTTAGGTCCACAGGTTCAGCCAGGATAATAGGGCTCGGTGGGGCACAAATGTCTCTTGGAGGTGATATATCCAACATTCATACAAACCCTGCAGGCTTGGGCTTTTTTAGGAGGTCAGAATTTAGCTCTACCCCATCATTCGGTACTTGGAAAACTGAATCAAATTATTTGGGACAAGTACAGGAAGACAGAACAGGGAATTTTGCAATCCCTAACCTCAGTTTGGTCATCAGTAATCCTAAAGGCCCTTTGAATTCCGGTGCTTTTCGAGGAGGTTCATTCGGTATCAGCTTCAATAGATCAAATCATTTCAATAGTCAGTTTGGTTATTTTTCAGATTTTGAAGGAGAAACTTCCATCATCGATTTCTTTATTCAGGACGCAAGTGGTATACGGGAAAGTCAGATAGAAAATTTTGGGTTGACCGGGTTGGCTTATACTACATTTTTGATCAATCCTATTACGGAAGACGCTAATGGAAACCCAATAGCTGACCCCACAGAATACGATTCTTTTGTTCTTGGCTTTCCATTTCAGGACGAAACTGTAACCACAGAAGGCAGAACCAGTCAGACAACGGTGTCTTATGGCGCAAATTTCTACAATAAGATTTTTGTGGGAGGAGGACTTGGACTTACCTCGGTCAATTATACTTCAAGAAAAAATTACAGAGAAGAATTTTTTGATGAACCATTAATCACCACTGCCATAGATGAATTTTTGAATATATCAGGTTTTGGTGCGAACATCAACTTGGGTGTAATCTATAAACCTATAGATCAATTAAATCTTGGGCTTAATTTCCAGTCACCTACTTGGTACAGCTTCAACGAAAGGTATGAGGCCAGAATGGTCAATGAATTTGATAATTTCTTTTTTGAACCGGAAAATATAACCTTAGGAAGAGAAGAGGCTAGCACCCCTATTGTGATCGGCAGATACAATCTTAACACCCCACTAAGATTAAGCGGTGGTGCAACCATCTTTCTTGGAAAAAGCGGTTTTATTACAGCAGATATTGATTACCTAGACTACAGTGCAAGTAGGATCAATTCGAGGGATTTCAATCCTAGTGGTGATAATCAGGAAATCCGTAGATTGTTTGGAACCACCTTTAATTACAGAGTGGGTGCTGAGTTCAGATATGATATGTGGAGGTTAAGAGGAGGATACAGTTATTATGGCGATCCATTTGTCAACAGTAATTTTGACCGAAGCACGCAGCAGTTTTCAGGAGGTGTTGGAGTTAGGCTTAAAAAAATGTACGTAGACTTTGCGCTTTCTGCCAGTTATTTTGATCAATTATACAATTCCTACCCAGTAATTGAAGGTGGTGTGAATTTTGGCCCTTTCACCGAAATCAGACACAACATCACAACAGGCTCTTTGACTTTTGGATTTAATTTCTAAAGTACGTCATTATTTCAGACACTAAATGCTCAGTGGAAATATCATCACCACTGAGCTTAATTTTTGCCTGTCTATAGAATCTTTCCCGTTCTGCTTGAAGATTTTTTAATTTGAGGATGATTTCTCCTTCATCCAAACCTGCAAACATTGGCCTTTTCCCTAAATGATCTTTGTGCAGTCTGAGATATATTTCATTCAAAGAAACATCCAGAAAAATAGAAAGAGATTCTTTATTGATCAAATCCATATTGTCATTGAAACAGGGTGTTCCTCCACCTGTCGCCAAAATAAAACCTTCAATTTCACCAAGAGACTTTTCCAAGTAAAAACTCTCTAGTTCTCTAAATCTACCCTCCCCTTCTGTTTCAAAAATCTCAGCAATGGATTTCCCCGTTTCTTTTTCGATCAATTGGTCCAAGTCTAAAAAGACAAAATTAAGCTGTTGGGCAAGCTTCTTTCCAAACGTAGACTTACCTGAACCAGGCATTCCAACCAATACTATTTTCAATGGTGTTCTCATTGACCAAACAAAGCCTTGACTTCTTCTGATTTCGGTGTGTTCCTGAAATGATATTTTTTGACAACTACACCTTCGTCCAAAAGCATGATGCCCGGATTAGATCTCATGATGGTTTTGATTACAGTAGCATCACCTTGATACCCCTCAATACCCCATGCCCTTGACTCGATCAATCCTTCAATCTCCTCCTCTGAGGATGCAGCTACTAATACCGGCAGGATCTCCGTAGCTTTTAAACCCGCGATCATGGCATCAATCTCATCCAAATATGCGGTGTTAAGTTTGCTCATATTGGTAACCAATACCACTGCTTTTTTTCCTGAAAGAATTTCCTCAGTATAGTCTCCATCAGCATTCCATACTGCAAAATCAGAGATTTTTGGCAGGGCATCCTCATTGACAAGATTCATTTCTATAAACTCATAGGAATCATCTGTGGGATATTGATCGAAAACAAATTCCTGCCCATCCTTTTTCATCACGTAATTATATTGTAGTTGAGCTGATGGCTGCATCGCCTCAGGAATATTTACACCTTCTTTGTATGCCCTGAAATCAATAAAAGGGAGATTCCTGATAGCAGTAATGGCTATTACAACCGAAACAACCAAACTTATCCTGACAGTCCATTTGGCCCAAGATTGACTTTCATCGGAAAGGTCTTTTCGAAAGAAAAACAAGACTCCGATCAGTACCAATAAAATAACATCTTTGGTAAAGGACTCCCATGGTGTCAATTTGATCGCATCACCAAAGCAACCACAGTCCGTCACTTTGTTGAAATACGCGGAATAAAAAGTCAAAAACGTAAAGAAAACAATAAGAATACTCAAAGCCCATACAGTGAACTTTAACCTCACGCCCAATATCAGCATGATCCCAAGTACCACTTCTGCTACCACCAAGACCACCCCTAAGGGCAATGCGATATCTTTGAAAAGGTAAAAAAAGGAAGCTATATCATTGGAAAAAACATCAAAATACTCCTCCAACTTAATGGCAGTCCCAACAGGGTCATTTACCTTGATCAATCCTGAAAATATAAAAAGGCCACCTACCAGTAGCCTGATGATAAATAAAATCGTTTGTTTAATCATGGTATCCTAGTTTGATTAGGCAAAACACGGCATAATTGATCATATCTTGGTAATTGGCCTCTATTCCTTCTGACACCAAAGTCTTACCAGAATTATCTTCTATCTGTTTCACCCTATACAATTTCATTAAAATGATATCTGTAATCGAAGAAACTCTCATGTCTCTCCATGCTTCTCCATAGTCATGGTTTTTATTTTCCAAAAGCCCCCTTGTCGCAATTACCCAATGGTCGTATAAAGGTTCAACCTCCTCAAAATCCAATTCCAAACGATCATCCTCTTTTAGACTAACCTGTATCAAAGCTATCAGGCAATAATTGATAATACCAACAAATTCATCAGCGATTGGGTCATTCACTTTCTGATTGCCTTTTTCTTGGATGGATCGTATCCGTTGGGCTTTGATAAAAATTTGATCTGTAATGGAAGGAATTCTTAATATTCTCCATGCAGTGCCATAATCAATGGTTTTCTTCTTGAAAAGTTCTTTACAAAGGTGGATAACTTGATTATATTCGCTCGTGGTTTGCCTCTTCAAAGTATTTCTGTTTAATGGATAATCATTTACCTTTTTCTTCGAAAACCGAAGATATATCATTTAGCCCAAAAATAACACTTCATTCTAAAGGAAAGCTATTTTTGTTAAATGAGCCTTGGGTAATGGGAATCTTAAACCTCACCCCTGATTCTTTTTACGCAGGTAGTCGGGTAAATTCAGGATCATCTCAAATATTAGATTTGGCTGAAAAAATGATAACCAACGGTGCTGATATTTTAGATGTCGGCGGATATTCAAGCAGACCTTCAGCTGATTTTGTTTCGGAAGAAGAGGAATTAAGAAGAACTATTGGAACCATTGAACATTTGAAAAAGCACTTCCCGGATTCAATGATTTCAATAGACACATTCCGCTCCAAAGTTGCGCATGAAGCCGTTCTTGCCGGCGCTGATTTGGTCAATGATATTTCAGCGGGAGAACTTGACCCTGAAATGATCCCAACAGTTGGAGGACTCGGCGTACCGTATATTGCCATGCACATGAGGGGAAACCCTCAGACCATGCAAGAGAAAACGGATTATGGAAATATAATTTTAGAAATAATGAATTATTTTTCTAAAAAAATCAAAGATTGCAGAAAATATGGCATAAAAGATGTAATCATTGACCCAGGATTAGGATTTGCCAAAACTTTGGATCAAAACTATTGTATTCTCAGAAATTTAGCTTATTTTAAGACTATTCAAGTGCCAATTTTAGTTGGATTATCAAGAAAGTCTATGATTTATAAAAAGCTTGGTATCCAACCGGAAAATGCCCTGAATGGAACAACAGCACTTAATATGGCAGCACTGATAAATGGCGCAAACATTTTGAGGGTTCATGACGTGAAAGAAGCTAACGAAACAATAAAACTATATAAAGAACTCTACCCTTGACACTACTTTTCAAAATCGGATTTTTGGAAATCTCCATCGTAAATATCATCGATATTACCTTGGTAAGTGTGTTGTTGTATCAAGTTTACAAATTATTAAGGGGAAGCGTCGCGATCAAAATATTTTTAGGTTTTCTTTCCATATACTTGGTCTACCTCATGGTCAGTGCGCTAAGGATGGAGCTGCTTTCTATCATATTGGGTCAGTTTATGGGTGTGGGTGTTATTGCCGCCATCATTATTTTTGCTCCTGAAATCAGAAAATTCCTCCTTATCATTGGAAGAACGTCCTTCCTTTCCAATGAAAACTTCCTTCAGGAACTTCTCTTTTGGAGGAAAAGAGAAACTCAAGCATTTAATATCAATCCACTAATTGAAGCCTCCAAAAGTCTATCCGGCACCAATACAGGTGCATTGATGGTCATTTCCAGAAACTCAGAACTGAAATTTTATGCCGAAAGCGGTGATATTCTAGATGCACAAGTTTCCAAAAGACTATTGGTTTCCATCTTCAATAAATACAGTCCTTTACATGATGGGGCAGCAATCATTTACAATGGAAAAGTAAAAGCGGCAAGGTGTATTTTGCCTGTTACTGAAAGGGATGTTCCTGCCCAATTTGGACTTAGACATAGGGCAGCAATCGGCATGTCAGAAGCGACGGACACCTTAGTACTGATTGTTTCCGAAGAAACAGGACAGGTATCTTTGTCGAAAAACGGTAAAATCCTTCATAATCTTTCTTTCCAAGAATTGAGAGAAATGATCAACGATTACCTGACCGGAGTTGATATAGACGAGAAGTTTGAGCCTATATCGATTTATGAAAGAAGTAAACTCAAAAAAATAACGCCAACCAGTGCATAATACAAAAAGGCCCCAAAATTGAATTTCAAAGCCTTTTTCATGAGTACCTAATGATTAATCCTATTCTAATTTTTTGACATTTATAGCATTAGGGCCTTTCTTGCCGTCCTTTACATCGTAGGTTACTTTGTCATTTTGGGCTACTTTGTCGACCAAGCCTGTGGCATGGACAAATACATCACTTTGAGATTGGTCATCAACGATAAAACCAAATCCCTTGGCATCATTGTAAAATTTTACTGTTCCGGTAAGCATGATAAATATTATAATTACGTGGTTAAATGTATATTAAATGTAAATATACTTCATGAAAAAACAAAAAATAATTTTGTTAAATTGGCTAAATGAAAAAGCTTGTAATTATCCGCCACGCAAAATCATCATGGGATGACCCTTTTTTAGATGACCACAAGAGACCTCTTGCAGCGCGTGGGTTAAGGGATGCTCCTAAGATGGCAAACCGCTTGAAGAAAAATGAAATTCTTCCTGATGTCATCATTTCTTCTGATGCAGAACGCGCTAAAACCACTGCAATCATTACAGCTGAAATGTTGAATTTCCCTGTTCATAAAATTCAATTTACCCCAAATCTTTACCACGCCTCTGCCTCGACGATTCTAACTGAAATCAGAAAAACAGATGATTCAGCCAAAATTTTGTTTGTATTTGGACACAATCCAGGCCAAAATGACCTAATCTGGAAATTGGGTGGGGAAATTGATAATTTGCCAACCGCAGGTCAATTTGGTTTCAAATTCAATGTAGATAGATGGTCTGAGGTAGCTAGTAAAAATGCCAAGGTATGGTTTTTTGATTATCCAAAAAAAGGCTAAACTTACCATCAAAGTCACCTATGATAAATCCCTGCATTCTTAATGGAATCCATCGGCAATGTCTTTATAATGTGATCCCGAAATCGATAATTTAACGGATGAAAAATATTCCCGAAAACCGTCCATGGTAATGGGTAATTCACATTTCTTCCTTGAATCCTGTAGGTAATTTTTTTTAGGTTACTTGAAAAAAACTTTTCGGATTCTATCTTTTTCTCCCTTGGATGCTTACCCGGATACTTCTTTAAAAGCTCCATATTTTCATCCAGAAATAAATTCATATTTTCAATCAAAGCCTTAGAAAATGGAGTTTTATCCCTTCCGATCCATGACACGACAGAGATCAATTCTTTCCATAAATCAGGCATCCACCTTCCCTCTCCGTCATGAATCCTAGCAGGACCGCCTTCGATTTCAGGTTTTCCGATCAAATAAACCTTTTCTTCCGAAAATCCTTCCCATGCTCCTGCAAAACTTACTTTTGTAGCTTTAACATCATGCCAAGCTCCTCCATAATGATGCAAAAGATAAGCCCTGATGTAGTCAGACTGATGCACCGCGCTCAAAAAGGGAAAAGAAGGGTGTAAAGGGAAATCTGCGAGAATAAATTGTGTAATATTTTCGGGTGTTATCAAGCAAACCGGGACACCAATATGTTCTCTCAACAACCGAAAACTTAAGGACCTTGCATCATTCATAGTTCCTCCCGCCCAAAAGCACCAAACCACTTGGGGTACTCCATGAACCTTTTTAAGCGCGAGTAATTCTGATTTGTTTTTAATTAGCTCGATCATGACCAAAGATGATAAGTTTTGGAATTAATCTGTATGATGAAATTTAAAATTCTCTCACATCTTGTAGGACCTCCGAAAATTGATCGGTATTATTAATTAAAAAAAGCAATTTTTCAGCTGCATGATTTGGACTACTCAATTGGTTATTCTCCTTCAATGATTTGAATTTGGTCAGGGCGGAAAAACTGTCTTCAGATGCTGATCGGATTTCTGTTTGCATTTCAGTATCCACCACTCCCGGAGCTACAGCAAAAAACCTGATTCCATTTTTATCCAGTTCCGCTTCCAACTGAGCAGTTTTAGACATCATATCCAGAGCTGCCTTAGAAGCGGAATAGCCTGACCAACCATCAATGGATTTTTTCGCAGCACCCGAACTGATATTGACCACCACTCTTTCCGCATTGACCTGATTACTGTAATTTTTAACAAACCCATTCATCAAAATAGCAGGTGCGATGGTATTGATTTCAAAAATATTTTTAATGCTTTGATCTTTCAAATGACCAAAATGATCTATTTCTCCTATCCAGCCTGCATTATTGATAAGGACAATTTTTCTGAATTCTTTCTTGGGAAATATATCCCCCACCCTGTCGATCAATTCCTCTATTTGACCCAAATCTATTTCTAAATGTGTATAGTTTGGGTTTTCCTTTTTTACTTTTGATCTGGAAATTCCGATCACTTCACTGTCATCTTCCTCTAACAAAAGGTCTACTAAGGCCTCTCCTATTCCTTTACTTGATCCGGTAATGATGTATAAGGATGATAGAGACATGATAGTTTTGGGTTTTAAATATTTTATGCCCAATCTATGTTTAGGATTGGGCATTGATGATTCTTTAAAGGATATATTGGGAAAGGTCCCTGTTCTTCACGAGTGAGCTTAACCTTTCTTCCACCATTTCTTTGGTAATCATGATTTTTGAATTTGCCTCGATCGTATCAGGTACATCAAAGAGGAAATCATTCAATAAGTGGCTCATTACTGTATGCAATCTTCTCGCACCTATATTTTCTACCTCTTCATTGATTTTAAATGCCAGTTTGGCAATTTCTCTGATTGATTCATCATTGAAATCAAGAAAAACATCCTCAGCATCAAACAAAGCTTGATATTGTTTGGTCAGCGCATTCTTAGGCTCTTTCAAAATCCTGTAAAAGTCATCTTCGGTCAGGCTGCTAAGCTCCACTCTGATCGGGAATCTGCCCTGTAACTCCGGGATCAAATCAGAAGGCTTGGCCACATGGAATGCTCCTGCTGCAATAAAAAGCACATGATCGGTATTGACGATACCATACTTGGTATTGACCGCACTACCTTCTACAATGGGCAATAAGTCCCTCTGAACACCTTCTCTACTTACATCGGGGCCGCTGCCTCCTTTTCCGCTTTTTGATGCTATTTTATCGATTTCATCAATAAAGATGATTCCATTGTTCTCGGCCAATCTGAGCGCCTCTTCTTTTACTTCATCAAAATCAACCAACTTAGAGGTTTCTTCTTCCATCAAGATCTTCCTGGCCTCAGCAATGGAAACTTTTCTCCTTTTAGATCGCTTGGGCATCATTCCCGAAATCATGTCCTGTAATCCTGCCATACTTGCATCATCCATCATGCCGTTTCCAATCATTCCGACACCTACTGGTGGACTTTGCTTGACATTGATTTCAATTTTTCTGTCCTCCATTTCTCCGTTTTTCAATTTTTCACGAAAACGGTCCCTGGTACGCTCATTGAGGTCATCATCTGAAACAATATCAGGCTTGAAATCACTGGAAACTGAAGTTGTAGGGCGGGCAAATCCTGCAGTTTTTACTGGTGGAATCAGGATATCCAAAATTGCCTCTTCGACAGCATTAGATGCTTTTTCCTTTACTTCTTCATTTTTCTTTTCCTTAACCAAATGCACTGATTGTTCTACCAAATCCCTGACCATACTCTCTACATCCCTTCCTACATAGCCAACTTCTGTAAACTTAGATGCTTCTACTTTGGTAAATGGCGCATTGGCAACTTTCGCCAATCTCCTTGCAATTTCGGTTTTACCAACTCCTGTGGAACCTATCATGAGGATGTTATTGGGAACAATATCTTTTTGGATATCTCCTTTCACATTCATCCTCCTAATCCTGTTCCGGAGCGCAATAGCCACATTTCGTTTGGCGTCATGCTGTCCGATGATATATTTATCAAGCTCTCCTACAATTTGCCTAGGTGTTAGCTCATTGATTTCATTTTTCATTTTGTTTTCATTAAAACGTTCTCCATTCGTTGATTGCTGTGGTAACTCCAAAAACATTGGAACCACCTGGTATATTGTAAAACATCCTGGAATAGGATAGTTCAAATTTTTTGACCTTGAAAGCAAAGCCTCCAGTAAATCCTCCTGCCCCTGCTCCGGCAGAAGTGCCGAATTCCTTTCTGATGAGGTGATTATACCCCAATCGCACTGCTAAATTTTCACTCGGCAATACCTCTACCCCAAATACTGCCCTTCTGAACATCTTATCAACTGATGAAACAGCTTCTCTGTTTACTGATGGGTCAGGGAAAAAGAAATCCTCTTCTCTTCCATTCAAGTTCCTTAAGGTCATATGAAACCTAAACGGAGCATATTCCGGCTTGAAACTTCCACCAAACCTTACATCTGATGGGAGCTGAAGTTTTTGACCCTCGATGTAAGTACTCATGTTAAAACCAATATTCCTTACATTCAGTCCAAATACCAGATCTTTTTCGGGGTGGTGGTAATTTACCCCAAAATCAAATGCAAGGGCGTATGCCTGATACCCTTCCAACACGGATCCAAGTATTTTGGCATTGGCGCCATATCTGAAAACACCCAACTGTCGGGCATACCCAACAACAAGAGAGAATTCATTGGCTCCAAAATGGCCGGTCCCAATTCCTATGGCATCGAAGCCTTCAAAATTTCCGTAATCAAAATATTGTAACGCTATTCCAAAAACACCTCCATTTGATGCCTGAACATTATAACCCAAGGTCGCCACATGTATTCCTCCCGGAAAATTGAGGTAGTGAAATGCCGGGGTATTTATTGAAGTACTATCCAATAAAGCGGGATTTGACATGAACATCAGGACATCATTCCCAGATGTGATATTTACTCCTCCCAATCCAGCTAACTTTGTAAAAGATGGATTGTCAATAAAATTATAAGCTGATCTTGACGTTTGGGCATTTGATTTTTGGTGAACCATCATGAAACAGCCCAAATAAAAAACCAAAATGTATTTTAAGCAATTTCCCAAATTGTCCTCAGCCTTTACATTTCCATTAGATAATATTATCAGGATTCCAAAGATACGTTATGAACTTCCTTCGGGAATCGAAAAACCATCGCATCTTCCACCTTTGACTTCATCAAAGCGATCTCCAAAACCTCTTCGACTTTGTCCACAAAATGGAATTGAACACCTTTGATATATGCTTCATCTATTTCCTCGATATCTCTTTTATTATTCTGACAAAGGATAATATCTTTTATTCCTGCTCTTTTTGCGGCAAGGATTTTTTCTTTTATACCTCCAACGGGCATTACCTTACCTCTCAGGGTGATTTCACCTGTCATGGCTATTCTGGATTTTACTTTTCGCTGTGTATAGATAGAAGCCATTGCTGTCAACATAGTAATTCCCGCGGAAGGACCATCTTTAGGTACCGCTCCGGCAGGCACATGAATATGAAGGTCATAATGGTCAAACACCCTTTCATCAATTCCCAGTTTATAAGCCTTGGATTTTAGGTAAGATAAGGCAGTCATAGCCGATTCCTTCATTACTTCACCCAATTGGCCTGAAAGGGTCAATTTTCCTTTTCCTTTACTAAGAGAAGTTTCTACAAAGAGAATCTCTCCTCCGACAGAAGTCCATGCCAATCCAGTAACTACTCCGGCTACACTGTTATCCTGATAAAATTCCTTATCGAAAATCTCCCCGCCTAAAACTTTCCTGACCAATTGGGGAGATATTTTCTTAGTGTATTCTTCTTCCATCGCAATAGATTTGGCAACGTTTCTCACCACTTTACCTATTGCCCTTTCCAAGTTCCTTACACCTGATTCCCGGGTATAATCCTCTATTATTTTAACAATAGCCGTCTTATCAAAAGCTATATCTTTACCTTTTAAGCCATGTTCTTTCCTCTGCTTCGGTATCAAATGCTTTTTAGCAATTTCGATTTTTTCTTCCAAGGTATAACCCGTCACCTCAATCACTTCCATCCTGTCTCTCAAGGCAGGCTGAATGGTATCCAAAGAATTGGCAGTGGCAATAAATAATACTTTTGATAAATCATATTCAACCTCAAGGTAATTATCTACAAAGGTGCTGTTCTGCTCAGGGTCCAATACTTCCAAAAATGCCGATGAAGGGTCTCCTCTGAAGTCAGAGCTTAACTTATCTATTTCATCCAATACATAAACAGGGTTTGAAAACTTCACTTTTTTCATGTTCTGAATAATCTTGCCAGGCATGGCACCCACATAGGTCTTCCTGTGTCCTCGGATTTCAGCTTCATCATGAACTCCACCCAAAGACATTCTTACATATTTTCTCCCCAAGGCTGTGGCCACTGATTTACCCAAGGAGGTTTTCCCAACTCCCGGAGGTCCATAAAGGCAAAGAATTGGACCTTTCAGATCATTTTTCAGTTTTAAAACGGCAAGGTATTCGATGATTCTCTCTTTGACTTTTTCAAGACCATGGTGATCTCTGTCCAAAATAGTTTTTGCTCTTTTAAGATCAAAATTATCTACGGTATATTCGCTCCAAGGAAGTTCTACCAATGTCTCCGCATAATTCAGCGCAATTGGATATTCAGCTGCTGATGGATTGATTCGAAGGATTTTATCCAATTCTTTATTAAAATGCTTTGCTACATCCTTGGACCATTTTTTCTTTGCTCCTTTGGCACGTAACTCCTCCACTTCTTTTTCAGGTCCCTCTTCACCCAACTCCGTTTGGAGCACTTTCATTTGCTGACGCAGGAAATAGTCTCTTTGCTGCTGATCTATATCGGTATGTACTTTCTTTTGGATCTCGCTTTTTAATTCAAGCATTTGGATATCCTTCATCATAAATTCCAACAAAAGCGTGGCCCTCTCCACACCATCATTGATCTCAAGCAGTCTCTGCTTGGAGTCAACGGGTGCATTGATGTTGGATGAAAGGAAGTGAGTAAGGAAAGCTGTGTTGTCTATATTGTCCAGGGCTACTTGGGCTTCTCTTGGGATTTCGGGATTGAGATGCAAGATTTTTGCAGCAGCATCCTTAAGAGATTCTTCTAAAGCCTGAATTTTTTTACTGTTTTTTGGAAAATTTTCTTCAAGATATTCCACCCTCGCTGTGAAATATGGATCCTCAGTCAAAGGCTCTAAAATGCTGAAACGCTTTTTTCCCTGAATAATGATAGTCGTATTCCCATCAGGCAAAACTATCATCTTGATGATTTTGGCCAATGTACCTACATGATATATGTCTTCCCATGAAGGATCATCATTTTGGGGATTGACCTGTGCACAGACACCAATCAGCTTATTGCCTTTTTGGGCTTTCTTCACAAGCCTGATAGAGCGCTGTCTTCCAACTGTAATTGGAATTACTACTCCAGGGAATAAAACTGTGTTGCGTACAGATAAAATAGGTATTTCATTGGATAGGTCTTCCGGATGTTGGGCCGAATCATCTTCATCATCAGTGATAAGTTGAATAAGGTCACCTTCTCCGGCATAATCGCCCACCAAAAAGGTTTGATATAATTGGTTTTCGTAATTGTTCATAAAGGACAATATGACTGTCGTAATGTCATGTTAATTATTAAAAGAAATAAGAACCTTCAAGTTAACAAGGTTCTCCCAATAAAATCAATGTATATGCCAAGGTTTATTTAAGCACAAATTGGCAGGTAAAAATAGATGAAATTTTAATTGCCCATTATGCAGTGACTTTATCACTCTATCAAAATCAAAATTTAATGGCTGCATTAAGGGAATAAAATGTTAGAAGAATTCAGGATCAACTTCAGCAATGATATAATACCCATCATAAATGTATATCCTGTTGGTAATGCCTACTGACAACAGAGGCCTTAAATAGTTCGCACTTGAATATTCAGTAACCTGATAATTCACTAAATTAAAACTAAATAGTCCCCTTTCGAATAAAGCGAACGCTTCCATTCCTATAACAAAAACCTCATTGGATACCGGAAGACCTGGTAAATCCAAAGCCCCTACTTCATTCCATTTTTGAATAGTTTCATTGAATTCATAAAGGAATGTACTGTTATCCGATTCATTATCAAGCCCAATCATGAATAATTTTGCATTATGCCTGTAGGTTAAGTGACTTCTCCTGTTGGTACCCATTTCGAATTCAGCATCATTTATTTTGGACCAAGTTTGGGAAGCAAAATCAAAACGCCAACGCTCATTGGATGGAAAAGCTCCCTCCCCCTCTGTAAAAACAAAACCTCCATCATAATACAAGTACTTATCTGTGGCATATACAGCCAATGGGGAAGTAGACCTAGTCGGAATATTTGGTAGTTTGACAATCCTTTCGGTCAGTGGGTCAAACTCAAAGAAATCCACCAAACCTCCATCTTTAGTAAGGTTGTCTGCTCCAGTGTAGATTTTGCCGTTGGGTGCCAATAATGCAAATTGATTGCTTAGGCTAAATACACTATTGGACTGACTTTGGGTAACCAAAGTAAACCCTTGTATTTCCGGAGTCAATTTAAAAACCTCTTTTCCTGCAAAAAAGTATCCCTTGTTTTCCATCGAGACAGCCCTAGATCCATTGGCCGTTGCGACATTATAAAACCTTTCTGGAATCCTTGTATGAAAAAGGGAAGGATTGGTAAGATTGACTTCAATAAAATTTTCCGAAAGTTTCCCAAAATTATTAAAATAAAAACGATTATTACGCTTCACTCCATCTGTCATATTTATAACAAATCCTACTTCATCATCTTCAAGTAATTCTTCTCCAGTCAATTCTACAGGACTTTGAAAGTCTGATGCAATTATCGAGTTATACCATAAATTGTGTATATTCTTATTAATAACTTTTGCAACGATAAAATCAGCGCTGTTCACAGAGAATTGTTGTCCTGTAACAAACTCAGTAGGGTTTATCTCAAATGAATTCTCGATAAGATAAGGCTCTCCTCTTATAACCACTTCAATTTTTGGACTACTTTGAGAAAAAAAGGTGGAAGGATTAAAGCCTATTCTTGTTTTTGAATTAAAGTTTCCATTTAATTGGGTCTTTCTTTCTTGGTTTTCTACATAGTACACTTCAAAAAAACCTGCCGACTCCATAAAATCCCCCTCAATAAAGACAGGCTGATTGTAATTGACTTTCTGATTGGGAATGATCCTGAATTCTGGCTTTTTGAAAGTGAATGGTGATTCTACCTGCAATAATTTATCACCTATTTTTAAATAGAAAAGAAAGGTTTTGTCCATGACAATCCTTCCATCGAATAAAATCCCATCGGGAAGCAAAAATTTAAAGTAATCATCACCAATCTCCACTACTGTAGCTATTTCACTCTCTACAATAACTGTATAATTGTCAATCGATCTGCTTAAATTACTGGCAAAGACAGTAATGGTATCCCTAAAGTACAAAGGAGTGGGAAGTTCAATTCGCTGAAATATAAAACCTTCAGAGCCTTTACTTTCAAATTCCACCGGTGCTGAATAAATATAACCCGTAGCAGTTCTCATAAAAGCAGCTACGTTGTACTTTTCTCCGAGAGCCATGGAATGGGTCGCTTTTATTTCAAATTGAGCAGCAGGTTTTCCTTCTTTTTTTACAATCTCTGAATTTTCTATTCTAGGCTGAAAAGATTTTCCGTACACAAATCCGTATTCGAGGATTTCTTCATTTCCAAATTCAAAAACATTGGCCGCAAACTGAGCACCTGATGCATCTAGGTTCTGTACAAATGCAATACTAAACCTGGGATTTTTTCTAGGTTCAAGGGTATCTTTCTCACAAGCAAAAAGACCAATAATCAAACAGAATAGTACTATTTTGGATTGAATTTTCATCTTAGTGGCAGTTAATATCGAATAGCAAAAAATAAAGAACCCATAAGCTGATTATAAGAGGCTTTATTAAGTCCCAATTGAGCACTGAAAGCGGAGGGAGCATACTCCATCTGCAATTCGACCAGAAATCCTAATGGCTTACCTGCATTGATATGAGTGCCAATCTTAATAGAAGGATTTACCATGGACTTCTTCCATGTTAAAAATGAGTGCTCTTCCAATACTGTGGCAGCATTATAGTTCGTTGTCAAATCTCTGATGGCATAAGTTGGGGCCGTGGTATTGAATCTAAAAAAGGCACCTAAACCAAGATAAGATTCTATACTTTTACTTTTATGGAAAGAATAATTTAAGAAAACAGGGGCATAAACAGATGTGAATTTAAATTCTTCAGTACCTGTAAATGTCACTTGAGGGTTAATATATTCAGAATCAAGTCTATTATTCGCAAATGCAAAACCCAAGCCCAGATCAAAACCTATTTTGGGAAGATTTCTGAATTGATATACTTTTAAACCCATAAGGACAAAAGGCATTCCTGCATTTTCCAATACATCTTTTCTTCCAGAAGTCCTGTTATTGACGGATGTCTGCGTTAAGGTATAGCCAGCTCCTAAATACGGTGAAAGTCTTACGCGCTTGATCTGAGCAATATGAACTTTGAAATCCAACCCCTCACATAAATGATATTTGGACAAAATCTCAACAAAATCCTGCTCGGAGTAATTGGTTCTATTGATGAGATTGGAAAGTTGTGTACCACAAATACCGGCCATAAGGATTTTCAAGGTCCCAATAAATGGTTTTTTGTAAGTCCGAAGCGTGCGGCTATCGAATTCTATTTTCTCATATCCGGCAACCAACTCCGTAATTTCCTTTTCCCCTTCGATAAAGAAATTACCTTTATAGCTTAAAAGACTAAGGGACCCCGTTAACATTTGCTGAACAAATACCTTCTCCTGCATCCCCGGTAAAATTTTGCTGTAAAAAATTCTTCCATTATCCAAGCCAAAACCTTGTATATCCTTTGGTTGATAGGCAAATTTTTCACCTAATGGGTTTATAAAATTGATCACCCTATACTGACTGTAATCAAAATCCCTAATGACCTGACCATAGACTTGCTGTCCCGAAGAAAGGATCACAAAATCACGATAAACGTCCTGTGCTCTCAATGAGTTTGTTAAAACCATCAGCCAGACAATCCCTGTCCAGCAGATGAGAAAACAGTGTTTCATAAATAAAGAAAACTTGTCTCTAATGGATTATTAAAATAATTTTAACTGTTGTTATCTGCCCCAAAGATCAATGCAAATTACCTTCAAAATATGAAATGAATAATGAAGTTTTAAGACTTCTAATCCCATCATTACTAAGAAAGTAGACAATTGTAAATAAAAATCTGAATAAAAAAAATAAGGATAAGCCTTGTGAGGCTTATCCTTATTTAACTTATTGATATTCAGTTTATTTAATTTTTCAACCCGTAAAAATCTTCAAAATATCATTCCCAATGGCAAAAACCATTAAGGCCAATAACATCACCATACCCACCTTTTGAGCATTCTCCAGAAACTTGTCGGAAGGTGCCTGACCGGATACCATTTCATATAACAAAAACATCACATGACCGCCATCCAATGCCGGAATTGGCAATAAGTTCATAAAAGCCAAAATCATGGAGATCAGACCTGTAATACTCCAAAATTTCACCCAATCCCATCTGCTGCCATAAATCTTTGCCATGCCTATTGGGCCGCTGACATTTTTGGCAGAAACCTCACCTGTAAACATTTTACCCAATGCTCTTGCATTGATGATAACCACTCCAAAAGCCCTTTCAGTACCTTTGACAATAGATTCTCCTATGGCATATTTTTGGACGACCGGGTCAATAGGCGCATTCAAAAATCCCAAAGTACCTTGTTCGCTAACCTGAACTTCCTTTTCAATTTTTTGACCATTTCTTTCAAACAGTAAATTTGCCTGTTCCCCTTTCAGTTGGGAAAGTGTTGCCTGCAATTCGTTGATATATGAAACTTCTTGTTGATTGACAGAGAGAATTCTATCTCCAGTTTGAAGGCCTGATTTTTCAGCTTCGCTCCCAGGGGAAATTTCCATCACCTTAATAGGATGTCTGATGTCCAGGAATTGCCCCATACTTTCTTCATTGGAAAAAGAATTGATAAAGCCTCTTGGGATTTCAATTTTAACTGTTTCCCCACTGCGGTCAACCGTGTAATATCCCTCAGAACTGAGAAGAGCATTGCCACTGCTGAGGTCTCCAAGGGTCTTGTATAGCTCACCACTGATATCCAAAATCCTATCCCCATCTTGAAATCCTATCTCTTGGCCAATTTCATAGGCCACTATTCCATGCTCGATTACCTGATCTCTGGAATAATAAGTTTCACCTCTTTGATGCACCAAAATCACAAAGATCACGATCCCTGTGACAACATTGACAATGATTCCCCCCAACATGACGATCAGGCGTTGCCATGCAGGTTTTGACCTAAATTCCCATGGCTGTGGTTCAGAGGATAACTGTTCAGTATCCATGGACTCGTCCACCATACCTGAGATCTTGACAAAACCTCCCAAAGGAATCGCTCCTATGGAATACTCTGTCTCCCCCCACTTGAACCCAACTATTTTTGGCGGAAATCCTATGGAGAATTTTTCCACACGCATACCAAACATCTTGGCCGTCAACAAGTGACCCAATTCATGCAATCCAACCAAAATTGACAATCCCAGAATCAGCTGGGCCACCATAATCAATGTATCCATTATATTTTACTCTTAATTAATTCTTCCGTTATTCTTCTGGACATGCTGTCCGTTTCTATATAATCCAATAAACTAGGTTTCTGGATAAATGTTACTTTTTCTAAAGCGTTCTCTATCAATTCTGACATTTCCAGAAAACCGATTTCATCTTGCAAAAATGCAGCCACCGCAATTTCGTTTGCAGCATTTAGTATACATGGGGCATTTCCTCCTCTTTCCAGCGCCTTAAATGCCAATCCGAGATTTCGAAAAGTTTCCATGTCGGGTTTTTCAAAAGTCAAACTAGGATAATTGGCAAAGTCAAATCTAGGGAAGTCAGCTTTTAACCTTTGAGGATAGCTCAAAGCAAACTGTATAGGAATACGCATATCCGGTAATCCGAGTTGCGCTTTCATCGAACCATCCTCAAACTGTACCAAAGAATGGATAATGGATTGGGGATGAACTACTACCTCAATCTGATCTATGGAAAGCCCAAACAGCCATTTTGCCTCAATGACTTCAAGTCCTTTGTTCATCAGGCTAGCTGAGTCAATTGTAATTTTAGCACCCATATCCCAATTGGGGTGCTTCAAAGCCTGAGCTTTGGTTACATTTTCCAAAAACGTTTTATCTTTCCCCCTAAAAGGTCCACCCGAGGCGGTTAGAATGATTTTTTCAATAGGATTATGAAACTCACCAACCAAGCACTGAAATATTGCTGAATGCTCTGAATCAACCGGATAGATATTCACACCTTTTTCTTTGGCCAATTGTGTGATTAACTCACCTGCTACGACCAAAGTCTCCTTATTGGCAAGAGCGATCTGCTTTCCAGCTTCGATGGCCTTCATGGTTGGAATGAGCCCTGAATAACCTACCAAAGCAGTTAGCACCAAGTCTATTTCTCCCATCGTAACTATATCCGCGATTGCTTTATCTCCCGCATATACTTTGATATCGTGGGTTAATAAAGCCTCTTTCACTTTATGATATAGGCTTTCATTCCCGATAACCACACAATTTGGCTGGAACTTCAAAGCCTGTTCAATCAGTAAATCTGCATTATTTTGGGCAGTCAGGACTTCTACTTGAAAACTTTCGGGGTGGGCTTGGATGACATCCAGGGTTTGGGTTCCGATACTACCTGTTGAGCCTAGGATGGCTACATTCTTTTTTCCTGACATTAATTCAAGTTGCATATAAGGGACTTCTCCAAAACAATAATTGGTGACAGTCCCCAATTTTTAATCTGACAAAATTACAATGTTAAAAGACTTTTCCTTCAATTTTTTAAGTCTTTTTGTAAGTTTATCGATTTGGCATTTAAATGGGTTAGGAAAAACCAGCTTATTTTTATTTGTATATTAACCTAAAATTGAGAAGTCCGTAATGGAGAATATGCTTAAAAATATTAGAATCATTCTTTTGGCCTTTACAGCTGGTATTGCTGGTGCATGGGCATTTCAACAATTTTCAAACAATGAAATGGTCACCGAGACCAATGAAATATTACAGAGGGAGACCCCGAAGTACCAAGTTGATTATTTGGAATCGCCACGGGAAATTGTCGAGAATCCGGTTTCATTTGTGGAAGCTTCAGAAAAAAGTACCCCATCAGTGGTTTTTATCAAGAATTTTTCGGGAACTGACCAAAGAAGATATAGTATATTCGATTATTTTTTTGGTACTGGTCCACAACAAAGGGTAAGTACAGGTTCTGGTGTCATTATCAGTAAAGATGGCTATATCATCACCAACAACCATGTGGTAGATAGGGCAGAAACTATTGAAGTGGTCCATCAAAAAAGAACCTATCCTGCCAAATTGATCGGCACGGACAAAAATACAGATATCGCGGTGTTAAAAGTGGGAACTGATAACCTGCCGGCTATTCAACTGGGCAGTAGTAGAAACCTCAGAATCGGTGAATGGGTCATCGCAGTAGGTAACCCCTTTAACCTTACCTCCACAGTGACTGCAGGAATTGTCTCTGCCAAAGAAAGACAGATCAACATCCTAGGAGGTGAATTTCCTTTGGAATCATTTATTCAAACGGATGCCCCCATCAATCCTGGGAATTCAGGAGGTGCCTTGGTCAATATCCAGGGTGAATTGGTAGGGATCAATACCGCGATTCTTTCCCGAACAGGGTCTTATACTGGATATGGATTTGCGGTACCGGTTGATATTGCCATGAAAATCGCCAATGACCTTATCAAATTCGGTGAAGTACAAAAAGCCATTCCGGGAGTGGAGGTGGTGGAAATTACACCTGAACTCGCAGAAGAAATGGGACTTAAAACCTTGGATGGTGTCATCATCACGCATGTGGTCAGAGAAGGTGCAGGTGAAAAAGCAGGACTTCAGCGCAATGATGTCATTACCAAGATTGAAGACATTAATATTACTGGAAAAGGAAGTTTTGAGGAAGTTCTCTCATACTATTATCCCGGAGATAGAATCAATGTTCAGTTCCAAAGGAAAAATGACAATAAAACCGCAAAAATTGCTTTACAAAACTTGGAGGGAGGAATTGGAATTATCAAACGAGAGTTTTACTCCTCAGCTTTATTGGGTGCCCAACTGGAAGCTGTGAATACCCTAGAAAAAGATCGACTTGGAATTGATTTTGGAATAAAAATTACCGGTATGACCCGAGGCTATTTGAGGGATTTGGGACTTAATAATGGTTTTGTCATCACCCAAATCAACGGTGACCCTGCGAAAAATCCGGAGGAAGTCGGAAAACTCCTTGAAAAATTCAGCGGAAGACTCAGGTTGGAGGGGGTATCTCCAAATGGTCAACCCTTTATGCAATCCTACAATGTGAGATAAATTGCTTAAATTAAAGGCATGCAAATAAATCTTGAACCCTCCATTTTAGAAATGTTAAAACTTTAATCCCCAAGACTACCATGAAAATTCTCCCTCCTACTTGTGAAAAATGTTTTGATGATTTCCAACAAGCTTTAGATGAATTGAGGGAAGTAATCAGACCTTTTAAGAATATCCCTCTTGATCCTAAAACCCAACACAAAGTCATCAGAACCTTTGAATTGACTCATGAACTTGCATTGAACACAATGGGTGAATTTTTTAAAAAACAAGGAAGACGCCCATTTTCAGGCTCAAGAGATGTGACAGTAGAAGCTTTCAACGAGGACTTGATTGACAATGGCAAAGGTTGGTTGGACATCATCATAGAAAGAATAAAATTCAATCCTTTATACCCTGAGGACTATGAAGCTGAATTCAGTCATAACATTATCAAAAAGCATATACTTTTATTGGAAAACTTTGAGAGGAAAATGATTGGAAAATTGAACAATTGATAAGCTGAAAAAATATTTTAAAAATATTTGATCTGACTTGTCGCACTTATACAAAATTTTTCGTCAGGGGAGAGTAGCGTTTTTACAATATCATTTTCTTTAACCGTTATTTGCCATGAAAACAACCCTACTTTCCCTTATCAGCCGACCGCTCAATTTGGTTTTGGCGCTCATGATGTTTTTGGTTTTACCTTCCTGTCATGATGAAGTAAGCAGTACAGTAACGTACAGAACTTCCATCCCCGTTTATCTTGAAATGAGTACTGTCAGAGCTTCAGACATCATTATCGAACAAGGAAGAGAACTGGACAATCCAGGCAAAATTTACATTTATGGGGATTTTTTATTTATCAATGAACCCAATAAAGGAATTCACATCCTTGACAACTCTAACCCTGCTTCTCCGGTAAATATCAATTTCATCAACATCCCCGGAAATGTAGATTTGGCTGTGAATACAGATATTCTTTATGCCGATAGTTATGTGGATTTACTTGCTTTTGACATTTCAGATCCAAGAAACATCAAACAAGTAAACAGGGTTGAAGATGTATTTATGCATATGTACAGCAACCATGCGACCAATACCATAATCACCTGGAAAGACACGGTAATGACTGCTGACTCGGATATGATGTGGGGTTGGCAGGGAAGATGGGGTGGGATGTGGATGGCTGAGTCTTCTGATGCGAGTTTCAGCGGTAACAGAGGAGGTGCTCAAAGTTATGGCCAAGGTGGTTCTATGGCGAGATTCACTTTGATGAGTGGTCACCTTTATGCCGTGGATGAATATAGCCTTAGGGTATTTGATGTCATGCAAGAAGATGATCCCAAACATCTCAAAAACATAGATTTGGGTTGGGGAATTGAAACAATCTTTCCATTCAAGGACAAACTTTTTATCGGCTCAAACACAGGTATGCATATCTATGATGCCAGCAATCCATCTGATCCAAAAGTCATGTCAGTATACCAACACATCACTGCCTGTGATCCTGTGGTAGTAAATGATGTGCATGCATTTGTCACGTTAAGATCGGGCATGTTTTGCAGGATGGGAGTAGATGAACTTCAAGTGGTCGACATTACGAATTTATATCAACCCACTTTAGTCAAGGCTTACCCCATGTTGAATCCTCATGGATTGGCATTGGCAGGAGATTATTTATATGTGGCTGAGGGAGAACATGGGCTCAAAAGCTTTAATGTGGAAGATGTTTTCAACATTGACAAAAACCAATTGGAGTTCCTGAAATCTATGAAATCGGTGGACATCATTCCAGGTCCAAAATCATTGATCGTCATAGGACCTGATGGAGTTTGCCAGTTTGATTATTCTACCCCGTCTGTGCTAAAGCCATTGAGTTGTATTCAGGTTAAAAACCCGGTCATTGTTTGATCATATAATTCCTTCCAAAGGTTAGACCCTATGGAATGTTTACTTTAATTGAAATCCAATCTTTAGAAAGTAAAATTTGATGAAAAAAGAAATTCCAATGTTACTTTTTATGGTTTTCCTATTAGGTTACAGCCCTGCATTTTCTCAAAATGGGAACTATATAAATCATACTGAGTTCGGGCCTATGATTGGCAGGTTAAAGGTTTGGGATAATAATTTTGAAACACGAGTGAATTTTTCATTCCAATCCTTTAATGGTGTAAGAATTGACAAGAACCATGCAGTAGGATTTTTAGTGGGATTGGATACTTATCCGAATTTCAATTTGGTCCCCATGGCTTTTGGTTGGAGGGGATTTTTGGACAATGGAAAAAGGAATACTCCTTTTGCAGGTTTTGATATCGGAAAGGGATCAGCGATTTTGGAAAAAAGAGATGTCAACGAATGGAGTGAGACATGGTATGAAGGCGGATTTTTGGTCAGTCCCCAAATAGGTGTCAAAAGAAACTCCAAAAAAAGAAACCATGCCTTTACTTGGAGTTTGGGATTTAAAAGACAGCATGCCTTCTTTTATGAAGGGGTAAGGGATTTTTTTGGTACCACAAACAGTCCAGGCAGCAATTTACCGCTGGGTTTCAGTTCTGTCCGGGAAGAATCTTATGTATTCAATAGTCTATTGCTTAAATGGGGGCTTATGTTTTAAATAAAAGAGGGTGTTCCAAAATCGGAAACACCCTCTTTTTTTAAATTTTATAATTTTTAATTCCGCCACTTACCTCCACCTACATAAAATCCAAGTGCTACGCCCAAATAACTGTTTCCGGTTTCACCGATTACTGTACCTTGTGAATTGACCAAATCAGATTTTGGAACCAAATTATAATCCAGAGATAATCTGAATTTACCAGCTTCAAAACCTGCTCTAAGTACAGGTGCAAATGCAGTATTAGCAGACAATCCTCCATAATCGTCAGGGTCATTTGTTGTATCTACCTCCACAGAAGCAAAAGTCATCCAGCCTAGTCCTGCGCCCACAAAAGGCGCAAAATTGCTACCTTCCGACTTGAAATAATAATCGTATGTCAAAACATACGAACCATTGACACTCACTTTTCCTGTGGCATCATCAGTATTGGAAAAATAAACCAGATCCCTTACCATGGCAGCACCTCCTATTCTTAAACCAATATTCATATTGTCCTGAATGTTGTATTTGGGTTCCAAATAAAACAAAAGCCCTCCTCCACCTGACATCGGAACGGTATAACCTAGATCCAACCCAACCCGGAACTTACCTTTTTCCTGTGCATTCACCGTGGTAATCACACCAAATAAGAGCAATACGAAAACTACTATTACGTTTTTCATAACATTATTTTTAAATTAAGAATAAGGTAAATTTAACATTTTTTAACTTAATCGAGCGAAAATATGATTGAAATATTTTGTTTGAAAAATGACAATTTCTTAACCTAAACATACTAGTAGTTAATGGATTGGTCAAAAAATATGGAAAACATAATGTCGTCAACAAAATTACTTGCCAATCGGATGGAGGAGAAGAAATCAGTTTATTAGGCTTATATTTTTATTGCTTAATTCCTCCACTTACCTCCACCCACATAGAATCCAATTGCAATTCCCAAGTAGGCGTTACCAGTTTCGCCAATTACAGTTCCTTGTGAATTAACGAGGTCAGATTTTGGTACAATATTGTAATCTAAGGAAAATCTGAATTTTGCCGCTTCAAATCCCGCCCTTAAGACCGGGGCAATGGTAGATCTAGTACCCAAAAAACCAAAATCTTCCGGGTCTGCTGTAGTTTCCCAATCTAAACTTGCAAATCTCATCCATCCTATTCCCCCTCCTACAAATGGTGCAAAACTACTTCCCTCAGTTTTGAAGTAATAATCATAGGTCAAAACATAAGAGATATTGACACTTATTTTTGCTGAGCCAGCATTTGTGTTGGAAGAATATACAATATCCCTTAACATGGTAGCACCACCGATTCTCAAACCAATATTCATATTTTCTCGAATATTGTACTTAGGCTCCAAATAATACAAGAGCCCTCCCCCGCCTGCCATTGGAACGGTATATCCTAAATCCAATCCAACCCTGAATTTCCCCTTTTCCTGGCCATTGGCAGTAAAGGTAAAACCAAAAATCAGGACAGCTAAAACTACAATTACGTTTTTCATAGTATGATTTTTTATAGTTAAAATAAAGTAAATCAAAGTAAAAATAACAATTTTAGACTCAATGGAACACAAATACAATTGAAATGTTTAATATTTGAAAATTAAAATTTTTATTCTTGAGACATGTTAGACGTAAATGGTTTGGTCAAAAAGTACGGTAAGCAAAACGCCGTCAATAACATTACCTTTCAATTGGATGGAGGAGAAGTAGTCGGTTTATTAGGTCCCAATGGTGCTGGGAAAAGCACGACTATGAAATGTATCGTTGGGTTACTTAGAAAAACTGCCGGTGAAATCACCATCGGTGGACATGACCACTTGTCGGTGGCTGCCAAAAGACTTTTCTCCTACATTCCTGAGACTCCTCACGTATATGACCTTTTGACCATCAAGGAACATTTGCAATTTATTGCCCAAGCTTATTCGGTCAAAGATTGGCAAGCCAAAGCCAAAGAATGGATGAAACTCTATGACCTTACTGATAAACAGGACAAACTGGGCCGGGATCTTTCCAAGGGCATGAGACAAAAAGTTTCCATCTGCTGTGCCCTGCTGCCTGATCCTCAGGTTTTATTTTTTGATGAGCCCATGATCGGACTAGATCCAAAAGCCATCAAAAATACCAAAAGAATTTTCAAGGAATTGAAAGAAAAAGGAAAGACCATTTTGGTAAGCACCCATTTGATAGATGGTGTAGAAAACATTGCCGACCGGATCATGATTATGAAAGATGGCAATATCATTGGCAATGATACGCTAACAAACCTTAAGGCCACTTTCAACAGTGGTGCAGATTCATCTTTGGAGGATTTATTTTTAGAATTGACAAAGGATGAATGAGTTTAGACTTTTGCTCCGAAAGGATCTTTTTATCCTGATCAACAATATCAAACTGATTCTCAAGAATCCCTTACGATTATTGCCATATCTATTTGTAGTTGGCTATTTCAGCTTTTTTTACCTCAGAAGAGGGACAAGAAAAACAGATACAGGAGACTTGGATATGGATCAGTTCCAGGATGCAGCAGATCAGATTGGCGAAGTTAGTTTTGGGCAACAGAATCTCTTGGGAGGAGTCACGTTGTTAGCTTTGGGCTTTTTGATGTTCCAATTGTACAAGGCTACCAAAAAGAATGTCAGTTTTTTCAGCATGGCAGATGTCAACCTTTTGTTCACTTCTCCTGTGGCTCCTGCAAAAATCCTGCTTTACTATATGATCAGATCGATCTTCCCGGCAGTGGGTGGCAGTTTTATTTTTGTTTTATACAGCACCGCCCAACTCAATGAAATGTATGATTTCAACATTTGGAACCTCTTGTTGATGTCAATGGGATTGACCTTATTTTTCTTTATCCTCTCCCCTATCCGGTTTTTGGTCTACACCCTCAATACCAAATATGATATTTTACCTTATGTCAAAAACGGGGTTTTCGCATTGGGTGGAATTTTATCTTTGATGATATTGATTCCAGGTATGATGGCGGAAAAATTCTGGCAGGGAATGTTTGCTTGGATTGGGTCCAAATGGTTTGATTTCTTCCCTTTGGTGGGTTGGAGCCGGGGAATCATTACCTATTTAGGACATGAAAATATCTGGATTGCTTTTGGGTTCATTGCAGTTTATGTGCTCTCATTCTTGCTGATCTTGAATCTCGTGATTGTCCATTCAGGATATTATTATGAAGATGTGTTGGAATCCACCAAATCCAATGAGGAAGTCAAAGAAAAAGTAAAGGGCAAGCGGGAAGCTTCAGAGTCTTCCATGAGCCTTAATACCAAAAAGAAACTCGACCTCAAGGATTTCGGAACCGGTGCGGTTGCGCTTTATTGGCGAAATTATGTTCACAGTTCAAGACAGGATTTCCATCCACTTTTTGGGCTGTATGGGTTGATATTTGCGGGAATTGGTATTGTGATGGCCGTCCTGTCCAATTTTGACTGGTTCAATCACGCCATCATCTATGGGTATTTGGCCACCATGCTGGGATTT
Source organism: Aquiflexum lacus (assembly GCF_015476655.1). Lineage (GTDB taxonomy): Bacteria > Bacteroidota > Bacteroidia > Cytophagales > Cyclobacteriaceae > Aquiflexum > Aquiflexum lacus. The sequence goes on from NZ_JABFHF010000008.1 coordinate 88,305, forward strand.
TATTTTCTTTCCGGAATGGGCCGTACCAATGTAGGAGACCTTAAAAAACCGTTTTTTATCCTAATCCCTGCTTCCTGGCCTTCCAAGTTCTGGAATATTATCAAATTGGATATTTACCAGACTTTAATCTTTGCGGTGATCCTGATCATCCCAACAGTCCTTATTGCACAGTTGAGTTGGGGGTTGATGGTTCTTTTTCCATTTTGTTTGGGAACATTTTACATTGCCGGGTTTGCTATTACCCTGACAACTCAGGTAGGGTTTGACGAGGGTTGGGACCGGAAATTAATCAAGCCATTGATTGTGGGTGGGGTTATATTTTTCGGTATTCTACCCTCAATGGCTGCAGGAGTTTTTGCGTACATCATCTCCAAACAAGTAGTTTATGCTTTTCTGGGTACAGGAATGGGAATGACCTTAGTCGCAGCAGTCATGCTTCATGTAGCTTTAGATATTGTGAGTAGGTTGGAGTTTAAGGAGATTTGAAAAGGGTTGTTGTTGGATGTCCGATGACGGATGACCGATATTGAGTTAGACTGAAGACAGAAGACGGAAGACGGAAGAATCCGCACCCAGAACCCATAATTATGAAACCTTTGAGGTCTTCCCATCCGCGACGTCAGGACCTCGAAGGTTTTAATTCTAAAAAAAACATCTAAGTTCCCAAATAAGCGTACTCCTTACCCTTAAGACCTTCGAGGTTAAAAAAAACCTCAAAGGTCGCTTCTCCTTCTTTCTTGGTTCTTAGCTCTTGTCTCCCCGATATTCGGGACAGGCTTTGTTTCTAATCTCTCGCTTCTCGGTTCTCGCTTCTTTCTCATTTCTCAAATCTTAAATCTAAATTCTACAATCTACAATCTGATCCTCACTCCACCACAATCCCATACTTTAGCAACAATCCCGGCAATCCATTCAAGGCAAACTTTGCTTTTTTGATCCTGTTGGTTTGGGGATCGATGATGAAATTTTTGGCATTTCTGAGATCAGCTTTTTCCAGAATAGTATTTTCAAATATAGCTCCATTGAGATCCGAACCTTGAAAATCAGCTCCAGTTAAATCCGCCTCAACAAAATCAGTTTCAAACAATCGGCAGTTCTTGAATGTGATATTTTTCAACTTGCATTGATAAAATGAGGTGTTGTCCAACAGGCAATTTTCAAAATCAAGATCCAAACCTATCCCTTCACATTTATCAAAGCGCAAACCCAAAAGCTTACAATCCTTGAATTTCACCTCTTGCATGGCAGTTTTAAAGAGTTTGGCCAAACTCAGGTTACATCCCAAAAACTCACAATCCAAAAATCTGGAACCTGAAAGATCGACTTCTGAGAAATTGCAGTTCTTAAAAGTACAGGATTCATATTCTCCTTTTTGGAATAAGGTATGAGTAAAACCCTTATTGGAAAAAATCTGGTCTTGGTGGTAGTCTGACATCTTTGCAAATATTTCATTTCTTTTGATAAATGTAGGTCACTCGCTTGAATATTTTTATCCCTCATCCCTATTTTTGACTAGCGTTACAAACGCTTTACTCAGGGTCACGAAGCTACAAGCTACGGACAACACCGCGTTTCTTGAAATCATTTCTAATCGTTCATCATCCAAAGAGATTGCCACGTCTCACTTAATTGTATCCCACAAATAAAGCCTCAAGAGGTGCTCCTCGCAATGACGTAAGCCTCTTTTTCCGTCCTACCTTACATCGGTCATCGGTCATCCGACATCAAACAATTCATACCTCTAAACTTTTCCGCCAAAAATCCCTATTTTTATTTTTCAACAAAAACCTATCAAACCTATGAAAGCACTTGTCCTGGAATCCTACAATAACCTAGTCTACAAAGATGTACCTGAACCTGAATTTGCACCCAGTGAAGTGTTGGTTAAGGTAAAAGCCTGCGGCATCTGTGGCAGTGATGTGCATGGAATGGATGGCAGTTCGGGAAGGAGAAATCCCCCGCTGATTATGGGACATGAAGCATCAGGGGTAATTGTAGAAACCGGAAGTGAGGTGAAATCCTTTTCCGTTGGTGATCGGGTGACTTTTGACTCCACCGTCTATGAACTCAATGATTGGTACACGCTGAAAGGGAAATACAATCTAAGTGACAATAGAAAAGTCCTAGGGGTCTCCCCTAAAGAATACCGCAGACACGGTGCATTTGCAGAATACGTGGTGGTACCCGAACATATCCTCTATAAAATACCCGATTCAGTTTCCTTTGAACAGGCGGCCATGGTAGAACCCATAGCCGTCTCAGCCCATGCAGTCGATCTCACTCCTATCAGTCTGATGGATACGGTGCTTGTGGTCGGAACAGGAATGATCGGGCTCTTTCTGATTCAGGTACTCAAACTTTCCAATGCGGGAACCATCATCGCGGTTGATTTGGATGACAAAAAGCTTGAATTGGCCCAGAAATTCGGTGCTGACCATACTTTTAACGCCAAAGATGAATCCTTACAGCAATCCATTTTAAGATTAACCCATAACAGGGGTGCTGATGTGGCATTTGAGGCTGTTGGCATCGGTGCTACGGTGAAAATGGCCATAGAGAATGTCCGAAAAGGCGGGACGGTTACTTTGGTCGGTAATCTTGCCCAACAGGTGGAATTCCCCCTTCAGGCATTGGTGACAAGGGAAATTAGGTTGCAGGGAAGTTGCTCTATAGCGGGAGAATACGACAAGGTATTGGAGATGATGGAAAAAGGACTGATTGATGTAAATTCCCTTTTGAGTGTCAAGGCACCCTTGAGTGAGGGGGTAATCTGGTTCAAAAAGCTGTATGACAAAGAGCCCGGATTAAACAAAGTAGTACTCCAACCCTAAGCCATCATGTACAAAACAGGAATAATCGGTTGCGGTAAAGTTGCCCACCTTCATGCCAAAGCATTGCAAAACGCTTCCCAATCTGAGTTTACCGCTGTCTTTAGCAGGACATTGGATAAGGCCAAAAGCTTTGCAGCTACTTATGGTGTCAAAGCTTATGACGATATCACCGAGATGGTGGAAAAGGAAAAACTTGACCTCGTCATGGTCTGCACCCCACATCCCAACCATTTGGAACCCACCTTGGAAGCCATGGCTGCCGGGGCACATGTGATCGTGGAAAAACCATTGGCTTCCACTTTGGCGGATTGTGACGGCATGATAGCCACCTCAAAAAAGTATGGCAAAAAACTGGGCGTGATCAGTCAAAGGAGATTTTATGAATCGGTGCAGCGTGCCAAAAAAGCCATTGAGGATGGGAAAATCGGCCAACCTGCTTTGGGAACGGTCACCATGTTGGGTTGGCGGGATGAAAATTATTACAAATCCGACCCTTGGCGGGGTTCATGGGAACATGAAGGAGGCGGAGTCATGGTCAATCAGGCTCCACATCAATTGGATGTATTGCTTTGGTTGATGGGAGAAGTGGACGAAGTATATGGCACTTGGGCCAATCTCAACCATCCCTACATTGAAGTGGAAGACACGGCTTTGGCCATAGTCAAATTCAAAAACGGAGGCTTGGGCAATATCCTGCTGACCAATTCCACCAAACCCGGCATCCATGGCAAAATCCATGTCCACGGCAGCAATGGGGCCTCTGTGGGAATCCAACCCGAAGCAGGCGCCATGTTTATAGCAGGCATGTCGGGGATTTCCGAACCGCCCCAAAATGACCTTTGGACCATTCCCGGCGAAGAGCATTTACTAGCTGAATTTATCAAAGAAGATACAGCCATCTTCCACAAAATAGATCCCACCGTCCACTATATCCAATTACAGATTGAAGAATTTTTGGATGCCTTGGCCCAAGGCAGGGAACCCTTGGTCACCGGAGAAGAAGGCCGCAGGACCGTAGAACTCTTTACTGCCATCTACCGCTCCACCCGTGACAATATGCCGGTGAAGTTTCCATTGAAGGCTGAAGAAGGAAGAGGAGATATGGATGGGAGGTTGAGGTAGGGGGTGTTTAGAAATGTAAGGTGTTACGGCGGTCAGGTGTTTTTTGTATTAATAATTCCTTTTAAATCTTCTTTATCAAAAAAATAAGCCCCACTTATTTCTAATCGACCTGGATAATCAGGTCCAAACGATCGTCCCCCTGTTATTAGTTTTTCTCCTAAAACAGTCCAAATCATTTTATAACTATTTTCCTGTAAAAACTTTAAAATCGGAGACTTCTTAACAAGCAAGTATGATTTTGAATCATGATAAACATTTGGCGCAAAGCATTGTACCTCACCAAAGCTATCAAGAAATTCACCTTCTTTATAACTATATTTTAATTTCAGTCCGTCGTAAATTAATTTACTTGGCTTCAGAAAACTAATGGTCTCTTCCTTCGATTTATCAAACCCTTTTTCCCATAAAAATCCTTGAGCAGTTACATGAATTTGCGATATATATTTCCCAAACTCCCTGTCAAAAACTTCTGTCCATTGGTTACCTCCATTATATTCAGTCATAAAATAATTTTGAGCTGGAGACCAGTAATATTCTCTACTGAAGATTTCATGTCTATCACCACTTTCAGGCATCCAACGACCCATGAAATCCTGTTTAAATGCCCAATTTTTAAACAATTCGAATTCATCATCATTCACAATGTAGCTTCTTAGGTGGCACCAAAGCTCTTTATGTGGCTGATCCCATTTTTCTTCACCTATTTTCTTAGGCTCTGACCATGATGGATAACCTTCAAGTATCAACCATTCTTCTCCATTATTATCTTTTACTTGTAAGATTTTTTCAATACTTGGTAAAGCTGTATGATTATTTATCCACTCATCATTTGTACAATCCCAATTAAATAACTCATTCCTAGCCCACCAAAATTCTTGAGGTTGCTCGTCGTCATACTTTCCTGTTTTACTAATAAGTGTTGTTGGGTCTATGTCTCTAACAAAAGGATCCCAAGGTCCTAGATATGGACGTTCTATTTCCTTATCAAAATCCCATGATTCATATTTCCTGAAATTATCAGATACTCTAGCCATCATTTCATGAAATGCTAACCACTGGTATTTTTTACCGATACGTTCTATTGCTGAAGTTTGCCTATTGTGTGAACTAGTATTACTGTCATACTCTCCATGAAGCTCAACATCGTACCCATATTTTTCAAAAATCCATTCTAAAGCTAGATTCTTTAGATCATTAATATTTACATTCCAGTATTCAAGTGCACTTGAAAAAGTGTAGCGGCCAAAATCACCATAATTTGTGCCTGTCTTCATTGAGCTGAGAATGGAATTTTGTGACGAATAATACCTTTTGAAATCCTTATCTTCATAATCAAATTTATATTTATCTTGAATCTCAACATTCGTCATGATTTTTTTAGGGAATGAGCTTTTATATGGTGGCCTCACTTCCTCAAAATCAAATGGTAATTCGAATCCAGAAAATTTAGTGAATTCAATTACTCCTCTTGCATAATCACGAAGTAGAACATGTGGGTAAACTTCAGTTTTATTCTCAAAGATCGTTTGATATATATAATTACTGAGATTAACTAACCCTTCCTTTCTACTTGTCCTTATTGAACACCCATAGGAAACTGCAAACAAGCGTTCATATACATAGGGATCATTAACCCCTTCAAATTTTTTCAGTAATTCTATTAATACATCAAGCCTATTTTCAAATAAACAAACTAATGCCTTTGTCGAACAATCTCTAAGTTTTCTATTTGTTGAAGTATGAAACCACGCTAAAGTGATACCAGATAGCAAAACCGATTCATCAGAGATATGTGATTTGTCTGTCTTACTCCAAGCCCAATCTATTAGTCTTTTTACAGATGAATCATCATCATATCTGTTTTTGAGAAATTTTGTCCAATATGCATCTCTTTCTGCAAGTGAAAATTTTATTAAATTTTTATGGAGGGAATGAGCATTAAAGAAATGACCTGGGATTCCAGTAACTGCTATTATGGTTTCCCAAAAAATATCATGTGTGCCTTGATAGGAAAACACAAATTCATTAACATAATTCCTCGACTCTTCATTAATAGTATCAACCTTTCTCCAAAGTAAACTTTCAACAAAAGATTCTATAAAAGGATATTTGTCTTTTAATGATGGAGCAAGGGTATAAAACTCATATCCATATTTCTCAGGGACTTGTATTGAAAATGCATCAATCAAACCTTTGTGCATATAAACCGCATTTTCTTCTTTAACAAATCTGTGAAGCTCTCCTCCCTCGATAAATGCTCTTTCTAATTCAGGATATTGTTCAATTAGATATTGGGCTGTCAAGTGGTCTTCAAATCGCTCATAAGTTAAATATACTCTCTCCTCAAAATCACTTCCTTCTTTCAAATAAAGGTTTTTTGAAAATACACCCTCTTCAATCAGATAATTGATAAATCCCTTTTTATCAATAAAAATCGATATTGATTCATCAATGACCTGATAAGCTGATTCGTATGATACCGAATTAAGCTGATTGTCGACTTTGAATTTAATTATAGCATAAATCGACTTTTCTACTAAGTTTAAACTATCTGAGTATCCAACTCTATTTGGCTTAGATAGAACATTATTTACCTTTTTAATGAAAAAGTTAAAGATTGAAGTGATTCCTTGTAAACCGTCAGGAACTCGAGTTAATCCAGCTTTATGGATTCCTTCGCAAAATAATTTTAAAAAGAGGGGATTTTGAAACTCAGGATGTAACAATGGAACATTAGGCAATTCAATATTGTAATTATTAAAAAACAGCTTGATTGCTTCATATTCATTACTCCTAAACCCATAGTGCTGGTGTTCGATAACATCTAAATTATCTCTTTCATCTTCCGGGAAAATTAAATTTTTATAAGAAGATCTTACGGTCATTACAAGCCCAAGCCATTCATATTTTTTTATCTCGTTAATGAAACTTTTCACAAAGATGTTCCAGAAGTAGTTACCCTTTCCTTCATTAATTGCATCAATAAATAGGACTATTCTCTTTCCTGATTTCTGAGCTCGTTGATTTAATTTTCTAAGAAAATCCTCCGACTTCGAATTGATTTGAAGTCTTTTAAAAATCTGGGTCCATGGATCTTCTTCTGTTACAAAATGCTGCCCGAGAAAAAAAACACTTTCATACTCTTTGGCAATTCTTCTAGAAACTATGTCTCCAACTAAATGAGATTTACCAATACCCGCTTCACCATCTAAGAGTAAAAAAGGATTATTTGCAAGCTTGAATGCAGATCCATTAATTAATCTTCGGAAATTAGATGACTCATTTTCAAATTCCCGAATTTTTCTTAACTCATAGCCATGTTTGTGGTAATACTGATAATCATTTTTCCCTTTTTGGAGTTTTCTTTCTTCCTCTATGTAATAATCGTAAATTCTCCGTACTGAATTCTGAGCTTTATCCAATAAACTTTCAAATTTTTCAATTGGAATGAAATTAGTACCTAAAAAGTCTGTATCGTAAAACAATTTATATAACTCATCAAAGTCATTTTCTAAACTCTCAAGATTCTCTTTTAATTCAGGTTGATCCCTCAATATCTTTTTCCCTTTTATCAAAAATTGATCAAAGAGCTTGGTTACTTTCCTTTTAAAATCTTCAGTTCTACCTAGACCTTCAAAAATATCAGTTACTTCAAGTTTTACATTTAACTCCGGCGTGTATCTTTTTCCAAGATCATAAATTGAGGAATCACATTGGTTCTTAAACCATTGTTGATTAGGTTGAAATGTTAATTCTGATTTTATTACCTCAAATTTATGATCAATCTCCTTAGAAAGGCGGTTGAAAATGCTATTTGTAATACTTACTACTGTTATTTCAACACCCAGATTTTTAGCCTTTAACTCCTGTAAGTAAACGTAGGTGAATAAAAGAAGCATTATTATAATGAGAATAAGGCTCCACCAAGGAAGATTAATACTAAAATAAATGTTAGCAGTTTTCCAAAATAGTTTAGACCAATACCCTTCAGATCCATCATAAAGTTCACTTGTTGCTTTCACAAAAATATCTAGTTTCTTTGCGAACTCACCAATTACAAATAAACCTGTCGGAACTGCAATACTCCAATACGTTTTTCTTAGTCTTAGTTTAAGGACCCATGACAGTACCCATTCAAGAAATGACTTTATTTTTTTTATTTGACTCATTTAAATCTGAGTTAGTTTACTTCATCTAAATAGTAGGAACATTACCAAAATCACCTTTCACAATATCCCAAAATATTCTATACTATACCATCCCCTGTTTATGGTATTTTTACTGAAATCTTGGGAATTAAAGAAGGATTTGAGAATTTAATCCATAGAAATTTGAATTCAAAGACATAGGCATTATAAAAACGTGTTGATTTTGATACTACACAAAAAAACCATTGAATCATCTTCAAAGAGTTTTTTATTTATCTCTTGGCTCTAACCCATTTATTTCACACTCTTCAATTGGTTCAACAACAAAGCTGTCATGCTATCCATACGGGAAAAGGCAAACCATTTCTTACCCAAGTCTTTTAGGGATGCACCTATATGATACAAATCGGTTTGGTCTATCAGCAAAAAGCGGTCATGGCTTTGGATAAAGGTTTTCACATGTATTTCTGGGTACTGTGCATGGTGTTTGTCCAAATCGAGTTGTAGGGTTTTGGAGATGCTCTTAGTATAAATGGTGGCAGTCACGTGTTTTTGGCGTTTGCTCAGCAAAGTGAGCACACTTTCGTCTATGAAATTGTCTATCAGGATTATTTCTTTTTTGGCCTTTTTAATCAAATCGGAAACAAAAGCATAAGCATCAAACACCTGTCCATCAAAGAATATTCCTTTGTCTGATTCGGGTCGTCCTGCTTCTAAAGCCTTAAATATCTGGTTAAACTTTTCATCGCTTTGGATTTGCCTGATTTCCAATTGGTCCAAGCGTTGGAATACGGATGCATTCTGAAGCAGGAATTTGCGCATAGTGACAAAGGCTCGCATAATCTCAACATGCACCTTTACGGCTCTTTCACTTTTTAAAATCCCAGATAATCCTGCTACACCTTGTTCTGTAAAAACATATGGTAAATATTTCCTATGTTGCCCCCGCTTTACCTTTAAAATCGCATTTTGTGATCTTAAAGCTCTGTGATTAGGCACAGCATTTTGCGATAAGACTTCCTCCCATTCTTGCTCACTTAACTGAAACATAAAATCAAGTGGAAACCGATCTTTATTCCTCTTCACCTGTTAATTGAGCCCGCCAGTGGATACTTGATAAAGTTCTGCAAGATCACTGTCAAGCATTACCTGCTTGTTCCTGATCGTAAATATCTTATTTTCAATATGTTCTTGATTAATCAATTCCATAGTACAGGTTTAATTCTAGCCCATATATCCCAGTCAAAAGTTGTGACAATTCAGCAAGGACTTGATTCTACTAAGCCAAACGATTATTTTATTTGAATTTCAAGCAAGCGCGCTTGGTAATAAAAATTCTAATTTAATAGTTGTGCATGAGAAAATAATCTCCTACCTAATTGTCCTCCACAATATCCCAAAATATTCTATACCATACCATCCCCTGTTCAGGGTATTTTTACGGGAATCCGGTTGATTTAAGAAAGATTTGAGACTTTATCTCTTGAGAAATTGAATTCGAAAACACGTGCTTCGATTATTGAGAAGTTAGGTGGGAAATGTGAGAATGGTTTAATAAGAAGTAAGAGACGGGAAGCGAAAAGCGAGAGACGAGAACGGAGAAGTCTTCAATCAACTTGGAATCAATCGAAGCTACTCCCCCTTCACCACAAAGCCATCTCAAATCTCACGTCTCATATCTCCTCTCAAATCCTCCCCTTCTTCTTCAACTCAATATCCGTCAACTCAGCGATTCTTACAGGACGGCCGCTTTCTATACTGGTTCGGGCGGCGATGCCTACTAAGATGGACATGGCTCCGTCTCTTGTTCCGGCGGATTGACGGTAGGGATCGGCCATGTTGGGGTCTTTGAAGAGTTTGTCTTTTAGACGGGTGTCTCCTCCGCCATGGCCTCCGCCTCCGTGGGGAATGGTGATGATTTCTGTTTCTCCAAAATTCTTTGTGAGGCGAAGTTCATCATGGGCCATTTCCTGCCATGGTTGGCTTTCCTTGATCCAAGCCTCCAAACGGCCTTTGGTACCATTGAAAGCTATTCTATATCCTTCATAAGGCGAATAGGTGGTAAGGGAATAACTAACCTGCACTCCATTCATATAGCGGATCTGAACCGCCATTTTATCATAAATATCGATGTCTTCCCTGAATACACAACCATCTCTCAGGTAACCGTCATGCTGTTCATTGTTCACATATAGATCTACCAGATTTTGGCTTTTGGTGATATCCCAGTAAAAATCACATTTTCCTTTATGCGGGCAGGGTCTGCAATGGGTGTGGCGGAATTTGCCGTTTTTCCCATAAAACTCAAGGGCACCATAAGCAAAAACTTCCTCAGGATCGGAATCCAGCCACCAGTTGAGCAGGTCAAAATGATGGGTGGACTTGTGTACCAATAGGGTCCCTCCTTTTTCTTTGTATCCATGCCATCTTCTGAAATAATCCGCCCCGTGGGAAGTATTAAGGTACCAATGAAAATCCACAGAGGTGACTTCACCGATTTCACCCGAATGGAGGATTTCATACATGCGCTGACGATGGGGGGAATAGCGGTAATTGAAGGTGACAATGACTTTCTTACCGGATTTGCGCTCTGCATCCAAGATGGCCTGACACTTAAACTGATCCGTGGTCATGGGCTTTTCGGTAATTACATTACTCCCAAAATCAAGGGCCTTGATGATGAATTCATGATGGGTATTGTCAACCGTAGTCACTATGACAACATCCGGTTTACTTTCAACCAACATTTTGTCAAAATCAGTGTATAGCGGGCATTCTACCCCAATATATTTTTTCCCATGCTCCAATCGACCCGGGTTGATATCACACAGCCCGACGAAATCTATCTGCTCCTCATAGACTCTTTTCACATCCCTTCCAAACATATTTGTCCCCCTGACCCCAAGTCCTACAAGGGCTATTTTCATTTTTTCACTTGGGTTGTTATGAAGCGTCAAAGCTTCTGAAATGCTGTTCAAAAAAACTGTACTCGCAGCAAGTGTGGCGGATTTGGCCAAAAATTTTCTTCGGGATGGGTCGGTCTTTTTGGTTTTCATGGGTTTGGATTAAAGGTTGATTTTAAAAATATCAAAATAAGTTTAAAAGTCCATCCTTTACTGTGGTGTAAAAAGCAATAACCATGACTTTTATCAGGTTTGGGCAAAGTGATGGTCATAAAAACACTAGGTATAAAACGTCAAATTTGTGCACTATCTATGAAGATTATGACTACAATTTCTCCCAAACTTTTGCAAAAGTATAATGTCCCCGCACCACGCTACACTTCCTACCCTACTGTACCGCTTTGGTCTGATGACCTGAGTGAAAATGGATGGATCAGTTTGGTCCAAAAGGCATTTGAGGATTTTGGAGAATCTGAGGGAGTCACGTTGTACATCCACCTTCCCTTTTGTGAAAGCCTTTGTACCTATTGTGGCTGCAACAAGCGCATTACCAAAAACCACAATGTAGAAACTCCCTATATCACTTCCATCATGAATGAATGGGAGGCTTATCTTAAAATCTTTGATGACAGACCCAAACTGGCAGGTATTCATTTAGGAGGTGGAACCCCTACTTTTTTCTCACCGGAATCATTGAATGAGATGCTATCATTTATCATCGGAAGTGCTGAGGTCATGCCTGAAGCGGAGTTGAGTTTTGAAGGTCATCCGAACAATACTACCCGCGACCACTTGCAGACTTTGTTTGATTTGGGTTTCCGTAGGGTGAGTTATGGCATACAGGATTTCAATGAAGAGGTACAGAAAGCCATCCATAGGATCCAGCCTTTTGAAAGGGTAAAAGAGGCCACCGATGTGGCAAGGGAGATTGGTTATGATTCGGTAAACTTTGATTTGATCTATGGTCTGCCGCATCAGACATTGGAAACGATTAAGGCTACATTCCAAAAAGTAGCTGAGTTAAAACCGGATAGGATAGCTTTTTACAGTTATGCCCATTTGCCAACTGCATTTCCGGCGCAGCGGAGCTTTGAAAAGTTCTTGCCTTTGGAATCCGAAAAAAGAGCCCTTTACGAAGGGGGAAAAGTTTTACTATCTGAAATGGGTTACTTCGAAATCGGCATGGACCATTTTGCCCTTCCGAATGACCCTTTGTACAAAGCCAAGGTAAACAAAACCCTGCACAGGAATTTTATGGGCTATACCACCTCTCCCTCCAAAATATTGATCGGCTTGGGCAACAGTTCCATTTCTGATGTGTATTACGCTTATGCCCAAAATACCAAGGAAATTGACCTGTACAAGGAACAAATCAGCTTGAAGCACTTTGCCATCAGCAAAGGACACAGGATGAGTAAAGAGGATATAAAAACAAGACATTTGATCCTAAACCTGATTTGCAACCAAGTGGCCGAATGGGATTTTTGCTATTACTCCCTTCTTGGCAAAAAGAATTGGGACAGGCTCAAGGTATTCAAGGAAGAAGGATTGATCGAATTTGATGCAAAAGGGATAGAAATCCTCCCTGCAGGTTTACCCTTTATCCGGAATATCTGTATGGTATTTGACCTCCGCATGCAGGAAAAAGAATCAGCGAAGTTTGGTTTTAGTAAGTCGATTTAAAAATACTAGTAGATTGTTAAATTTAGGTTGGCAATTTGTTGGATTCATTTCGGAAATAATCTATAAATATCTCTTCGGTGAGCTATTAAAATAAATCTTATCGTATCATTTCCTACCTGTTCAATTCCTATCCTGTATTCACCTAACCTGATTCTATAATAGGTTTTAAATCCTGTTAATTTTTTTATGTTCGGAATTTCCGATAAAGTTTTTACGCTTTCGCAGGTTGAAATGGTTTTTTCGATTTTGATAAAAACTGATTTATTCTTGATCTTATCAAGTGATTTTTCAAAGATTTATCAAACTCGACTATCACCTCTCCTTTAATTTCTGCATTATAGATTGAGGATCAACAGTCTCACCTGTTTTTAATTGATCCATTGCTGTGCCAAGTACAAGATCTTCAAATTGTTCATCCTCTAAATTAATAACAGTCCCTCCTAGTTTTTTGGCAAGTCCAGAAAGTATCTTGTTACTTTTGTTGTCTGCTCGAATAATAATAGCTCCCATAATTAAATTTTTTATAAAGATACATATTCTATTTATTGTTTTGACTCAACCTTTTAGGTGTCTTTTACTATTCTCTTTGGAAAAAAACACCTAAAATATTCAAACTCCTTTACATAAAATCTGATTCATTCCTATTAAGGAATCTTGAGAACCAATTCAGCATTCAAATTAAAAGCTAACTTCTTCGCCTGTTTGACAGCCTTATTCTTTTTTGAATAAACAAACGAAAACACAGGTTTTGAAGCATCCGAATATAGGAATATCCTGAAATCCGTAACCTTTCCCGAAAAAGTCGGACTAATGCCATTCGGTATGTTGGTAATTACATAGCTGTTTGAAATTACTTTTACTGTCGATATTTCAGAAAGTGTTGTCCACTCTCCAAATTTGAAACCAACAATTGAAAAATATTCCTTGAATCTTTTTTCGGAAAAATCGATAAGCGTACCGCTGTAAGAAGATACAATTCCAAGACCAATAACGATAGCACCAACTCCTACCCCTATAATCTTTTCCATAGAACTTTCACTCTCCAAAAAAAATGGGCTCAGCAAAGCAAATAAACCTGCAATTATCAAAACCGGTCCCAAAAGGTGAGGGCCGGAAATCAGGTTTCTTTTTTTGAAGTTGAAATTATTCATGGGAGGGTTTATTGTTTTTTTTAGGTAACCGGAATCGTTTCATAGTATTTTCTATTCACCTAAATGCAAAATGGTCTTACCGCCTAATTGGATAATTTGTTAAAACCTCGAATTCAATAACAGTACCTAATTCAAATATTTTATTTGCCTCTGCGTCGGACTGTCATTTGTTTTTAAATAGTTACCTGCAGTTTTCCTTTTGGTCAGCCATCCTTTGATAAATTTCAATATCAGTCATTACCCCGAATTCAATTGTTGGAAAGCATTTCGTATGATTAAAAAGTATTCCATAAGCTCCATTTTCAATCTCTTCTCTATCAATGAAAACCATACCATTATCAGAGTCCATTGCAATAATTCTTTCCGTTTTAAATTCTATTTTAAGATCAGCAGATGATAGAGAATCATTCACTTTACTAGCGTAAAAACCGAAATCAGAATCTACTTCATAAAGTCCAGAATCTTCACCGTGTACTTCTAATAACCGGTTGAATTCTTTTTCATTTGGGCGTAGAAAAATCAGGTCATAATTTTTTGCGAAGATAGTATCTACATAGGTCAGCTGAGTTTCTGCTACCCTCTCATTTTTTAACTTCTCCAATTTTCTCTCTTTCTTGTCATTTTTACAGGAAATGATGCTGAGAAGTCCAAATAGAATGAAAATCATTTTAATTGTAGTTTTCATTATGCAGGTTACTTATCAGTCAGAAAAAACCAGACTAACTTGTTAAATATAAAGAGAAAACTCTTATTATTCATTTTTATAGATCCAAACCTTAAATTGGACTCGTTTACTTTAAATTAAGTTTAAAGTTTAAAGCCAAAAATATAACTTTCCTTTACCCTCAGGTTTCTCTCACTCACACATCGTCATCTCCACCTTTTCAGCCCCATAGTCAAATACCTGCAGCTTGGGACTTACATAGTGTATTCCTAAACCCAAACCCCTGACAATAAACAAAATCCCAATAAACATCGCAAGATAAGGGAGTGCATTGGTCAGTTTAGTCCTGAGAGACAGAGAGAGGATTTTGCCGGAGACCATCACAGCGATCAACATGGGTATGGTTCCGATTCCAAAAAAGAACATGTACAAAGCTCCATATATCGGACTTTGAAGTGCCAAGGAGGCTACCAATGCAATGTACACCATGCCACAAGGCAACATTCCATTTAATAATCCTGAAGCGAAAAAAGCGGGAGTTCCACCCTTTTTCAAAAAATAACCCAATGAAGATTTCAACTTGGAAACTGCACCAAAAAGGCCGGACCGGGTAATTAACCTTTCGGAGCTTTTGTAAAAAAATGCCATCAATAATATCAAAGCTCCCATCAAAATGGAAATCCATTGTTGGATTCCTGCCAGGGCCAAAGAAAAACCAATCATACCGATGACCGCACCGAGTATGGTATAAGTAAGCGTTCTACCTAGGTTATAGATGATTTTATTGCGTAAGAATGGGGCATTGTCTTTGGCTGATACCGCCAAGGCGATAGGTCCGCACATCCCCAAACAATGGAATGAACCCAAAAACCCCAATAAAAACGCCGTCCAGATCACTTAGATGTTGATTTTTTTCTCTTCGTAAAATTCCTTTCCATCCTCAGACCAACTCAGCTTAATTCTCCAATAGCCTGGCTTCAGGTCTTTGACATCTACCGAACTCTTGTTGGTTTCTGTAATATCAAAAACAATCTTTTGATCAAGTCTTGCATCAGATGGTCTGAACAAGTGGAGGATTCCTTTTGCTCCTTTAGGCAAAAGTAAATCCACTTTTTTGAGTTGGTTATCATAGACCAGGACATTGTAGCCAATTTCACTGGCATTGATCATTTTGTCAATTTGATCTTGATATTTGATTTCCTCCTCATAGTAATTCTGTGTTACCAGATGGATATCGTCCTGCTTTACACAAACTACTACTAGGCTGATCATAAAAATCACAAAAACTACTATTGTTATAAATATTCCTTTTCCCCAGTCCATGTATTTTTTGTTTTAATTGTTGTAATTGAATTAGTTGTTTTGCGGACAGCGTATATTTTTTTTAGGTTGTCCTGGTTTGTCATTTCGAACGAAGAGAGAAATCCGTTCAGCTTAAGGTTTATAGACCTCTCTCCCGATAGCTATCGGGATCGAAGTGACAAGGATAGGTTTTTGTTGGTTTCGAATGTGGTTTTTATTTCAATTGTATCATAGACTTCTCCTTGTCATTTCGAAAGTAGAGAGAGAAATCTGCCTCCTTAGGTGTTAAGTAAGTTCCTATTGTTATCAAACTTTTCAATCCAACTTAAAAGCCTCTCGCTTCTCGGTTCTAATCTCTCTCCTCTCCTTTTTTTCTCATCTCCTGGCGCAAAACCTTCGAGGTTTTAAAAACCTCAAAGGTTTATCCCTTGCCTCTTGGTTCTTGCCTCTTGGTTCTTGACTCTTGGTTCTTGACTCTTGGTTCTTGACTCTTGGTTCTTGGTTCTAACTTCCTCCTTCTAACTTCCTCCTTCTAACTTCCTCCCTTATAAACCGGTCCCATAAAGCTGGTATTTATCTTATCGATTTCTTTTCCGTTTTGGAGCAACAGCAATTTGATCTTTTCCTGAGGCATTTTTACATCTTCATTGTGTTTTACAATAAAGAACCTCCCTTCAAACTTTGACTGCCCATCCAAAGTCCAATTTTGATCCCCGACGACCTCTACCCTAAAGTCAGGATTCTCGGTTTTCAACTCTACAGTCTGTGGATCAAAGGTTTTGTTGATAAAGGTCACTTCGTACAAATTACTGATTTCACCGGTATCCCGGGCCTGATAGGTCATTCCCCTAAATCTTGTAACCGTAGCACCCAAATCATCTCTAGTCGCAATCAAAGCCACAAATGCTCCCATTAAGATTATCAACATCAATGAATACACTTTTACTCTTGTTGTAATCAGCTTTTGGGTTCTTTTTTCTACACTGTTATCGGAGGCATAGCGGATAAGCCCCAAAGGCCTGTCCACTTTTTCCATGACTTCATCACAGGCATCAATACAGGCGGTGCAATTGACACATTCCATCTGAACACCATTCCTGATATCAATACCCGTAGGACAAACCTGAACACAAAGACCACAGTCAATACAATCTCCTTTTGGTGTTTCTTCGACCTTATTTTTGCGGATTGGAGCTCTTGGTTCTCCCCTGACATGGTCATAAGTCACGTTGATGGAATTGGCATCCAACAAAACGCCCTGAAGTCTTCCATAGGGACAAACCACAATACAGGCTTGTTCCCTAAACCAGGAAAAGACAAAAAGAAAGATTCCAGCAAAAGCCATCAATCCAATAAAGCCTGCCATATGTTCTGATGGTGGCTGACTGACGATCTCCTTTACCTGATCCACGCCTATCAAATAAGCCATGACCAAATGGGCTATTGCAAGGGAAATAATAACAAATAGTGTCATTTTAAAGCCCTTTTTCCAGATTTTCTCCCCGTTCCATTCCATAGCATTCAGCTTGCGCTGTTGATTGGCATCACCTTCGATCCAATATTCTATTTTACGGAAGACCATCTCCATAAAGAGGGTCTGCGGACAAAACCATCCACAGAATATCCTGCCGAAAACCGCTGTAAAAAGGATAATGAATACAAATAAAATCAAAAGCAAAAAAATGAGTAAATGGGTATCCTGAGGCCAGAAAGCTGCACCGAAGATAATGAATTTCCTCTCAAAGATATTGAACAGCATGTAAGGCCTCCCTCCAACTTGGATAAAAGGACCTGCAAATAGAATAGCCAACAAAACCCAGGAAAGATATGTCCTCAAACGGTAAAATTTACCGGACACCTTTTTGGGATAGATCCAGTTTCGTTTTCCATCTTCTTTTACACTTCCAAGGGAATCCCGAAATTTATCAGGGTCAAGCTGAGGGTTACTTTTACTCATTTTTTCAGTAATAAATCCCCCTGAAGTTTTCATACCGAATGATCTCTTCAGGGGGTTGAATTTTATTTTATTGAACTTCTCCTTCTACTGATTCAAGTTCCAAATCATCTTCAGAGAGTGCGTCGATCGGTTGTTCTATAGCAGGTTCATACTTTTCTCCTTCAGGTGCTTTGGGGTTTAGAGGAGTAGTTCCCACCAAGGTCAGAATATAGCTTGAGACATTTTGCATTTCTTCCGGGCTTAACTGGTCCTGCCAAGGAATCATTCCTTTTTCCACCACACCATATTTCACTACGCTGAATATTTCGCTTATAGATCCTCCATGTATCCAATACTCATCGGTCAGATTTGGCCCTATGCCACCCCCACCGTCTGAAGCATGACAAGCCACACAATTAGTATCATATATTTTTTGACCAGATTCCAAGGCCTGAGGGGTTGCGTCAAAGGTCACTGTATTTTCATCAATACTAGTCAGGGCAAGTGCATTCCAATCTGCGATCTGTATGGCGGCAATTCTTTGCTCTTCCGAATACTCCTCTATCTGAGTTTTGCCTATTCCCAACACGGTATAATAGGTAAAATAGATAACCCCGAATGCGATGGTCACATAAAAGACGTTTACCAACCAAGGTGGCAAATGGTTATCCAGCTCAACTATACCATCATAGGAATGATCGAGCAGGAGTGCTTTTTCCTCTATGCTTCCAGCCGGTTTTAATCTACCGGTGATATGTTTCAATTTAAACTCATCCCACCAAGATGGTTCATTGGCTGTTTCCGGATTCTCTTTTTTGAATACCGCCACCATGAAGGACATGAGATAAATCATCAAAATCAAAAGCAGCACAATCACTCCAAGTACGACAGCCATGATTACCAATAAGGTCAGCTGAGTACTTTCCATTTGCTGGAGTTGTGAAAACCAGGACGTTTCATTGGTCTGGGCCATTACTGGCAGTGAACTGAAAATCCCTGCCAATAGGATTAATATGGATTTAAAATTTTTCATAGCTGCTGTTCTTTGGCGTTTCATCATCCAAAGGCATTTCCTTCATATGATCGATATACTTTTTGTCAACTCTGATTACCCATATAAACATCCCCACAAAGAAGATCACAAAGATCAGTAAGGATATGATGGGATATATTTCTATGTTCTCAATAGAACTTAATATGTCTTTTTTCATAGCACTGGTTGATTAAGGATTAGAAACTGTTGTTTTCTTGATATCAGTACCCAATCTCTGCAAATAGGCAATCATCGCAACTATTTCAGAATCTGGCAATACCTCTACACCTGAAGCCTTTAGATTGGCTACTATTTGGTCTGCCTGAACAGACAAATCTGAATTGGCCTGCTGATCATACCCTTCAGGATATGGGACCCCTAACTTTTGCAGGGTCCTGATTTTGGCAGGCAAATCTTGATGATCCATGATATTAGTGGACATCCAAGGATAAGGAGGCATCAATGAACCGGGAGACATTGTCCTTGGATCCACCATGTGGTGATAATGCCAACTATCGGGATATTTTCCTCCTACTCTATGTAAATCAGGTCCTGTTCGTTTGGAACCCCAAAGGAAAGGCCTGTCATAGACAAATTCACCGGCTTTAGAATATTCACCATAACGCTCAGTTTCTGACCTGAATGGACGAATCATCTGCGAGTGACATCCTACACAGCCATTGGAAATGTACAAATCTCTACCCTGTAATTCCAGAGGTGTATAAGGCGTCACGCTTGAAATGGTGGGTACATTGGATTTTACCAAAATTGTAGGGATGATTTCCACAATACCACCAATCAAGATGGCTACAGTAGCCAAAATTGTAAAAAACAATGGTTTTCTTTCCCATGCCCTGTGCCAGTACTCTCCTTCATAATCAACATGTGGTTTCAATGCCGGAGCTTCATCGGCTTCATAAGCAACAAATGTTCCTTGCTTGGCAGTTTTAATCATATTGTACACCATGAGAATGGCGCCGGCAAGGTAAATAAATCCACCAAATGCCCTCAAAATATACATTGGCACAATCTGAACAACAGTCTCCAGGAAGTTTGGATAAGCCAATCTACCGGCCTCTGTGAATTCTTTCCACATCAATGACTGAGTCAAAGCAGCTACATACATGGGTAGCGCATAGAATATAATTCCCAAGGTTCCCATCCAAAAGTGGGTCGTAGCCAATTTGGTCGAATATAGATTAGTCTTCCACATTTTAGGCCATAGCCAGTACAGCATGGCAAAAGTGAAGAATCCGTTCCAACCCAATGCTCCAATATGCACGTGTGCAACGATCCAGTCTGTGTAGTGTGCAATGGCATTTACATTTTTCAATGAAAGCATTGGACCCTCAAATGTTGCCATACCATAGGCCGTTACAGCCACCACCATAAACTTCAAAACTGGATCAACCCTCACCTTATCCCAGGCACCTCGAAGTGTCAAAAGACCATTGACCATACCGCCCCATGAAGGGGCAATCAACATAACTGAGAAAACAACTCCCAGAACTTGCGCCCACTCAGGCAAAGCTGTGTAAAGCAAGTGGTGAGGTCCCGCCCAGATATAAAGGAATATCAAAGACCAAAAGTGTACAATTGAAAGCTTATAGGAATAAACTGGCCTATTGGCCGCTTTTGGCAAATAATAATACATCAATCCCAAAAATGGCGTGGTAAGGAAAAACGCCACGGCATTGTGTCCATACCACCATTGTACCAATGCATCCTGTACACCTGCATAAGCAGAATAACTTTTGAACATAGATACAGGCAATGCCAATGAATTGAAAATATGCAGCACAGCAATTGTCACGAAGGAAGCCATATAAAACCAGATGGCCACGTACATGTGCTTTTCCCTTCTTTTGATCAGGGCACCGATCATATTTGCACCGAATGCCACCCATACCACCGCAATCAAAATATCTATCGGCCATTCCAACTCTGCGTACTCTTTGGAAGAAGTCAATCCCAAAGGCAGGGTGATTGCGGCCAATAAAATAACAGTCTGCCAACCCCAAAAATGGAACCAGCTCAATGCCTTGCTCCACATGGGAGTTTTCAGCAATCTGGGCATTGAATAATAAACTCCTGCAAAAATCGCATTACCGATAAAGGCAAAAATCACCGCATTGGTATGCAATGGTCGGATCCTGCCATAGGTGGTATACGGATTTCCAAGGTTCGCTTCGGGGAGAAAGAGCTGGATGGCCGCAATCAATCCCACCAGCATTCCCACGAGGCCCCAAGCGATGGTGGCGACCCCGAAGTACTTTACGATCTTATTATCGTAATTGAACTGTTCCAGTGTTGTTACTGACATACTTACTTCGATTTAGTTGTTGATGGTACTTGTTTTTTATCTTTTGTTTTGGTTTCATTTTCAAAAAGGATCCTGATGGCAGGAGTATGGTTGTCATCAAACTGACCCGACTTCATGGCCTTGAAAAACAGGAACAGAAACGATCCTGCTAGCATTAGGCTTATGGCAATTAGGATAAAGATTACTTCCATGGTTATATTATTTTTTCTTTAAGGCCTCTTTTATAGGCCAGATAATTTGTAGTTAATGTAGTAAATACAACGACAGAAATACTACTAATCGGCATTAAAATCGCACAGAATACCGGACTGACAAGTCCTTGAACCGCAAAAAACACCCCTACAAAATTGTAGGTAAAACTCAGCCCAAAACTCGCTTTGATGATGTTTCGACTGGTATGGGTAAATCTGAGAAATGCAGGTAATTTTTGGATCATCGAAGCATCCATAATCGCATCAGAAGCAGGAGAGAAATTGGTGATTTTATCTGTAAGTGCAATGCCGACTTTTGCCTCTCTCAAAGCACCCGCATCATTTAGCCCATCTCCGATCATCAGCGTATTGGCTCCATTCTGATTCAGTTGCTTTATATAAGCTAGTTTGTCTGTCGGACCTTGATTGAAATTCATCAAAACCTCATTGCCAAATATGTTTTTAAGATTGACACGTTCATGGTCTTGATCACCTGAGAGAAAATGAACTAATCTTGTCTCCTGAATATTGTTCACGACTTCTTTAATTCCCTTTCGAAGTCCGCTTTGGATAAAGAAATATCCTAAAACCGAGCTTTCAATAGCAAAAAATACCAAGTTCCCTCCTTTCGGCAAATCACTATTGCCTTCACCTACAAATTCTGCAGAACCCAATTTTATCTCTTGGCTTTTATAAATGGTACGGATACCTTTTCCCTGTACTTCTTCCACTTCTTGTAAATCCAAGCCTTTGACTCCATCCAAAAAGGTATTGATCCTGTTGCTAAGGGCATGTGTAGATTGATTGACCATTGTCTTGATCAGGGATTTTGACTCAGCCGAAAGCGATTCTCCAAAATATTTTACCGAAGCCTGGGAAGGAGCTGTCAGAGTGCCTGTTTTATCAAAAACCACAGTATCCACTTTTGCAAGTCTCTCAATTACTTGAGAATTTTTAAGGAAAAATTTTCCTTGTCCAAAAACCCTTAGAGTATTACCCAATGTAAAAGGAGTAGACATCGCCAATGCGCAGGGACATGTAATGATCAGCACAGAAGTAAAAGACAGCACGCCCAAAGCTATCTGACCATTCCAACTCCAATACACCAAAGCAGAAAGTGCAACCAATAAAACCGTAACCGTAAATTTCCCGGAAATCCTGTTGGCAAGTGATTCCAATGAATTGGCCTTTTCTTTCTCAAAGGAATCATTATTCCACAAATCTGTCAGGTATCCTTGTGATGGAGATTTCTGAACTGTTAACAAAAGGGATTTACCTTTTTGTCGACCTCCTGCATAAATCAATTCGCCTCTCTTTCGAATCACTGGCACTTCTTCTCCTGTCACAAAGCTATAATCGATAAAAGCTTCACCCTCCAAAAGAATACTATCAGCGGGAACCAACTCCTCATTCCTGACTTTGATGATATCCCCAACATGGAGTTTGATCAAGGGAATCACTTCCTCTTCCTCACGGACTATTTTGGTAACCGCGACAGGGAAATAAGATTTGTAATCTCGGTCAAAAGATAGGGTATCATAAGTCTTTTGCTGATAGTATTTGCCTATCAGAAGAAAAAATATTAACCCTCCCAAGGTATCCATGTAACCTTCATTGCCTAGACCAAAAATATCATAAAGACTGTAGGTGAATAAAGTGAATATTCCTACTGCAATGGGAACGTCCATATTTACGCCTCTATTTTTGATCGCAATCCAAGCTGATCGGTAATAATCAGTTGCCGCATAAAAAAACACAGGAAGTGCCAATAGCACATTGAGATAATTAAAGGTTTTTTTGAATCCATTTCCCAATAATTCAGCTTCTGCAAAATATTCCGGGAGACTGAAAAGCATCATATTGCCAAAGCAAAAACCCGCTACAGCCAATTTATAAATGAGTTTTTGGTCACTGACAGCGGGTGCCTTTTTATCGACATCTGCCAGATTGATACTGGGTTCATAACCAATTCTGGATAGTAAGCTCACTACCTCTCTGAGACTTATATCTCTTTGATGAAATTTGATTTGTACCTTTTTCTTAATAAAATCTACTCTGCCAGAGACTATTCCTGCATTGATCTTGTGGAGGTTTTCAAGCAACCATATACAAGAAGCACAATGTATCAGTGGAATGGAAAATGTAACATGGGTCTCTTCGTGATTCTGAAAATCTACCAGTTTGCTGATGATATCCAAATCATTCAAATAGTCAAACCTATTGTTTCTTGAGGAGATGGATTTTTGGCTTAGGCCAGGATTATCCGCAATTTCATAATAAGAACAGAGGTCATTCTCATTCAAAACCTCATAAACCAATTTGCAACCTGTGCAACAGAATTCCTTTCCGTCAAAAGGAAGAATTTCTTCTTTGCAATCCTCGCCACAGTGATAACAGGTAGATTTGGAAGGTTGGGTTACTATTTGGTTAGGCTTAATCATTGGCTCAAGTTACTTTACTAAAATAGTTAAAAGCATGATAAAAATCATCTTTTGACAATATTTAAAAAGAAAGATAAAAAGATAAGCGATCGTACCACATACCACCCTTATAGAAATGAAATAAGACTTTTGCCAAATCTGATTGGTTGTTTTTAGAAGTTACCAATAAGGTGCATTTATGCTTTACCGCATAAGACCAAAAGTCTCCTATTCGATTGAAGTTGAATTTAATAAATGATGTCTCTGATGTAGCATTGCTGACTAATTGAACCAATTCCTGTTCTTCTCTAAGTTTTGATCTAGGGATAAAGCAGGGCGATATGATAGTAGCTTTACTTCCTTTTATATTTTCGGAAAATAATGAGATGAATTTTTTGATCAGTTTTGCAGAATCCGGTGTTCCGTCATAATGAAAAAGTATTCTTTCGGTAGACATTTCTTTGTCAAAAAGCAACAGCGGAATTTTGCATGGCTCGTTTTCCAATGCTCTAGGTTTTTCTAAGCCGTGAAGCCAATCCAGCACCTTTGGCAAATGCGCAGTAAATAATGTTGGTCCTTGTTCAGGACTACACATTATACTTTTCCCTCCTTTAGTAAGGTGGTTGGAAAAACCCGATGGCAACTTATCGCAAAAATGTGATGCAATAATTTTTTCAGGCACTGCAAAGTTTTCCAACTTTTCTGTTCTCACTTGCATAGCTTCAATCATTTATACAAAACTATACTTAGAGAATAATTTGCGAAGTGATATAAAGAAGGTGCAAATATGACTTTAATCATGTTTTATTTGACATGATTATCCGCTGTTGTGTCAGTCCTGTAAACTCAGTTGATGTGAATCGAAACTTTTATCCTTTTTTTTTGGATTTATTTACCTTTTTATGGGTAATAAAGAATTAAAATAATGGTAAATTAAATGAGCTTTAAATATGAATATGATTATCCGACTATATGCAATTAGCTTTCCCTTTTTCAGGAAAATGTTTCGAATCTAGCGTAGCTATCGAGACGAAGTTCAAAGAAACCGGAAATTCAAGATGCTATCGGAAATTATTTAGAATTTGTCACATAATTGTGTCTACACATAAATATGAAAAAAACCTGAAAACAATGAAAACGATTTTCACCTTACAACTAATCTCATTATTTCTTTTTGGTTTAAATGCATCCGCCCAATCCACTTCTTTGTTTAACCATGAAAACTTGGATGGTTGGCAAATAGATGTACCTGATCTGGAAAAAGACAGTAGCCTCAGAATTCCCTTTATTGTCAGAAAAGGAATGTTGGTAAGCTTGGGGACCCCTCAGGGGCATTTGATTACAAAAAAGGAATTTGAAAATTATAGACTACTTGTAGAATACCGTTTTCCCGATGAACCCGGAAACTGTGGGATTTTGGTTCATGCTTCAACCCCTAGGACCTTGTACAATATGTTTCCAAAATCCATAGAAATTCAAATGATGCATGAAAATGCAGGGGATTTTTGGTGTATCGGTGAAGATATCCAAGTGCCCGACATGGAAAAAAGAAGAGGCCCAAAAGAAAATTGGGGAGTCATCGAGGGAAAAGGAAGGCGAATTCTCAATTTGACTGATGGTTCAGAGAGGCCGTTAGGGGAGTGGAACCAAATGCTCATTGAATGCCAAGGAGATGAGGTCAAAGTCTGGGTAAATGGTGACTTGGTCAATGATGGTTTTGGGGCAACCGCATCAAAAGGGAAAATTGCCATTCAGGCTGAGGGTGCCGAAGTTGAATTCAGAAAGCTTGAAATTTCTTATTTGAAAGAATTACATTCTAATAGCTGTCCAACAATATGAGCCCGTGGACAAGAAACTGACCCAAGAATTTTAAGCCTCGAAATCAATCAAAAAAGAGCCGTCACCTGCATTCTACCGATATGCACCAATCTTCCCAAGCCTTCAGAATTCCTACCTTCATAAACCATATTCATTTGTAACCCCTCCCCTATTTTCTGAAGCCAGTTTAAGGACCATGTAAGGTTATTTCCTGGCGTCAAAGCCTGTAACATTTCATAGCCGGTCGGGGTATTTGGCTCTCCGTTGTAGTCAATGAAGGTATATTTGAAATTTGCGTTGATGGTAGTTTTAATGGCTTGGGCATAGCGTAGGTCCAGCCCCATTTGATGGAGTTTAGCCCTTTCTTCAATTTCCTGATTGGCCAGATTGAGCTTGTCAGTATATTGATAAGTCACTGTAGTCCTGAATAGGCTGCTGGGTTGCCAAGCCAATTCAGGCCCCAAACCATACTGTTCAATATTGAAATTCCTGTTATCCAGAAAATCGGAGTTTGCAATTCTGTTTCCTGTTTGAAGTATAAGTCTAAGGTTGACCATTGAATTAAAATTGTACCTTGTATTAAGTCTCCAATCTTTTTGTACAAGGTCATCAAATCCACCTGCAAGCAATTGCTTGTTTTGACTGTCAAAAAGAGAAAGATCAAAACCATATTTGGCAGAAGAGCGGTTGAAGAAAAAGGAGGAACGTAAAACCTGTCTGACCGAAAGTAACTCTTCTTCCAAAAATCCTCCTACAAATGGATTGATCCTATCCCAAAATTCATCGGAGGTGATTTTCTTTTCTATACTCAGGCTTGTGGTATTCGAGAACTTTTGTAAGAACTGTCTTATCCCTTTTTCTTTTCTCCATTCGTCGGGGAATTTGGCATTGAGCCGATAATTGAAAATAGTATTGAAAGCCTGCACAAATTCAGTGGTGGGAACAAATACTTTAATAAAGTTCTTTTCTTCAGGGTTGATGGCAATATAAAACTCATTGAGTTGCTGAATCCCATCATCATTGTCATCTCTCCAGGCATGCGTACCCTCTCCGGTAGGTACCGGCAAAAAGACAAACTCCCTCCTGAATTCCCTGCCATTGCCAAGCGCATAACTGAGTTCATTCCTGATATTCCCTTTCCACATGGTTCCCAGATAGTCAATCTTACTCAACACTGTGGTCTCTGCATCTTGGACGGTACGCAAAAATTCCAGTTTCCTATAAGTAAAAGTACCCGTCAGGTCATGTGCACCAAATCTTCTTTTTAATCCAACCATGGTTTGAAATGCCTCAGTATCAGGGGTCAATTGACCAAGAACAGGGAATTTATCTTCCCTTACCGATGCATTGGCAAAGAAAGAATAGGGCAGTGTATCATTGCTTTCAATAAAAAAGAAATGCTCCAGAAAATTCATAGCAGTACTCACCACCGAATCTCTTTCTACATTTCTCACTGCATTTCTATCCAATATCAATCTATATCCGGGAACCAAAACTTTGGACTGATACCTTATATCACCTGTATATCTCAGCCATGCAGAGTTTAAATCTCTTACATCGCTGTTAAGTAAAAAAAAGTCATTTCTCACTACAAATCTCTTTCCCAGCTCTTGATTCCATTTGGCCAAATGCTGGGTACCTGCAAGAATATCGCCCCGGTTTCTAAGATTGAAACGATAGCTGAAACTGTTTTTGATATCCTTGATAAGCTCCACTTGGGAAGTCAAAATCCTTTCCTCTCCGGATTGCTGCATGTCCTCCTGGGTCAAACTCCAATCTCTGTCAAATTCTATATACCTGAGCCGGTCTATAAAACTAAAATGATTGGAATTGTATTCCAATTCTGTCAGAGCTCCAAACTTATAGCCGTTTAACTTATCAAAAGACCTGTTTGCTGACAAGACTCCTGATTTGATGGCAAAGCCATTATTGTCTAGATTGTCTATAGTAGAAAAAAGATTTTGATCTACGTTGGAAAATGCCACCTCGGTGTAAACCTGCTCATAATCACTTAGCTTGACTCTAGTTCCTGCAGTAAACATTTGTTTTTTGTTGGGTGCGGGTATCGGAGAGAGAATGGAATAATTACCCTGAGGTTCACCATTTACCATGGGTATGAAGACGTACACTGGCCCATTTGCAATCTGTCTGTCCCTGATGTAATTGCCATTTCCCTGCCCGACCTCGCTGAAAGATACTGCAAAATGAGCTACTTCAGGATCCGTACTGTATTCAAAATAGGTGATGGGATTACCATTACCATCCAAATCCTGGACTTTCCTGTATAGAATCCTATTTGGATCAAAAGCAATACTATCGACTCTTGGGACGGAGGCGGCATCTAAGTCATCCCCTACAGATGCCAGCAATTGTTTGTCTGCATCAGAAAACTCAAAGAAAAGTGGTCTGTTTCTGTTATCCTGTTCCCTGTAAAAATTCATATACACAGACACATGATCTGTCTCCTGAATATGATTGGCAGTGAGAATAGACCTTGAAAAATTTCTTTCAGCATATTCAAAATCAATCCTGATCCGGGTATATTGGGTGATGAGAACATTGGGTGTAAAAGTAATTTCTCCTTGATTGTAGTCAATCACATAATCATAATTGAACCCCCTTTGCAGCTGTCTACCATCATAAAACACCCTTTCGGAGTTTGCCATTACAATGACAAAACGCTCATTTTGTGGTCCTGGTATCCGATAAGGCCCTAACGTCCCCTCACTGACTTCCAAAACAATTGAAGCAAATTTACCTTTTGCCACGGAGGCAGCCCCTTGGGTGGAAGCTTTCCATTTTTCTCCTAATTTGTATTTTGTTGTCACCTGAGCACCTTGCACGTTTTTGTAATAACGCAAAAACTCCGATTGCCTTTGCTGTAACACGACATCTCCCGCTGCTAGATTAAAATCATCATTGTATAATTCCACCAAAACATTATCAAAATCTTGCAACTGTTGGGTATTTCCTTCTGGTTGAAAAGGTACATTCTGGTCAGAAATGCTCGCACGGATATTTAGGTTTTCAGCCAACTGTCCGTTCATTTGAAGGTTGAGAGAAGAATTCACAAAAAGATTTTGGGTATTTCCGAATGATATTCCCCTGGTCAGGTTCCCGGATTTATTCAGGTTGGTACTCGGGAAAAGCTCCTCTCTAAAATCAAAGGTAGGAAGGGCCTTGACTCGATTGTCTCTAAATAATGCCATTGAATCATAATCTTCCAATAAGGTCCTATTTGATATTGTCTGATGAAAACTATAGGGG
Organism: Aquiflexum lacus; assembly: GCF_015476655.1. Classification (GTDB taxonomy): domain Bacteria; phylum Bacteroidota; class Bacteroidia; order Cytophagales; family Cyclobacteriaceae; genus Aquiflexum; species Aquiflexum lacus. The sequence goes on from NZ_JABFHF010000008.1 coordinate 117,097, forward strand.
AAAGTCCTATAACAAACCAAAATGGAATCCGTAAATGTGGAATTTTCAAATTGAATGCTGAGATACCCCGAACTGAGATGGTATGAAAAAGAATAGGTTTTTTGATTTTTGTCCATCACCCTGATACTTTCTTCCAATACACTCAGTGAATCAAGTAGAAATGGCTCGTGAAAAACATCCGCTTGTACCCACCTGCAGGTTTCAGATTGCGCATAAGTGCTTATCCTAAAACCAGTTGTCAAAAACAATAGAACAACCAAGTATCCAAACCTATACATATTGAACTGCATATAACCTTGCTAAGGTAATATTTTAAGCAAAAAGATTATCTATAGGCAGATGTTTCTAAAAAAAGACAGGAACTCTTTTTATAAGACCAAATTAAAAGCCAGGAAAAAAGAAGTTCCTTTTCCCTCAACGGTTTCAAACCATATTCTTCCTCCTTCTGTTTCCACCCCCCTTTTAGCAATGGCCAAACCAAGTCCTGAACCTTCTGATTTTGTACTGAAGTTTGGCATGAATATTTTGTCTCTCAGTTCCATTGGAATTCCTTTGCCATTGTCCCGGATTTCAAGCACCACTTGATCTTCAATTATTCTAAGAAAGACATGAATAATCGATTTTTTCTGATGGTCTGAGGCTTGAAAACCATTGATGATCAAATTGGCTATGATCCTGCCGAAAAGTTGCTTATCTCCCAATACAGTCAAAGACGTTTCTTCCGTCAAATCCCCAAAGATGATTTTCTCATTTTCCCTGTTCTTGAAAAGCTCCAAGGTGCCCAAAACCACTGCCTTGAAATCCATCAGTTCTTTTTTAGGCTGTGGCATCTTGGCAAAATTAGAAAAAGATGTGGCAATATCGCTCAGTGTGTCTACCTGATGGATTAAAGTCTCAATGGGCTGTTTGAGTTTTATGGGATCATTCAAATTTCCTTCTGCCTGAAGTCTCAACAAATGCTGAAGGGTCAATTTCATTGGTGTTAAAGGGTTTTTGATTTCGTGGGCGACCTGCTTGGCCATTTCCCTCCATGCAGATTCCTTCTCGGTATCTGCCAGTTCTTTTTTACTGGCCTCCAATTTAAAGAGCATGTTGTTGTATTCATTTACCAAAAGGCCGATTTCATCATTGGCAGGCCAGTACATGGGCTCGTTGTTTTCCAAGCCTGTTACTTTCAACTTTTGAGTAAGCAGCTTAAAAGGAAACGTAAGGTTTTTGGAAACGAAGTAAGAAATAAACAGAAACAATATAAAAACCAGCACAAAAATATTGATGATATTACTCAATACATCTGCAATCAACAGGTCAAGTTCGGTTTCTGATTCGAAAAAAGGCACCGCTAAAATAGCCTGTACTTCTTGCCCATCATTAGATCGAATAGCCGCATATACAGATTTAAAATTGAGGGTTCCAATGGTTTCTTCCAATAGGATCAGGTTATTTTGACCTTCTACCAATTCCACCATCGCTTTGGGATTGATATAAGGGGTCATCACTTTTTTATCAAAAATATTGGGTTGAGAGGTACTGATGAGAAAACCCTTGTTGTTATATAAGTTGATATCTGTATTGGCATTTCCCGATAAATTATTCATGGATTCCTCTAACTCATCCCTCCCCAAAAGACCGGTCAATTGCTTTTCAATCACATTGGAAAGATTGTCCTTGACAAGTGATGCCTTTTGTAGGTATTGCCTATGTAGCTCCTCCTGATAAGAATTGGTAAACAAACCGACAATGATCAGACTTATAATCAGAATAGGAAAAAAGAAAGCAAAGTTGAGATAGAGTTGAAGTTTGGTGGCATAGGTGAAATCAAAAGACCCCATCTTTCGAGAAAAGGTAACGATCAAAAGGCTTATTAGCGTAAAGGCTATAAATCCCAAAAAAAACAGGGAAATATCTGCTAGGATATAATAAAAAGGATAAACAGGTGAGGAAACAATGATTGCCCTATCATTTTCTCTTACCCCAATATGATGGAATTTATTTCGGTAGACACCCTTCACATATAATCCGGGTTGCTCTAAGACATTTTTCAGATCAGCAGCCCTATAATTGAACAATCCAACACCATACTGCAACTCGCCTTCCTCATAAACTGCAAAATCATATTTTTTTTGATTTAAGCTCCCTACATATTTCTCATCCATCAATAGCTTAGGAAAAACAGAACCTGCCAGAACCCTTAATTGTTGTAATTCCAAAAACACAGTCCCTATATAAACACCTTCTTTTGACAATGGAATAAAAGCAAAATACTGATTTCCATTTCCTTCTTTTCCTTGATGGATAAAATAAAGATTCCTGACTGAGGTTACGTAATCACTTTTTATATAATTTTTTCTTAATTCATCCAATTCATTTACTTCACCTCTATCCAGCACATTGTCTCCTTTTGCATTGAATACTCTTATTTTGAGCGCGTATTGGTCAAAATAATTATCCATGTGAATCTTGCGAATCTTTTTTTCAATAGATTCTTTCTGCAATAAAGGTTCCACTAGTGATGTTTTAATGAAAATATCTTCACTTACCCTTTCCATTATATCGGCAAGGAAAAATTCGGCAAGTATGTCGTTCTCTATCATTTGCTGAGATCCAAAACTTAGTTTGGACTGAAAATTCCTGCTTAAATAAACTTGATGTGATGCAATGCCTGTAATGATTGCAGCAATCAAACATCCAAAAAAGAAGGTCAGAAATGTGTTCAGACCAATTTTAAAAATATGTCGGTATAAATTAAAATGGATAGCTGCAACCAGTAAAATAAAGTGTGCCATATAAGCAGCTGCCCACATCCAGTTCAAATAGCCAAGTATAGCCAAAAACGGTATAGAAAAGTATATCAGTGTTAGAATAGCTTTAGTTTTGGAAACAGAATTATCATAAAAAATAAGACTCAGAATCAATACAGTAAACATAAAATAACCCGCACCTCCAATAAATACTATCAATAAACTTATGAATTTGAACCAATCCAAGGTTGGGAGACTCAAAATATTTAGGTCCCATTGAGAATTGCTCAGAATGTCAATATACAAACCGTAAAACACCAACAACAAGGCGGTGGAAGCCAAATAGGACAGAATTAAAAACCAAAGGCTATTATAACGGATTTTTCTTGCTCCCAACCAGATTTTAAATTCTTGTCCAGTAATATAAGTCAATAACATCCCAAAAATAATGGCAAGGCAGATAATGTTGATAAAGAGATCTCCGAGACTGGGATTAAAATATGAAGAAGCATAGCCTGTTGGATCAAATAGATCAAAATCAAAATAGTCCCTAGGAAAACGAAATAAAAGCATCAAAGCCCTTACAATGAACAATACAAGGCCAGCATAAAAAATTGATCTTAATTTCTCTCCTTTCCGCCAAAACACCAACACTATTTCTCTGGTCAAAATCAGGACCAAGATCAATAAAGAAAAGAAAAATATCAGAATCGCTAATTTGTTAGATTGTTCTATCGGTAGGTAATCCGGATCAAAATAAACTGAAAAAAGAAATTCCCCTTTTGATCCCAAGACTTCTTTGAACCCTTCCTCTCTATTTTCAGATAAATCAACCAGACCATTGCCAAAAACGAATTTGTTGAATCCGGATTGTAAAAATTCATTTTGAATATCTCTTTTAAAGTATAGAGGGTATAGATGTACCAGCCAATAGCCTCTATTATTTCTGGAAAACCTCCTGATTTTGGAATAATAAATACCAAAGCGGTCTTCAAGAATATGTTGATTCATCTTTGGATCTACAAGTTCAAAATCCGGCATAAAAGAAAAATCAGACCAATATACCAATTCACCTGATTCAGTAAAAATGTAGTAAGGTTGGTTGGATGCAATGTTAAGGTTGGTGAATGAAACTGCCTCATCGGGCCTGTTGGCCATTAAAAGGTCAATATAATCTTCATTAAACTGAAAATCGATTTTTTGGATTTTTTCGGAAATGGGCTGAACAAATTTTTCAGTGTCATCCTGCCTTGAAAATATAAAATTTGCAGCCAAAAAAACTCCAAGACTGATTAAGGCAATAAAAAGAGGAACACGTTTTATTTTATGCATAACCATAAGTTAAGCAAAAAGCAAAATCCATACCCAGACTTGGCATTTATTTTAATATTTTTCTCCGTGGAAAATGAACTTGGATTTTCTTTTTTTAGCATTTCTGTACCAGAAAAATCCAATAATTGCTGCAATCAAATATGGCATAGAAAAAAGATACAAAATTCCCAAGTTTAATCCCGCTCCAATGCTTGTTTCTCCGTTGCTGACATTATTTTCAATGGATGCCCGGCACATGGCACATTGCGCATATATAGGTACCTCAACAACAATAAATAAAACAATAATAAGAATGGATTTTAAGATCAGTTTCATACTTAGGAAAACGTCAGGTTTTCTTGAATAGTTTAGAAATTGTAGTAAGGACTTATCATCAGGTACACCAGCACACCAGTAACCGTTACATACAACCAAATAGGAAATGCAAACTTAACAACTTTTCTGTGTTTTTCCCTTTGATCAGTATGTCCATAATAATAGGCAAGAAGTATCGGAAACAAAGCGACGGCAGCTAAGATGATATGGGTAATCAAAATAAAATAATATATATTTTTAATCAAGCCCTCACCTCCAAATGAAGTGCTTTCTGCGGTAGCATGGTAAATCACATATGAAACCAAGAAAATCGCTCCCAATCCAAATGCCGTGGTCATCGATGCTCTGTGAAGTTCAATATTCCCCTTTTTTATGAAAATCACCCCAAAGATCAAGGCAATAGTAGCAGCCGTATTGATTACGGCATTTAGATGAGGTAAAAAATAAACCCAATCACTTGCCACATCAAATTTAGAAGGCATGAAAAGTAGTACGGCAACGACAACAGGTACTGCGACTGCTATTAAAGTTATCCATCTGATGATGCCCTTATCAGCTGTTTGAGCAAAGGAACTATTCTTTTCCATGTAATAATATTTTTGTTTCTAAAATCAATTTATCAACTTCTTCTCTATTGGTCCCACTATAATATCCCCTGATCCGCCCTACTTCGTCAACCAACACAAATTTATCACTATGAATAAATTCTTCCGGATCGCCCATACCATCCAATGTAGGGAGTATAAATCCACATCGAGCCAGATTATATATTTCTGATTTATCACCTGTCAGGAAAAACCATTTATCGGGTGTGGCTAAGTGCTTTTGTGCATAAGATGCAAGTACCTCAGGTGTGTCAAATTCAGGATCTATGGAAATCGAATAAATCTGAACATCCTCTTCATTTCTGAAAGCGTCATCTACCCTTTCCATTTCGGTAGACATCACAGGGCAGATGCTTGGGCAGGAAGTAAAAAAGAAATCAACGATAGTTATTTTACCTTCCATTTCAGATTTACCTCTTTCTTTGTTTTCTTGGGTGACCAACCTAAATTCAGGAATATAATGTTGACCTGACGCTTCAACCACACACTCACTGAACGGGTTTTCAATGCCATTCTCATACAGTATTGGTATATCATATCTGTTACTGCCAAATGTTTTCAGGAAAACAATAATCAGAACAGGCACCATCAGGATACATAACAATACCAAACCTTGTAAAATCCTAACTTCTTTCATCTTTCTTTTAATATAAACAAAAAAGTAGGCCAGAGTTCTCGACTCGGACCTACTTTTTTTAATTGAATCAATAATTTTTTACCATCTCAAAAGGAAGATATCACTTCCTTCTCTCATCAATGCGATGACCAACCACACTAAGAATATCAATGGGACTATGATGGAATAAAACAAAGGCTTTGCTTCGTCTCCAAGGTGCATAAATTCCATCATGATATATTTTGCCTTCCAAATGGTAAGCGCAATAAAGATCGCATATAGTAAAATACCTCTTGGAAGTGTGAAAGCAAAAACAAATTCAACAAGAGTCAATAACAACAGAATTCCTGCTGTTTTCCAAATTTTCTTTATTTTCGCTTCATCGCGCGGTTCAACCTCAAGTGCAGATTTATTTTCTTGCATTGCCATATTTTAAGACTTTTAATTTTAAATCAAATAGAAAAGGGTAAATACAAACACCCAAACCAGGTCCACAAAGTGCCAATATAGACCAATTTTTTCAACCATCTCATAGTGGCCTCTTTTTTCATAAACTCCTACTGCCGCTTGATAAAAACATAAAAAGAGAAGGAAAACACCAAGTGTTACGTGGAAACCATGGAAACCTGTAATGAAAAAGAATAATTGGGCAAAAGCAGCTGGTCCATATTCATTGACTGAAAGATTGGCGCCATATACAGCTTCTGTAACAACTCTTCCTAAATTATTGACATAAGTAATCACAGAACCACCATCAGTACCGTGGATAAAGTGGGACCATTCCCAGGCCTGACAACTTAAAAAAGTAATACCTCCTAAAAGTGTCCAAAGCAACCATTTGACTACATCGTTTTTATCATTTCTATGTCCAGCCTCTACAGCCAAAACCATGGTTACAGAACTCATGATCAAAATAAATGTCATTAATCCTACAAAGGCCAGTGGAATATGGACACCATGAATAAATGGAATCGCATCAAATACCAATTCCGGAACAGGCCAATATTCATTTGAACCAACGAAGGATTCAACAGGACCTGCATATACAGGAAAACTCACCCTTATTGATATGTAGGTAATCAATAATGCAGCAAAAGTAAAGATATCAGAAAGTAGGAAAAACCACATCATTAGTTTTCCATAACTTGCCTTGAGCGGTTCATTTCCACCTCCCCAGACACCTCTTTTGGGGCTTACCCCGATAGCAGTTGCAGACGTTGACATATAGTTTATTTAATTAAAATTTAATTTAATGATTCAATAATAAGAACATAAACAGGTAAAGCCAAAGCCCACCAAGAAAATGCCAGTAGGTCACGCACATTTCCATGGTATGCATGTTTTTGGAATGTACCTGATATCTAAAGGACGAAATTAATACAATAATTAGAAATATCACACCACTGACCAAGTGTAATCCATGCAATCCAGTGAAAACATAAAGAAATGAACCTGCAGGGTTACCTACAAAGAAAACATCTCTATCTACCAAAGCTGCCCAACTGTACCACTGACCTATGAGAAATGCTACTCCAAGTATTGAGGTAAGAATCATTCCAAGCCTAATTTTTGAAAGATCATCTTTTTTTGCAGCCATGTAGGCCCAATGTAATGTTATACTGCTCAGAATTATAATGGCTGAATTATACCAGAATATGTCAGGCAAATCAAATTCCAACCAATTCCCCTCTGACTGTCTCACTATGTATGCACTCGTCAATGATGCAAAGATCATAACGACTGTAACAATAAAGAGCCATAAGGCAAATTTCTTGGGGTGCATAGCAATTGGTTGCTCAGCGCCCTCTATATATGCATATTTTTCTTCCATGACTAAACTTTATCTAATAAATAAGCTATTTGAACAATCGGAAGATACAAGAATGATCCAAACATAATCTTTAAGGCTGACTTTCTCGAACAATCTTTCATCAATGAGAAAGTCTGTGCCAAGAACAAAACCCCGCATATTGTAGCAACAATTCCTGAATTCAAACCCGTTAATCCAAAATAGGTAGGTAACAAACCCAATGGGATTAAAAACAAGGTATATATCATTATTTGAATAGCTGTATTCAAATCTTTCTTCCCTCCGCTAGGAAGCAATTTGAAGCCGGCTCTTTTGTAATCTTCATCACTCACCCATGCAATTGCCCAAAAATGAGGAAATTGCCATATAAATTGAATTCCAAATATTATTAATGCTTCATGCGAAATTGCACCAGTTGCAGCAGTCCATCCTAATAATGGTGGCATGGCACCAGGAATGGCGCCAACAAACACTGCTATAGGTCCGACTCTTTTGAGCGGCGTGTAAACAAATACATAGAGTATCATGCTCACAATCCCAAGTATTGTGGTTAAGGGATTGGTAAAAATCCATAAAATGGAAATACCTAAGAAAGCAATCAGAGAAGTAAACCAGTATGCTTCTTTTAGGGATATCTGATTTAAAGGCAAGGGACGGTTTTCTGTCCTTTTCATTAATTTATCATAATCACGCTCCCATATTTCATTTGCAGCTCCAGATGCTCCACTGATTAGGAAGCCCCCGACCATCAAGGCAAAAAACTTGCCCCATGAAAAGACTACTCCGGAATCACCTAATATAAAACCAAAAACAGCGGAGAAAGTCACCAAAGCTGAAAGTCGAAACTTAATCAACTCAAAGTAAATCTTAGATCTTAAGACCAAGAAATCCAGTAATGTGTCTTCTGTTAAATTTAAAGTTCTCATGAACCTATTTTTTCAATTTTTAACTTTTTTTGATCACTCAATTGAAGTAGTATGACAAATTGAATCCCAATGATCAATGTTCCCATAAGTAGATGGATCGGCTGAAGGAAAGCAGGTATGGCAAAATATGCCATTCCGACGCCGCTCATTATTTCAATCACCAAAACCAAGATCAATATTTGCGACCATTTGAATACCCTAGCTTGTCTCATTGAGTATTTGTATATTTTATAGATAAACAACAAATGTACACCAAGTATTAACAATGAATATGACCTGTGAATAAGAAAAGGCAATCCCAAATGACTCACCCATTCGCCTCTTAGCAAATTACCAAATTCAAATGCTATTCTATCTACACCTTCTCTTACTTGCGTCCCCAATACAATTTGAATAACCATCAACAAGAATGCAAATAGTAGTATTCCAAAGAGTCTATTTGGCTTTTCTGTCATCTTTTGCACCGTGTAAGCCAAACGATGGGATCGGTAATGGACATATAATAAGAGACAGACAATCAACAATGCAAGCACCATGTGCAGGGTAATCATCCATGTCAACAAATTGGTCGAAACCACAATTGAGCCTATCCATGCCTGAAACAGGACAAGAACCATATTGAAGAAGGCAAGAATTGGAATAACTTTATCTTGATTCCACAATGATATTGATCTGAATAAAGTAAGAAACACCAATATTCCAATCACAGCACCAATCAGCCTATTGATATATTCAATCCAAGTTTTTACAGGGTTAAATTCCTCTTCAATGAGAATACTTTTATCATTTTGGATTTCTGAAGCCTTTTCATGAAACCCTAAACTTTCCAATTGAGCTATAAACTTTTCATTTTTCTCAATCCTTTTGGCCAAGTAGATGTCCTGATAATCATTTGGGAGCTGATTCACACTTGTAGGTGGAATCCAGCTCCCAAAGCATTTAGGCCAGTCAGGACATCCCATTCCGGAACCTGTACTACGTACAATCCCTCCGACCAGTATCAGAAAATAAACAGCTATCACAGTGATCAATGAGATCCTGCGAAAGCTGTTTATAGCATTAAGATTCTTTTGATTCATCGGCTACTAATACGGCCTCTTCATCTGCAATGATTTCTTTTTCAAGTTTTACCAATTCCTGTTCATGTGGCAAATTAGATTCAGGAGTAGCAGATAGGGGTACTGTTTGTGGAATGAAATCATCCTTAGCACCTGGCTTTGAATAATCATAAGGCCATCTGTAAACGGCAGGTATTTCTCCAGGCCAGTTTCCATGTCCAGGATGAAGTGGTGTAGTCCATTCAAGCGTATTGGATCTCCAAGGATTTAGAGACGCCACCCTTCCCTTGTACATGGAATAAAAGAAATTGAAAAGGAAAATAAGCTGTGCACCAAAAGTAATTATTGCTGCTACAGATACAAACATATTCAAGTCCGTATACATATTTGAGAATTCGAACCCAGTCCAAGAGTAATATCTCCTTGGAAATCCTGCAATACCTATATAATGCATTGGAAAGAATACTAGGTATACTCCAATAAAGGTCAACCAGAAGTGGACATAACCAAGTCTGGCATCCATCATTCGACCAAACATTTTTGGGAACCAATGATAAACTCCTGCCATCAGACCAAAGAAGGATGCAGAACCCATTACCAAGTGAAAGTGGGCCACTACGAAATATGTATCGTGCAGTTGAATATCAATGGCAGAATTACCCAGAAATATACCTGTCAAACCACCCGAAATAAAGAAAGATACCAAACCAATAGAGAACAACATACCAGGAGTAAATATTAAGTTACCTCTCCATAGGGTAGTAAGATAGTTGAATACTTTTACTGCTGAGGGAATCGCGATAATCAATGTCAAAAACATAAAGATTGAACCCAAGAAAGGATTTAATCCTGATACAAACATGTGGTGCGCCCAAACTACAAAGGATAAAATGGTGATGCCCAACATAGAGATAATCATCGCCTTGTACCCAAATATTGGTTTTCTGGAATTGGTTGCTATGACTTCAGATGTAATACCCAACGCAGGTAACAAAACTATATAAACTTCAGGGTGGCCCAAGAACCAGAATAGGTGCTGATATAAAACCGGACTACCACCTGTATTTGGTAAAGCTTCGCCTCCTATGTATATGTCAGATAGGTAAAAACTCGTACCGAAACTCCTATCAAACACCAAAAGAAGAGCGGCAGAGAATAATACTGGGAAAGACAAAAGACCAATAACGGCAGTTAAGAAAAATGCCCAAATTGTCAAAGGAAGTTTTGAAAAGGACATTCCTTTAGTTCTTAAATTGATTACCGTAGTAATGTAATTAATGCCTCCCAATAAAGAAGAAGCGATAAAGAATGTCATAGCAATCAACCACAGAGTCATCCCAAGACCAGATCCTGGCATGGCTTGTTCTAATGCTGAAAGAGGTGGATACACTACCCATCCGCCTGAGGCAGGGCCTGTTTCAATAAACAGAGAGATGAACATGATCAGACCTGACAGAAAAAAGAACCAGTAAGACAACATATTCATAAAACCCGATGCCATGTCTCTAGCTCCAATCTGAAGTGGAATCAAGAAATTGGAAAACGTACCACTTAAACCTGCAGTCAACACAAAAAATACCATTATGGTACCATGCATTGTAACTAGGGCCAAGTAAAATTCAGGATCTAGTCTCCCATCCGGAGTAATCCAACCTCTTAAGATAGGTCTCAGCCATTCTAGATCCATATCAGGAAACCCAAGCTGAAGCCTGAAAATAAGAGATAAGAGCCCACCTATAATAGCCCAAAACATCCCGGTAATCAAAAATTGTTTACCGATCATTTTATGGTCTTGTGAGAAAATATACTTAGTGATGAAATTTTCGTGGTGTTCATGATCATGGTGATCATGCGAAGCTTCATTGTGTGTAGCTGTGTGAGCTGTTGCCATAATAATGATAATTTAATTACTTATGTTCGCTGATGGTAATGTCAGCTAATTCTTTTAGTTCAATTGGAAGGTCTGCAACAAGAGATGGGTTATTAACAATATAAGGTTTTTGTTCTGATAGCCATTTCTTGAATTCAGCAGGCTCAACAACCCTTAATTCCTTTCGCATTGCGTTGTGGCCACGACCGCATATTTCTGTACATGCAATTTCATAGACAAATTCAGGATCGTTAAGTTCTGCCCTCATTTCTTCTGTCGTTTTAGTGGGGGTAAACCAAAATCTCGTCGGCATACCTGGAACTGCGTCCATTTTCAAACGCATGTGAGGTGCAAAGACTGAATGCAGCACATCTCTGGCTCTTATTCTGAACAAAACAGGCTCTCCTTTTGGAATAACGACTACAGGGGATGAGAAATCATCAAATGAATTTTTGTCAGTAAAATCTATACCTGAAATATTGGATGCATTAGTCAGACGATAGTCATTTTCACCCAAAACATTATCCAAACCAGGATATCTCACTTCCCAAGCAAATTGATATCCCATCAATTCAACTACATGTGAATTTTCAGGTGCGGGTTTTGTAATGTCTGACCATGCCTTCCATCCACCAATAACCAATGCAGCAAGAACAAAAGCAGGAACAATCGTCCATATGAGCTCAAGCTTGTTATTATCAGGATAGAAATCTGCTTTCCTGCCCTCTTTAAATTGATACTTATAAGGAAACCAAAATAAAAGCACGTGTGTAATCAAAAAAACGATTCCGGTAATCGCCATAGTAATCCAGAATAACTGATCTGTAATGACACCATGCTCTGATGCAATTGGCAGCTGATAATTGTTATATTCTTTTATCGAATACCAAATCATCCATGTACCAGCTACAACCATGAAAACAATAAACAAGAAGGCATTCACTTTATTACTTCCTGATGCAATTTTTTTGTCACTGCCTTTGACTACAGAAACAAGTGTTTGGATCCTGTATACCATCCATATGATGAATAGTAATAAGACAATACCTACTATAATTAGAAATCCGTACATAACTTTAAACTTTTCGGATAATTAAATGTGATGATGATAACTTTCCTCCAACATTGGATGATTTTTGGCAATCAGATTACCTTTTGCAAGATTACTCATGAGAACAAAAGCAAAGGCTGAGGCATAAACCAGTAACATTCCTATTTCCATTAACCCAAATCCTCCATTCTGACCTAGCGTACCTGGCTGAACCATCAAGAAGAAATCGAACCAGTGACCTAAGATAATCAATGAACAAACTAATTTCAGGAATACACCCAACCTTTTTGCATCTCTAGTCATAAGAACAAGGAAAGGTAATACAAAGTTTAACCCTAGATTTACAAAAATGTACGGGCTGTACACATCACTCTGAAGTCTTTCTACAAAGTAAAATGTCTCTTCAGGAATGTGGGCGTAATAAATCAAAAGGAACTGTGAAAACCAGATATAAGTCCAGAAGATTGAGAAGGCAAAAACGAATTTACCTAAATCATGGATATGATTTTCATTCACCATTTCAAGATAACCCTGACCTTTCAAATACAAGGTGACAAGTGTGATTGCAGATAAACCAGCTACAAACCAAGAAGCAAATACATACCAGCCAAACATGGTTGAGAACCAGTGAGTATCTATGGAAAGAACCCAATCCCAAGCAGCAATAGAAGATGAAACCGCAAAGAAAATAAGAAACAGTGCAGACCATTTTCTCATTCTATAGAAATACTCGTTACCTCCCTGAATATCCTGCTCGAAGGAAAGTGTTTTCAATTTGTTGAAAAAGAAAACCCAAAAACCAAAGAACGCTACCATTCTGACAATAAAGAACAAAGGAAATGTTCCTTTTTCCATTGGCCAATAGAAATATGAGCCTTTACCATCGATGATCGGATCGTACTCAGGTCCTGTTTTGTCAAATAAATAACTGTGAGTCCAATGAAATAAATCATGATTGAACAGAAAAAAACTAACGAGCATCAAAACAGCAGCAATTGGAAGCCAATTCCCGAAAGCCAAGAATACTCTAAGCAAAGGTGTTGACCATCCTGCCTGTGCAGCATATTGGATTGCGAAGAAGAAAACTCCGATGACTGCAATTCCTGTGAAATAGACATTATTGATCCAGATATTGGCATATAACCTATGGTACCAATGAAAGGCATGACCTGCTTCATCACCATGACCTTGGTCATGTCCACCGAACATGGCAGCAATGATTCCTGCTATAAGAATCACAGCACCTATGCCTAAAACAATAAATATAGATTTTTTCAGCCCCGCTGAAAACTCATATTTTTGATCCAAATTATAATTTGTGTTACTGTGTGCCATGTTTATTGTTTCTGAATTTCTTGTTTAACATAGTGAACAATCTTCCAGATTCTTTCTTGGGGAATCTGTGAACCATGAGCACCCATCCTTCCTTTGCCTTTCATGATTACATGAAAGATGTGTCCTTCAGGTAAGTTTATATATGCGCCACCCTTCAGGTTGGCAACACCACCAATAACCTCTCCTGCTTTACCATCACCCTCACCCCCGGCACCATGACAAGCGACACAATATTGGGCGTATAATACCTTACCTTCACCCAAGACCTTATCTGAAAATTCGACCGGATTTTCTATTTCGGCCGCTGCTTCCAGTTCAAAGGCTTTAAGTCTGTAAGGTAAATAACCATCCTTGGTTCTAGGAACTGTGTTGGCAACAGGTTCCCTCATATTCATTCTATGAGGATTATTTGAATTACTGTTGTAAAATTCGCCTCTACCGTCCTCTCTGGAAGAAAGCCAGCTTCCCTCATCTTCATTGATGATTTGGGTCAAAGGCTCATAAGGGACAGAATTGTACATTTGAGGAGCAAACTCGTAACCAGGATCATCTCCTGAGGCTCCACAGGATGCCAATCCAAATGAAAGCCCTGCTATAGCAATGATATATATCGAATGTCTGATTTTCATATCTTTCATTTTCCTATTCGAAACTTTTTTTATTAATCTCAGATGCATCGGCAGACTTCAGCACATCACTTAACATTTCTTCGCCGAAATTAGCGTTTACAGCTAGATCAATGGCAATTACATGCTTATCATCGGTAATTCTAAGGTCAAAGATTTTAGGTTGTCCCCAAGGCTTAAGATTACTTGAAACCAAAAAGACACCCACCATTCCAAATGCGGACAACAAAACTGTCATCTCAAATGTGACAGGAATAAAAGATGGGAAAGCGGCAAAATCTTTACCACCTATAATCATTGGCCAATCAAATTTCATCATGTAAAACTGCATGGTCAGCGCCAAGATGGTTCCAAGCAATCCAAAAATGAATGCTGCAATCGGTAACTTACTTCTATTGTATCCCAAGACCTCATCTAACCCGTGAACAGGGAATGGTGAATAAACTTCATGAATCTTGACTCCTGCTTTTCTGATTTTGCTCACTGCATTCATCAAAACATCCTCATCTTCATAGACACCTAGGATAAAATTTTTATCTCTTTCCATGTTATTAATTATTTACTTTTTTAGAAGATGATTTTAAGATTGATTTCACTTCAAACATGTTGATTACCGGGAAAAACTTCGCAAAAAGGAAGAATAAGGTAAAGAACAATCCGAAAGTGAAAAGATAAACTCCAACATCTGCCCAAGTCGGATAGAACATCGCCCATGATGATGGTAGGAAATCTCTATGCAGGGACGTCACTATAATTACAAATCTTTCAAACCACATTCCTATGTTCACAACCAATGAAAGTATAAAGGTAGCCACAATAGAAGTTCTGATTTTTTTGAACCAGAAAAGCTGTGGAGAGATCACATTACAAGTCATCATAGTCCAATAAGCCCAGAAATAAGGACCGAAAGCCCTATTGACAAATGCATACTGTTCAGCAGCAACTCCTGAGTACCAAGCCATAAAAAACTCAGTAATGTAGGCAATACCTACTATGGAACCTGTGATGATGATTACAATATTCATCAGTTCAATATGGCCAATTGTGATATAATCCTCTAAGTGAAATACCTTTCTTGTAACGATCATGAGTGTCAACACCATGGCGAAACCGGAGAAAATTGCTCCCGCTACAAAGTATGGCGGGAAAATTGTCGTGTGCCAACCTGGAATAACCGATGTAGCAAAGTCAAAAGATACAATTGTATGCACTGAAAGCACTAGTGGGGTAGCCAAACCTGCCAAAATTAATGCAACTGATTCAAATCTACTCCAAGTTCTTGCAGCCCCGTCCCATCCAAGAGCCAAAGCACCATAAATTGACTTTCTAATCCCTGTGGCACGGTCTCTAATAGTAGCGAAGTCAGGTACTAAACTGACATACCAGAAAACCAGCGAAACAGAGAAATAGGTAGAAATTGCAAAAACGTCCCATAACAGAGGTGAGTTAAAATTAACCCATAATGAACCAAAGGTATTTGGCAAGGGAAGCGCCCAATAAGCTCCCAACCAAGGCCTTCCCATGTGAATAATTGGGAAAATTGCAGCACAGATAACCGCAAATATGGTCATCGCCTCTGCAGCCCTGTTAATCGCCATTCTCCATTTTTGTCTGAACAATAATAGTACTGCTGAAATCAAAGTACCGGCGTGACCGATACCCACCCACCAAACAAAATTAGTAATGTCCCATGCCCAACCAACTGTTTTGTTAAGACCCCACATTCCAATGCCTTCCCAGAGTGTTGCTGCCAAGGCAATGAATCCCAATGCCAATGCTCCAACGGAAACAAGGAAAGCGAGCAACCAAGACATACTTGGCTTGCCCTCCACTTGTCTGGAAATGTCATGTGTGACGTCTTTTAAGGTTTTACCGCCGGTAATCAGCGGATCGCGTACGGATGAAGTAACCTGCATATCTTATAAAATTATTTTATTTACGCTTCTGATTTATCCTTATTTCTAATTTTGGTGAAGTACCACACATTCGGGCTCACATTAAGATACTCTATCACATGGTAAGCTCTTTCTTCATTGACTTCTTTCAAAGCTGAGATAGTTTCTTCCTGGATTTTAAGCATCTTGGTAATCTTACTGCTGGTATCATTCATATCTCCAAATACTATGGCATCTGTTGGACATGCTGCAGCACAAGCGGTGTTGATTTCACCATCCTGAACTTTCCTGCCCTCTCTTTTTGCAGTAAGTTTTCCAGATTGAATCCTTTGAACACACATAGAGCATTTTTCAATAACCCCTCTTGCTCTAACAGTAACATCCGGATTCAAGACCATTTTACCCATATCATCATTTTGAGCGACGTTGACGGCTGCAAAATCCTTGTTGTCATGGTATTTGAACCAGTTGAATCTTCTTACTTTATAAGGACAGTTGTTGGCACAATACCTTGTTCCAATACACCTGTTATAGGTCATTTGATTTAGACCTTCTGATGAATGTGTAGTTGCGGCAACCGGGCACACCGTCTCACATGGTGCATTATTACAATGCTGACACATCATAGGTTGAAAAGTCACCTCGGGATTTTCAGCAGCGACTTCCAATTCTTTATTAGAAGAAGCTCCTTCAGGTGAACTGTAATAACGGTCTATCCTGATCCAGGCCATTTCTCTTCTGTTCAGCACTTCCTGCTTACCAACAACAGCCACATTATTTTCAACTTGACAAGCCACAGTACATGCGCCACAGCCAATACAAGAATTCATATCTATAGCCAAGCCCCAATGATGCTGACTATATTGGTGGCCTTTCCATAAAGAAATTTTGGAAGGCTTTACAAATTCACCTTCAAAATAAACTTCAGGATGATGTCTTCCCGCAGAAGCATTTTTCTGATATTCTCCCAAAGTAGCTTCTTGGATAACAAATTCTCTACCCATGTAAGTCTCATGGGTCTGAGTTTGGGCTATTTTATATGTATCTGACAACAATTCAACTCCGATATTTTCTGTGAGGTTGAAGTCGACAAAGCCTTTAGAGCTATCCAATAATTCATAAGCATTCACACCAACACCATTTCCAACTCTACCTGCATTGGTACGTCCATAGCCCAATGCCAATCCAACTGTACCATATGCTTGCCCAGGTTGAACCATAATTGGAACTACGATGGACTTATTGCCTACAGTTACCTTTGCCTTTCTTGTTGCCCCTTCGGACATCTTAAGTTCATTTTCATGTGCCCATTTCTGGGAAACAGTCAAATAATTATCCCAGGTTGCTTTCGAGATGGGGTCAGACATTTCCTGCAACCATGGGTTGTTGGCAAATGTACCGTTTCCAATACCTACTTTTGCATAGACGGATAATTCAATTTGATCATTGGAAGCTTTGTATGTTTTGGCTACGGCTGAAGCCGCTGATGAGATATCAGCAAAACCTGTGACAGCTGAAGATTCTGAAGAAACAGAATAAACACCATTGAAAAGCGACCTGTCCCAGAATTCCTGAAAATTAGTGATCTCAGATTGTGTTGCAAAAAAATTGGATTCCCAGTTTCCCTGTAGGAAGTCGTAGTAGTTTGTACCTGCATCCGCCCAAGCCAAGAAAGAATCTTGTGCCTGCCTTGTGTCAAATAATGGTGAAATTACAGGTTGGGACAAACTATATTCTCCAGTTTTTGGATTAAAATCATTCCAGGATTCCAAATAGTGATGATCCGGGGCAATGTATTGTACCAAAGATGCTGTTTCGTCCTTGGTACCATTGGTAGCAACAGAAACCTTTACTTTTGATAAACCTTCTGCTATTTCTGCACCTCTCGGAAAATCATAAACAGGATTACAATTATAGAAAATCACTCCTCCAACTCTTCCTCCATTAAGATCGGACACGAATTGATTCATCCTGGTATCGTCTCCTTTTCTAAAATAAGATGGCTTAGAAAAATCTACTGTTGTACCATTGTTTTGAAGCAAATCATTGATCGCATTGATGACAATCTGAACATTCGGATCATTTGATCCTGAAACCACAAGAGACTTTCCTCTATTGGCCCAAAGCTCTTTCGCAGCTCTATCCAGGTTTTCAATTTCAACAGCTGCTGCTGAAACTGTAGGTCCCCCTGCTAGTTTTGCCAAAGCATTATATAAGGATAAGACTGCCAAACCACTTTGAGATGGTTTGATCGGTGTCCTGTAATCAGCGTTGGCGCCTGTCAATGATAGCGTAGATTCAAATTGGAAATGACGGGACATGACCGGTTTCTCCTTTGAGATTTTCCTTCCTTTACTGTATTGCTTGGCGAACTCAATCGGGGAGATCCAGGTACCCAAGAAGTCAGCAGCAAAACTGACGATGACGCTTGCCTTATCAAAATTGTAACTTGGAAGTCCGTCAACCCCGTAGGTAGTTTTAGCAGCACTGATGATTCCGAAATTGGACATCGGATCATAGGTTACGATCTCAGCTCCAAAAATTTCGGAAAATTGATCTAAGGCCTGCTGAGTTGAAGGAGAAAGGATAGTATTGCTTACAACCCTGATAGAACCTGCTGAAGCCAATTTGGATTTCAAATCAGCATCAAATGCAGACCATTCCACTTTCTCACCATTAATATGAGGACCAGTTAACCTTTCCCTATCATAAAGTGTAAGTACAGACGCTTCTACAATTGCACTGACGCCTCCTTTGTTGATAGGTGAAAGCTCATTTCCATCAATTTTTATAGGTCTGCCTTCACGTGTCTTGACTACTACTGATGCGTAGTCACCACCCGATGAAAAGGTTGATGCATAATAATTAGGTATGGAGGGATTGATATCTACCGGTTTGTTGACATAGGGAATGGCTTTTCGCACCGGAGCTTCACAGGCAGCCAAAGAAGCTGCTGCCAAACTGAATCCCATTAACTTCAGAAAATCCCTTCTTGAAGGCCCTTCTTCTCCATTGAGAGAGGATGGCATTTCGGGAAATTCTCTATCTGCATTTTTGACAAACTCAGGATCGTTGGTTAGTTCTTCCAACCCTTTCCAGTAGGTCTTTTTATTTTCTTTCATTGTATATTCAAGAAAAGTAAGTTCTGAATTGATTTAAATTAATAGTGGCACTTTGCACATTCCAAACCGCCAATGTCTTTGACTTTCAAAGCATTTTTTGATTCTGAATGAAGCTGAACCAATTTATCATAATATTCATTGCCTTGCGATTTGATATCAGTCTGTCTGTGACAGTCGATACACCAGCCCATTGTCAGAGAACTGTGTTGATAGACAACTTCCATTTCTTCAATTGGACCATGACAAGTCTGGCACTCCAACCCTCCAACAGCTACGTGTTGGGCATGATTAAAGTATGCCAAGTCAGGAAGATTATGGATTCTTACCCATTCTATAGGTTGGTTGTTATCAACAGCATTATAAATTTTCTGGATTTCGGTAGAAATACCTTCTTTGCCTCCAACATTTTGAATATGAGCGTGACAGTTCATACAAATATTTGCAGATGGGATATTAGCAGATTTTCCAATCTCCACCCCAGTGTGGCAATATTGACAGGCTACCTCATATTGACCTGCATGAAGTTGATGTGAGAAAGCAATAGGTTGTGCAGGTGCATATCCTTGCTGAACTCCAATTGTATATAATTGATCTATTCCCGACTTGGCAACAAAAGCAATAACCAGAGTTGTCATAATAATAATAAAAGCGTCAGAGCGCAATATTTTTTTAAAATCAAATTTCTGATTGACAAATTCCTCATCAACTTCATCCAATTTTTGACTTGAAAGATATTTGGTCAGGATTGAAATGATCAAACCTAATACGACCAAAATCAATAGTAAAACAATTACAAGGACAGCCAAGATGATGGTAAGGTATTCACTTGGAATTCCTCCTCCTGTCCCAACTTGTCCACCTTCAACGCCACCTGCTGCTGCGGCGGCTGCAGGGTCAGCTTTATCACCATATTCAATGTAAGACAATAAATTCATTACGTCATCATCAGATAGAAACTCATGCGCAGGCATGGCCAACTGATTGAATTCATTGTAAATAGCAACTGCTTCAGCATCACCGGTTGCGATGAATGCCTGTGAATTTCTTATAAACTTCTTGTTCCATTCAATGGAATGCCTGTCCGTAACTCCTCTAAGCGCAGGACCTATATTCTTTTGGTCAAGTCTGTGACAGGTCCTACAGTTGGCATTGAAAATAGATTTTCCTGCCGCTATTGCCTCTTCACTGTCAGAAACATCGGGATTAACCGCATAGACCTGTGTACTCATCGAAAGGAGAAACACAAGTAACAATGTGCTTAACCTTAAAGGAACACTTAATAATGAGCGTTTGATCGTCATATTTATTACTTATTAAACAGTTTATTGCACGTTTTTTGATAAACATTGCAAATGTACTACCCCAATTCTATTTTTCAAACTTGAAGTAAATAGATGAACTTATGCTATTAATGGTTTCCATTTAATTGTAAATGATTGTTTTACAAGTTATTATACAACCAATCATCCGTCTATTTTTAATTTAGAATCAATATAAATAAAGGAATGTTTGGGTTAGTTTTAATTTAATAGAAATGTGTATTTGAAACCAAAGCAAAATTAGGTGGTTCAAAGGATTTCAATTCAGTTCAAAATCAATTTTTTGTTCGAAAAATAATTAAAGAGATTTTTGAAATAGGGAAAATTTAGTTTACTTTGCTGATCAAATGGTCGAGTGACCGAGTGCTAGGTAGGGGTTCGCAAGACCTTTTACGGTGGTTCAAGTCCACCCTCGACCTCAAGATTGAGAACGCTTAATATCACCCCATATCCAACGTTCTTATTTTAAAGTAATCACAATTGCCTATTATTCATAAGGTAATTGGATTAATAGTTGTTCAAAATATCTTTGGCCCAAGATAATTTTGTTAATAAAATCTAGATAGCGAGTTAGGGGATGACAATTAAGAGTTCCTCTTGCATTGTTTTGAACATTGTTGGTACTGAGGACCGGTTTATTCTAGATCTTTAAATTCAGGATCGTCTCAAACCGGTAAAAGGTGAAATACTTTAGAATCTTAAAACTGCATATGAAAAATAAACGTATGGCATTAGAGTTATTAGATTAAAAAGATAGTGTTCCAGTCATAGGAATATCCTCATGGTCGGGTGGCCGAGTGTAAGGCGAGGGTTCGCAAGACCCTTTACGGTGGTTCGAATCCACCCCCGACCTCTAAAGCGCTTTTTTTAAAGCGCTTTTTTTATGTCCTACATAATCCATTTCAGGATAATTGATTGTTAAAAAGGAGTTGAATCAAAATTTAGTCTTATTACGTTTGCTTAAAAACTGAATATACCTACATTTGCATTCCGATTTCAAAAGGTCGCGTGGCCGAGTGGCTAGGCAGAGGTCTGCAAAACCTTGTACAGCGGTTCGAATCCGCTCGCGACCTCAATAAAAACAAAGAAACCCTCTTCTCATTCTTCAAAGAGGGTTTCTTTGTTTTTAAATGGTATTTAAATAAAATCTTATTTTTTAATATTCACGTGTTGTTCAATGCAAGTCCGTCTATCCCTTGCTATGCTCCATTAAAAATTGATCGATTTGAAATTAGGGGGATAAACGGTATTTTAATTTTTCACTGGATACAAAACAATATGACTGTAAAAGCCCAACTTGATTTAAATGGAAAGCGTGTACAGGTGGAAGTGGATGAAGATGAACCGCTTTTGTATGTGTTGAGGGAAGAGTTTGGACTTAATGGTCCAAAATTTGGTTGTGGCTTGCAACAGTGCGGAAGTTGTATGGTGTTGGTGGATGGGGAAGCTGTTCCTTCATGCATCCAACCATGTAAATCATTTGAAGGAAAAAAAATCGAAACCATTGAAGGGTTAAACACAATCAATGGCCTGCACCCTTTACAGGAAGCATTTTTTGAAGAACAGGCAGCCCAATGTGGCTATTGCCTTAATGGCATGATGATAGCCGGATTGGGATTGTTACGATCCAATCCCAAACCTAGCGACAATGAAATAAGGGAAGCCCTTGAGCCTGTAATCTGTCGCTGTGGCACACATACCCGATTCATTTCTGCTATTAAAAAAGCCTCCCAGAAATCCGCCAAATTTTAAAATATGAAACTGACCACGACCAATAGAAGGACATTTCTCAAAACTTCCGGTCAGCTGCTGATTGGATTCAATCTTTTACCTTTGGCCTTTTGTCAAACCAAGGAGACAGAGAATATTTTGATCGATAATTATAGCGGTATCCCTGAAAGACCACATATTGACAGAAACCTGATCGATTCCTGGATAAGATTGGATGCGGATGGCCATGTAACTATTCTGACCGGCAAACAGGAATTGGGGCAAGGGATAAGAACCGCCTTGATACAGATCGCAGCTGAGGAATTGGATGTTGACCTCGAAATATGCCATATCATCAATGGGGATACAGGGCAGACTGCCAATGAAGGTTATACAGCAGGAAGCAATTCAGTAGAAGGCAGCGGCAAAGCCATCCGGCAGGCTGCAGCGGAGGCAAGGCTGGTTTTATTGAAATTGGCAAGCGAAAAATGGGGGACGGAAATCACAGGCTTACAGGTCAAAAACGGTGTTATTCAAGGTGGCCCTGATCAAAAAATATCCTATTGGGAATTGTTGGAGGGAAAATACTTGGAAGAAAAGATAAGCAGTGAAGCTCCCGTGAAAGATCATAAAGACCATGTGCATGTAGGAAAAGCAATTCGCAGAGATGATATCAGTAAATTGGTAAAAGGAGAACCACACTTTGTCCATGACCTGAGATTGCCTGATATGGTTCATGCCCGTGTTCTTCACCCTCCGGTCTACAATGCAAAGCTAGTTTCTATAGACCTTGACAATATAAAAGATCAAGTAGGGATTTTGAAGGTAATTGAAGATGGGAGTTTTGTAGCCATTATCGCAAAAAGAGACTTTCAGGCAGTCAAAGCATGGCAGCAGCTGAAGGAAAGCAGTAAATGGGACAGCTCGAAATTAGGTCCTTTGTCAGAAGCACTTTTTGAAGATATGAAAGCAAATGCCAATCCTCCCCAAATGGTTGAAGACAGCCCGGGAATTTTAGGAAAAATCAATTCCTCTTCGAAAAAAATAAAAGCTGATTATCAAAGGCCTTACCACATGCATGCTTCCACTGGTCCCTCCTGCGCAGTGGCAAAATGGGATGATGATTACTTGACTGTTTGGTCCCCAACCCAGGGAGTTTATCCCCTCCAAAATTCCCTAGCTGATCTTTTTGGGTTGGAAAAAGAAAAAATCAGATGTATTGGCATGCCCGGATCGGGCTGCTACGGCCATAACGGTGCCGATGATGTCTCGGCAGAAGCAGCACTGATTGCCAAACATTATCCCGGGAGACCTGTTCGCCTGCAATGGATGCGGGAGGATGAACACCAATGGGAACCCTATGGTTCTGCCATGGCCATTCAGTTGGAAGCAGGTATGGATGAAAGTGGTAAGATTCTGGCTTGGGATACAAATATTTGGTCTGATACGCACAGCACCAGACCAAATGGCAAGGCGGGTCATTATGTTTCAGCAAGGCATTTAAAAGATCCTTTTGAATTTCAAAAAGGAGGTTTTTCGGGAGGATCCTACCGAAATGCTACACCATTATATAATATCCCTGATAAAAGATTGCAGTTGCACAATTATGATGGGCCATTACGGACTTCTGCCTTAAGGGGACTTGGAGCTTATGGGAATATTTTTGCTTTGGAATCCTTTATGGATGAACTGGCCACTGAGGTAGAAATCGATCCTATTGCCTTTAGAATCAAAAACCTGGACGATGACCGGGCTATAGCTGTCCTTGAAACTTTAGCCTCCAAAACAGGATGGGATTCCAAAGGGAAAAAACCAGGTAAAGGTTATGGCGTGGCTTTTTCAAAATACAAAAATTCAGCCTCATATTTTGCTGTTTTGGCTGAGGTGGAAATCAACAAAGCTGAAAAATCATTTAAACTGACCAAAATGACCGGAGTGATAGATTCCGGGCAGTGCATCAATCCGGATGGGTTGAAAAACCAAACCGAAGGCGGCATGGTCCAATCCGCAAGTTGGACCTTGTTGGAATCTGTTCAGTTTGATGAAAATGGCATTTTGAGCAAGGATTGGAGTTCCTATCCCATCATGAGGTTTATGGAGGTGCCCGAAATTGAAGTCCATATCATCAACAGACCTGAACTTCCGCCAATGGGCGCAGGGGAAGCGGCACAGGGACCGGTGGCTGCGGCGATAGCGAATGCGGTTTTTGATGGGACTGAGACAAGGGTAAGGGAATTGCCAATAAAAGCAGAAAAAGTGGATTGGGGGAATGTATAAGAATTTATATAAAGATCTAAAACTTATACCCCACACCAAATTGAACACCAAGTTCTGTCAAAATATGCTTAGAATTTTCAGGCCTGATAAAGGGAATAGCTGAATGCTTTTTAAAATTCGGAAAAAGGGAAAATGAAAGATTGCCGGTTCCGTATTTGCCTCCCAACTCCAATAAGTATCCTATTCCACTTTGATCAGAAAAGTTGTTTTCTGTAAGCTGAAAATCCACCAATGGTCCCCCGGATAAAAACAGATAATTGAAGAAATTGTATTCCAATAAAACAGGAACTGATATCAATTGAAACCTTTGGGAATACTGTGTTAAAGTATGATTGGCAGGATTGGCATTGAAGTCAATCAGACTATTGGAATAATTAAACCCTAATCCCACTCTGGTATTTTCTAAAACCTGACTATAAAAAATGACACCACATTCAACAAAATTCCTTGTTTGGATGCTACCTTCTCCAAACATCGGGACTTGTCTATTGATGAAAGCCTTTGATGTACCCGCAAACACTTTTAGTTCATTTACATTTTGGCAATACGTCCCTAAACTGGTTAAAAACAATCCTATAGACAATATGTACTTTTTAGTCATATAGAAAGAAATTTATGTTTCATTTGCCTATACGCAAGTCGAATGAGAAACGCGACAATTCTAAATATTTACTAAACTAATCCTTCGAGGTTTTAAAAAACTTAAAGGATTGGACAAAAAAGCATCAAATAGATGATATTTATCTTTTGACCAATTGAAGTTTAAAAAAGGTGATGTAATCATGTTCTTCTCCAAGATAATCATCATCTCTTAAGGCATAGAATGGCTTGTCTAGTTCTTCTATATTGAGTATTAATTTGATTTTTGAAGGAACAATCATCTCATTGGACCAACCATATCCATACCTGTAGATTTTGAGATAATTGGTAATGAATTCCGGATACCGGAAAAAATTTTCTCTTTCCTTTAAGTTGTTGTTCGTAAAAGTATCTTCGTCAATTCCACCATGATATGTGACAATGATATGGTTCGAATCTGAATATATGCCTCGGATTTGTGCTTCAAACATTTTTATCATTTCTCGATATGTCACAGGAGTGTTTTGTCCTGGGAATAATTTAAAATCGGTTGGCTCCATATCAATACTTCTTTGCCAGGTAATACTATCCCCTAAAGCATATACATGCAAAATGGGCTCATTGGAAAAGGTGAAATACAAGCTGTCGTTTTCTATGGTGAAATTTATGTTGGGCCGATTAAAAAAATCATCACTGCTAAATTTTGATGTCGGAGGTGTATTAACAACTGGTTTTGATGTTTCTGTATTTAAATCATACAATTCCAAAAGAGGGTAATCTCTATAAAAATGGTCAATATAAGGACTGATACCATTGCGTCCTGGATACCATAACAGCAATTTTTCTTTCCAAACAGCAATATTTCTTCTGTTGTAGGCACCGCCTCTAGCTTCACCCATAAAGGGCATTTCCAAACTTTCTTTTAAATTAAGGTCGCCATCGAAATGATAAATATTATTAAATGAAGTCGTTCCAAAGAATTCTCCTTTATGTTCAAGTAAAGTCTCCAAGCGCATTACTGACCCAGGTCCTTCTTTAGGAAATTCTTTTTTTACAAGAATATTTCCTGTTGAGTCAAACTTAATCAAAGTACTATTTGAAATGTCTTTAATCAGACCTATTCCATTATTAAAAATCCCTTCTCTGATATCAGCCAAATAATCCACCTGAATAGAATCCAATATCACAAGTTCCCACTCGTTTGAGTCAGCTGTGTTTTGGGAATATATTTCTCGCTCTGAGCAACTAAAGATTAATGCTCCAATCAATAATATTATAATCCGAATTTTCATACCTGATTTTTAACCTAATTCATAAGTGTAATTTCAAATTGCAGATTAATTTACTTTTTTTTAGTTTTTCAAAAAAACTTCAGGGCTGTTAAAAAGGCAAAATCCTTCGAGGTTTTAAAAACCTCAAAGGATAAAAAAAAGTGCCCACCTACCGGCAGACACTTTTCTTATTTTTCATTGACGCTACCCAATCTTATGTCTCACGTCTTATATCTCACGTCTTACTTCTTCCCGCCTTCCATCTTTTCCTTCAACTCAGCCAAAGCGCCGATATCACCCAAAGTGGATTTATCAGCTGCGGCATCAGCAGCAGGTGCAGCAGCTTTCTTGGCAGCTTTTTTAGGAGCAGCAGCCGGTTTGGCTTCTTCTCTAAATGTAGCAGTATGGGAAAGGACAATTCTCTTGTCATCTTTGGAGAATTCAGTTACCCTGAAATCCAAAGACTCACCAACTTCTACTGAAGAACCGTCTGCTTTTTCCAAATTCTTGGAAGTTGCAAATCCTTCCAATCCGTAAGGGAGTTCAAGAACAGCACCTTTGTCGTTTTTGGAAACCACGGTACACTTGTGGTCAGAACCTACGGGGAATACAGTTTCGAAAGTATCCCATGGATTTTCTTCCAATTGCTTGTGACCAAGGGCCAATCTTCTGTTGTCCACATCAAGTTCCAATACAGCAACATCCAATTCATCACCTACTTTTACAAATTCAGCAGGATGTTTGATTTTCTTGGTCCAAGAAAGGTCAGATACGTGAACCAAGCCATCGATACCTTCTTCCAATTCCAGGAACAAGCCAAAGTTGGTCAGGTTTCTTACCACTCCTTTGTGTTTGGTCCCAATGCCGTATTTAGAAGACATATCACCCTTAGTCCAAGGATCTTCAGTCAATTGCTTGATACCCAAAGACATTTTTCTTTCGTCTTTGTCCAAAGTCAATACAACAGCTTCGATCTCATCACCTACTTTCACAAAGTCAGCAGGATTTCTCAAGTGCTGTGACCAGCTCATTTCAGAAACGTGGATCAAACCTTCAACACCGGCTGCCAATTCAAGGAATGCTCCGTAATCTGCTACGTTTACAATCTTGCCTTTAACTTTAGAACCGATTTCAAGGTCAGCAGAAAGCGCATCCCAAGGATGAGAAGTCAACTGCTTCATACCCAAGGAAATTCTCTTTTTGTCATCATCGAAATCAAGTACAACAATCTGAACTTTGTCGTCAAGGTTAAGTACTTCTTCCGGATGATTGATTCTTCCCCACGAGATATCAGTAATGTGAAGCAAACCATCTACACCACCCAAATCGATGAATACACCGAAGTTGGTCATGTTTTTGATCACACCTTCCAATACCTGACCTTTCTCAAGGTTGTTCAATATTTCAGCTTTTTGTTTCTCAAGATCTTTTTCGATCAAGACTTTGTGAGAAACAACTACGTTATCATTGGTGTGGTTGATTTTAACCACTTTCACTTCCATTTTCTTACCTACATAGATATCAAAATCCCTGATAGGCTTCACGTCAATCTGGGAACCCGGCAAGAAGGCTTCAACACCGTAGATATCTACGATCAGACCACCTTTGGTTCTTCTTTTGACAAGACCTTCGATGACACTGTCATTTGCCAAAGCATCTTCGATATCGCTCCATGCACGGACCATTCTGGCTTTCTTTCTTGAAAGCACCAATTGACCCAATGAATTTTCCTGCTCTTCGATGAACAATTCCACTTCATCACCGATTTTAAGATCAGGAAGATCACGGAATTCGGATACTGGCACCAAACCATCGGATTTGAAACCGATATTGATGATCACGTCCTTGTCATTGATACCTACTACAGTTCCTTTGATGACTTCTTTTTCGGTGATTTCATTCAAAGTGCCGGCATACATGGCTTCCATTTCAGCACGCTGATCTTTGGAATAGCCTTCGCCAAAACCTTTAGTGGAGAAATTGTCCCAGTTAAACTCTTTTTGATTAGACATATTGTGTAATGACCCTGTTTATCAACAACCCTAGGATCATGTGGGCTGAGGTTTTTAGTATTAGATAAAATCCCTGAGAATCAGTCCCTGAGACCCCGTTCACCCGAACGGACTGCAAAGGTAGGGTTTTTTGGGAAAAGTGAAATATTTAGATTGAAAAATACATATTTAATAGTAACCTCTACTTCGCCAATTATCCTATTTTCTATAATTGGCAGGACGGGAGACCGAAGTCGGAAGACCTATGAACCGGACATTAAAGTCTCCTACAAATAATTATATCGTACTACCATTTTATTGGCATATCTGCCTACTTACTTATTCATTTATCTTTTAATCCTTGAATGAAGTCAATAATATTGCAAAAAAAGAAACCCCTGAAATCGCTCCAGGGGTTGTTTGCAAACAGAGAGTTAGTAAATTGATTTAAAATTGCCCAAAATTAATCAATTAATCAGATTATGAAAATCTTCCAGTGGATTTATACGCTGTATGCAGCTTTGTTATTTATTGTTCTGATGCTGATTTTAGGATTGTTTATTGTTTTCCCTCTTTTGGTAAGTTCAAGAGGAGGGAAAATCTCTTTTATATTTATTCGAATGTGGGCGGCTTTTTGGTCTTTTTTGGCAGGAATAAGATATCAAGTTCACGGGAGGGAATATATCGAACCAAATCAGCCTTATATCTACATTTTCAATCATCGGTCATTTATCGATGCGCCAGTCATTCCCATGGCCATCCACCAAGAAGTCCGGGCTATAGGCAAAAAAGAACTTTCCAAAATCCCCATTTTTGGTTTTATCGTATCCCGTGTGGCTGTTTGGGTGGACAGAAAAGATGCAGCATCAAGAAAAGCATCAGTAGAGAAACTATTAAAAATTTTAGAAAAAGGCATTTCAATAGTAGTAGCACCTGAAGGAACAAGAAACGATTCCGGTCAGGCCCTATTATCTTTTCAAAAAGGTGCTTTTAGGATTGCAGCTGAAACCGGCATACCCATCATGCCTATGGCAGTGATCGGTGCGGATAGGGTAATGAAACGAGGCTCTATATTAATGAGACCAGGAATAATCCATATTTATTTTTCCTCACCCATCAAAACGACCTCGTACTCGGGAGAGGAAGGATACAATAGATTGGCTGAAAAATGTTTTAATAGGTTGGAGGCTATGATTTTGACGCACGAGTAAGAAGCAATTAATTTTCACCCATTCGGGTGTATTTTCCAGGTTACTAATTGCGGACTTTTGGTTTATTCAATAACCAAAAAAATAAATAAAATGGAAACTGCAATTATTCTTCAAAAAAGCCAAGTGGCAACTTCAGTAGAAAAAGCCGAAACGAAAGTTACCAAAACAAAAAAATATGGTTTCTACGCCAAAAAAAGATGCTTCCTGCTTTACGGATTGATGATAGGCGGAATTGGTCTTATATTGTTAAGCAAATTTATCCTCGGTACTTTAATCTTACTTTTTTCCGCAGGATTACTTTTCTTATTAAAAGACCTTGATGAAGCGCTAACTTTAGATCTGAATTTTAGTCCAAGTGATGAGGTAAACCATGATTTAAAAAAGGATCTGGATTTTTAAAAACCTAATCTCAACGTAAGGTAAAGAAATCTCAAAAGTCTAACTCAGCTATTCATAATGCCTCTGGTTGGTTAATCGGAACTGTTTATGCATGAAAAAAAACAACAAAAAAGCAGATGTTAATGCTTTTGTAAACATTGCTATCAATCAGCATTTAAATCTCTGGGAAATTTCATCAGAATTGATCTCTATGGAATGTCAGCTTAGGGAATCTTTTGAAAAAAACAGCGAATTGAAGAAAGTTGATTCTAAAATCCAATGGAATGGATTTTGGCAAAATTTGAAAAATTGGTTAAAATGAAAGTAAAATTATCATTCCCAATATAAATTTAAACAATTCATTAATTAAATTTATACATCATGCTTTTCTGAGATATGAGATATGTTTTTTCACTTTTCTTTTCATGTATATATTTTGTTGGATATAGCCAGGACAATTCTAAATTGGATAGTCTGATCAATCAACTTGATGGTACTTTAAATTCTTTTGAAAGGATAGAAATACTATGGGAAGCCGCCGAGCTTTCCTTGGAAGTAGATGTTACTCAAACCAAAAGATTCACATCTGAATTGATGGAAATTCCTAAGATCCAGAATGATTCCAGTTCGTTGATAAAAGCTTTAAAAATCCAAGCAACCGCGGAACGTTGGTTGGGAAATTATATGCAAAGTATTAGAGAGTTTTCCCAATGCTATGATTATTACAAGCATCACCAAGATACGGCCAATTGGGTTTTTTCCTGTTCATATTTAGGTGCAATGAACAATTTTATGGGCTACCAAGAGGAAGCCCAAAAATATTTATTTGAAAAATATGATTTATTGAAAACTAAGGGTGAGACAACTGAGTTGGCAGGAGCGGTAAATGGTATCGCTATTTTTTATGCCAATTTGGGGCAAAATGAAAAGGCACTTTCAAGATATCAGGAAGCTTTATCATTGTATGAAACCGCAGAGGATATTCTTGGACAGGCAAGTGTCCATGCTAACTTAGGTCTGTTATTGATGGGTGAAGGCAAACTGGATGAAGCAGAATTCCATTTGAAGATGCAAGGAATGCTGGATTCATTGGTCATGGATGAAAGAGGGTTAGGGTTTCACTTTGATTTCATGGGTTCCCTCAAACTCCAACAAGGTAAAAAAGAAGAGGCATTGACATATCACCTTACCGGATTGAAGATACGTGAGAACCTTCCAAGTTTATACAACATAGGAGAATCTAGGGCAAGCTTAGCGAATGTCTTATATGAATTGGGTCGTTATAATGAGGCAATAGAACAGGCAAATAAACTATTGGAATCAAAAAATGAAACCCAATCCCTAAGTCATCAAGAACGGGCTTACGCAGTTTTGGCAGAATCATTTGAAGCTTTAGGTGATTACAGAATGGCTCTTGAAAACTATAAGAATCTGAAAATAATGTCAGATTCAATTTTTAACAGTGACATGATTGATGTGATTGCAGAAAAGGATGCAAAATTTGAATTGGTAGAACAAAAAAACAGAATCGCCCTTTTGGATACAGAAAATTTGGCATCAAAAACTATTATTGCTCAAAAAAACAAAACCATACTTTTCATTGTGCTTGGTTTAAGTTTGGTATCGGCTTTAACAGTCATTCTTTATCTTTTAGGAAGAAAATACCTAAATCAGAAAAAACATCTCGGAAAATTGGTAACCGAAAAAGACATCCTTCTTAGAGAAATACACCATCGGGTAAAAAACAATCTTCAGTTGGTTTCAAGTTTATTGACCTTACAGGGAAAATCTATGGATAATGAAATGGCCTTACAAGCCATCAATGAAGGTAAAAACCGAGTCAGGTCAATGGCCCTAATTCATCAGGACCTTTACCAAAAAGAAAATCTGACGAGCGTCAATGTGGAAACTTACCTCAAAAAACTCTGCAAAGAACTGTTCAATACTTACAATATTCACAAAGAACAAGTCAAACTTAAACTTGATATTGATAACATCAATTTGGATGTTGATACCTTGGTCCCTTTAGGTTTAATAATCAATGAATTGATAACCAATAGCCTTAAATATGCTTTTCCTGACGGCAGGGAAGGATTTCTTGAAATAACCTTGAAGGAAAATCAAAAAAAACTAATTCTTAAAATCACAGATGATGGAGTAGGATTTGACCCTTCAATAGTTCGTGAAAATTCCTTCGGACAAAACCTTGTCAAATCTTTAATCAATCAACTTGACGGAGAATTAACCCATAAAAATGATAATGGCACTTCCATAAAAATGACCTTCAAGGACTATTCCATAAATCCCAACTAAATCACACGAATAATAGCCTTTTCAAAATGAAAGTTATAAACCCATGAAGAAGATTTTGATTATAGAAGATGAAGCCATCATTGCTGAAGAAATCAAATATATAATTGAGTCTTTGGGACATGAAGTAATAGGCATTATCATGAATGGAGACAAAGCCATCAATCTCTTACCAAGTATCAATGCTGATCTGATTTTACTTGACATTCAGATCAAAGGTTCAGTTTCTGGAATTGAACTAGCTCATCTAATCCGAAAAAAGTATCACACACCATTTGTATTTTTGACTGCATTTTCAGATGCGGGTACGCTGGAAAAAGTCAAAGAAACGCTACCCTATGGATACATTGTAAAACCCTTTGATGAAACGGATATAAAAGTTGCTATAGAACTTGCACTTTATAAATTCAGCATGGAGACTGCGGATATTCAATTCGATAAAGCTTTAGTAGAGAAAAAATTCAATATCACTTTGTCTGAAAGAGAATATGGAATCCTTAAATTTTTCCGTGAAGGACTTTCATACCAGGACGTTGCAGATAAACTTTTTCTCAGCATCAACACTGTCAAAAGCTATCAAAAAAGATTGTATCAAATTTTTGAGGTCAATTCCAAAGTAGAGCTTATCAAAAAAATCGGATGAGTTATTCTAAGCTGGTAGCTTCGGTTCTCTTAGTATTGAGACTTTGGCTCAACCTACACAACAACCAGTGCTACAATCGCTGAACTCAGAGGGTCCAACGGTACAACCGTTGGACAACCAAACAACGCCTACTTCTCAGCCATCACCTTCTTGATATACGCCACACTCTGTGGAATCTGCTGCACTGACCTGGAAGACTCGTCTTCAATAATCAGGTATTTAGTGCCGACTTTTTGGGCTTGCTTGATAAGGCCATGGATATCAACATCACCTGTGCCAAGCACTACATTGGTCTCCACATCTCCCCTACCATCTGTACTCCCAGGAGTGCCATGTGCACGGTCTTTCAAATGTAAAAGGGGAAATTTCTTTGGATACTTTTTCATAATGGCCAGCGGATCACCACCTCCCATTTGAACCCAATAGACATCCATGTTGAAATCGTAGTTTTTGGCGTTTTTGAGCATTTCATCGAAAAGCACTCCTTTGCCATAAGGCTTGAACTCGTAACCATGAGGATGATAACAAAGAGTGATTCCTGCATCTTTCAGAATCTTTCCGGCTTTATTGAATACTTCTATTGCCTCCTTGGTTTCCTTGATACTGAACTGACCCGAAGGATGGGGAATCCAGGTACAGGTGGCGAATTTTGCCCCATAGGAATTGGCATTGTCAATGACAGATTGGGGATTATCCCTCAAGGCTTCATATCCTGCCCCAACGGCAACAATTGAAAGTCCTAATCCTGAAAGGAAAGCTTTGTACTCCTCTTTTTCCATACCGTAAGTGCCTCCACCTTCCAGGTATTTGATACCCATACCGGGAATCAAAGCATGGGTTCCTTTGGCATCCTGTTTCATTTCATTTCGCAGGCTGTACAATTGCAGGGCAATTTCCTGGGCTTTTATTTGGCCAGCAGAAAGTATCATGACGGCCATTAAAAAAGTTTTTGTTAGATTTTTCATAGGATCATTTTGGGTTTGAATTTAAATATAGGCATAACTCAACAATTTTTGCTTTTGAATTTTGACCAACGGACATTATCGATTTTAGAATTATCTGATAATAATGCTAAATTGCCTTGACAGTTTTAATTCAAATATATGCCCAGCAATCGTAGGAATTTTCTCAAACTAACCGCACTGACAGGACTTGCCATGACCATCAAACCCAATTTATCCTTTTCCAATGACAATGACACCATTTTAGGACATGGTGATTTCAAATACAAAGTTGATTCATCTTGGGGAAATCTTGACCCAAGTAAAACACCCGTTGTCAATTGCCATGAAATGGTCATGGATAAAAAGGGCCGTTTGATTATGGTGACAGATGAAGCAAAAAACAACATCATCATCTATGACCAATCTGGAAAACTATTGGATTCATGGACCTTGAATTTACCTTCCGCTCATGGATTGAGCTTGGTCAATGAAGGCGGTGAGGAATTTTTATGGATCGTAGACAATGGAGGAAGGGTGATCAAAACCGATTTGAAAGGAAAAATCATTACTGAAATCTCCTCCCCCTTAAACAATGGAATTTATTCCGAAAAAATGAGATGGGTGCCCACTGAAACCTGTGTAGCACCAAATGGAGACCTGTATATCACTGATGGATACGGTTCCCAATTTGTATTGCAATATGATTCAAAAGGCAATTTTATTCGAAAGTTCGGGGGAGATGGACATGGGGACGCACAATTCAAAACAGTACACGGCATTGCGGTAGACCAACGTAAAGGCGGAACCCCTACCCTGTTGTGTACTTCCAGGGGACATAATTCCTTCAAAAGATTTACAATGGAAGGGGAATATTTGGAAACTATTTTTCTGCCAGGAGCATTTGTCTGCCGTCCGGTTATCCATGGCAAAAACCTCTATGCAGGAGTTTGCTGGTCACGGGCAAAATATTTGGAGCAGATGGACAATTCGGGATTTGTCACCATTCTTGATGAAAATGACAAGGTGGTGTCCAATCCGGGAGGAACAGCTCCTAAATACATTGACGGGGAGTTGCAATTGATGATTCAGAAAGAGCCGGTTTTCAAACATTGCCATGATGTCTGCATTGACCAGGATGAAAACATCTATGTCTGTCAGTGGAATGCTTCCAAAACTTATCCGATTAAGTTGACGAGGATCTAATTGAAGAGACTGGATATTAACCTTGCAAAAAGTAGAACTGGATATTTATTGATATTTGATATTTGTTGATATTATTGATAACTGCTTTCAGCAGAATGGTTGGATATTTTTAGATATTGATTTAAAACCAAGCGTGGATGCTTGGTTTTATTGTTAGAGGGCAATTAGGTATTTATTTAATTGTTGGAGATCAATGGAGCAATTTGATCTACTGAGGTGACTCCAGCGGGGAGTTCGGTGATTTTAAGATTTCTGAAATGTATGGGAGCCCCTTCTGATTCGAGACAGATATATCCTTTTTTTTGGCTGGACTGACTGATGCCATTGACAAACTTCCCATTAACTGATAATTTGATAACACCATCCACACAGACTACCACATAGGTATTCCACTGCCCTTTGCCCAAGCAGCGGTTTTCGATGGATTTGCTCCTTGTTCCTCTTGGATTATCAGGTACGGTAGTCACTCCCCCAACTCCAAACAATTCACCGTGCACATAGGCTATGGGCGGCAAAACCCCATCTTTTTTATTTTGATTGACCCAATCCAATTCCAACATCTGAACTTCAACCCCGTCAGGTAGTCGGTTATCACCTGGAACTGCACTGCTCCATACAAATGTCCCTGAATTACCCCCTGCCTCCATGTGCTTCCACTCTATGTACATGATGAAATTTTCGTACTGCTTTTCTGACCGGATTACCCCAATCGGTAAACCTTTGCAAACCAGTTCATCTCCTTCAAAATACCAGGTTTCTTTTTCAGTATTTACATTGAACCATTTCAGGGGAATTTCTTCAGGTTTCTTATCGCTGACCAAAGACTCCAATCCTTGAGATTTGCCGAATTCAAATAAAAACTCCTGGCCTGAAACATGAGTATGGATTAGAAAAAAAACTGCAATGATGGCAAAAGGGAACTTAAATTTCATTTTTCTAAATTTAAAATTCTGAGGGTTTCAAAATAATGATCATAAAACTTTGGTCTTGCCGGGAATTGCCACTTGCGGAACCGGCCATTCCAAATCCCAACGGTATTCATCCAAAGCAGGGCCAAGGACCTGTTTGGAATTTATGGCTTGCTCCCAAGTGATCGT
Organism: Aquiflexum lacus; assembly: GCF_015476655.1. Taxonomy (GTDB): domain Bacteria; phylum Bacteroidota; class Bacteroidia; order Cytophagales; family Cyclobacteriaceae; genus Aquiflexum; species Aquiflexum lacus. The sequence goes on from NZ_JABFHF010000008.1 coordinate 153,329, forward strand.
CTGTCCTGAATACCCTACCATTCTCCCTAAAATGGCCAACATGGTACTGTTTGCCATCAAATCTCCTTCATTCATTGGCTTCCCAGCTCGGATTGCAGCGAATAATTCCTCATGTTGGGTTTCATAGGGATTGTTTTTTTCGCCTTCATAATCCCATAGGCTATCATTTTGAATTCTATGTGTCTGCCTGCCTATATCGACTACGGCACTTCCATTCTTACCAAACACTTCGGCTTTATTGACATTGGAACATCCCTGTTGCTGCCTGCTGAAATGAATCCCTTTCGCACCGTTTTCATATTCATATTCAATGGCGAAGTGATCATAGATATTTCCCCATTTCTCTTCGGTCCTTGATTGTCGGCCTCCAGTACCGGTGGCTTTTACAGGTAGCTTATCGCCAAATGCCCAAGACATCATATCCAAGCTATGGACCATCATTTCCACAATATAATCTCCGGAAAGCCAATCATAGTAATACCAATTTCTCAATTGATACTCCATTTCGGTCCATGAAGGCTGTTTTTCCTTATACCACAATCCGCCACCGTTTCTGACTGTCAATACCGACATCACTTCCCCGATTTCCCCACTATTGATTTTTTCAAACAAAGCTCTTTTGGGGAAATCATACCTAAAAGTAAAGCCTGAAACAACATTCAGCCCTTTTTCTTTAGCCAACTTTGCCGTTTCCAATACACTTCTAACGCCGGGAGCATCAACCGCCACAGGCTTTTCACAAAACACATGCTTTCCTGCCTGAACGGCTGATTTGAAGTGACCTGGCCTGAAAGCCGGCGGGGTGGTCAGGATAACCACATCGACATCGGAGTCCAGCACCTTTTGGTAAGCATCGAATCCGATGAATTTATGATCCTCAGCCACCTGAACCTGTAGCGGATTGACCTGAATGAGGGCATTGTAAGACTCATCCAAATAATCAGAAAATATATCCGCCATACAGGTCAGCATAGCATTTGGATCTGCTTTTAGCGCCTGTGCGGCTGCCCCTGTACCTCTGCCCCCACAACCGATCAAACCTACTTTTAGAATATCGTCTTTCATGCCAAAACTATTGTTGATATTAAAAACCAAAGGAAGTGCCGCACTACCTACCAAGGCCTTCCCAGTAGTTTTGAGAAAGGTTCTTCGTTTTTTGTTTTCGGGATTGTCTTTTGAATATTCCATATTGAGGGTATTTGATTTTGACGTACAGCAAAATTTAATTTTTATCTGGAAACAGAAAATTAACCCATCTCAAGAAACTGAAATCAAAGGGTTGTCTCTTATTGGGATCTTTGGATAATAAGTTTTTCATATTAACTGTGGATTTATTGTTTATATAATTTAATCACATTTTATACTCTTGACTTATCTGACTGAGGATCAAATACCATATTCAATTTTAAATTGCTTTACTATGCAAAAAATATAATTTTTTACATCACTGAATCACCGGGAGAAAAACTGGTAAAACCAACTGGCAATTCATGATTTCTACTGACCGTTTGAATAAAGAAAGCATTTTAAACGCAAAAATCAAAAGAGGATTTTCTATCTTGGAATATCCGAACGATGTATGGTATCCACCCAATAACCTCCCACCTATGAAAAGCCCAAAAAACAACAGAAGAACATTTATTAAAAAAACCCTAGCCGGGACAACAGCCCTTTCCTTAGGAGGAATTCTTCCCGGATTCAGCCCCAAAAGTTATGCGAAAATCTTGGGTGCAAATGAGCGGATCAAAGTGTCAGTTATGGGTGTAAACAGCCGAGGCAATGCCTTGGCCCAGAATTTTGCCATGCAACCCAATGCTGAAGTACTGCATATTTGTGATGTCGATAGCATTGCGGCTGAAAAATGTATTACTGCGGTTACAAAAATCCAGGACAAACAACCAAAAGCCACTCCGGATTTCAGAAAAAGCCTTGAAGATAAAGATGTGGATATGTTGGTGGTCGCTGCACCGGACCACTGGCATGCACCGGCAGCCATCTTGGCCTGCAAGGCCGGTAAAGATGTTTATTTGGAAAAACCATCAAGTCATAATCCTCATGAAGGAGAAATTCTGGTTCAGGCTGCCCATAAATACAAAAGAGTCATTCAGATGGGCAACCAAAGACGTTCCTGGCCCAATGTGGCTGCTGCGATCAAGGAAGTTCATGATGGAGCAATAGGAAGGGCCTATTACGCCAAAACCTGGTATACAAATAACAGGGGCCCGATTGGAATCGGAAAGAAAGTTTCGGTGCCCGAGCACCTAGATTACGAGCTTTGGCAGGGACCCGCGCCTAGGGAAGATTACAGAGACAATATCATTCACTACAACTGGCATTGGTTCTGGAATTGGGGCACAGGTGAAGCCCTCAACAACGGAACCCACATGGTGGATCTAGCCAGATGGGGACTTGGCGTGGAATTCCCTACTAAGGTCACCTCATCCGGTGGAAGGTACCGATACCAAGATGACTGGGAAACACCCGACACCCAAATGATCAGTTTGGAGTTTGATAACAATTCTCTGATTACCTGGGAAGGGAGAAGTTGCAACGGTATCAATAATGAAGGTTCCAGCGTGGGAGTCATTTTTTATGGAGAAGAGGGGTCGGTCAATATCGGAGGAGGAAATGCTTATGCTATCTACGATCTGAAAAACAAATTGGTCAAAGAGGTGAAATATAACCGCACGGTGGATGCCAGAAATCTTTCTGACCCCACGCAGGAACTGGATGCCATCCATATCCAAAATATGTTTGATGCGATCAGAAAAGGAACAGCTTTGGCAGCAGAAATCAATGGTGGACAGACCAGCACCCTTTTGGTCCAATTGGGAAATATTGCGCAGCGTTCAGGAGAGACCCTAAACATAGACGCAAAAAACGGCCATATTCTTAACAGTAAGGAAGCTTCAAAATACTGGAGCAGGGAATACCAACCAGGTTGGGAACCTACAGTTTGATTTAAAAGATCATAGGATGAATCCAAAGCAAATTGATATTTGTCGATATTAATAAATATTGGTTGATATCAGCCCTTAGCAAGCGTGTTGGATATAAATTGATATTATGCCTGAGCCCTCAACTTAGGCTTTATTTTAACCCTACTTTATCAAATTAAAATGGAATTAAGGTCTACATTTCGATTCAATAATTGTTCTGAGTCAAGCAAAGCTAATTCAGGTGAAATTTGGTTGGCTTCAATATCCCTTTAGGGATAAAATATAGGTAGTAGAAAGAGTTTGATTATTGTGGGTTTCCGTGCCTTTAGGTACGGGATATGTTGTACCTGCCTACCGGACAAGTTGGCCTAAAGGCACATATACCGTTCGATTGATCGTTTAATTTTACCCATATGGTGTCCCTAAAGGGACTTTAGCCAATTTTAGAATTATAGTAATGAAGAATTTCAAATGAGGATTCCTTAACATGACAAATTAGGGTTAAAGTACTTGCAAAATTCCGTAAATCCATATTATTAAATGAAGTTAACCGACTTAGACCTTATTATTATAGGACTGTTTTTCCTTTTGATGCTGGCCATTGGGATTTATGCCTATTTCAAAAACAGAAGCGCTGAAGATTATTTTGTGGCAGGGGGCAATTTACCCTGGTGGCTTTCCGGAATTTCCCATCACGTATCCGGCTACAGTGGTGCTGTATTCGTGGCCTATGCTGCTTTGGCATATACCCATGGTGTATCTATATATTTTTGGTGGGCTTTGACTATTGGTACAACTATCCTTGCCAGCGCCCGGGTTTTTCCGGTGTTATGGGTAAGGTTGAGGAAACAATTTCAGATTCAATCCCCTTTGGAATTCCTGGAAAAACGCTACAATCTCCTTACCCAACAGATTATGGCCTGGAGCGGGGTCTTATTGAAGTTGTTTGATATCGGGGCCAAGTGGGCAGCAATTGCCATTTTACTCAATGTATTTACAGGAATCAGTCTCCCTGTTGGCATACTGATATCAGGCGGGATTTCACTTCTTTACATTACTTTCGGTGGACTTTGGGCGGTGGTAATCACAGATTTCACCCAATTCATTGTACAACTGTTGGCAGGTATCGTGATGTTTGTGGCTGTGTTGCAATACATGGACGGGTTTGAAAGTCTATTCACCATTTGGGATCAGCTTCCTGCCGAAAACAGTCAACCTTTCAATGAACCGTACGGGGCAGGTTTTGCCCTGGCCTTTCTATTTATCAATTTCCTGTCTTACAACGGGGGGCAATGGAATTTGGCTACAAGATATATTTCATCACCTTCCGAAAATCAGGCCATCAAAGCAGCCAGGCTTTCCGGGATATTGTACCTGATCTGGCCTTTGATTTTATTTTTCCCCATGTGGGCAGCTCCGATTTTATTACCTGATTTGCTTGACCCAAGTCAATCTTATGGAGAATTGACCCTTCTGTTGTTACCATCTGGTTTGGTGGGATTGGTCATCGCTTCCTTGTTTGCCAATACTATGTCCATGACTTCCTCTGATATCAATACCATTGCAGCTGTGATTACTAGGGATATTTTGCCTACGTTTTCAAAAAAACTCGGTCATGGCAAATCTTCATTGGCATTCGCCAGAATTACCACATTCATTTTCACCAGCATGACCATTCTTATTGCACTCCAATATGAATACTTTGGAGGAATACTGGGTTTGATCATTTCCTGGTTTGGAGCTTTGGTAGGCCCGATTGCGATCCCGATGCTATTTGGTTTAATTCCTGCTTTCAGATCTTGCGGACCGATAGCAGCCATTGGATCTATATTTTCAGGTTTGTTGACATTTATTTTGACCAAAAACATTGAAATCAGTAGTTTGGCTTTACAGGTCAGTTTACCTTTGATTGTGTCGGCCATTGCCTATATAGGCATCGGATTGATCCAATTTAAAAGGGTTCCGGAAAACGTCAAATCGCTTCTAAAATCCATAAGTCAAGAATAAATATGGAAGTAAATGTTTTCGATTCGAGGAAGGAAATGGGTGAGGCTGCAGCAAAAGCTGTGGCGTCAAAAATCCTTGAATTACTTTCCAAGAAAGAATCCATAAGGATGGTCTTTGCGGCGGCACCGTCCCAAAATGAGTTTCTGGAATCTTTGGTCAACATCAAGGGTATCCCCTGGAACAGGATCATAGCATTTCATATGGATGAGTATCTTGGACTTCCAAAAGAACATCCCGCGCTTTTTGCCAATTTTCTCAAAAATAAAATATTTGATCAAATCCCATTTAAGGAAATACACTTAATTGACGGCAACAATGATCCCGAGGAAGAATGTCTCCGGTATTCTGCCATTATTGAGGAATCACCTGTTGACATGGTGTGTATGGGGATTGGGGAAAACGGACATATTGCTTTCAATGATCCTCCTGTAGCAGCATTCGATGATCCTGCTACAGTAAAAAAAGTAGCACTTGATGCAGCATGCCGGCAGCAACAGGTAAATGATGGCTGTTTTCCAAATCTGGAAGAAGTCCCGAACCATGCTCTGACCTTGACCGTGCCATCACTTTTGAATGCCTCCTTTATCAGTTGTGTGGTACCGGATAAAAACAAAAAGGATGCGCTGCAAAAGTCCCTTTATGGCATTATCGAAACCCAATGCCCTGCTTCCATTTTGAGGATACATGGGAATTGCCATTTGTTTACAGACAAAGATGCCTATACACAAGCACTTCGACTCCATTTGGAAAAAGAAATCATTGGAAAGGACCTGTTTACCGGATATTATACCTTGTTCAACTCCCAAAATCAACTCATTGAAACCCGTATCAAACCTATACCAAATGAATCGGGTGCACTTCCTTTTTTTGCACCGGGATTGGTGGACTTGCAGGTAAATGGAGTCAATGGGATTGATTTCAACGAAGAAGGAATTACAGTTGCGGAAATATTAACAGCCACCCAATACCTGCTTGGCAAGGGAGTGATTGCATTTTTCCCAACCCTTATCACCAATGACCGGAATAAAATCCTTCAAATCCTCAAAACCTTCCGTCAGGCAATTTCCCAACACCCTTTGATTGCTTCCTGTGTGGGAGGCATTCACCTGGAAGGTCCATTTATATCCCCACTTGATGGGGCAAGAGGTGCACATGATGCAAAATACATTCAAACCCCAAACTGGAAATTGATCGAAGAATTTCAGAAAGCTTCAGGTGGATTGATAAAATTGATCACACTGGCGCCGGAATTAGAAGGGGCAATGGACTTGATCAAAAAATGTCATGAATCAGGAATTAAGGTTGCCATTGGGCATAGCCTCGCATCGTCTGGGGAAATCACTAAGGCTGCAGAAGCCGGCACAAGTCTTTCCACCCATTTGGGCAATGCTGTTCCTATGGTCCTTCCCCGTCATCCCAATATGCTTTGGGATCAATTGGCCCATGATGGGTTGTATGCCAGTCTGATTGCAGATGGTTTTCATTTGGGGGAATCTTTTCTGAAAGTGGTTTTGAAAACCAAAGGTGAAAAAGTTTTTTTGGTCAGTGACAGTACGATGTTTTGTGGCATGGAAGCCGGAGAGTATAGCACTCATATTGGTGAACAAGTGATTCTGGAACCAAATGGGAAACTGGCATTAAAGCATGGAAATGGCCTATTGGCAGGAGCAAGTAAATGTTTATTGGAAGGAGTACAATATCTAATTGACAAGAAATTGAAATCCCTTTTAGATGCCTGGAAAATGGGGTCAATTATTCCCAAGACCTTTGCGGATTTGGAACAACGAAATGATGTGGTAGTTTTTTCTTTGGAAGGGGAAAGTCAGATTCAAGTTCAAAATGTGATAAAAGACGGAATCATTGTTTTTTCCCAACAGAAATAAATAAATCTAGGTAACCTCTTTTACTTGTTACTTTTTCAAATTGATTGATATCGTTTATTTATTTTAGACTAGAGGGATTTTTTTATTTGTAAAGGAGAACATTTACAACCCCTGCAGTATTTTACTCCATTTGATATATCCTCCTTTCGGACAGCTGCAATCTGCCAATAAATACTTCGATCCTCTTCTGGCACCGGTTTTCATCGTGCCATATACTGAACCTCCATCCAAAAAATACTCACTGCCATCCGAACCGGATTGGGAGAGTTCCTGACTTCGGGTCAGCAGATCCAAAACAAAAACATCTTGCCCTGTTTCCGCCTCCACCAATGTCATTGCCACTACCGAAGTACTATTTAAAGGTACTCTTGGTGTGGGGTAGATGGAATTGGCTTTATCAGGTTCCAACATGTCAAATCCATCTGATGCACGGTAAGATTTCAATTCCAGCTTCAACAGATATTTTACACCTAAGACTTGATGCATTTTTTCGGTTTCATTCTTTTTGATATTTCCGGCAATCATTTCATAATCCCAATCTTCAAGGAGTTCCAAACGGATATCCGGGTATTTATCAAACTGTTTCTTAATAATCGAATACAATTTCTCTTCTTCTCTAACCAACAAATCAGGGATTTGAATATCCAACAATACAAGCTCTTCTTGCTGCCAACAGACTTTGCAATACTGCTTCTTCTGGAACTTGGTATTCTTGCAGGAGAAAAGTGAAAAGATAAGAAGAAGTATAAGGTATTTACGCATCATTTGAAACCTAGATCCTGACATCCGAATGGACTTAATTCAAATTGAACCCTATGTTGATTTCAGGATTGAGGGGAAAGAAACCCCGGTTTCCATTCGGATCGAAATAAAGAATCGGCCCTAAGCTGAACAGTAAATTTATTTTCCCATAATCCCTTTGCAGGCCCCAAGTCGGCCCTACTGCAAAGAAATGGTTGCTTGTCCTGTTAAAACTAGAAGCCTCCTCCGGCCCAGGACCTGTGTAGAGTAATCTTAATGCCAGAAAATTCCCAGAATTTTGTCGTACAGCTTTATTCTTAGCCAGTCTTTTTTCGAAGTTGTAAAAATATCTGGCCTGAACATCCACAAACATGGCAAACAAATATTGAAAACCATCATCGGCTGCCAAGGTTAGATTCGGATAGGAATAATTATATCCAAAACCTAAACTAGCATCCAGAGTGGTCTTTGACCCTGTGGCTTTTTCATAGGAAATTGCAGGGTTTAAAACATTTATTTTTAGTACATCTTCAGTCTGTGCAGATGAAAATCCTGAAATCAGAAATAAAATTGAGAAAACAAAAATTTTATATTGTTTCATAATAGAAAAGTAAAAGTCTTTAAAATTCCACCAAATGATAATTTTAACCTTAAAAATCAATTAATAAACCTAACTTCAAAAATATCTGACTAAGAAAATATTTCAAAAACATATAATGGATTGATTTTCAATTGGAAATATATCAATGTGGGTTTAATAATTGCACAATTAAGGATTGTCGTGAATTTAAAAATATTGTCGTTTAATTTACTTTTTATAAAATAATGTCGTATTTTTGTCGTGAATAAATAAATTTGCGACAATGGTTAATGTATCCACAAAAAGAGATCTTCTGGTTATCAAAGGGATTATAGAGAGATTCCCTTATGGTGCTTCCATTGAGGATATCCTGCAAGGTGATGGGGTGGATTTGGAACTAAGGACTTTACAACGTCGACTCAAGACATTGAAGGAGGAAGGAGAAATTTATACCTCTGGTGGATCAAAGTCCACCAAATACCATATTTCTCATAGGCTAAGTCTTGTCATGGAAAGAGAGCAGGAAAAGCTTATCCGTCCCAAGAAAGAGGGGATCTCAATTTCCAAAGAAGGGAAAGGAATCATCAGCTATTTATCAAAACCGCTTTCGGATAGAAAAAAGTTGGGGTACAATTTGAACCTTCTGAAATCATACAGACCAAATTTTGATGCTTACCTGACTTATGATGAAATCCACAAATTGACTGTTTTGGGTCAGACCAATAATAAAAATCAACCTGCCGGGACCCATGCCAAGGAAATCCTGAACAGGTTGTTGATTGACCTGTCCTGGAACTCAAGCAGGTTGGAAGGAAATACCTATTCTTTATTGGATACCCAAAGGTTGATTGAATTGGGTGAGTCGGCTGAGGGCAAATCACTGGAGGAGGCCCAAATGATCATCAATCACAAGGATGCGATTGAGTTTTTGGTTGAGTTGGGCGATGATCTTGATTTCAACAAGTATATCCTGTTGAATCTCCATGCATTGCTAGCGGATAACCTGATGCGTGACCCTGATTCAATCGGAAGGTTGAGGTCCATTCCGGTTGGTATTTATCAATCGGCTTATACGCCGCTGTCCATACCACAATTGATAGCGGAGCAGTTTGATCTGATTTTGGAAAAAGCAAAAGCCATAGAGAATCCCTTTGAACAGGCATTCTTTATGATGGTGCACCTTCCCTATTTGCAGCCTTTTGATGATGTCAATAAAAGGACTTCCCGATTGGCTGCGAACATACCCTTGTTCAAGCATAACCTTTCACCGATTTCCTTTGTGGAAGTTCCCAATGAACTTTACACGCAGGGGATTCTTGGGGTTTATGAATTGAATCAAATGGATCTGTTGAAGGACATCTTTATGTGGGCTTATGAAAAATCGGCGGTCCGCTATGCAGCGATTCGACAGAATGTCAGCGAACCGGATCCTTTCAGGACCAAATACAGGGATGAAATCAAAAGTCTGATTACTGAGATCATCTCAGCAAATCTGAGTCCCAAAGAAGGTTCAGGATTGATCAAATCAAAAGCAGCAAAGCTTGCGAAAGAAGACCGTAACAAGTTTGCCGAATTTGTGGAAGGTGAATTACTTTCCATTCACGAAGGGAGTTTTGCAAGGTTCAGGGTTTCGCTTTCTGAATTTAAGGTTTGGAAGGAAAATTGGCCAAGGAAGGTTTAATCTTTCCTTGGCCTTTTAATTATTTTAGAATTGAGTTTGGCCAAATTAAACTGGTAGATATATTCCATACCTAAAGGCACGGCTGATTGCCATAAATGATCTTTTCTACCCATATTAAGTCCCTAAAGGGACAATAGCACCAACTACTCTAATCACTATTTTTTTCCTATACCTATCCGAATTGTTTAAACTTAATGTTGTTTAAATTCTTCATTTCCAATCTGCCTGAATCGTACTAACCTTAAGCCTAATCCCAAACTTCTCTCAATTTCACACTTTTCCCTCCCAACCTTTTGCTTTCATCTGCGGCTTCCATAAAAGCCAAAATTTCAAGGGTTTCTTCCGGTTGTACCGGAACAGTTCCGGTTTCAAAATATTTTACAATTTCCACTAAAAGGGGTTCATATCCTGCATAAGGTCCCAAGACTATATTTCCTGATTCGGTGAATGCCATTCCTCCATAATCATGTTTGCCGGATCGTGTTCCTCTGAATGTCCCTATCCGACCATCCTTCCATGTTCCGACTACGACATCGGTATCTTTGGTACTGACCCTTACTACAGATTCACAGCCTGTTCCCATCACCGTAAATAATGTCTCTACACCATGAATGCCATACCAGAACAAATCCGGATGTGTAGGTTCCAATTCTGCCGGACTAAAGGCGCTTGCCCCCACAACTGTTTTTTTATCGATTTTATCTATTCCGGTGATATACCTTAATGACGAGGAAGAAAAAACCGGAATCTTGAATTTTTCAGCTGCCTCAAAAATCGCTATCGCATCTTTCAAGGATGCTGTCATGGGTTTATCAATAAACATACGCTTTCCGGCCTTAAAAACCTCCATTGCCTGTTCCAAATGGAGTTTACCGTCATTGGTTTCCAATAAGACCACATCAACCCTATCCATAAGTTCAGCAATGGAACTCACTATTTCAATTCCTATTTTTTTGATCTCCTCGGTATAGCCGGGGATTCTATCCATGCTGGATTTGATATCCCTGCTTCCAAAAGGAAAGGCCGCCACCACATGATAACCCAAGTAATCTTTGGAATCTTTATGCCCGTTCAGCACTTTGGTAAAGGCTATGCTATGGGAGGTGTCAAGACCAATAATCCCGACTTTTTTTCCCTTAGGATCGTATATTTCATCAGAAGAAAATCCGAGGGAATTCCCATAAATCCCTAAACCGATACCGGCAATTGAGGATGTTTTTAAAAATAATCTTCTTGAATTCAGACTTCTATTTTTCATAAGGCTGGTATTTTGAAATGGAAAATTTTGAACGAATTTATTTAAATTTATGGATTAAAACCCTAATCACTATGAGACATGTAAGCGTTGGCTGGTTCGAGATTCCGGTCGAAAATATGGAAAGAGCGATGGCTTTTTACGAAGCCGTGTTTGATTGTAAATTGGATCGTCATCAAATGGGACCCATCGACATGGCATGGTTTCCTTGGGATGAAAGCAAGCAGGGTGCGGGAGGAAGTCTTGTGAAAGCTGAAGGATACTACAAACCGAGTGCTGAGGGCATCAAAATATATTTTTCATCTGAAGACGTTAGTGTAGAGCTCAATAAAATTGAGAAAGCCGGCGGGAAGATCATTCAATCCAAAACAGAAATTGCACCAAATATCGGATTCATGGCTCTGTTTCATGATTGTGAAGGAAATGAAATCGCCCTTCATTCAAATAAATAAGACAAATAAGCCTCAGATGACTTTTGTTTAGGGCTTATTTTTACCATGCCAATAAAGAAAAAATATCAGAGGAGGCTTGGGTCAATGATCTGGAGCGGTTATTTGAATTTAATTCTCAAAAAAAAATCCCATTAAATAGGAGGTTAGTAAACAGGCAGTAAAATAACAAACGAAGCACCTTCACCATTTTTCTTTTCCAAGAGCAAAGAGCCATTATGTCCGTGGGTAATGATTTCATAGCTTAAGCTAAGACCGAGTCCTGTACCTTCTCCTGTAGGTTTGGTAGTAAAAAAGGGCTCAAAAATTTTTTCCTGATTCTCACTTGGTACTCCCGGTCCATTATCTGAAATCCTGATTCCTACCTTATCCCCCTCCATAAATGTGGAAATAGAAACCTCAGGTTCAAATCCTTCTGGGTTGTTTTTGGTTTTTTCCCAAACCGCATCAAATGCATTTCCAATAATATTGATTAGAACCTGACCAATCTCTTGGGCCGATATTTTGACTTTCTTAAGGTTTGGCTGGAAATCTTTTTTGATTGCCGAGAAAAATCCTGGATTATGAGCCCCTTTACTGTTGTAGGTTAGATCGATGTATTTTTCGACAAGATTATTGATTTCAATTATTTCAAAAGTTGATTTCCCCAGACGCGTATGCTGCATCATTGACCTTACAATTGCATCTGCTCTTTTTCCATGGTTCTCGATTAAACCTGCATTAGTTTTTAGGTTTTCCATCAAATAGTCGATTTCAACCTGATTATTATCCCTGATTGCTTGGGTCAATTCATCAATTAATTCACTGGAAAGCGAAGCGAAATTGTTGACAAAATTGAGCGGGTTCTTTATTTCATGGGCGATACCAGTCGCAAGCCTTCCCAAAGAAGCCATTTTCTCTGCCTGGATGAGCTGGTTTTGGGCGGACTTTAGTTCCTGATAGGCTTTTTCCAATTCCTGTATTTTCTCCAATTCTACCGCTTTCTTTTCATTGTCGGCTTTAAGTGCCTGGGCTTGGGCTTCCGATGCTAATGACTTGGCTATCGCAGCTTCTGCATGGAGTTCGGCTTCCCGTAATTTGGCAATTTCCCGCTCTTTTGTTAAAACCCGTTTCCTTTGGATTCTGTCTAAAGAAAAAATAACCCCACTGAAAATGAATAGTAAAATCAAAAATGCCCACCACCGGAGCCACCAAATGGGCTTCACCAAAAAGGTATATATCATTGGCTCCGAGGATTCTACACCACTGTCATTGATAGCCACCACCTCTAGTGTATAGGATTTGGACCAAAAAAAAGCGGGCAAATTGGTATATCTAAGGCGCTTTTGATTTGTCTCAGGAGACCACTCATTGTCGTAACCTACAAGTCTGGTTTTGTATTTTACACCTGATATATTTGAAAAACTAAGGGCAGAATATTCAAAAATTGCTTCATTTCGGCCCTCGGTTCTGTATGATATCAAGGCCGAGGTTAGCACCACTACAGGTGGAACGTTATTTTTTCTATCCAACAGTGGGTTATAAATTGATAGGCCATTGAAAGTACCATAATAAACAAGTCCTTCATCATTTACTTTTACAGAACCATAAAGCCAAACCTCATTTGCAATCAATCCATCCTGTTTGGTCACTTGGTTGAGAACTTCCCCAGTGTCCATATCAACTTCCGCAAGACCGCTATTAGTACCTACCCAGAGATTTTGAGTATTAGGTGCCACGGCAAAACTAACCGCATTGTTAGCGGGCAATCCATTTTCTTTAGTGATATGATTCAAAATGGCCCCTGTATCTTGATCAAGTTGCAGAAGGCCTTCTTGAGTACCAACCCACATTTTACCGTTTTTCCACAATAATTTTTCAATATGATTAGTTGGAGCGCCATTTTGGGTTGACCAGAACTGCTCAAAAAGTTTAGACTCACCTTCAAAATCAGTATTTTCAGAAAGATATTCTATTGTTATTTTTTTGGTACTTCTGTAGATTCCTTTGTCTACAGTACCAACCCAAATGTGTCCATTTCCATCAATAGCTATCGATTTATTTAATACAGGAGGAAGCCCTGATTCAATACCAAAGTCATACATTTTCCCTGAAACAATTCCTACTACACTCCTTAATCCAGCAAACCAAATTGAGCTTATATCTTCTGTCTCAGTGGATCCCTTAATGACCAATTTTTCGGAAGCAATAATGGGTGGACTGTTGGGAATAGTAAACAGTATTCCAGTTTTCCCATTGATAGTGATTATTTTGAGTTCAACTGCATCTTTTAAAACCAGTTTCGGATCGAATACCAACCCATTCAAACCTTGTGTGGTAGCTATCCAAATTCTACCCTCGAGATCTAATTCAAGACCGTTTACCCAATCTCCAGTTAAACCATCTGCCTGGGTAATATAGGTTGATGTCCCGTCTTCGGAGATACATGAGACACCCCCCTCGGTTCCAACCAAAACCCGAAAAGGATAAGAACTGGCAGGATCCATAAGTATAGAGTTTACCTTAGCGGAGGGTAAAATGGGCTTTTCTCCAGCTATAGAACGGGTACTAAAATTTTCAAAAGCATTGAAATTAAACCTGAGCTTAGAAATACCTCCCGATTGGGCAATCCATACATTTCCTTCCCTGTCTTTGCTTACATTAAAAACATTATCGCTTAATAACCCATTTGACCGAGTAAAAAGACCAATTATTTCCCCTGTTTGATCATTGAATCTGATAATCCCATTGACTCCGCTCACTGCCCAAACACTACCTTCAGTCACAGTTGCAAGACTAGCAATATTGGATTGCTTTAATTGAGCAATTTTTAAAGGATTGCTAAATTCATTTTGGAAAAGCAGTACTTCTCCATTTTGCCTGTAAGCCCAAATTTTACCTTTCTCATCTTCCAGAATGGAAGCGAAATTTTGATCTTCAGAGTTTTTGCCGGAAGAATAAAGCAATTGGATTTTATTGCCTGATATCCGGACAAGTTGGCCTCCACCTATCCCCGCCAATATTCCTCTCTTTCCTGAAAAAACTGTGGTAATCTGCTGAGGCGTATTGCCTTTCTTTTCGATGTTTAAAGTATCTACTTCTAAATTGCTTTTTTCATTGATCAGATATTTCAAAAACCCCTTACCAACAGTGCCAACCCAAACAATCCCACTGCTATCTACCGCTATTTGATTGAGATTGACGATTTCGGAGTAGAGGGATTTACCTTCAAATTCCGAGGTAAAAGACAACCTCCGCCCATTTTTATAATTAGATACGGGCTCTTTTGATACCACCAGCCCAGAATTGGATGTTACCCAAAGATAGCCTAATTTATCTTCTACTACCTGAAAAACCCCAAGGTCCTTTACGCCATCCTTTTGCCCATACAGATCCTTTTTGGTTCCATCAAAACGAACCAAACCAGAGGAATGAATTGCCATCCATATGAATCCCTCACTGTCTTGAAAAACATTTGTAACCATTGCTGATGGCAATGGATTCAATTCATTGTCAGGAGTATAATGAACAAAGGGCAGCTCTTGGGCTGCCACTTTGAAACTATACATGAATAAAAAAGAAACGGCTAGAGAAAAACGGAAATTCATCGAATGAATATAATCAATTACATTAATTAATTCCTGATTCCTCCGGTCCCATTAAATGCACGAAGTGTATTTGTGGTGTCAACCAACCTTGAATTCATTGTTCTTGAACCTTTAACTTGGGTATTTGATTTTCTGTCATTGGGGTTTTCTGAACAAATACCAAGCTCTTCACATCCGATGGCTTCAGAATGAATCAATAATGCTTGATTATAATTATCCCATATTATTAGAACTCCATTATTATCTTTAAGCGCTCCTCTTTGGCTGACTACGTTAAGTTCTGCTGTAAGCAATTCTTTAAGGAACATTTCTATGTCAGACTTTCCTGTTGGTTCCAAAATTTCTAATGCTGTTTTGATTTTTCTGCTTCCAAATTGAAAAGGTTCAGTCAACAAGAGTTTCTCAATTTGCTTGAGAAATTCTAAAATTTCAGCCTCAGTATAATCGCCCTTAGATGTTCCACAATATTTTAACTGATCGACCCAATAATCAGCACATTCAGCGGTCCCTTCTACAATTCCTTCTTCCAATTCACGGGTCATTTTTTCTGAATCTATTTCGAATCCAAAATTGATGCAAGACCCATCTGTCTCATCAGTACAAAAGTGCACGCTCGATGGGGTCGTTGATTTATAACTCTGGTTGAGCAATTCGTCTGCGGTTTCAACATTGTATTCACCTTCCAAAACTTGGAAAGAAAAAGAACCATCTTCAAGGGTCATTACTGATCCTAAAATTTTATTTGTTTTTTTGTCCCTCAAAAATATTTCAGTTTCAGGAATTCCTGATTCAGAGTTTTGTTTGATTCCGTCTGCATTGGCATCAATAAAAATGCTTCCACAAATATCTGTCACGCCTTCGCAAGGGCCCATTATTTTACATTTTTCTCTTTTGCCATTCCTGGTGATGCTGCTTTCGATAACCCCAAGAGGCACATCGCCAAGGAAAGTCATTGAAAAGCTCTTACTTTCATCTTTTCCGATTACTATACTCCACGTGATCCCTTTTGAATCCAATTTAGAAGATTGGACCGGTTCCCAAGAGGTAGGAATTCCGGCACAAGAAGGAACCTGAAGAAAAAATTTCTCTAAATCAGAAGATTTTCCGGTGCCGCTTACTTTATAGTGGAATGTGGTACTTGTGACTCCATCTATTTTTTCTACATTTCTTCCGACAAATTCCACATCATAGTTATTGATCCTTGCCTTTTCAAATTCTCCAAGCTGATTTGCAAAGTATCCTGGCAGTTCGGCCCTAAAATCCTCGACATTTACTTTTCTAAATTCCGCGTCAATTTTTTCAGAAACCACCTCTTGATTAGAATACTGACAGCTTGCCAAGAATAAAATTGAGATGAATAACAGGAGCGATGAATTAAGAGATTTTTTCATAATTTATGTATCGAATTGGTCAAAAATCAAGAATTTCAATTAATTAAGTAGACTAAAAGAATGAGGATCTTTTTTTACTTAAATTATCAAATAATTACATCCAAATATCTTAGTCCAAAAACTCTCTAAGAAAACAATTAAAAGCTTATGAATAACACTTTTGTCAGGATGTAATTCATTTTTTTTTGGAAATTACATATTTTTTTTGATAAAATAGCAAAAACCCCAGCCAAAATATCGTGAAAAGTACTTATCAACAAATTCAATTTGCATTTAAAAATAAATAACTGATTTATTAATATTTAAAAATTAAATATTTTAATTATTTTAATAATTAAAATACTTTTTATAATAATTAAAAATAAATAATAATATGCATTAATATTCTGTTTCCAATAACTTTTAGCAACAAAATATGAACTGATCAGATGGATCTGTTATGATAAAAACCCTAATCGAAATTAAATCTCAGTTCATTAAATCCTCTATTTCTTCAGCGACTATGGGGATATTCCTCATTAGATCAAAATACCCGTCTTTCAAAATAACAATATTATTTTCCAACCTCACTCCCAAACCTTCTCCCTGTATATAAATCCCAGGCTCAACTGTAAAGACCATACCCGCTGTGATGGGTTCATGCATGGTGCCCACATCATGGACATCCAATCCCAAGTGATGTGAAGTACCATGCATAAAATATTTTTTATATGCCGGGGTTTTGGGATCCTGATTTTTGATGTCAGTTTGGTCTATTAAGCCCAGTTCAAGTAACTCTGACTGCATCATCAAACCCACCTCTTTGTGGTAATCCTGAATACTGATTCCTGGCCGTAAAATATTCATGGCGCCTCTTTTAACCCGCAATACGGCATTATAGACCTCCTTTTGCCTTTTTGTAAACCTCCCATTAACTGGAATGGTCCTGGTCATATCTGCATTATAATTCCCATACTCCGCCCCGACATCCATAAGTATCAAATCCCCATCTTTACAGACTTCCTTGTTTTCAATGTAATGCAGTACACAAGCATTGGCTCCACCGGCTATGATGGGTTCATAGGCGAAACCTCTACTGCGATTGCGGATAAACTCATGGATAAACTCAGCTTCAATCTCATATTCAGTTACGCCTGGCTTTACAAAAGAAAGGATCCTTCTGAAACCTTTTTCTGTAATATCACAAGCGATCTGCATTTGGTCTGTTTCTTCCTTTTCCTTCACTGCCCTCAAAGCATGCATTATCGGAGCCACACGATGATAGTGGTGTAGTGGGTACCTTTTTTTGCAGGTTTCTATAAATCTGGCATCTCTGGTTTCGACTACAACAGCAGCACGAAGGTGTTCATTGGTGTTCAGGAATACATTATCGCTTAGCGACATCAATGTATTCAACACGCCATCAAAATTGGAAATCCATTGGATATTTTCAATACCTGAAGTGGCCAATGCTTCCTCTTTGGTATATTTATGGCCTTCCCAAATAGCGATATGCTCGCTGGTTTCGCGTAAAAACAGCACTTCTCGTAGATTAGGGTCAGGGAAGTCCGGACAAACCACCAATACAGATTCCTCTTGATCAATTCCTGTGAGGTAAAAAATATCATTATTCTGTCGGAAACGTACCGTTCCATCTGCATTGGTTGGCAAAATATCATTGGAATGAAATACTGCCAAAGATTTTGGAAGGAGTTTTTCTTTTAATTTTTGACGGTTTTTGATGTAAAAGTCCTGTGATAAAGGTGTGTATCTCATAATGTGTCCTGATATTTGGTCTTAAAGAAGAATGAAATTAGCATAATAGATATTGAACCAAAAATACCATTTATCAATTGGGTAAAAAAACACTTCAATAAGTCTTTTATTTTTGTACTTTGAGGCTAGGAAAAATTAAGCATGCAATATAACTTAAAGGAACTTCCCAATGGTATCCGAATAGTACATCAGGAAGTCACCCATACCCGGATGGTACATTGTGGTTTTGTACTGAACATTGGAAGTAGGGATGAATCGAAAGAACAGGAAGGCTTGGCGCATTTCTGGGAACATATGGCTTTCAAAGGGACCAAAAAAAGAAAAGCCTATCATATCATCAACCGTTTGGAATCCCTTGGGGGAGAATTGAACGCCTATACTACCAAGGAAAAAATCTGTTTTTATTCAAGTACTTTGAAAGAACACTTCCCGAAAGCTGCTGAGCTTTTATGCGATATAACTTTTAACAGTACTTTTCCAAAAAAACAGATTGACAAGGAGAGACAGGTCATATTGGAGGAAATGGCCATGTATCGGGACTCGCCTGATGATTCCATACAGGATGACTTTGATGAGATGATTTTTGAGGGACATGCTTTGGGCAGAAATATATTGGGGACTGAGCAAACAGTGGCCAACTTTACCCAAGATGACTTTTTTGAGTTTCTTTCTTCCCGCCTAGATACCACGCAGATAGTTTTCTCGGTAATCGGAAATATATCATTCAAAAAAGTATTGCTACAGGTTGAGTCTTTTCTGGCTGAAATCCCGATAAAAAGGAGTCTTTATGTCAGAAGCGGATTCACCAATTATCAACCAAAGATTAAAATCGTTGAAAAGGAAATTACACAGGCCCATTGTGCCATTGGAAAACCTGCATTTTCATTTTATGATCCCAGGAGATTTCAATTGTACCTGCTCAACAATATCCTTGGTGGCCCAAGTATGAACTCCCGTTTGAATCTTTCCTTAAGGGAAAAACATGGCTATGTCTATAGTGTGGAATCCCATTATCAAGCCTACTCTGACACAGGTTTTGTAGGGGTATATTTTGGCACTGAACAGAAAACTGCAAACCGGGCCAAAAAGGTTGTGCTGAAAGAAATGGAAAAATTGAGGCTCAAAAAGTTGGGAACCATGCAGCTCCACATGGCCAAAGAACAAGCTATTGGACAAATGGCAATGGCTGAAGAAAATTATGCTGCTTTGATGTTGGTTTTTGCCAAAAACTTGTTGGATAAGGGGAAAATTGACTCCTTGGATACTATCTTTGGCATTATCAGGGAAACGACCTCAGAAGATTTGATGGATATTGCCAATGAAGTTTATAGCCCTGACCAATTGAGTTACCTGAATTATACACCTGCTTGAAAATGGATTTTCTTTTACCCAAACTATTAGCATATTGTGAAGACCACAGCAGCGGAGAGGATGAATTGCTCAGGCACATTTCGAGGGAAACCCATGCCAAGGTATTGATGCCTAGGATGCTATCCGGCCATTTACAAGGAAAGACTTTGGAAATGTTGGTGAAAATGTTGAATCCTCAAGTCATCTTGGAAATAGGGACATTCACAGGTTATTCAGGAATCTGCATGGCTAGAGGATTGGGCGAAAATGGCAGGCTTATCACTTTGGATATCAATGAGGAGTTGGAAGACATGGTGAGGGAATTTTTTGAAACATCCGGTTTGGCTTCCAAAATTGATTACAGGATAGGAAATGCCATGGACATCATTCCTAAAATTGATGAGAAATTTGACATGGTCTTTATTGATGCCGACAAAGCAAACTATATCAATTATTATAACCTTGTCGTTGAAAAAATGAATCAAGGTGGCATCATATTGGCGGATAATGTATTGTGGTCCGGCAAAGTGATATCCGAAGAAGGGGAAAAGATTGATAAAGACACTCAAATCATATTGGATTACAATAAAATGGTACAGAATGATCCCCGTGTTGAAAATGTCCTTTTACCTATTAGAGATGGATTAATGCTGGCAAGAAAACTATGAGCATGAATAATTTAATACCCTTCAAAAGAAACTTACTGATTTGTTTTACTTTTTTGCTGGCCCCCATGGCCATGGCCCAAATCCCACAAGTACCCAATGAACTCCGTTTTGCTGACCTGACTATTAAAATTAATGAACAGGCAAGAAGAGAAATCCAAAGCGATGTGGATGCGCTTTATCGGAGTCCTACCTATTTCAGGGCAAAAGCCGAAAGGGTCAATCTTTACTTGCCATTGGTGGAAAGAGAATTGAGAGATGCAGGAGTCCCTACTGATTTTAAATATTTGGTCATACAGGAAAGTAGTCTGATTGGAGATGCTGTTTCCACCTCAAATGCTGTCGGCTTTTGGCAGTTCAAACAAGGGACAGCAGAAGAAGTATTTTTGAGGGTAGATAATCAGGTTGATGACAGAAAAAATATCGTGACTTCCACCCAAGGGGCTGCAAGGTATCTGAAAAAAAACAATGCCCAGTTTGACAATTGGATGTGTGCTTTGGTAGCCTATCAAATGGGTTTAGGTGGAGCTAGAGGCTATTTTGGAACACAATACAATGGAAAGAAAGTAGTCGAAATTGACAGAAATTCGCATTGGTACTTTAAAAAATTCCTTGCCCACAAGGTGGCTTTTGAGAGTCCGACTGTCATGTTGGCAAGTAATTCGGGGTATTTGGAAGAAATAAGGATACAAGGCCCTACAACTTTGAAAGCCCTTGCGCCAAGACTTGGCGTTACAGAAGCCCATTTAAAAGAATATAACAAATGGACTGCCAAAGGTAATATTCCTGATGACAGGCCATATTCTATCGTGTATATAAGGGAAGGTACACCACAAGCAAGACCCGCAATAGCTGAAACACTAACTACACCCCAGCCTGCAGTGACTACGGTCAGTAACGTCAGCAATACTGCTTATCCAAAAGTCACCGGCAATCAAACAAATGCAACCCAACCCAATCAGATCAAAGTCAATAATATAGAGGGTATTAAAGCGGCCAATACCACAACTCAGGAGAAATTCACAGATCAGATAGGGATTAGAGAAAATAAATTCAGAAGGATCAATGACCTTGAAAAAAATGAAAAGATAGAGGCCGGTCAATATTACTACACCAAAGCTAAGAAAACCCGAGCTGAAGAAGAGCAACATGTCGTTCTTCCCGGTGAAACCCTTTGGTCAATTTCCCAAATGTATGGAATCAAATTATCTGCCTTAAAAGCAAAAAACAGGATCAATAATGATAGGGACTTGAAAGCAGGAATGATGCTTAATTTGAGAGAACACCTTAGTAGAGGAGAGGAAATTCCCATTATTCCAGCCACTGAATATAAGAAAGTCATTGCATATAACAATCAGCAGCCAACAACGTCAAGTACAACAACGGTTAATTCTTCCCAAAATGCCACGACACCTGTTTACAGCCCTGCCCCCTCCTCATCAAGTCCAAAGGTAACCATCCATACTGTAATTCAGGGAGAAAACCTTTTCAGAATCAGCCAAAAATATGGGGTAACGGTTAATGATATCAAGAAATGGAATAGATTATCAAACAATGATATAAAGATTGGGCAAAAATTGACGATAAATAAACCATGAACCTTATTTTAGCGGTTTGATTTTACAAAATGCAAAAAAGAGTTTTCTCCCTTTTTCTTTTCTTATTTGTTTCTGTCTCCGTGCTCAAAGCTCAGGATAGACTAATGCTTGCCGACACCCTGCTTATCAGTGGTGACACTATTATAATGTTGGGAGATTCAATCATTATCAAACAACAAGTCAAACCTGTTTATTGGGAAAAAGGCGGGAATTTCAATTTAAGCCTTCAGCAAGTTAGTCTTTCCAATTGGAATGCAGGTGGAGCCAGTAATTTTGCCCTGAATACAGGCTTGAGTCTTTTTGCCAACTATAAAAAAGATCAGATCATTTGGGATACCAAATTGAATGTCAATGCCGGTTTTAACAGGCAATCTGACAGAAGGTTCCCTACCAGAAAAACCAATGACAATTTTATTTTTATAAGCAAATATGGCAGGGAACTTACTGATATGTGGTTCTTGTCCACGCAGTTAGAAGCAAGGACCCAATTACTTGCTGGTTATCGTTTTTTTAGACCTTCGGGTGCAGAATTCGATTCTAGGTCGAAACTCTCCGATTTCCTTGCTCCTGCTTATATCCAATCCTCCACAGGTTTGAATTACCGTAAGGAATATGACAATAAAGATAGAATTTCAATTATTGCTTCTCCATTTACAGGCCGTTTCACAGTTGTACTCGATGATTCTTTGAGTAGAGCAGGTGCATTTGGAGTTATCCCCGGAGAAAATATCCGCGCGGAAGCTGGTTTGTCTTTTGGTTCAACGACTGATGTTCAAATGTTGGAAAATATCAGATGGAGAGCAGATTTGAACCTGTTTACCAACTTCGAAAGGCTGGGAAATTTTGTGGTTAATTTTAACTCTGTAATCTCGATGAAAGTCAATAAATACATAACCACCCGTATTGAAACTATATTGATCTATGATGAAAGGGTATTGATCCAACAAGCCGAAGGACCTCCACGACAAGCTGTCCAATTACAGAATATGATCAACTTTGGGATAGGATTGGATTTTTAAAAATCGGTTTCCAATTGAAACCTTCGCTGCAACTCAGCCAATGCAGGGGATTTTTCCTTCAAGTATTGCAGTTTATCGGTACTCGTATAAAGCTTCTTTTTCCCAGATTCCTCTTCTTTGATTTCACTCTCAAGGTGGATGCTGTAATTGTTCAATTTTCTACGCAAAGTACCCAATACATCCGCTTTAATTTTGTGAAAAATATCCTGTTGCAGTTCTCCATTGAGATGAAAAATAATAGTTTCGCCTTCCAACACAACTTCTTGTTTCAGTACAGTGACTTCCAGATTTTTATGGTTGGTTTTATAATCTTCGATAATCTCGAAAAGCACGTTCTGCAATTTGTTGAAATCAAAAATTTCAGCTAATTGATCGGTATTGGACTGCTCTTTCTTATCCTTTTCTTCCTCTGTGGTTGTAGCAGAAATAGGTCTGTCTTCTACTTGTTTTCTAGCTTGACTGATACTTGTCGGGATGGATAGCGTCCGATGCGCTTCTGTTTTTTTGATTGCAAAAGGATTGGCTTCCTTGAAAAGTGATGCCGCAACGCCTTCATTTTTAGCAGGCTCTGTCGGCTCAATCAGCCTTTTTTTTTTGACTCCTCTTGGGCCAACACTACCAAGGAAATGGCCTGAGGCAATTTTGCCATTTTCATCAAGGCCAATTCAACATGAAGCCTTTGGTTTTTACTTGCCTTATAATTGATATCGCATTGATTACAGATATTCAAAGCAGATAATAAAAAAGAGACCCCAGCTTTTTGGGACTGTAAAAGATATCTTTCCTTAGCAGATTCTGAAACCTGTATCAATTCAATAGTAGCAGGATCTTTGCAAACCATCAGATCCCTGAGATGCTCAGACAATCCTGTTATAAAATTATGGCCATCAAATCCTTTTTTGAGTATCTCATCAAAAGTCAACAACACATCAGAAATACTTCCTGCCAAAAGCGCATCCAATACCTTAAAATAATAATCATAATCAAGAATATGGAGATTGCTGATGGTCTCCTGATAAGTTAATTTATTTCCAGCCGAAAAGGTGACGATCAGGTCAAAAATGGACAACGCATCTCTTAATGCTCCATCTGCTTTGGTGGCAATCAGTCTCAATGCTTCTTCTTCAGCCTCAATTTTTTCTTCAGCAGCAATATATTTGAGGTGTTGTGCAATATCAGCAATCTGGATCCTATTGAAATCAAAAATCTGACATCTGGAAAGAATGGTCGGGATGATTTTATGTTTTTCAGTCGTTGCCAAAATAAAAATGGCATACTTCGGAGGTTCCTCCAATGTTTTCAAAAAGGCATTGAAGGCCTGATTGGAAAGCATGTGAACTTCATCAATGATATAGATTTTATATTGTCCTTGCTGGGGTGCATACCTGACCTGCTCGACAAGATTCCTGATGTCTTCAACAGAGTTGTTGGATGCAGCATCAAGTTCATGGACATTGAATGATGCATTGTTATTGAAAGCTTTGCAGGAATCACATTCATTGCATGCTTCATGCTCAGCAGTAAGGTTGGTACAATTGATGGTTTTGGCCAAAATTCTGGCGCAAGTGGTTTTTCCCACTCCTCTAGGACCACAGAAAAGAAAAGCCTGTGCCAAATGGTTGTTTTTGATGGCGTTTTTCAGGGTAGTGGTAATATGCCCCTGACCCACGACACTTTTAAAATTGGAAGGCCTATACTTTCTAGCTGAAACAACAAAATTCTCCATCACCGCAAGATATAAAATTATTGGAAACCTGACTTAGATGATAGCCATACAAGGGATATTTTTTTTATTAAGTCATTCATTCTTAGCTAAATTAAAAATCAAAAGAAATTCCGGTCTTGAAAGCAAATATAAATCTTGTGATTGGGACAATGGGTTTGTCTTCGTATGAAAAATCAAAGGTATTGGTAAATGAGAACCTGTCCGAAATCTTGGTGTTGAGGTTGAAGTTGCCATTAATTCTATTCCTGAAAGCCTGAATGGACCGATCATAGCCGACTTGATAATAATTGACCATATTGAAATCCACATATTCATTGATGGATAAACGGAAAGAAATATAATTGGAGCTTTTCAGAAAGTCTACTTTGACAGTTTCTTCTGTAAATGGATGATGCCATGTTTCATTTTCATAAAGTCCACCCAAACCTAAAATTAAGGTAAGTCGGTCACTTTCAACTGCTCTTGTTCGGAAAGTTCCTCCTCCAATCCATCTTGGAGCCAAGCCACGAAAATTATCAAAAGAATATTGCACGAAAGTTTCAATGTTGTTTTTTTCCTCAAAATTAAAAACCGTACGGCCATGAATCAGACCGAAATTCAGAAAGTCTGAATCATTGATCCTGAGATAATCAAAATTTGTGACAATAATATAGGCATGTTTCCCGGGATGGTACATGGTGTTGATATCCCATTTATATCCAAAAAGATTGACAGGGGCATCAGCAGCCGCGCTTCTGTTATAAACGTTGAGACCTGCAGTAGCCTTGGCCACAAACACCTTCGAAGAATCTCCTTTCAGCCGGTATCTTTCGATGTTGAGAATTTGGGAGTAGGAAGAAAAGGAGATCAAAAACAGTAAAATGAAAATAATTTTTCTCAAAACAGATTTTATTAATAAACCATAAAGGTTTCATTTTTTGAATCGGATTGCAAGGATGTGGGCAGGTTGTCGGGTTTTTGGTTTTTTAGAAAATGCTCAGAATGGGTAATGATATTTGGGTCAATCGTCATCCAGAGTGGAGAAAATTGGCATTTGCTGAATGGAAAATGACATTAAATCGGGCTGCAGACCTCTCCTAACGTCGAGGTGACAAGGAAAAGTTATCTATAGTCTTGAATGCATTTTACAGTTCAAAGGTATATATCTCCAATTCTGTCAATGGTAGTTATGAAAATTAGCATTTACAGAAAAGGTTGTGACATCTAGGTGGGCTGCAGACCTCTCCTGACGTCGAGGTGACAAGGCAAAGTACTGTAATAGATTCGAATGCTATTTGAAGTCCTAAACCAACAATTTCAAAATCTGTCATTGGTAGTGGAGAAAATTTGGCATTTACAGAAAGGGAATGACATCAAGGCGGGCTGCAGACCTCTCCTGACGTCGAGGTGACAAGGCAAAGTCCTGTAATAGAATTGAATGCTATTTGTAGTCCTAAACCATCAATTTCAAAATCTGTCATTGGTAGTTTTTAAAATTTGGGATTTACAGAAAGGGAATGACAATCAATAGGAATGTGGCTTTAGCCCAATCGCAAATAATTGCATAATTCACATTGGCTTTAACCAAAATAGAAAGGTAAGAATTATTTAGAGGGTTTAGTTTGGCTAAAGCCGGGAGATTTGGATTCTTTTTCCCCTCCAGCTAAAGCAGGAGGTAATTGATGGGAAAGGATAAATTTTTCTGTCAATGAGAACCTTCCCCAATTCTCCTCTATCTTCTCAATAAATTCCTCTGGATTATTCAAAGCCATTTTGTTTCTTATGTCTTATGTCTTATGTCTTATGTCTTATGTCTCAAATCTCACCTCCCCTACTAACATTGAACCATTTTTCCTCTATATTTGTCTCCCATTCAGAAACTATGGGGCTGACCGGTTTTGACAGTAGGTGTAAGGACTGGGCTCGCATGCAGGCCGGAGTATGTACGGCCTTGAATAATTCATACGACTATAATTGGCGAAACTTCTTACGCCATGGCTGCCTAATCTATCCCTCAGGGGACACAGATAATGCTTAAAGGGTTGAGATTCGATAGATTCTCCCCGGCCACATCCCGCAACCCGCCGCTCTTTCCGGGTTGATTCTGGGGTGTCGAAATGATCGAGCCGCTCCCTGTGAGGCTACTAAGCAGGGCTAAGACTAGTGGCTAAGTCAAGTATAGGTGTGTCATCCAGCAGTACTTGATCGAAAACCCAATAGGTGACTAAGCATGTAGACGGTACGGTGTTTCCCTATCTGGACGAGGGTTCGAATCCCTCCAGCTCCACTTAAAAATCCCTCCCTCCCCCGATTCTCTGCGAGAAGCGGGGGAGGGAGGGATTTTTGTTTGCCTATATATCAAAGCATATTTATATAATGTTTTTTCGAATATCTTCAAAAAAATAATTGAAGCTTATCAAATTATTGATTTCAAAAGAAATGGTATCTTTAAACCTGAAGGGAGCGCTATTTGTATTTTAAATAGTTAGTAATGATGAAAATTATTATAACTGAGCGCTACATTAAAGCGTTGCGAGACCTTGTTCTTGCAATTTGCTTACTAGTGTTCTTGCTTAAATAGGCTGGAAGGGCGAATGTTTATAAATGCATGAAGGTCAGCTCTGTATAGCAGTAATCAAACTGACCAAGCCCGAGTGCAGAAGGTCTGCCAGCTCCCTACATTTATTTAACGTTTATTATCGCACATAGCAAGTGGTTCTTTTTGAATAGAGTTTCAAGTTCTAAAAGTTCCTTGAAATCAGGTTTTAAATTCTTAAGCCTTACAATTTTTTTTATATTGAAACATGATAGCTGCAACGGACAAATACTTTAAAAAAAAATCCATCTTTTAAATTCTATCAATCAACCAATTTGTGGAGTTGACATCAATATTGATAGATATAACATTGAAAAAATTGAATCAAAAAATGCGGGTAGATACATTTTGGAAAACACTTGTTTTCTTTGTCAAAGATGTAAAAGAATTTATCAAATAAACCCATTTAAATGGGAATGACTTAATTATCAAAAAGAATTTTAACTTTTGAAGGAATATTTATCCTTTCAATTTTGGATCCCACAAAAGAGTCTCGGTCAACATTCTCTACAAGTTTAGCATCAGTTCTTGAATAGGAAGATAAAGAATATCGAATTGAGTTAATATTTACTTGTTTCAACTTTTCAACTTCTTGAGAAGTTAAAAAATAAACTGTTGTTGCTTCATTATTTACTTTATCTCGAATCCCTTTATCAAAACATTTTATTATTGATGCATCATCCAGATATATAAGTAAATCCCCTGATATCTTATTATCTTCAAAATGTCCAACTTGTTTAGTAAGTATTATAAGACCTTTATCATTGTCTTTACCAATTGCTATTTTTAACTCGGAAGAGAAGCTGCTTCCCTTCAAATAAAAGTCAAAGAAATCAGTTGTTTGATAAGTATTTTCTCCGATAAAGAACAAGTTTTGAGAATACAGACTTGTACTTGATATAACGAATAGGACTACAATAAATAATAAATTTTTCATTTTTTTATAAAATGCCTTGTCTAGTTAATTGGATAAAATTTCTCTATTAAAAATTATCTTATATTATTTATTTTCAAAGATTTTAAGGTAGTCTCGAAATCTTTTTTCCAATAATCTGATTCTTCAATTCTGTAAGATAACGTCAATGTATGGATTCTATCATTATTGTGGAAGTTATAAATTTCTACCATTACATGAGGACCATCTTTTAATTGTCTTATATAGCTGAGATTTATACATGTCATATTATTAATTTTCTTAAATTTTACAGGATTCCATTTTATTAATTTGTTCCCGATTAAGCTAAGGCTTTCTATTATTTGTGTCTTGAAAAAATGGTTAACTTCATCTAAGTCAGCTTCTGATACTTGAGAAATATCAAAATTTAAGTCTCCGTAATCCCCAGCTTTTCCAATAGAAGTTTCAAAAATAATTCTAGCATATTTTTGGAACCCAGAGTTACTCATTTCATTAAGACCTTTTTGCTGTGCAGTTATATGATTAACATCAAACCCCTTTACTTTATTGATATGGTCTAAATATTCTCTATAATTTCCTTTCTGAATTTCCATTGTTGGAGGAATGTCAAAACTCCCCATATCTTTTATATAAATTCTTTCCCATCCCGATACTAAAGGTTGAGTAGAACTATTTTGTCCTTTAGTGGAATGAAAAATGATTAAAAAGATTGATATAAATAAAAACCCTGATCTATTCATAAATTTAGTTTTTCTGATATTCATGATAATAAGTTGTAGGTTTTAAAGAAATATACCAATTGATTAGAAAATTAATCCCAAAAATGGATTACCTGTTTCTCCTTTGGAAATTAATCCAATAACAATGTCTCCATTAAAAACCTTCCTCAAAAAACTTATTTTAAGAAATACCTAGTGCATAAATCACCTTTAGTAAGCTACTGAATTTTTAATCTTCCCCTTTTTCATACATGCCATATTGAGCACGAGGAATATTGTGATCATAGGCAAAGTATTCATAGGAGGTATAGCCCTTCTTAATCCTAAGCTCCTTAATTCTCTCAGCAAGTTTTTTGAGTTGTTCCTGTTTATATTCTTGGAATTGCTCTTCTTTATTTTTCTTAAAGATAAAGCAAATTGAAAACAAACTTTTGCGTTACCACTTAAAAGTTACTACTTTAGAGTATCTATTTACTTTTAATATGATGAAAAAATCAGAAAAGATTATTGCCACAATAGGAGCTATAATTGGATTTTTTATTGTTGCTGGACTAATTCAAGCGGCTATTGTTAATAATGGCGGTGGTGGAAGAGGCATCATAGGATTAATGTTCTTAGGTGTCATTTATGGAATAAGGTCTATTTGGAAATCTAAAAGTAATCAAGATAATTCCGGTGATTTGCCCATGAAACCATGAAAAATTATTACCTGATATTAGGCTTGAACGAAAATGCCTCTCAGGAAGAAATAAAAAGAGCCTATAGAAAATTGGCCCTTCAATGGCATCCGGATAAAAATTTGTCACCTGAAGCTCATGAGAAATTCATAGAAATAAATGAAGCATATCTAGTCCTTTCAGATCCTATAAAAAGAAGCACATTTGATCAAATACTAAATTCTTCTAAACAAGTTAATACAGCAAAACCCAAATCTGAATCTTATGATTTTGAAGAGTTTGTAAATGAAGCAAGGGAAAAAGCTAAGAAATATGCTGGATTTTCATTTGATGAATTCAGTAAATCATTAGCAAAGTCTTTAGGGGAGGCAGGTAAAATAGTTGGGAAATCTGCCATTAGCAGTATTTTTTTCTATTTATTAGCAGGAGCAGTGATTTTCATTGGGAAATTAGTTATCTCCGAAACAAACTCTGCCATAAATAATCTTCCTACTGAGAAAAGGCTCATTTTTTCAGATTCCCTCAAAACAATCACGTTTACGGATATTGAGGCTATTAGAAATAAAAAAGAGAATTCCATTCAAACTGCGGATGCGACTGGTTTTATCAAAATAAATCAAGACAGTGTTATAATTATGATAGCCACAATTAATGGGATCGAAGTTCAAAGTAAAGAAAGTTTATTTTTTAAAATCCGATCTGTTTCAAAATCAATTGATTCTAAAAATTACACAACCTATGCTTTTAAAACCAACCAAGGAGACATTTCCGTACTTGTTAAACCTGACGGAACTCCTTACCATATAGTTGCTTTTCCGTATTCATTTACGCCAAAAAATGATTAGAGGGTTTTCACACCCTCTAATTCACTTATAATATTCACTAAGCTTCTCCAACTCCTGAGTTTTCACCCCTTCAGCAATATCTACATACTTTTGTAAAGTAGATAGTTTTTTATGCCCTGCAATCTTCTGTTTTACTGACTAAGGTATTCCAGCTAGGATTGAATTGGTAATAAAAGTTCTCCTCCCAGTATGGCTTGAAACAAGCTGATATTTGGGCTTAGTCAAGTACTTTTTTCGCTACCCTCATATTTAATTATCTCCGCCTCAGTATCCACGTTTGCATCTCTACAGAGGTCTTTGACATAATCATTAAACTTCTTCTGATTGGATATCTTCAATATAGGGCTAAGACTAATGGCTAAATCAGCCGTAGGAGTGTCATCCAGCAGTATATAATCGAAAATCCAATAGGTGACTAAGCGTGTAGTCGGTACAATCTTTCCCTATTTGGACGAGGGTTGGAATCCTTCCATCTCCAATGATCATAATTAATTCAAAAATTCATCAAAATCCCTTGGAAGATTTTTAGTTTATAGTTTAAATAGCTTACTTTTTCATTCCCAAAACCTATTTATCCTATATAACATGAAAAAATCATCGCTGTTCCTGCTATTCTGTTTTCTATTTTTCACAGCACAAGCCCAATTCTCCCAAGCTGAAAGGGATTCAATTGCAAGGTTGACAAAGGCGGATTATTTGCAGATGCTTGGGCAATTGGGGTTGAAGGAAAGTGATATGCGTCCCGGACCTTCAGGAAATCCATCTGCGCCAAATGCTGCCAATAGCGAAGAAAGCAACGTAAGGAATTATATCCTTCCTGAACTGATGGAATTGGATAATGGGAAAACCATCTCCACTCCCCAGGAATGGTGGCAACAAAGACGTCCTGAAATTGAAGAAGCTTTTGATCAGGAGATGTATGGGAAAGTTCCTGAGAACATCCCTTCTGTCAAATGGCAAGTTATGGATGCTTATGACACTGTAATTGGTAATTTCCCAATTCATGAAAAAATCCTTAGGGGAATTGTTGATAACAGTTCTTATCCATCCATCAAGGTAGAGATTGAATTACTTATCGCAACTCCACTCCATTCAGAAGGCCCGGTTCCGGTAGTCATGGAATTTGGATTTATCAGAAGTCCTTTCAATCCCGGCCCTGTCCAGCCAATAGGCTTAGGGTCATCCGGCGAACCTAGCTGGAAGGAACAGTTGATTTCAAATAGTTGGGGTTATGCCATTCTGGTTCCTGCGAGTGTTCAAGCCGACAATGGGGCAGGATTGAGACAGGGAATTATTGGTTTGGTAAATAAAGGTGAACCGCGCAA
Source organism: Aquiflexum lacus (assembly GCF_015476655.1). Taxonomy (GTDB): domain Bacteria; phylum Bacteroidota; class Bacteroidia; order Cytophagales; family Cyclobacteriaceae; genus Aquiflexum; species Aquiflexum lacus. Next base: position 185,012 of record NZ_JABFHF010000008.1, read on the forward strand.
ACCTGATGATTGGGGTTCCTTGAAAGCCTGGGCTTGGGGTGCGAGTAGGGCAATTGATTATCTGGAAACGGACAAAAATGTGGATAGCAAAAGAATAGCCATAGAAGGTCTTTCCCGTTATGGAAAAGCAGCCATTGTAGCTATGGCATTTGAGCCTAGAATTTCTTTGGGTTTTATAGGTTCATCCGGAGCTGGAGGTCTCAAGATACTAAGAAGGAACTTTGGGGAGCAGGTGGAGAATCTGGCTTCATCTGCTGAATATCATTGGTTTTGCGGGAATTTTATCAAGTACGCAGGCAAACTTTCTGTGGATGATTTACCTGTAGATGCCCATCAGCTTTTGGCTATGTGTGCACCTCGACCTGTTTTTATCAGCTCAGGTTCTCCCTTTGTAGAAGGCAATTGGATAGATGCGAAGGGAATGTTTTTGGCAGGAGTCCATGCCGGGCCTGTTTATAAGATGTTGGGCAATAAAGATTTAGGGATAAATGAATTCCCTGTATTGGGTACAGCCTTGGTTGATGGTGAAATCGCATTCAGGCAACATGCCGGCGGCCATAGTACCGGGCCAAATTGGAGCACTTGGATTGCTTGGGCTAGTCTGTATTGGGGGAGGGAGTAGATAAAAAACTCCTTTTTATAGAGGTTAATTTTTAATCTTTTAGGCGTGTGATTGGAGACCCTCAAATTGGCAATGGAGGATTTTTATCCAAATTCTGGCTATTGGACCTCTCCTATCGTCGAGGTGACAAGGCAAAGTTTTTTGTTACTCTTGTGTGTCATTATATGGTTCAAATTTGTTACTCGCTAAAATTTTAATCAGTTAAACAATATTCTAGGACTCCACCCTACGAAGGAATGTCACATCTCGCTTCTCTTTACTCCCTTCATCCTTCATCCTTCATCCCTCAACCTTTATCCTTTCCTAATATCCCTTTACCAGTCCTCCGTCAACAGCCAAAGACTGACCCGTGATATAGCTGGCCCGCTCACTCAATAAAAATGCTGCCGCAGCTGAAAATTCATCTACTTTGCCAAAGCGCTTCATGGGAACGGAGTCTTTCAATTTATCAACATTTGGATTGCCTTCCAGCAATTGGTTAAGCCTATCAGTCTTGGTGTAGCCAGGCATAAGGTTGTTTACAGTAATGCCCAAAGGTGCCAATTCGTTGGAAAGGCTTTTGACCAGGCCAAGTAAAGCTGTGCGTACTGCATTGGAGGAAATCAGGTTGTCAACGGGCTGCTTGACGGAAACAGAGGTAATAGTCAGAATTCTACCAAACCCTTTCTCTTTCATTCCCGGAAGCACCATTTGAATGAAATCCACGGCAGAAAGAAACATGGATTCATAGAATCTTCTCCAATCTTCCAAACCGAAATCTCCAAAACTACCGGCATCAGGACCACCGGTATTGGTCACCAAGATATCAATTGACCCAAAGGATGATTTGACTTTTTCAAAAAACTGCTTTCTATCATCCCAATCCAAGATATTGCAGGTTTCAGCGATTACCATTCCGGCGCCTGATTTTTCTAATTCAGATTTTGTGGTTTCCAAGACTCCTTCATCTCTACCACAAATAGCAACATTTGCCCCTTCTTGAGCAAGTTCTAAAGCCACCCCTTTGCCAAGTCCTTTGGATGATGCCAATATCAATGCATTTTTTCCTTTCAATCCTAAATCCATATTGCTCTAATTAACCTATTGTATTTTTCTTTATAGAAAAATTGTATCCTCAAATTCGGAAAAATAATGGGAGAGTTTGAATGTTTTTAAAATCGTTCCAAAAAATGTAATTCCAAATCGCGAATAGATCAAAGGTACTAAAAACAAAAACATCTGGGAAAATTGCTCTTTCCAGATGTTTTAAAATTTAAAAAATACTACTATTTACTATAACAATGCACTCTTAAATCCACTAGCCACTCTTTGGCTAAAACTTCTATCGACTTCCATTAATGCTTCATGGCGTATGGATATAAAAGAGGTTCTCTCTTTGATTACATCCCATGCTCTTTCTTTTGCTTCTCTTTCACTACCTGCGAGGGTTTTGATCTGGAACTCAATTCCGTTGATTTCCAATTTGATTACATATTTCATCATTTTCAAACAAGTTTAATTTTATCATTCAAAAAACCACTTAATCAATATTATCAGCACACCTGCTGAACCAAAATCACTAATTGCTGTCTCATACAACAATTATAATAATTCAAATTACATTTTTTTATATTTAAAAAACAAATACTTTTTAATATTTATTTAAAAAAAACTGATGTAAGTCTATTCATATCATTTGAAATTGCTTTTCGGCTCATCTGATGAAGATTTTATACACCAAAAAAAATCCAAATGAAAACCTATCTACGAGATAAATTTTCATTTGGACCGGGGGAATAGCGAATTCTCCTTATTTACGAGGGAGTATCTTTTATTTGAGAAATCGCTTGAAGTCAGAAGTGGTAAGACATGACAATCCGACAATTAATAAACATACGATTCTTGAAATGGATTTTAAACTTTGCAAGAATCACTAACGGAATCCATTTTTGAATAGTATCAGCCTGTAAAATAGGAATCCAATTCGGACATCATCAATTCTTTTTCTTTCAGGTCTTTGATTACCTTACCTTTTTCCAACAGGACTATCCTGTCGCAGATATCTGTAACATGATTGAGGTCATGGGATGAGATCAAGAAAGTAATCTGAGACCTCTCTTTTTCACGAAGTATCAACTTTTTCAATCTTATTTGGGAACTTGGGTCAAGGTTTTCAAAAGGTTCGTCAAGAAGTATGACTTCAGGATTGCCCATCAATGCAGCAGCTATCCCCACCTTTTTCAAATTCCCTTTGGACAGGTCCCTGATATATTTCTTTTTACCCAAAATCTCATCATTGAAAAGGTCTTTGAAATTTTCAAGATGGAGTTTTAGATCTTCTTCTGAAAGTCGATAAATTTTTCTCAATGTCTCAAAATATTCATCAGGGGTAAGATAGGACAACAGCATATGTTCGTCAAGGTAAGCGCCAACCCTAGCTTTCCAATCTTCGGTTTTACTTACATTTTGCCCGTCAATAAATACTTCACCTGAACTAGCCCTCACCAAATCCAACATGATTCTAAAAAGTGTTGTCTTACCGGCACCATTATTTCCTACTAGGCCAAAGCATTCAGATTTCGGAATCTCTAAGGATTCTACATCGAGCACCACGGCTTCTTTATACTGTTTTTTAAGATTTTGTACGCTTATCATAACTCTTGTCTAAATGATGATGAAATTTCATACCTATTGTTAAGTACTCTTTGCACAGGCAAATTTGATAAATAAGGGAATGCCAAAATACCTGCAATTCCAATAATTCCCAAAGCAAGTAATCCTACATATTGATTGACCAATAGGGCAAAAGGCAGGTAAACGACATAGGGTGCCAAAAACATGGGGATGATCATCAGAAATTGGGCAATTCCCACTCCTTCATAATTGAACATGGCTCCTTTGTTGAGGTCCATGGGTTTGGGTTTCCATAAGGACAAATAAATCACCATATGCATAATCACACCCATATTGAATAAGAAGGTCGCGATATGGATCAATAAAATATCCCATCCAAAAAAAACATAGGGGACGGACAAAAGGAAACATAGACAGGAAGTAGCGATAAACAGTAGATACTTCCCTTTGATCAGACCTTCTACACCGTCCCTTTTTTGAAGGAAGAAATCAAAATTTGCTGAATTCCAGCTTAAAAAGAGTTGCCCGTATTGAAGCATAAAAATCCCGGTAATAAATGAGCCCACAAAGACAAACATGTGAGAAAAGCCTTCCTCTGTGGAATATTGGGGATTTGCATAGAAGATCAATCCATATAGCAAGAAAAACCCCGCCAACATTAAGTAAGTCCTACTTTTCTTATGTCGGATAATCAGCTTCCACTCCAAATTGGCCAACTCACCTGCCAATCCAAACCTATTGAAAATTCCAAACTCCTGATTAACAAAACGGACATCCTCATCTTGGGTGAGATCTTCAAGATAAGCGTTATTGTAATAATAAGTATAAGCAAGTCGATGCAGTCCCAAGAAAACCAAAAACATCACCAACACAGGAATAAAACTGGTCAAAGACCAATCAAAAACCGGCTTCATGATATCTCCCAAATTGAACCAACCTAAATAATTGGATCCTGCGCCAAGTAAAAGAATCAAAAAAACCACTCCAATCCCTGTTACACTATCCTCGAATTTCTGTTTGAACCATAGCATCAACCAATGCAAGGACCAACTGGTCAACATGATACACAAAATCCATGACCAAGCCGCCGATGTTCCAAACCTAGGCACGACTTCCTGAATCGCAAATGGCACAAACAACAATGGCGCAATCAAGGTCATGGGGGAAACAAAAGATCTACCCAAAAGAAAATGAATAATTGTGCTTTTCTTGATGGGAAGATGTAGGAATCTCTCCAATTCAATCACAGGAAGTTTCTGGACAAAATACCTGTACATAAACTCAAAAAGAAAAAAATATATCAATACTCCGCTTAGTGTGGCATAGGCATCGGTACTTTCAAAACCTTTTTCAATGACCTGCTTCAAAACAAGCCCCAGTAGAAAAACATAAGAAAGTAACACAACAGCAAGAAAGGCCAAAAAAATCGCCACCAAAGCACTTTTAGCAAAGGCAGTTGATCGCATACTTTTCAGTATTTCCAGTTTGATAAATTGTAAAACCATGAGAAAAGAATAAAGTGAAACAGGATATTAAATGTAATTTTGGCTTTGAAGATAATCAAAACTAAATAAGTCGAGGAATCAACAAAAATAAAATTGACCAAATGAATGAAAATATACAGGAACTAGGATTTTTTGATGTCATCGAGGCTAGAAGGTCAGTCCGTATCTTCGACCAAGAAAGCCCCTTCAACCATCAAGTTGTACAAAAATGTCTTGAAGCGTCCACTTTGGCTCCAAATAGCAGCAACCTGCAATTATGGGAATTCTATAGGATTCCTGAATCCTCTCCTTTAAAAAAGCCTTTGGATCAATTGTGCATGAAGCAAAAAGCAGCCTCCACTGCAAGGGAGTTAGTGGTCGTGGTTTCCAGAAGGGACAAGTGGAAAAGCCGGGCAAAAGACAATCTCGAATATATCAAAGAGACTTATAAAGAATCATCTGGCACTAAACAGAAAAAAGCCCTATCCTACTATAGCAAACTCATTCCCAAATTATATTCAAAGTATCCTTTTTGGTCCTTAATAAAAAAACTCATTGCTTGGTTTGTCGGACTTAAGAGACCCATGATCCGAGAAGTATCGGAAACTGCTATTAGGATTTCTGTGCACAAGAGTGCTGCTTTGGCTGCCATGACTTTTATGTATGCTATGAAAGCTGAAGGCTATGACACCTGTCCCATGGAGGGAATGGATTCATTAAGGGTGAAGAAATTATTAAACTTGCCCAAAGGTGTAGAAATATCCATGATCATTGGTTGTGGCAAAGGAATGCCGGAAGGGATTTATGGGAAGAGGTTTAGGGTGCCCAATGATGAGGTGATTTTCATGAGGTAACTTTCAAATATTAAATCAATACCCATACTTCCCTTTCCACCTGTCTTTCAAAAACCTTCTTAATTCATTTTCCCTTGCATTATTACCTGGTTCATAAAATTTGAGGTTTTTGATTTCATCAGGAAGAAATTCCTGTGACACAAAATTATTTTCATAATCATGGGCATACTTATATCCTTTCCCATAATCCAGATCTTTCATCAATTTGGTGGGCGCATTTCTGAGATGAAGTGGAACGGATAGATCTCCCTTTTCTCTTACCAATTCCTGGGCTTTGTTGATGGCCATGTAAGAGGCATTACTCTTTGCTGAACTCGCCAAATAAGTTACACATTGGGAAAGTATGATTCTGGATTCGGGATAACCGATGATTTTAACAGCTTCAAAACAATTGGTTGCCAAAAGCAGGGCATTTGGATTAGCATTCCCGATATCTTCAGAAGCAAGAATCACTAGTCTCCTTGCAATGAATTTCACATCTTCCCCACCCTCTATCATCCTGGCCAGCCAGTAGACAGCTGCATTGGGGTCAGAACCTCTTATAGACTTGATGAAGGCAGATATGATATCATAATGCTGTTCACCTGATTTATCATACAAGGCTACTTTCTGTTGTGCTATTTCAATGACAATCTTGTTTTCAATGACACATGGATCTTCGTTGATGCCATCAATCACAATCTCCAAAAGATTGAGTAATTTTCTTCCATCTCCTCCCGAGAGTCTCAATAGCGCCTCTGTTTCCTTTAATTCTACTTTCTTCTTTTTCAAAAATATATCCTTTTCCAAGGCTTGATGAATCATGGCTTCAAGCTCAGTTTTACCCAAAGAATTTAAAGTAAACACCTGACATCTGGAAAGCAATGCGGCATTGACCTCGAAAGACGGATTCTCGGTAGTGGCTCCTATCAATCTGATCACCCCTTTTTCTACAGCACCCAAAAGTGCATCCTGCTGGGATTTGTTAAACCTATGGATCTCATCTATAAATAGCACCACTCCCATTTGAAATTTGGCTTTATCAATGACTTCCCTGATATCCTTCACTCCTGAACTGATCGCACTTAATGTATAAAAAGGAGCCTTTATTTCATTGGCAATAATGTTGGCAATGGTAGTTTTCCCAACCCCTGGAGGTCCCCATAGTATCAATGAAGGGACATTTCCACTTTTGATGGCTTTATGCAAAAATGAATTTGGCGCCGAAAGATGTTCCTGACCGATCAAGTCTTCCAATCGATTAGGCCGCATTCGTTCTGCAAGAGGAGTCTGATTCATCGTTTATGTTTTAAATTTCCGGGGACTATTCTATATTCAATAATTCAAAGCTAAATAATAATTAAGATTGTCAATAATTCGATAATTTTAGGTTTTCTTTTTATTAACAGGAAATGACCCTTACAACTAGATTTAATTTTATATTTTTACCTACTAAATAAATCAATCAACTTTTTCATGGCTTATAACGATTCAAGAAGGGCATCGATCAGGCTTTACCGAAAGCTCAAATCAGGATGGATTTGGGCATCCTCAACATTTACCGGAAACTTGATTCTTGCTTTCTTTATTACTTCATTATTCAGGAATTTAGGATATCCTGATGATGTCAACTATGTTTTCTTCCTGAGTATCCTGGCCGTCGGACTTTGGGTAACAGAAGCAATTCCGCCCTTTGCTGTTGGTATATTTATTATTGCAGGCTTATTGTTTGGTTTAGGGACAGACTTTGTCCTCGAAACTCAAAAAGCTCCGGTAGAAATGTATTTGGGAACCTGGACCAGCAATGTAATATGGTTACTTTTGGGAGGTTTTTTTCTTGCTGAGGGCTTGAGTATTGTCTCATTGGACAGGGCATTATTTAGGTTTACACTCAATAAATTTGGCACAGATCCAAGTAGATTACTTTTGGGATTGATGCTTACCACAGCCGTAGGAAGTATGGTAATGTCCAATACCGCCACAACAGCAATGATGATATCTTCTATTTTACCATTGGCAAGATTGATGGGAAAGAATTCTGAGTATACCAAAGCGCTTTTGATCGGAATACCTGCCGCAGCAACGCTCGGTGGCATGGGAACAATCATTGGTAGCACACCGAATGCCATCGCTGTCGGCGCGCTGCAAGAAAAAGGAATCAATATCACTTTTATTGAATGGATGCTTTTTGGAGTTCCCGTAGCTATGATTTCAATATATATATTTTGGAAATTTTTAACTAAAAAACTTCAATTAGGTGGCATAGTACTTGACCTCTCAGAACTGATGGGCAAAACGAATACCAAAAATAGATTTGAAAAGTATGCAGTTATTTTCACTCTTTCCCTAACTGTCTTTATGTGGTTGACTGAGCCGATTCATGGCATACCAATTGCTGCCACTTCTGCCATTCCAATAGTATTGCTCACTTTGTTTCAGGTGATCAAAGCTGAAGATGTAAGAAGATTACCTTGGGATACCCTGATGTTGGTAGCAGGTGGATTAGCCTTAGGTATCGCCATGGTAGATGTAGGATTGACAGATATCATTATGGAAAAAATTTCTCAACTCCCAATACCAATGATAGGGGTAGCCATTGTATTTTCCATCATTGCAGTTTTGATTTCAAATATCATGAGTAATACTGCTGCGGCTTCAATATTGGTGCCACTTGGACTATCACTTCCAGGTATATGGGGATTTGCTGTACCATTGATTGTGGCATTGAGTTGCTCCTGTGCATTATTGCTTCCTGTATCCACTCCTTCAAATGCCATTTCCTTTTCAACAGGAATGATCGAACAAAAAAGCTTTAGGCCGGGTGGTTTATTGATGATTGTTATTGGACCGGTGCTAGCATTTATAACAGTAATGACCTATACTTTTATTTTTTATTGATTTAGGTGTTGAAAGTATAAATGCAGATTTACCTTCTATCATTTTAAATTTATAAATTAGTAATATTGAAAAAAGCTGTACTTTTTTTTCTCTAACTTCACCACCTGAGATAGCCCTAGACCCAAGAATTATCTCCAAAAAATCAAACAAAGTTTTCTAATGAGTAAATACCTCTCGGATGAAAGAATACTTCAAAAACTTGAAATATTCTTTGACATATCACCGGATTTGTTCTGCATTGCGGGATATGATGGCTATTTTAAAAGAATAAATCCAGCTGTTTCAGCTTTATTGGGTTATTCTCTAGAGGAATTATTTTCTAGTCCCATCAATGATTTTGTGCACCCTGAGGATAAGGATATTACTGCGGAAGCAAGAAAGAAACTCACAAAAAGCCACCCACTTTTAAATTTTGAAAACAGGTATCTGACCAAAAACGGTGAAACTGTCTGGCTTTCTTGGACATCCATGTATTTGGAAAATGAAGAATTGATATTTGCCATTGCCAAGGATATAACCCTTAAAAAAAACTTGGAATTGGAGAGAAATCTTTTGTTACAAAATTTGACGGACATCAATCAAAAACTAAAAAACCTTTCCTATACCGTTACTCATGACCTACGGGCCCCAGTCAATAATTTTATTTCCATTTTTAAACTTTTAGATTCCTCAAAAATTGAAGACACCAGAACCCTGAAATTGCTCGACGTCCTTAAATTATCCAGTGATAATCTCAATGAAACACTCAGCAACTATGTGGATATTTTGTATGATGAGGATAAAAGAAACCAGGAAATTGAAAAAATAAATTTTAAAGAATCATTGGATTCTGTAATGAAATCAATTCCTTCATTGATCAAGAATGCTCAAATATCTATTAAGTTTGACTTTGAAGAATTAAAGGAGGTTGAATTCAATAATGCTTATATGGCAAGTATTTTCCTGAATCTGATTACAAATTCTATCAAATATGCCAAACCTGAAGTAGCACCTGTTATTTCAATTAGGTCTTCTATTCATAAAGGTAAAAAGAAGCTGATTTTTGAGGACAATGGTCTAGGGTTTGATATGGAAAAAGTCAAGGATAAAATCTTCAGGATCAACCAAAAATTCCACAATCATAAGGACAGTAAAGGTATAGGATTATATCTTGTTTATAACCATATCAAAAATCTTGGCGGAGACATCAAGGTTGAAAGTAAAGTCAATGTAGGAACCAAGTTTATTAGGGCTTCTTGCGAATCCTTTAAGATACTGATTTTCAGTCAATAACTTAACAAAAACATAACACAAAAACCCCGAATTTGGCTGTTTTTAGCTTTTTTCGGGGTTTTCTTTTTTGTATTTTAAGGTTGCAGACTTAAATACAATTAAAGTTATGACACAGCTTCCTCTTTTCAAAGATTTCGACGGATATTCTCCAAAATATCATTTTTTCAAGAATTCATTGTTTGGTCAGATACATGATTCAATCCCCTGGGATGATCTGGTTTCCTGCCTTCCCGAGGAACGCTCTGGAAGAGGTGCACCAAGCTGGTTCGGTGGCAAAGGAATGTTTGCACTGATGTTCCTGAAGGCCTATCTCAACACCAGTGACAGGCAATTGTTGGAGCGTTACAACACAGACTGGGCCTTACAGTATTTTTGCGGCAAAGTACTGGCCGAAAACCAGCATATCAGAGACATGA
>NZ_JABFHF010000090.1 GCF_015476655.1 Aquiflexum lacus
GGCACAAAATGAAATCTCGACTAAACCTAGGATGTTTTTTTCTGCTGGGTTTGTAACACCTCAATTTTATAGTGGATCAGAATTAATAAGGGCTTACGAAATTCGCCAGAATGGGCAAAGCTACTTCCAGAATGGAGAAAGTAAACAAGTAGGCTCATATGGTTCTAATACCGGATTTTCCTTAGGTATCGGTTATTATATTCCATTGAAATCAGTTCCAGGATTAAGTGTGGGCTTACTTGTAAACAGTGGACAGACTGGATCAACACCCTCCAAAGGCGGATATGAAGAAGGATATTTTTTCAATTACCTCAACTTTGGGACAGGTTTGCAATTCTATCCTTTCGAATCAAATAATCTTTATTTCAAAGGCGAGGTTGGGATGGGCTCAGTATTTACCAAGAATCGTTTCATAAATGCAA
>NZ_JABFHF010000091.1 GCF_015476655.1 Aquiflexum lacus
AGCTATCGGGATAAGGAGGCTAAAGGTATTTAAGGATCAAATTCTTGCTTAATTCAGGATATTCTTTGAGGTTTCGCAAATAAGTCCTTGATTTATTTTTCTTAATGTGCTTTTCTATCAGTTTAGCTGTTTTCTCAGATAAATTTGGGATTGAATGATACAGTTCCCAATCTTCTGCTTTGTCAGTAAAGGAACCTTTGAAGACATGCTTATTGTGCTGCTCCAGCCTGGAGTCCATGTTTCCAGTATATCCGATATAAAATCGGTCTATGGACCTGGAGTATAGTATATAAACACAAAAACCTTCCATTGAATTACAATTTAAATAAAAAGTAAAAGGCAACATTACTGTTGCCTTTGAGCCTCCTGTCGGGATCGAACCAACGACCTACTGATTACAAGTCAGTTGCTCTACCA
>NZ_JABFHF010000092.1 GCF_015476655.1 Aquiflexum lacus
CTTCCAGAAAGGAGGTGTTCCAGCCGCACCTTCCGGTACGGCTACCTTGTTACGACTTAGCCCCAGTTACCGGTTCTACCCTTAACGGCTCCTTGCGGTTACCGCCTTCAGGTCTACCCGACTTCCATGGCTTGACGGGCGGTGTGTACAAGGTCCGGGAACGTATTCACCGCGCCATGGCTGATGCGCGATTACTAGCGATTCCAGCTTCACGGGGCCGGGTTGCAGGCCCCGATCCGAACTGAGACGCACTTTTAGAGGTTGGCATCCTGTTGCCAGGTAGCTACCCGCTGTATGCGCCATTGTAGCACGTGTGTCGCCCCGGGCGTAAGGGCCATGATGACTTGACGTCGTCCCCTCCTTCCTCTCTGCTTGCGCAGGCAGTCTTATTAGAGTCCCCACC
>NZ_JABFHF010000093.1 GCF_015476655.1 Aquiflexum lacus
TATTGTTCCGGAGGTACAGTTCTTATGGCTTGCATCAGAATTTGCCCTCGGTTACAAGCTACAGCTTGCCACCGACCCGGGTTTTGGTCAGATTGTACTGGATACCGAGACATCCGATATTTCTCTCAGCACTGACGTGCTTCTTGCCAATACGGATTACTTCTGGCGGGTCAGATCCCTGAATACAGGAGGTAGCTCCGATTGGTCAGAGATCAGAAGCTTCTCCACAGTGCCGGAAGGCGAAACTCCTGATGGTCCTGTTGGCCACTGGAAGATGGACGAGGGATCAGGAAATATACTTGTGGATCATTCCGGTAACGGAAACGATGCGGTTATTCAGAATACCATTGGGGTGACATGGACGCAGGGGGTCATGGGACTGGCACTTG
>NZ_JABFHF010000094.1 GCF_015476655.1 Aquiflexum lacus
TATTGTTCCGGAGGTACAGTTCTTATGGCTTGCATCAGAATTTGCCCTCGGTTACCAGCTACAGCTTGCCACCGACCCGGGTTTTGGTCAGATTATACTGGATACCGAAACAGCCGATATTTCTCTCAGCACTGACGTGCTTCTTGCCGATACAGATTACTTCTGGCGGGTCAGATCCCTGAATACAGGTGGTAGCTCCGATTGGTCAGAGATCAGAAGCTTCTCCACAGTGCCGGAAGGCGAAACTCCTGATGGTCCTGTTGGCCACTGGAAGATGGACGAGGGATCAGGAAATATACTTGTGGATCATTCCGGTAACGGAAACGATGCGACCATTCAGAATACCATTGGGGTGACATGGACGCAGGGGGTCATGGGACTGGCACTTG
>NZ_JABFHF010000095.1 GCF_015476655.1 Aquiflexum lacus
CTTCCGCAGGTGATCTGGTCATCGGGGCCATCGGAACAGTACAGCGGTTCAAAGGGGCCATTGACGACCTCAGGCTTTACGGCAGGGCACTGGACGTATCGGAAATCTTCGGACTTTATGATGGTGAAGTTCCATTGCCAGGAGTTCCCCAGCTTGTGGCACCTGCCAACGGGGCAGCTTCTGTTATCGTTCCGGAGGTACAGTTCTTATGGCTTGCTTCGGAATTTGTCCTCGGTTACCAGCTACAGCTTGCTACCGATCATGGTTTTAGTCAGATTGTCCTCGATACCGAAACATCTGACATCTCGTTCGGAACGGATGTTCTTCTTGCCGATACGGATTACTTCTGGCGGGTCAGATCCCTGAATACAGGAGGTAGCTCCGATTG
>NZ_JABFHF010000096.1 GCF_015476655.1 Aquiflexum lacus
AGTGGTAGCGGGGAATTTTCCTATACCCTTCAACCTTGGTCTCTGCCAAAACATTGAAGCTCTTATCCAAAATAATCAGGTAAACATCAGCCTCTTCTGTCTTCCATTCTCCATCAATTTCTTTGTAAATATTGATATTTGCAAACCTATAAAAGACCTCTTTTTCTGAATCCCAAATCGGTTTTTGAAAAGAAATCTCCGATCCATAATCTTTTAAAGTATTGAAAAACTCCGCTTTGGAACTTACCTCTCTAGGATACTTACCAGTTTTTCGTTCAGGGATGGAATTCAGTTTAATGTTTGTAAAATAAGAACTGTCTTTTCCGAATTCATATATATACATATCACTTGCCATTGAATGACTGAAAACCACTTTTTC
>NZ_JABFHF010000097.1 GCF_015476655.1 Aquiflexum lacus
GCGGCAAAGTACTGGCCGAAAACCAGCATATCAGAGACATGACCATCATGACCAGAGTCAGGGCATATCTGGAAAAACACTGTGAACGGGAGAGACTTCAGGAAGTGCTTATCGGCCATTGGAAGCGTGATGTCAACAACAGCCATGTATTGCTCATGGATGCTACGTGTTATGAGTCATTCATACGGTTTCCGACTGATGTCAAACTGCTGTGGGAAAGCTGTGAGTGGGTTTTTGAAAAACAGCTGTTCAGACTCTGTTCCCATCTGGGGGTCAAAAGACCAAGATCTAAATTCAGGGAGCAGAGAATTGCCCAGATGGCTTATTCCAGAAAAAGGAAAAACAGTTTCAGGGAAACGCTCAGAAGAAGAAAAGC
>NZ_JABFHF010000098.1 GCF_015476655.1 Aquiflexum lacus
GGAAGCGAGACTGCAAAATCCGGTACTGACGAACAGAGCCTGTCCCGATTTTCGGGAAACGGCATACGGAGGCCAAAAAGGGAGGGTAAGTATCCGCCAGCTGGCGGATTGCAAAGCCCGTGACCGACAATCCCTTTTAGGTAGATGCCGCAGGAATCAGGGCTGAGCACGGGAGTGCGAAGAGCCAGGGTGAGCGCTGGGGAATATGTCCTTATCCCGTTGTCACGGGACAGGCTCTGGGGAGATCTCGGACTTCACGAGTTGAAGACTGAGAAGTCAGCAAGTAGCCAATAGGACTTGAGCCTACAGAAAGTAGGAGTTCTCACGAGTTGGTGAAGGGCCGAACCCCGA
>NZ_JABFHF010000099.1 GCF_015476655.1 Aquiflexum lacus
GAAGCACCCGGAGCAAGTACGGTGATGGTGTTGTTCAGACCTGTCAAAGGATCGACAACTGATATATTTTCCAGCGTGGTGTTACCGATATTGGATACCGTAATGGTGTAATTGAGTTCATCACCAGGAGCTGCAAAAGTTGTTTCAGTCACTGCTTTGCTGATTGCAAGCGCAGGGGACTGTGTAGCCGTTACGGTCACATCATCCGAAACAGAGATGTCCTCAACAGCAGCCGTAGCCGTGTTGGATACAGAACCTGCATCGATATCATCCTGATCGACTGTATAGGTCGTGTTGATGTCCTGTGAAGCACCCGGAGCAAGTACGGTGATGGTGTTGTTCAG
>NZ_JABFHF010000009.1 GCF_015476655.1 Aquiflexum lacus
GAAAAAAGTGGTCAGCATCACCGGAACAGGTGGTCAAGATGGATCGGAATATACACTTGATTCTTGCCTCTCAGCATTTCACTCCACCTCCACATCAAACGCCCCATTCACAATCCTCCCATCAATCTTGACCTGTATCCAAATGCGGTACTGACCTTCCTCAGGAAATGCGTAAGGAAAAGATACCATGCTGTGCTCAGCATGTTCTTCATCGGTCCATTCCCAATGGGACATATCACCCATTAGCAGACTGTCTCTCTCAGCATCCGGAAGTTGATCCAAAAATTCAATGACCCTGTCAATGCTGTCCGGGAAACTCTGAACTGTGGGTAGGTTGGTAAATCCGATCTTGCCTGTTTCGAATCTTTCCAATAACATTTGTTGTGAACCCATGGAATAATTACCGGTAGGGTGGAGGTGGATATAGACCGAGCCATCGTGTTTGAGTACTACGGCATGTCCCATCATTCCCAAGTAAGGCTCCAATTTGGCAGGTTCGCCGGCTTGATCAAATAAAGCGAAATCAAGGTTATAAAATTTCCCTGCATCAAATTTCCCGGTCTCTGTTTCCCAGATGGCTGTATAGCCACCGGGCAGGTCGGTTTTGATTCCTGGCTTGCCACAGACCATGATATCCCCATCCAAAGTGCTGACTTTGTTGGTGACAGGGTTGGAAAAAGTATAGGTATCATCCCTTCCCAAAATCACATCCTGATTGGAAGCTAAACTGAAGTTTTTACCCTCAGGGATGGTCAGATCTGATACTATGGTTTCAGAAAAACCTGTATATCGGGTAATGTCCGCAAACACATGATAATCCCCACTAGGTAAGGGCGGAAGTTTGACTTTGTAATTTAGGGTGTCGATTCTTTGTGGATGCAGGTGGGCAAAAACATCCAAATCTCCTTTCCTGATCAAAAACAAGTGCATCAATTTGCCATGGTCAGGAACCATATAACTGAGTTTTCTGGTGATTCTCCCATAATTGAGTACTGTAGAATCTACTTTTAGTAACAAATAATCTCCGTCACTTTGCTGTTCGAAAAAGCTTTTGGCCTCAAATGGTTTGTATAAAGTTTGCTGATAATAAGAAGCCTCTGAATCCCACCATGATTTTCCGCCCCAGATCACCAAGACAACCACCATACTTCCGATCACAATGCCAATCTGTTTTTTCCTGTTGATTTTTGTACTTCTTTGTTCTCCCGGGTCACGGATACTGTCACCCATGGCTGAAGCTACAATGGTCACCATTAAAATCACCAAGAAAATGCCTAAGATGATCAGTGGAATACCAAGTTCCATGGGCATATTTTTTTGGGCGGTAGGCATGGCCATGATAGGGACAATGGTTTCAGATGTTTCTCCATTCTCAAGAAGAATGATCTGAACACTTGAAGTACCTCCTTCCATAAACCATAATTCTCCTTCATATTTCCCTTCTTCACCTACCACGGGCAGCATAGGGTCAGCGATTGGAGTTCCTTTGAGTCCTGCACTCCAATATACGGGCCGGACCTCCATATTGATACCTTGTGGATTTTCAGGAATAATCACTGTAACCAAGGCTATCCCTGGGATTACATCCGGGGGACTGACATTCGCCAAAATCCTGTAATTGCCCAACTTCCCTTCATAAATCACTCCCGGACTACCCACGTGACTTACCAAAGCCAAACTACAGATCAGCAAAACAAAACTCAATAGGATTTTTTTCATGGGTTATATTTTTTGGATACCCGCAATATGAAGGTTGGCGATAAAATAAATTTAAAATCTGGCAGTAAACTTAAAAAGGCGATTCTCAATCTTGTTTCTAAACTCTCGCCTCTCGTTTATAATAAATTAAAGTCTAAAGATAAGAAAGCCGATAACCATATCACCTTTTCACCTGCTTCATCCAATTTCCCCACGAAAGCCCCAATCTTGAAGTGAGGATTCCAATGCCTGCAGCAATCAAAAGCCCACTTATCAATGCCCAACCCGTATCTATAAACCTGGGATGAAAAGCAAAGCGATACTGAAATTCAGGTGGTGCTGAGTATGGCCAAGAAAACCTTCCAAAAAACCAGCCTCTTGCCGCTTCGGTATTGAGGAACTCCGCAAAGTACCATTGGGTAGGGACAAAAGTGGCTACAAAAGCAATGGATATCATGGTTGCAAACAGCCATTTATTGATATTCCTATACTTGGCCATGAGTACATCTAGGGCAATCGCAGGCACAATCAACAACATTGGGAAATGATAGGGCTGGAATCTGGTGATATAGTTATAAACCGGGCTTAATCTAGGTTCAGCGGGAAATAAAGGTAAAATCCAGACCATCACAGCCATGATAAAGGTGTAGGCCAATGCCATTTTTGTAGCTGCCCATTTATAGGGTGCTGCATAAGCCACTGAAACCATAAAAATCGGGAATATCAGTGCAGCTACTTGATAGGCCAAGGCTGAATGAAGTCTATTAACAAAGAAATATTCCGAAACCAGCACATAGACCATCGCCAATAAAAAACCTGAAGACAGGGCATACATCCATTCCAAGTGGGATTTGGTGCGCGCATCTGCCTTTCCTTCCAACTTGTTCTGAACGGAAATGACCGAAATCATCGCCCCAAACTGAATCATGATCATTCCCAATCCCAACAAGGCATGCGGCGGTGATAGTATTTTTACGTCCAAACCATAAGTACTATGCCACCAATCATCAAAAGGTGCTGAGGTCAGCATGGCAAATGCTCCCCAAACGCAGAACATGGCGCCAAGGGAACCATGAAAAATACCCCAGAATTTGATGTTTTGGGCCTTTTCTTCTTTCGAACCCCAAAAGCTTGTTTTCAATACTTTGACTCCTGAAAATACCCCGGCGATTACTGCACCTAGATATATGCCAATATGGGGCGGAGAAAACAGTCCATCCCTGCCCACACTCATATGCCAGGAAATATCCCAAAGTAATCCAACAGCAATGCAAAGGGATGCAAAAACAGAAGCATAGATATAGGTAGGGATTGATTTGACATTAGTTTCCGTTTGGGTGTAGGAAGTTTCTGTCAGCGTGGCTGTTGAAAAATTGTGGTTCATAGTGATTTGATTTTTAAGGCAATATAGCTATAAACTCAAAAGGGCGAAAGTTTTTTTGAGGAGAAATGAGTTAATAAAAAGAATTGTAGGTTGCTAAGTAGGGGATAATTGAAAGTCCAAATTTTAAATTAAGAAAGGGGCGGTTTCAAACTAAGGCCAAAGGCGGATAATTATTATAAGCTTTATTTTAAAGAGATTTTTTTTGATGAGATTCTAATTTTTTAAATGTATTCTCCGTTCAACAAAATTTGACCAATTTGGCACCATTTCGCATCCTTTTTTTTTAAAAGCAAAAGAAAATCAAAGGTAGAAGCAAAATGGGAACGTTGAAAAACAATTGCTTTATCTCCTTGAATAACTGGATTTGAAATTTCGATAATCGGTTCTTTAAACTCTTTAATTAATTTAATATTTTTATTCAATTTCTCCTTTGATATTTGATTTCCTTTGGAGACAATTGCGTTAGAGTTTTGTAAATCAAATCCTTTCATAAAATCTATGATATCAACTTTTTCTAAAGAATATACCATAGCATTTGATATGAAAAGTGGGTCTCCGATTTTATCGATCCAATAAGTATCTCTATTGAAATGATAATAAATTTTTACTTTATTCTTCCTTGATTCGTTTCCAAATAAATCATTGATTATTGTGTAAGATTCTGAGTTAACTTGTGCGGAAAATAAAGTGCTTGTAAAAAGGAATCCTAAAACTATCAATATCTTCATCTCAATCACATTTTTTACCTTTAGAGAGACTGTTACCATTCTGTTCATTTTCAATTATTTTAATTATATTATTTCTTTGGGTTAAATTGGGAATCAATTCTTTAAAACTATCAGTTAGGTAATTTTTAACTAGGCCTAAAGGATTTCGTTATTCAAAAACTATAATTTGGCAACTCTAAATATAAAATCATTTCACACATTTGTTTCCATTTCTCTTCTCCTTCCTCATAATAGAAAATCAAGATCATGTCTTCCAAAAGTTCATTCTTAACAAAATATTTCCTTCTAATAATACCCCAATCTTCTGCAAAGTATGGGACAGAAAACTGAAAATATGTCCCTCTTCGAGGTATTTTTTTGTTGAGCTTGATACCGGATAACTTTTGTTTATCCCATTCTTTAAAATCGTGATGAGACTTACTTTCTTCAATTATGAGATTAAAGTCAAATTTATTTAATACATTCTGAAGATCCTTTATTCTGCATTTACCCCTCAACCCATGTTCAATATTTATGCTATCGCTTAAATATACCAGCCAATTTTCATCTATAACAACCTCGCTGAAAACAGGTGTTTTCTCTTCTTTGTCATACAGATCCAAAAATTGATTATGGATTAGATCCTTTTCAGTTTGACCAAATGAACTAAAGAAAATAAAGATAAAAGAAAGTATTAATCCAGATAATTTACTTGCACTTTTTACCTTTAGCTGTAATTTCTCCATTTTGCTCTCTTTTAAGAATTTCTATTATTCCATTCCTTTCACTAAAACTTTGAACTTGTAACTTAAAACTATTAGTTGGGTGGGAATTACAAATATCAGATAAAGAAAGGCACAGTTAAATGCCTAGAGGGAGTTAAATGAAGACTTCAGAAATAACAATTATGCAAATTTCTTCCCAACTGTCATCAATTTTTTCAAAAATGAAAATATAATCACTCACTTCTAATTTATATTGAAATGATTTTATTCGAATGATTGCTGTATTATTTTGAACCAAAGGGATTGAATACTGGTGCGTAAGGTGTTTCTTAGTTGGTTCTTCATATACTTTGAAGGTTCTCCCTAATTTACTCTTATCCCATATAATTAGCTCATTTTTAATGGTTTGTTTTTTCAAAAAATCAAAATCAATTCTTTTTAAAGCTGAATTGAGCTTGAGAATATTGCACTTATACTTTAAGGAATTGCCAACAAAAACTGAGTCTTTTAAATGGTCTATCCAATCAAAATCTGATATGATTTTCTTCAAAATTCTTACTCTACTTTGTTCATTTGAATCAATCATTATTTCTTTTAATTCTAAATGATAATCTGGAAAAGGCTCTTGTGCACATATCCTTTCTGATATACCTAACAGAAAGAGCGGCAATAAAACAAATGAAGTTTTTAATATATTATTCACATTTTTTTCCCTTAGAAAGATTGTTACCATTCTGTTCATTTTCAATTATTTTAATTATATTATTTCTTTGGGTTAAATTGGGAATCAATTCTTTAAAACTATCAGTGGGGATACTTGTACCTGTTTTAAATAATCCACCAAAAGCCATTGCTTCATAATAGCTGTCTCCAAGTGATCCTTTTCCTTCCCCAAAAGAAGTATCCCACTTTTTTAATGAGAATGCCATCATATCAACATATGCCCCCATAAATTCATGGTGAGCCCTATTTATATCAGGGTTTTTTCTGTTTAAATATTTCACGTATTCCTGTTGAAAATTATTTTGAAAATCAAAATTACCCGAATTCAATTCATGTATAATATATCCATGGACCATTTCATGAATGATAGTTCTGGCAATTGATAATTTGGTAGCATTATTCAGGTAGTCATTGGATAGGGTGATCCAGATTTCCGGTTTCCTTGTTTCAGAATTGTATTTTGTTGTAGTTAAGCCGTTTTTTCCTGTTAGATTTCCGTTTTCAATTATTAAGTCAAATACCTGAGATTTTTCAAAATGGTCATAAACCACTTCCCCAAAGTTAATTTCTGCGAGCGTGAGGTATTTATGACATCCAAAGGTATTTGGTCAAAAATCGCCTCCAAATCCCCTCTTCGTCTCTTTCGTATACAAAAAAACCTCCACCCCCACAATCTACATGACAAACATCCTCCCAATAAACTAGGCAATAAACCCCATCTTCAGTAAAAGCCGGAGTAGAAATTTTGTAAAATTGGAAGTCAATTTGGTTTTTAAAATCATCGGGATTGACCAGATTGATTTTTTCTGAAAGAAATGATGATTCCATTTCAATCTGCCTGTTGTACTGATTTTTCAAATGATTAAATTCTTTTTCATTAAAAATTTCATTAAGATTTACTTTGTTTTTGTCCATATCTAACCAGTCTCCCTTCATGCTATCTTCCCAGTAATCAATCCATAAGATATCTGTCCGCTTTGATAATGATAATATTTCTAAATGAGGAGCCTTCTCATTAAAGGCAACATTTTCAATAACCTTATAAATTTTTGGAGTCTTATTCTCTCCTGTACAAGATATTACGCAAATTATTATAATGGTAAAAGTTCCTAATCGCATGCTTTCTTACCTTTTGGAGATAAATTAAATTCAGTGCTCATTGTATTTTCAACCCAATTCACTTCGATAATTCTGTTTTTTTCAACATCATTTTTTCCTTTTAAGAATACTTCTGTTCTAGTTAATCCTCCCCATGATAAATCATTATAGAATTGGTCGGTGAAAGAATAGCCTTTACTTTGTCCATAGTTTTTTAATTCTACAGATATATCATTCAAAAATTTTGTTTCTGTGAATAAAGCATGGTGTGTCATGTTATTATGGCTAGTACTATTGTAGCGAATTAAATAATTATTTAACAAGCATTGTAAATCACAATTTGAAGGATACAGGGCTTCAAAAAGAAAATAGGCATGTAAAGTTTCATGAAGAATCGTTCTTGCAAATGATAAATCACTTGAATTTTTTAGATTTGAGGAATTTATAGTTATTGTAGCCCAACCATTATCCAAATTAGGTGATGTACATGCATTGGCATTAGGATTGCCACAAACACCATATTGAAATTTCACATTATAATTTTTTGGAATAGGTTTATCTCCATAAAATAATCTAAATATTCTAAAGAATTCAAATTGAGTGCTCCCAATCAGGTCGTTGATGATATCTTGATGGCAATCAGAAAGTTCTTCCATATCGATTAGCTCAATTCTTATGGTAGGGGATGTAATTACAGGCGGTGTATAAGTCGTTCCCCCTACAGTCCCATAGCTTCCCGAACCACCGTACTCGTAAGTCCCAGTCCCACCTGAACCCCAAGAAGTTCCGCTGTCATTTCCATAACTGGAACCAGTAGAACCGCCACTGCTGCTTCCTCCTCCTCCTGAGGTGCAATGATAAGTCACAGTAAAAGAGACTGTGTTCACACCATCAACGTCAACATAATTCCTTGGAATGACCACTTCTCTGCATGGTTCGGTGGTCAATAGATTGGTGCCAGTTGGCTGATGAGAGTTTGGGTCTTTGTTCAAGGTCTGCAAACTGGAAGTAATTGTACCCTCTCTTATCGTAAAGCTTATGAAATGTCGCTCATCATAAGTCCAAATATCCACCATTCCTGACCAGTCCATATCTATCATTCCATAATAAATCTTCCCAAATTCCCTCAAGGACTCCTCGTTGTCGGGAAAGTATCGAACGATGAGAGGATCAAATCTTTGCGTTTGAGTGTTTTCGACAAACATAATATTCTGTATTACTGTCTTTTGGGGTATCATCCCAGGCAGACTATCCAACAGATAAACTGGAAAATACAGCTCCGCATTTGCCAGATTGATCTCATAAACCTCCCTTCCATCGGGAAACCGAAATATATGGAACTTGTCCCAATCGGGTTCTTTTTCAAAAAAAGGTAGGATCAATTCATGGGATTCGGTTCTGTAATTGTCTTTGGATTCGCCAATGTGCAAATCGTTCTTGTGTTTATCAAACCAGTTTTTAACTAGGGCAGATTTTGAATCCGCTATTGGATTTATAAACTCAAAATGTTGATTTTTATATCATTTACTTGAAAAACAACTGCCAATATCCGGTATTTAGAAAATTAGATTTACAGTTTATCAAAATAGGGAAATTTCCCAATTAAGTTTCAACTCCTATTTGGGTGGTAGAAAATATGAAATCCCATTTGTTCTGGTTGATTCTTTTATGTAAAATTCACAGAATGTATTCCACTGGCCATCTTCTGATTTCAAGAAAAAAATAATTTTTTCTTCCCAAAGTTTTTTATAAAGTATTACAGCTGTTCCCCTTTCAATAATGGGAGAAGACAAATAAAGAATGTTGTTTGAATTGTATTCACTAACAAGTTTGATGCTTGTTTTATTAATTTTTCCCTCTTCAATTCTATAAGGACCCTGTATATTATCTATTTTAATATTAATATTCTCTAAAGTTGTTTCATCCACAAATCTTGAAATTTCATTTTTTGAAACACCACTTTCCTCATATAAACAGAAACCGATATCATTTTTCAGCCAATTTAAGTTTAAATAATGCTGCCAATGATATGAAAAATTTGTCTTGTGATACAATAAAGTGTTTTCTTTTAAAAAGGAATTTAGAATATTATATTGTTCAATTGTTAGAGGAGGGATATTTGTTTGTCCAAATGCTCCTGTAAGCATAAATACCAATAATATATTAAGAATTATCTTTTTCATTTTCTAGCAAGGTTTACTTTTAGCATCAACACTATTTGTAGCTTCATTGATTATTATCTGCATGTATTTATCTAAATTATCTCCAGCTAAACTTTTAAAAGAGCTATTGGGCAATTTAGTTTTGTTATCAAGTAAACCAGCAAAAGACATTGCATAATAGTAATCAAAATCTAGATTTCCTTTGTTTGGTCCGAATTTCTTCTCCCATTGATACAATGAGACTGCCATTGACAAAACATATTGCCCCATAAGTTCATGGTGAGTATCAGCTAAATTCCCTAAATCATTATCATTTGCGAACTTATTTAGACCTAATGCAAAATCTAAATTTGTTTTTGTTTGATGGATGAAATAAGCGTGAATATTTTCATGAATAATTGTTCTCGCTATTGAGAGCTGGGAAGCCTTTTGCAAATAGCTTGAGTTAAGGGTGATTTCTATCCCACCACTTTTAAATTCAGTAATTGCATTAGATCCAGTAAGGTTTGATTGTTGAATCGTATATGGGATTTTTTTACAATCATTGAATAATTTAACTATAAGAGGGTTAATATTTAAACCAAAAAGTAAATCTAAAGATGGGGGATTATTTGGGGAACTTGAATCAATAAAAATTTTCCTTGCACATGGATCCGTCAGATTATTGTATACAATTAGATCTGGAGCAGAGATTATTGGTGGGACATAAGCTTCATTGACAGTTCCATTACTTCCCGAACCACCATATTCATAACCTCCCGAACCACCATATTCATAAGTTTCACTTCCACCTATTGGAATACCTGTACCTCCACTTCCTGTGCCAGGGGCAGCGCCTCCACCGCTTATTGTCCGACACTCAGTTACGACCTGAGTTTCGTAATGTTCTGTGGTTTGACCCCCAGCTGTAACTGTATAGGCAAGATAAGTAATAGCATAATCCTGACAATGTGTAGTCAAATAATTAATGCCTTGTGGATATGTTTTTCTGGCATTTTCATTTTGATCAAGATTTTTTCGATAGTTGCTTATTATTTGGCCTTCTTGAATTTTAAACCCTATGAAATGCCTTTCATCATAAGTCCAAATATCTACAGTTCCTGACCAACCAAGGTCTATCATGTTATAATATATTTCACCAAACTCTCTTATGGAGTTTTCATTGTTCGGATAGTAGCGGGCAATCACAGGATCAAATCTTCCGTTTTCCTTATTTTCCACAAACATAATATTTTGGATTACCGCCTTGTTCGGTTCTGTTCCAGGAATACTATCTGATAGATAGCTTGGAAAATACAACTCAGCATTTGCCAAATTGATCTCATATACCTCTCTTCCATCAGGAAACTGAAAGATATGGAATTTGTCCCAATCGGGTTCTTTTTCAAAAAAAGGAAGGATAAGTTCATGGGATTCGGTTCTGTAACTGTCCCTTGAATCACCGATTTTCAAATCCTTTTTGTGGGTATCAAACCAGTTTCGGACGATAGCAAGTTTTGAATTTTGTTCAGGTACTTCAAGTTTCTCTGTTGGTTCTTCTATGCATGA
Source organism: Aquiflexum lacus (assembly GCF_015476655.1). Classification (GTDB taxonomy): domain Bacteria; phylum Bacteroidota; class Bacteroidia; order Cytophagales; family Cyclobacteriaceae; genus Aquiflexum; species Aquiflexum lacus. Next base: position 10,046 of record NZ_JABFHF010000009.1, read on the forward strand.
GGTCAATGCGATCAAAATAAACCCTAAAGAAAATAGGCAAACTCGTAATAAATTAAATGAAGAAGTTAGTTTGTAGAGGGGGGGTAAAATGATTTTTCATTACAAAATAATTAAGTACAAAATATGGTTTTAAAAGAGTTAACTAAAAGTAGCATTTACTTTTTTAAATCACAATATTTTAATTATTTAATTAGTCATAAATCAAAGGTGAAATTCTATTTCCTATATTCTTGTGTCTTAAGTCTTTTGCTTATTTATCCCCCGGCCTATAAACCCTCCTTGCATTCTCCAGCACATCTTCCCTATAATAACTGACATCCTTGAATATTCCCTTACTGTAGTTTTCTGCCTGATCTACAAAGTGGGGAGAAAAAGGGTTGCCGCTTTGCCCGCCCGCCAACAAAGATTTTGCCCTGACTTTCTCTCCAAATTCTACTGCAGCGACAAAGCTGTTCCCGACATTCCCGTACCATTTTTTGGTATTGGGATAGGCCCGACTGCCATAAGCGGCCAAGGAACCCCAAAGGGAGGAATTATAACCGACAGGCAAACTTGGCAACTCATCAAAGAACTTTCCCTGAATCTCATTGGTGACACGCTGAAAACGGTTGATTTCCCCCCAAGGGGTGTTCCAGGTTCCAAAATCTTCCACAAGTTTGTCGACTGCTTTTTCCAATGTCAAAATCTTTATTTCATCACTTGTATGATTTGCAAGAAAATCAAAAATGTAAGCGTCCCATGGCCTTTCCAATTCTCTTCCCACAGCCATTAATTGATTTCCCCAGAAAACAGCCAAGGAAGTACCCACTGAATTGACACCTGTTTTTAAATCCCAAGAAGAAAGCACAGCCATAGGTTCTTTCAACTTTGACTTCCTTGGGTCATTTTCCGAAAGGCTATTGTATGCTTTTTCCAATGCAGGAATCATAGGATCAAAGGCCATCAAAGTTGGTTCATAAGCTACTTCTGAGATCAGGGATTCCAGTGTAAGATCCTTTTTGTCAGTGAGAATTCTGACAGCATTCACTCCTCTTGCATTTTCCAGGTCCCAAGCGATATAGGGTGGATAATCCTCCTTTTTGGGGCTAAAAGGTCCCGCAGCAGTAAATGGGGTTGAATTGCAGTGCTGTATCCAACCATTTTCCGGATTTTCGATATAGATCATTTCCTCAATTTCATGTAAACCTTTCCAATCCGTATCAGGATTACTCCCATCCACCACATTCCTCCAATCAAATTGCGGATCACGCACCGGGATAAAATTCCCATGGTAGTACACAATATTGCCATCCCGATCGGCATAGACAGTACTGTTGGAAGAATTGGTTTTCAGTTCCATATTGGCTTTGAACTCCGCATGATTTTTTGTTTTAGTCCTATTATAGGACTGTGTCAGGGCTTTTTCCCGCTCCACCATCAGTGCGATGGCCACCCACTTTCCATTTTCCTCTCTAATGACAGGCCCATGATGGCTGTAGAAAGCAGTGAATTCCCTGCTTTGCATGTCATCCCCCTCTGTATAAGGGACTATGATTTTTTTCTCAATAAATAGTCGCCACTGTTTTCCGAATTTGTAATGGTATTTACCTTTTCTTTTTTCAACAGTCAGGGCAAAATGGTCGATGGCATCTGCCTTGGCAGAAGTATGCATCCAACCGTTGTATTCATTGAATCCTTGGTAAATAAAAAACTGTCCCCAGGTTACCGCTCCGTAAGCATTCAACCCTTCCTCACTTACCATATGCACCTCAGGCCGGAAATAAAACGAAGTATGCGGATTGATCATTAGGAGTGCGTTTCCTGATTTTGACAGTTTGGGTGCAATCGCAAAACCGTTTGAACCTCTTGGCTCTTCTTCCCAATCTCTTTCAGCATAAACAAGATCAGCTAAAAAATCCTTATCGTAAAATGCTTTCAATTGATTGACCGAGATCGTTTCTATATCTCCGCCAATACTGCCTTCACTGAATGTAAGCGCCATCCAAGGTTCAAATTTGTTTAGGAGTTTGGGTTTTACTTCAGGATGGGTGTATAAGTAATAATTGATGCCATCAGCCCAGGCATCCATCAGGTCTTTGAGCCATTGAGGGGAGTTTTGGTATTCGCTTTTGACAACCTCTTCGTCTATATAGAGTTTCATCCGGAGGTCTGCATATATTTCCTTTGCCCCTTCCACTTCTGCCTTTCTACCCATAGCGGTAATGTAATTCATTTCCACCCGGTTAAAATCATCCTCGCATTGAGCGTAGATCATTCCAAATACAGCATTTGCATCTGATGTACCATAGACGTGGGGAACTCCCCATTGGTCTCGGATGATCTCTGTGTTTTGTGCTCTTTTTTCCCATTTTTCATGATGTGCCTGAGAAAAAGAGGCTGTATAAAGAAATAAAAAGGCAAGGACTAATATTGATCTTCTGAGCATAATTTGGGTTTTAATATTTCAATCGCCTAAAAATAACAAAATGTCTAAAGAAGCAAGTGGATTATGGGTTTAATGGAAAATAAGAAAATTAAATCAGAAAGGTTTGAAGCATCGAGCCCGATTTTTTTTTGCTGCTTATTGGAATTTTTCTGCTTAAGTCTTTTATACTAATTTCATCTTCTTGAACAAAGATTAAAAATGTAAAATAGATCGTTAGTTTTACATGCTAAAAAGAGGGCTATCCAAAATCGGAACTAGGATCGATTTTTGTTTAAAAGAGAAGAAAATTGAGTAAAGTATGTTTGAAGAGAAGTATTTCAAAAATAATGAAAATGTACCACTGAAAATCCTGATGCTCTTGGATGGTATTTCAGATGGATTTTTTGTACTTGATCCTGATGATCACGTTGTTTTTATTAATGAAAAAGCTGCTGAGTTTTTAGTTTTGGACAAGCAAGAAATAATTGGTACCAACCTAAACGAGCAATCCATAAATCAAAACATAAAAAACTTTATCGCTAAGGCAAGGACCGGTTCGTTAAGAATTGTGGAAGAAATCGGGGAGGATTCTTTGAGTTCATGGCTTGAACTCGAAGCCATTTATTATGAGGGTTTACTAGGATTGGTAGTGAGGGACATCAGTGAAAGAAAAGAGGCACAGAACGAACAAAAAAATTCTTATGAATCGATCAGAAATTTGAATACCCACATGCAATTGGCCAGGGAAGATGAACGGGCAAGTCTCGCCAGGGAAATTCATGACCAATTGGGTCAGAGGCTTACAGGGTTCAAAATGGAGATTGATTATATTTTGAGAAAAAGCCAACCTCTTGAAAGCTTTGTTACTGAGAAACTCAGAAACGTAATCAAACAGATAGATCGGACAATAGGTACAGTGAGAAATATTTCCAGGAACCTCCGTCCGGGTATTTTGGATGATTTTGGTCTCTTGGCGGCATTGGAATGGCAAGCTGATGAATTTACAAAAACAAGCGGTATTCCGGTTTTTTTTCAGTACTTGGGTGAGGAAAGGAAAATGGACAATCAAAAAGTAACTGCGATCTTCAGGGTTTATCAGGAATCTTTGACCAATATTATGAGGCATGCCAAATGCACGCATGTGAATGTGATGGTTAGTTTTGGATCAAAAAGAATCGTTTTGGAAGTAGCAGACAATGGGCAGGGATTTGACCCTGAAATATTGAAGAACCAAAAATCTCTAGGTGTTTTTGGAATGAAGGAGCGGATAGAAAGTATTGGCGGGCGGTTTGAAATTGAAAGCGGTATAGGAAAAGGGACAAAGATTAAATTGGAAATGCCCTAAATAACAAAACCATGAAAGTACTCATAGCTGATGACCACCCCATCGTTCGTAAAGGTATCATTCAATTGATGGAGGATGCATATCCTGAAATGGAAGCTTCTGAGGTGACTTCGGGAAACGAAGCTCTCCAACGGATCAATGAGGAAAGTTGGGATTTGATTATTCTTGATATCTCCATGCCTGGTATCAGTGGAATTGAAGTGTTGAAGCAAGCCAGAAAAAACGGAGTCAAGGTACCCATCCTCATTTTAAGTATGCAAGCAGAAGAGCATTATGCCTTGAGAACACTTAAAGCAGGAGCTTCAGGATTTGTCAGTAAAGAAAGTGCGGGAGAGGAACTCGAAAAGGCCATTACCAAAATAATGAAAGGTAAAAAATATCTCAGTCCAAAGGTATACGAAATTATGGCTGAGAATATCGGAGAAGAACCGATTCTTTTTCATAATAAATTGTCAGATAGAGAAATGGAAGTGATGACCCATATCGCATCAGGAAAAACGGTGTCTGAAATAGCTGAACAACTTAGTCTTAGTGTGAATACCATAAGTACATATCGATTGAGAGTCTTGGAAAAGTTGAGGCTGCAAAACAATTCTGAAATCACCAGGTATGCATTTGAGTTTGGTCTGATTTGATTTGTAGTTCAAACCATGACAAGATAATCCGCTTTTAAACTACCTTTTTTTAAACCAGTCCGAGATAGATTTGTGTATTCAATTATCTCGCATATGACGACAACAACAAACCATTCGATTAAAGCTTTGTTTTTTGATTTTGCACCCAGCAATACTGTAAAAATCCAAGAAATGATTCAAGATTTGCCCTTTTTAGAGATTGATGGAAGCGTGTATTGTCTTGATAAATTGGAAGAAAGGATTTTGGAAAACAATGTTAATCTTGTAATTATCAATGTCTGCCTCAAGCTTGCTTCAGGTAAATTCTCCCCAGATCTTACAATTGAAAGGATAAAACTCATAAATCCCGATTGTAAAATAATGTTGTGCAAGTCGCATATCGGCCCTTTGCTCAGAAAGGTTTATTTACACCAAGGGTTTGATTGGGTAGTTGATAAATCAACTGAATTGAAAAAATTACCAAAGATTATGGAAGAAATTTCGAATGAAATGACTTTGGAAGAAATAATGATTGCTTGTTAAAATAGTAATTACTTTAAAAACAGTTTATAAGCCCTATAATAAAAAGAGTAAGTAGAATCGTCGCTAAAATCACCCAGATTTAGATCCGATAAATACCCTCACCGGAGAAGTAATTTCTCCGGTTTTTTTAATGGAATTTTTTGATTTTTTCCTGTTGCGCAACAGTTGAAAAATCTCTTGTTAGTCTTTCGGCATAATCATCCAACAATTCCCTTACCTTTCCATGATTGTCCGACCTTACAATCAAACCCGCATGATAATCTAAAGGTACCTTGAAAAACACTTCAGGGTCGTCAAATGATGAAAGATCAGGTTCCTTGAATTTCGAAAGTGTGAGTACTATCCCTGCATATCCTTTTTTGACTTTTGGAAGTTTATATGCTTTGCCTTTGGCAAGTGCATTTTCTATTTTGGCCCATTCTGTCCACAAATTGATGTCAGTAGCAGCTTCTACCATTTCTGCAAGATGCGCACCACCAACTCTTGAGGAAGTCTCCAAAAAGTAAATCTTTCCATCTTCTTTTCCTTTAATGAATTCAGTATGCGCAGCACTGCTTTTCATTCCAAAAGCTTTCATTACTTTTTGGTTAGCTTCTTTGATATCCTTATCATCATCAGAATCGTATGGCACATTTGCACTTCTGAATACCCCACCTCCCTGAGAAATTTCCATGGGTGTAGCCAGGTACCTAGATACGGTACAAAACAAAGTTTCTCCTTCTAAATTTAGACTATCGGCATGGTAAACATCTCCCGGCCTGAACTGCTCTACAAGGTATCTCACCCGATTATCACCAAGTTCGTGTATGTTTTGCCAAAGACTATCTTTATCAAATACTTTTATGATTCCATGTGCAGAAGCTTCAGATCGTGGTTTCAATACCCAAGGTGGAGGAACATTGTCTGCAAAATGATTGATTTCTTCATCATTCAAAATGGCAGAAAAGGCTGGCACTAAAACGCCCGCATCACGTGCCCTAATTCTCATGGCCAACTTATCCCTGAAGTATCTTCCGGTAGTTTGCCCCATTCCAGGAATTCTTAAATTTTCTCTCAAAAATGTAGCCTTTTCAACATCATAATCATCCAAAGCAACTAGGGCATCTATTTTTGTGGTTTTCATGATACCTGCCACTCCAAAAAGCAGTTTTTCCAAATCCCAGTCCAGATCCTGACCGGGCATATAAAACACCTCATCAATGTATTCAAAAGGCCATGGGCTTTCCCTGAGCTTTTCTGTTGTAATTAGAAAAACGGTATTGCCCGCTTTTTTCAATGAAATAAGAAAGGCGCTTCCTTTGAAATAATTGGAAATGCATAAAAAGGTTTTGTTGCTGTCCTTCATGGCTTATAAATTTTCCAACAATTTAATTAATAAATGCACACCAAAAGCAGTCGCATGTTTGGCTTTTGCAAATTCTGAATCGCCAAAAGCTGTCCCGGCAATATCAATGTGAGCCCAAGAGGGATGATTTTCAGTAAATGCCTCTAGGAATTTTGCAGCAGTGATGGCACCTGCAAAAGGTTTCCCATGAAAATTTTTGATATCTGCGATTTCACTGTCCATTTCAGATTTGTATGCATCCCAAATAGGAAGTGGCCAAACCTTCTCATTAATTGCCATACCACTTTCCTGTAGTTTCTGTGAAAGCGCAGTGTCATTGGAAAATAATGCAGCACATTCATAACCAAAGGTTCCCACGGCACTACCTGTTAAAGTAGCAAAATCAATGACTGTGTCCGGCTGATGGTTTTTTATGATATAAGATAGTCCATCGGCTAAGATCAACCTTCCTTCTGCATCCGTATCAATAATTTCAATTGTTTTCCCACTATAGCTCCCAATAATATCAGATGGTAAAAAGGACAGATTATCGACTGCGTTTTCTACACAAGGTACAACAGCTGTCACATTCACTGGCAATTGAAGGTCAGCGATCAGTTGCATGGCACCCAAAACGCAAGCTGCACCACCCATATCACATTTCATGTGGACCATCCCGGCAGTTTTTATATTGAGACCTCCGGTGTCAAATGTCACGCCTTTTCCAACTAGACCAATATGTTTGGATGCTTCCTTGTTGCGGTACTTCATGATGATGAACTGCGGCTCCCTTTGACTCCCCTGAGCAACCGCCAAAAATGCTTTCAAACCTTCCTTTTCACTCTTTTTCCGATCAAAGGATTTTACACTGATGCCAAACTGTTTACCGGTTTTTTTTGCCCAATTGGCTAAATATTCCGGAGTCACTTTATTGGGTGGTAGGTCTACCAACTTAAAAGTCTGTAGTTGGGCATTGGCAATTTTCAATCCCTTTTCCGCAATTTCTCTGGCATTAATTTGAGTGGAGAGGATTGACAAGGTGGTGATGTCCCAGTTTTTTGGTGCAGTACCCTGATTTTTGAAATGGCCCAATCTATAAGTGCCAAGCCAAAGACCGGATACAGCTGCTTCCAATAAATCGGCATCTATACCGTCAGAAAAAACCAATAGCATTTGTTCACTGAACAACGTTTCCTGCTTGGCTGTAAGCCTTCTGAATGCGGTTTTTACGGTATGGTATTCCGGGGTTTTTCCAAGACCTAATAATATATAAATCTTTTCCTCGGTTTTATCCTCAATGATAAACTGTGTATCTTTTTTGCCTGAAAAAATGTTTTGGGATACCTCGATTTTTGATAATCCTTTTGGAAAGTTTATTGTCCCTTCGACTTCAACGAAAGGGATAAGAACCAGTCCTTTGAATTTATTGGCAGTGTTTATAATATTTATTTTCATGTTTTTTTTAAATAAAAGGGAGAAAAGATAAAGACTTTGGGTTCAGTTTGGTTAAAGGATTTTTTAAATGTCCCCTTCTTTGTCGCTAAAAAATAACCATTCTATGGCTTTTGGAAATTCATCACTCCAGTAGGTTTCACTGTGCTTCCCTTCCATATTGATACTGAGTTTGACTTTCATCCTTTCCCGGATAGATTCTCTTTTTAATAGCCGCTTTTTGAATTTTTTGACATGCCGAATCATGGTTTCACTTTCATCTCCCCCAGCATATAAGTAAACTTTGGTATCCATTGGCTCAAAGAAATCAAGAAATGAAAACTTGATTTTTGGAATAACCCAAAGGGAAGGGGAGAAGATCATTAATTTGCCATAAACTTCAGGATAAATGAGTCCACTGAAAATACTGACAAGTCCACCCATGGAACTACCTCCGATGCCTGTAAATTCCCTTTCAGATTTGGTTCGGAAATTTTTGTCTACAAATGGCTTTAGAGTGTCGGCAATAAATCTGATGTATTTTTTTCCTTCGCCCTGACCTAGCAGGGTTTTACCGAAATTGTATTCTAAAACCCGTTCTTTTTCAGCATGTTCGATGGCAATAATGATGATTTGACCAATGCCGTAATCAGACATGACTGCAAGCTTTTTATCTATTTGCCAATTTCCAAATGGTGAACTTTCATTAAAGAGGTTTTGAGCGTCCTGAAGATAAAGGACAGGATAATGTTCCGTGGAGGTTTCGTAATCATGGGGCAAAAGTGCCCATACCTTTCGGGTTTTATTTAATTGGGGTATTTCAAATTCTTCTGAAATTAAGTGCACTTTGGGAAGTTGGCTTGGCCTGTAAGGGAGCCAATTTTTCCGCCATTTTGGAACATGTTCTTCTTGCGTCCCAAAAGTTTTTTTACTGACTCGATTGGGCGTTTTATTTCCGTACCTGTCAATTTCTACCTCCGACCAGTCACCCTTGGTGAATTTGTAGACAAGTTCGGATGGGAAAATAAAATCCTCAGGAAATCTGAAAGCATATTTCCCCGGGGCTACTTTTTGTAAAAGGAATCTACGGTCCTGTGTGGCCCAGTTGTTGAAATTCCCTGAGAGATATACCGGTCTGGCATCATCCTCATCGGTGGTAAGCAAAATACTTAGACCATCTTTTATATCCTCTTGTGCTTTATCAGTCACAACAGTCTTTTCTTCGCATTCCATCCGAGATGTTTTCTGTTTATTTTAGCAAAAACGATTCCTGTAAAAATAATTTTTTGCATTGGTCCAATAAAGAAGATTCATATTTTTTTTGCAATTACCACCTGACAGGGGATAGGCGGTCCTGCGGTTCCTGAATCATGATATAAGACTCACCTTCTTTGGCATGACAGGCATTGCAAGCTGATGTCAAAGCCCTGAATCCTATTATGAACTCTTCCTTGTCTTTCTTGAGAACGACTGACTCAATCTGAGGAATCGTGTTTTCCATGAAATCCACTGCAGACTCAGCCCTTACAGGCCTTCTTTTTAATCCATCTTCCATGGCCTCGATGATATGTTCTACCTGATGGTCTGCATAATCCCAGTTTTCATCCATACCTGCCCAATATAACTCGGAATACCTGTAAGAAACTTCAACCATCGTCCTGCTGAATCCGCCAAGTTGATGGGCGATTTCTTCAAATTTTTCCTCACTGCTTCCTTCTAACCAACCATCTAATCCTACTGCAGTTGAATTTTCCTGGGTTTGAGATTGGCAGGAATAAAAGATCATTATTATTAAAGTATATAGAAAGGTTCTTTTCATTGTAAATCTATATTGTTTATAAGTTGTAACGTGTGTACAGCCGCAAGTCCTGCTGTTTCAGACCTTAGTCGGCTTTTTCCAAGAGAACAGGGCATAAAATAATTTTTAAATGCTAAGTCCAATTCTTGCTGGGAGAAGTCTCCTTCAGGTCCTATTAAAATGATATAGGCATTGTCTTTTTTTGCTTTTTCAAAAAGGTGTCTGTCATTTTCCTTGTCTACGTAAGCAATGAATCTTTGATAAGTGTCAAACTTTTTGTCCATCACCAATTCCTCCATCGGCACCACGGCATTTAATTTAGGAACACGGGTCTTAAGACTTTGTTTACAGGCTGAGATGATCTTCTTCTCTAGACGGTCAAATTTCAGGTTTCCACGCTCTGAATGCTCGGATTGCATAAAGGTGATTTCATGTACACCGATTTCTGTTATCTTTTCGATCATCCACTCCATCCTTTCGGCATTCTTGGTCGGACTGATGGCTAAATGGATGTAGTAATCATCCTCAGGTATAAAGTTTCTTTCTTCTATGGAAAGGATGGCTTTCTTGGGATCGGCGACTGTAATGACGCAGGTGTAAAGACAACCTTTTCCATCTGTGAAATTGACTTTGTCTCCCTGTTTTTTTCTCAACACTTTGATGAGATGTTTTGATTCTTCAGTGTCTAACTGAAAGTCTTTATCTTGAGTATTTTCATGAAAAAAAAGCTGCATATTTCTGGGGATTGTTCAACGAAAATACGGAATCCATTTTGAATCAAATAGGAAATCAAACAAAAAAAGCACGATATCTAAAAGACCGTGCTTTGAATTACTAAAACTTAATATTTTAAGATTCAAATATTTCTGTATATCAACCTTTGGAAATTTCCATGTTGACAGATTTTCCTTTGATGGTATTGTTTTTCATGACGCTGATTACGTGATCTGCATCCTTCTGAGGTACATCTACAAACGAGAAGTTGTCAAAAATGTCGATGCCACCGATAGATCTTCCGGGAACTCCGGTTTCACCTGCAATTGCTCCGACGATATCATTTGGTCTGATACGGTCTTTCTTTCCTAAGTTTAAGAAAAGACGGGCCATTCCCGGTTCTCTGACACCTTTTTCTCTTGGACTCCTTTCAGTTCTTTCTCCTCTATCCGGTCTTTCACTTCTTTCAGGTCTCTCACTTCTGTCTCTACCATATCCTCTGCTTTCGCCTCTACCACCTTCACTTCTACCGAATCTTTCTCTACCTCTTCCTGATTCTCTTCCACGTCCAAAGTCTCTTTCTCTTCCACCTTCACTTCTTCTAGATCCTCTGTCCCTGTCTCTTCCAAGATCAAGTTCAAAGTTCTGATCTTCCATTTCATGAACTGTATCGGCCAATTGCATTTTCACTAATCCCAATGCTATTTGTTCGATACTCAGACCTTCAGTTAAGAGTTGTCCAATAATATCTTCATAGAAACTGTTATCACCTTCTTTGCTCAATTGTCTATGGACATCTTTCACAAATTGAGTCTTTTTCAGTTCAATTAGATCAGATACAGAAGGAGGGGACATTTTAGAAATTGAAGTCTTGATGAATTTTTCAAGATCCTTGATTTTGTACATATCTTTTCTTCCGGTCACAAAGCTGATGGCAGCACCTGATTTCCCGGCCCTACCTGTCCTACCGATTCTGTGTACATAATTTTCTTCGTCCAAAGGAAGGTCAAAGTTGAATACAACCTCAACATCATCGACATCAATACCTCTTGCAGCTACGTCTGTAGCAACCAATACCGAGCAGTGTCCTTTTCTGAATTTGTTCATTACTTTGGTACGCTGTGCTTGAGAAAGATCTCCGTGCAACGCTTCTGCCTGAATTCCTCTGGCAATCAATTCTTCAGTAACCTCATCAGTCACTCTTTTAGTATTACAGAATACCACACTCAAATTAAACTGATTCAGGTTCATCAACCTGGTCATCAATTCAATTTTTAATGAAGGTTTCACTTCATAATATACCTGTGAGATATTTTCTACTGTCAATTCTTTCCGCAACACTTTAATATGTGCAGGATTGTTTTGGAATTTTCTGGTCAAATCCAAAATTGGCTTCGGCATAGTCGCTGAGAAAAAGACAGTCTGTCTTTCTTCAGGACATTCGCTGAGGATATTTTCAATATCTTCTCTAAAGCCCATATCCAACATTTCGTCAGCCTCATCCAATACGATGATATTGACCATGTCTAGCTTTAATGTACCTCTGTCCATGTGATCCATGATTCTGCCAGGAGTACCTACCACAATCTGAACACCTTTCCTTAAGCTTTTGATTTGTCTGTCAATTGCCTCTCCTCCATATATACATGTTGAGGAAATCCCTCTTTTGTATTTTGAAAGTTTGACAATTTCACCTTCTACCTGTACCGCTAATTCACGGGTTGGGCAAAGGATCAAAGCTTGTGGTTTGTTGATAGATGCGTCTACCTGATCGATGATTGGAATACCAAATGCCGCAGTTTTACCAGTACCCGTTTGAGCCTGACCGATGACATCTTGTCCTTCCAATAAAAGAGGTATAGATTGTGATTGAATGGTAGATGGTTGGGTGTAACCCATATCCTCTACCGCCCTTAAGATTTCCGCTGAAATCCCAAGGTCTGAGAATGTTAATTCTTTTTCCATGATGTTTCCTTACTTCTTCAAACCATGATCTCCTAGAAGTACCCTAAATCAAGCGACAGTAAGGAAACCCACAGTATGAAAAATATTGATAATTAATTCGGATGCAAAGGTAAGATAAATAATTTTGATTTCAAACCTTGATTCGAAAGTTTTTAGAATATATTGAATTAATATCGCTGATTAGTTAATAATAATTCTGATTAGCCTTTAATTAAAGGCGTTATCAGAGATATTTTTCTGATATTGAATTGACCAATTCTATATAATTCTCTGAAGCTTCGGACTTACTTTTTCCTTTATAGGATAACCATGAATTAAATTTCGCAGCTGCTACAAAGTCAAATCCACCTGTTCTTTCCTCGTGATTATCACCTTCTGTAGCTTGTTTATAGAGTCCGTATAGTTTCAACAATTCCTCATTGGAGGGTTTGCTGGTAAATTTTTTTGTGAGTGCAACAGCCTCTTCAAGGGTATTAGCTTTCATAAATAAACTTGTTTTTGATTTCTGGTTTCCAAAGGTAATGAAAAAGATTTTAGAGACGAGATGTTAGACGTGAGACACAAGACACAAGACCTTAGAATCAAAGTTTGGCCGCAATAGGGGGGAGCGAAAAGTCAAGAAGCAAGAAGCAAGAAGAAGATATTAAGAGACAAGAACAAGATACCAAAGCTTGCTCAAGTATCGGAGAGACAAAAAACATTGCGTCCACATTTTTACTTGGGCTTAGTTAATTGGTTGAGGTCTAATTTTTTACCGAATGCCTAACAACGGACATCTGACATCAAACTATTTGTCAAAAAAAAGCTCTGAAAACAATCAATGAGATTGAGATCAGAGCTTGGTTTAAGTTTTAATCTTGACTATCTTCTATTCATAGAGAGATAATCTCTTTCATTTGCACCAGTGTAAATTTGACGGGGTCTGCCTATTGGTTCTCCGTTATGTCTCATTTCTTTCCACTGAGCAATCCATCCAGGAAGTCTTCCCATTGCAAAAAGAACGGTAAACATTTCTGTTGGGATCCCCAAGGCTCTATAAATTATTCCAGAATAAAAATCCACATTTGGATAAAGCTTCCTATCAACAAAATATTGGTCATTGAGTGCAGCATATTCCAGTTCTTTGGCTATATCTAAAACCGGGTCATCGACACCCAATTTGGTCAGCACATCATCCGCAGCTTTTTTGATGATTTTTGCTCTTGGATCAAAATTTTTGTAAACCCGATGTCCAAAGCCCATCAATCTAAAAGGGTCATCTTTGTCTTTGGCTTTATTGAGGAATTTTTTGGTATCACCGCCATCTTTTTTGATGGATTCGAGCATTTCGATTACGGCTTGATTTGCACCTCCATGCAAGGGCCCCCAAAGGGCATTGATACCTGCGGAGATTGAAGCGTAGATACTGGCCTGTGATGAACCGACAATTCTGACAGTAGAAGTAGAGCAGTTTTGCTCATGGTCCGCATGCAGAATCAATAACTGATCAAGTGCCTTTGCTACAACTGGATCAGCATCATACCTTTCTGCAGGTAGGGCAAACATCATTTTTAAGAAGTTTGAGCAATAATCCAAACTATTATCAGGATAATTGACAGGGTGGCCAACTTCATTCTTATAAGCCCATGCAGCAAACGTCGGCATTTTGGCCAAAAGTCTGATGATACTTAAGTTTACTTCGTTTTCGTTTCTGTTTGGGTCTAATGATTGCGGATAAAAAGCTGTCAATGAACATATCAATGAAGAAAGGACTCCCATTGGATGGGAATTGGAAGGGAAACCATCAAGGATTTTTTTGATATCCTCATGGACCAAAGTATGTGTAGTGATTTCTCTTGTGAATTTTTCATATTCTGATTGTGAAGGCAATTCACCATAGATCAATAAATATGCTACCTCTAGAAAAGTTGATTTTTCTGCCAAGTCCTCAATTCGGTACCCTCTATATCTAAGGATGCCAAGTTCCCCATCTAAAAAAGTAATTGCACTTTTGGTAGATCCGGTGTTTTTGTATCCTGGGTCAATAGTGATTAGTCCGGACTGACCTCTGAGTTTGGCTATATCGATAGCTTTTTCGTTTTCAGTACCTTCTACAATGGGGAGTTCAAAATCTTTCCCTCCGTATGATAACTTGGCAATTTCAGACATAAGTATGTTATTTATTTATCAGTTTATTGTTTTTTTTATTTTAACTACACTTGAAGTGCTTAAGTTAGTGAAATAAGGTGTTTTTTAAATGCTTTATTATATCAATAAACCAAATTACGGTGTATGTATGGACAAAAAAAGGATATGTGAAAAAACTTTTTAGCTAATAAATTAATAGACTAAAAAAATAAATCCTTATTATATAAATGATAATAAAAACTATTCAAAATATTATTCGGAAATGGGATAGTTTAAGCGCTATATTTTTTTAGCAGAAAAAAAGCCCCGAAGGGCTATTTTATTTACAGAAATGTTCAAACACTTCGAGTAAGTGGTCTCCGATCATTTTAGCATTTCGACCTTCAATATGATGTCTTTCTATGAAGTGAACCAATTCACCGTCTTTGAACAGAGCCATAGCAGGAGAAGAAGGCGGGTAGGGCAGATGGTGCTGTCTTACTTTTGCAACAGCTTCTGCATCATTGCCGGCAAAAACTGTAGCCAAGACATCTGGTTTATTGGCACTTTGATCCAATGCATACCGTACACCCGGTCTTGCAGCCCCGGCTGCACAGCCACACACTGAGTTGATAACTATGAATGTGGTGCCTTTGTGGTCTTTCAGATGACTGTCAACTTCCTCAGGAGTCCTAAATTCCTGAAATCCTACATCTGTCAATTCTGCGCGCATAGGCGCAATGAGTTCTTCTGGATACATATTATTTTATTTTTTATTTATTCTTAAAGAAAACCTAATTCTAATTTAGCAGCCTCAGACATCATATCTTGAGAATAGGGAGGATCAAAAGTAAGCTCCAATTCAACATGATTAATTCCTTGGATCTGTTGGATTTTATCCTTTATTTCTGACGGTATGAATTCTGCTGAGGGACAATTTGGTGACGTCAACGTCATCATTACATAGACATTGTTGACTGGATAGACACTGATTTCATATATCAGACCCAATTCATATACATCTATTGGTATCTCCGGATCATAAACCTGTTTGATGGCGTTGACGACCTTATCTTTAAGTTCCTGAGTGGGTATTTCCATATTTTCAGATGTAGAGCTAGTCATAATTTCATGCATTTTGTTTGGTCTGATATGCCAAGGCATAGAGTTTCATTTGTTTGATCATAGCAGCCAATCCATTGGATCTTTGAGATCCGATGATATTTCCCATCCCTATTTTATCTATAAAGTCCAGCTGCGCATGGAGGATTTCCTGAGGTTTTCTTCCGGATAAAACCCTGATCAAAAGGCTGATCAAGCCTTTGGTGATATCAGTATTGGAGTCTGCCAGAAAGACTATTTTGTCCTCATTTTCTTGGGTAGTCAGCCAAACTTTGGATTGGCAACCTTTGATGATATTTTCCTCTGTTTTTTCTGATTCAGGAAACTCAGGCAGCTTGGCACCAAGTTCCATGATATAATAAATTGTAGATTCTTTATCATCTCCCAAGATGCCAAACTCGTCTATGATTTCGTTTTGTATATCTTGAATGGTGTTCATTTATTTTTGATTTTTGCGATTTTAGCCACTGCTGCGACTAAAACATCTATTTCTGATTTGGTATTGTAAACAGAAAAGGATGCTCTTACGGTTCCCTCTATCCCGAATCTCTGCATTAACGGTTGGGTACAATGGTGCCCGGTCCTAACAGCGATTCCATTGGCATCGAGCATCATTCCTACATCAAAAGGATGCATACCATTTAAATTGAAAGAGATGACACTGACTTTATCTTTTGCAGTACCTATGGGTATAAAACCTTTTATTTCTCCAAGTAAATCAGTAGCATAGCTTAATAGGTCATCTTCCTGTTTTTTGATATCAGATTTCCCAAGGTCATTGATAAATTCCAAAGCTTTTTGAAAAGCGATCACATCCGCTATATTGGGTGTCCCTGCTTCAAATTTAAAGGGAATATCGTTATAAGTGGTTTTGGCGAAGGTCACTTCTTTTATCATTTCCCCACCACCTTGGTAAGGGGGCATGGATTCAAGAATATTTCTTTTGCCATATAAAATCCCTAATCCTGTTGGGCCAAATAACTTGTGGGCTGAGAAAGCCAAAAAATCGCAATCCAAGTCCTGGACGTTCACATCAAGATGGCTTGTCGATTGAGCTCCGTCCAACAAAACTTTTGCCCCAAATCTATGCGCCTTTTGAATGATTTCTTTTACAGGGTTGATGGTGCCCAATGCATTAGATACATGTACTATGCTGACGAGTTTGGTATTTTCATTCAGCAGCTTATCAAATTCTTCCATGAGAATTTCTCCGGAATCATTTATAGGAATTATCTTTAATATTGCTTCTTTTTCTTCACAGAGCATTTGCCATGGAACAATATTGGCATGATGTTCCATAGTAGAGATTAAAATTTCATCTCCTTTGGTAATAAACTTTCTACCAAATGTTGCCGCAACCAAGTTGATACTTTCTGTGGTACCTTTGGTAAATATTATTTCCGCTTCTTCTTTGGCATTTATGTATTCTTTGATAAGCGTACGGGTCTTTTCATAATACCTTGTTGCCCGGTCAGCTAAAGTGTGCGCACCTCTGTGAATATTCGAATTGTCTAATTCGTAGTAGTTACTTAAAGCATCAAGCACTGCCTGAGGCTTTTGGGTAGTAGCTGCATTGTCCAAATAAACCAAAGGCTTCCCATTTACCTCTTGGTGAAGGATTGGAAATAAACTTCTTATATCTTCTAAGTTTATAGGCATATTTTAATCAAAAATTACTGCCCAATCTTTCCTGAACAATGTCGGTCAAATACTTTTTGAAACTTTCATCGGACACATGTTCCAAGACCTCTCCTGCAAAGGCAAATAAAAGCATTCCCTTTGCCTGATCTTTACTCAAGCCTCTTGCCCTTAGATAGAAAAGTGCCTCCTCATCCAATTGACCTGTGGTGCATCCATGAGAACATTTTACATCATCTGCCCAGATTTCCAATTGGGGTTTGGTATTGACCGTAGCGTCATCAGATAGCAGAATATTGTTGTTTTGTTGAAACGCATTTGTTTTCTGTGCATCCTGACGGACAAATATTTTCCCATTAAAGACCCCTCTGGAATTATCTGCCAATATACCTTTATAAAGTTCGTTGGATTCTGAATGCGGTTTGGTATGGTCCACATTTGTATGATTGTCCACATGTGTTTTGCCATTCAACAGGTAAAGTCCGTACATATTACCTTCACATCCTGAATCTAATAGGTTTAAAGTGAGGTTGTTTCTAACCATATCTCCTGACAAGGAGATCACTACAGAAGTGAATGTAGCATCTCGATGAATATCAGTCTCGAAATTATTGACTACTATTGAATTTCTATTTTCAGATTGATGCCTATTATAATGAACATGGGCATTCTGTCCTACTTTTATTTCTGTAACTACATTACATAAATAAGGAGACTCATCCAATGAAATTGTGTTTTCCAAAAATGAAACCTCTGCATTTTCCTCTACTTCGATCAAAATTCTTGGACTTATAACTTGGCCTTGATTGGCTTTGTTGAAGAACAGGAAAAAAACAGGTTTATCGATTTTATGATTTTTTTTCACTTTAATAAAAATCCCATCTTCAAAATAGATGTTATTCAAGCTGATAAACGGATCTTTCTCCGTCTTGGCTATGGTTCCCAATGATACCGGCATTGAATCATTTAGGGATGAAACCTCAATTCCTGTTTGATTTACTGATGAAAGGGATTTTTCATAATTACCATTGTTGAATACCAAAAGGTCTCCATCAAACCCTTCAAATAGATGGGATTGGATTAAATTTAAGTCAAGAACGGTTTTTTTAGATAATGAAAAATTATCGAGGGTCTGTTCTAGTTTTTTAGAAATGGATGTGAATTTATATTCTTCATCTTTTGAGGCAGGTAGACCATTACCTAATGTGATGGTTCTTCCTTTTTCCCTTAATTGAGGAAATGAATTAAAAGACGGAGCTTGATTTAAAATCAGCTCTGAAATTTTATTTTTGGTTAAGGTAGTCATGGATAAATTAAGATGGAGATTTTGGAAATGTTGATTAGACAGAAGCTGCTTTTACTTCCTCTTTGATCCAGTCATATCCTTTTTCTTCTAAATCAAGTGCCAAGTCTTTTGTGCCTGATTTTACAATTCTGCCATTGAAAAGCACATGCACAAAATCAGGAACTATATAATCCAAAAGCCTTTGATAATGTGTCACAACGATCGTGGCTGTTTCTGATGACTTGAGTTGATTGACTCCATTGGATACAATTCTAAGTGCATCTATATCCAAACCCGAATCTGTTTCATCCAAAATGGATAATGTGGGTTCCAACATGGCCATTTGAAAAATTTCATTTCTCTTTTTTTCACCACCGGAAAAGCCTTCGTTCAAAGAACGGCTCATTAATTTCTGATCAATTTCGACAAGCTTCATCTTTTCTTTCATCACAGAAAGAAATTTAACAGCATCCAAAGGATTCAAACCACGGTATTCCCTCACTTGATTAACAGCGGTCCGAAGAAAATTGGTTGTACTGACTCCGGGAATTTCTACAGGATATTGGAATGCCAAAAACACACCTTCTCTAGCTCTTTCTTCAGGAGCCAAAGCCAAAAGATCTTTCCCTTTGAACAAAACTTCACCCTCGGTTACTTCATATTCTTCCCTTCCGGCCAATACAGAAGCCAAGGTTGATTTACCTGAACCGTTTGGCCCCATGATAGCATGAACCTCTCCGGCTTTCACTTCCAAATTTATTCCTCTTAAAATAGGAGCTCCATCTATGGAGGCATGTAAATTTTTTATGACTAACATTTCAATCTTATATTTTTATTGTTTTCAGTCCACCACAGGAGACTAGTTTTTTTCAATAATTATTACCCAACTGAACCTTCCAATGTGAGCGCTAATAGCTTCTGTGCTTCTACCGCAAACTCCATGGGTAGTTGGTTAAGCACTTCTTTGGCATATCCGTTGACAATTAATGCTACCGCGTCTTCGGTTGAAATCCCTCTTTGATTACAATAGAATAGCTGATCTTCTCCAATTTTGGAAGTAGTCGCCTCGTGTTCTACTTGAGCACTTGAATTTTGTATATCAATATAAGGGAAGGTATGTGCACCGCATTTGCTTCCCATCAACAATGAGTCACATTGAGAAAAATTACGGGAATTTGTTGCCCGCTTCATTACCTGAACTTGTCCACGGTATGAGTTCTGAGAATGACCTGCTGAGATACCTTTCGATACAATTCTGGAACGGGTGTTTTTACCGATATGAATCATTTTTGTACCTGTATCTGCCTGTTGATAATTATTGGTTACAGCCACTGAATAAAACTCGCCGACTGAGTAATCACCTTTAAGTATGCAAGAAGGATATTTCCAAGTAACCGCTGAACCTGTTTCTACTTGAGTCCAGGAGATTTTTGAATGATCGCCGGCACAAATCCCTCTTTTGGTTACAAAGTTGTATATACCACCTTTACCTTCCTTATCACCCGGGAACCAATTTTGAACTGTAGAGTATTTTACTTCAGCATTTTTGGCTGCGTAGATTTCCACTACAGCCGCGTGAAGTTGATTTTCATCTCTTTGCGGCGCAGTGCATCCTTCCAAATATGAAACATATGACCCTTCCTCAGCGATAATTAAAGTTCTTTCAAACTGTCCTGTATTGGCAGCATTGATCCTAAAGTAAGTTGATAACTCCATAGGGCACCTGACACCACTTGGGATATAGCAAAATGATCCATCAGAAAATACAGCTGAGTTGAGAGCTGCATAATAATTATCATTGATAGGCACCACTGAACCTAAATATTTTTTCACCAATTCAGGGTGCTCTTTTACAGCTTCACTGAAGGAGCAGAAAATGATACCTAATTTTGAAAGGGTTGCTTTGAAAGTTGTACCGACTGACACCGAGTCAAGGACTGCATCTACAGCTATACCCTGCAATCTCTTTTGTTCATTTAAAGAAATACCTAATCTTTCATAGATCTGAAGTAACTCAGGATCTATTTCATCAAGATTTTTGGGTTTGTTTTTCTGTTTTGGTGCAGAATAGTATTTCAATGACTGAAGGTTGATTTTCGGATAACGAACATTGGCCCATTCAGGCTCAATCATTGTTAACCAATTCCTAAAAGCCTTGAGTCTCCATTCCAATAACCATTCAGGTTCTTCTTTTTTTGCAGAAATCCATCTTATTATACCTTCATCAAGTCCAGCAGGTGCTTCATCTGCTTCCAGATTAACCGACCAGCCATGTTCATATTCCTTTGATGTAAATTCCTCTAAAATTTGATTGTCTTTGCTCATGTGGTTGAGTTATTTAGACTAATTATAGTTTGTCGTGCGAAGATACAACATTAAACCAATTTATTATGTTCAGGGTCATCTGAAATTTCTATAGGTTTTAGGAAAAAAGCATAGTATGTAGCTGTTAATCAGTACAATAAAAAAAATAAAGGTCAGGTTTTAAAATCCTGACCTAAAAAATAAAATTATATTTAATCTTGAAATAAACATAATATAAATTAAATTAGATTTAATCTAAATTAGGTTATTTCAATCCTTAAACAAGGAATTCACTGACTTTAGTCAATCTTTTTGTCAAAAAACTGAATAGGCCTATTAATGCTTTCTTCGAGTACAATCAAAGTTTCGGTTCTATCTATGCCCTCGACTTTTTGGATTTTATCCAATACTGTTCGAAGGTGATTGGTATCCTTACAAATGATTTTAGCAAAGATGCTGTAATTACCTGTAGTGTAATAAGCATTGATAACCTCAGAAATCTCTTTCAATCTGTCAATGACTGTATCATAAAGAGAACTTTTTTCAAGGTAGATTCCCAAAAAAGCTGAAATATCATAACCTAGTTTTGAGAAATCTATATTGAGCGTGGCACTTTTAACAATTCCCATATCCTCAAGTTTTCTCATCCTGACGTGTACAGTTCCTGAGGAGACATAGACTTTTTTGGCGATTTCGGTGTAGGGCGTTTTTGCATCATCATTCAATAATGAAATGATCTTGAGATCCACATTATCAATATCTAAAATTTTGTCCATTTTTTTTGGGTTAATTTGAGTCTATGTTAATTATTTGGCAGGTAAATTATGAAATACTTAAAAAATACCAAAATAAATTTTTCAATTTGTAAAAATGGGCAAAATGCATTTACTTTGGTGGCGTTGTTTGAGAATTACAGAAAATTTGGTCAAATATTGTTTTAATCAAATAAATAATTGAAAAACTCAATTTTATGTGATTTTCTACAACTTAATTTTAGAAACTTTTAATCTCTAAAGTTATATTTGGGTTTATATTCTAAAAAGGGTCTTGCCATTGGCAAGACTTTTTTGTGCTCAAAAAAATATTTGAACAACAAAAATTTGCATTTGAAAATATTTTATCTGTATATTTGTACAACTCAAATGCAAAACCCATGAACAAACTATTCGGAATACTGCTTTTATTTTTCGGAATAACGATCATCTCGCATCAACAAATCTTAGCATCTAATTTGATCAACAATGATGCGGATTCTAAAAAAACCATGAACTCCTCCAATGATGGAGTTAATGAAAATGTCTCCATTATTCCTCTAGGTGAATCTGAAAATCTTGCTTCTTTATCAGAAGAAGAATTTGGCACCAATTATTTTTATTACTCTCAGTGGACGTGGTCCGAATCAACACTTGAAATGTTGGATAAAAGTTCAGCATTTATTTTCCGATCAAAAAAGAGTTCTGAAATAGAAGAATTACGGGTTTTGGTCAGCATTAATGACAAGGGAAAATTGATAGGTTACAAGGTCTTGAACGAAGAAGCCGATAAGGGTTTGATTGAGAGAGTAGGATATGTTTTGAGAAAAATGCCAAGGGCTATTCCTGTTCCAGGCTTTGATAATTATGAAGGGATGAATTTTGAATTGATGATCGGTTCTTAAAAGAAAGGTTGTTTGATTAGTTTAATTTCCCCGATGTATTATTCATTGGGGATTTTTTTTTTGAGCGGTTAGGAAGAGGAAAAGGCAAATCCTAATTTTATCCTGAACAACAAACAATAATTATGAAGAAATACTTACTCTTATTGACGGGTTTTTCACTTTTGACATATGGTTCATCTTTAGCCCAAGAATCATCATATGTTGACCAGAAAAAGTGGCCTGAACAAGATGAAAAAGCTAAATTTTATACCATTTCAGGTGAAAGGCACGGTCAGTCTTTTTTCAAAAAACATCAATTCCCAGAAGTTCAGTATGAAGCAGGAGAAAAGCTGACTTTTGATATTTACCATACACCTGATGTTATGTACCATTGGTACAGACTTTGGGCTGAAAAGTATCCCGACATCACAGAACTGTATGAGGTTGCAAAATCATTTGAGGGAAGACCGATATTGCAAATGACGATTACCAACAAAAAAACAGGCAAACATACAGATAAGCCGGCGGCATATTTTGAAGGTGGTAGACATGGGGGAGAGGTGACTGCAAGTGAAGCGGTTTTTTGGTTGACAAATCACCTTTTGGAAAACTACGGCAAAGACCCCAAAATCACCAAACTGATTGATACAAAAACAATATATGTTCGTCCACAGAACAACCCTGATGGTACAAATATGTACTTGTTTTCAGAACAAAGAAACCGAAGTACTGTCAGGCCATATGATGTGGATGGAGATGGATTATATGATGAGGATCCTGAAGAAGACCTGAATGGTGATGGCGTTATCCATATGATGAGGAAAAAGGCTGTTACTGAAGAGGAAAAGGAAAAAGCCAATTTCATTATTGATCCAAAGGATTCTAAGGGCAGATTGATGAAGCGAGTCCTTGAAGGCAAAGGAGATTATTTGATGTATTCAGAAGGTATAGATAATGATGGGGACGGCAGATACAATGAAGATGGAATAGGGGGACTTGATCTTCACCGAAATTATCCGGAGAATTGGAGACCTGACAATAGGGGAGATGCAACAGGAAGAGGATATACCCAATTTGGTGCGGGTGAATACCCCCTAAGTGAAATTGAGACAAGATCTACTGTCCTATGGTTACTTTCGCATCCCAATATCTCTGTGGTCAATTCCTTGGATACCCGGGTACCAATGCACCTTAGACCACCGTCCACTTCTTCTAGTGAGGAATCAATGTTCCTTAAGGATAGATTGATTTATGAGTATTATGACAGTTTGGGTATGACAATCACCGGATATCCATGGGCAGGAGATGTTTATCAGACTTATAGTACAAGAGGAAAAGTGAACCGGTTGACCGGAGATCCTCTCAAGCCCAATCCTTTATTTGGTCATGGACCTGACTTTGGGTACTTCTATTATGGAGCTGTTTGGTATGGAGATGAATTGTGGAACAATGGTGCTATGAAGGATTACGACGGAGATGGGGCTTATGATGATTATGATGCTATAAGATGGGATGATGAGGAAAACCAATCAAGAGGTTTTAAAGCTTGGGAAAAATTCGATCATCCTCAATTGGGAGAAGTAGAAATAGGTGGATTCCATCCGAAGTTCTTTTCACAAAACGGTCCTCCTTGGCAATTGGAAGGATGGATTAAAAAGCAATCACTTTTTAATTTAGCGATGGCTCTCGATCTTCCCCAGATTGAAATTAAAGATGTGAAAGTTACCAAATCTGGAAATGAACACGTAGTGACTGTTACTTGGACAAATTCAGGTAATCTTCCTGTTGCACTTGATCAGGCCAAAAGAGTCAAAATTGTCAAAGAAGACAGGTTGATATTGGAATTCGACAAGGAATTGACAAAAGGACATGAAAATGCCATCGTACAGATCACTTCACCTGACTTGTATGACAAGACGATTTATGCAGGATACACCGAATCAGGAGAAACCAAAGAGGCAACTTTCAGGATAAAGGTAAATCAAAAAGATCCTGTGAAAGCTACTTTGAAACTTTTGTCCACTAGAGGTGGCTATCTGGAAAGAGAAATTACTTTGAATTAATCGGAGGAGATTTAATCAAATTTTTCCTAGAAGTTAGAAATAATTAAATGCCATAGTTCAAAAGGAATCCTGAAACCATATCAGGATTCCTTTTATTGTTTTTTGCTTATTTCCGTAATTTTTATACAAAATGAAATTGGATGAAAATACTTTTGACTTTTCACTAACTCACTCTAGGTCCAATTTGGAATGATCAAAAGTTGCTATTTTTTTTACTATAAGACATACTGGTTTTCTCCCAAAAGATGGCACAGGTTTAAAAGAGATTTTTTTTAACCCTTAATAAATCCATTGAAATAAAATAAACCATGAACCATTTAATCTTTTTTTAATTTGGTTTGAAATTAAAATAGTTGAAATGGGAAAATTCAATATTAGTATTTGGGTATCAATAATATTTTTGGGAGCAATTGGTAGCCTTAATGCACAGCAGAAAAGATCATTGACGCATTTTGATTATGACGGTTGGGAGTCTGTATCCTCTGAAAAAATATCCAAGAATGGGGCATGGGTTGGTTATGAAATCAATCCTCAAGAAGGAGATGGGAGAATGGAAATCCTGAATTACCAAAACGAAAATCAAAAAATTATTTTTCCAAGAGCCAAAGGGCTTTATTTTTCCAATAATAATGAATTTGCAATTGGCAAGATTAACCCTCAATATGATAGTGTGCGATTCCTAAAACTCAAGAAAACCAAGCCGGAAAATTTGCCCAAGGATAGTCTATTTATTCTTAACCTAAATAACCGGGAGTTACAGAAGCTTGCAAGGGTCAAATCATTTTCGCTTCCTGAAAATAAAGGGAATTGGTTAGCCATCCATTTTGAAAAAGAGCTTCCTCAAAAGGAAGATAAGGTTACAAATGCTGATACTACGAGCCTAAACAACTTGGCCAAAGAAAAGCCAAAGAGAAGTGACGGAACCAAACTTTTGGTCATGAGTTTGGAGGAAGATACAAAATTTGAATTCCAAAGGGTCAAAAATTACGGGTTTTCTGAAGACGGAGAATTTCTTTTTTATATCAAGGCGCAAGAAGATACACTTATGAATACTGGAATATTCCTGCTCAGCCTCAAAACAGGTGTTTCCAAAATAATTGATGTTAAAAAAACAGATTATTTCAGTCCTGTTTTCTCTTCTGCTAATAAATTTTTGAGTTACCTCACAACCGAGGATTCACTCAAATCAAAAAAACCATATTACGATCTATTTTTGTATGATATTCAAAGAGAATCTAATCAAAAGGTCGCTGGAAAAGAATCTCCTGGAATAGAAGGTAGGGTCAGCAAGGATGGTAAGTTGTTCTTTTCAGAGGATGAAAGCAGATTGTTTTTTGGGACTTCTACGGATTATGTATCATATTCCTATGAAAATGATTCTACTATCCTTGACGAGGATAGAGTCAGTTTGGATATCTGGGGATGGCAGGAAAATGACATTCAGCCGATGCAACTAAAAAACAGGGAAAGGGATGAAAACAAGACTTTTCTTACCATGTTTAACCTGAAATCAAAAAAAATCATTGTTATAGGAGATAATCAAGTTTCCAAGATCAATATTGATTCAAAAGCAAGATCCAAATACGGAATTGGATTGGATGACGGTCCTTACCGTAGGAATTATAGTTGGGATATTCAAATAGGACAGGACTTGTATTTAGTTGACTTAGAGACCGGTACTAAATCCCTTATCCAAAAGGATGTCTCAGGCAACCCTCAGCTTTCACCCAATTTTAAATATATCTATTGGTATGATAATAGAGACAGTTCCTGGGTTTCATATAATATTTTGGAAAAAAACTTCAATAATCTGACCAAGGAATTGGATAATAGTTTTTTTAATGAACAGCATGATTCTCCATCCCTTCCTTCTAGTTATGGTGCAGCCGGATGGCTTAAGGGAGACGTGGGCTTTCTTGTATATGATAAATATGATATTTGGAAAATTGACCCCACAGGCAAAAACGTACCTGTAAATCTCACTTTAGGGCAAGGAAGAAATACCCAAATTTCCCTAAGAAGAGTGGAATTAGAAAAAGAAGAAGAGGGTATAGATCCTGCCAAGCCATTTATTCTTTCTGCTTTTCATGAAAAGAATAAAAAAAGTGGTTTCGTTAAAGGTGATATTTTCGGTCTTAAATTACCGGAAGAAATTTTGTTTTCAGATCATCGCTATTTCGGATTAAAGAAAGCTGAAAATGGAGATAGTTTTTTGGTTAGAAGATCAACTTTTCAAGAATATGCAGATGTTTTTGCCATGGATATTGAAATGGCCTCTTTGAGAAAATTATCCTCAGCAAATCCACAGCAAGCAAATGTGAAATGGGGTTCGGTAGAATTAGTTGATTTTATAGCCAATGACGGGACACCACTTCAAGGTCTTCTTTTCAAACCCGAAGACTTTGACCCCAATAAAAAATATCCCATGATTTCATATTTCTATGAGAGAAATTCAGATGGGTTGCATAATTATCGACCTCCTGCACCAAGTGCTTCTACAATCAATATCACTTATTTCGTAAGCAATGATTATTTGGTGTTTGTTCCGGATATTAAATATGATCTTGGACTTCCAGGTCCTAGCGCATACAATTGTATCATACCCGGGGTTCAATCTATAATAGCAAGGGGATATGTAGATGCAGAAAATATGGCAATCCAAGGACAAAGTTGGGGAGGTTATCAAGTGGCGCATTTGATTACAAGAACCAACATGTTTAAAGCAGCAGGCGCCGGTGCACCTGTTGTAAACATGACTTCAGCTTACGGTGGCATCAGATGGGGGACAGGGATGAGTCGAATGTTCCAATACGAACAGACTCAATCAAGAATCGGTGGGACCTTATGGGAAAAGCCAATTTATTATCTGGAAAACTCACCTTTATTTTTTATGGATAGGGTAATGACTCCGGTTTTGATCATGCACAATGATGAAGATGGTGCTGTACCTTGGTATCAAGGAATTGAAATGTTTATGGCAATGAAGCGACTAAATAAGCCCGCATGGTTGCTTCAGTACAATGGTGAGGATCATAATCTTAGGCTTCGGAAAAACAGAAAAGATCTTTCTATTCGGCTTTCCCAGTTTTTTGACCATTATTTAAAAGGAGCGCCTTTGCCCCTTTGGATGACAGAAGGTATTCCTGCTGTAGAAAAAGGAAGAACGCTCAAATATGAACTGTCCGAAGAAGAAAGATAAATGGTATATAGATAGGGGATTTTATGTTTGAAAAAACTTGCTGCTCTTATTCAATTGAAGTTTGTAGATCATGGGTATGATAGAGATGTTTCCACTCCATCCATGATATTATGATAGTCCAAAATTAAATTCAAATAAAAAGTTCGAATCATCTTCTGAGGTACCTTCTGAGCATTACCTGAAAGTTGACAAGGACATCTGGATTTAAAAGCTTATTCGTCATGGTATTACCATCAATTTCAGAACCCATCATTGTCATAACATTTATCTCAAAAGCGAGATCCCATTCGTATTCAAGATTGGTGCTTATTCCCATTTTAAAGGGAAAATACGCAGTAGCTGTTGTCTGATTCGATCTTTCCACAAAGCCTTGGACAAAAATACCGTTTTCAATTACACCATCCCGGAGCACTCTTTGGGCTCTTTGGGAGTACAGTCCTCCAACACCAAGTCCTATGTAATAATTGACGGGTTCTCCTGCCTGTCCTGCTTTATTTGGATTGAGATGTATAATTGGCATCACATCTAAGAAAAAAGCATTGCCCTTGAAGTAATAGGCTTGTCCATTATTTCCCCACTCGACAACAATTGGAGTGTTTAAGGGCCTAAATTCACCACTATTAAGTATTTGACCGCCAATGGAAGTCCTTAAATCAATTTTATTGGACAATTCTTTGGAATACGCTACAGAAAAAGCAGGCAAGGTTTTGAACTGCATGTATTTATAAATGCCTGCATTGTCGGCATAAATCATTCCTAATCCAAAACCTGCAGAAAGATGATCCCTTGATTTTTGAGCATTTATATTCCCTATGAAGAGAATTGAAAAAAGACATGATAGCAAAAACCTGTACATAATTTAATATCTAATAATTCAAGGTGGCAATATACAAGAATTGTTCCTCAATTTCACAAAATGAAAATTAGAAAATCATTGCTGCAAAATTGTTTTTTTTTTAGCTAAATCTATTTTATAGACTTCAAGTAATTGTTTTTCTAAGGTTTTTACTTGCTGCTTTTCCAATATTCCTTATTCATGGTCACAATGTGGGAAATTGAAATGCTTTGCGGACAGACTGCCTCACATGCTTCTGTAAAAGAACAAGCACCAAAACCTTCTTTATCCATTTGTTCTACCATAGCAACAGCCCTCTTTTTGGCTTCAATTTTTCCTTGAGGCAGCATGGAAAGATGGCTTATTTTTGCCGAAGTGAACAGTGCTGCACTCGCATTTTTACAGACAGCTACACAGGCACCACATCCTATGCAGGAAGCAGCATCAAATGCTTTTTCGGCCTCTTCATGCCCAATGAGTATTCCGTTGGCCTCAGGTGCCTGACCGGTATTGACACTGATATAGCCACCTTTTGCAATAATCCGGTCGAATGCTGTACGGTCCACACAGAGGTCTTTTTTGATGGGAAAAGCTTTGGCTCGGAATGGTTCGAGATTAAGAACATCTCCGTCTTTGAAACTTCTTAAATGGGTCTGACAGGTTGTGGCATGTTCTTCAGGGCTTTGGACATGACCGTTGATTACAAATCCGCACTGACCGCAAATACCTTCTCTGCAATCCGAATCAAATGCAACCGGGTCTTTCCTGTTTTTGATCAATTTATCATTCAAATGATCGAGCATTTCAGGCACAGACATATGACTGTCGAGATCCTCGAGTAAATAGGTTTCAAACTTTCCTTTTGCTTGTACATTGGATTGTCTCCAAATATTTAGGGTCAATTTCATATTGCTCATTTATAACTTCTTTCACTGATTTGGATAGCTTCAAAATCAAGTAGTTCTTTATGCAATTTGTATTCACCCTCCGAGGTGCTTTCCCAAACAGACACATATTTAAATTCCTGGTCATTTCTTTTTGCTTCCCCCTCATTTGTTTGATGTTCCACACGGAAATGGGCGCCACATGATTCTTCTCTCTGAAGAGCATCTTCTACTATCAATTGGGCCAATTCTAAATAATCTTCGACCCGCCCAGCCTTCTCCAACTCAAAATTGATCACATCTGATGAACCTGATACAATCAGGTCCTTGTAAAAGGATTCCTGCAGGGCTTTCAGTTCTTTCTGGGCTTCCAATAATTCTGATCTTTTTCTTGAGAGGCCACACTTGGTGTATAGTACTTTTCCCAATGCTTTATGAAATTCTTCTGCAGTGGTATTCCCTTGTATGGATAAAAGTTTTGCCATTCGTTGCTCAGTGTCTTGGATTGATTTTTCTGAATTTGCTGAGGTCTTGTTTTGAATAGGCTTTTCACCCGCCAGGTAATTCATGACCGTGTGGGGAGCAATAAAATAGCCATCTACGCAAGCCTGTAATAGGGAATTGGCACCAAGCCTGTTTGCCCCATGATCGGCAAAGTTGGCTTCCCCCAATACAAACAGCCCTTCCAAATTGCTCATCAATTCATAATCGACCCATAATCCCCCCATCGAAAAATGAGCCGACGGAGAAATCATCATGGGTTCGGAATAAGCATCCATTCCGGTGATTTTTTTATACATGCCAAATAGATTACCGTATTTCTTGGCAATAACCTCTTTGCCGTCTCTTTGAATCGCGTCACTGAAATCAAGGTAAACTGCATTTCTGAGAGGTCCGATTCCATGACCGGCATCAATCTGTTCCTTGGCCGCTCTTGAAGAGATGTCCCTTGGGGCAAGATTGCCAAATGAAGGATACTTCCTTTCCAAATAGTAGTCTCTTTCTGCTTCGGGTATTTCTCGGGCAGATCTGGTTTCTCCTGCCTTTTTAGGAACCCAAATCCTGCCATCGTTTCTAAGCGATTCAGACATCAGCGTCAATTTGGACTGATATTCACCCATTTGTGGAAGCGAGGTAGGATGAAATTGGGTCCAACTCGGAGCTGCAAAAAATGCCCCTTTTTTGTGGGCACGCCAAATGGCAGTCGCATTGCAGTTCATGGCCAATGTGGAGAGATAATAGATTTTCCCATATCCTCCAGTAGCCAAAATTACTGCATCGGCCATGTGATTTTTGACCTGGCCGTTATCCAGATTTCTGCTTACTATTCCTTTCGCTTTCCCTTCTTCCAGAATAAGATCCAACATCTCGTGCCTTGTATGGATGGTCAATAAACCAACCTCGGATTGACGGATAAGTGCTTGATAGGCACCTTGCAGCAATTGCTGTCCTGTTTGACCTCGGGCGTAGAATGTTCTGCTGACCTGTACCCCACCGAAAGACCTGTTGCTAAGGTAGCCGCTGTATTCTCTTGCAAATGGAACACCCTGCGCAACAGCTTGGTCTATCAATCCCAGAGAGCATTCTGCCATCCGGTACACATTTGCTTCTCTGGAACGGAAATCCCCTCCTTTGACAGTATCATAAAACATGCGCCAAATACTGTCCCCATCATTTTTATAATCCTTGGCCGCATTGATTCCTCCCTGTGCTGCTACACTGTGCGCCCTTCTTGGGGATTCATGAAAAGTAAAGACCTCTACCTGAAATCCAAGTTCTGATAGACTAGATGAAACTGACGAACCCGCTAGACCTGTTCCCACAACGATGACTTTATATTTCCGTCTATTCGAAGGGTTTATAAGTTTACAATTGGCTTTGTATTGGGTCCATTTTTCCTGAATTGGACCTGGAGGGACTTTGGAATTTAGCATGCTACAATATAAAAATTTAGTTTTTAATCAGAAAAATGAATTTGCTTATTCTAAAAAAAAGAGTGCGGATTTTGAATTCCTGACCCGAGTATATATCAGTTTCTATTTATTTGTTTTCTTCCAACTCAAATCTGGCCAAAGGCGCCATCTTTGCTTTGTTCAGGGAGAGGGTACCTTCAGAAATGCTGTAATTATCTACTTTTGAAATCATTTCAAGAAACATTCTTTCAGTTTCCATGTCCTCGCATGCCATCATAGTTGCGCCAGCATTTCCGAAACTTATTCTATTTCCCTCTTTTAATTCATAGGAACCAAAAATATTGTTACAGGATCCATTTCCGGAAAAGGTGGATGTTTCCATGTTGAAAAGGAGGAAAGCTTCTTTGTCACCTTCTTTTATCTCGATAGGTTTTTCCATCAGTTCTTTCAGAATCCAATTTTTATCTTCCAGTCTTGGATCAACAGGATTTTTGGCCAATTTATAGTTTTCGGCTAAATCTCCAGTGATTCTATTTCCTTCTCGGTCCAGATGGAAAAGTACATTTTCTCCCACCTGATATTGTTGTGAGTTCCCATCTTTGGTTTCCAAGGTAACCTTACTGCCAGCTTCGTTCCAAAGAAAGATTCCTTCATCAAAAAAATAATTATCATCCTTGCCAAGGTACCTTATTGACCTTTGGAAAGTTTCATCGGACTTTAAAGTAATGGAAGTTTCTATTCCCTCACAATCTGCACAAGGGGTAGTTCCTTTGTACACCCCTTTCCAGTCGAGGCTGTTTCTGCTGTTGCTTGCCATAGATGGGTTAATCTCCAAAATTTCCTCTTTCTCTACGACTTTTTTTGAACTGCATGAAAAGGACATCAATACTATGATGATCGAAGATAAAAAGACCTTGTTTTTCATAAAGTGAATTTTTCTATTTTTCTCCAAAATATCAACCAATTTAAAAAATGTAGCCATATAAAAAGAAAGGTTTTTTAAAACAATCCTGAAATATTTCCTTCGGCATCTATATCAATGTTTTCAGCAGCCGGTTTTGAAGGTAATCCGGGCATTCTCATGATTGTCCCTGCAATAGGTATTATAAATCCTGCACCTGCTGCAATATCAAACTCCCTGATTTTGATGGTAAAACCTGATGGCCTGTTTATTAATTTGGGATCATCAGAAAGGGAATATTGGGTTTTGGCTATACAAATGGGTAATTTGTCCAAACCGATTTTATTGAACAACTTTATCTGTTGTTTGGCTTTCACCGAATATTCTACCTCTGCTGCCCCATAAATTTTCCTTGAAACGGTTTCTATCTTTTGTTCAATGCTCCAATCAAAGTGATAAAGAGGAGTGAAATTACTCATGCCGGATTCCGCTGCTTCTTTTACTGTTTGGGCCAAATCCAAACATCCATTTCCTCCTTTTTCCCATCCTTCGCTCAAAGCAACTTTCACCCCGATTTTTTCACAGTGTGCCAAAACAGTATTTATTTCATCTTCGGAGTCTGTTGCAAATTTATTTAGGGCAACTACAGGGGTAAGCATAAAATGCTTCATATTTTCAATATGCTTATCCAAATTCGGAAGCCCGCCTTCTACAGCTTCGGGGTTGGGATTTTTGAGTTCCTCGTAAGGGATTCCTGCATGGCTTTTCAAGGCTCTTATCGTACCTACTACAACAGCTACATCAGGTTTGAGATTTCCATATTGACACTTCAGGTCAAGAAATTTTTCTCCGCCCAAATCTGAAGCAAAGCCAGCCTCTGTGACCACAAAATCCGCCAAAGACAAACCCATCTTTGTGGCAATAATTGAGTTCGACCCCTGTGCAATATTGGCAAAAGGACCACCATGGATAATTGCTGGATTTCCTTCAATGGTCTGCACCAGGTTGGGCATGATGGTATGTTTCAATAATGCCGCCATGGCCCCTTGTGCCTTCAAATGATGTGCCCGAACAGGTTCATCCTGATAAGTATATCCAATAATAATGTTCCCCAACTTTTCTTTGAGCTCCATCAGATCGTTGGATAGGCATAAGGCTGCCATTACCTCAGAAGCCGCTGTGATATCAAAACCTGATTCCCTTGGGACCCCCTGAGCTGAACCTCCCAAACCGATGACTATATCCCTTAGTGCACGCTCATTCATATCCATCACCCGTTTCCAGATGATTTTGCGGGGATCAATATTGAGCGTGTTTTTTTGACTGTGAATATGATTATCCAGCAAAGCTGAAAGTAAATTGTGGGCTTTTTCTACTGCCGCGAAATCACCGGTAAAGTGTAAGTTGATGGATTCCATCGGCAATACCTGGGAGTAACCACCACCGGCAGCCCCGCCCTTCATTCCAAATACGGGTCCAAGTGAGGGTTCTCTCAATACAACGGCCGTCTTTATTCCCAGCTTGTTCAGTCCTTCGGATAAGCCAATACTGACGGTTGTTTTACCTTCACCGGATTTTGTGGGAGTGATTGCCGTTACCAGTACCAGTTTTTTGCCTTTCATTTTTTTCTGATCTATCAGTTTGAGAGGTAGTTTGGCCACATATTTTCCATATGGGCGAAGGTCATCAAGGGCAATTCCAAGTTTTGAGGCGATTTCTGAAATGGGTCGCATCTTGGATGCGTGGGCGATTTCTAAGTCGGATTTGATCATCATTGGGTTCTAATTGGTTGAATTTGGGGTTATAGAAAATTTCAAAAATCTACAGCTTTTTATTTTTTTCGGGACAGCTTGGTTAAGTATGGGGGTTTCTTAATTAGGGCTAAAATAGTAATTTTCGGATAAGGAGTTAGGGAATGTGATTTAAAATCCAAGAATAAAAAAAAGCCCCTGAACAATATTGCTCAGGGACCTTTTCAATAATCGAAATCTCATTTTCAAAATCTATTTTTCAATAAAAGTCATGAAGTCATCCAACATGAGATTTTCCAGATTTGCACTCTTGGCATATCTAAGGAGATTTTTTTCATGTTTGGAAATGATAGTAGTGAAACTGTTTTGGGACTCTTTCAGCTTTTCATTTAAGGTGTTTTTGTTTTCTTCTTGAATTACTGATGGTCTGTCAAAGTTGGCGATCACTATACCATATAGCTGAGAAATTTTCTCTCTTAATTCAGGTTCGGCCGTGTCCACATAATTGTCCCCCGTTGTAATGACCAATCTTTCTTTGAGCTTGTTTAGGTCATTGATCAATGCAGTCATTGATTTGTTTGATTTTGGATCTGAGACTTTGATTTTTTCTGCATAATCCAAATAACTGTCCACCTGATATACCAAATAAGCCAGATCCTGGGTCATATCAAACAGTTCATTCGCCATCTTTTGCTGTGCTTTTCTGCTTTCCAAAGCTATTCCAGTCCTATCGTCATAAACGAGTTCTAAGGTGGTTTCAAATTGTTCTTTGCCTTTTTTCATCACTACCTTGTAAGTGCCCGCGGGGACTCTTGGAGCTCCAAATCCTCCAAAAGAGAAGGTTTTTCCTTTAGCAACCTTGGGAGCTTTTCCTGTAAAAGACCATCTGACGATGTTTATGCCTTTTTGTTTACCGGGGTCGAGACTGATGACTTTATTATCGTTTTCATCAAAAATTTCCAGCGTCATGGCTCCGAAAGTATGTCGCTTCTTGAGATAATAAATGATTTTCCCGGATTTGTCAGGATTAGGTCCCACAAAGGTGACAGCCTGACTTGATCCTCCAAAATTACTTTCTTCCACCATCACAATTGGCGGAGATTTGAGAAAATAAACTTCCTCGTTTAGCATTTGGGGTTTGATCTGTCTTAATGGGCTGATATCATCTATAATGATGATACCTCTTCCGTGGGTGGCTAATACCAAGTCGTTGGTTTTTGGATGCATTGCCATGTAGTGCACTGATGCAGCAGGCATGTTGTTGGTGAATTTCGACCAATTTTTTCCGCCATCGATACTTACAAAGAGACCCAATTCAGTTCCTAAGAACAGGAGATTTTCATTTTCCAGATCTTCAAGGATATGTCTTGCAAACCCATGTACATCTTCGCTGATGACAGAAGACCAGGTTTGTCCAAAATCAGTTGTTTTGTAAGCATAGGGCTTAAAATCATTTTGGGTGTGTCCATCAAATACGGCATAAGCAGTCCCTTTACCGAAATTTCCGGGCTGAATATGGTAAGTCCATGTATTTTTTGGTAAATCCGGAATATTGGAAACCACATTATTCCAGGTCTTGCCTCCATCTTGCGTAACCTGCACATTTCCATCATCAGTGCCCACCCAAATGATGTTTTCATCCAAAGGAGATTCGGCAATGGTAAATATTGTGGTATGATTCTCAGCGCCTGAATTATCAGTAGATATGCCCCCTGAGGAAGATTGATTTTGTTTGGCGGGGTCATTTGTTGTCAGATCAGGTGATATTCTTTCCCAATTGTTTCCCATATCATTGGACCGCAACAAAAACTGACTGCCAACATAAATCCGATCCGGATGATGGGGACTGATCTGTATAGGGGTATTCCAGTTGAAACGGTATTTCGGCTCATCTTTGCCCGGAAATGGACGGATGTTTTTGATGAAATTCTTTTCCACATCATAGCGCCAGATATTATCTGCACCTTGCATTTCAGAGTAAACAATTTTCTTGGTGGGATGTCTGTACACCCTGAACCCGTCTCCGGCACCGACTGATGTCCAATCTCCGGGTTCTATGCCTCCGGGACTTGATGATGGGCCAAACCATGAACCATTGTCCTGAAGTCCTCCATAAATCCTGTAAGGCTCATCATTATCCACACTAACGTGGTAAAACTGTGATACCGGTAAACTTTCAACCATTTCCAAGGTGGTCCCCCCATCCCAGGTTCTATATAATCCACCGTCGGTGGCTACATAAAACCTATCAGAATCGTTGATGTCAAACCAAATGTCATGAATATCTGCATGCATGGCGCCAAGGTTTTTGAAAGTTTTCCCTCCATCGCGGCTGATGCTACCTGACAAACCTGCTTTGACCAGTACGTCCGGGTTTTTGGGGTCTACCACTATTCTGGAAAAATAGAATGGCCTGACAGTAAGTTCGAAATCCCCGTTCATAAAAGTCCATGAATTACCGGCATCTTCTGACCGGTAAAGGCCTTTTTTATCTTTGGATTCGATCACACTGTAAAGAATAGAGGGCTCAGAAGGCGCTAATGCAATAGCAATTCTACCCAAATCCCCAGTTGGAAAACCATTATGGATTTTGTCCCAGGTTTTGCCTCCATCTGTTGTTTTGTACAGGGCACTGTTAGGTCCACCCGAACTGAAGGAATATGCTGTTCTCCTTACCTGCCAGAAAGCAGCATATAAAGTATTTGGGTCTTTTGGATCCATAAACAAATCAGAACAACCGGTATCCTTCATTCCTGCAAGGACATTGGTCCAGGTCTGCCCGCCATCAGTGGTTTTGTAAACACCGCGTTCCTCACTATCGCCCCATAAAGCCCCTAATACACCCACATATACCTCATCCGAGTTTTTAGGATTGATGGCAATACCACTGATTCTATCCGAGTTTTCTAATCCGATTTTGTTCCAGGTGGTTCCTCCGTCGACGGTCTTATAAAGACCATCACCAAAGGAAACACTGTTTCTTACCCATGTTTCCCCTGTACCAACCCATACCACATTGTCAGGATTATTGGGGTCAACTTCGATTATACCGATAGACTGATTGTAATCATCGAAAATGGACTTGAAGGTGGTACCACCATTGGTTGATTTCCAGACACCACCACCCGCTGTTCCTGCATAGATTATTTTGCCATTGGTGGGGTGTCCTGCAATGTCGCTGATACGTCCGCTCATTACGGCAGGACCTATTTGCCTAGCTGATAAAGATCCGAATAGTTCATTTCCCTTTAATGTGACATTTTCCTGTGCGTAAATACTGTTTGTCAATAGGAAAAGGCATACCACCAAGAAATTGAAATAGAATTTCTTTAACATGATTAATTGATTCAGAAAGTTATTGGATTAGTCCTTGTACACAAAAGCAGCAGGATCCAGTGTTGGATTCAATTCAACCTTTGTAATGCTTATCGCTTGACCTTGAGGGGCGCCTTTTGCTTTTTCTGTAATGGCAAAAGGGAAATATAACCCTTCGACTTCCTGATAATCACTCATTAAAGTCTGACTGGTCATTCCTTTGGCAGGACCGACTTTCATTTCTTTTTCTACCATAATGGGAACGAAGTTTTCTGAGTCAAAGAAGTAAAAGGAAATATTCTCCACTTCTTCACCATCAACCAATAATGGTTTTTTGGTCAATTTGACTTTGTAACATTCGGTTCCCTCTACGGTTTCCTTGCCAAGCAATTCAGCTTTATAGCCTTTGCTTTTTAAATCCAAAAATGGATCAGGGAAATCACCCATCTCACGCTTCATATTTTCGGTGGTTTCACCGTCACTTTTTTCAGGTTTCATAGTCATGAAATTAACCCCCCAAGCCTCAGTTCCATCAAACGCCTGCTGAACGATTTCTTGGCCTTGAAGCTGGAATTTCATATACATTTTTCCTTCCTTGGTTTGGACAATCTCTATAGGAATATCCATTCCCTGAGCACTTACCTTACCTTCCATTTTGACGGAAGATAATTTTGCCCACTCATCTGCTCCACCTGTGTTTTCCAGATACTGATCAATAATTTCTTCAACAGTTTGGCCATAAGAAATGATAGAAAAGCATAATAATGCAAGAATAAGTATTGACTTTTTCATGTAGTTGTGATTTTTTTAGGAATATAAGTAAGTTTTTTTTCTCAAAAATAAAGGTATAAAAATTTATAATCCAAGTATTTTATTTTATTTGATCTACAGATTTTACTGATGAATGATGATTTTCATTGATTTCCGTTGATGATTTTTTACAAGCTTGGAAATTGGGAGGAAATATCGACAAAAATGTAAAATGAAATTGGGAAAAAAAGTTATTTTTTTTAAAAAAGTTGCAACCATGCCGGATAACTCCTGGAGTTTTGAAAGGACAATAAAAAAAAAGGCTGTCTTTTTTTTGAAACAAAAAACAGCATTGAGTCAATTAAGCTGCTCCCCATGTTTTGAAAAGTGCCACCAAAAGCCTCAAATCCAAAACTAGTCCATTTCTCATCAGAGCCTTCAGCCCAAACTTGTGTAAGTTCTACTTGACATCCTTTTTCAGGCCAAGCATCAGGTGTCACTTTCCTGATGCCGTTCTCCGAATGGGATAGTTTTAGGAGATACCGTATTTTGTTGATCTTGAGCCATTCACCGGAAAGTTTCAGGTCTTTTTCCAATAAACTCATGTTGCTTTCAGAGGGTTGAAGAGACCATTTTGACCAATAGTCTATTATTCCGGAGAGGTGTTCGTTTTGATAATGTACCCTTTCGCCTACCTGTGCTTTGACTTCCAGTTTTCCCTGTCTTTGTTTTACACCCACGGTGTTACATTGAGGAATGACCAAATATTCATCTGTCCTCAAATCTTCTCTTTTTATATGGTTGATATCCAATGTTTTTTCAGCTGGAAGATCTAGGGTTTGATCAGCTTTTTTTGATTCGTTTCCAATAAACCAATCCAATGCAGTTTCCCAGTCTGTTGCCGGAGGAAGAAACCACCTGATTTCGGCACTGTGATAAAGATAAGGTTTGATATCTGTTTGTTCGATCATGATTTGACCATTTTCTCAATAAGCAAAAGTGGTCAAATGAGCTGCTGTAAATGCACTGTAAAAATCCTGGAATCTTTTGCAGTCCACACCTTGACTATTAGAACCCATGCAATTAATTCCAAATTGGGCTGCATTCATTAAAACATCATAGGGTATGGCTGTGACAGCAGAAGTCAATATTATTTTATTTTGATTGATCAATAGGGTGATATAGGTTGATATACCATACTGTCTTCCATCCATAGGACTGTATACAAGCTCTGCACCAGTGGCACTGATGTGAATGGTTTTTCTGTCTGAGTTATAATCTTCTTCAACATAAGTATAATCATCAGCGACGTAAAATCCTGAAATTCCAAAAGTTCTAGCAAGTACAGTGAAATATTCTTCATCCAAAAACTCGACTATTTCGTCCATGTGGAGATCATTCAGCTCGTAAGAGTCATCCTTGAGGACACCATATGCCAAATAGGTAAAATCATTGTCATTAAATTTGACTGTAAGTGCTTCTTCTTCTGTTGCCTTGTTGATAACATCAAGCTGAAGGCCCTCGGGAACCACTACCACAACACCATTTTGAATATCTTCATAAATATCAAACCTGATTCTATTGAGGTCAAGGCTGATATTAAACTGTTTGGTGATTTCATTATTTAATTTGAGAACATTTGATGGGTTACTGGAGCTTTCAGTCAATTCAACAATACTCCTGTTTTTGGTTTTGTAAAATTCAAATTCCCTGGATTTTACAGGCTTGTACAGGTTTCCCTGTTGTTCAATTGCCCTTTCCATTAATTCAATATCACCACCATCTAAATCGATAGATGAGGTAGCGGAATATAATTGGTTCAGTCTGTCCAGATTTTGGGGAAGGTTGGTCGAGGTAGATGACTCAAGCTCCTGCAGGTATCTGCAAGGAATAATCCAACTTACATTACTTGCCCCGTTTTCCAGTCCGCCGTTACCGATTCCCACTAATTTGCCCTGAACGTCAAATACTGGTGCACCAGAATATCCCGGCAGTAAACTTCCTTCAACATAGAGGATATTCATATTGAGGTCAGGATATCCAAGGCTTTGGATCTGTCGCCTATCTTTGTCAGGAATAAGATTGCTGAGCAACTCAGGATCTACGTATCCTTTCTTTAAGATCCTCGTGGAACTGCCCTGCGCACCGCTATTGTAGCCTAGAGCAAAAACCTCCGATCCAAAACTGATGTTTGCAACATTCACTTGGCTAATAGATGTCAGATTTGTTGGTGGCGCAGGTTGGCCTGCGGATACTTCCAACAACACAAGGTCTGCTTTCTCCAATACCTGTTTGATCCGCATTTTCCTGACAGCATTACCAGGATATACTACCTTAATATCGCCTGTTCTGCTCATTCCATGGAGCGAGGTGACTACTTGGTTGGGAGATTTCCAGATGAATCCCGTGAGGACTTTTGATTCTTTTTGATTGACAGTCACAACTACCCTGACCAATGATTTGGAAGCTTGGGCCGGGTCAAACTTTTGTGCAAAACAAAAGAAAAATGGATATAGGAATATGGAAACCAATAGTGCCCTTTTCATGAGGATATGGATTTAGAAATGCTTTGATAGACAATGAATCTTTGATCTGAAGGAATGGTTTGGGTTATTTTTTTGATAAATAAATTCCAATTGCTTCCACCTTCAGCCAAAATTGCTTCCACCTCTTTTAGAGATTCTGAATCTTTGAAATCA
This sequence comes from Aquiflexum lacus, assembly GCF_015476655.1. Lineage (GTDB taxonomy): Bacteria > Bacteroidota > Bacteroidia > Cytophagales > Cyclobacteriaceae > Aquiflexum > Aquiflexum lacus. The sequence continues at coordinate 50,585 of NZ_JABFHF010000009.1, forward strand.
CTTATTTTTTTCAGGACATCAGTTTCCATACTGCTATTCTTTCCATCCTGACAAAAGCTGTCCATTAATGCGAGCAATACAGTTGCTTGGGATTTTTCAGGAAGCTCTTTAGAGAGGTTTTCAGAAAATTTTTGCCAAATGCCACCCGCTACTTGAAAGGTATTGATTACTTCTGAGGGTGCTGTTTGATCATTGGCATAAACCAGTAAATCACAATCTCCCACTTCTATAGTACCTGAATAAAGCACACTTGCCTGCCGGATGACTTTTCCGCTATCAGCCCTGATGAATCCTGTAATCATTTCTCTTGCCTCTTCGTCCGAATAACCTATTGCTTGATACTCTTTCATTTTATCCAAAAGGCTTGGAGCGAATGGGTCATTGGCTCTTAAATATAGGCCCAATAGGATTCCAACTACAGAAAATAGTCCAAATGATCCGATCCTGAGACTTTTGAGTGGATCCAGGAATTTCTCATTGAGCCCGACCAAAACTGCCAATAAGGATGAAATAGTGGCGATTACTCCACTGACAACAGGGGAAACCGAAAGTCCCAATAAAATCCCCAACAATAAGCCAATACCTAATCCGTTAAAAACGGCCGAAAAAGCATTCATAGAGGTGGTTTTTGGTGATTTCTCCAAAGGATCACCTAGTACAAGTTCCTTTAATGACTTATTCGATCCTGAACGGTTTTCTTTGTCGATTTGATCTTCATCATCTTGGTTTTTCATAGATGGTTGGTTTTATGGAAAAAAATGAATCAAAGAAGAAAGATTGAACACAAGGATTTTTACATTCTCCCATGCTTCAATTTTATATAATTATCCATATTTTATTCAATTATTCCAAGAACATAAAGAATAATTTATTGAGTAATGAAAAGATATTCAGGCTTTTCCAATTAATCCTGCTGTCCTCTTGTCTGAATTTTGTTTACAGTATTAAAAATTAATATATCAGTTTTGAAAATTAAAATTAATTTCTATGTTTGTAGAATATAATCTAACTACATAGAACATGAACCTTTCAAATGGAGAAGAGCAATTGATGAATTTTTTATGGGAAAAAGGATCGGCATTTATGAAAGACTTGCTTGAAGCTTATCCTGAACCTAAACCTGCCCCGACTACAGTGGCCACCCTGTTAAAAAGGCTGACGGATAAAGGTGCTGTCAGCTATAAGGTGTTTGGAAATTCCCGGGAGTATTATCCAGAATTTCAGAAAAGTCAATATTTCTCCAACAAAGTGAATGGACTGATCAAGAATTTTTTCAATGATTCACCTGCTCAATTTGCTTCCTTCTTTACACAAGAGACAGATCTCACGCAAAAGGAATTGGAATCTCTCAAGTCAATCATTGAAAACCAGATTAAATCCAAAAAGCCATGATCTTGTTTCTCCTCAAATCCACGCTTTCCTTGGCCATATTATTGGCCCTTTACCACTTTGTGTTATCCAAAGAAAGCACGTTTAGGTTCAATAGGTTTTACCTGTTGTTCGCTTTAATAAGTACGCTAATCAGGCCAACCCAGATATTGAGCCCTATATACCTGAAAACTATGAATCTTCGGTACTAGATGCTTTTTTAAATTTTTCTCCGGATTCCTATCGAAAATCGGACCTCATTCTGAAAATTGACCTTGAAAAAGAGATTCCACTTTCTATAGTGGCCAATGGGGAAAGGAAGAGTGTATTTGTACCCATCGTAGGTGAAGTTAGTAAGAAAAGCGACAACAGAAGTTAGTGATTGGATTGTCTAATTGATTCCCCGAACCAAATTTAAATGAACCACAAAAGAGACAAAAGAACACAAAAGAAAACTGCTGTTTCATTTGAAGTCTTTTTCCCAAACCTTTTGTTCCCTTTTGTTCCTTTTGTGGTTCAAATAAAATAGTCAAAGAAGTCGGACTTAAATTAAAGGCTAATTACTTTTTCTTGCATCAATGATTGCCTGAATAACATCCTCTTTTTCTTCATAACCCCTATTAAATGGGAAAGGATATGCGGTTCTACCACGCATGGGCCAATTGTTCAGCCAACTGCCCCCGTCATGAATACCCCAGAAAGTGACTCGCGTAATGTGATCCTTGTGTTTGTAAAACAAGCCGAAAAGTTCACCATATCGCTTTGCTAATTTGTCTTGGACATCTTCGGGAAGTCCATCTTTGTATGGATTGTATTTTTCTTCAAAAACAAAAGTAGAATCAATATCGGCACCAAACCTGTTGACCGGGTTGGGTAAGACGTCAATGTCCAATTCTGTAAACATCACTTTAAAGCCTGCATCAGCTATCGCCACAATAGAAGCTTCAATCTGATCCAAAGTCGGCGACTCAAGGCCATAATGCCCTTGCATGCCTATACCGTCGATTCTGATACCTTCTGCTTTAAGTTCCTTTGCTAATTCTATGGCTCTATTCCTTTTGGCAGGCTTCCACATGTTGTAGTCATTGTAGTACAACTCTGTATTGGGGTCAATTTCGTTGGCTTTGACAAATGCCCTTTTGATAAAATCCAAGCCTGTAGCATTGTACCATTTGGACTTTCTATATTCTCCATTATCCATAATGGCTTCATTGACGACATCCCAACCATGTACCCTTCCTTTATACCTACCCACTACAGTTTCGATATGTTTTTCCATTCTATTGATCAATTCATATTTTTCTAAAAGATTACCTAAGGAATCCTCAAACACCCAATTTGGGGTTTGGTTGTGCCAAACCAATGTATGGCCGATCACAAATGCATCCAGCTTTTCACCAAGGTCCATCAAAAGGTCTGTAGGTTCAAAATTGTATCTTTCAGGTTCGGGATGGATGGGGCCCCATTTCATCATGTTTTCAGCAGTGATACTGTTGAAGTGTTTTTCCAAAACAGGCAATGCCAATGTATCCCGTCCATCGACCTGTCTATTATTCAATGCAGCGCCGATATGGAAAGCGTCTTTATAGGCTTCTTTTAGTGTTTTGGGTGCTTCCGGATCCTGACTGCAATTGACGAAACATAGTGTTGCAAAGGCTGCCGCTACAAATGTTAATAGGTTATTTTTCATGGTTGAGTTTTTAGGTTTGTTTTCAATTTCTGATTTTTTTAAAGCTCGTTATTAATGACAGATTTGGGAATTGAGAGTTTAGTACTACAAATAGCATTTAAATCAATAAAAAACTTTGCTTTGTCACCTCGACGTCAGGAGAGGTCTGCAGCTTCTTTATGTCATTGCCAATTTCTCCACTCAGAATGACATCTCATGATCATATCCATCTCTTCCATAGATACTAACATCCGTAATCGGTCATCTGACAATTGCTCCAACTTCCCTGCCTTCCCGCAATTAGTCCATCTTCCGTCTTCCGTCTCCTGTCTTCCATCATATCCCCGGAACAAACTTCGGATTCAGCTTCAAATAATAATCCAGGTCATGTGCAGGTTTTTCCACTCCATCAGGTAAAGGCATTCCTGAAAACTGCCCAAAATACAATAAGCAGGCATCACGCCACCAAACCGCCTCTTCAGATTGTATTTTTAAGAATGAGAGGACATGCTTATACCTTTCCTCATCGACATGGTCAACCTGTTCTTTCCAGGTATCGAGGTTTTGTCTGGTTTCTTCCACCCCTTTTTGATAATGAAGCGCTATCCCATCCCACAGAGTATTTCCAGAGGACAGCTTATGGTTCCAAGGAAGGTGGTGAAACCAAAGCAGGTATTTTTCAGGGACAGAATTCAGATTACCCCATTGTTTTTGTATTTCAGGTGCATATTGTCCCAATGCATTACTGCCTGTAGCGGTCCTGTCAAACCCAACCCCTTTCTCCGTGGCTTTATGATAGTAAGTTGCGGTCCAATCATCCCTGCTACCACCTGTAACCCATGGCCCGGGACCATAATGATGGCTCCTTGCCATGATATGGTGAAGATCTAGAGGAGTCATGTAATTGACCACCATCTCATGGGATGATAGCATCATTGCCTTGACTGGTTCTGTAAAGGTTTTGTCTGAGGTAAATGTCAGTTTCAGCCATTCTTCTGCAATTTCTTCTGATTTGGCATTTGGATTCCAGGCAAATTTTCCAAAAGCGAACCAATTGGCCTGATGAAAATGATGCCCTGTCCAATTTCTGTCTGTACCAATATTGGCAACTCCGGCCATGGCAGTCAGTGAATAATTATGCAAGGTGCCATCTACTACTTTACTTACTGTAGAACCTGTTCCATTAACATAGGTGTCCGTTTGAAGAACCTCTTCATACATTGGGGCCAAAAATGCCAAATGGGTATCATGCCCAAGGTATTCCTGTGTAATCTGGAATTCCATCATCAACGGGGTCTCGGGCATGGCACCAAACATGGGATGAAAAGGCTCTCTTGGCTGAAAATCAATGGCTCCGTTTTTGACCTGAACAATGACATTGTCTCTGAATTTACCATCAATGGGTTTGAATTCGTTGTATGCTTGTTTGTGTCTGTCATCAGGTGTTTTTTCGCTGTATACAAAAGCTCTCCACATCACAATACCTCCGAAAGGAGCGACTGCATCGGCAAGAAGATTAGCTCCTTCTGCTTGGGTTCTGCCATAATTATGCGGTCCAGGCTGTCCCTCTGAATCTGCTTTGACCAAATACCCTCCAAAATCAGGGATGTAATCGTAGACTTCCTTGGTTTTTTCTTTCCACCATTGCTGTACATCAGGATTTAAAGGGTCAGCTGTAGCTAATCCGCCGATTTCCATGGGAGATGAAAATCTGGCTGTCAGGTACACTTTGATTCCGTATGGTCTGAAAACATCAGCTAGCGCTTTAACTTTAGAGAGGTAATCGGGTGTCAGAATCAAGGCATTGGCATTTACATTAGTAACGGACGTACCATTGATTCCAATAGATGCATTGGCGCGAGCGTAATCATGATATTGCTGGTCAATATGACGTGGAAGCCTATGCCAGTTCCAGATGCTGAAACCAGCATATCCTCTTTCAACCGTTCTGTTGAGGTTGTCCCAATGGTTTAAAATTCTTCTTTCTATTTTTGGATTATCCAACTCATCCAGACTTTCCAATTGTCCCCTTGACTGAATGGATCTCAAAAAAGCAAAGGTCCCATATAACAGGCCTATATCGGAATTAGCAGTAATTATTACCCTTCCCAAATGATATTTCAACCAGTACCCTTCCTTTTCTATTTCATTGACTTTTTGTCCAAAGGCACTCTTTAGGTCTTTAGGCAAGTCATCCGTCTTACCAATCCAACAAATGTTGGAATCCCCAGTATGTTTGAAGGTAGGTTTGACTTTGCTGTTCAAAAATCCGGATGCGGCCATTTCCAATTCTCTTTGAATGATATCAATGGTGGGGGATGCCCCTACAATATTGATGTTTTCCAAATAGTCTCTATAATAATCTGATACAGCTTGATTTTCAAATGGAAAATATTGGAGCCAAAGTTTATAGCCATCATTGGCACTAGCAGTACATGTGATAAAAAGAAATATTAGGCTGATTGATAATGTTTTCATTTTTTTGGATTTAAAGGCTTATTTCCTTTTTTGAAGATTTCCTAATGATAAGGTCGGACCTTAAGGTAATTTTATTGGTGTTTTCCAACATTCCCTCATTAGGCTTATCTAAATGTTTGATTAGATTTTTCATGGCAAGTTCTCCCATTTCATACCCCGGATAATTGACCGTGGTGATGTTAGGTTCAACCAAACGGGAGATCACATCATTGTTAAATCCAACCACAGCGATGTCTTCAGGAATTCTGATTCCTTCTAATTTTAAATGCCTGATACAGCTAGCGGCACAGGCATCATTAGAAACAAAAAGCCCATCAGGCAAAGGATTTAATTTCATTATTTTACTGATAATTTCTTCGCCGGCCTCCTCATTTAGATCGGAAAGGATAATTAGTGAGGGGTCAAAAAGCATTTCATTTTCCAAAAGAGCGTATTTATATCCTTTTAGTCTGTCCGCATAAACATTGATTTTGATGTTGCCCAAAACGTGCACTATCCTTTTGCAACCTTGTTCTATCAAATGATTGGTAGCGTTAAGCGCTGCCTGAATATTGTCAATCACTATCCCGGTACAACCGGATTGTTCAGCGATTCTATCGAAAAACAACAAGGGAATGCCCTTTCTTAGAAAAGGTTTGTAATGATCAATATTTTCCGTATCGCTCGCCAAAGAAACCAAAAGCCCGTCAACCCGGCTGTTGAACATGGTGTTGGCATTGGCTTTCTCTTTTTCGAATGATTCCAGTGATTGGCTGATGATGAGGTTGAGTCCAGCTTCATTTGCAGCTTTTTCCATTCCTGCCAGGACCGAAGACTGAAAGTTGGAATTCAGTCGGGGTACTATCACTCCGATATTATTTGTTCTTTTGGTTCTCAGGTTGGCAGCGAAAATATTGGACTGATAACCCATTTTAAGCACTGCATCAAAGATTTTTTTTTTGGTTTTTTCATGGACTGCAGGGTGGTGATTGAGAGCCCTGCTGACTGTAGTGGGTGAAACTCCAACATCCTTGGCAATGTCATAAATCGTGATTTCTTTCTCCATATTGATAATGCAAGCTTGGATTTGATTTTTTTCTGAAATACTTCAGCATAGAAATAGGTGATGTGGTATTTTGGGAGAATTTATACCCTTGTCTAGATATTGGTTAAACTTGGAGTAATCAAAACTATGTTTTTTTTCAAGTGTTTCAAAATTATTTTTATGAAATCGGTTGCTTAATGTTTTTAATTTTGATTTTTTGATAATTACCTAATTTTAATTTTAAAATACTATTTTTTTCTCAGCACTATAATATCACTGGACAAGGAACTGTTACAATTTTATGATAAAGAATTGAGGATAGATTCATTTTTTCACATCAATTTTTCTTTTCTATCATTGTTTTATTGGAGTTTATTTCAAAATCTAAAGTTTATTTCATTTTTTTATCAAAAATAATTTATGAAATCGGTTGTATTCACAATTATATTTTTTGAGGTTTGGGGCGTTGAAAATTGCAATCAAAGATAATTTTCAGAAAGCAGTAGGAATCGTAAGAAGTGTGAGAGAGAAAATGAATCTGTATGCGGGGGGAATGAATACTAAGTACGATTAAGGCCTATATGTACATTGGATTAAATGAATAGCGTATTTTTCGAAAAGAAGCTGTCATTGAAAGCCATAATTGTAAAAAACATAAAAAACATTTGCCGAAAAGTTTATCTTTGAAACTTGTCAAATTAAATAAACCCCAATCTAATTAAACCTATCCTATGTTATTAGAACCTTTAGACCTTGTAGTATTTATTGGGTATTGTTTGCTCATTATTGGCATGGGGCTTTTTGTTTCAAGAGAGAAAAAAGGCCACATCAAAAATTCCCAGGATTATTTCCTTGCTTCCAAAGCCCTTCCTTGGTGGGCGGTAGGTGCCTCCCTTATAGCTTCAAATATCTCTGCAGAGCAGTTTATCGGAATGTCAGGTTCAGGTTTTGCCCTTGGTTTGGCAATATCAACCTATGAATGGATGGCGGCCATCACTTTATTGGTGGTAGCGATATTCTTTCTGCCGGTTTATATCAAAAAGGGAATTTACACGATGCCAGGCTTCTTATTGGATAGGTATGATACTCGGGTAAGGACAACAATGGCTATTTTTTGGTTATTATTATATGTTTTTGTTAACCTGACATCTGTCTTGTATCTAGGTGCTTTGAGCCTCAATACAATCCTGAATGTTCCCATGGTATATGGAATCATAGGGCTTGCATTGTTTGCCATGATTTATTCAATATACGGAGGTTTAAAAGCTGTGGCATGGACTGACGTCGTGCAGGTCTTCTTTTTGATTGCCGGTGGTTTGGCCACAACTTATATAGCACTGACCATGGTCGGTGAAGGTTCTGCTTGGGACGGCTTGGGATTGTTAAGGCAAGAAGTTCCGGGACATTTCTCCATGATACTATCCAGAGGAGAAATGATGATTCCTGATGGACAGGGGGGGACTTATGATGCATATCAAGACCTTCCTGGGATTTCAGTTCTTGTAGGGGGTATGTGGATTACTAACCTGAGCTATTGGGGATTCAACCAATATATTACACAAAGGGCCTTGGCCGCTAAAAGTTTAGATGAAGCTCAAAAGGGGATGATTTTTGCAGGTTTCCTGAAATTGTTGATGCCATTGATAGTTGTAATTCCTGGAATAGCAGCATGGGTGATTGTCAAAAACGGGATTGATGTAGGTTTTGTCGAGTCTATGAAGGACCCCATCACTGGGATAGTCAAATCTGATAGAGCTTATCCAACATTATTACAATTGCTTCCTGTTGGTCTGAAAGGATTGGCTTTTGCAGCATTGACCGCAGCAATTGTTTCTTCTTTGGCCTCTATGGCCAACAGTACTTCGACCATCTTTACGATGGATATCTATAAGAAATATTTTGGTAAAAATGCTTCTGAAACCAAACAGGTAACGGTTGGAAGGATTACAGCAGCGATAGCATTTATAGTAGCCGCAATTGTAGCCCCGGCCCTTGGACAGTTGGATCAGGCTTTTCAGTTTATACAAGAATACACAGGCTTCATTAGTCCGGGTGTCTTTGCAATATTCTTCTTCGGAGTTTTCTGGAAAAAGACAACATCCAATGCAGCTCTTGTCGGTGCTGGAATTAGTATTCCGCTTTCTGTAGTTTTGAAGTGGGTGTTCCCCGCACTGCCATTCTTAGATAGAATGGGTATTGTGTTCTTGGCCATAGCAGTATTGATGATCCTTATAAGCCTTGTAGAAGGTAAAGGCAAGGATCATCCAAACAGCATTGAAGTTAGTGCTGACCTGTTTAAAACAAGTACTGCTTTTAAGATCGGTGCATTGATCATTACAGGAATTACAGCCGCGTTGTATATTGTATTTTGGTAAACCCTTTATAGCAAATGAGAAGATTATTAATAGGATATGATATTGGAAGTTCTTCTGTAAAAGCCACGGTTTTGGATGCCGACTCAGGCAAAGTGGTAGCTTCTGAAGGTCTCCCAAAAATAGAAATGCCGATTGAAGCCCCACAAAAAGATTGGGCGGAACAGGATCCTGAAATGTGGTGGAAATATATTGTTGACACTACTCATGCCATTGTCAAGAAAGGGAATATCCAAAAAGGAGAACTTAAAGCAATCGGTATTTCCTATCAAATGCATGGTTTGGTCTGTGTCGATAAAAACCAAGAGGTGATCAGACCATCCATTATCTGGTGTGACAGTAGGGCAGTGGAGATCGGAAACAAAGCCTTTAAAGATTTGGGTGAAGATTATTGTCTTCCTCATTTGTTAAATTCACCCGGAAATTTTACAGCATCCAAACTCAAATGGGTCAAAGAGAACGAACCTCAAAAATTTGATCAAATACATAAAATTATGCTTCCGGGCGATTATATCGCGATGAAGCTGACTGGCGAGATTCTGACATCGGAAACAGGACTTTCTGAGGGGATTTTTTGGGATTTCAAGACCAATGCTTTATCTACAGAACTCTTGGAATATTATGGAATTGACAAATCTATGATTGCTGATGTTGTTCCTTCTTTTTCAGTTCAGGGTAGCGTAAATGATGAAGCAGCTAAAATATTGGGAATCGAATCAGGGGTTCCTATTACCTACCGCGCGGGAGACCAACCCAATAATGCATTTTCTCTAAATGTATTGGAGGATGGGGAATTGGCCACCACGGCAGGTACTTCGGGGACCGTATATGGGGTAAGTACACAAGCGGTATTTGACCCAAAGTCCAGAGTAAATACCTTTGTACATGTCAACCATAGCAAGAAAAATCCTCATTATGGTGTGTTACTTTGTGTAAATGGCACAGGTATTTTAAATTCTTGGCTGAAAAAGCTGATCGGTGGTGAAAGTGTTTCATATCCCGAAATGAACCAAATGGCCTCGGAGGTTCCCTTAGGTTCTGAAGGTCTTAAATTTATTCCTTTTGGAAATGGGGTAGAACGCATCATGGAAAACAAAGCTGTGGATGCCCATTTATCTGGACTGAACCTCTTAAAACATGACAAAAGACATGTCCTAAGAGCAGGTCAGGAAGGTATAGTCAGTGCCCTTACCTATGGTTTTCATATCATGAAAGATATGGGTTTAAACTTAAAAACAGTTAAAGCTGGAAATGCCAACATGTTCTTAAGTCCCTTATTTCGAGAGACTTTTGTTAATATGAATAATGTAACTCTTGAGCTTTATGATACAGATGGAGCTCAAGGTGCAGCAAGAGGTGCCGGAATTGGTTCTGGCATTTATTCAAATGCAAAAGAAGCTTTTGCAGGCTTGGAAAAAATGGCTTCCTTTGAACCTGATGGATCTTTGGTCTCTGCTTATGATGAGGTCTATCAAGGTTGGTTGGCCGCACTGGGGAAGGTTCAGTAATCAGTAGGCAGTTTTCAGTTTGCAGTAGGCAGTCACAGTGTTCAGGAGGCAGGTTACAGTGGGCAGTGTTCAGTAAGCAGTTTACAGTATGTCAGAAGGAGTGGTCAGTCTTTAGTTTACAGTTGGCCATGATACTTTAAGCTTCTGACTTCTAACTCCTGCCTGCCGGCAGGTCCCACTTCCACCCTGAGTCTCACATCTTATATCTCACGTCTCATATCTATAAAAAAATAAACCTATAATCAAATGTCAAAAACCTATTTTCCAAATATCGATAAAGTCAAATTTGAAGGCAAGGGATCCAAAAATCCATTTGCATTTAAATATTATGATGCCAACAAAATAGTGGCTGGAAAGCCCATGAAAGATCATTTTAAATTTTCCATAGCCTATTGGCATACCTTCTGTGCAACAGGAGGAGATCCATTCGGACCAGGGACCATGGTAAGACCTTGGGACCAAAGTGATGATGCTGTTCAGCGTGCAAAAGATAAAATGGATGCTGCTTTTGAATTTTACACTAAAATAGGTGCAGAGTATTATTGTTTCCATGATATTGACCTTATTGACGAGGGGAGTAGCATCGAGGAATATGAGAAAAGGATGGATATCATTACAGACTATGCATTACAGAAACAAAAAGAAACGGGAGTAAAATTGCTTTGGGGGACGGCTAATGTTTTCAGCAATCCCCGTTACATGAATGGTGCTTCTACCAATCCTGATTTTGACGTGGTAGCTTGGGCCGGAACTCAGGTGAAAAATTCCATTGATGCCACCATCAAACTAGGTGGAGAGAATTATGTGTTTTGGGGTGGTCGTGAAGGTTATATGTCTTTGCTCAATACCGATATGAAAAGAGAAACCGAACATTTGGGACGTTTTTTGACCATGGCCAGAGATTATGCAAGATCCAAGGGTTTTAAAGGCACATTCTTAATCGAACCAAAGCCTATGGAACCTACCAAACATCAATATGACTACGATGCAGCTACTGTTATCGGATTTCTTAGACATCATGGATTAGACAAGGACTTCAAATTAAATTTGGAAGTGAATCATGCAACCTTGGCAGGCCATACATTCCAACACGAACTGCAAGTAGCTGTAGATGCAGGGTTATTGGGAAGCATTGATGCCAATAGGGGTGATTATCAAAACGGTTGGGATACAGATCAGTTTGCCATCAATCTACAGGAATTGACAGAGTCCATGTTGGTGATTTTAGAAGGTGGAGGAATCCAAGGAGGAGGGGTGAATTTTGATGCCAAAGTCCGGAGAAATTCCACAGATTTGGAAGACTTATTTTATGCCCATATCGGTAGTATGGATGCTTTTGCCAGAGGATTGTTGATTGCCAGCGAAATTTTGGAAAAGTCCGAATACAAGGCTTTAAGAAAAGAAAGATATGCTTCCTATGACTCAGGTAAAGGAAAAGAGTTTGAATCCGGAAAGCTTACTTTGGAAGATCTTAGGGCCCATGCTCTAGCTATAGGTGAGCCCAAACAAAAAAGCGGCAGACAGGAACTGTTTGAAAATATATTGAATGAGTTTATTTAAAAAAGGAAGGATGAAGTTAGACCTGCATGCCGAAAGCAGGAGGATGAAGGAAGTCCGAAGTTGGGAAGTAGGAAGTTGATGACGACTACACTATTAGATATAATAAGCCTGATACCCGATTTGGGAAGTAAAATTCATCCAAATTAATAACTTATACGTCTTGATTTTTAATTTGTAAAAAACCCCAGCAGATTGATTCTGTTGGGGTTTTTTGTTACAAAGATTTATGGTTACAGGATTTTGGCTTGAATATTGATTTTCTTTTCAATTCAGAAAGAACTTAAATATTATGCCCATCATTGGAAAAATCATAAAGAGTGCTGTTGAAGTTGCAGATAAGATATTTACAAATAATAATCCAAAAGAAGCTCAGGAAGTTGTTTTGAAAGAATTACTTTCTAAAGCAAAAAAAACAGCTTTTGGAAAGTATTATCAATTTGATCAGCTACTTGAATCAGAAGATATCAGAGATGCTTTTGCTTCGGAGGTACCATATTTCAGTTATGACCAGCTTCTTGAAGATTGGTGGCAGAAAGTAATCGATGGGGCAGAGGATATTACCTGGCCTGGAAAAGTGAGTTATTTTGCGGTATCCAGCGGTACCACGAGCAAGAAAAAACATATTCCTGTCACCGACGAAATGATAGTCTCAATCAGAAAGGCAGGTTTGCAACAGATCAAAGGGATCGCTGATTTTGACCTTCCTTCTGAATTTTTTGAAAAGGAGATCCTGATGTTTGGAAGTAGTACCAATTTAAAAGAGGTCAATGGACATTTGGAAGGGGAGATTAGTGGGATCAGTGCCAGTCAGATTCCAACATGGTTTGATGGTTTTTATAGACCAGGCCCGGAAATTTCCGGGATTGATGATTGGGATAAAAGGGTGGAAGCATTGGCTAAGGAAGCGCCAAATTGGGATATTGGCGGGATCTCAGGAATTCCATCATGGATTGAGTTGATGCTCAAAAAAGTAATAGCTTATCATAAAGCTGATAACATTCATGATATCTGGCCAAATTTTCAAGTATATACTTCCGGCGGAGTCGCATTTGAACCTTATCGAAAAAGCTTTGAACGCCTGACAGGTAAACCCATCACGGTGATCGATACCTATCTTGCGTCAGAAGGTTATCTGGCTACGCAACTCAGGAAAGACACGAATGCCATGGCATTGATAACCGATAACGGGATCTACTTTGAATTTGTGCCTTTTAAGCCTGAAAATATGAATGATGATGGCAGTGTCAAACAAGAAGCCAAAACCGTGAAGATCGAAGAAGTAGAAGAAGGTGAGGATTATGTATTGATTATTTCCACAGTATCCGGAGCTTGGAGGTATATGATCGGAGATACGATTACTTTTGTTGATAAGGAAAAAGCTGAAATCAAAATTACTGGTAGGACCAAGCATTTTTTGAATGTAGTGGGTTCTCAATTGTCTGTCATTCAGATGAACAATGCATTGGAACAACTTGGAGAGGAATTCAATACAGAAATTAAGGAATTTACTGTTTCCGCTGTTTTGGAAAATGAAGACTATATACACCGCTGGTACCTCGGTCTGGAGGGAGAAACCGAAAAAAGTGAAGAGGATTTTGCCAAGCGCTTGGATGAAATCCTGCAAGAAAACAACAAGAACTACAAAGTAGCCAGAAACAAAGCCCTAAAATCAGTTGAAACCCGATTGGTACCTGCAAATCTATTTCAAAAATGGACCGAAGAAACCAAACAAAAAGGTGGTCAGGTGAAGATTCCAAGAGTGATGAAGGAAGAGGAATTTAAAGATTGGGAGGGGTATGTAGTAGGAAATCTGCATTAGTAGTACGGAGCTAAAAGCTCCTGAATCAGGCGTCACGAAGTCATAGACTTCGGACAACTACAACCCTTTACCCTTCTAACTTCATGCCTCATCCTTTTTTTCTTTCCCATCCGCTACAACAATATTTTCCATTAGGTGGATGATTTCTTCTGGAGGTAGATATAACTTTTTGATTTTTTTGATGTATCGTTCTGACATGCCAGCTTGGTGCAGAATAAAGTCCTTAGTGGCCAAAATATATTCACCTAGACCATGATTGACAGCATAGGTGTCGGCAACCCTTTCAGCGGAAATGATGAAACTTTTTGAAGTAAGGTAACCAATACCAAATAGAATCAGGAACCAATTGCTTTTTCGCAAATAATCCATGATATGTCCCAATTCGTGCCCAATCCATCCAATTAGTACATCTTCTGGGAGGTTCTGAATGGGTGTGCTTTTCCCTTTAAAATTAAACCGATGGCTGATTTTGATCATGTAAGTTCGTTTTTTTCGGGAACCAAACATTGTCACAAATTTTGGCTGTGCCTGCATGACTGATTTTCTGATATTTTCATTAAAAATAAACTCAATTCGGATATTCTGGAGTTCGGGGTAATATGAAAGGGCTTTTATAGCTACCTCTTTTATTTCTACAGGAATATCCCTATCAAAATCCATCATGATATTTTTTTTCATTTTCCCATGATACAAAAAAATATCAAGGGGGCTAATTAAACTCAAAAAAAAATCCGACAAAAGTGTTTTCTGTCGGATTTTAAGGATTAACAGGTTTATGTTATTTTTTGATAGGTTCAATAGTTTCTATCCTTCCATCAGCATTATGTTTCAACTCCGCCATTTTGATATTTCTCAGATGAGTCTTATCAGTCAGTTCTGTATCGTGGTAAAACAGGTACCATTTATTCTGAAATTCTACAATGGAGTGGTGGTTTGTCCACCCTTGAACAGGGTTTAGAATATTCCCCTGATAGGTAAAAGGGCCATATGGACTATCTCCAATACCATAAGCGATGAAGTGTGTATCGCCCGTAGAATAGGAGAAATAGTATTTGTCGTTGTATTTGTGAACCCATGCGGCTTCAAAAAATCTTCTGTCATTATCGCCAGCCAAAATGGGGTTGCCATCTGCATCCAATAACATGACATCCTTAGGTGATTCAGCCATTTGCAGCATGTCAGCACTTAACTTGGCGATTTTTGGCATCAAAGAAACTTCTTCAGCTGCGGGGATTCCATCATAGGGTCCTTTACCAACAGGTTGGTATTTATTGTCCCGATACTGTTGTAATTGACCTCCCCAAATACCTCCGAAATATAGGTAATAACTGCCGTCATCATCCTTGAATACAGCAGGGTCCATGCTGTAGCTACCATTGATGGCTTCAGGTTCAGCTTTAAATGGTCCGGCAGGATTGTCAGCTACAGCTACGCCTATTCTGAAAATATCATCTTTGTCTTTTGCAGGAAAATAGAGGTAATACTTACCGTCTTTTTCTGCTGCATCGGGTGCCCATAATTGTCTTTTGGCCCAAGGGATGTCTTCTACATCCAATACCTTACCATGGTCTACCACTTCTCCATCGGGGCTTTCCATTGAAAAAACATGGTAATCCATCATGTTGAAATGTGCACCCATGTCATCTTCCTCAACCACGGTTTCCACATCATGGGAAGGGTAAATATAGATTTTTCCATCAAAGACATGTGCCGATGGATCGGCAGTATATATATGTGATACCAAAGGAGGAGAAAGGAATTTACTTTCTTCTACTTCTTCAGTGATGGTATCTTCCTGTTTGTTTTCCTGAGTGCCACAGGATACCAACAGGCAGATAGCAATGATGGCCGCAAAGCCAAACTTCAAGTTCATAGGTATTAGTTTTAAGTAATAATATTTTGAATTTGCTAATTTATAAAAATTGAAATCGGTTTCAAAATTAAAAAACTTATGAATTATACTTTATTGGAATTGAATTAGATTCTCCTTTTTCTTAACAAAACCATTCTTAAAAGGCCGAAATTTTTCTTAATATTGAATAGGCTGCGTACTTTGTGCATTTACGATAAGTAAAAATTGCTTTCAGAAGATTTTATTAATTAAAGTGATACTTAAATACTACCATGAGTCCTAAAATTCTTAATTTCCTTTTTGTTTTTTTATTGATTTCCTGTAGCCAAAAAGAGGTTCCTACCAGGCCCAATATTCTCCTGATTTTGACCGATGACCAAGGATGGGGGGATTTGTCTTTTCATGGAAATGAGATTTTGGAAACCTCGCATATTGATGCCTTGGCATCGCAGTCTATAGCTTTTGACCGTTTTTACGTTTCCCCAGTTTGCGCACCTACCCGGGCAAGCGTGCTGACAGGAAAATATCATATTGCCACAGGCACCACTTGGGTGACCCATCGCATGGAAGTGATGCGGGAGGAGGAAGCAACAATTGCTGAGATCCTAAAGCCACATGGATATGTTTCCGGGCTTTTTGGAAAATGGCATCAGGGCAAACAGTTTCCTCACGATCCAATTGGACAGGGCTTTGATGAATTTTTTGGATTTGCGGAAGGTCATCTGAACAATTACTTTGACACCAAACTCACCCATAATTTCGGAGAAGTACAAACCGAGGGATTCCTGCCAGATGTCCTGACAGATAAAACCATTGATTTTATGACAAAAGAGGATTCATTTTTTGCAATGCTCTCTTTCAATACTCCCCACAGTCCCTTTCAGGTTCCTGATGACTATTTTGATAAATATAAATCCATGGGGCTTGATGATAAAGATGCCTGTGTATATGGGATGGTAGAAAACATAGATGATAATGTTGGGAGGCTGATGGATTTTTTGAGAGAAAGCGGAAAAATTGAAAACACCATAGTCATTTTCATGACAGACAATGGTCCTAACGGTGTCCGCTATAATGGAGGAATGAGAGGAAAGAAAGCAGATTTGGATGAAGGCGGAGTCCGGGTGCCTTTCTTTATCAGAATTCCAGGTTATGGTCATCAAGTAATCAAACCTTGGGCTGCACATATTGATATCCTGCCTACGCTTGCAGATTTATTAAACATTGAAATTCCTGATAGCCTCGAAATTCATGGAAGGAGCCTGTATCCATTGATTGAAGGGGCAAGTGGAAATTGGGATGATCGAAATTTCTTCACCCATCATGTTCACTTAAAGTTTGATACCATTCCCGGTGCAGTCAGAAATCAGGAATACCTGTTGACATTAAAAAACAAACAAAAAGAGCTTTTTAATCTTCTTCAGGATCCTTTCCAGAAAAATAATATCATGGACCAGAAATCTGAAAGAGCCAATGAATTGGAAATGCTTTACCTAGATTGGCTTGTAGAGATGACCAAAAAAGGTGTTGAACCGCCCCTGATACAAGTAGGCCATTCCAATGTTCCAACCGTTGAGTTGCCAGCCTCTGATGGAAAACGATTGGGTAATGTTCTTTTTAAAGGAGAAATGGGATGGGCCAATGATTGGTTTATCAATTTCAAAAATTCTGAGGACAAAGTGTTTTGGAAAATGGAGTCCATTGCAGATTCCAATTATGAAGTTTTTGTTCAAATGGCAAATGACAGTCCTTTCAAAATGGAGATTTCCTCTCAGGGAAGAAAGTTTTTTTATGAAACTGAACAAATGCATCAAACCAAACTGATACCCAATCAGGACAGGGTTCCCAGAACTGAGGTGGAAGAAATGGACTGGCCCATGATTTCAATTGGGGAATTCAGATTCGCGAAAGGAGAGGCAAACCTTGAAATTGGTTTCTCGGGAGAGGATCTTGGAAATATTGAAGTAAAAAGTGTGATTTTAAAAAAATTGAATTGATAAGTCAGGTTTGATATTGGTCAATAATGTTGTTTAAGCTTGCTGGAATCAATTTATCAACCGTTGCTGTAAATGAGCATTTTCCCGCTGAAATAATTATTAATATGGCGTTATGAAACTCACTTGACCATTTCATGATTTATTTTGGCCAGTTGTCAATATGAAAATCCAAATTCTTGAAGCTAGTATTTAAAATTAAAATATAAGAAAGTGAAAAACCAAACAATCCTAATCAAATCATCCAAGAGAGGTATCCTCCTCCTTGGACTTTTTTTATTGTCCATTGGGACTACCATGGCCCAAAAAATCCCAAGTCCCAAAGAGCATTTTGGGTTTGGATTGGGAGATGATTACCATGTCAGCAATTACACACAGACAGAAGCATACTTCAAAAAAGTTGCAGCAGCTTCGGACAAAGCAAAGCTTGTTTCTATAGGAAAAACCGAAGAAGGTAGAGATCAGTGGATGATGATTGTCACTTCGGAGGAGAATCATGCCAATTTGGATAAGTTCAAAGATATTTCTGTTAAAATGGCAAGGGCAGAAGGACTGACCGAACAAGAGGCCAGGAAACTCTCCACGGAAGGAAAGGCCATTGTTTGGATTGATGGAGGTCTTCACTCTACAGAAACTGTAGGTACGCATCAATTGGCAGAGACCATATACCAGGTGCTCACCAAGGATGATGCAGAAACTAAAAGGATATTGGATAATGTAGTGATCTTATTTGTCCATGCCAATCCTGATGGGCATGAAAAAATCGGTAATTGGTATATGAGAGAGTCTGTGCCCGAAAAAAGAAGCCTTTCAAATCTGCCCACACTTTACCAAAGGTATATCGGTCATGACAACAATAGGGATTTCTACATCCAAAATATGAAGGAATCTACTAATCTTGGCTATCAGCTTTTCATTGAGTGGATTCCACAGGTCATGTACAATCACCATCAGAGAGGCCCTGCAGGTTCGGTTTTGGCAGGACCTCCGTATAGAGACCCATTTAATTATGTGTTTGACCCCATGATGGTGACAGGTATAGATGCTGTAGGCGCAGCCATGTACAACAGGCTAAATGCCGAAAACAAACCTGGGTTTACCCGAATGGATGGTTCTACGTTTTCCACTTGGTATAATGGTGGCTTGAGAACCACTACCCATTACCACAATATTATTGGAATTTTGACAGAGATAGTAGGTGGCCCAAATCCAGAGGAAATCCCTTTGGTGCCGGACAGATTGCTTCCCAATAGCAATACGCCATTTCCTGTCACTCCACAAAAAACCTGGCATTTTCAGCAATCTATAGATTACTCGGTTTCCATGAACTTTGCGGTTTTGGATTATGCAGCCAGAAACAGTGACCATCTTTTGTACAATATGTATGTGATGGGAAAAGGTTCTATAGAAAGGGGAAGCGGGGATTATTGGACGCCATTCCCGAGTAAGATTGAGGCTATCAAAACTGCTTATGAAAAGGACAAAGACAAATATCCTGCTTCAACCAATCCTTTTTCAAGAAGAGGTGGAGCAATACCTTCTATATTTTATGACAGTGTTTATCAGGCAAAAGAGAAAAGAGATCCCCGGGGTTTTATCATCACCGCAAACCAAAAAGATCCTGCGACAGCAGTGAAGTTTATCAATGCCTTGGTGAAAACCGGTATTAGAATAGAAAAATCAACAGCCTCATTCTCTGTAAACGGGACAACTTATCCAAAAGGATCTTATATAGTCAAAACAGATCAGGCTTTTCGTCCGCATATTATCGATATGTTTGAACCTCAGGATTATCCCAATGACTTCCAATATCCGGGTGGCCCTCCAATCAGACCTTACGATGCCGCAGGATGGACTTTGGCTTATCAGATGGGTATTCAGTTTGACCGTATTTTGGATGGTTTTTCAGGTCCTTTTGAAACATTGTCTTATGGGGAATTAGAAGCTGTACCTGTAGTCCAAATGCCTACTTCTAAGTCAGGATATTTTCTAAGCAGTAAGCATAATGATGCTTTTCCCATTGTCAATGAATTGTTGAAAAAGGGAGTGAAGGTTTCCAGAATCCAAAATACTGTTGAAGGAGTGCCTGCCGGTTCATTCTTTGTCCCCCAAAGTGGCTCAAAGATTCTGACTGAGCAAGCAACCAAATTAGGTGTTCAGGTAACCGCCGCCAAAACCACACCAAGCAATACCATCACTATCAAACCTTCCAGAATAGCCTTATTCGATACCTATGGAGGTTCTATGCCAAGTGGTTGGGTCAGGTGGATGTTGGAGCAATACAATTTTGAGTTTCAATTGATTTTTGCCAAAGAGATAGATGCTGGAAACCTGAACAAAAAATATGATGCCATCCTTTTTATCAGCGGTGGAATACCTGCAGTTGGAAGAGCAGCGACCGGAGGATGGGGTTCACCTCCTGATGAAAAATCCATTCCTACAGAATATCACCACATGCTGGGAAATATCACTGCTGAAAAATCTATCCCACAGATCAAATCATTTATTGAAAATGGTGGAAAAGTAGTAGCTGTAGGCAGTGCCTCTGCCTTGGCTTATCACTTGGAATTACCAGTCCGAAATGCCTTAGTGGAAGTCCAGAGAGATGGATCTGAAAAACCATTACCGGGAGAGAAATATTATGTCCCAGGATCTGTCTTGGTTTCCAGAGTGGATAACTCTCAGCCTGCCAATTGGGGATTGGACAGTCATGTTGATGTATTGTTCAACAACAGCCCGGTATTCAAAGTAAAACCGGAAGCCAAATTACAGGGACTTCAGGTATTGGGTTGGTTTGATACCAAAACACCTTTGAAGAGTGGTTGGGCTTGGGGTCAATCCTACCTTGAAGACGGGATTACAGCCTTTTCAGCACCAATAGGCAAAGGAATGCTTTATGTCTACGGTCCTGAAATCACTTACAGGGCACAGTCTCACGGAACTTTCAAGATGCTGTTCAACAATCTATATCAGTAAAGCATGAATTATCTAATTAATTCGATTTGAAAATTTTAATAAGGCTTCCTCTAAAGGGAAGCTTTATTTTTTTGAAAATGAGAATACTACCCTTAAATTGGGAAGAGTTGATAAAACCATTAAACCAAAAATAATCCTCACATGCCCAAAAACAGCCTGAACATCCTCTTTTCATTAGGGATAGTAGCTTTTCTTTTTTCCTGCAGTAAAACACCTCAGGAAGAAAAACAACAAAGACCCAATATCATTTTTATCATGTCAGACGATCATGCTTATCAGGCCATTTCTGCCTATGATAATAAGTTGATCAATACCCCAAATATTGACCGGATTGCCAATATGGGCATGTTGTTTACCAATGCCTGCGTGACCAATTCGATCTGCGCCCCTTCCCGGGCTACGATCCTGACGGGTAAGCATTCCCACCTCAATGGAAAGACCGACAATATTTTTCCGTTCGATACCACCAACGTTACTTTCCCACAGATTTTACAAGATGCAGGTTATCAGACGGCCATGTTTGGCAAACTCCATTTTGGAAATAACCCCAAAGGATTTGACCAATTCAAAATTCTTCCCGGTCAGGGGACCTATTACAATCCTACATTTATTACCAAAAATGAAGGTACTTATGATGTGGAAGGGTATGTGACGGATATCATAACAGATATGACTTTGGATTGGCTTCAAAATGAGCGAAAGGAAGAAGAGCCATTTTTGCTGATGTATTTGCACAAAGCACCACATAGGGAATGGCTACCTGCCGAGCGGCATATTGCGGAATTTACGCAAAAGGAATTTCCTGAACCAGTGACACTTTTTGATGATTATTCAGGAAGAGGAAGTGCAGCGAAAGAAGCGGAGATGAATCTCTTGAAGCACATGAATTGGGCTGGAGATTCCAAATTATATCCACAGGTAATGGATGAATTGGGTATTCCTGATGCCTCAGGTTGGGATAAGAGAGCTTTTGAAAGGGAAGTTGGCCGAATGAACCCAAGCCAAAGGGCAAATTGGGACAAGACCTACACACAGGTCAATGAAGATTTCAAAAAAGCTTTTCCGGGTATGAGCGAAGAAGATAAAATGAGGTGGAGGTACCAAAGGTATATGCAGGATTACTTGGGAACCATTGCTGCTGTCGATGAGAATATCGGCAAAGTATTGGATTATTTGGAAGCCAACGGATTGATGGAAAATACCATTATTGTATACACGTCGGATCAAGGTTTTTATTTGGGTGAGCATGGTTGGTTTGACAAACGTTTTGTCTATAACGAATCCTTTAAAACGCCATTAATGGTAGCCTGGCCTGGAAAGATCAAAGCAGGTTCAAGGTCAGACGTGATGGTACAGAACTTGGATTTCGCTCAAACTTTCCTTGAAGCAGCACAAATCCAGGCCCCTGCTGACATGCAGGGAGAAAGTCTTATACCGTTATTGACTGGTAATTCAGATCAGTGGAACCGGGATGCTGTTTATTACCACTACTATGAATATCCTTCTATACACATGGTCAAGCGGCATTATGCCATTGTCACCAGAGAATATAAATTGATCCATTTTTACTACGATGTGGACGAATGGGAACTTTATGACCGGGCCAATGACCCGCATGAGTTGAAAAATGTGTATGATGATCCGGCGTATTCTGAAATCAGGGAAAAACTGCATAAAGACTTGGAAGCTTTGCGAGAAAAATATGGGGATTCTTCAGAGATCAGTCAGGAATTGTTGGAGAGGTATTTGGAGAGGATTTAAGACTCGATGTTGAATGACCGATGACCGATGTGAAGTTTGAAGATGAAAGGAAGCAAAGTTCAAAAATCAAAGTAAAGACAGAGTATTAGAAACAAGAGACATGAAGGATGAGCTTTTATTTTGTTTTCCTTAAAACTATCTTTTTTCCACCTAGTTGTTCCATTTCAATCAGTTCATCGAATTTGGGAACATCGTCTTCAAGAACTTCCAGTATTTTTATCAAAATCTTTTCCTGCCTTTCTTGAATCGTTACAAGTCTTTCATGTGATTCGGCCAATTTGACCAATCCGGCTTCAAACCTGTCCTGCCGAACAAGCATTTCGGAAAGCAGTTCCACTATCTTATCTTCATTTTTCATGGTTAAATTTAAACATTTCTGATTTATGTTGGGGGGAGTTTTGTAAATTTTAATATTTAAACCCATGATCTTGAGGTTATATGGTGAAGCAAGGATTTTTCACAAAAGGGATAATAAGTTTGAACAATATTCAGGTCTTTTTTCTCAAAATATTGGAGCAAGGCAAATCATCGAAATGGATGTTGAATTGGTCCAAACCTCCTGCGGTTTTGCCGTCCCATTTATGGATTTCAAGGAGGAGCGGACCACTTTAAATTCTTGGGCTGAAAAACAGGGTGAGGATAACATTAAAGAATATTGGAAAAACAAAAATCCCATAAGTATCGATGGATTTGAAACAAAAATTTTTGAAGATTAAACACAAGTTCAAACAGCCTTTTCTTATTGTAAATCAAGTTTTTATAAAAAATTTTATTCATAAATCAATTTGTAGCACCGGATTTGCAACCTTGAACAACATCGTTAGTAGGTTAAAATCACCAATAGCTTAAAAGTTCTGGGGAATGTTATTGGACCGATCAAAAAAATATGATAGTTCACAGAAAGACAAAGATTTCTAATAAGGAAAATGGAAAACAATACATTATTGCAAAAAGAAAATATTGGCTCAAAAGATAAATTATGGTCGCGATCATTCTTTATTAAAACATTAATGAATGGATTATTATTGGTTTTGCCAACCATCATTATCTTATTTTTATTATCCATAATTTTTAAATTTGTATTTAATATAGTGGCTCCAATTAGCTCTTTATTAGACAATAATGCAGAATCACCACCATTAATTATCAATGTGATGGCTTTGTTGATTCTGATTGCACTGATTTTCATCATTGGTTTATTTTTGAGAAATGCCAGAAGTACCAGATATTTTAAAAGTTTTGAGGATAATTATTTACTTCAAATACCATTGTACTCCACACTTCAAGAAATCATAGCCCAATTTACAGGACTTAAGAAAATGCCTTTTAGCCAAGTAGTTTTGGTAGATCCCTATAACACCGGTGTGCTAATGACCGGGTTTGTGACGGAAATTGTTTCGAAGGATTTATACACGATTTTTGTGCCGACTGCACCTAACCCCATGAACGGAAATATTTACCATGTTCCAATTTCACAATTAAGGTTCTTGGATATTGAGCCTGAAAAAGCCATGCGCTCTGTTATTGGAATGGGAACAGGGTCCTCAATATTGTTTGCTTCAAAAGATAGGGTTCAGGAGATGGAGGAAATAGATTAATAAATTGAAGGTAATTTGGGAAATAACGCTATTTCACATTAACTGTATAAGTCAAGGATTTTTAGATTTTTACCATGGGGTAAACATTCAGCCCGTTCCTCAAATTGCCTTAGTTTTTTTCCTCGGAATAACTTAAAATAGGTTCCTATGAAAACATCCTTGGTAACCATTCTTGTCGCATTCCTTTTTGTTTCAGAAGCCCTTAGCCAATCGGTTTACATTTTGCTTGACCAATCCTCCATAGAGGCAAATTATGCTGTAGAAAAACTAAAGCCTGAATTGGTTTCCCAAAAGTATGAGTTGATTTCTCAACCAAAAAATTACGATTATTTGATCAACTTGGGGATAGCCTCCTCCCAAATAGGTCCTGAATCCTTTGAGATAAAAACTGAAGGCAATAAAATATCAGTCTTAGGTGGAGATGCAAGAGGATTGATTTATGGAACACTTTCCTTGGCTGAATCATTGAGAAACGGCGCATCATTAGGGGAAATTGGTTTCAAAAGCGAAAAACCTCATTTCCCCTTAAGGGCTATCAAACACAATACTTCATGGTATTCCTACAGGCCGAGTTCTGCGCTTGACCTACATACCGAAACCCTGAAAGATGTCAAATACTGGGAGGCATTTTTGGATATGATGGTAGAAAACAGGTTCAACTCTCTTTCAATTTGGAACCTGCATCCTTTTGTGTTTATGATCAAGCCCAAGAATTTTCCTGAGGCAAGCCCCTTCAATGATAAGGAAATGGAAGAGTGGAAAAAACTTCACAAATCCATTTTCAGAATGGCCAAAGAAAGGGCCATCGAAACCTACATCATTCCCTTTAATATTTTCGTCAGTCATGAATTTGCCAATGCTCATAATATCGCACTTGAGAATGTATATCCACATTATTATGTAACCGGCGATACCTCAGAATTGGTCAAAAGATACACGAGGGAAAGTGTGACACAGCTACTTCAGGAGTACCCTGAACTGACTGGATTTGGACTGACACTTGGCGAAGGTATGGCGGGGATGAATCCTCAACAGCGTGAGGATTGGATGTTTGAGACTTATATTGAGGGGATGAGACTGGCGGGAAGACCGTCTAAATTGGTTCACAGGATTCCTTTTTCAAGCACTACGGAATCTTTGGGGGCTACGAGTGTTGAATTAGAACAGTTAACAAGAAAAGCCATAGAAAGAGAAGCAAAGTTGGATTTTATTGATGGGCCGATTTGGGCGGATTTAAAATACAATTGGTCGCATGCACATTCGACTCCTAAACTTGTAAAGGTTCACGGAGGAGAAATGTTCGATACTTTTTACAACCCCTTGCCTGAGGGGTTTAAAATTACCTATACCGCTAGAAATGAGGATTTCTTTGCATTGAGGTGGGGAGTCCCACAATTTGTCAGGGATCATATTGCCGAGAATAGTCAGCCCTATGTTGGGGGATATTTTGTTGGTTCGGAAAGCTATATTCCAGCCAAAGATTATTTTACAGCTGTGGAAGGCCCTGTTGATTGGGATTTTGCTTTCCAAAGGCAATGGCTTTTTTATAAACTTTGGGGCAGGTTGTTATATAATCCCGATACCCCTGACGAAGTTTTTGCAGCGACCTATGTAAAAAAATTCGGAGCAGATGGGAGTAAATTATTGGAAGCAATGTCTTTGGCTTCTTCTACCCAATTGAAAATCGGTTCCCTTTATGATTCAAGGTGGGACTTTACACTGTATGGAGAAGGGTTGATGGCTTTGGTTGGAGATACTACAAAGTATATTTCCGCAGACATTCTGATCAATCAGCCCACTCTTGACCCGGATTATGTATCCGTTAAAGATTATATCTCTGCGGTTAAAACAGGAAAGAAATTTGAGCCAGCTATAATCACTCCTCTGATTTTGATAAGCCTATTGGAAAAGGATTGCCAAATGGCTTTGGACCTTATCAAAAATATTGAACCCAAACAGAACAATGCTTTGATGTATGAATTGGCCGATATCAAAATCTGGGCAAACTTAGGCTTACACCTTGCCGAAAAACTCAAAGGATCTATTTCCCTTGAATCTTATAGGGAAGGACTTGGAAATAACCACAAAGCTGAAGCGGTTTCCTCATTTACCAATGCTTTGCAATATTGGGATGAGATCATTGCCATCTCAAGGCCGATATACAAAGACATGCCCCTGACCCATTACAATGGGAGCAGTCATGATCGAAATGATGATAACCTGTTCCATTGGGCTTTGATCAGGGATGAAGTGGCACATGATATTGAAATAGCAAGATCGGCAACTTTATTAAAACCTTAAATTGAAAAAAACTAGTTTCTTACCAATAACTTAATGATAGAATTTCCATTAACCCATATCCACCACCCCCATGCCCAAAAACCTCTTTCCGCCTTTACATCCATTACAAGTTGGTCTTTGGAATAGGTACTATTTGGAATGGGATAAACTCTCGAGGTGAAAGGTTTCAGTAAAACCAAAAGGAAAACTCGGTAAACTTAATCTAGTCCTTAATTCAACAAGATGATAAACGAAGAAAAGTATTCATCAATCTTTAGATCAAATGTTATAAGCATACCCTCCCAATATGGAGATCCAAAACCGAAGATTCCTATCGCAAATGGCTAAACAGAAAATAAAAACTTTAACCTACCATGAAGACATTTCAACAGCTGTATAAACTATTTGCAAGATTATTCATCCTCAGTGCAATATTCCTTAATCTTCCGGTTATGCCTGTATTTGCCCAAAATGAAAAACCTAACATTTTGCTTATTGCTATAGATGATCTGAACGATTGGGTAGGGCACTTGAAGGGACACCCTATGGTTCAGACTCCCAACATAGACCGATTGGCAGCCAGTGGAATTGCATTTACAAATGCCCACGTACAAGCCCCATTATGTAACCCATCAAGATCAAGTATATTGACGGGTTTGAGACCAACCACCACCGGGATATATGCCTTGGGACCTTGGTTCAGAGACCTGGAAGGTTATAAGGACCTCGTCACGCTTCCACAATATTTTGAGAAGAACGGTTATGAAACCATGGCGACGGGCAAAATATTTCACGATGCTTTTCCACCAAAAGAAGAAAGAAGAAATGGAACGGAATTTAGTGTTTGGGGATTTCATGGCGGGTTTTTCCCGAGGCCAGAAGAACCATTTGTAAAAAATACAGGGCACCCCTTGGTCGATTGGGGAGTTTATCCCGAAACAGATTCCCTACAGGATGATTGGAAAGTTACAGATTGGGCTATTGACCAATTGGAAAACAGACCAGAAAACAAACCCTTTTTCCTTTCTGTTGGAATCAGACATCCGCATTTACCGTTATATGCTTCACAAAAATGGTTTGATCTTTATCCCGAGGAGAACCTGCTTTTACCCGAAACCAGGGCTGAAGACAGGGAAGACATTCCTCCTTTTTCATGGTATCTGCACTGGGATCTTCCTGAACCAAGAAGGGCCTGGCTTGAAATGAACCATCAATGGAAACCTAAAGTACGGGCCTATTTGGCAAGTATAAGTTTTGCCGATATGCTGGTAGGTAGGTTGTTGGATACATTGGAGAAAGAGGGCTTAACTGAAAATACCATTGTGGTGTTGTTTTCTGATCATGGATACCATTTAGGCACAAAAGGAATTACAGGAAAAAATTCGCTTTGGCATGAATCAACAAGGGTACCCTTTATTTTTTCAGGACCAGGAATACCTGAAAAAGGAAAGCTAAATGATGTTCCGGTGGAACTGCTTGATCTTTATCCCACATTGGTCGCCCTAGTTGGATTACCAAATAAAGATGGACTCGATGGTCGGTCCCTTATGCAACTCCTTACGGATATCGCGTATAAACGTGAATCTCCGGCTATCTGTACCCATGGTCCTGATAATCATGTGGTCGTAACTGAGGAATGGCGTTTCATCCAATATGCGGACGGTTCCAGAGAACTTTATGACAGAAAAAATGATCAAAATGAATGGCACAATCTAGCTATATTGGAAGATTATATTCCTACAATGGATAAGCTTTCTAATTATTTGCCAAAAAGTGCAAAACCGGCACCTGGCAGCAAAACGAGACTGATAGAAATGATTGATGGAATGCCTTATTGGGAAGGGAAAATAATTCCTCATGGGGCAAAAGTTCCAATGAAGTTTGATTAACGCTTGTTTCAATCGGCAACCTAAATTTGTTTATTTAACCTTGATAAATCCATAAAACTTATACCAATGAAATTCTATTTAAGCATCACCTGCATTTTTCTGTTGTTTTCTTTTAACTCGTGTAAAGAGGCCACTGATTTAAACCTCTATCAGTCCGACCTCATCATTTACGGAGGAACCTCTGCTGCCATCACCGCAGCCGTCCAAGCCAAAAAGATGGGCAAATCAGTCATCGTGGTATCGCCTGACATCCATTTGGGGGGATTGTCGGCGGGAGGGCTTGGATTTACCGATACCGGGGACAAATCTGTTATCGGGGGCTTGGCCAGGGAGTTTTACCACAGGATCTATATGCATTACCAGAATAATGATGTGTGGAAATGGCAGAAAAAGGATGAATACGGCAATGTGGGGCAGGGGACACCGGCCATTGATGGGAATGCCCGGACCATGTGGATTTTTGAACCTCATGCCGCAGAAAAAGTTTTTGAGGATTTTGTTTCAGAATATGATATCCAAGTCCATCGGGATGAATGGTTGGATAGAGAAAATGGGGTCCAAATGGAAAATGGCAAGATCACAGCCATCACCACCCTTTCCGGAAAAACCTTCAAAGGAAAAATGTTTATCGATGCCACTTATGAAGGGGATTTGATGGCTGCTGCAGGAGTCAGTTACCATGTGGGTAGGGAATCCAATGAAACTTATGGAGAAACATGGAATGGGGTGCAGTTTGGCGTATTCCAGCATAGGCATTATTTCTACGAGCCTATCAGTCCTTATGTGATTTCAGATGATCCTTCAAGCGGCCTGCTACCCGAGATTTCTGATGCCCAATTGGCAGAAAACGGTACAGGAGACAGTAAAGTACAGGCCTATAATTTCCGTATGTGCCTCAGCCAACATCCAGAAAATAGAGTTCCTTTTCCCAAACCCGAGGGATATGACCCTTCCCGTTATGAATTATTGGCAAGGGTGTATGAAACCGGATGGAATGAGACTTTTGATAAATTTGACCCCATCCCAAACCTGAAAACGGACACCAACAACCATGGCCCTTTCAGTACTGATTATATCGGGAAAAATTATGCTTATCCGGAAGCCACTTATGAGGAGCGCAAAGCTATCATCAAGGAGCATGAGGACTATCAAAAGGGCCTCATGTATTTTTTGGCCAATGATACCAAAGTTCCCGAAACAGTAAGAAATAAGATGAATAAATGGGGTTTGGCAAAAGATGAGTTTACGGACAACGGCAATTGGCCCCATCAGATTTACGTCAGGGAGGCAAGGAGATTGATAGGGGATTATGTGATGACCGAGCATGATGTTTTGGTAGCCAAACAGGTTCCAAAACCCATTGGTATGGGTTCATATGCCTTGGATTCCCACAATATTCAGCGCATTGTAACAGCCGAGGGATATGTCCAGAATGAGGGAGATATTGGTGTCAAACCTAAGGAACCATACAGTATTTCCTATGGCACTATTATTCCCAAAAAACAGGAATGCGAGAACTTATTGGTTGCTGTTTGTGTCTCAAGCTCCCATACCGCTTTTGGATCTATACGGATGGAACCGGTTTTTATGATATTGGGCCAGTCTGCTGCTACGGCTGCAGCTTTGGCAATAGATGGAGATCTTGCTGTTCAGGATTTGCCTTATGAAAAATTACAGGAAAGACTGAAAGCAGATGGACAGGTGATGGTGTTAGAGGAAAGGTTGTAGATCGGTTTAAATCAGAAATATTACAGGAAGTTTATTTGTTGAGACAAAATATATGATCTAAATTAAAAGTTCATGAAAACACCTGACCCAAAATCACTTGCCATTGCATTTTTGCTATTAATCGGATCGGCCACATTGCCTTGCTTTGCCAATGCCGATAAGGAAAAAGAGAAAGCAGATCCACCGAACATCATCGTGATATTCGCAGATGATCTGGGCTATGGAGACCTGGGGGTCTTCGGTCACCCCAGCTACAAAACGCCCAACCTGGACAGGATGGCCTATGAGGGACAAAAATGGACGAATTTCTATGTAGCTGCACCCGTATGTACGCCCAGCCGTGCAGGCCTGCTTACGGGCAGGTTGCCCATCCGGTCCGGTATGAGCAGTGACAAAAGAAGGGTATTGTTTCCCGACTCCAACGGAGGACTTCCCCAAACAGAAGTCACCATCGCCAAGGCCTTAAAAGAGAGTGGTTACCAAACTGCTGCGGTGGGCAAATGGCATCTGGGCCATCAGTCACCATACCTTCCTACCGACCATGGTTTTGACAGCTATTTTGGCATACCCTATTCCAATGACATGGACAAGGTGGAGAAAAAAGACCACTTTACCTTGGCTGAAAATGAAAGATATCAGGCCTACAATGTGCCTATTTTAAGGGATGATAAAGAAGTCGAAAGGCCTGCCGACCAAAGAACCATCACCAAGCGCTATACCGAAGAAGTAGTAGGGAAAATCCATAGTCTAAAAGATAATGGCCCTTTCTTCATTTACCTGGCCCATTCCCTTCCCCATATACCCTTGTTCCGGTCTGAGGAATTCAAGGATGTCTCTGTAGGAGGATTTTATGGAGATGTGATAGAGGAAATCGACTGGTCAGTAGGGCAGATCCTGGAAACCTTAAAGCAGGTAGGGATAGCTGAAAATACGCTGGTAGTATTTACCTCGGACAACGGCCCTTGGCATACTTTCAAAACCCATGGTGGAACAGCAGGTTTGCTGAGGGGTGCCAAAGGGGGAACCTTTGAAGGGGGCATGCGTGTGCCCACGATTTTTTGGTGGCCTGGAAAAATCCGGCCGGCAGTAGTGTCGGACATGGGGACCACTATGGATTTAATGCCGACCTTTTGTGCCCTTTCGGGTACCAAACTTCCTGATGACCGCATATATGATGGCTATGACATGACACCGTTGCTAATGGGAACAGGAGCGGGAGTTAGAGAGACGGTCTTCTATTACCATGGACAGCAGATTTATGCTATCCGCAAGGGTGCTTTTAAAGCCCATTTCATTACCCAGTTGGAATATGGCAACCCAACAGCCCATCCGGTCACCAATCCTCCGATTGCCTTGGAAAGTAGTGCTACCATTTTGGATGAGCCCTTGCTCTATAACCTCAATGTGGATCCGGGAGAAAGGTTCAATATTGCTGCAGATCACCCTGAGGTGATATTAGAAATCAGAAAGATAATGGCAGAGCACAAAGCCAGCCTGGTGCCGGTGGAAAACCAACTTGAAAAATGATGTGGAAACATGAAGAAAGCTAATAAATTTATTTTTCTTTCAATCTCCCTTATCGCGATAGGGATGACATATTCCTGTCAAACCACCCAAAAAGAAACCACCACTACCAATCTTCCAAATATCATCTATATCCTTGCGGATGACATGGGGTATGGAGATGTTTCTTCTTTTAACCCTGAGTCTAAAATTATCACCCCTCATATAGACAGGTTGGCCAATAATGGGGTAAAATTCACGGATGCCTATACCAGTTCTGCGGTTTGCACACCTACGCGGTACGGGATCTTGACGGGCAGGTATAATTGGCGCTCTGAACTGAAATCCGGTGTTCTTAGCGGGTATTCCCCACCCTTGATAGATTCGGAAAGACTGACGGTCGGTAAGATGCTTAAGGATAAAGGATACCATACAGGTTTTGTCGGCAAATGGCATTTGGGATGGGATTGGCATTTTGAAGCGGAGCAGGTGAATTTAAATGATCTTGGGAAAAATTTTGAAATTGATTATACAAAGCCGGTCAAAAATGGCCCTAATGAAAGGGGTTTTTCCTATTCTTATGGCTTCAGTGGTTCACTTGACATGCCTCCTTATGTATATGTAGAAAACGGAAGAGTGACAGCGCTTCCCGATAGGGAAACGGTAAATGTGGACGCTAAGGCCTTTTGGAGAAGAGGGCAGACAGGGAGTGATTTTGACCATGTACAGGTTTTGCCTCATTTGACCGATAAAGCTGTTCAATATATCGTGGATCATTCAGGGGACAGTAGGCCCTTCTTTCTATATTTTGCGCTCCCTGCGCCCCACACCCCGATTTTGCCGATAACAGAATTTATGGGAAAAAGTAACACTAATTTATATGGGGATTTTATGTTACAGGTGGATGATGTAGTGGGATGTATCACTAAGGTATTGGAAGAGCAAGGATTGCTGGAAAATACCCTATTGATTTTTACCAGTGACAATGGATGCTCTCCAACTGCAAACTTTCCAGAGCTTTTGAAAGTGGACCATCATCCATCTTATATCTTTAGAGGCCATAAGGCCGACATTTTTGAAGGAGGACTCAGGGTACCTTTTATAGTCCATTGGCCTGAAAAAATCATCTCCCCCAAATCTTCTGATGCCATGATCTCTACCACCGATTTCATGGCTACTGTAGCTGAAATTACTTCATATCCCATACCTCCAAATGCCGCCGAAGACAGCTTTAGTTTTTTAGATGTTTTGGGAGATAAACCAACCTTGACTGAAAGACCTCAAGTGGTACTCCACTCCATTGAGGGTCGTTTTGCCATCCGAAAGGATCATTGGAAGCTTATTCTTTGGCCAGGTTCAGGGGGATGGAGTGATCCGAAATCCAACGAGGGGCTTAACAACCTTCCCCCCATGCAATTGTATGACCTCAAAAAGGATCCGGGTGAAACACAAAATCTTATTGACCAATACCCTCAAGTGGTCAGCCAACTAAGGGAGGAACTAATCCGCTTGATTCAAGACGGAAGGAGCACTCCCGGCCCTAAACAAATAAACGATGGGCCGAAAATTTGGGATCAGGTAAAATGGATTCTTGAATGATAATTGAGCCAACTTATGAATTGAATTTCAACCTTTGGCACCGACTTTGTTTTTATTCAACGAAATAAAACAAATTAACATGGAAATTTTTATAGGTGTAGCTATTGTAGGTTTACTGATTGCATTGATTTTTTTACCGATAGTATATTTCACAAGAAGAAGTTCTGACATCAGGCTGTTGGGAGATGATATGGAAGTTCGTTATCCAATGCGGGAAAAGGTAATTACCTTAAACCAAGAATTGAAAAGTTGGAATGTACAGGAAGCAAATTTCCTCTGGATAGGTAAGGTTTATTCCATTAACCTTGAGCTTGAAAGTGGTAAGTGGCACCATGTTAACACCAGGTTCAACAGGGACACCTTTGAGAAAATTTATACTTACTTAGAGAGCACTTATTCCGATAGAAGAAAAAAAGACATGAAATGACATGTCTCTACCACCCATTTGATGGCTTTTTTGGCTGAAATCCTATCAGATCTTCGGTTGGACTTGAATATGTTGGATAGCATAATACGAAATCGATTGCATGACTAAAAAACCTTTGATATTCCGATTAATTTATTTTGATTTATATTCAAACAATACCTTTTCCTAAAATCTGAAATAGGGTTTTTAAATATGTACTGTAAAGTATTTAAATATGCCATTCCAAATAAACAGACGCGATTTTATCCAAAGAAGCCTAGTCGCAGGCATTGGAATCAGCGCATTAAATCCCCTGGTCGGTTTTGATCACAAAAACCGTTCAGCCATGAAATTTGGTTTGGTTACCTACCAATGGGGTAGGGACTGGGATTTAAAAACATTGATTGCCAACTGTGAAAAATCAGGGGCCTTGGGTGTGGAACTCAGGACCCAGCATGCGCATGGTGTTGAAACAGCCCTGAATCCTGCTGAGAGGCTGGAAGTGAAACAACGCTTTGCTGACAGTCCGGTGACCTGTCTTGGATATGGCAGCAACTTTGAGTACCATAGTCCGGATCCTATCAAGCTCCAAGAGAACATCATTCAGACAAAAAACTATATCAAGCTCTGCCATGACATAGGGGCCACAGGTATCAAAGTAAAGCCCAATACCCTTCCGGAAGGCGTTGCCAAAGAAAAAACCATTGCACAGATTGCAGAATCCCTTAATGAAGTGGGAAAGTATGCACAGGATTATGATCAGTTGATCAGGGTTGAGGTCCACGGACACCTCACGCAGGAATTGCCCAATATGAAAGCTATTTTTGACCAGGTCACAGAAGCCAATGTGAAAATATGTTGGAACTGCAATGACGAAGACCTCTTACCTCCGGGGTTGGAAGAAAATTTCAATATGGTCAAAAAATGGCTGGGCGATACAGTCCACGTGCGAGAATTCAACGAAGGCGTTTATCCTTATCAAGAGCTCTTCAATCTTTTTGAGGGGATAAACTATGAAGGATGGATTTTGATGGAAGCCCGGACTGAACCCGCAGATCGGGTGAAGGCTCTAAAAGAGCAGGCTGCTATGCTTGATAAGTTATTGGCCAATTCAAAAGAACGATAATCAGCTCAAAATAATACTCAAAGTGAAATAGGATTATCTGCAATTATTTAAGTCTAAAGGGATTGGATTATGCAAAACCTTAAATTGTGAGATCTGAAGCGCATTGGATATATAAAACTTCTAACTATCAAAATAAACCTAATAACCATGAAACTTAATAACTCAAGGAGGGACTTTATAAAGAAGTCTGCTTTATCTACCGCCGGCATCAGCATGGGGGCTTTGGCCTTTCCTGCAAGCAGCTATAGCCGTATCATCGGAGCCAATGACAGGGTAAATGTCGGCATTGTCGGTTTTTCCGGCAGGGCCAAAGGGGCACTGATTCCAGCCATGTTGAAGCACTCCGGTGAAATGAATTTTGAATTTACGGCTGTTTCGGATATCTGGAATAGAAGAAGGGATGAATGTGTAGCCTACGTGCATGAAAAGAGCGGGAAAACCATTCAAACTGCCCGCAACAACGAAGAACTGTATGACCGCAAAGATGTGGATGTGGTGATCATCAGCACAGCAGATTTTCAGCATGCACTTCATTGCAAGGAGGCCGTAGAGGCAGGAAGAGATGTGTATGTAGAAAAACCCTTTGCCGAAACCATGGAAGACAACCGGGCAGCAAGAGCGGCGGTGGAAAAGACCGGTAAAATTGTACAGGTAGGTTCTCAAAGAAGAAGCGGTTCCAATTACCATGCAGCCAATGAATTTATCCGGTCAGGAAAATTCGGGGACATTGTCATGGTGGAAATGAGTTGGAATGTCAATCAGCCGGGTAGATGGCGCCTTCCGCAATTGACCAAAGAAATCAGAGAGGAGGATACAGACTGGACAAGATTCCTGATGAACAGGCCATACGAAGCTTGGAATCCAAGAAAATACCTGGAATATCGCTTGTTTTGGCCCTATTCCTCCGGTATCCCCGGACAATGGATGGCGCATCAGATTGATACAGTCCATTGGTTTACAGGAATTAATCACCCTAGAAGTGTAGCTGCCAATGGTGGCATCTACCTTTGGAAAGACGGTAGAGAGAATTTTGATACCATGACAGCAGTTTTTGATTATGGACCATTGGATGACAAATCAAAAGGTTTTCAGGTCGTTTATTCCTCAAGGTTTACCAACTCAGCCGGGGGGACCAAAGAAATCTACTATTCCAATGGTGGAGAATTGAACCTGGATACCAATATGGTGACTCCAAGAGGTGGCTTGAGTGCCGGACATGCCAAAGGCATGGGTATGGAACCCAATTTATTGCCTGAAATGACTTTGGCAGAGGCTGTCCAAGTGGAAACAGGGGCGGATACCGGGGTGGATGACATGACTTCTGCCCACATGAGAAATTGGATGGAATGTGTCAGAAGCAGGAAAAAACCCAATGCAGATGTAATGGCGGGGTACAATCATTCTATTGCCAATATCATGACCACAGCTGCTTTGAGAACCGGAAAGTTTGTGACCTTCGATGAAAAGAATCAGGAAGTCCTGGCAGGTGGAGAAGTGTTTAAATATTAATTTTATCATGAGATATAGTCATTTAAATATCTACCGGTCTATTGGCTACGTATTCATTGCCTATTTCATCATGGCCTGCTCAGGAGAGAAAAGGGAATCAAATGCTGAAGCGGAAAGTGTTTCCGTGGAAGAAAAGGTGAAAATCGAGTTGGTAAGAAAGGATGCAGACAAAAAAGTAGAGGTGTTGTTCAATGGAGAACTCTTTACTGCCTACCTGTATCCTGAAACCATTGCCAAGCCAGTATTGTATCCATTAAAATCCGCTCAGGGTGGATTATTGACCCGAGGTTACCCTTTGGAACCCAGGTCAGGGGAGCGTGTTGACCATCCCCACCACATAGGTTTGTGGCTCAATTATGGAGATGTCAATGGCCTAGATTTTTGGAACAATTCGGACGCCATTCCTGCTGATAAAATGGGTAGTTATGGATCAATTATTCACAGGGAAATCAATAATATAAGCAGTGGTGATGATAAGGCTGAACTGGAAGTTACCTCAGACTGGATTGGTCCCAAAGGAGAAGTTTTGCTAACGGAAAACACTGTTTTTATTTTCAGTATAGAAGGAAATAAAAGGATAATTGACCGCATTACCGAACTGACTGCCGGGGAAAAAGAGGTTTCATTCAAGGACAATAAGGAAGGGATGCTGGGCATACGCCTGGCGCGGGAACTTGAACATCCTGCCGATAAAGCAGAAATCTTCACCGATGCCAGTGGGCAAGTGACGGATGTACCCACCATGAACAATGAAGGGGTAACCGGAATGTACCATAGCAGTGAGGGGCTCAAAGGCCATGATGTCTGGGGAACCCGGGCCAAATGGATGAATCTCACCGGAGAAATCAGTGGAGAGAAAGTTTCATTGGCTATCTTCGACCATCCTGATAATGTTGGCTATCCTACCTACTGGCATGCGAGGGGATACGGTCTCTATGCTGCCAATCCTTTGGGGCAAAAAGCCATGAGCGGCGGAAAGGAAGAACTTAATTTCAAGCTTAATGCAGGAGAATCTGTCACCTTCAGGCACCGAATTGTGGTCTATTCAGGTATTCATGCTTCAGATGAAATGGTTGAAGCAGATTTCGGGGGTTTTAAAGGGAACTGAATGGATGTGATTTGATACGAAATGGTATAATCAAAATTGATTTCCAACTTTCTAGCCAAGCTGTTATTTGATTTGATTGCCCAGCTGATTTATGGAATTGTAGGCAAATCTGCATCGTACCTTTTCTTTTTAATCGACTTGAATTTAACTTAATACAAAATCTTAAAGGGATTTCTTGAACGGAATCCCTTTACTTTTTTCCGAAAACTGCCACCACCGGAAAGTGATCAGACAGTCTTTCTGTTTCTCCATAATTGATGATTTCTGCATGGATAACGCTATCCTCAAAATATGGACTTGCCAGGATATAATCTATCCTTTTTTGAAAGGTAGCTATTTCAAATGGGGCCATATGTCCTGTTACCAATGGAGTTGGGAAGGATTTTAAATTGGAATCTGCAACTTTTTGCTTGACCACATCAATCAGTGGCATGGAAAAGAATTTTGACATCACACTGTAATCAATCATATTATTCCTCAGGTTGACAAAAGCCTCTTTACCTTTCTCAGCCAACCGAACACTATCAGCTTTTTGGGCCAATTTAAGCTCTGTAGGGTTGCTTTTATCAAAGTTGATGTCGAATGGACTATGGGCATTGAAATCCCCCAACACCATATATTTTTCCTGTCCGGTTTGTATCAATACATTTTCTATATACTCTGAGAGTAATTCAGCTTCCCTTCTTCTAAACTGCCAATCCTGGGGACTAAGGTGGACCACCAGAAAGTCTATCCCCTGTGTTTGGGCATGTAACATACCATGCCACATTCCACCGATCATTTTTGTTTTCAGCAACAAAGGTGTTTTGGAAGTGATGCCTATTGGGTAACCGTCTTCTTTTAGCAGCATGGAATAAGGATGTCCCCATTGGGACGCAAGAGCCTGCAATTTTTCGGGTGTGAAATCATTCAGTTCCTGGAATCCGATCACATCGGCATCCTGTTCCTGTAGCCATTTGACCATGGCAGATTCTCTTTCCTTGTCTTTTCCCCATTCAAATCCATTCCAGATATTATAACTCATCACTTTGATTTGGTCCGATTGCGCGATTACCTGAATATTGAAAGAAAAAGCGATCAGGAGAAAGATAATATTCTTGTTCATGACTTTTTTTATGATTTGTTTGAAGGCGTAGCAATAATTTCAATTAAAGATAAGGACTTGCATCGG
The DNA here is from genome assembly GCF_015476655.1 of Aquiflexum lacus. Taxonomy (GTDB): domain Bacteria; phylum Bacteroidota; class Bacteroidia; order Cytophagales; family Cyclobacteriaceae; genus Aquiflexum; species Aquiflexum lacus. The sequence continues at coordinate 88,883 of NZ_JABFHF010000009.1, forward strand.
CAAATGGGGAATAATTCTTCCGTAAAGATTCCATTTGGTAAAATAAGGATTGGACAAAGCCTTGTATAATGTTAGATTGTATCAAAAATCAATTTCAAATCAAAAAGGCAATTACAATCAAAATAATAAACAAATGGAGGTAAAGAAAAATCACAAAATAGTAGGGAGAAGAGAGGTATTAAAGGGATTGGGCTTCGGGTCAGCTGTGGGGGCATTGGGGATATTTGGAGGCCTACCTGATGCATCTGCCAAGGAAATGAAAGAAACCCCTTCCTATGCCAAAGGAATGGAACCCATCACCATCAAAAGTGTTAAGGCCATAACCACAAGACCGAGTGGTTCCAATTTGATTGTCGTGAAAGTTGAAACCTCCGAACCCGGCCTGTACGGTTATGGATGCGCTACTTTTACCCAAAGGGCTTTTGCGGTCCTGCCTGCCATAGAATACCTGAATGAGTTTTGTGAAGGAAAAGATGTGGACAACATCGAAGACATGTGGCAATCTGCTTATGTGAGTTCCTATTGGCGAAATGGCCCTGTACTCAACAATGCCTTAAGTGGTTTGGATCAGGCATTATGGGATATCAAAGGGAAGCGGGCCAATATGCCGGTTTACCAATTGTTGGGTGGAAAATGTCGTTTTGCCATTCCATGCTATGCCCATGCCAATGGAAAGACACCGGAGGAAGTAGCGGTAGATGTTCAGAAATTTATGGATCAAGGTTACAAATATGTCCGAATCCAGCAAGGTGGTTATGGAGGGGCAGGGATTACCGGAACCCCTGATTTTAAAAAGGCAGGATTTGCAAAGGAAACAGATGGGTATATGGACCAAAGGGTTTATCTACAATCAGTACCCAAAATGTTTGAAGTGGTCAGAAAAGTATGTGGGGCTGAAGTGGAACTTCTGCATGATATCCATGAAAGGGTCAGGCCCATAGACGCCATCAATCTCATCAAAAATGTCGAACAATTTGATCCCTTTTTTATTGAAGACCCCTTTTCTCCTGAAAATATGGAATGGTTCAAACAACTCAGAGCGACCACTTCAGTACCAATAGCCATGGGAGAGTTGTTCAATAATGTCAATGAATTCAAAAATCCCATGGTGAATCATTGGTTTGATTATATCCGGATACACGTTTCCCAGATAGGGGGGTTGACGCCTGCGATGAAAGTTGCCCGGCTTGGGGAATTCTATGGCATCGACACCGCTTGGCACGGACCAGGAGACGTTTCTCCGGTCGGTCATGCGGCTCAGGCCCATATGGACTATGCCATTTGGAATTTTGGGATACAGGAAGCTGCACAATTTTCAGATCAGTTAAGAGAAGTCTTCCCGGGTTGCCCGACCATGAACAATGGATACATGTCTGTCAATGAAGCTCCGGGATTTGGTGTGGAGGTCAATGAAAAAGTAGCAGCCAAATATCCCATGACTACCAAATCCAGCTGGACAATCCGAAAAGCAGATGGGACGATAATAAAGCCTTGAGGTTCTTTGGCATGTTAATTGGATCATTGTTTAACTAAGTTACTTAGCAATCGTTTTTAATTAAGTACCAAATAAAATAAAATGAACACTTCAAGATATTTCCATTTCGCATTTTTTTTGGCTTTATTATTCAATTTTTCCTGTTTTCAGGAAATGGAAAATGATGATCAGGAGCCTGTTGACAACGGTCCAATTATCCTAAAGGAAGCGTTCCCCAGCCTTACTTTTAATAGACCTGTTGATTTCCAACATGTAGGAGACAGGATTTTCATTGCGGAGCAAAGAGGGTTAATCTCTGTTTTTCAAAATAACATTGAGGTAGAAGAAAAATCTGTTTTCCTGAACATAGAATCAAGGGTAAACGACCAAGGAAATGAGGAAGGACTTTTGGGATTGGCTTTTCATCCGGATTATGAAAATAACGGTTTCTTTTTTGTGAATTATACTGCCACATCTCCAAGACGCACAGTCATTTCCCGTTTTCAGGTTTCTGCTTCCGATCCCAACAGGGCAAACGAAAGCAGCGAACTGGTGATTTTGGAAATTCCACAACCCTTTTCCAATCATAACGGAGGGCAATTGTCATTTGGTCCTGATGGATATTTATACATTGCCTCGGGAGACGGTGGTTCAGGTGGAGATCCGCAAAACCATGGGCAAAGACTTGAAACTTTATTGGGAGCTATTTTAAGGATAGATATCGATGCCCAGGATAATGGTAGAAATTATGCCATCCCTGCAGACAATCCATTTGTGAATAATCAGGAGGGAGTCAAAGAAGAAATTTATGCCTATGGTTTGAGAAATCCATGGCGCTTTAGTTTTGATTCCCAGACCAATGACCTTTGGACAGGTGATGTGGGCCAGAACCGGGCAGAGGAGATTGATATCATCACCATAGGAGGGAATTATGGTTGGAGAACCATGGAGGGTTTCAGTTGTTTCAATCCTGCCAGTGGATGCGACCAAGAAGGGCTGGAATTACCCATTTTGGAATATACCCACACAAATGGTGACAGGTCGGTTACAGGAGGATTTGTATATAGAGGAACCGAAGTATCAGAATTGCAAGGTTTATATGTTTATGCAGATTTTGTCTCAGGAAGAATCTGGACAATGGATTTCAGTGACTTTGATAACCCTGTAAACACTGAACTGATGAGGGCCAATTTTTCCGTTTCATCCTTTGGAATAGACCAGTCTAATGAATTGTACCTATGTGGATTTGATGGGAAGATTTATAAGTTTGGATATGAATGATCCTAATTCAAATCCTATGTAGACATATGATTGCCTATTAGGTTAGGAAACTATTTACTAAAATTAAACCTCTCAAAACAATCTAGGTAAAGTTAAATTTAACCTCGATATTATCTCTTTTTTGATATTTTTTTTGTACATTAACCAGATAACCAAAATAATATTGATATGGGAATTGTAAAAGTGATAGAGGTCATTGCAGCCTCTGAAAATGGAATTGAAGACGCAATGCAAATGGCCGTTACAGAAGCTTCGAAGTCCGTCAGAAATATTGATTCAGTATTTGTTAAGGATATAAAGGCACATGTCGAAAACGGAAAAATCACAACATATGGGGTGATTTGTAAGGTATCGTTTAGGGTGGATTAATTTTTGAAAATCTATTACAGCCCTAGTGCTGATCCGTGGATACATAAGAATGGTGTAGAATAACTCCGCACCATTCTTATTTCTGTAATTTTTGATTGAAATGGATAAAGATTCCATTTACCAAAATGGTAATTTAAAAATTCTAAAAAATGTCTGTTCAAATTTCACTAGCATCTTGCCTTGCTGCTGATTTTTTTCCAATTTGAGTATAGCAATAAACCACAGACCCATGACCTCCCAAAAAAACCTTGCTCTTTTCACCATACTTTTCCTCTTTTTATCCCAAACCACCTTTTCCCAAATTCTAGACAAACCCAATATCCTGTGGATATCCGTGGAAGATATCGGGCCTATGTTGGAAGCTTATGGGGATAATAGCATCAAAACACCAAATATTGACCGCTTGGCCAAAGAGGGAATTACCTATACCCATGCCTATTCCACAGTGGGTGTTTGTGCCCCAAGTCGCAGCAGTATCATTACGGGGATGTATCCGGTGAGTATTGGTTCACACAATATGCGGACAGGACCGCACTATGCTTTCCGTGAACCTGAGAATGAAACCTACAAGGATTATTATGGACAGAAGGACACCAAAGGCAGAAATGTACCCGAATATGCTACAGTCCCGCCTCCCTTTGTCAAATGCTTTACCGAATACTTGAGGGCAGCAGGCTATTACACTTCCAATAATGCCAAAACAGATTACCAGTTCAATTCCCCCATTACGGCTTGGGATGAAATCGGAAGGGAAGCCACCTATAAAAACCGAGCTGAAGGCCAACCTTTCTTTGCGGTATTCAACCATGAAATTACCCATGAGTCCAGGATTTTTATGAAAAAAGAAGATCCTATGTTGGCGGACAAAAGCAAGGTCAGCGTTCCAAACTACTTTCCTGAACTGCCTGTTGTCCGTCAGGATGTCGGCCGGGCTTATTCCAATATTATGGAATTGGACAAGCAGGTAGGGGATATGTTGAAATCCTTGGAAGAGGAGGGACTCTTGGATAAGACGATAATTTTCTTTTGGTCAGATCATGCAGGGCCGCTTCTGAGACAAAAAAGAGCTGTAGGCAATTCCGGCTTGCATGTTCCCCTGATCGTGAGAATGCCCTATGGACAGATGGGCGGTACTAAAATTGATGATATTGTTTCCCTGATGGACCTTGGCCCTACGGTCATGTCCTTGGCAGGAATGGCACCACCGGATTATATGCATGGCCGGGCCTTTCTCGGAATTCACAAAACCAAAAATCCACATCAATATGCTTTTGGTTCGGCGGATAGGTTTGATGAGGCCGTGGACATGAGCAGATCGGTCATGGATGGACGGTATGTCTATATCAGAAATTTCCGGCCTGAGTTACCATTGATTTATAGGAACGCCTACCGCGAACAGATAGATATGACAAAGGCCATGATAGAAATGGACAAAAGGGGTGAACTGACAGGAGGCGCCGCATATATTTTTATGAAAACCAAACCTGTGGAGGAACTGTATGACCTCAGTTCCGATCCTTATGAAATCCATAATTTGGCTGATTTCCCCGAGCATCAGAACAAACTCAAAGAACTTAGAAATGCACTCTCTGCCTGGCAACTGGAAATCGGTGATTTGGGTTTTGTTCCTGAATATGATTTGGTGAATATGATGTGGCCGGGAATGGTACAGCCCGAAACTGCCCCGGTCAATTTCGAAACTTTAGGTATTCAGCTTTTTCTGACCTCGGCAACCGATGGTGCCAGCATTGCTTACCAAGTAGGAGAGGAGATAGGGGGTAAATATTGGCGGCTATATCATGAGCCTATTCCAGCTGGCAAAAAAGTGGCCGCAAGAGCTGTTAGGATAGGCTACAAAACATCGGCTATTTCACAGTTTCCCGATCAATAAAGGTCTTTAACCGTATGATATATTGAGGTCTGTATTCCTTTGAGGTAATATCAAGCAGATAAGATCTTAATAGAAAATGCGATGAAAGCCATAAATATATTGAAAATCGGGATGTTGTTTTTGATAGCACTACAATTGGGTGCCATGATCAGTCCATCTGATAATCTGACAGAAAAAATCAAAGCCAACCTGAGGAGCTATCAGGTGTATTATTCTCCTGAAAAAGTTTACCTGCATCATGATAAACCCTATCATCTGGCCGGAGATACATTTTGGTTTAAGGCTTATGTCCTAGATGCCGCAAAATTGGAGGCAAGCTCCAAAAGTGGTGTGTTGTATGTCGATTTGATCAGTGAGGACCAACAATTGGTGGACAGGCTCACTTTACCCATATCCGATGGAGAGGCTTTTGGAGATTTTTATTTGCCGGATGACCTTCAGGAAGGAAATTATACATTGGTGAGCTATACCAATTGGATGAGGAATTTTGGTGAAGAGATTTTTTTCCAAAAAGACTTTTATGTGTTGGGCAAACAATTTAAAAAACCAGTAACCGCTACAGAATCAGACCAAAGTGCAATAGATCTACAGTTTTTCCCCGAGGGAGGAGATTTGGTAGCAGGGATTCCCAATGAGGTAGCTTTCAAAGCCTTGAATGAGGATGGATTTGGAGCAACCGTTGAAGGAGCTATTTATGATGAGCAGGGAAAGATGGTAGTTGCGTTCAGGGATCATTTTGTAGGTATGGGGTCTTTTGTCTTTACGCCGAAAGCACCAACAAAATATGTTGCTAAATTAAAAAAGGACAATGGTGAAACTGAGGAGTATCCTTTACCTGAGATCAAAGACCAAGGTTGGGCGCTTCATATGGATGAAGTCAATGATCCGGAAAACATATTGGTAACTGTCCAGTCTACTATCCCAGAAAGCAAATCCGCTCTGCTTTTTGGAATTGCAAGGGGAAAATTGATTCATACAGAAAAAATTGATGCTTCGGGGAACAAAACCATCTTCATTCCCAAGAAAAATTTTCCAATTGGTGTGGCGCGTTTTACCCTCACTGATTTAGAGGGTGAGGCACTAGCTGAACGGTTGGTCTTTGTCAATCATTCAAATCCCAACCAAGTCACTCTCGAAACTGACCAGCAGGAATATCAACCCAGAGAGGAAGTAAATCTTTCCATCAGGTATCAAGGTGATGTGGAATTGTCCCATCTTTCAGTTTCAGTGACGGCAGATCAATTGACTTTTACTTCCGATCATCAGGAAAATATAGAAACCTATTTGTTGCTCAGCGCTGACATTCAAGGGCACATTGAATCCCCGGGATATTATTTTGTATCGGATGATCAACCAAGACAGGAAGCACTCAGGCATCTGATGATGACCCAAGGTTGGAGAAGATTTGGTTGGGACAACCTTTTGTCAGAAGATTTCCCATTGATGAGATTTCCCAATGAGCTCGATCTCAATATCCGAGGCAAATTGGAAAGGGCCAATGGGAGTCCGGTGGAACAAGGAGAAGCCACATTATTCCTGAAAGATAAATACACTACATTTATGCTTACAGAGACCGATGATAAAGGTGGATTTTCATTTGGGGGATTTTATTTCAAAGGGAATATTCCTGTGGTCATCCAAGGCGTGGATAGTCGGGGCAGGCGTGATAACGTAGAGGTCAAAATCCTTGAAAATGACTATATCCCAAAAATCGCTCAGAACCGTATTTTGTTTAAGGGAAAAACTTGGGAGGATTTGTCAACCGATTTATTACCCAATCCCAAACAGTCAGAGGAAGGAATTGAAACAACGATATGGGGTTTGGAATTGGGAGAGGTATTGTTGCAGGAAGTGGTGGTAGAAGGTAGGGCAGATGTCTATGAACCCTTCAGATTACATACTAGGGCCGATGCAGTGATTTTCAGAGACCAACTTCCCATAGCCCCCTCGGGAAATGTCCTGGAAGTCCTTCAGGGCCGAGTGGCAGGATTGCAGGTGACCAAGACAGGCATGAATGAATTCAGGGCTGTAATCCGGGGAATGGGTACGCCTTTATATCTTTTGGATGGTGTTCCCATCAGCGAGAATTCATTGAGCATGATCAATCAATTTGATATCAACAGGATAGAAATACTCAAAGGTCCCGGTACAACAGGTATTTATGGTGGTCGGGGCAGTGGTGGAGTTATTGCGTTTTTCAGCGAAATGGGCACCATGGAAGAGATTGACCCCGAAGGAGGAAAACATATTATCGTACATCAAGCATCAGGCTTCAACCGAACAAGACAATTTTATTCTCCGAAGCATGAAACGACTGAATATTATGAGCTGCCCGATGTGAGAAGTACAGTATATTGGAACCCCACAGTTTTGCTTGGTCCAAATTCAAAAAGAGAAATCAGCTTCTTCACCGGTGATGTTTCCGGCCGTCATCGCGTTCAGGTCGAAGGAATCACTAAGGATGGTCAGCCTGTTAGTGAGGTGTTTTATTTTGAGGTTAAGGGGGATTGATAATAATGCATATTTTTTGAAAAATCAGGGTTAAATCTCTAAATTTCAGAAACCCCATCAATATGAAAACTCTGTCTAAATCCTTTTACCTTCTGACCCTTCTAATAGCCATTATATGTTCTCCAAACCTTTTTGCCCAAGAACAATTTAATTATGACGAATCCAAAGTTCCTGATTTGGTTTTGCCAGATCCTTTTGTCAGCACCAATGGTGAAATTATAAAATCTGTGGATGATTGGGAAAGCATCAGAAGACCGGAACTGATGCGGCTATTTGCTGAAAATGTATATGGTGGTATTCCGAGGGATTTTGATGAGATACATTTCAATGTTTCGACAGATTCCGATCATCTTTACAAAGAGGTGGCAATGAAAAAAAATGTGACAATCAGAGTTACCAGAAATGGAAAAGCTCAGACCGTAAATTTGTTTGTCTTTTTACCTCTCGAAGAAAAAGGTCCTCACCCGGTGTTTCTTTTGATCAGCCATAGAAATGTGCAAGGACTGCTTGAAGATAAAGAAGATCGGTTTTTTCCTATAGAACAAATTGTACGTAGGGGATATGCAGCGGCAATTTATGATGTGGAAGACGTTTCACCTGATGACAAAGATAGATTTGCAAATGGAATATTGGAGTCACTTTATCCTGAAGAATTGAAAAATTCCGGAGGCATGCGTGGCTTGGCAGCTTGGGCTTGGGGAGCGATGCGGGCCATGGATTATTTTGAAAGTGAAAATGCTATTGACCATAAAAGGGCTTCGCTAGTCGGCCATTCAAGGGGCGGGAAAGCAGCTTTATGGGCCGGGGCCAATGACAAAAGATGGGCAGTGGTCATTTCCAACGAATCCGGTTGCGGGGGTGCGGCATTGTCACGAAGGAGATTCGGCGAAACGGTGAAGCGCATCAATACCAATTTTCCTTATTGGTTCAATGACAATTTCAAGACTTTCAATGACAGGGAAGATGCCCTGCCAATAGACCAACATCTTTTGGCTGCCTGTATTGCCCCGAGGTCTATTTACTTTGCCTCAGCCATAGAAGACCAATGGGCGGATCCAAAAGGAGAGTTCTTGTCTTTTAAATTAGGTTCCAGGGTTTACACAGATATTTATGGAATAAAGGTTGATCTTCCGGAAAGTTTTGAAAACCACCAAAGGACAGTCCACACGAATTCTATGGGTTATCATATCCGTGAAGGTAAACACAACCTGACGCTTTATGATTGGGAGAGGTTTATGGATTTTGTGGATAAGGAGTTCAAATAGTCCCATAGGGACGACCGATTTAATAGCCACAGTTTTTGAACCGTGGAATCTGAAAATCGAGACCTGCTCAAAGTCCCGTAGGGACGGACGATTTAAAAAGGAATTTTTATATACCGTTGTAGGATTAACCTTAATTTAATTGATAAAATTGAAGATAGAATCTGGTTTTATTTTCAGTTTTTACTTTGCTTTTTCGCTATTCGGTTGGTTTATATTGGCATGCTTATTTCACTGTTTTTCCTTTTCTCAAATTGGGTATGTATTTTTTTTAATTTAAGGATGTATATTTAAGTGTTATTAATAGTCCTATGAAAACAATCAAAATTGAATTACCCGTTGAAATTGAGAGGCAATTGAAATTGATCAATGAAGATGAGCAAACCTTTATAGTTGAAGCGATTAAAGAAAAAATCAATAAGAGAGAATTTTTGAACAAGAAATTGGAAGAGGGCTATAAAGCGACTTTTCAAGAAGATATAGCACTCACGAAAGATTTTGAATCTATCGATTTAGAGGAATGGCAGTAATTGGTTTTCCCAAAAGAGGAGATATTTATTGGGCAAATTTAGATCCCACTATTGGGAGTGAAATTTCTAAAACAAGACCTGTTTTAATAGTTTCGAATGATATTAATAACCAATTTTCTTCTACGATTAGTATTTTGCCAATCACTTCTAATGTGGGAAAAATTTATCCTTTTGAAGTTTTGATTAAAGCTAAAGAAAGTGGGTTGAAGACTGATTCAAAAATAAAGGCTAACCAAATTAGAACTTTGGATAAAGTGAGAATTGGGAAAAAAATAGGAGAATTGCCTTTAAATAAAATCAATGATGTTAATATTTCAATCATGATTCATTTAGGGATTGAAAAGATTTGAATATTCCAATATCCCAATATCCCAATATCCAACCCCCATTCAATCAAAAACTCAATCCACCCTCTTCATCGTCCTCAAATACCCCATCAAATCCACAATCTCTTTTTCGGTGAGGTTTTCGAATAATCCCGGGGGCATCATGGATACTTCTGTCACATCCTTGGACTGTATACTGGATTTGTTGATGATGACGGGTTCTTGGCCTACGACCCGAAGGGTAATCTGCCTTTGGTTTTCGCCGATAATATTTCCGGAATAGGTCCTGCCATCCCGGGTATTGATCACGACCATCTTGTAGTCATCCTGGATTTCAGCACTGGGTTCTATCACATTGAGTAAGATATACTCCACATCCGAACGATTGGAACCCGTCAGGTCAGGTCCCATTTCGCCACCTTCCCCGAACATCTTGTGACAACTGCCGCAAACTTGGTTAAAGACCATTTTCCCTGATTTTATATTTGCTGAGGCGATCGCAGATGGTTGGAGTATGCCTCTGTATTTATCATAAGCAGCTTTGTCACTGGGCACCTGTTCTATTGGTCCCCAAACTTCTATAATCCCACTTCCGACTACCCGAAGCAATTGTCTCGCAACACTCACAGGGACTTCTGCTTTGGCTATTCTTTTATCCTTTATTTCCCGGGTCAGCATATTGCCATATCTTGATCGGGAGGAAAGGGTCTGCATGGCTACCTGTTTTTCTTCAGCATCAAAGGTCGGATACTTCTCTAACAATAATCTCCCTAAACTTTCATTGTCAAAAGCGGCAATGGAACGAATGGCTTCTTTCCTCATGGCAGGTTCTCCGATCAATCCCGGCAATTCGGAAATAAGCCCGGACCTTTGTTGTGCCGTGAGGGTTTGCAGTGCTTTTTGTCTTTGGTCGAGAGGTTGCTTTTTATCTTTGAGAATCGTAAATGCCCGTTGGGTAGCTTCCGTATCTCCAAAAAGGCTTGAAATCTCTAAGGCAAGTGCTGCCTTATTCCCATCTGATTTCTGCATTTTCTCTGCCACACCCTTCCAATTCGACGGGATTTTCAGGTCAGTCCTCCCTTCCATACCGCTCAACATTCCCGACATCAGCAGTTCTGTATTGGGGCCACCTTCACCGATAAATGCAACCAATTTTTCGATTTCATCTCCATCAACAGACCTTCTTGCAATGTTTTGAGTGACAAATGGGATTTTGGATTGCGTGGAAAGTTCTAGAAAATTATCCACGTTTTCAGTGATCAAAGATTCTATTCCATACCAAATGATTTTAGGCAGGTTATGGTCATTGGCATCTTCGGAGTGGTGAAGCAAGTTAGCAGCAACCAACAACTTGTCTTTAGAGGGAATCCTTTGCAGTGCAGTGGCAAGGTATAGTCTGACTACAGGAGAAGTATCCTCATCTGCCATTTTCCTGAATTTAGCCAAAGCTGTAGTAGATGGATTAAGGTCTTCACAAAGCAACTGTATTGCCCAAGCTCTGATATGAGGGTCTTTATCTGACAGTGCATCGAGCAGTTCATTTTCATTAAATCCTCCAACCTGATGCAAAGACCACATGGCCCTTAACCTCCAATCAGGATTTTTATCATTTTGGTAGAGGTACTTTAAACCTTTGATGGTGTTTTCTTCCAATTCTCCCTTGACAGCTCGTTTATGTAAAATCCCCCTTGCTCTTCTGGCATGCCAATCACTTTTATTGGTCTGAAGGGAAATCAACTGTTTATCCGACATTTTATTCAGATCAGAATACCTTCCTTCAAAATCCAGGGCCAATGATTTTTCGGGCATGATTCTGAAAATCCTTCCTGTTTCCTCATTCAGGACTTCCTGACCGCAGATATCCGCATCATGCCAATCCAGCACATACAATCCTCCATCCGGTCCGATTTCCATACTGAAACCCACCCATTGGGCATTGTTGGCCAACATAAAATCATCGCCATGCTTTCCTTCATAACCTGAACCTTTTGGAAGAAGTATGTCGGAAAGCACAGCATGTTCATGGATATTGGCCATGAAAATCCTGCCTTGTTCTTCTTCAGGAAAGGCATCCGATTGGTATACCCTTGCACCGCCATGGGCAGAACGGTGGCTGTGGTCTGCAATGGTCTTGATATCTTCGTAAACATAAGGATTGAAATGTTGCCCACCCTGACGGTGGTAAATTCCTCCCGGAATCACATGCCAAAGGTGAGGAATGACACAGGCAGTCATCAGGAGTTGGCCTTTGGCATCATAATCTATCCCCCAAGGGTTGCTGAAACCATGGGCCACCACTTCAAACCTATCCTTAACAGGGTGGTAACGCCAAACACCCCCATTAATATCCACACCATCCTTCTCCAATAAATCCTCCGGAAAAGGGTCTTTGTGGTAATAGAGTTTGGCATCACCGTTTGGTTTTCTGATTTTGGAAGGCGTCGCAAAGCCCTGTAACCCATAAAGCCAACCATCCGGACCCCAATGTAAGCTGTTCAGGGTTTCATGTCTGTCACGGATACCCCAACCGGTCAGCAAAATCTCAATATCTTCCAAATCCGCTTTGTCATCTTGGTCTTTGTCCGGGACAAAAAGAAGGTTCGGTGGTGCTCCCACGTAAAGTCCATCAAAACCAACAGCAATCGCTGCAGGAAATGCCAGGCCTTCCATAAAAACCTTTCTGCTGTCCGCAACCCCATCGCCATTGGTATCCTCCAAAATCAAAATCCTGCTGTCCCCGGAATTAGAAAATCCATGACCTCTTGATTCATAATCTTTGTTTTCCGCAATCCAAAGCCTTCCCCGGTCGTCCCAACAAAATGCCATGGGCTGTGTCATCATCGGTTCGGAAGCCCATACGTTGACCTGATAGCCGGGTTTGATGGTCATCGCTTCCACTGCTTCTTGTGGGTTCAAAAATTTCGCATCCCTGCCTTCTCTTTGGGCAAGTCCCCAAAGTTCGGTGGTGTTGTACATGCCCTTTCTTCCGGAAAAATCTCCCCAAGCTTCGGTTAATTTGATGTCATTGACTTCTCCTGTGTAGACCATGAGTTGTAGCTTGATGGTTTCTGTTTTTCCTTTTTCTATCACCCAATCCCCATCTTTGGTAAAGGCAGGCCCCAAACCCAATTGCCCATCTACCCGCCATTTGTTGGGATATCCCCTGTTTTCGGGATGGTCGAAAACCGCAATATTGGCAAAGTCATCTCGTCCGTCAACCTGCATGCCTACATTGACCCACATGGATGGTTGTCCTTCTGCATTTTCGTTTTTCTGACGGGCAGCATTTACTATCTCTCCTTTGATTCCCTCTTTCCAGGGCATTCTGATAAATAAGCTCCCATAGTCGTATTGCCCGATAGTGATCGGTTCAATTGCTTCCCCTTTCCATTCCAAATCCAAAAAATATTTACCTTCTTCTTCCCGTAAGGACCAATTTTGGGTTTCAAGCATGAGCGCTTCTCCTTTTTCATTCAATAGTTGATAGACTGTCTGCCATTTGACTTCATCGCCTTCTATCTCTATCACATTCAGGGCAACCTTTTTCCAGTAATCTTCCTGAGGGTTATGAAAATAATCCCGACCATTGACCCTTGTCAAACCCCAATAAAGACCGGTCTGATGTTTGTGATGTCCCGGACTGTATTCTGTCAAAATACCTTTGCCATCGGGTGCTATAATAGGGTGAATGTATGGTCTGAAACCCTCCTTGGCATTCTGTACCAAAATGGGTTCATTTTCTCCTTTTCTATGAATGGAAATGGCCCCATCTTTTTCCTGATGTATTAAGGTCAAAAGGGTAGGGCCATCTTTTTCACTTTCATTTTCTGAAACCCCTGATTGGTTTCCGGAACAGGAAAAAAGTAAAAAGAGGATACCTGAAAGGATTAAATGGGAAAGTGGTTTTGACTGAATCATTTTGGGGATGTTTCTTGGGTGGAGAGAATATTTATCTCAGGTTAATCAATGAATTAATTTGATTTTGACTTGAATTTAATGAAACCATGAAATTAATTTCTAGCATAGTCGAATTTTATAGAAAAAAGTGTTTCAATTTCGATTATAATCGAAATTTGATTATTTCAGGTATCAAATATTTAATTTTGCAGATTGATATCCATGCAGTAGTTTGCATCTACATAACCAATCAACGCAAAACCAATTGAAAAATCAAAAAGAACTTTTCCAACTTCCGGAAGATATCCACTATTTAAACGGTGCTTATATGTCGCCTTTGCTTCGCAGTGTGGAAGGAGCGGGAATAGCCGCCTTGATCAAAAAAAGAAATCCTACCCAGATTTCCCCAGCAGATTTTTTTTCTGAGGCAGAAATATTGCGGGAAAATTTCGGAAAGTTGGTCAATTGCCCGGCTGAACAAGTTGTTATTATCCCTTCAGCCTCCTATGGGCTGACTTCAGCCATTAATAATCTTCCAAAAGACAATGGTTCCACCGCCTTGGTGGTTTCTGATGAATTTCCAAGTGGTTATTACGCCATTGAGAAATGGTGTCAGGATAATGATAAGCAATTAAAAGTCATCAAAGCCCCGGAATCAATGATTTCCCGTGGTCAGGAATGGAACGAGCAGGTTATTGAGCGCATCAATGATGACACGGCAGTTGTGATGATGTCTTCCATTCATTGGACGGATGGAACTATGTATGACCTGAAAGCAATCGGGGAAAAATGTAAAACTCATAATGCACTGTTTATTATCGACGGCACCCAATCTGTTGGTGCCTTGCCCATTGATGTAGCTTCCTTTCAGATTGATGCCTTGGTCTGCGCCGGATATAAATGGCTCATGGGACCTTATTCGATCGGATTGGCTTACTATTCCGAGTTTTTCAATGATGGGATACCCTTAGAGGAATCTTGGATGACCCGTAGCAATGCTCAAAATTTCTCATCTTTGACCAATTATGTGGATGATTATGCGGCAGGGGCAGGAAGGTACAATGTAGGAGAATTCAGCAATTTTACCTTATTGCCCATGTTGAATGTAGCCATTGAACAGATTCTGAAATGGGATCCGGCCAATATCCAATCTTATTGCGAACAGTTATCTCAACCTTTGATCAAGTTTTTAAATGATAATGGGTTTTGGGTTGAGGAAGATCAATATAGGGCAATGCATCTCTTTGGCATTTTATTGCCAGCGCATTTAGACCAAAAAGTTTTGTTGCATAAATTACAGGAGAGGAAAATCTTTGTTTCGACAAGGGGCAAGGCAATCAGGATTTCCCTTCATCTTTACAATACCAAAGAGGATATTGAGGCGATTATGGAAGTTTTGGAAACGCTACTTGAAAATTAAAAAGAAATAAGTTGCCTAATCTCACTTTGTCAATTTAAAATCCAAATTGGGGAATAGCATACCGATTTAATAATCTTTCAGATTCTAGGAAAGGAAAACCGGTTAAAATATATTGATTTTACTGTCCCTTTAGGGACCAAATATGGGTAGAAAGAGTTTGAATATGAAAGGCTTTCGTGCCTTTAGGTACGAAATAAATATTGTGCCTGCCTATCGGACAGGCAGGCCAAAAGGTACAAATACCCTTCTATAGATAATTTAATTTTACCCATATGATGATATATCCCTTAGTAAAATAAAAAGTAATTTGAAGCTCATGAAATTCACCATTCCCTACTTTCTAATTTTGCTGCTTGTTTTTTCATGCAACACCAAAAACCAAGAACAAACCGATCATTTTGGATCAGAAAACCAAGAGGTGTTTATCAAAACCATTGATGCCGTTACTTTCAAAAACCTGATGGAATCCGGAAAGGGGATTGTACTTGATGTCAGAACAAAAGGAGAAGTCGCACAAGGAGTCATCCCGGAAACATTGATCATTGACATTTATGATCCAGAGTTTTCTGAGAAAATAAAATCATTGCCCAAGGATAAAGAGGTTTACGTTTATTGCACTTCAGGGGTAAGGAGCATGATGGCTGCCAAAATTCTGCAAAGGGATGGATTTGATAGGGTTTATAATTTGAGGGGTGGGATTATTGAATGGCAGACCAATAGATTTCCTATCGAGAGACCTGTTAGGTAGATAACCCCTTTTTATTTTCAAAAAGGAACTTTATTAGGAGGTTTTTCTCTTTAGATAGCCACCTAAATAAATCCCTAGCTTAAATTCAAACAAATTTTTGTAGCTTTTTAACTTCAATCAAAACCAACCAACATGCGTAAAATATATAATTTAATGGCATTGCTGATGCTTTTTGTATTTACTGAACTTAAAGCCCAGCAAATCGACCAAACTTACAACCAAAAAATAAGGGAATTCACCACTGATGAACGCTTTTTACCCAAGTCATTATTGGATGTGGTAGACCATCCCACCATCCCTTCACCGCTCAAACATTTTGGTCATATTATCGGGGCGGAAGGGCATGTCCACCGTTCCTCTGAAATTTATGGCTACTACCAAAAACTTGCCCAGACTTCTCCCATGGTCAACATGCAGGAAATGGGAAAAACAGAAGAAGGCAGACCTTTTTATGTGGTGGTGATTGCAAATGAGGAAACCATGGCCAAATTGGATCATTATAAAAGCCAATTGGCAAAATTGTCGGACTCTAGAAAAACCAACCCGGAACAGGCTGAGAGGATTATTTTGGACTCCAAGCCGGTGTATTATGTGTCGGGTGGAATGCATGCCACAGAGATGGGTTCCCCCGAGATGTTGATGGAATTGGCCTATAGATTGGCAACATCTTCAGCACCTGATATCAAGCAAATAACGGACAATATCATTACAGTCATCAATCCGATCATGGAACCGGATGGCTTGGACAAGCAGGTAGATTGGTATTACCGATATACCAAAGGAAGAGAGTTTATTGATGATGGCTTTCCCCGTTCTCCACCATATTGGGCCAAGTATGTTTTTCACGACAATAACCGAGACGGTTTGCAGGTTTCCCAGGAAATCACCAAATCCATTTTCAAAGGATTTTTCGAGTTTCACCCTACCGTGATGCTTGACCTTCATGAGTCAGTTCCCTTGCTGTACATATCCACTGGCACCGGCCCATACAATGATTATGTGGATCCGATTACCCAAAGTGAGTGGCAGGTGATGGGTAATCATGACGTGGCCGCAGTCGCTTCGGAAGGAATGCCCGGTGCATTTACTTGGGCCTTCTATGATGGTTGGTGGCCGGGATATGGAATTTGGGTAGCGAACAACCACAATTCCAATGGACGATTTTATGAAACTTATGGCAACTCTGGTGCGGACACTTATTTGCGTGATCTGTCTACTGCAAGATTTGCAGGAGACTTGGCTACATCCAAAGAATGGTACAGACCTGACCCGGCAACTCCACAGGTGTTTTGGTCTTTTAGAAACAACATCAACTATACCCAAGTTGGGGTGATCGCCTCACTTTCCTATGCCGCCAACAATGCCAAATTGTTATTGACCAATTATTACAAAAAAGGATATAACAGTGTTGAAAAGGGTAAGAAAGAAGGACCGAAGGCCTTTACGATTGCCAAAAGCCAAAAAGACCCAGCTATGGCAGCTTATCTGGCCGGGCAATTATTGGTGCAGGGGATTGAGGTTCACGAATCAGAGGAGCATTATGTGGCTTTGACAGAACAGCCTTACAGAAATCTGCTGGTTTCCCTGATGACTGCCCAGGATTATCCCAAAGACGCCAAATTCCCGCCCTATGATGCCATTGCATGGACATTGCCTTACCTATATGGTGTTGAGGTAGAAGCAAAGGACAGCATTGAATTTGAAGTATCTTCTTTGAAAATGCTCACAGAGGCTCCCAAATATTCCGGTAAGGTTTCAGGAGATGGGGGAACGTATATATTGCCTTACCATGCCCAGAATACAGTTCTGCCGGCCTTATATTGGCTAAAGTCTCAGAATAAAAACGCGGAAATTACTGTGCTGTCCAAGCAGACTGTTGTAGGCGGAGATACCCTTTCACCAGGTTCTTTGGTTTTGAAAAAAATCAATAAAAACCAAGCCAGTTCGTTTTCCTCGGAATTTGGCTTGGACTTAAAAGGCACTTCAGCTAATATTCAAGGTTCTGACCAACAAACAGTCTCCCTGCCAAAGGTTGCGATTTACCACACTTGGTACAATACGCAGGATGAGGGTTGGTCCAGGTACACTTTTGATGAAAGGAAAATACCCTATACTTCCATCGACAAAGATGTGCTGAAAGCCGGGAATCTTAAATCCAAATTTGATGTAATAATTCTTCCACGGGTAAGGGGTAATCTGAAGTATTTTGTCAATGGAGTAGATAAAAAATTCGGTCCGATGCCATTTACCAAAACAGCAGAATTCCAATCCCACGGAATGCCGACTTCTACCAATGATATGACGGGTGGACCGGGGTATTTGGGAATAGATAATTTGAGAAAGTTTGTAGAAGAAGGTGGTCTGTTGATCAGTTTTGACAATACCAGCAGTATTGTTGCCGAGGCTGGTCTAACCCCTGAATTATCTCCGGTGAGTGCAGGTAGTTTATTCCATCCGGGTTCAATCATCCGGGCGAAAGCAAGGAATTCAGGTCATCCGGTATTGTATGGATATCCTGAGGAATTCACCCTTTTTCGAGGAAATGGTCCATTGTTGCAGACCAATAAATACAACAGGGACTTGATGCTGATACAATATGGCAGCAAACCGCTGAAAGATGAGGTTCCTTATGATGGTCATATTATGGGAATGCCTGAAAAAGCAAAAGTGGACAAAGAAGAGAAAAAAGAAGACAAGGCTAAACCTTATGTGGTATCCGGTATGGTCCGAAACGAACAGGAGATTGTGGGCCATGGCGCTGTATTCAATGTGCCTGTCGGAAAAGGAAATGTACTTGCCTTCACCTTTGACCCCCTTCACCGCTACCTCAATCATCATGATGCTCCGATGGTTTGGAATGCGATGATTAATTGGGATAGGTTAAGGTGAGGGTGGAGTACGAAGTACAATGAACCAAGAGGGGAGAAGCGAGAAGCGAGATATGAGAACCAAGAGCCAAGAAACAAGAAACAAGAGCCAAGAAACAAGAGCCAAAAAACAAAGCCTGCCCCGAGTATCGGGGAGCCAAGAGGGGAGAAGCGAGACACTAGAGGCGAGATCCGAGACCTGATTCTCAAGGGTGCTGGATGTGAGTGAGGACACTCACATCGGCGGCTGGGAGTAGGAGATACACTCATATCGGAGGCTGAGGGAGCCACTTGCATCTTTTGGGAAAAATCCCGATAGGGATTGAATACCATTAGGTTATTTGCCCCGGGTGACAACCTGGAGGATATGGGAGATTTGGATTTGGGCAAAACCCTGAATAGGGTTTAATGCAGGATGTTGGAAGACCGATGTTGGGGTTTTTGAGGATTAAAGCTTTGTTGTGAGTTGAATGAAAAATTTAACGGCATTCTAACGAACCTGGATATGAGGCAATTTATCAGGAACCCTTTGAAGAATTGCGGAGGCTCAAGGATGTGAGTGGGGGTACTCACAACGGCGGGGGGATGTGCTGGAGAAAATCCCGATAGGGATTGAATACCATTAGGTTATTTGCCCCGGGTGACAACCCGGAGGTAGGAAAAGGGCATTCGTGTTTTCCAAAAAACCCTGAAGGGGTTTAAGTAAGGATCACTGGGAATGGGGTTTACAAGACTTAGGTAAGACGTGAGCATCAAAGGTGCTGGATGTGAGTGAGGACACTCACATCGGCATAATTCGAAGAATTTCGGGGAAAAAAGAAACGAAAATCTATAATTTGTAAACAAAAGGTCAGATTTGAGACATGAAGTTTGAGAACGTAAGCCTCAAGGATTGTTAATTATCAGTTTATATTGATTACCTTCACTAATATCAACGCTAAACCCACTTTATGCACATGAAAACAATTGGAATTATTTTGGCAATTATTGGTGCCATAGGCACTGTGGTATTTGGATACCAAGCATTACAGGATTCAGAAAGCTTTAGTTTTCTCGGCTTTGATATTGCAGTTAGTTCAGCCAACTGGACTCCTGTGATTATCAGCGTAGTGCTTCTTGTCATAGGTGTGGTGCTTGCCGGACGAGGTAATAAGTAAAACCAAATGAACAGGACAGCATTCGCTTAAGTTATTTGTAAGTTTAAATAGCAACCAATACTACCTCATCTGATCATTAGTCAGATGAGGTATTTTTTGAATTTAGTTTTTCAGGGCTGGACTATTTTACCCAATGCAATTAGGAATCGAAATAATTAAATATCGTTTAGTAAGACGATATTTTAATTTATCGTTTATTTAAGCGATATTTGGATATATCGTTTATTTAGGCGATATTCAAATTGCCATGATAGCAGTCATTACAGGAGATATTATTGATTCAAGAAGCTTGGGGAGTCAGCAGGAATGGCTGATTCCCATTCAGTCTTTGTTTTCGAAATGGGGCAAGGTCAGTAAAGCCTGGGAAATATTCCGGGGGGATAGTTTTCAGTTGGAAGTCTTGGACCCGATGGAGGCTTTACAAAAGGCATTCATGATCAAAGCAACCATTAAATCCATCACAGGGGATCAATTACAAAAAAGAACGGGGCCGGTAGATGTGCGGATGTCCATTGGGATTGGAGAAAAACTAAATGACAATACACCCATAGGAATGCGGACGGGTTCTGCTTATTATCATTCCGGCGAAGCTTTTGAACTCCTTCGCAAACAGGAACAGAACCTACTCATAAAAACTGATTGGGAAGATTTTGACAGGGAAATGAACCTGATGTTCAAATTGGCATTGATCCTGATGGATAACTGGACGGTGAGTGCAGCAGAGATAGTGGAGATTGCATTGGAAAACCCAAACCTAAAACAAATTGAAATTGCCTCCATGCTGGAACTCGAGCAACAATCTGTCAGCGGAAGATTCAAAAGGGCCTATTTTGAAGAATTGATGGAACTGGACAATGTTTATAAACTAAAGCTCAAAAAACTTTTGCCATGATCATATTTGTCAAACTCCTCTTGGCCCATTTAATTGGAGATTTCATGCTTCAATCAAAATCATGGATTGAGGACAAAACAAAAAATAAAGGAAAATCCTCTAAGCTTTACCTACATGTTTTGATACATGGAGCCTTGGTGATGTTGTTGTTTTTTGACCTTAGCTATTGGCCATTGGCTCTAGGGATCACGATTCCCCATTTTTTTATAGACTGGGCCAAGCTGTCTTTTCAGAAACCAACGAATAAAACTTTCTGGTTTATTTTTGATCAATTTCTGCATTTACTGGTGATTGCAATTGTGACATTGATTTGGATATATCCTGATACTTCATGGTTGGCGTTTCTGCAGTCAATTAGGTTTTGGTCCTATATGACGGCATTGGTCTTTTTGGTTTTTGCAGTCTCGATCATTATGAATGTACTCCTGTACAAATGGTCAAAACAAATCATGGACGAGGAAGATCAGTCACTACCAAATGCCGGAAAATACATTGGAATTCTTGAAAGACTATTGGTTTTTGTATTCATCATCACCGATCATTGGGAAGCAGTTGGTTTTTTGATCACGGCAAAATCTGTCTTCCGCTTTGGGGACCTTAAAGAATCCAAAGATCGAAAATTGACCGAATATATCCTGATAGGTACTCTTCTCAGCTTTGGTTTCGCCATCCTTACTTCTTTGGCTTTTCAATACCTGACTAAATTCTTTTGAGAATTAATGAAATAACGTGATTAATATGAACCGTAGACCATTCTTAAAAAAGCTGACCGTATTGAGCAGCGCCATTTCCACTATGCCATTTATCACCTTTGGGAAAATGCATTTCCCTGTAAATCCAACACTCAAATTCATCATTGCATCTGATGGACATTATGGTCAGCCCAATACTGACTTCAAAAAATCTCACCATGCGTTAATTGAAGCCATACATTTCGAGGAAAATGTGGATTTTGTGGTTTTCAATGGAGATTTGATCCATGATGAACCCAAGTGGATGCCTGAAGTTAAAAATGTATATGACACGCTCAAGGTTCCTTATTTTCCTGTAAAAGGAAACCATGACCGAATTTCAGAAACTGAGTGGGAAGAAATTTGGGGAATTCCCGCGGACCATGCATTTATCAACAAAGAAAAGTTTGGGGTAATACTCGCCAACAGTTCCAATCAGGCAGGCGACTACCTTTGTGTTGATGCTCTTTTTCTAAAAAATAAATTGGAGGATTTTAAACACTTATCCCATGTTTTTATAATTATCCATATTTCTCAAAATGACTGGACTAAGCATGGAGTGGCCTGTTCGGAAATATTGGAAATGATCGGAAGCTACTCCAATGTCCGAGCAGTATTTCATGGCCATGACCATGATGTGGACGGCATCATGCTCAATAGGAATAAACCATACCTCTGGTCAGGACATTTTGGAGGCAGTTGGGGTTCACCTCATCCGGGCTATCGAGTTTGTGAAGTGGGAGAAGACGGGAAAACTATCACCTATCTAAAAGCCATGAAAGATGGAATGATTTTGAGTGGACATACTATATAGTGGTTGGAAATCTACTTTCTATACATTCTGATTTTCCGCACTCTATTACCATTTACTCGCTAAGGGTTGTTATATTTAGAATTCCTAGCATCACAGCCACCTTTGTTCTGAACTGATATGACTAAACTTTTTCGGCGTAAGCTTAGCCGAATACTATCAAGAGAGAAATTTGCTTTGGCACCGGTTTCGGTCCAATTGATTGCTATTTTCATTGCAAGTGCATTGGTAATCATCCTGTTGTCTCCTTTAATTGGTGATCTTTCCACAAGTTATCGTCTATTTGCTGACCCATCCAGTTATGCAAATGCAAAAGGACCGTTACAATTGGTAGTGGGTTTGGTGCAGGTCTTGATAGGTTTGGTATTATTCTCTTTTATCATTTCGGTTTTATCAGCTGCCTTGACCACTTTGATAGATAACATCAAAAGCGGATCTCTTCCTTACGTAAAAAAAAATCACATCTTGGTCGTCAATTACAATGTCAAATTGCCATTGATTTTAGATCAGTTGAATATCAGGGCCAAAGATAAAGGGAGATTTGAAGATGTGGTACTGCTTTTTTCTGAACCTAAACTGGTAAGTTATTTTAGAACGACATATAATAAAGAAAGGTGGCCAAATCTTGAAGTCTTTGTTAGGCAGGGCGATTTATTGAACTTCAAAACGTTTAAAAGACTATCCGTTTTTAATGCGCTTGGAATTGTGCTGTTATTACCTGACCATATCGAAGATGATTTTGATTCAGATAATTTTAACTTGAAAATATTGACCACGCTTTCCAATCATCAGCCTTTTTTCCAACACTTATCAGAACGACAGGCTTCAAAACGTCCTTTGAAATGTTCCATAGAATTGTCAAGTAACCCGGACAGTACCAGGATTGCTAAGGAATTGACTTCAACAGCATTAGGGTCTTTTTTTACTGTTATTACTCCGGGAGATGTGATTGGGAGCATTCTCTCGCGGGCAAAGGTTGATGTGGTTTACTACAAAGTGTTTTTCGAAATATTGTCTTTTGATGGTTCTACCATTCAATTTGTAGACCCAAGAAATTTTTCTTCTTCGGGTAAACTGGAAGGTATGCCATTTGAAGAACTTTTGTTGAATTTTAAAGGAGGAACATTACTTGGGTTTTCAGGAGTTACCGCTGCAGGACGTTTTCAGATCAATTTGAGTCCTTTTGGCAAACCTTTACAAAAAACAGACTGGTTGCTGTTTTTGACTACCAACGTCAAAGAAATCAAGTATTCCCCTATTCCACAAGATCCTTTGTTGCTGAGCAAAAATGGGATTGTGATACCAAATGAGGTTGCCAGCAAAAATATCTGCGTAATTGGAGACGCATGGCCTTTGGGCAATATTGATGATTTCATTGACCTACCAAGTTTGGCCGCATTGAAAGAAGCATTCTTTGTTTTTGATGATCCCATGGATTACTTTAAACCTCAATTTTTGAAAAAGTTACATGATGGTAATTTTGATAATATCATCATCAACTTGGATGATGAACATGGGTTTAGATTGACGATGTTATTGATTTCAATCAATCAAAATGACCAAGCTTTCTTGTCCAAAATAGTCAGTATCCTTAATGACCCCGTTACCGAACAATTGCTGGGCAGGAAAGTGCTTCGCAGTAACACGGTATTGTCACACAAACTCTCGGCACGGTATATTGCCCAGATTTCCTTTCAAAAAAATCTGGACTTGCTCTTCTCTGAACTGGCATTTGCTGAAGGGGTGGAATTCCAATTATTGGAAGTTGGCAAACATATACCTTCAGAACTGCTGACCACCTCACTTGAATTAAGGAAGTTGCTTGCGGAATATAAAATGGTGTATGTTGGTACAGTGGACGGTGAGAAAAACATTGATTTAGAGGCCAATTCATTTGAAGGAGTCACTCAGATTCTGGTTATCATTCACCAAAACATTTTGAACCACCTTTAAAATAAAGTCCCTTTATATCTCTCTTCGATTTATAATACCTACCTTTCAGGAGATTTTTTCCATTTGAATTCTCAATCCCCCTATGATAAAAGGTAACGATACCGATACTGTCTTTCTCTCCAAGTTATTACTCAGTGATTCCAGATATACTGAAACATGTAAGGAATTGATGGCTATTTTGAATAAACATCAGATTCCATTTTATTTTCTCTCAGGGGCAAAAGACATTTGGTGCCGTGATTATATGCCCATACAAGTCGCCAAGGATAAATTTGTGCAATTCAGGTATGAGCCTTCTTACCTGAAACCTTATCCTGAACATTACACTGACCCGGTTTTTGTCTGTTCAGAAAATGGTATAGAGGCCGAAAAATCCAATATCATTCTTGATGGTGGCAATGTGGTCAGTTGGTCAGATAAGATCATTATGACTGACAGATTTTTTGATGAAAATCCTGACTATTCCAATAAAGCCAAATTGGTCTCAGATCTTGAAAAACAGTTGGAAACGGAAGTGATCATTATTCCTCAAGTCAAAATGGACTATACAGGTCATGCAGATGGGATGGTACGCTTTGTGGATGCTACTACTTTGATCGGAAATCACCGTGAATTGGAATATCAGTATTGGACCAAGAAAATGAATGTCTTACTCGAAGAAAATAAGTTGAGCTATATTGACATTCCTTTTTTTGAATATCACCTGAAGAAGCATCCATTAAATGCAATTGGATGTTACGTCAATTTTCTGGAGGTGAGCAATCTAATTGTAGTTCCAATATTTGAGGTGGAAGGAAATATGGATAAAGAAATCCAAAATATATTTAAAAAGACTTTTCCCAACCGGATTATTGAAACTATCAATTTCAATGAAATTGGGTATTACGGAGGATTATTGAATTGTGTCACCTGGACAGTTCAGTCTGACCCAAGGTTTCGGTCTTAATCCAATATCAAATATCCCAATATCCAAATTTCCACCCATCACCATTATTACCCCAAATGCCATGGAGTTTCTTGTTTCTTTTCAGAATTAAAATTAAGTTTAGTATGCTTAGCATTAGAATTTTACCATTTGGTCATTCCTATGAAGTTTACTCACAAACCCAACCTAATCCTACTGATTATTACATGCCTTTTTCACAGTTGTCAAAATTCTCCAAATGAAAAAAGAGAAGATATTAAAATTGACATCTATGCAGAACATGTAAGGACTTCCAAATTTCAGACTCCCGAAGAGGAGAGACTCAGTTTTATTCTTCCACCGGGTTTTGAAGTCACACTTTTTGCATCAGAACCGGATATTACCAAACCCATCAATATGGCCTTTGATGAAAAAGGCAGACTTTGGGTGACCCAATCTTCTGAATATCCGATTGCGGCAGGTGACGGAGGGGGAAAAGACCGAATCACCATATTGGAAGATACCAATGGAGATGGTAAAGCAGATAAAATCCAGGATTTTGCCAATGATTTGAATATTCCCATCGGAATTGTTCCTATCAAAGGAGGGGCTATTGGCTATTCCATTCCTTATGTCTACAAGTTTTTGGATACCAATGGAGATGACATTGCTGACCAAAGGGAGATCCTTTTGGGTGAATTTGAGCACAAGGATACCCATGGAATGGTCAATAATCTATTTAGAGGGTTTGATGGTTGGATACACGCTTCCCATGGATTTTCCAATATTTCTACTATTGCAGGAAAAGATGGGGATTCCATCCGAATGGTATCAGGAAATACTTTCAGGTTTAAGTTGGATGGCAGCAGGGTGGAAAAGACGACAGATGGGCGAATCAATCCTTTTGGGTCGGATTACGATGAAATGGGATACCATTATTCTGCAGATTGTCATACACTTCCGATTTTTCAGATGATCTGGGGAGGAAATTATTCCCAATGGGGCAAGAAAGAACCCAATATGGGTTTTGCACCCACCATGATGGATTATGGGTTGAAGTCAACTGCACTTTCGGGACTGGTTTATTATACCGATGATCAGTTTCCGGAGGAATATAGAAACAGTTTTTATTCTGGTGATGTGGTCACCTGTCGGATCAGCAGAAACACCATGGAGTTCAACGGAAGTACGCCAACAGCGATCAAGCAAGAAGATTTCTTGGTCAGTAAAGACCCTTGGTTCAGACCAGTGGATATCAAAATCGGTCCGGACGGGGCCATGTATGTGGCTGATTTTTACAACCGGATCATCGGGCATTATGAGGTTCCTTTGGATCATCCCGGAAGAGACCGGGTAAGTGGGCGGATTTGGAAGATTACATACAAGGGAAACCAAAGACCTATCACCGACTGGTCTAAAGCAGACAAGGAGGAATTGATAGCGGGTATGGGCAATCCCATCCTTCAGATAAGAATGACGGCAACGGATGAATTGGTGGATAGGTTAGGGGAATCGGCTGTGCCACAGCTTTTGGAATGGGTTAAAGAAGGTGAAACTGATCCTGTTCACTATATTCAGGGGATTTGGGCCTTATTCAGGTTGGAAGTTTTGCCAGATGAAATTTTGGAATCGGCCATCAAACATGAGGATAGGAGGGTAAGGGTACACGCCTACAAATTAATGGCAAACTATCTTCAATTATCAGAAGAGCAACTTTCCTGGGCGATAAGGGATTTATCGGATTCAGATCCTCATATCCAAAGGGCTGCTGCCGAAATGTTGAACAGACATCCCAACCCAAAAAGCTATAAAGCTTTGGTTACACTTCATACACAAGTCCCTTCCCATGATAGCCATCTGGCATATACAACCTTGATGGCGCTTTCCAATCATTTGCAAAAAAAGGAAATCTTGCAAATGGCCATAAAAGAAAGCTGGAATGAAGAGGAGGCAAGGTTGATCGCGCTTGTGGCTTCGGATATGAATTTGCCCGAAGCAGGGGAATTTCTTTTGGCACATGTAGAATCCTACAAACAACCAAAAGAAAAAAGTATTGCCTTTACCGAGTCAATTGCGCGGAGTGTTGATGCTGCGAAGTTGGGCCGTTTGCTGGGTTGGATTAAAAAAACTGTGGATTCACAGTCTGATGAAGCTTTTAGATGGGCTATTGCCTCAGATCAGGGATTTACCCAAAGGGGGATGAAAATGCCTTCTTCCTTTGCATCATGGTACCAAAGTTTGGCCAGTCAAATGCTGCTTGATATTCCAAACGAGATATCTTGGACCGATTCAGATAAACAAAGGCTGATATATGCCAATGGTGTAGCTGCCAGGTATAAAATGGCTGATTTGTCAACATCAATCATGAAATTGATTTCCACAAAAGAAGCTGATGAGGAAGTGAGATCTTCAGCAGCATTGGCGGTCATGCAGCTAAATCCTTTGGAGGGTGCAGAAAAAATTGCAGAAAGAATTTATGATGGAGAGGAAGAAATAAGTATCAAAAGGAAATTCGCAGTGGCTTTGGGAACATGGGATGATAATCGGTCGAGGAAATTACTTGGTGAAGCCATGAAAAATTCTCCCACGGAATTGCAAGAGACTATTGCTTCCGTATTGGCCAAAAGTCCACAGGGAAAAAGCCAATTGATGACTTTAATCAAAAATGGAGATGCTCCTGCAAGACTGTTAAAAGCAAGGTCCGTGGAAGAATCCCTGTTGGCCAAGCTTTCCTCAGAACAAATGAAGGTTTACGAAGAACTCACGGCCAACCTGACTCCGATTTCAGATGAAAGAGAAAAGTTGATCACCAGCAGGTTAGCTGATTTTGATCCAAATAATAGTCAGGTTGATGGTGGCCATATTTATGAAAGCAATTGCAGTATGTGTCATCAGATCGATAAAAAGGGCGGCCTGATAGGACCACAATTGGATGGCGTTGGCAATTGGGGAAAAACTGCTTTGGCGACCAAAATCCTGGATCCTAACAGAAATATTTCAGAAAACTTCAGAACCTACAACATCAGCCTTAAAAATGGTCAGACTGTATCAGGGCTCTTTAGAAGGGAAGAGGGACAAACCGTCGTATTGGCCAATCAGGTAGGGGAAGAATTTACCGTTTCCCGTCAGGAAATCAAGGAAATGGTTCCTTCCAAATATACCTTGATGCCGGATAACTTTCACACATCCTTATCAAAAGCAGAGTTTGACGGATTACTTGTTTATTTATTGAATATCAAATAAGAAGAAATGAAAACCCAAAATACCAACCAAAAGAATTTGGCCAAATCAATTAATAGAAATGTTCTCTTTCTTTTTTTGCTGACTTTGGTATTGTCATGTAATGATCAGAAATCCCCACAGCAGTCCCCACAAGCTGTAAAAGGTGAGCGGATAACTTTCAAAAAACATATCCTGACCCATGATTTTTTAGCCGAGGGAGTTGGCGTAGGAGACGTTAATAACGATGGACTCATTGATGTAATGGCTGGAGCTTTTTGGTTTGAAGCTCCCGATTGGACCATGCATCAACTCACCAAGCCCATGAAATTTGAATATGATAAAGGTTATAGCAATGCCTTTGTCAGTCAGGGAATGGATGTCAACCATGACGGTTGGGTAGATTTTGTCAGGATAGGTTTTCCCGGAAAGGAAGTGATGTGGTTTGAAAACCCGAAAAATAAGGGAGGCATTTGGAAATCCCATGCGATCTATCCCACACTAGGAAATGAATCAGCGGGATTTTATGATCTGGATGGAGATGGAAATCTTGAAATCATTGGTGGAAATTCTTCCACAGGAGAGATCATCTGGATAAAAGCCCCGGAATCTACCGAAAATTTGGAATGGAAAGTATATACCGTCAGTCGCAAAGATAGCCCTGGAGCAGCCCCATTTTCCCATGGATTGGGTGTCAGTGATATGAATAGTAATGGGAGAAATGACATCATTGTCAAAGAAGGTTGGTGGGAGTCGCCCGAAGACCCCCGGAGTCCGGATTGGAAGTTTCATCCCGCCAATTTAGGTGAGGCTTCAGCGCAGATGTATGCTCATGATTTTAATGGGGATGGTATGAAGGATGTGCTTTCCTCCTCTGCCCATGAATTGGGTGTTTGGTGGCACCAACAAATTAAAAATCTAAATGGTGAGATTTCATGGAAGACCCATTACATTGACAGTACTTATACCCAAACACACGGAGTGGCTTTTGTAGATGTCAATTCGAACGGATTGCCGGATTTTATCACCGGGAAAAGATTCTTTGCCCACATGGGTTCAGATCCTGGTGGGATGGACCCGCCTTATCTGTACTGGTATGAGTTTTTCTCTGGACAAAATCCACAATGGATTCCGCACAGAATAGATACTGATTCAGGAGTGGGCGTGCATGTCGTGGCAGAAGATATTACAGGTGACGGATTGGTGGATATCATTATTGCCAACAAAAAAGGAGTATTTGTTTTTGAGCAGGAAAGAAAAGAATAGTGATATAATCCTTATTTTTGAAAAATGGAAAATAATCACAACCAAGACCCCAAAGCTCAGCCGAATAATCCATTGCATGGTGTCAGGTTGATTGATATGATTGAATATTTGGTCAATAAGTATGGATGGGAAAGACTTGGAGAAAGAATAACTATCCGTTGTTTTACACATGATCCTTCCATCAATTCCAGCCTGAAATTTCTCCGCAAAACCGAATGGGCAAGAAAGAAAGTTGAAGATCTGTATGTGAGAACGGTAGAGAGGGAGAAGGGAAGATAGAAGGGTGCCATGTACCAACATTTCTCCTCCTTCAATAGAATTTCAATTGTATCAAATAAGTCAGGAAGTATTTAATTTGAGTAGTTTTTTTTATTTGAAAAGTTCACAGTAATTTGTTTAAAATCATTAAGGAGCTGATACTTAAACTTCCGATTTCAAACTTCCCACTTCTTCTCTATTTCAACCAATCCATTCTTCTTGACCAATCGTCCAGAAACTCATTTCTCCATTTGTTGACTGTTTTTGCACCGGGTCTATTGTTTTCTACCATAGTGGGATCTGGATTGTCTGTCCAATAGTTGGAGCCATATCCGGTTTTGACAAAAGATCCTCCCCAACTTTCCGACTCGGGATTTTCGGGATCTCCATGAAGCAAATAAAGTACGGAAGGTGTATCCCCCATCTTGATGTCTTTCTTCTGTTCCCAAAAAAGTCCTCCAAGAAAGCCGTGTCCTTTGATATGTTTTTTTACAAATGATATATTCCCATAATCTCCTGATTGGTCACCGCCCATATACATGCCACGGAAAGTTGTATTGTTTTCAATCCACCATAAGTCTTGATGGTTTCGGAACAAGTATTTCCTGGAATTTGGATCCTGATCTGTATTCCAACTGCCTATAGAATAAATCCTCAAGTTCTTTTTGATGCTAGGGTCATGATGTACGGCTTGGGCAACGTCTGTAATTGATCCCCAAACCAAAACATAAACTGGAGAATCTGGATGATCTCTTATTTGGGAAATTATAAAAGCAGCACCTTCGCTTAGGTTTTCGGGGATTTCGGAGGATTGAGGTTCTGTCGCTCCCTGTTTACTGACCTTTCTAAGATAGTCTGGTTCAGGGAAAGTTTTATTTTGAACCTGTAGTTTTGGGTAGTCTTTTTCATAGGCATCAATGGCTTCAAAAATGTGCACTACCCGGCCATCATGTGGTGGGGAACTGATCAAACCCAAAATATCAAATTTATCCGCATAGACCAGCAAATGCACCATAGACTGAAAATCATCAGGATCACTTCCTCCAATGTCCGTGGAAACAATTATTTTGGGTTTTTGGGCAATTGTGATTTGAAAATTTCCCAAAATGATGCAAATGCTCAGTATAATGAATTTAAATATAAAGCTCTTCATAAATTCAAATTGAAGATCCAGAATAGTTTATTGAAAGTTAAAAAAATTTGAAGTACGGTTTAATTTAAATTTTACTAAAGTTTACAAATATAAATTGG
This sequence comes from Aquiflexum lacus, assembly GCF_015476655.1. Classification (GTDB taxonomy): domain Bacteria; phylum Bacteroidota; class Bacteroidia; order Cytophagales; family Cyclobacteriaceae; genus Aquiflexum; species Aquiflexum lacus. The sequence continues at coordinate 119,901 of NZ_JABFHF010000009.1, forward strand.
ATTGGTAAGAAGGAGACTGGAAACTGCTATCCCAAGTGTCCCGAAGCCAAAGTCTTCTTACAACTGATGCACCTATCATTTCCAAAGATAATCCATTCAAAAATCTGCCTTCAAAAACCTGCGTGCTGTCTGGTCTAAAATCTTCAATCTAAAATCAACTCACCCCATGAATCACCTCATGGATAAATTTTAATTTTTCTTTCACCTTGGCATTGATCACAAAAGGATACAAATCCTTTGCCCCCATACTTCTATTTAGGCTGTTCATGGTAAAAGTGAGGGGAAGCCAGAGTTGGTAAATGGTCTCAAAGTCTTTGCAAAAGTAGGCATTTTGGTCAATGACCGCAGTTTTGACCTCCAGTTTTCTTGCGATTTGAGGGTCAATGGATAAGCCATAAGAATATGCAGTTTCCAGAGTATCTACCATGTGCATATAGTGAGCCCAAGTTTCGGCCCAACTTTCCCAAGGATGCATGGTGGCATAGGCACTGATATAATTTTGGTTCCAATCTGCCGGAGCTCCATTTTTATAGTAATGGTTCAAGGCCTCCTGATAACTGTATCTCTCATCCCCATAAAGTTCTCTGAATTTTGGAAGTATATCTGTGCCCTCAATTAGTCTTTCCCAATAATAATGTCCGATCTCATGTCTAAAGTGTCCCAATACTGTTCTGTAAACTTCATCCATATTGTTTCTGGCCATTTCTCTTTCCACATCATCTGCCTCTGCGATGTTCATGGTAATCAGGCCATTGGCATGGCCTGTCATCACCCTTTGCCCATCAGGCATTGCGGAGTCAGATTTGAAATTGAAAGCCAATCCCCTTTCATAATCCACCGATTTGGGAATGATAGGAAATCCCCACCTTAACAAAGCATAAATCAATCTGTGCTTTGCCAATTCTATTACTTTCCATCTTGATAGGTATTCAGGTTTTGATAAGTCCGGAATGATCCTGTTAAGGGAACAAGCTATACAGAATTTATCAGGATTTTCGTAAGGAATTACCCAATTGCAGACTCCGTATTGCTGATTGCTGCAATATTGATAGCCTTTGCCTGAAATAGATTCTGTTAAAGTCCCATCTTCATGAAGATGCATGGAAACCATCTTAAGTTGGTCGGCGTCAAAACCCAGTTTGTTTTGACATTTCAAACAATGGGTATTGTCAAAATACACCGGTTGACTGCAATGATCACATTTAAAAACCTGCATGGATGGAATTATTCAAGGGAATACTTCTAGTACGGTAAAAATGGAAATTAAATCGATATTATGGTTATAAAGGAAAGGTTCTATTTTGATTTTTTTTGGAATTCAATATCAGTCTACAAATTGCCTTAATTCCATTCTTCAAATTCTTCATCTTCAAAATCATTAATCCATACCAAGTTTTCACAATCCCTTCACAATCCCCTTATATTTCTTGATCAAAGCCTCATTGTGTTCTTCCCCCTCATCCGAATTGGAACTGCTGAATACCTCTGGTTTAAGGCCCATTTGGATCAGGTTTTCGGTAGCCTGCACCATGATACTTTGAAGAATGACGGTACCAATAACTGTGGATGTAGCGCCAACTTTGAATTCGAAACCTTCAATAGTTACAGCCGCATCTCCTATTTCACCCCCATTGTCAAAAAATACATCCGCAATTTCATATAGTTTTTTTCCAGAGGGATGTCTTGAGTCTATAGACTGGGTGTGTTTCAGGTTGGTGATAACAATTAACCTAGCGCCACTCTCTTTGGCAATCATTGCCATTTCGATGCTTACAGTGTTTCGGCCGGAATTGGAAGAGATGATGAAAACATCCTTTTCCGATAATGGAAATCCTTCAAGAAGCCTTGCCCCATATCCTTCCATCCTTTCCACCTCGGTACTGTGAGAAGCGTCTTTGTGCAGCATCAGGGCATCATCTAGGATTGCTACTACCCGGGCAAATCCTCCCGCCCTGTAAAATATCTCCTCTGCAAAAATATGTGAATGACCTGTGCCACTGGTATAAATAAATCCGTCATTGGAGAGGCAATCTGCTATCCATTTTGCAGCTTGCTCAATCTTTTCAGTTTGCCCGAAAACAGTCTTGAGTTTGGTTTGAATTTGCTCAAAATACCGCTGGTAAGCTTTCATATCAATTGATCAGGATTTCATCAATAAATACCCATCCTTTACTTCCGGCACCGGGGTGCCATTTCGGTAAAGGATTGACAGGAGTGAGTTTTGCTTTGATGGCAGTGACCTCACTTTGGTTGATATTGGTTTCAAACATCTGTAGCATTCTGTCACGATTACCTGTTGGCTGTTCAGGTTTCTGCGTATCTATCAACTTCCAGTCCGTGTTATGGGTTTTGATCCAAACTTCCACTTTGGAAGGCGGGAAAATATATGACCCCACTGCTGCCAAGGTGCTGAATGCAATATTTTGGAGACTTTGGGGTGATTTGAAATCCATTTGAATTTCAAAGGGAGTGTCCTGAAAACCCAACCATTTTCCCGTTCCAAAATCCTCATCTCCTTTTTCAAGGTCAAATAGGGTCAAGGCACCATTTCCTTTATATGATTCACTGGGAGGAAAGGTAAGTTTGTAGCTGTCAGGCTGAATTTTTGAACTGAAAAACACAGCTTGTTTTTCCGTACTTCCCAGCCATCCGTCTGCAAAAGCCCTTGCCCGTAAAGTTGTGTTTTTATTCAAACTTATGGGGCCTGAATACACCTGATGGTTGCTGCTGTCGGGCATGGTATTGTCAAGGGTATAAAAAATCTTTACAGTGCCGATGGGATGCTTGAGCGTGACCTCTGCATTATCAGTGAAAATTGATTTTTCAAATTCTATTTGTGGCGCATTTAATTGATATAGCGTACCATTGTCCTGAAATCCTCCTTCAATATTTGTATTAGGCAAATGGGATTTTAGTGAGGCAATGGCATCTGCGTTTTTATTAGTCCATACATACAGATTCTTTAGCTGACTAAAATCTTTAAGGCTTTCAAAAGCTGCTTCTGAAAGCGGATTACCACTGAGGGAGAGATGCGTCAGGTTTTTGAGGTTTTTCAATTCCCTTAAATTGTTCCCTTCGATTCCTGTAAAATTAAGGTTGAGCAACTCAATATTTGGATAGTTTGCAATCTTTTGAAGGTCTTCATCTTTCAAAGGCATGTTTTGAAAATTCAGTTCTACCACTTGCTCTTTGACTTTTTTCAGGTCATCGATTGTATTGGGATTAAACTGGTTTTTTCCAAAAAATGTAACCCTGAGACCGGGAGAATCAGGATAAATAGCTACGACTTTTCTGTAGTCATTGTTTAGACCTGTAATAGTTTTGGTACTTGCAGCCTCAAAGGAATAGGATTTGATATCCTTACTTGCAAATTTCTCTTTTGATAAAGCAATGAATTCGCTTTCGGGATTGTAGGCTGTCAGCTTTTTTTCAAAGTGTGCAGAATCCAAAATCCAGCTTTGTATCAATGCAAGTTCAGTTTCGGTCAATTGAGGTTTTCCTTTGGGAGGCATGTGATATTCATCCTCCAACGGATACAATATATGAATCAAAATCTGGGAATTTTCAAGATCTTGCATATCGATGGCAGGACCCATTTCGCCACCTTTCAGAATATATTGGACTTCATCCATTCTCAGCTCACCTTTGACTTTTCCTTCTTTGTGGCAACTGATACATTTTTGATCCAAAATTGGTTTGATGACATGGTCAAAAGCCAAAGCTTCTTCGAAACTTACCTGGGGCAAGTATCTCTCACTTTTTAAAGGTGCAAAAAGAAAATCCTCCCCATGTGTCAATGAAGCTCCCAAGTGGCCTGTAGCTAAAACCAAAGCCAATACAACTAAGGAAAGGCCTTTGGCAATGGAAAGCTTTTCTTTGGCCCAAAACCAATACCACAAAGTTCCCAGCCAAAATACCAGCAATCCTGTCCACTGGTGGTTTTCAAAATCCTCTTTGACATAGCCGTCCTCCACGCTGAGAAAAAGCCCTGCAAGAACAGTCATACCTGTGAAGAATAGTGCGGAAAGCAAAAGCCATTTCATAGCATTCCTCGAGTTGACTCCCAAGGCATCAGGAAACCAAAACAGCAATGCGGCCAAAAACAGCATGACGATAGGGAAATGGAGCAGCAAAGGGTGCATTCTACCCACTACCTCCAAAAAAGACGGTAATTGTATATGGTCTTGACCTATGACAAGAATGAGAATCAATCCATGTAAAGCAATCAACGAATTTTCTAGAATCGCAAAGATTTTTTGGTTTTTGGGCATACTATTAGAAATGTTAAACCAAAATGTCTTTTACAACTTTACCGTGTACATCGGTCAACCTATACCTTCTACCAAGGTGTTTGTACGTAAGCCTTTCATGGTCAATTCCCATCAAATGCAAGATGGTGGCTTGGAAGTCGTGGACGTGAACTGGGTTTTCCACAATGTTGTATCCGAATTCATCTGTTTCACCATAAACCATTCCTGACTTGACACCTCCTCCGGCCATCCAAATTGAAAATGCCCTAGGATGGTGGTCACGGCCATAATTGTCCACCTGAATTTTGCCCTGACAGTAGTTAGTTCTTCCAAATTCCCCACCCCAAATCACCAAAGTCTCATCCAATAAGCCTCTTTGCTTCAGGTCTGTGATCAATGCAGCAGAAGCCTGATCCACGTCTTTTGCCTGACCGACCATTTGATTGGGCAGGTTATCGTGAGCATCCCATCCCTGATGGTAAAGCTGTACAAACCTTACTCCATTCTCAGATAACTTCCTTGCCAAAAGGCAGTTGGCAGCATAAGTTCCGGGAATCAAACAATCCGGCCCATACATTTTGATGATACTGTCAGGCTCTGATTTGATATCGGTGACTTCCGGCACAGCGGTCTGCATGCGGAAAGCCATTTCATATTGTTGGATTTTGGCCTGTATTTCAGGGTCACCAAAAGTCTCATAATTCATGTTGTTCAATTCGGCCAGCTTGTCCAACATCCTTCTCCTGTCCTCTCTGTTCATTCCTTTTGGATCTTTGAGATATAACACAGGATCTTCACTTGCCGAAAACTGTACTCCCTGATGGACTGAATCCAAGAAACCATTGGTCCAAAGTTTGGAATAAACACCTTGTCCATTTCCTTTTCCACGGCTCAGCAACACACAAAAAGAAGGTAAGTTGCTGTTTTCACTGCCAAGTCCGTAACTCAGCCAAGCTCCCATGCTTGGACGGTTACCCACTTGGGCTCCCGTCTGGAAAAAAGTTAAAGCAGGGTCATGGTTGATGGCTTCAGTGTGCATGGACTTGATGATGCAAATGTCATCCACCACTTTGGCAGTATGGGGGAAAGCTTCAGAAATCCATGCCCTTGATTCTCCATATTGGTTGAACTTAAAGAAAGAGCCTACTAATGGGAAAGAGCTTTGTCCGGCAGTCATGCCTGTCAGCCTTTGCCCTGCACGGATGGAGTCCGGGAGTTCCTGTCCAACTTGTTGGTTGAGCAAAGGCTTGTAATCAAATGTCTCCAACTGTGAAGGTGCACCGTTTTGAAAAAGATAAATAACCCTCTTTGCTTTTGGTGCAAAATGAGGCAATGCCTCCATCAAGGCATCTTCGCCGCTTTTGCCTTTGAACAGATCGGGAATCAGTAGACTTCCCAAAGCAACACTCCCCAAACCCAAACTGACCTTTGAAAGAAACTTCCTCCTGTTCTCGTTTAATCCATATTCAAATTGTTCCTTTTCCATCTCAGATTTTGGTTATTGCTTCTTCAAGGTTATACATCGCCAGGATAACCTGCATCATGGCGGCGGTGTTTGGGGTTATTTTTTCTTCTTTGATCGGGTATTCACCCACTCTAAACAAATCATCAGCAGAAGCTTGGTCTTTGCTGAATTTTGAGAACTCTTCTTCAAAATAACTGGAAAGAATATCCAGCTCCTTCGAATTTGGAGCCCGGCAAAGGATTCTTTTGAAAGCTTCCTCAATGGCTGTTTCCGGTTCGGATTCTTTTTCTGTCAACTGACTCGCCAAAACCCGGGATGCTTCCATTACCAATGGGTCATTCATCATGACCAATGCCTGAAGCGGTGTATTGGTTCTACCTCTATTGACTTCACATTGATCTCTGTTTGACCCATCAAATATAATCGGCATCGGAGGGGGGGAAGTCAGTTTTATGAAGGTATATAGTCCTCTTCGGTAAAGTTTTTCACCTTTGTCTTGTTGGTATGTTTTGAGTTCACCACGACCTGATGTAGCAGCCTCCCAAAGTCCTTCAGGCTGGTAAGGTTTTACACTTGGCCCACCTATTTCCGGGACCAGAAGTCCAGAGCTTGCCAATACCAAGTCCCTGATATTTTCAGCAGGCAACCTGAGTCTAGGTGATCTAGCCAGGTAGACATTATCAGGATCAGTATTCAAATGTTTCTTAGTGACTTTGGAAGACTGCATGTAAGTAGCCGAAGTCATTATTTTCTTAAGGAGGTACTTTATGTCCCAACCATTTTCCATAAAATCAACAGCCAGCCAATCCAAGAGTTCAGGATGGGAGGGGAGATCTCCCTGCATTCCAAAATCGCCCGTGGATTTGACAATGCCTACACCAAATATCTCTTGCCACATCAGGTTGACAAATACTCTTGCTGTGAGCGGATTGTTTTTGTCCACGGTCCATTGTGCCAATCCAAGTCTGTTTTTGGGTAGATTGTCAGGAAAGGAAAAAATATTTTCAGGAGTGTTTGGGCTGACAGGAGTCGTACGTGCGTCGTATAAACCCCGGTTTAGAATGTAGGTCGTTCTTATGGTGTCAAGTTCCTCCATTACTGAGACCATGATCTTACTTGTGTCCTGATGGTTGATGAATGAAAGGAGTTCGTTGATATCATCTCTATCTATCCAAAGGATTGGTGTTTTGGCAGGTTTGGATTGGGAGACATCGCCTTCATATCCTTTTTCAGGAGTATTGTTAAAAAAGGCAAACATCTCGAAAAAGTTTTTCTGTGAAATCGGGTCATACTTATGGTCATGGCATTGTGCACATTCCATGGTAATTCCAAGGATTCCTTTGCTGAAGGTATTGGATTTGTCCAAGACATATTCCACCCTGTATTCCTCGGGAATGACACCGCCCTCCTCGGTATATTTATGGTTTCTGTTAAAGGCTGTAGCCAATATTTGTTCCTTGGTCGCATTTGGTAACATATCCCCAGCCAACTGCCAAGTGATAAATTGGTCGTATGGAATGTTTTTATTGAATGCATGAATGACCCAATCCCGGTATGGCCATTGGGTTCGGATATTATCATCCTGATAACCATAGGAGTCCGAATATCTGGAAATATCCATCCAAAGAACAGCCATCTTCTCTCCAAAGGTTGGCAGACCTATAATTTTGTCCAATGCTTTTTCGTATGCTTCTGGGCTCTTGTCCTTCTCAAAAGCATTGATCATATCAGGTGTAGGCGGGAGGCCTGTCAGGTCAAGGCTTACTCTTTTCAATAATTCATGCTTTTCTGCCTGATCGTTTGGATTCAGACCCAACTTGTTCATTTTGGCCAAGGTGAAATAATCAATTTCATTTCTAGGCCATTTTTCGTCTTTGATTTTAGGTAATTCTCCTTTTTTAGGACTTACAAAAGCCCAATGCGGCTCATATTCAGCGCCTTGTTCAATCCATTTTTTTATCAATTCAATCTCCTCTTCGGTCAAAGAGAGGTTGGATTCAGGAGGGGGCATCAGTTCGTTGGAATCTGTGCTGACTATTCTGTGGTAAAGTTCTGAACCGTCGAGGTCATTGGGAATAATGGCAAATTTTCCCGGACTTTCTTTTAATGCCGCGTAGGCCGCCTCTTCCACATCCAATCTCAATCCTGCTTCCTGCTTGTTGGCATCAGGTCCATGACAGGCAAAGCATTTGTCTGAAAGGATAGGCCGTATGTGGAAATTATAGCTAAGTTGCTCACCATCCCCAAAAGGGATATCTGGAGAAGTGCTTGATTTACAAGCTACAAATAGGTTGAGAAACAGTATGATTAAAGGACTGAAGTACTTCATGGTTATTTTTGGCAATAATCTATTCAAGTTTGTAATTTCGAAAAAAAATCAACTAAGTTCAAACTCTTATTTAATATTTTATACAAATAGTGGAAATTAATATCTTTAATTGATTTAAGGATTATGACTACAATTTATCTTCCTCTAATATCCTGAATTTTCTTTGATTTTTTCTTCCCTGTTAAAATTCTATCTTTGGCCTTGAACAAATTTTTAACCATGAGTGAATTAATAGTTCCGTCTTTGAAAAGCTGGGTACCTATTCCCAAAAATTCTGATTTCACAATTTATAATCTTCCTTTTGGTATTTTCCAAAACAAAAGACTCTCTCCTCGGGCGGGAATTGCCATTGGGGATAAAATCGTCGATTTGGCAGTATTGCATGAAGAAGGATTTTTCTCTGACATGACACAATTGCCGCATGGTGTTTTCCAAAAGGATACTTTGAATGATTTTATAGCATTGGGAAAGCCCACTACTAAAAAGGTCAGGGAGAAAGTTCAGGAATTGCTCAAAGAAGAAAATGGGTCACTACGAGATCATCAAAGCCGAGGAAAAGCAATAGTGACTAGAAAGGAAGCACAGATGCTTTTGCCGGTTAAGATCGGAGATTATACGGATTTTTACAGCAGCATGGAGCATGCCACCAACGTTGGGACCATGTTCCGTGATCCTGAGAATGCCTTATTGCCCAATTGGAAACATCTTCCTGTTGGTTATCACGGAAGGTCTTCCTCTATTATTCCATCCGGAATTCCCATTCACAGACCCAAAGGACAATACAAGGATCCAAATATGGAGACTCCTGAATTCGGACCAAGCCGAAGATTGGATTTTGAATTGGAAATGGCCTTTATTGTAGGGAAATCCACCAAGATGGGGGATAGTGTGAGCACAGAAGATGCTGAGGATTACATTTTTGGTATGGTGCTATTTAATGATTGGTCGGCAAGGGATATTCAGGCTTGGGAATATGTTCCTTTAGGTCCCTTTTTGGGTAAAAGCTTTGCATCAAGCATTTCGCCTTGGATTGTGACATTAGAAGCTTTGGAACCCTTTAGGGTTTCGGGACCTAAGCAGGATCCGGAGGTTCTTCCTTATTTACAATACCAAAAAAACCATGCATTTGATATCAACTTAGAAGTCTATATTCAACCTGATGGACTACAAAGTACCAAAGTCTGTACTTCTAATTTCAAGTACATGTACTGGAATATCGCCCAACAACTTGCCCACCATACTGTAAACGGCTGCAATATCAATGTAGGAGACATGATGGCTTCTGGTACAATTTCCGGCCACACTTTGGATAGTTTTGGTTCCATGTTGGAACTTGCATGGAAGGGCACAAAACCTTTGAAATTGGAAGAAGGTGGTGAAAGGAAGTTTATTGAAGATGGTGATACGGTGATAATGAAAGGCTACTGTGAGAAAGCAGGTATCCGTGTTGGATTCGGAGAGGTGGAAAGTAAGGTGATGGCGGGAAAGTAGGGGATGTTTTAAGAGCCAAGAGACAAGAGACAAGAAGCGATAGCTGAGAAACTAGTGTCAAGGACCAAGAGATAAGAACCAAGAAGCGAGAGCCTTGAAACAACAGCCTAGAAACCAATAATCATTAAAGTTTATGGAATTGGGAATTGATTGATTTTGGTTAGCACAATTATTATGTTGTCTGATTCGTCCTTTAAGTACCAAATACTATCATCAAGCTGATATTTTTTTGCTTTTAACAATCAAAAAATAAATTCGTTATCTACTGATTTAGAATAATCCATCAAATCACCGTGACAAAATTTTTGGGTAACATTTATTACAGAAAAAGCAATTTCATTATCTGTTATATTTTCGAGTTTTATGTGTGCTGAATTGCATTCATAGGAGGTTAAAATGAATCTAACCAATGGAATGTATGATAAATATTTTGGGAATTTTTCTATCAGCTCTTTTTCTTCAAAACCTGGAAGATCCTTCAATTTCCACAAACCATTTAACTTATAACTTTCATCTTTGACTTTGGCTAAGGTCTTGTTCAATTGATAAGTAATTATTGGTGGCATACTTGGGGTTTGCCTTGGGATAGTGTTGATCTTTACCTCCAAAAGAGTAAAATACCCCTGATCCAATTGAAATCCTTCAATGCTATTTTCTAACATTTCCCATTGGGCATCTTCAAAAGAATCAGTCTTGCTAATCAAATAACATAGTTTAGCCCCAGGGTCCTGATTGCACGGAATCATATCTCCAAAAACCCAGAATCTCTCCAAATTAAATGGAATTTCTTCATCCTGTTTACAACCTAACAACATGCAAAAGGATATTAAAATATAAACAAGTTGTAATATGGATTTCATCCCCAAAAATTAATCATAATTGTTTGAAAAATAACGAGATATCGTGATGGGAATTGGTGAAAACCAATAAAATTGAAATTATTTTTTGCAGATTTTTAAAAATCCAATCACCTCATCTTTTGACGTCCCTATTTCGATTTTTTTAAAATTTGAAAGATTTTTTCTGCCTTGAAATTCTTTTAAAATAAAATTCCCTGTGAGTAGAATTGCTGATAACATGATAACTGTTTTGATGGTTTTTCTTTTCACGAAGATTTTAAATCTATAAATCCACTACCCCAAGACTTGGGATTTAATAAGTCCATCAAACCATTTTTTAACCCCGTACAAAATTAATTGGAATTGTCATTTGGGATTTTTGTGGAATGCCGTTTATAGTCAAAGGTGTCCAGCCTTTATCAAATAATTCTACGACACGTTTGGCTTCATCTTCTAATGCAGGATGATTTTCACCTTTGTTAATTATTTTTACATTTTTGATTTCTCCATCCTCAAAAACATCAAATCCTACCAAAACCAAGCCAACTGCCTTGGCTTTAAATGCTTCCCTTGGATATCTTAGCTTTGATATCAAATGTTTATTCCAAGCCTGTAAACCACCTACAGCTTCAGGTTTGACAATTTTATCTGAAGATTCAAAAACACCATTGTCATCGTAATTAACCCTTGATGAGATCATTCCTGTTTCATATTTTTCAACACATTTCTTTTTCCCATTATCATGGTAATAAGTGATTTCCCTATTTTTTTCTTTGATCAAAAGTGATTGATGGATAGTTCCTTCAGAATTGAATAGTTGAATCTTTCTTTCACTTAGAGCACCTGAAAATTTATCTATGGTCCATTCTTCCGAGCCGATTTTAGTTTCCATTGAATCTAATAGGATAAAACTCAATTCTTTATTTCCAAAAGGATTCACACGGTAAAATACCCTGGAAGAATCACCAGTCAACTCATTAAAATCTTTGTCAAGGGCGATTTTTTTCTGACTGAATGAAGTATGGTGAAGTGAAAGAAATATTAAGGTGATAAAGAATGTTTTTTTCATATTTTAGTCGACTTTAAAAAGAAAAAATTAAGTATGGTTGAAATTTTTAGAAAACACAATACATTTTCAGAAAATCCGTTTTTAATTAAATTAAAAAAACACCATTAAACTAGCTCGACAATATCCAGAATATCTAATATCCTTCAATATCAAAAAGCATACATTGGAAACAGCAACCCCTTATCCAATCAATCTCACCCCAAACTAAACCTCACAGGCACATACATCCACTTCCTGACAGGATTTCCATCCATGTCCAAAGCAGGTCTGAATCCCTTATCGTAATTTGCGATCACCCTTTTTGCTTCTTCCTGAAGAATCAAGGATACCCCATCGTTGATGACTTCCATGGTGTTGACAGTACCGTCAGGCATGATTTCTAAGGCTATGGTGACGGTCCCCTGAATACTTTTATTTCTCGCTTCTCCAGGATAATCAATGTTGGTCCTAAGGAATTCTTTGAATTGCTGTTTTGAAACTGCAAAACCCGGTTCAAATTCATTTTTGGATGTTTCAACATTTTCACCATCAATCACCCGTAGTCCGAAAACAACCTCATTGTCATCACATAAGAATCTACCAACCAATTTTCCATTGTGAAAATATTCAACCATTTCTTTATTGGTCTTTATCTCAAACGTAGAGATTTTAAAAACACTTTCATTGTCTCTATAATATTCAGTAATGGATCTGATGAGATTTTTTTTCGCATCAAATTCATTGGTAATTAACTTTACCAATTTACTGTTCAGGTCTAGAATCTGTTCAGTTTGTTTTCCTTCAGAAAGCGGTAAACTGATTTTTTGATATTGAGCATTTTCAGTGTCCTTGTTGGACAAAGGCAAAAAATGTTTGTCAAGAAATACAATCTTGGTTTTTTGAGCAAACACGAAAGAAGAAGATAAAAAAATAAAAGTTGCGAGATAGATAAATTTCTTCATACAGCAGTCAGAAGGTTTAATCTTATAGTTAATCGTTCGGCAAACAAAAAGGTTACAAAAAGAATGCCTACAAACGAGGATTATGAAATTTAAGATTTCATACCCTCATTAATAATCTTATTTTTGCGATGCCAATCTTAAAAAACCTATCTATCCATGAAACGCATCGACCCAACTACCACAACAGCCTGGAAAAAACTCCGATTTTTGGCCGAATCCCACCAACATACTCAAATCAAAAATCTTTTTAATGATCCTAAAAGGTTTGATGACTATACAATACGACTGGAAGATATTCTCGTGGATTATTCAAAAAATAGGCTGGACAGTGAAATCAAATCTGCCTTGATCGAATTGGCCGAGGAGATCGGATTGAGGTCTGCCATAGAAGCCATGTTTGATGGAGAAAAGATCAATGGTACAGAGGACAGGGCAGTACTGCATACTGCTTTGAGAAACCGGTCCAATAGCCCTGTAAATTTTGAGGGAAAAAATGTTATGCCTGATATCAATGCAGTATTGGGGCAGATGAAAACTTTTGCTGACAAAATCTCTAATGGGACTTGGTTGGGATATACCGGTAAGCCCATTAACGCATTGGTGAATATTGGAATCGGAGGTTCTGATTTGGGTCCCGTGATGGTGTCAGAGTCCTTGAAACCTTATCAAAACCCCAACTTGGAAATTTATTTTGTATCCAATGTAGATGGAACTCATATAGCAGAGACACTGAAAAAAGTCAATCCTGAAACCACCCTGTTTTTTATCGCTTCCAAAACTTTCACCACGCAAGAGACCATGACCAATGCGCATACAGCAAGGGATTGGTTTTTGGATTATGCAAGGGAAGAAAAGGCTGTATCTAAACATTTTGTGGCCTTATCAACCAATGAAAAAGGGGTAACTGATTTCGGTATTGACCCAAATAATATGTTTGCTTTTTGGGATTGGGTAGGGGGCAGGTATTCAATTTGGTCAGCTATTGGATTGCCAATAGCTTGTGCAGTTGGTTTTGACAATTTTGAAAAACTATTGGAAGGTGCGCACAGTATGGACCTTCACTTCAGAAATGCTCCATTTGAAAAAAATATTCCTGTGATATTGGCTTTGGTAGGTATTTGGAATACCAATTTCTTGGGTGCGACTTCTGAGGCGATTTTACCTTATGACCAATACCTGCACAGATTTGCAGCTTACTTTCAGCAGGGAAATATGGAATCCAATGGGAAATATGTCAGCAGAGAAGGTGGCAAAGTGAATTATAGCACAGGCCCGATTATTTGGGGAGAACCTGGCACAAATGGACAGCATGCATTTTACCAATTAATCCATCAGGGTACCCATTTAATCCCATGTGATTTTATTGCTCCTGCAATTTCGCATAATCCCATTTCTGATCACCATGTTAAGCTGCTTTCGAATTTCTTTGCGCAGACTGAGGCCCTCATGAACGGTAAGACCATGATACAGGTCACCGCAGAAATGACCAAGGCAGGAAAATCAGAAACTGAAATTGCAAAAATCGCCCCCCATCGGGTATTTGAAGGCAACAGACCTACCAATTCTATTTTGGTGAAACAGATTACGCCTTACACTTTAGGACAGTTAATTGCCATGTATGAGCATAAGATTTTTGTTCAGGGGGTGATTTGGAACATCTACAGCTTCGATCAGTGGGGAGTGGAATTGGGAAAAGTGTTAGCAAATGCCATCCTTCCTGAATTGACCCATGATGACCCTATACAAAGCCATGATTCCTCTACAAATGGTTTGATCAATGCTTATAAGAAAATGAGACAATAGGTAGGGAAATGGGAAGTATGGAAATAGGGAATAAGGACAATGGCTACTGAGGTTGCACCATTTAGTTCGACACTATTCAATTACCATTGACATCAATTTTTTGCGCCTTTTCAACAATATCTCTGACAACATTATCCAGTTCGTTGGCCGATTCTTTGACATGGTCCAAAAAATCTCCCAACTCAATTGTACTTAGATTTTCATTTTTAAGAATCTCTACCAGACCTAATAGTCTTGCCAAAGGGGCCCTGACCATGTGTGATTGAATCCAGGCTATGTCTCTCAATTTTTCGTTTTGAGTTTCAATGGCCTCCAGGTATTTCAGTTTTGAAGTAATATCATTTGCCAAAACCAACCATGTGTTTTTTTCACCTTGGCTAAGGGGATTAGAAATCACTTCTACCCTGATAATTGATTTATCCTTTTTTTTGTGATTCAAAATCCCTCTAAAAAAGCGAATATTCTCATCCTTGATTTTTTTAAGCGTTTCAATCATAATTGGAATATCCTCATCTGGCCGGATTTCAGAAATGGACATTTTCATAAACTCTTCATAGCTATATCCATAATGTTTGATGGCGGCTTGATTGACATTGAGGAATTTCAAATTCTCCATATCATAAACCCACATGGGTTGGGGGCTAAGATGGAAAAGGTCGGCATACTTTTGTTCAGATTCGAGTAGTTTTACCAGATTCTTGTTCCTCTCTATATTGTAAACCACACTTTTATAAAGTGTTGTAGGACTGAGATCATCTTTGAGCAAATAATCAGAAATCCCCATGGACAGAGATTTTACAGCAAAATTTGCATCTGTATATCCAGTCAAAACAATAATCGGTAGGCCTTCTGATATCTCAATGACTTCATTGATCAGAGTTTCACCGCTTTTATCAGGCAATGAAAGGTCAAGAAGCACCACATCCAAGTTTTCATTCTCCCTTAGAAGAATCTCCTTGGCCTGTTTGAAATTTTCACATCGTATAATTTTTGGTGAAAGAATGGTTTCATCCAAGTATTCCTCCACGAGCATAAAATCTCCCGGATTATCTTCTACAATCAAGATTTTATACTCTTTGTTGTCTTTACGCATTGAATATTTGATTTAGGCAAGGCAGCTATTGAGCTTATAAACATTAAAACAGCTTTCCTAGTCTATTGAGGTCATTCGAATAATTACCCAATTAACGTATTTCTTGGGAATTGTGAAAATAAAAATTCCTCACTTTTTTTGTTTCGACTTTACCCAAACTTTCCTTTATGAGATTTTATGTGTTTTATTGAATATGATGACGTCTCATTTAAGAGCTTTAGAATCTTTGTCAAATAGACTAAGCTGTCCAAAGAGTCAATCAAATAATTATTAAATGGAGGGATTAAGAAACCTGAGCTTGACCATTGCGATCAGTCCGAAAAACGGGCCTAGTGCAAGTATTAAAAATAAATATTGGACATCTATAAGCTCCGAAAGCAGGCTTAAAGCCTGAATGCTGATGATGGTTATGGCAAAGCCCAAACAATTCACAATGGTGAGAGCTGTACCTCTTGCAGTATCGGGTGAGTTTTGGGCTACCAAAGTGGAAAACATCGGTGAATCAGCGGTTATGGACAAACCCCAAATCAGCAGAAAAAGCAAAAGCAACTCTGAAAAAGGCTGCAGTAAAAAGATCGGCGAAAGGAGACAACATATTCCAGAAAGACCAAGGGCAAAGGAAGCTATATATTTTGGGTTAAATTTTTCTGATAGTACTCCGCCGAGTGCACAGGATATCCCTCCCACAGCAATGATAATAAATGACCACAAAGGAATATTGAAATTTGTACCATGAAGTGTAGCGAAAGATTGGAGGATAAAAGGGATAAAAGCCCAGAAAGCATATAATTCCCACATGTGGCCAAAATAACCAAAAGCAGCAGCACGAAATGCCCTGATCCGAAAAACGGACAAAAATGCGCTGAAATGAAATTTTCTACCAGGCTTTCTAAACGGACCGTCTGGAACAAGGCTGAATAATAGAATGCCACCGACCAAAGCAAAAAAAGAGGTGGTGTAAAGCACGGTCTTCCAAGGCAATCCATCCGTCACACTCTTGACCAAATGAGGAAAGGAAGTTCCTAAAACCAATGCGCCAACTAAAAGTCCCAATGATTTCCCGAGCCCTTTTTGAAAATAGTCAGCTGCGATTTTCATTCCTACTGGATAAATACCAGCAAGAAAAAAGCCTGTCATAAACCTGAAAATTAAGATATCAATCGCATTCATCCCATCAAGACTGACCATAAAATTGAATGAACTCCCAAAAATGGAACAGATCAAAAAGACTCGGGATGGAGAGAATTTATCGGAAATCGTGAAAACTGCAAAAACCAAGGTCCCTGTAATAAATCCCAATTGCACTGCACTGGTCAAGTTGCCCAAATAAGTTTGGTCAAGATTCAGTTCAAAAATCAAATCAGGTAAAACTGAATTTCCAGCAAACCAAATGGAGGTGCAAAGGAATTGACACAGGACAATAATGGGTAAAACATTTTTCATTTTTGTCACTACTGATCAAACCCTTTTGGAATATTTGAATGGTAGGATTGTCTGTTTTGAAAAGCTTCTGCCAGAGCAATAAGTTTTGCTTCTTCAAAAAAATTACTGATCAAAGTGATGCTAGTCGGCCTGCCTTTGCTATCAAATCCATTGGGCAGGCTTAGGGCAGGATGCCCTGTGAGATTGGTAATTAGCATTTGTCTTCCTCCGAAAGTTGGGCAAATGACTACATCGTATTCTTTTAGAATTTGGTGGGTTTCATTTATTAACAATCGCCTGTGTCTGTTGGCCTGAAGATATTCTACCGCAGGAATAAACCTTGATTGTCTGAGGGAGTTCGCCCGCGAACCTTTATGCTGTTCGACCATTTCACTGTGTTTTCCAGTCAGAACCAATTCATCAAAAAATGCTCCTGATTCTGCCCGAAGAATGATATCGAATATAGCAAATGGATGATTTTCCGGCAATTTTACCGCAACAGGTTCTATGCCCAAAGCTTTAAATTCAGATAAAGTTCTTTGATTGTGAATATTGTTTCCCGTAGAATCCGAATCAAAAGAAGAAGCTAAATATCCTATCTTTAAGTTTTGTATTGTTGTTTTATTTTCATAACCAAATGATGCGTCCTGAACAGACCGATCGATTTTGTCTTGTCCCTTAATGAAATCATAAACAATTGCGCAGTCCGATGCCGAACGGCAAATTGGGCCAACTTTATCCATGCTCCATGAAAGTGTCATGATGCCTGTTCTACTCACGGCTCCGAAAGTTGGTCGTAATCCAGTCACACCACAGCGGGTAGATGGAGAAACTATGGATCCCAATGTTTCTGTCCCGATGGAAAAAGCCACCAAACCCGCCGAAGTGGCCGAACCGGAACCTGCAGAGGAACCGGTGGCACCTTGCTCCAGGTCCCATGGATTTTTGGTTTTCCCCCCAAACCATACATCACCTCTTGCCAGGCTTCCCGAAACCAATTTACCAAGTAGGACTGCACCGGCGTCCTCGAGCTTTTGTACCACAGTTGCGGTTTGGTCAATGACCTGATTTTTATAAGGTTCTGATCCCCAAGTTGTAGGATATCCAGGTACAGAAGCCAAATCTTTCACACCGTAAGGAATACCGTGAAGAGGGCCTCTATACAGTCCATTTGAAATTTCCTGATCAGCAATTTTTGCTTGTTTGATTGCCAATTCTTCTGTGACAGTGACAAAGGCAAGCAATTGAGCATCATATTTTTTGATTCTTTGAAGATAAATTTCGGTCAGCTCTAGTGATGTGAGTTTTTTGGATTTGATAAGCCCGGCAAGTTCCTGTATAGATAAAAAAGCAAGCTCGGCCCTGTTTTCCGGAAGTTTGATGGATTCGTCAATATCCCAGTCATGGAAGCCATTTGAGGGTCTAATGATAAGATCCATGGGGTAGGGGTCAAAAGTAACTGCCGGGGACACATCATTTTCCAGATGATATGTTCTCATGGAATCATATCCCTTTCTGTTTCTTTCCAAATAGCCTATCATGGTATCTATTTCGGATTTTGAAAAATCGAGGTTAAAAAGATTTTGAGCAGCTCTGATTTCCTTTCGGGAAATCGAATCAATTTTTTTGGAAAGGGCGAATCCGAAAAATATTCCAACGATGAAAAGCAACCATATGTGTTTTTTCATCTTAATCAATCAAGGTCTTCTTCCCAGTTACCTCTGTTCCTAACTATATCGTATGCCTGAAGAATAGCAGCTTGCATTGAACCTTCATCAGCCAAACACTTTCCGGCAATATTGTAGGCAGTTCCATGGTCTGGGGAGGTGCGAACTATCGGTAAACCTGCGGTGAAATTTACTCCTGTTTCAAAAGCAAGTGATTTGAAAGGTATCAATCCCTGATCGTGATACATTGCCAACACCCCGTCAAATTTCTTTTGGTGCATCATACCAAAAAAACCATCGGCTGAATAGGGACCGAATACCAGGTGACCGTTGTCTTTAAATTCTCGGATAACGGGGGTGATAATATTTTGCTCCTCTTCTCCTAAAAGTCCATCTTCGCCTGCATGCGGGTTCAATCCCAATACTGCTATTCTAGGTTTACCTATTCCGAAATCGTTTTTCAGAGACTGGTTCATGATGTCAAGTTTGTTTTTGATGTTTTCAGCAGTAACGTTCTCAGCCACGTTTTTAATGGAAACATGGCCTGTGACTAATCCTACTCTGATGTCTTCTGCTACCAAAAACATGAGGCTATTATTCACTCCAAAAGCTTCAGTTAGGTATTCCGTATGGCCAATGAATTTTCTTTCAGGAGAATTGATGTTATTTTTATTTAGAGGTGCAGTCACCAATGCATCGAGTTTGTTGTCCTTTAGGTCCTTGATGGCACAGTCAAGAGCTGCCAATGCCATTTTTCCAGCTTCTTGGGTTTCCACTCCGGGAATGACTTCAGGACTTTCTTCCAAAACATTGATCACATTTATTTTTTTGTGATGAACTTCTTCAATGCTTCTGATCTGCATAAAGTTAAAATCCTCAAGTCCTAATTGCTTCCTATAAAAAGAAAGAACCTTTCCATGTGCATATATGACAGGAGTTACCAATTTTTGCAATCTGTTATCCAGAAGTGCTTTGATAATGACTTCCGGCCCTATACCATTGATGTCTCCAATACTGATTCCTATTAGGGGTTTATTTTTTCTTTGATTCATTAAAATATTGCTATTGCTTATGATATGATTGCTTAGGAAAATTTTATTTTAACGCTTTCAAATCTATTCTGAACCAGAATTGTTAAAAGCTTACAATGAGAATTAGCCAAAAGTCCAAAGACAAATAATAGTAGGGCTTCAGGATAATTCTCTTAATTTTGAACTGCAATTTATATAAAATAATCATAGTATAGCCAATGGAGAAAGTCAAACCCAAAAAACACCTTGGGCAACATTTTCTGACAGATCTTAGGATTGCAGAAAATATAGCGAAGGCAGTGAAAGGTCATTTGGGAGTAAAGAAAGTCCTGGAGATAGGTGCGGGTATGGGTGTGTTGACTGATTTTCTTTTGGCAGAGCATTGGGAACTACATTTGGTAGATATTGATCATGAATCCATTCAATACCTTCATAAAAAGTATCCTGATTTGGGAAATAAGATTATTGAAGCTGATTTCCTAAAGGCAGATTTTGCATCGATTATGGATGGTCCTTATATCATTGCCGGAAATTTCCCTTACAATATTTCTTCCCAGATCTTTTTCAAAGTGTTGGAACAAAGAAATCTGATTACCGAGGTAGTATGTATGCTTCAAAAAGAGGTGGCCCAACGCATAGCTTCTCCAAAAGGAAATAAAGATTATGGTATTTTATCTGTGATGTTACAGGCATTTTATGATATAGAATATTTGTTTTCTGTGCCGCCTGAGGTTTTCAATCCTCCACCCAAAGTTAATTCCGGGGTGATCAGGTTAATTAGAAATGACGTTGAAAAATTGGATTGTGATGAAAAATTGTTTTTCAGGGTGGTCAAACAGTCATTTGCCACAAGACGGAAAACGCTGAGAAACTGCTTAAAATCTTTGGGTTTATCAGCAGCATTGAATCAGGATCCAATTATGGATAAAAGAGCTGAGCAGTTGGATGTGCAGGAATTTATTGGATTAACTCAAAAAATACAGGAATCTTGGAACCAATAAAAACATTTGAATTATCCAAAGAATACTTGGAAAGTCTCCGAGAGGGGATAGAAACTAATGACAATGATTTTATCATTCAGTCTCTAGAAGGAGTAAATGTGGCGGATATTGCTGCCATACTCGATGAACTGAATATGGACGAAGCCATATATGTTTTGCGTTTATTGCAAGCAACTGTTTCAGCTGATATACTTATAGAATTGGATGAAGATTCCCTGATCAAAGTGATACGGGAAATGGAGGCGATAGAATTGGCCTCATTGATTGATCAGATGGATTCTGATGATGCAGCAGATATACTGATTCTGATGCCTTCCAAAGAAAGGGAAGAAGTGATTGCCAACCTTCAAGAGCGTGAAAAATCAGCCAATATTCTGGAATTGCTGCGCTATGATGAAGATTCTGCGGGGGGGCTGATGGCCAAGGAATTTATCAGGGCCAACCAAAACTGGAATGTTGTACAAACGATAGAAGAAATTCGAAGGCAGGCTGAGAATGTAGAAAAAATCTATTCCATCTATGTGGTGGATAATCGGCAGCATCTCCTTGGTAGGGTATCACTGAAAAAAATCATTCTTGCTTCATCCCAAACCAAAATCTCAGATATCTATGAGCCTGAATTGATTTCTGTACCCACTTATATGGATGGTGAAGAAGTAGCAGAAATCATGCGAAAATATGACTTGGAATCTCTTCCTGTGGTCAATGCCAAAAATAGACTTGTCGGTAGAATTACTGTAGATGATATCCTGGATTTGATCAGAGAACAATCGGAGGAAGACATGCAGGCCATGACCGGTATCTCAGCAGATGTGGAGGAATCTGATTCCGTGTTTAGGATTTCAAAAGCTAGACTCCCTTGGCTATTGATTGGTGTAATAGGTGGATTGATGGGTGCGGGTATAATTGATTTTTTTGAGGCAGGCTTACAGAAAATCATAGCTTTGGCATCTTTTATTCCATTGGTGGCAGCCACAGGAGGAAATGTTGGGATTCAATCTTCTTCCTTGGTCGTACAGACATTGGCATCCAAATCCGTTTTTGATGACACCCCTTGGCAAAGATTCGTAAAGGGGCTATTAATTGCTTTGGTCAATGGAGTTGTTCTTGGGAGTTTTGTAGTCCTGGTTGTAGTCTTTTTATATAAACATGAATGGATTTTTGGCATAACCATTGGCCTTGCCATGTTCTGTGTGGTATTGATGGCCTCATTTATGGGTACAGTCACTCCCCTCGTTCTTAATAAATTCGGAATTAATCCAGCCATAGCCTCAGGTCCATTTATTACTACCGCAAATGACCTGTTGGGTTTGGCAGTTTATTTTGGAGTAGCTATGTGGTTGTTGCAG
Source organism: Aquiflexum lacus (assembly GCF_015476655.1). GTDB lineage: Bacteria > Bacteroidota > Bacteroidia > Cytophagales > Cyclobacteriaceae > Aquiflexum > Aquiflexum lacus. Next base: position 141,651 of record NZ_JABFHF010000009.1, read on the forward strand.
ATTTAATATTTAGAGGCGAGAGATTAGATACAAGAACCAAAGCTTGTCCTAAAGAATTTCGGGGAAACTAGAGCCAAGAGATAAGAACCAAGATGCGAGATAAAAAATCTAAAATCTACCTTCTAAATTCATCCTTCATCCCTCATCCTTCATCCTTCACTTCACTTTCCCAAACCCCCAACTCAGTCCCATGTGGAAATCGACTTTTCGGGTATCAGCTATTAAGCCTGAAATGACGGATTGTGAACCGATGAAAAATCCCCCAAATCTCAACCCCAAACCGCCATTGAGTCGTGAAATTTCATTATAAACCCAAGGTGAATAAATTTCAAATTTTCCGATTAAAATGCTGGGTGTAAGTGAAACCATATTAAAGATTGGTATCTGGTTGTTCCTGTTTTCGTTATTCAGATTTTTTTGGCCATAGAATGCCACATATAAAATAGAGGTCAATCTCATTTCGGCATTTAGTGCAATGACAGAAGGGAGGTTAGCTCGGATGCCCTCTTGCTGATTTTCATAACTAAAATATCCACTTTCCAGAAATTGCGTTTCAATAGACCTTAAATCTGATTCCAAAAGGTCAATTCTGAATTCTTCACCAGCTGGAATATCCATTCGGAAGGTGTGGTTTACATGGCCATCCGTAAATTTCATCGAGCCTAAGTTTCTGAATGCCAGTCCTGAACTGAACCAGATTCCTTTTTCATCCTTCAATTGGTAATTTAGACCAAGGTCAACACCAAGTCCATTGACCCTGCCAATTCCTATTGCGCTATAATCAATAGAAAAATTCTGTGCATCAATAAACCCGGAGTTATAAGAAAAATTAATATTTCCCAAGGCATCGGAAAGAATGACCTCACTTCCCCGGGTATTGATCGCCCCTTGGAAATTCTCAACACCTACATTGAGATATTGATATGGAAAAAGCAATTTGAAATTGGTGCCTACAGATAACTTGCTTTTGGAATTATCCCATATTTCCCTTCCTACCAAAATTCCTGTTTCAAACCAAGTAGAACTTTGGGTTCTTTGGTTGGTGGAAGATATCAAACTGAGTGCTAATTGCGTATTGGCCCATTCACTATCAGTGACGTATTGAGCTAAATCCGGATCTACATTCAAAAATGCAGCACTTGTATGAATTTGTGAAGCAAATCCCAAAGACCATTTTCCTAGTTTTATTCCAACCGATGGGATTAAAAAAGATACATTTGCAATACCTGTAATGGGTATATCCGATTCTTCAAGTAGGTTTTGCCAGATATCTGAATTATTGTTTACAATTTCTCCAAAACTCAGGGTATTATTGATTAAGGAAGCATTTGTTGCAAAGAAATTGACTTCTACTGGCTTGGACAAATTGTTCAATTCTGCAGGATTCATCATGGCGCTGATCATGTTTTTTCTTTGACTGCTCTGGATTCCTATATAAGGACTTTGTGCCAAAGTCAGGAATGAAAAACCTGACAGGAGTAATGTAAAAAGGATCTTTTTCATTTTTTTGAAAGAAGTGAGGAATTTAGTTTGTCTAATTGTCCATGACAAAATAGAGAACAAATAAAATGAGAATCCCCCAAGAATGTTAGGTTCAGAAATAATTTAAATGTTGTAGGTTTTATGCTTATGTTTCTAAACTAAAATTTATACTTTTTTACTTCAAATTGTGACCAAGTCCAATCACCTTCATCCAATCGCCATGTAGCATTACATCGTACCGGTATTTTTATCCCATTCAACACTTTGGTTTCCAGAACCTTTACAACCCACTCTATCTTTTTGGCTTCTGGACCACTTCCCATGTACCGCAAGGCTGAGAATTGCTCAAGTTCACCATGGTCATTGAAAGTAAAAATCCCCGAACCGGTTGTGCCATTAAAGTTCATGGTGCCTTTGGCGGATCGATGGTCAACTGCTTCCCATGTGATATAATCTTCCAAAGCAGCTGTAGGGATCCAAACAATCTCACCCAAAAACCTTTGCAGAGCAGCCTCATTTATTTGGGGATTATTTCCATCCTGGGCAACTGGAAAGATTGAAAGTATTTTAAAAAGCATTTCACCTTTGCCATCAATGAATTTATCCCTTCCGATAGTACTTAGAAAACGCATGATTTTTAAATCCGCCTTCCAGACAAATGCTGGAGGGTAGCTACTGATATATTGTTCTGCATCTGCATAGAACCAATCATTTTGCTCAGGTTTAAGTTTGATTTCAAATGCCTGTTCCATTTCAACAATCCTCATGACCGGTTTTCCTACAACCCCACTTTTTTCGAGCCAGTTTTTTACAGGGTAGGGTAAATCCGTAATCATTTCTTTGGTTATGGTTTTGTTGTCTATTATGCCATATTCTTTTTGAATAAAAGCTACCTCTTTGCTCACCATATCTTCAAAATTGGTTTGTGCATAGGCTGCAATTGATACCAAAATGATGATAAGGTTTGGGATCGAACCGAACTTGGCTTCAGACCAAAATTGAAATATCAGGATCTGCGAAAGAACTGCCCCAATACTGCCCCATATCCACCAATTGGGATGATTGATCATCATTAAGATAGATGAGAGGATCAATAAAACTAATGTCAGTAACCATATCAATCCCATGGGTTTGGAAACAGGACTGGTAAAATCTTTTAATTCGGCCAAGTCAAAAGCTTTTAAAAATGCCAGAATATGGATTAGGGCATGTAAAAAGATGAGGATCAGGAAGAGGACTTTCATTGCATTAAGGTTTAATGGATGGAAGTTAGTTTGAAAATCACCAAATACTACTGACAAGAATCATGTATTCAATTGATTTTGGTTTTGACTAAAATCATTGGTTGAAGATATATTTGGGTTCAAAAAAAGTCGCGAATTTCCATGACTTCTTGGATTGATTAATTTCACTTTTGACAAATAGTTAAACTTGAATACATTTCTAATGGCACATGCTGAATCCATATATCAAAATAAAAATAACCAAAAGATATTGAATCCATTTTCCTTTCATGTTGACCCAATGGAAAGGTTGCTTTTGGTCAATTTTGAAAGTAACCCCGATGTCATATACAAGGGATTCGAACCCCAATATTTTGATGATGACATTCATGGCAAAGGCCTTTTGGTCATTGGTTGGAAAAACGACATGAAAGTGGATGTCTATTATGAAAAAGGGTTAAAGATCAAAGCTGAAACTTATGATATTGCGGGTAAAGGCCTCAATCAAATGATTGAAAGAGAATTTGAAAGTGCTGTTTTTAATATACTGGATGAAGGAGTTCATGCTGATATTGTTTTTGATGACATTCTTGGCAGAAAGGTTGAAATCAGGATTTTTGAAAAACACCCAAAAAAGAGAGAACCATTTGGGCTATTGGCACCGATGGGTGATGCTGCGGAAAGTCCCTCTGCTATGCCTTTGGTCTATGTTCATGATTTTTACTTTGTGAGGAGGAAACACACTGATTTTCAAATAAAAATATCGGGTAAACACCTTAAACCAGACAAATTTCCAATCCCCTTGGATGGGACATGGATGTATTTTGCCAGATATTCTGCCGATCCCTTTATTGTCACCTTTAACTCTGCGATAGATGGGAAATTGGAAACATTGGATTCTTTTAAAAACCGGTTGGTTACAGATGGAAATACCAAACTGGAAATATCGCCAAACGGTCCGGCGATGGAAATCAAAAAGATGACCAATAAGACATCTAAGCATGAGGTCATTTTGGATTTTGAACCTGCCTTTCCACAAGTAAATTTGCTGAAAGGAACTGTGGAAGTGTCAGGAAAATTTTCCGTAAAGGGCCATAGTAGCACCGGAAGGATTGATGGGGATTACAAGATTCAAAAAAACAACAAGAAAATAAGGATTTTACTTGAACCGACAGAAGGTTGGATTCCCAATGAAAACAAACTTACTGTCAGATTTTTGTATGCTGTTGTAAAGACTTTCAAGAATTGGCCAAAAACCTACAGGTGGATCGCTGATTTGGAAGAGTTTAATGGAAGTTGGGAAATGAAATCTGATTGGGAGCGGTTGAAATGATTTGTTATATTTTCACATACGGTCTAAACCTGATTTTTTCCGGGTATGGGAAAGCATGGATAAATTCACCATCCAAGATTCTTTTCTGGATTTTCTGCCAGTATTCAGGGACAAACAAATCTTTGTGGTATTCAAAAAAATGTTCCTTGACATCCGGCCTACCAATCATAAATCGTTTGAAATCTTCCGGAAACACATCATTTGGAGCTATATCATACCAAGGGCTTGAGGCGTAGATCTGCTCATAATTATCAGGTTTGGGTTTCCATCTGAAATTCATATCTGTCATAAATTCAATCTCATCATAATCATAGAAAATCACCCTTTTCTGTCGGGTCACCCCAAAGTTTTTGGTCATCATATCCCCTGGAAATATATTTGCTTGCGCCAGTTGCAAAATTGAATTGCCATATTCTTCCACAGCGACTTTCGCCTCTTCATGAGTACAAGTTTCCAGATAAATGTTTAAAGGAATCATTCGTCTTTCAATGTATACATGCTTGATGATCAGTTCATTGTTATTTATTTCTATCAAGGAATTGACGGTATTTCTAAGCTCTACCATAAGGTCAGGATGAATTCTCTCCAAAGGCAAATGGAATTCTTCGAATTCATGGGTATCGGCCATTCTTCCAACCCTGTCATGAAGTCCGACCATTTTATACTTATTTTTGACCTCCTGTCTGGTCATTGTCTTTGGTGGGTCGAAATAATCCTTGATCATCTTAAAAACTATGTTGTAGGAAGGAAGTGTAAATACCGTCATCACCATTCCTTTGACACCTTCTGCTACTACAAACTGATCATCACTTTGATCCAAATGATTTAAAAAATCTCTATAGAATTCCGTTTTTCCATGTTTGTTGAATCCAATAGAATTATAAAGTTCATGGATTTTTTTTTGAATAATCACTGAATTAAGAAAGGAAACCAACTGCGAAGGTATGTAAGTTTCGACCATGAAATATGACCTTGTAAAGCTGAAAAGCCCACTCATTAAATTGGGATTAAAAATCAAGGTATCTACAGCTACACCCGCTTTACTATGAATAAAAGGTATTACAAATGGCATCCACTTATTTCCAACCCTAGTTCTTCCAATCAGATATGCTGCTTTATTTCTGTAAAATACGCTTTTTAAAACCTGAGTAGTGGTATCTTCAGTCGAATTGTATCTTGTCAAAATCACCTCTTTGATACTCCTGACCAAGAACTGCACATCCTCTTTTTTATTTAAGTAAGGAACACCAAAATCAAAATCCTCCAAGATTTTCTCGATAATGGTTTTTAGATCCCATTCTGCGGGATAGCTGTAAAAAAGACCTTCCACAGGATAGATTTCACAAGCGTTAAATCCCTCGTGTACAAACATCAGCTCATCATTAATAGCAAGGCCTGGATAGGTTTTTCTGATTACAGAATTGAAAAAGGTTTCTGCGAGTTCTTTGTCTTTTCTTTTTGAAATGATCTCGGAATATTTTGTTTTTGATTCATGCCAAAAATCAAAGTCAGCAACAGTTTCGCCAAGGTATTCGCTTACCTTTTCCCGTGTTGACCTGACTTGGTCTTTATACAATCTGAGCCTCTTGCGATGATTTAATTGCATGCCATTCCAATCTCTTTCTTTGAAAAAATGAGGGGCGAGTTTTGTTAATTCTTTGAAGTTTTTGAAGTAAGTCTCAAAACCCTCAGAGATTTCAAGGACTGTAGGATGAATTTTTTCGTTATCCATAAAATTTTTTTGCCTAATTATTTTATGAAATTAGTGATGAAAACCTGAAAGAAAATCGATTTGAAATATAATTAGAATTAAAGTTTATCTGGTCTAAATGAAATAAAACTCTTTAAAAAACACCGTTTATAATGCGCAAAATTGGATTTAACAATCAACAATATTTATATAAACTGAAACAGAGGTGTTTAGGCGTTTTTAAAATATATCAAGATAATTTTCAGGCATTTGACAAAAAAAAATTGATCATATTCGGGTCTCAATGAAGCGAAAATACTATTAGGTTTTTGACAAAATAAAATTTTCGCAATCGATTGTTTGGACATTTTAAAAACATTATTTACCTTTCCAATGTGTTATTCATACAATGAATATCTACAATAGGTTTAATAGGTTTGAGAGATGAAAAAGGTCGGCGCAATGTTCCGACCTTTTTTGATTTTTGGGATTTTTATGTTTCATTCGTAGTCGTTTAGCACTTAAGAGATGAGCCTTTTTTCTTCCATTAGACCCTTGATGATATTTTCTTTGGCCCTTCTTGGTAGCTGTACATTTGAGAAGGAGAAAAAAGAAGAAATAGTTTTAGAAACTGAAGTAAGTCTGGAAGAGGAGCACAGGCAGTTACTTGCCATAGGGCTTCAGCAAATCCCAAGGTGGGGGAGTTTCTGGAAAAAAATAGACGCCGGTTTTGATCCCACCGCATTCAGAATGAGTAGAGAGATATCCTATGAATCTCTGGAGTGGCCGGAAGAAAACTACATTCAACCAGGAAGCCCTTTTTACCAATATTTAATTCCACATCCTGAGGGAGACGGAGTTGTGGATATTTACAGTTATAAGGTGGTAATTCCCGAAGAGGACAAAGTTTCTTTTAATCCTGACTCTGAAGTAATTTATTTCAAATCCAATGGCATGCGCGAAAGGTTACTTTTTATGGGTCCATCCGGAGGTTTTGAAGAAGCGGTTTGGATTAGCCCTGAGTTATTAATGGTTTCAGGTTTTTTTGAGGATGAAGTGGGAACAACTCCAAAGATATGGCTGATCAATCCTGAGGAACAAGTTTATTTTGAATATATTCATCCTTTTCACACAACCCAATATCAGAAAACAAAGTACCTAGAAGAAAAACTTGATAATATTGATTTTTAATGGATATAGGGGAAGTAGTAAAGAAACTTGAATTAGTGCTTCAACTCCCTTTGCCGGGAAGATTGGGTCAAATCACCATGGCACCCCAACCTGTGGATGAAGAGCGCTTTGTTTCCATGATCAGAGATGACCATAGAAAAGGGGCCGTATTAATGCTATTTTACCCTGATGCAGGAAGGAGTTTTGTTCCCTTTATAAAGAGGCCGAGCTACCCAGGTGTTCATGGTGGTCAGATTGCATTTCCAGGAGGGAAGTGGGAACCCGAGGATGCTGACCTGAGTGTCACAGCTATCAGGGAAGCTGAGGAGGAAATTGGGGTCGATGGGAATAAAGTCAGGATTTTGGGAAAATTATCAGATGTTTATATTCCGCCGAGTAATTTTATGGTTTCACCATATATAGGTTTTGTAGAGGAAAAACCTAAATTCAATCCGGATCCCAAGGAAGTTGAAAGGATTATCAACTGCCCTTTTTCAATGATTCTTGACAAAAATATCCGGAAAAAGACAAATGTAAAGGCCAGTTCCGGACTGAATCTTGAAGCGCCTTATTTTGACATAGAAAGAGAGGTAGTATGGGGTGCCACAGCTATGATGCTGGGAGAATTCACCTACTTATGGGATTCCCATGAGTTTTGAAGTTTGTGGCTTTTGTGGTATTGTTGTAAGCCTAACTAAGAAACTATGGAAGCAAATTCCCCTTTGATCAGCAATGATGCAGTTGTTTTTGGATTGTTGATGACAGTTTTGGCTCTGGTTTTTTCCACCTCCTCGAGCAAATCTCCTTTTTGGGTCAAATTCTACAGGGTAGTCCCTTCTATTTTACTCTGCTATTTCATTCCTGCTTTGTTAAATTCTTTTGGGGTGATTTCCGGAGAAACTTCAGACTTATATAAAGTTGCTTCAAGGTATTTGCTTCCTGCTTCATTGGTATTGTTGACATTGAGTATAGATTTTAAAGGTATCCTCAAACTTGGCCCAAAAGCATTGATCATGTTTCTTGCAGGAACTGCAGGGATTATTATCGGTGGGCCTTTGGCATTGTTGACCGTTTCAACGATCCATCCTGATATTCTGGGTGGGGCAGGACCTGATGAGGTGTGGAGAGGCCTGGCAACCATCGCAGGCAGTTGGATAGGAGGGGGTGCTAATCAAACAGCCATGCTGGAAGTATTCGAGGCAAGTCCATCTTTATTTTCACAAATGATTGCGGTAGATGTTTTGGTAGCGAATGTATGGATGGCAGTCCTGCTATACTGGGCAGCAAAACCCGGGACGATTGATAAGATCTTCAAAGCTGATAGTTCTGCCATACATGCATTGCAGGTAAAAGTAGAGAATTACCGAGCGGGCCTGCTCAAAATCCCAACAATGGCTGATACCATGAAAATCTTTGGAATTGGCTTTGCCATTACAGGTTTTTCCCATTTTATCGCGGATATTGTAGCTCCTTATATTGGGACAAACTACCCCCAACTCAGCCAATATTCATTGGATTCACCGTTCTTTTGGATTGTAGTTATCGCCACCACTGGAGGATTGATTCTTTCTTTTACCAAAGCAAGAGAATTGGAAGGTGCCGGCGCTTCAAGGTTGGGTTCAGTATTACTGTATGTCTTGGTAGCGACTATTGGGATGCAAATGGACCTGATGGCAATATTTGACAGTCCTATTTTTTTCCTGATAGGAATCCTATGGATGTTATTTCATGTAATGATCATGTTGATTGTCGCATTTATTATCAAAGCACCGTTCTTCTTTGTTGCTGTAGGTTCACAGGCCAATGTGGGTGGCGCGGCCTCTGCACCGATAGTTGCCTCAGCCTTTAATCCATCTTTGGCTCCGGTCGGGGTATTGATGGCTGTCTTGGGTTATGCGGTTGGAACTTATGGGGCGTATATTTGTGGTTTATTGATGCAGATTGTGCATGGGTAATTTGAGATTTGAGACTTAAGACACAAGACATAAGATACAGGTAGGAGAAGTGCGAGAGGAGTAGTGAGAAGCGAGAGCCGATAAACGAGAACAGTCTAACCTTTGAGGTCTTTTTTTGACCTCGAAGGTTTTGCCCAAAGGGAAGTGAGAATTTAGAGACAAGAGCCAAGAGACAAGAACCAAAGCCTGCCCCGAGAATCGGGGAGACAAGAAACAAGAACCAAGAAACAAGAGCCAAGAGATAAGAACCAAGAGCCAGGAGACAAGAATTAAGAGCCAAGAGACAAGAACCAAGAAACAAGAACCAAGAGCCAAGAGATAAGAATCAAGAGACAAGAACCAAGAAATAAAAACAAAGATGCTAAGCCCGGCCCGAGTATCGGGAGACCAAGAATCAAGAAATGGGAACTGAAAAAGAATTACAAAATGTTAAAAAATGATAACCCTTTTAGCTTCGGCAGGCAGTATTGTTAACTCAACAATCAATAAATATTTATAACCTGTCCGCTAGGGCAGGACCCCTGTTATCCCTAAACCAAAATGGCAACTTATCGCAAATTTATATTTATCTGCAACGGATCTGATTGTAAAAAGGCGGGTTGTAAGAAATTGCAGAAGGAAATCAAAGACCTGATTGCTTCAGAAGACCACAAAGGTCAATACAAAATCATCAAGACCAAGTGCATGGATTTCTGCAAATCAGGACCTGTGGTGGTGTTGAATAATGAGGTGATGAAAAAAGCAGAGGTAGGAGGGGTGAAGAAGAAATTGGGGTAGGTTGATTGGTTTAAATTATTTCATTTCCGTGAATCTATGCTATAATCTGAAAGATATAGAAAAACTTTTCTATTGTAGATTTTCGTATTTTTCCGATGGGGTTAAACAGATCAAAATTTAACAACTTATAATTACTTCAAACCCAGAGTAATTTATCGTAATCAAAATCCAAGAGTAAAAAGGAAAAATCAGGCAGGAGTTTTCAATAAAAACTTATTCACTTTCAATCCTCTTATGGCCTGTTCTGCTCTTAACCGAAGTTAGCAAAAAGTCAATTTATTAAAAACAGCCAAATAAAGTCCAAAAAAAAGCCAGGTTTGAAAGACCTGGCTTTTTTTATCAGTTGATTCCGTTGAGGAATCTATTCCATCTTATTTTGCTGAACATGGATTTATGTTTGTCCAGGGATAGCCATAGGAACCATGCCTTGCCCACAATATGGTCTTCGGGGACAAAACCCCAATAACGTGAGTCAAGCGAATCATGCCTGTTGTCTCCCATCATAAAAAAATAGTCTTGTTTGAAAGTATAGCTTGTTACTTTTTGACCATCAATAAAGAGTTCATTGTTTTGGACTTTTACATCTTTATGTCCTTCGAATCGTTCGATAGTGAATACATATTTGTTGATATTTTCCTGATCCATTTCGATCGTCCAGCCTTTTCCAGGGATTTCCAAAGGACCCAAATTGTCTTTGTTCCAACCGAAATAAGCTCCGTCGGGAAATACTCTTGGATCACCAAAGTCAGCCCTGTCAACTCTCATGGTTACAGATCCTACTGCGGGTGACTTTTCCAATCTTTCGGCAGTTTCAGCAGTGGCCATTACCATGTATCCTGATCCGTTGGAAAAAGGCATATAGCTGTCAACGTTGACACCATAATCATCAAAAAAATCAGGGCTTAGGGTCCTATCTGTCATTACATCATAGGAATACTGCATCTCTTCGGGATTCTCTCCAAGTTCACCATTGATGTAGATCTGAGTTTTTTTGATCTCTAAAACATCCCCAGGTATGGCCACAGCTCTTTTGATATAATTAGTTTTTAGGTCAACAGGGTACTCAAATTCAGCAGGATAGTTGAATACAACCACATCATTTCTTTTAACTGAGGTGAATCCAGGAAGACGGAAATAAGGTAGTTCGATCCAGTCCAAATAGGAATTGGCATTGGTGCCCCATATTTTTTGATGAGTCAGTGGTACCTGTAAGGGTGTTCTAGGTATTCTTGTCCCATAGTGCATTTTGCTCACAAAAAGAAAATCACCTACCAAAAGGGATTTTTCCATGGATGCTGTAGGAATGGTAAATGGTTCCAGCAAAAGCCATCTTATAAGAGATGCAGCAATTACCGCAAAAACCAATGCGTCTGCCCATTCGCGAGCAGCTGACTTTTTATTTTTTGGTTGAGTCATTTTAGTTTAAAATTTTAGAAAGATAGGAAATCATCCATTGATAAAACACCTTTTTTATTTTTTATCCACTCCGCCACCAAAACTGCACCAACTGCAAATCCTTTCCTACTGTGGGCGGTATGGGATAACTCAATATCGTCGATTTCAGAACTGTAGCGAACTATATGGGTACCTGGTGCAGGATCGATTCTTTTAGAGGTTATTGGAAGGAACTGTTCGGGAATGGACATTCCTTCGGACAGTTTCCATTCCTTCAATTTTGAAATTTCTTGAAGGATGCCTTCGGCAAGCGTTATGGCAGTACCGCTAGGGGCATCTTTTTTTTCGGTATGGTGGATTTCCTCCAAGCTGACTTGATACGCGCCCTGTTCCTTCATCAATGAAGCGAGGAAACGGTTGACTTTGAAGAAAATATTCACACCTATACTGAAATTAGAAGCATAAAAGAATGCAGCATCTTTTTCCATGGTCAGGGTTTCAATGAAGGGCTTCTTTTCAAGCCATCCTGTCGTACCTGCGACGACTGGGATTCCTCTTGAAATAGCCCAGCTGATATTTTCAAAAGCAGCATCTGGTTGGCTGAATTCTATAGCGACATCAATATTATTGGCATCAAGTTCATCAAGTTCCTCCCTGTTGTCAATATTGATTTTGGCTGTAATATGGTGCCCTCGGGATTCGGCGATTTCTCCGATGATTTTTCCCATTTTACCATATCCGAGTAGTAGTATATTCATGTTGTAATCAGAAATTTATTTTTAGGGACAGCCCAATCAGGTTTCCACCACCTGCCGACAAAGATTCATATACCGGTTCAAACCTAAATGTAAGGTCCTCACTGACATCAAAAGCAGACAAATGGGCATCCACATTTGCATCCACAATATTCAATGCATAAATACCTATAAACAGGAAATAATTCAAATCTCTGTTTCTACGCCAGAAGTTTACATTTCTAACCAAACCGTCCCTGTTGAGGTTGGGGAATGCACGATCAGGGTCATTTTGGTTGATATCAAAAGCTTTGAGGGCATTTATGAAGAGCTGATATCTTCTGTTATTGAATTCAATAAAATAAATATTGGCAGCAAACCCACCATAAATCAAAGGGACTTTCCATGCCTTGCCATTATAAACCTGACCTGCACCAGGTAGGATGGCAGATAGAATCGTAGCCTTTCTGGGATCCTTAATATTCTTTTTACTGAAGTTGACTTGTATGGTATCTAACTTCAAATTTTCATCTTGAGCCTGTGAATTAAAAACAGGCAATAAAACAAAAACAGCAATGATAAAGATATATATCATTGCTTTGAAGTTGTGGTACAAAAGCCTTTTAATTGTTTCCTTTTCCAAGGTTCAGATAATCTCCAATATTTCCAGGATTCTATTTAGGTCCTCAGATGACCTGAAAGGGATTTTTATTTCACCTTTACTTTTGGCATCGGACTTTAACTGCACCTTGGCACCAAAATGGTTAGCGAGGCGGTTTTGTATTTTACCTATTTCGTATTTTCTGACAGGATCCAAAGCAGGACTTTTTGCACTCTCTTTTTCTTCCTGAGTTCCGTTGATGGCCTGCACCAATGCTTCTACTTTTCTGACACTAAGCTCCTCTTCAATTGTTTTTCTGAAAATCGCTAACTGCCTATCTATCTTTTCTACATTGATCAGCGCACGTGCATGACCCATTGTAATTTTATTGTCTCTTAAACCTGCCTGAATATCAGGAGGTAATTTTAGGAGTCTCAGGTAATTATTAACAGTTGTTCTGTTTTTACCAACCCGGTCGCCTAGTTCTTCTTGTTTGAGGTCGCACTCAGCCAAAAGTCGCTGATAGGAGTGGGCGATCTCAAGCGCATTTAGATTTTCTCTTTGGATATTTTCGATAAGGGCCATTTCCAGCATTTGCTGGTCATTGGCAGTACGGACATAGGCAGGTATTTTTTCAAGTCCTGCCATTTTGGAAGCTTGAAATCTTCGCTCACCTGCGATTAGTTGATATTCACCTTCCTCTAGTCTTCTGACAGTTATCGGTTGTATGATACCTTGTGTGACGATGGAGTCTGAAAGTTCCTGAAGTGCATCCTTGTCAAAATGGGTCCTAGGCTGAAAGGGGTTTACCTGTATTTCAGAAAGGGGGATTTCAAAGACTCCAGCTGAAGGAATTCCGGGAATCAGGGTTTCGGGTTTGTTTTTTTGTGGGGAATCCTGCAGCAAAGCTCCTAGTCCTCTTCCCAGTGCACTTTTCTTTGGTGTAGGTTTTTTATCAGTCATAAATATTTTACAATCAGTTTACTTTTTCCATTCCGTTTTTGACGGCAATTTCATGGGCAAGGTTAAGATAGGCTACTGCACCTTTTCCTTCTGCATCGAAAGCGATTACAGGCAGGCCAAAACTCGGTGATTCACTTAAACGGACATTTCTGGGAATGATCGTATCAAAAACCAGATTTTTGAAATGCATTCTTACTTCTTCCACTACTTGATTGGACAACCTCAATCTAACATCATACATGGTTAATAAAATGCCTTCTATTTCAAGTTCGGGGTTGAGTCTGGTCTGGATTATTTTTATTGTATTCAATAGTTTACCGAGACCTTCCAATGCAAAATATTCACATTGTACAGGAATGATTACAGAATTGGCTGCAGTCAAGGCATTGATGGTAATCAAACCCAGTGAGGGAGAGCAATCAATGATTACAAAATCATAGTCATCTTTGATTTTGCTAATGACTGCTTTCATTTTTTCTTCCCGATTTTCCAAATTGATCATTTCGACCTCAGCACCTACGAGGTCAATATGAGATGGGATCAGGTCAAGTTTCTCTATTTCGGTTTTATGGATAATGGAACGGATATCTATTCCATCTACCATGCATTCATAGATACTTGTTGTGATTTCTTTTGGATCGTGTCCAAGTCCGGATGTCGTATTGGCTTGCGGGTCGGCATCTACCACCAACGTTTTGAATTCCAAGACAGCCAAGCTGGCAGCAAGATTCATGGCAGTTGTGGTTTTTCCCACGCCTCCTTTTTGGTTAGCAATTGCTATAACTTTTCCCATAAAATGTTCAGAGCCTAATAGATTCACCAATATTAAGCAAAATCAAATCTTTTCCTGCTTCCATTGCAGCTTTTTTTGCAGCTTCAGTATCAATCTCTATGTATGGAAAGGTGTCATAATGCATCCCTAAAATCTTTTTCGTTCCCACAAAATCAGCAGCTTTGATGGCATCCTTGATGCCCATTGTAAAATTATCTCCAATTGGAAGTATGGCAAAATCAATCTTGAATTCTTCACCTATCAGCTTCATGTCATAAGAAAGCGCAGTATCTCCCGCATAATAAAAACAACCTTCATCGTGCTTTATAACAAAACCTCCCGCAACGCCTCCTGAAGAACCATCCGGAAGCGTGCTGCTATGTACGGCATGTACATATTTGACTTTACCAAAATCAAATTCTTTGCTACCCCCATGGTTCATGGGATGATACCTTTCAATGCCCTTTTCAGCAAACCATACAGCGATTTCATAATTGGAAACCAACATGGCATTATTCGCTTTGGTAATTGATTCTGCATCTGCTACATGGTCCTCATGACCATGACTGATCAGCACATAGTCCGCTTTAATTGCTTCAACATCGACACGCGATGCTTTTGGATTTGGGCTGATGAAAGGGTCAAAAAGAACAGTTTTTTGGTTGATATTTACGAGATAGGACGAATGTCCATAATAGGTCAGTTCGATCATGAGAATAGATATGCTTGTTTTTCCTAATGTTACAAATATATCATTTAAATTTTTGCATGAAATATAATGTTATCCACAGGCCCTTGTGGATTACAGTAATGGTCTAATTGTGAGCATTTTGAAAGGTTTTTGTAGAGAGCCTAATCCTTTATTTACAATTTTATAAAATTGAGATAACTAAAACGAGACCCTTGCAGGTCTCGTTTTTATCAGGATTTCTTTTTATTGGCATCTGCTGCTTTCATCGCATCTTCCAGTTTTTGTTGGAATTTTGACTTCTTTTTGTTGACATTCTTCAATTTATTTGCCTCTACCTTCTCCCGGATTTTGGCATCATCTACAAAGAGTTTGATGATGGCCTGCTGACCAAATGTAACCATGTTGGAAACAAAATAATAGAAACTCAATGCCGCTGGAAATGAATTCAGCACAAACATAAATACTACCGGCATGATGTATCCAATATTTTTCATTGGGCCTGTCTGGGCAGTCAGCTGATTATTGAAGTGGGTATAGGCAATCTGGGATACCGTCATCAGAATTGTAAACAAACTGACGTGTGAACCATAGAAAGGTATGGTGAAAGGTAAGCTCAGAATGGAATCGTAAGTGGACAAGTCATGTGCCCAAAGGAATGACTCTTGTCTAAGCTCTATAGAATTGGGAAAGAAAAAGAACATGGCAAACAAGAACGGCATTTGGAATACCATGGGTAAACATCCCGAAATGGGGCTTACACCCAACTGCCCAAAGAGTTTCATCTGCTCTTGTTGCATCTTCGTGGGGTCATCAGGGTATTTTGCCTTCAGCTCATCAATTTCCGGTTTGATGACCCTCATTTTGGCCATTCCAATATAGGATTTGTAAGTTAGTGGTGACAAAACCAATTTAATGATCAGCACAATTAATATGATGATCACACCATAATTGGTGAAGTATCTTTCAAGAAATTGGAAAAGATTGACAATAATGTACTTATTGACCCAACTGACAAAGAAATAACCCATGTCCACATTGTTTTCAAATCCCGGCGTGATTTTTCTCAACAAATTGTAATTATTTGGACCAAAGAAATAACTTACCTCAGCTCTTCCATTTTCCAAAGGTAACACCAAAGCGGCTTTCATATTTTTGACTGATAGCGTATCGCTTGGAGTTACCTGCTCCAATTTAGCTGCATTGAATTGATTTGCGGCTATAATTCCTGATGTGAAAAACCTTTGACTGAAACTGACCCACTTTAATGGTTCGGTGACTTCATCATCATCTGAATCCGAAGTCAAGCTGAGATAATCATGCTTGCCTTCACTTTTATAGAAGTTGAGGTTGGTTTTTCTCCGTGATTCTTCCAGATCGGCTTCTTGCTTGAGCAATCTGTCATCCCAGGTGATCTGAATGTTTGAATCTGTGAGATTTCCTGTCAGGCCAACAAACTCCAAACTTTTGTTCAAGACATACTCTTCATCAGGTAGGGTATATGTTCTTATGATCTGCCCAGAACCAGATTGTGCTATAAACGTCAGGACGGAAGCATTTACTCCTTCAATATCAATTGTCGATAGGGTAGGATTAAAATAGAATTCATTCAAACTCAAAAGCCCTTTATCTGTTTGGATTTTGTAATCTAGGTTTGAGCTGTTTTCATCCAAAAGAACCAATGGCCTTTGGTCCCATGTCTTAAATTCTTTAAGGACAACATTTTTTATTTCTGCTCCTTTAGTAGAAAAAGTGATTGATATTTTATCATTTTCCAAAACAACATTCTCTTGTTGGCCTTTGGTAAAAGCCGCAAAAGTACCGAATTGCCGCTGAGCAATGATGTTTTGTATACTGTCAGGTTCAGTTTGAGGTATTTCCGGCACGGAATCAATTTCATTGTTGATTACGACTTCCTGATTGGTTTCCTGATCCTCTATAGCAATAGGTTCGGGTGAACTTGCAAAGAAAATCGAATAAACCAACAATACTGCTGCGAATAGGATCAGTCCTGTCGCTTGGTTTCTATCCATATTTACTAATTAAAACTGACTATCTAAAATTTCACCAAAATGTTCAATGGAAACTTCCAAGGTGTTTTTCCGACAGACAAAAACTAAATTATTTATTTTTTTTATTTTCAATGGTAGCTTGTATAAACTTCACAAACAAAGGATGTGGGTTCAATACAGTGCTTTTGTATTCCGGATGAAACTGTGTGCCAACAAACCAAGGGTGGTTTTTCAACTCAATAATTTCAACCAATCCCGTATCAGGATTAATTCCTGATGGGATCATACCATGTTCCTGAAACTGTTCTAAGTACTTATTGTTAAATTCATACCTATGCCTATGTCTTTCCATGGTTTTGGTTTTACCGTAAGCTTGGGCAGCTTTGCTTCCTTTTTTCATTTCACAGGGGTAAGAACCTAATCTCATAGTACCACCCATTTGAACGATATTCTTTTGCTCTTCCATTAGGTCAATGACAGGATGGGAGGTGTTTGGATCCATTTCAGTGCTATTGGCTTTTTCCAAACCTATCACATTTCTGGCAAATTCAATCACAGCTACCTGCATTCCCAAACATATACCGAAGAAAGGTATATTATTTTCGCGGGCAAATTTAACAGTTTCTATCTTTCCTTCAAGGCCTCTTTCACCAAATCCTGGTGCAACCAAAATTCCATCTAAATCCTGAAGTTTTTTATTGATACTTTCTGGATGAAGTTCTTCGGAAGAAATCAATCTGAGATGAACTTTACACTCGGAAGATGCCCCACCATGGATAAACGATTCAATGATTGATTTATATGCATCAGGTAGGGAAACGTATTTTCCAACAAGGCCTATATTGACTTCTTGCGTTGGATTTTTGAGCCTGCCAAGAAAATCTTTCCATTGTTCGAGATCAGTATTGCTTTTGGAGCTTAATTTCAGCTTTGACAACACCCTTTCATCAAGTTTTTCCTTTTTCATCAATAAGGGCACATCATAGATGGTGTCAGCATCCATAGCCTCTATCACGCAATTCAATTCCACGTTGCAGAATAGTGCAAGTTTTTTCTTTACGTCCAAAGGTAAATGATGTTCCGAACGGCAAACCAAAATATCCGGCTGAATTCCGGCTTCCAGCAATTGTTTGACCGAGTGCTGGGTTGGTTTGGTTTTCAATTCTTTGGCGGCTGCCAGGTATGGGATCAATGTAAGGTGTATGACCAATATATTGTTACTTCCTATATCCCATTTTGCCTGCCTGACTGCTTCAATAAATGGTAATGATTCTATATCACCAACACATCCACCGATTTCGGTGATTATGACATCGTATTTTCCATCTTCTCCAAGTTTGAAGAAATTTCTCTTGATTTCATCGGTAATATGTGGGATTACCTGTACAGTTTTTCCCAAATATTCACCCTTTCTCTCTTTGGTAATGACATTGTTATAAATTCTACCCGTGGTTACATTGTTCAATTGGGAGGTTGGTGTATTGAGGAACCTTTCGTAATGTCCTAGGTCAAGGTCGGTTTCTGCACCATCTTCAGTAACATAACATTCTCCGTGTTCATAAGGATTGAGCGTTCCTGGATCAATATTAAGATAGGGATCAAATTTTTGGATTGCGACGTTGAACCCTCTAGCTTGTAGGAGCTTGGCCAAAGAGGCCGCGATTATACCCTTTCCAAGTGAAGAGGTCACGCCTCCTGTAATGAAGATGTATTTGGTGGATGGAGCCATAAGAATGGAAGGAAGTTATTTTGTTTTGATTCTTATGGGATTCAAAATTAGGTAAAATATTTGATTCGGAGGCGGAATGCAGAAAGGAAATTTTGAATAATCATTTAGGGAATTGAGAACGAAGAATCAATTTGTTGATTAAATCAAATAATTTAGCCCATTAACCTTGCCTACCACAGTTGATTCCCTTAAAAATGATTGGAATAATGGGCTGCCCAAAATATTTTTAGATTAGCTTTTATTTTTTGGGCTTTGAGAATTGCTGCAACCAATGTGGGGAAAATTAATTTAAATGATACATAAATACCTCAGTACCGCACAAACTATAGAAACTCCCCAAATCAGGCTGATTGATTCAGACCAAAGATCCCTTTTTAAAAAGTAAAAAATCAAGATGGGAATGCCTGATGCTAGCGTGATATAACCAAGGTATTTTAAAGAAGCTCCAAATCCGAATCCGATAATATACGGAACATATTGTCCTACGAATGCCTCGGAATTAAAATTCAGAATTATTATAAAAACAATGAAAGATCCAAACGCCATAAGCAGGTGAGAAACAATCTTTTTCATGATCTTAAATTTTAAAATACTATTGATAAGAATTATGGATCTTGTTTTATTTAAATACATTAAATAAATATTTTTTTAAAGTCAAAAATTTAAATAAAATAAACTAAAAATACAATATCAACTTCACCTATCTGACTTTTTGAATTAAAAATTTTGTTCACATGGCTAATGCAAAGTTGGAAATTAAGGATTTTTGAAATTCCCCAAGATTTCCTTGCAGACTTTGGAGGTTTTGGAACGTCTTATTGCCTCAGAAAGTGGATGGTAATTCTTTTTATAAGATAATTGACATTTTGAATATTTTGTGTTGCACATTGTGTGATTGATCACAATATAAAATGCTTTGACAGCTTAATTTTAAAGTATGAAACTATTAGGACTTATTGGTGGCACATCTTGGCATTCCACTATCGAATATTACAAATTGATCAATGAATTGGCTGGTAAACGGATGGGGGAAGCACAGAACCCTTCGATGTTGATTTATAGTCAGAACATCCAATTGATGAGAGATCAAGACAAAGACCTTATTAGAAAGACCTATCTGGAGATTGCAACAAAACTTGAAAAAGGTGGAGCGGAGGGTATCGTCATTTGTGCCAATACCCCTCACATGGTTTATGATTTTGTACAGCCAAAGATTAACATACCGATTCTGCATATTGCAGAAGCAGTTGGTAAAAATGCAAAGGAAAAAGGTCTGAAAACCTTAGGCTTGTTGGGAAATAGGCCCACTATGACTGGGGCCTTTTTTCCAAAATATCTAAAAGAAAATTTTAATATTGATACAGTGATCCCTGATGACAAGTATTTGGATCAATCACATCATTATGTTTCAAAAGAACTTACAATGGGAAAATTCACCACTGAAGCCAAGAATTTTTATTTGGACCAAGTGCTGGTTTTAAATAAAAAAGGTGCAGAAGGAATAATTTTGGGATGTACAGAATTACCCCTACTGGTCAAGCAAGAAGAGGCGAATGTTCCGCTGATTTCGACCACTGATTTACACGCTGCTTTGGCAGTGGATTTTATTTTCAGTTAAGTTGGAAAAATAGAGTATTTACTTAAATAAATTTTGTCTGAAATATCAAAACCTTCAAACTTTATTTTCACCTTTTTCGCTCCTTACAAATATCTGCCTTATTTTTGGAAGAAAATTTTGTAATGGAAATCAAAGATGCCGTCAGGGCCCTAAAAGATAAAGGAAGAATCAGGATTAAAGATGGTCAGGGTACTATCTTGGAATTGATTGAAATTTCCAATTGGGATGCTTCAATGGATGATCAGGAGGGGATTTTTCTCTTTTTTGATCTTTTTCAGATTAGATCTGTAGCCGAGCCTTTTTCAGATGTGTCTCTGGATATCATTGAGTATGCCTCAAAACCAACAATATACCATAGTCCGGTAAACAGGGTTTTGAAATCTGGACCCATCAAAGAAAGTGTAGTGAAATTCGCAATCATCAGAAAGGATTTTTGGAATAGGCTATTGTTTGCCTATTCACAACCTCTGATTCTTCAATACGGTAAATCCTCTCAATTTGATTTCGAAACCAAAGAGTACTTCCCATTATTGAGTGCAGGAACAAAAGAAATTTTTTTGAGTCCGGAAGGGGATATCAGAATATTGAAAGCATGAATTTTAAAGAACATTTAAGTAAAATAGAGATTTTTGGCCGAGTTGGAAGGATAGCCGATAGCATGGGCTTGGAAACCTATGTTGTTGGTGGGTATGTACGAGATTTGATTTTAAAAAGACCTTGCAAGGATATAGATTTTGTCTGTGTAGGCAGTGGGATTGCAATGGCACAAAAAGTAGCTGATAGTTTTGATCAGCATGTGCCACTTTCAGTTTTCAAAAATTTCGGTACAGCTAATATACGGTTGGAAGAATGGGAAGTGGAATTTGTCGGTGCCCGAAGGGAATCCTACAGACATGATTCCCGAAAGCCAATCGTAGAAGATGGGACATTGCAAGAAGATCAGGAGCGTCGGGATTTCACCATCAATGCGATGGCTATCTCTGTCAATGCCCATAATTTTGGGGATTTGATCGATCCTTTTGATGGTATGGGTGATATCAAGCGGAAAATCATGAGAACTCCGACTGACCCCATCATCACTTTTTCTGATGACCCTTTAAGAATGATGAGGGCCATTCGATTTGCGGCTCAACTGAAATTTGATATTGAGCCGGACACCTTTCTTGCCATTGTCCATGATGCCCATAGGTTACAGATTGTTTCGGCTGAGAGAATTGTTGATGAGCTCAATAAAATCATCATGACGGATAAGCCTTCCTATGGTTTCAAGTTATTATTTGTCAGTAAACTTTTAAATGAAATTTTCCCGGAAATGGTGGAACTTCAGGGTGTTGATTCAGTGGGTGATAAATCCCATAAGGATAATTTCTACCATACCCTTCAGGTTTTAGACAATATCTCTTCGGTGACTGATGACATTTGGTTGCGATGGGCGGCCATCATGCATGATATTGCCAAGCCTGCTACAAAAAGATTCAATAACAAAGTTGGCTGGACTTTCCATGGACATGAAGATAAGGGAGCCAGGATGGTTCCGGGAATTTTCCGAAGGATGAAACTGCCGATGGATGACAGGATGAAATATGTTCAAAAGCTCGTCAAGCTTCATCTCAGGCCAATAGCGCTAGTTTCGGATAAAGTAACCGATTCAGCTATCAGGAGGTTGCTTTTTGATGCAGGAGACGATGTGGATGACCTGATGAAACTTTGTCGGGCTGATATCACCTCCAAAAACAATAATAAAGTCCAGAAATTTTTGGCCAACTTTGACAAAGTAGAACAAAAGATTTTGGAGGTGGAAGGAAAAGACCATGTGCGCAACTTTCAACCTCCTGTTTCGGGAGAAGAAATCATGCAAATGTTTGATCTTAATCCTTCCAAGATCGTTGGGGATCTGAAAGAAGAAATAAAAGAAGCAATCTTGGAAGGACAAATTCAAAACAATAAAGATGATGCTTTAAACTTATTGTATAAATTAGCCGCCCAGAAAGGAATATCAAGAAATAAATAATCTATGAAAATGAATAAATTGATAATGACTGTCGCAATGGTGTTCATGTCGACAGTTGCCCTATTTGCACAAAATGAACAGCCTGCACAGCAGGATAGTGAAGCCAATAGAAAGAGAAGTGAATCTGACAGAAAAGTTTATCAGTTGGCTTTAAGGTACAATGACCTTCCTGCTGCCAGGGTGAAACTTTTGGAATTGATCGAAAGAAACCCGACCAACATTCAATATGCAGAGACCCTCGCGTCATTGTATTTTGAGTCAGGTCAATATACTTCGGCTGCTATTTCAGCCTTAGATGTACTTGAAGTCAGTGACAAAAGTTTGACTGGACTGGAAATTGCCGCGTACTCTTTGGAACAATTGGGTGCCATGGACCGTGCGCTTCCTAATTTTGAACGTCATTACCTTTTGACGGGTAATCTTTTTAGTCTTTACAAAACTGCTTACATGCAGTATTCGCTCAATAGACAGGAAGAAGCCTTGAACTCCATCAATATGTTGGTAAAAAGCAATAAATCCAGCGAAGAAAAAGTCGGTTTCCCAAAAGAAGACAATACACAACAGGAAGTAACTTTGAAAGCAGCTGCCCTTAACCTAAAAGGCATGGTCCACATTTACCAAAAAAACAAGGAAGAAGCAAAGGAAGCTATTATGCAAGCATTAGAACTACAACCTGATTTCGAATTGGCACAGGAGAATCTGAAAGAGGTTCAAAAAATGTAACTGGAGAAGGAGAAAAATTAGAATATTATGTAAAAATGGGCATGTATCTGCCCATTTTTTATTTTTAACAAGATGCTCAAAGTAAAAGGCAATTAATTTAACACAGGGAAAACATTTACTTAACATATATTTTGTTGGGTATAGACATCTTTGTAAATGATGTTGAAGCAATGTGTTATTCTTTATCTTTTTATTATAATTCCTTTAATTGTGCTTTCTACACCAGCTAAGGATCAAAGTGAAGACCTTACAGTTGTTTTGCTAAAAGCAGAAAGTACGATTATTTCTGAACCCGATTCAAGCTATTTTTTTGCAAATAAAGCGCTGGAATTGAGCAAAGAAATTAATGATAGAATCCTCTTGGCCAGGATTCATCATCTCTTAGGTAAACTATTATACTTTAAAGGTATTTATTCTGAATCTGCGAGGAATTTACTTTTGGCAGAAGAATTATTTGTAAAGGAAGAATTCAGTCCCTTGCTTATAGATAATTATAATTTTAGAGGAAAAGTCGCTTATAAAACTCAAAAAATTGAAGATGCAGTTAAGCTTCATCAGAAAGCCTATGACATTTCTTTAAGCAATAATGATGAGATCAGACAAGCGATTTCTATTGGGTTAATAGGATTTGTACATGAAAAAAAACAAGAATATCAAAAAGCCCTAAACTATCAATGGACTGCACTATCAATTTTCAAAAAATTGGAAAAAGAGGATTTAAGTGCAGAAATCAATGAGAATTTAGGGAGTATCTATGAGGATCTTGAAGTCTTTGATTCGGCTACTTTTTATTTTCACAAGGCTTTTGAATTGAATGTAGAGACTGGAGATAGTCTGAACCTGATAAGTATCATAAACAATATAGGGGATGTTTACAGAAAAGGAGGACAGATCGAGGCCGGGATTATCAAATCAAATGAGGCATTGCTCCTCAGCAGGATTCTGAATCAACCCTATGAAGAAAGCAGTGCCCTCAGAGACCTGGCAAAAAGTTACTTTGAATTGAATGATTTCCAAAAAGCCTACACTTTCCTAGACAGCAGCAGAGTCATTTATCAAGATATTTATAACAAAGAGACTGCTACCCAAATGGCTTTGATGGATGAATTGTTTCAAATGAAACTGAAAGATCAGCGGATTTCTGAATTAGAACAAGTGAGAGCCTTTGATGCTAAAATTCAGTCACTTTTTATGGTTTTGATACTTTTCCTTGTAGGTACTAGTTGGCTGATAATCAGTAAAAAAAATATGCAATCAAAAGTGAAAATGCAGTTGTTGGAAAGTGAAAAAGAAATTATGCTGACGCAACAAAAGTTGATGGAAACAGAGCTTTCAAATATTCAACTTAGGGACGAAACCCTTAGAAAGGAGTTTGATTCAAATGCCAAATCCCTTACTGCCCAAACGCTACATGTGATAGACAAGAATAAGATGCTTGAAGGAATAAGACAAAAACTTCAGGGTTTGCTTGATAAAGACGCAAGAGAACAAAAAAAGAATATCCGAAATTTGATAAAAATGATAGATTTCAATTTTGTTCAGGATACAGATTGGGACGACTTTAAAAATAACTTTGAAAAAGTTCATGGCGATTTTTTCCGAAAACTGAAAAGCCAATCTGGCGATTTAACACCCTCTGAACTTCGATTGGCTTCTTTGATGCGTATGAATCTAAGTTCAAAGGATATCGCTTCAACCTTGAATATTTCACTGGATAGTCTTCGGATTTCAAGATATCGATTGAGGAAAAAATTGGCTCTCGAGAAAGGTGAAAGCTTACAACAATTTATTCTTGGTATATAGTTTACGATTTGTTAATCTATTTTTAACGTTTAATAAGTTATTCATTATTAGGCCTTTAAATATGTTTTTTTATTCTACTGCTATCGTTTTGTTAACGTTTTAAAATGCTGTTGTTGCCTTTTTGATAATATAAAACGGTAGGTCAGTTTTCTCTAGGTATCTAATTTTGCACTAAACAAAAAGATACACATGAATAACAAAATTCTACAGTCTGTTTTTGGTTTGTTGCTTGTTTTTTCCTCCTGTGGCACAAAAGACTCAGGAAAACAATCCCAATCCTCGAAAGCCAAAATCGAACCTCTTTATATCACCGAAAAGGTGATTCATGATACGGATGATCCTGCGATTTGGATCAATAAATCTGATCCGGGTAAAAGCCTCATTATAGGTACCGACAAAGATAAAGACGGAGCTTTATATGTATTTGATTTAAAAGGAAAGATCATAGATTCTTTGGTGGTGAGAAATTTACAACGACCAAATAATGTTGATGTTTCTTATGGTTTGAGCTTAGGTGAGGAAGAAATTGATTTTGCAGTCACAGGAGAGAGACTTACCTCTAAGTTGCGGTTTTTCAAACTACCAGAAATGATAGAAATCGAGGAAGGTGGAATTGAAATATATCTTGGAGAATCCCAGCCGGATTACCGAGATCTCATGGGTGTAGCTGTATATCATGACAAGGAAAATGGAAAGCAATATGTGATAGCAGGCAGAAAAGACGGTCCAACTGATGGTACCTATTTATGGCAATATCTTATCAAGACCGAAGGTGGTCGATTGGAACTTGAATTAGTTAGAAAATTCGGAAAATACAGTGGTAACAAGGAGATCGAAGCTATTGCTGTTGATAATGAGCTCGGGTTTATTTATTACAGTGACGAGGGAGTAGGGGTCAGGAAGTATTATGCCGACCCGGAGAAGGGAAATGATGAACTTGCACTTTTTGCAACAGAGGGCTTCACATTGGACCATGAAGGGATTTCTATTTATAAGCATGATGATGGTACAGGATATATTTTAGTCTCAGATCAGGAAGCAAATTTTTTCCATGTATTTCCAAGAGAAGGGTCCTCAGAAGATCCTCATTTACATAAAGTAATAGCTAAACTTCCAATGTCCACTGTTTCCAGCGATGGTTCAGAGGTGGTCAATTTTAATATCAGTTCAGAATTTCCAAAAGGGCTATTTGTAGCCATGTCAGATGACAAGACTTTCCAGATTTATGATTGGAGAGATTTGGAAAACTATATCAAGAATTCAAATTAATCTAATAAACAACCAAACTTTATATGAAACACAGATTACTAATTTCAGCAATTTCTTTGTTTATGCTGTTTGCACAGGATTTGTATGCACAGGCAGTTTTAAGAGGTAAAGTCATTGACGATCAAAACCTCTCCCTTCCGGGTGCAAATATCATCCTCGAAGGAACCAACAAAGGCTCAGTGTCCAATCAATTGGGAGACTTCTTCATTCAGGGAATTCCAGCAGGGAATTACACTGCTATTGTGACTTATTTGGGTTACATTTCTCTGACAAAAGATATCAGCCTTCAAGACGGACAGACTCTGGATTTGAGATTTATAATGATGCCGGGAACTTTAGAAAGCGGTGAAGTTATCGTGTTCGGAGACAGGCTCAAAGGACAGGCCAGGGCTTTGAACCAGCAAAAAACCAATTCCAATATCACCAATATTGTTGCAGCAGATCAAATCGGACGATTTCCTGATGCCAACATTGGGGATGCCATGAAGAGGATACCCGGAATCACCATGCAGAATGATCAGGGAGAGGCCAGAGATATCATCATCCGAGGTATGGCACCTGAATTGAATTCGGTCATGATCAACGGCGAAAGGGTTCCTTCAGCAGAAGGAGATAACAGAAGAATACAGATGGATTTGATTCCTGCGGACATGATTCAAACCATCGAGGTGAATAAATCAGTATTGCCTGATATGGATGCAGATGCCATTGGTGGTGCTGTAAACTTGGTTACCCGTAAGGCTCCCAATGGTCTTAGGGTTTCAGGAACTGCTGCTTCTGGAGTCAATTTCCTTACAAACAAGCCAATTTGGACAGGAGGATTAATCATTGGAGATCGAATAGCCAATGATAAGCTTGGGATTATATTTTCTGGTTCTTACAATAACCACACCTTTGGTTCAGATAATTATGAGGCAAGATGGGTTGAGACAGATAATCCAAACCATCCTGTAGTAGTAGATAGATTTGACTTAAGAAAATACGATGTGCAAAGGGTAAGAAGAAGTACCAGTTTGGCACTTGATTACGATATTAATAAGAACCATTCTATTGTTTTCAATGCCATGTATAATTGGAGAGATGATTGGGAAAATAGGTGGAGATTGAGAGTGGACAGGATGGATAGGCCATTTAATAATGGAAACTTTTCTGAATTGCAAAACGGAGTATTTCAATTGCCTGGAAGGGCATCCATTCAAACTAAGGGTGGAATTGATAATGATAGGGTTAAAAATACCCGGCTAGAAGCCCAAAGTGTTTTGAACA
The DNA here is from genome assembly GCF_015476655.1 of Aquiflexum lacus. Lineage (GTDB taxonomy): Bacteria > Bacteroidota > Bacteroidia > Cytophagales > Cyclobacteriaceae > Aquiflexum > Aquiflexum lacus. The sequence continues at coordinate 168,865 of NZ_JABFHF010000009.1, forward strand.
CCACCTTATCAGGCACCCACTTATTCAATAAACTGAAGATGACATGGAATACCACCTATGCCAAAGCCATGGAGGATCGACCCAACGAACGCTATATAACACATAGGGGTAATGCTGATATGATTTTGGATTTCCGGGATCCGTTCAAGGTTTTGACCACATTTGCAGACCAAAATGATGAATTGGGATTGGGCTTAAATGAGATATATGAATCCAATAACAATACTTATGAAGAGGATTTTAATGTCAGGTTAGACTTTTCACTTCCTTATGCTGCAAATAAAGGATTGCTGAAATTTGGAGGAAGATTGAGGGATAAATACAAACAAAGAACTGATTCCTTCGATGCATATGATCCTATTCAAGATCTTGGAACTAATGGAAATGATTTAGGTGACCTTCCATTTAGTTTTCAAAATGACAGGGTGTTTTTAAATGGTCCCCAATATGTTCCTGGACGGTTTGTAGACAGGGAATTTTTGGGAGGATTAGACCTTAAGAATCCTGCATTGTTTGACTTCGAAGATGTGGTAGATGAATATATAACGGGTAACTATGAGGCTTCAGAAACCATTACTGCCGGTTATGTGATGACAGATTATCAATTTAATTCACGTCTGTCAGCCATTTTTGGGATTCGATTAGAAAATACTAATCTGGAGTATAGGGGTTATGAGTTTGACGAAGATGAAGAGGATTTTAGACAATCTGCAACTGTTTCTGATAATTATACCAATTTGATGCCGGGAGCACATTTCAAATATGATATTTCGGATAACCGAATTCTTAGGTTTGCCTGGGCAAATACCATAGCAAGGCCGAATTACTTTGATTTGGTACCCTTCGCAATTTTCTCACCTGATAACCAAACTTTGGAAAGAGGAAATCCAAATTTAGTTCCTACAACCGCTATGAATTTTGATTTGATGTTCGAAAATTACTATGAATCAGTAGGAGTATTTACCTTTGGTGGTTTTTATAAAGATATTGATAACTTCATTTACCAACGTACAGAATTCAATGTGGTAGATCCTGTTTTTGGGGAATTAATTCAAAGGACTCAACCTGAGAATGGTGGTACAGCAGATGTTTATGGCTTTGAAACTTCGATTCAAAGGCAATTTGATTTCCTTCCCGGAATTTGGAAAGGACTGGGTATTTTTATGAATTACACCTTTACGGATTCAAGGACCACGGGAGTTGAAGGTCGTGAAAATGATGATTTGAAACTTCCCGGAACGGCCAGGAATATGTTCAATGCCTCACTTTCCTTTGAAACCGAAAAAATTGTTCTGAGAGCTTCCCTGAACCATGCCAGTGGATACATTGATGAGATTGGGGGTTCAAGTTTTGATGATGCTTTTTATGATAGGCAAACTTTCCTTGATGTTAACGCTTCCTACGCATTTACTCCAAATTGGAGGGTGTTTTTTGAGGCAAATAACCTGACCAATCAACCTTTGAGGTTTTATCAGGGAATAAGATCCAGGACACAGCAAGAGGAATATTATAATATCAGAATCAACTTTGGTGTAAAATTTGACCTTTTCAATTAATCTATTCATTACTTTTGAGCGGCTTCCGATTTACATGGAAGCCGCTTCATTTATTCAATATCCTCTTAAATATGAAATTATCTCGATCAGCTAGCCTAGCCCTATTTTTATTATTTTCTTTTTATTTGACTTCCTGTAATTCAAAAGAGGAAAAGCAAGAAACCCTAAATAAGCAAGAAGAACTTGGGCCTAGGCATTTGAGGGTCATTTGGACTGAGGACCCATCTACCTATGCAATAATATCATGGACTACCATGCTTGAGCATGGTAAAAAACACACTGTATATTATGATACGGTAAGTAGAGAAGGGGTTAAGCTAGATTATTCATTTCAAGTGCTCGCTTCCAAAAATGGGGCGATTTCCATGGTGGAAGAGGATTTTAAGGAAGGAGTTTCGCAGGGATATTATCATCATGCAGATTTAAAAAATCTCAAGCCCTCTACTACGTACTATTTTGTTGTTGAAACCGATGATTTGGTTTCTGACGAGTTCTATTTTATATCCGGTCCTGAGGACGATAGAGCATTTTCTTTGCTTTGGGGCGGGGATTCCCGGCTGGGTGGTCCTGATCCTAGGTATGCAGGAAGAACCCCACATGTTGACAGACAGGCGATGAATAGAAGAATCAAAGCCTTGATGGATGAAGATCCAAACATACTTGGATTTATTCATGGAGCTGATTATGGTACCACGGCAGATTGGAGGCATTTATATTGGTGGTTTGAAGATCATGAACTAGTCATTGGGGAAGGCAATAGACTTTTACCTTTGATTATTTCGAGGGGAAACCATGATATGCAAATTGGATTTGAAGAAAATTTTTGGTTAGGCGATACACAAAGAAAAAGGGGCTTTGATTATTATTTTTCAACTCAATTGGGTTCGGAAACTGCCATTCTCACCTTAAACACAGAAATAAGTGTTGCAGGTGATCAAAGGGATTGGTTGGAAGAAAATCTCCCAAAAAAGCGCGAGGAAAATAGATGGCTTTTGGTCAACTACCACAGACCTGCGTATCCCGTTGTTAAAGACTTTGAAAATGCAACATTTAAAAGAGTCAGGGATACCTGGGTACCTTATTTTGAAAAATACAATATCGACCTTGCTTTGGAATCCGATGGACATATTTTGAAAAGGACAGTTCCGATTCGGAATAATAAATATGATGAAACGGGCATAATATATATAGGAGAAGGTGGCCTTGGAGTTCCCCAAAGAGTTGCGGACAGTACAAGGTGGTTTATTCAACCTCCCGGATTTGCCATGAGTGCACACAATGTTCATAAACTCACATTCTCAGAAGATAAAATCTCAATTAAGGCCTTTGGAATGGAAGGAGAAATTTTGGATCAATTTGAAGTCAAACCCCGAAAATAGAATTGAAGTAAATGATGAAGGTTGTTTCAGTTGAGAGGGTTCTTTGGCTTTTAAAATCTGCTTTACTTCTTCAATGTGTTGGTGTGTTCTTTTATCTCAAAGGTGGCAGTCCCATCGAAACCATGCTTTTTATGGAATTGGGTTTGGAACAGTCCCAATCAAAATTTCTTGAGAATATTGTGGCTTGGGTATTTTTAGTTTTTGGAGCAATAGCTTTTTTCAGGCCCAACAGATATTTGCTGGTGTTTATTGCCCTGTTAACCTTGGGATTGGCTTATGTCATCAAACGACAAGCAGGCAGTCCATTCACAGATTGGAGTATTCCAGCTCATTTTGTGAGGATAATTTTGCCAATAGGCATCCTCTCATTAACAAATTATAAGAAAAATGTTAATGTTGCTTATTGGATACTTTTGGTAGGATTGTCCATTACTTTTATCACACATGGACTTGAGGCATGGTCATTACATCCAAGATTCATTGATTATCTTTTGATTTCATCAGAGAATACTTTTGGGATCAGGCTAAAACAGTTTCAGGCAGAAATAGTACTTAAAATTATAGGATTACTTGATATCCTAGCGGCATTGTCGGCAATTGTATTTTCAACCAATGCTGTTTTATATTGGATGGCATTTTGGGGATTCATCACTGCTTTTGCCAGGGTCACTGAATTGGGCTTAGGCTTGTACCCGGAGGTACTTATCAGGGCAGGACATTACTTGGTTCCTATTGGATTGGTATGGCTCAATGGAATCAGGAAAGAACCTAAGGCTCCATAAAGAATCTCATCTTCTGTTTTCCGATACTGCCAAGTCCCACATAAAATTTGATCGCCATGGCATTGTATTCGGGGGTTTGCCATTGGATATTGACACAATTTTTATCTTTGGCTACTTTTCTGATTCTTTCCATGATATCAGTACCTATTCCTTTTCCTCTACATACCTCGCTAAGGTAAAGGCAATCCATGTAAAGAAAAGGTGCTGCTTCCCAAGTTGAGAAGTCTATGGTGAAGGAAGTAAAACCTTCAACCTTACCGTCGATTTCCACCATCCAACAGTTTAATTTTTTATTAGCGCCAAAGATTGCATTTCTAAGCCCCTCTTCTTTCCCCTCCGGTGAATACTCCGCCTTTTCATATTGCGCATGAGCAGCACATAACGTCACGAGTTCGGGTAGGTCTTTTTCTTCACAAGGTCTGATAATATAATCCATCGGTTCAGGGTCTTTGGGATATAACATTGATTTCTATGGAAAAATGAAGAAAAAAATTGATTTCTCTAAAAAGGAAGGGTAAAATCTTCAGAAAACTTGGTATACGGGATAAATAAAATAATAAAACATCAATCCGGAAAGACAACAGGAAATAACAAAACTGATCCCCATTATTTTTTTGTATTCTAAAAATAATCGTAACCTCCTTTCTTTTTCTTCCAAGGATTTGATACCTCCGGGAATATACACCTGCAACAAAGCTACTGAAGTCATAAAGTAGGTGACTAACAAAAACAATAAACTAAAGAATATATCCATGATAATCAGGTTTTTAATTCAATAAACAAATTTAATTTTCCCTGGAGAAAAACAACAGTCAACCTGACAATGGTAATAATAAATTAAAGTACAGGTGATGTTGGGATAATAAGATGATGGTTTCAGTGAATTTTAAAAAACCTTTTCAAAAGGCTATAATTCATGCGACCTTATTTGAGTTTTAATTTGCCATGTTTGATCTCAAGGTATAATTGACTAAAACTGATTCTGATTAAAATCGAATTATGATAGCACAACCACACTTTATCCAAGTTCCTCGTTATATAGCTGTATAAGCCTTATATTTGAGATTACTTGACCAGTAAAATCACAATTCTATCAAAAAGTTTGTAAAAACATTTTTCAAAATTCTGGGTATTGCCATAGGAGTGTTGCTACTTTTATTGGTGGTTATTATTCTGTTTGTCAGAAGCCCTTGGGGACAAAATATAATTATTAAAAAAGCCACTTCCTATGTTTCCCAAAAAACAGACACGCGCGTTGGTTTAGATCGACTTTTTATAACATTCAGGGGTGATTTGTACATGGAAGGACTCTATTTGGAAGATTTGAATTCAGATACACTGCTCTACTCCAAAAAGCTGGAAACCGGGATTGAAATTTGGCCGCTGATAAAAAACGGAGATATAGCTATCTCCAAACTTCAATGGGAAGGGTTGACTGCAAAGGTCAAAAGAGACAGTGTCAGCAAAGCATTTAATTTTGATTTTTTAATTGAGGCTTTTGTCTCTGAGACTGATAATGTGAAAGAGAGTGGCGTTGAGGATGATTCCAGTCCCTTTCCTGAATTATCACTAGGCCCTGTAAATATGGAGAATTTTGACTTGAAATATGATGATCAGATTTTGGGTATTCAAGCAAATGCTTCATGGAAAATCATTCGCTTGGTTACGGATGAAATTGATCTGAACAAGATGAATTTTGGGATTGATGAATTTTTAATTGGAGACGCAGATATCCAATACCTTCAATTCAAAGCGTTTCCTGAAAGTGAGGAAACTGAAACACCTACAGAATTACCGCTACCCTTGCTTGTTCTTGAAAAACTGCAGATTCAAAATACCAAAGTTGATTATGAGTCTACGCCGGATGGTATACAGGCATTGGTCTATTTGGATGATCTTTTTTTATCGCTACCCGAAGCAAACCTAGAAGATCAAAAAATATTACTCGAAAGACTGACATTGAGCAATTCCGATTTTTCATTGGAAATGGCCGATATTGAGAATCCAGAGGAACCAAATAAAGCCACAGAACTTCAATCAGGTGGATTTGAGTGGCCTGATTGGTGGGTAGAAATTGGTTCTCTTGATTTTGAAAATATTGGGTTTGATTACAGTCTATCAGATGCACAGATAAAAAATGGGTCTTTTAACCCTGACGCCATAAATCTGTCAGGGTTGGATTTTTCCGTCAACAACTTTTCTTTTAAAGATGAAAATGTGAAAGGGAGAATTGATCAAATTTCCTTCCAAGAGAGCAGCGGACTTTCCTTGGATCAGTTTTCCACCAAATTTTCAATTTCAGACCATCAACTTGAAATTGAATCATTCAATTTAAAAACTGCTCAATCAGCGTTAACAGCAGATTTAGGTTTTAAATATCATTCACTGGTTGAATTGATCAATAAGCCGCAAGATTCTGAATTTAACCTTTCAATTGATGAACTGAAGACTGATGGATCCGAAGCTTTATATTTTGTACCTGAATTGGAAGAAGAGCTCTATTTTAACGAATTGATGAAAAATGGTGTTGTCGGCAGCGGTCAAGTCATTGGGGATTCAAAAAATCTTTCCATCCCAAAATTTGACCTAAAGTATGGTGAAGAAACAACATTGAGGATCCGGTCGGCAGATTTTTCTGATTTCCTTGATTCAGAAAAAATACAACTGGATTTAAAGGAATTTGATTTGATGACCACGGCTGAGGCAATTGATCCTTTTTTGGAGGATTATGATTATAATATTCCACATGAAATTAACCTAAAAGTAAAGGCAAAAGGCGGTTTAAAAGCCATGATTGCAGATGTTTTGTTAAATACATCAGATGGGGATGTAGCTTTCACAGCTGATTATAAAGACAATGAAACATATTTTTTTAAATCTACTTTGATTCTGGATCAACTGGATTTGGGGAAAATTATGGCCCTTTCCGAACTCAGGCCAATAACTCTTGAAACGGAAATTCAAGGTTCTGGAACTGAATTAAGTGATTTGGAGGGTTTGATGAGTATGAAAATTGATAATTTAATCTGGAGTGATTATGACTTTTCAGACTTGGAATTTTCTATTGAAGCAAATGATGGTTTTGCCGAATTGGAAATGGGATTTCAAAATGAAGCATTGGAATTTGATTTGGATCTGCGCGCCAAACTGGATACTGTTGATTCTGAGGTCAATTTCATTTTGGATTTGAGAAAATTAAAATCTGAGGTTTTTGGACTGACTGCACAGGACATCAATACCACGATGAAAGTAAGTGGTTCATTAGAAGGTGATTTGGAAGATTTTGTGGCCAGTTTGAATATCGATGAAGGGTTCTTTTATTATGACGGAAGATCTTTTCCTTTGGGACAAGTTGATTTTCAGACAACCATGAACCCTGAAACTTCTGAACTTAAAATCAATTCAGATTTTTTGGTTGGAGAGTTTCAGGCTACTGGTTCTCTAGCGGATATCAGCACATCTATTGAAAATTATTTTCAGGAATTGATAGCAAAAGAATCAAGCTCCATAGATTTACCTGAAATCACAGCGCAAGCTGATTTCAAATTTCATTCTACACCTTTTATAGATCAGCTTCTAATCTCTGGAATTGAGGAATTGGACACAGTTCATATTGATCTTTTATTTGATTCAAAGGCGAGGATATTGAATTCAAATGTATTTGTTTCAAACGTACGGTATACAGATATCGAATTGGATACTTTAAAAATTGATTTTAAAGGAGATCAATCCGTGCTAAAATTGGATGCTGGATTTCAACATTTAGCCATTGGTCCTGTCGATATGGGTGAAACCAACTTGGTGATGGAGTTTGAAAACAGTATGCTGGAATTTGGCTTTATTTCAAGAAATGACACCACGAAAGTGATGCAGCTTTTTTCTGAATTCAGCTTATCTGAAGATACCGTAACTTTTCATATTGATCCGAAAGGACTGATACTGAATTCAAGAGCTTGGTCAATTCCTGAGGATAATTTAGTGACGTACACGCCCAATTTCCTCAATTTCAATGAATTCAATTTTTCTAGAAATGGTCAATCACTTAGTTTTACCAATGAATTGAATAATATTGACACGGATGATATTGGCGTGTCTTTTCAGGATTTCAGATTGAGTACACTATTGGGCTTTTTAAATCCGGATGACCCTTTGGCAAAAGGAATTGCTAATGGTAAGTTGATAGTGGAAAATCCATTTGAAGCGATTGGTGTTGTAGCGGATTTTGAAGTCAGGGAGATGGAGGTGTTTGAAATTCCTTTGGGGAATTTATCAGTGGAGGCCACAGCAAATAGCTTAGAAGAATATGATTTTAATCTTTCACTCAAAGAAGGTGGGATAGACCTTGATTTAGCCGGAATGATTGTGGCTGATTCGGTAAGTTCAAAATTGGATCTCAATATGAGTTTAAATGCTTTTCAATTGTCATTGTTGGATAAGATCAGTGATGGAGAAGTTAGAAATGGGAAAGGAATTATTTCCGGACAGATTAAATTGGAAGGCAGCATACAGGATCCCATTTACAAAGGAGAGGTTTTCTTTGAGGAGGCAGGATTCCTCATATCGGATTTCAACACCTCATTCCTACTTCCCAATGAAAAAATCAATATGGATAATTCGGGCTTCACCTTTAATAAGTTCAACATCAAAGATGTAAATGGAAATGCCTTTGTGATTGATGGGAAAGTCATTACCGATGATTTTTTAGATGTTGGGTTTGACCTTAAGCTTGTGACACAAAACTTCCAGGTCATGAATTCAACACGTGCTGATAATGACTTGTTTTTTGGAAAAGCCAATGTTGACCTTGACATGACGGTTGGTGGATCGATGAGTCTTCCTGTAGTCACTGTTCAACTGAAAGTTAACCAAGATTCCAATGTTTCATTTATTGTGCCTGAGGATCAATTGGATATGATCGAAAGGACTGGCGTGGTTATTTTTGTTAACCACAATGATCCCTATGATATCCTTACCCAACGAGAAATGGATATTTCGACCAAAGGATTTGTTGGGTATGATGTCAGGGCAAATTTGCAGGTAGACCCTGAAACTGTTTTCAACCTGATTGTAGATGAAAGGACAGGTGATAACCTTAGGATTCAAGGTGAGGCTGACCTCAATATGTTGATGAATCCAAATGGGGATATTTCGCTTTCCGGACGTTATGAAGTAAGAAGTGGTCATTATGAACTGAATTTATTTGGATTGGTCAACAGGAGATTTGAATTGGCAAAGGGAAGTTCAGTAGTCTGGAATGGAGACCCAATGGATGCCACTTTGGATTTGACAGCGATCTATAATGTTCGGACCTCAGCATCTGAATTGATGCAGGCCCAACTGAGCGGTACTGACGGAGAAACCAGAGGACAGTTCAGACAGGTACTTAATTTTATGGTTTATCTTAAAATAGGAGGAGAACTGGTGAAACCTGAAATATCTTTTGAACTTGACATGGCTGAACAGGAAAGAGGGGCTTTTGGAGGAAGTGTATACGGCATGATTCAACAGATCAATGAAAAAGATGATGATCTGATCAAACAGGTCTTTTCCTTATTGGTTTTGAATCAGTTTTTTCCGGTCATGGGCAATGATGGTACCACAGGCGGGTCGGTCAATCTTGCCCGCTCAAGCGTCAGTCAGGTACTTTCTTCCCAGCTCAACGCCCTGTCGGGTAAATTATTCGGGGATTCAGGATTTTCTGTCGATTTTGACCTGGATTCCTACACTGATTTTCAATCAGGAGGACCCGCTGATCGAACCCAATTGAACGTTGCGGCTCAACAGCGGTTGATGGATGATAGGTTGGTGATTTCTGTTGGAGGTCAGGTGGATGTAGAGGGTGGCAGTCAAGAAATCGATCAGGGAGACGCCTTATTTGGTGATGTCAGTTTGGAGTATTTGCTGGATACCCGTGGACAATGGAGAGTTAAAGCATATCGGAAAAACCAGTTTGAATCTGTAATAGATGGTCAACTGATTGTCACAGGCATTTCATTTATTTTTAATAAAGAATTCAATGCTTTCAAAGAATTATGGAAAAGGGCACCCAAACCAGAAGCATTTTCGGAGGAAGAAAATGAGAAAGAAGAAATGAATGTTGAAGGTGAAAAAACAGAAAATTAATTATGGAAAAAAGATTTACCATACTGATTTTTGTTTGTTTGATCGCAGTTTCGTCCTGCGGGGTAAAGAAGTTTATTCCTGAGGGTGAAAGTCTCTACACTGGATCTGAACTGATTTTGGATTCAGACCTGTCAAAACGTGAACTTTCATCCTTAGAAAATGACTTGGAATCTTTGATCAAACCTGAGCCCAACGGAAAGATTCTAGGTGTACGATTTGGGCTGTGGGCTCATTATAAAGGGAACAAAGAAAAACCTGGATTTATAAACAGGTTTTTGAGCAGGAAATTTGGAGAAAAACCAGTTTATCTCAGCAATGTTCAGCCTGAACGGACAGGAAATATTCTTACCAACAGATTGGAGAACAAAGGATATTTTTTTGCAGAGGATAATTATGAAATTTTGGAAAAAGGAAAATTTTCCGGTATTGAATATACTTTAAAATTTGGGGAGGCCTATCGTTTGGAAACATTAGAGCTCCTTGGTGATTCATTGGAAATTATTCAGGAAATTGACCTTGCCAAAACCACTTTGACAAAAGGTACAAGACTTGATTTGGATGCCCTGAAAAAGGAAAGAGAAAGGATTGACGAACAGCTTAAAGCCAAAGGTTATTACAACTTTAACTCTAATCTGCTGATTTTTGAGGCTGATACGAATCAATATGATGATCGCAAATTTGACTTATATCTCAGGCTTAAAAGTAATACTCCCATAAAATCCACTTATCCTTACACGATCAAGCATATCCACGTTTTTCCTAATTATGCTATCAATACGGATATCACAGATGCAGACACAGTCAATGTCAAAGGTATCGATATCATTCAAGAAGGTGAGGTTTTTAAACCCCATCTGTTGGAACAATACGTTCTTTTCAAAAAAGGTAATAAATATAACCCAACTACCTCGAGATTGACCTCGAATAGACTCTCCTCCATTGGTAATTTCAGGTATGTCAATATTTCATTTGATGAAATAGATTCTGTCCGATCAGAGGATGGTACTTATCCATTGGATGCTAGGATTTTATTGTCTCCGCTAAATGAAAGAGCCCTGAGGGCAGAAATTCAAGCAGTGACCAAATCCAATAGTTTTGTTGGACCGGCTTTGATGTTGAGCTACCAAAACAGAAATATTTTCAAAGGTGGAGAATTGCTGGGTTTGACAGCCTCATTTGGATATGAACAACAAATATTATCAGGAGATAGAGAAGGCTTGAGGTCTATTGAATTGGGTTTGCAAGGTTCGTTGATCTTTCCAAGGGTGATTTTCCCTGTACCAATCATGAATCGTTTCAGATATTCAATTCCGAAAACCAAAATAAGTACGGGATTTGAATATCAAAACAGAACTGACCTATATCTACTCAATTCATATAATGCTTCATTTGGTTATTTCTGGAATGTGAACAGGTTTGTTTACCATGAATTCAATCCCATCAGTCTAAGTGTGGTCAACTTGGTGAACACTACTCCTAAGTTTGATGAAATCTTGGATTCCAATCCATTTCTAAGAAGGAGTTTTGAACAGCAGTTTATTTCCGGAATGAATTATACCTTTAATTTCAATCAACTCGTGGATGAGGAAAGAAAAAACTCCATCTTTTTTGCGACCTCAGTTGATTTCGCCGGTAATTTATTTAAAGGAATTAATACCCTATTAGATACACAAAATCCCGGTTTTGTATTCGGTCTCGAATACGCACAATATGTCAAAGGGGAGATCGACCTGAGATACTATCATAAAGTAACACCTGAGAATGTAATCGTGACAAGACTTTTTGCAGGAACGGGTATTCCTTTGGGCAATTCAGTTTCTTTGCCATTTGTCAAGCAGTTTTTTTCCGGTGGACCTAGAAGTGTTAGGGCTTTTAGGATCAGGTCATTGGGCCCAGGTACCTTCATCCCTGAAGGATTCGAAACGGGAGGCTTTTTTGACCAAGCAGGTGATATCCGATTGGAGGGGAATATCGAATATAGGTTTCCATTCAACAAATATTTAAAAGGTGCTTTTTTTGTTGATGCAGGCAACGTATGGTTATACAATGAAAATGACGCGCTACCCGGTGGAAGGTTCTCATCCAAATGGGTGGAGGAATTAGGAGTAGGGGCTGGTTTTGGTTTGAGAATCGATATTCAATTGTTCGTATTGCGCTTTGACTTGGCATTACCTGCCAGAAAGCCTTGGTTACCCGAAAACGAAAGGTGGCTGGATAGTTTCAATTTCAGGAGTTCTGAATGGAGGAGACAGAATATGGTTTTGAATTTTGCTATAGGCTATCCTTTCTAGGATATCTCCTTAAACCTCCTGAAGGTATATCCATGGATCAGGATGACATAATCATATTTACTTCGGATAATTTTGTAATTATTCCAACAACCTATTTTATCGGGTAATCGGCTGTGGAAAAATAGCCATACTCTCATGACCTTTTTCACCTACTGACTGCACCGCAAAGAAATAATTGTCTTTCGAATAAGGAATGGTCAATGTAGTCTCTTCAGTATAGAATTTTCTTTCCCACATTGAAGAATCAGTTTCTCTCATCAAAACATAATAACCCTTGGCTTTTCCATTGGCAGGTGACTCCCATCTTAGGGTAGAAGTGTTACTGAGTCTTCTGACATCAATCCCGACACTCTGTGGCTCTGATGGGGCAGAGGCTAATGAAGCCAAAGAAGCTAAATTAATCCCTGTGATCTTTCTCATGTATTCAAAATCCACAAAATCAGGAAGATCTCCATATTGGATTCCATTTTCAACCCTGACATTCTCATGTTGGTGATAATAATTTTCATTCATTTCACAGACCCTGATTGCTGTAAAACCTTCCCTTGCAAATGGAGTATGGTCACCACCTCTCAGAAATCTATCATTTCTGTACACCAATTTTACCTCCAATTGATCCACATATCTTTCACCGACTTCTTTCATGTATCTGGCCAGCTGTCTTGACTTGCTGTCATTTTCCCCGTTGGTATAGCGTCTTATAGCAGCCATTTGCTCGTTCTCCGCGGCAGGTACTCCTTCTGAAAAAATCCGGACTCTTGTGTTGTCGTTGATATTGGTTTGAGATGAATGGCTGTTGCCAATCATGTCATTGTTGAGCATGGCAACCAGATTCCAATTTTCTTTTTTGGCTTTCTCTGCGAGGTATGCAGCTCCTTTTAGGCCTTGTTCTTCACCTGATACGATTACAAAAATAATGGTGGCCGAGAATGATTTTTTGGACATGATTTTGGCCAATTCAATGACAGCTGCAACTCCCGAACCATCATCATTTGCTCCTGGAGCATCAATTTCATTATCCATAACACCCAATGCTCTGCTATCAATATGGGCTGAAATGAGGAAAATCCTATTATCATTTGGGTCAGTTCCTTTTAAGGTAGCCATTACATTGCCCAGCTTACTGTCAGTAGGGATTCTTCTTCCATCAGCAGGAATGATAAAAGTATCGATATAAGAAGTTAATCTTCCTTTGGAATCAGCTTCAAATGACTTGAAGTGATCGAGGACATAATTTTGCGAAGCCAGAATTCCTTCATTGGGGTTGTCAGCACTTAAGGTATGTCTAGTCCTGAAATCGGCTAATTCCCTGACATATTTTTCAAGACTTTCCGCTGATACTTCAGAAACCATTTTATCTATGGCTGCGTCTCTATGAATTATTTGGGTCTGGGCATTAGCCAGGTTTAACTGCAAAAGGGCGATAAAGAGTAAAATTCTTTTCATTTATGGGATTGGTGAAGGTGAAAGCTTTAAATTTACCTGTAGGATGATTCAATTTAAACCAATATTACATGAATGAAATATTAATTCCTCAAGAAGGTGAATATGGGCAATTTTATGAAGGCTATATTTCTTGGGTCAAAGGTAAAGATATCCAAAAGTTATTACTCTCCCAGATTGAGGAGATTAGGGGGATTTATGAGAAAATGGGTGAGGAAAAGAGTAACCATGCCTATGCTGTAGGTAAATGGACAGCCAAGGAGCTGTTGGGGCATATCACGGATACCGATCGGTTGATGAGCTTTAGGGCCTTGTGTTTTGCAAGAGGGGAAAAAGCCGCATTACCCGGATTTGATCAAGATGAATATGTCAAAACGGCAAATTTTAATTCCATTTCTTTAACAAGGTTATTAGAGGATTTTGAAATGTCAAGGTATGCCATTACCTCACTCTTGAATTCACTACCGGTTGAATCTTTGAAAAACACCGGTATCGCCAATGAAACTGTCGTAAGTGTCAGGGCTTTGTACAACATCATTCCGGGCCATACCCAACATCATTTAAATATATTGAGAGAAAAATATCTCAGGGAAAAGTAAAAATAATTTAGTTAGCAAATAAATTAATTAATCTCTCATTTTAGGTTAATTTTGCTGAATTTATCTAAATCAAATATTTTACAAATTATGCAAAGAACAAGAGCACAGGAATCCAGGGCGGCCATCGAGAAACTATACATTACCATGAGACATCTTTTTATGAGAGGGTCTTATAAGCCAATGGGGGTTTCAGGGGAGTCTTTGGTGGATTCACTTTTGGTGTTGAGTCCTGAGATATATGGATTATTATCACAAGACGAAAAAATTGAGTTGGATGGACTTTTATATGTGATGGAACGTCTTCCACGAGGTATTGAAGAATGCAGGTATATCCGATTGATCAGCAGAGAAGGCTATGAAAACTCAAATTTTCTTGCAATTGTTCCTGCCAAAAGAAAGAGGAACTGTTATCGGGTAGATCAGGATCAAATGTACGTGGAGATGACACGTGGGCGATCAGATATTTATGATATCCTAACCCATCTGACGTTTTTGTATATAGAGGCTGAAAAAATCAAATCCAACAGTACGGATACCAAGGGGAGATTTGACCTTAATTGGGAAATGCTTTCCAAGATTGTCCAAAAGGAAGAGAGAGGAGATGAAATAGATCAGGAAGTAGCCTGTTCTTATTTAAGTCATGTGATTGGAAGGACTTTTGATGAGACCCATGCTGCAGTTGTCAAATTTGAAGAATCCCCTCATACCAGCAGTCTTTTTTCCATCGTTTACCATATGGGTAAATTGGCAATGGATGAAGTTTTTGAGGGAAAGGATAGGGAGATTTCATTTTCTTCCACCTTGAGGCAGCGGGTAGGTCATCATGTATATGGTGAACTTTGGGCCAATAAGATCAAATCGGTATTGTTTGAGGAAGGATTGATTGACCGACCGATACATATTGTTTCGGCTAATCTCCATAGTTTTCTCAATACCATTTATGGGTATCAGGCTTTGGGATTGACTTCATTTGCACAGATTGAAAAAGTGGCTTTAGATATCAGTGTGGGTGCCAAAAACAACAAAAAGAAAGATATCTTAAATTATGCCCAGAAAAACGGATTTATTGAGATTCATGATGAATCCGGTACCAATATTAACGTACAGGTTTTTGATACGGCAAGAATGTCCAAAGAAACAATTCTTCCAGGCTTGAAAATTTCGGATGGAAAAAAGAAGAAGCCTATCATACTTGTCATGGATTATGCCTTTGGAGAACAAGCGTATGAGTGTTTTGATGAATTGTTGAAGCCATTTGAAACCATGGAAGGCAAAAGTTATCCTTTGGATGTACTTTCCGCCTCGATTATGGGTAAGGCAGGGATTCTAACAGGGAACAAGGGGGATATCATGATTCCTGACAGTCATGTGTTTGAAGGAACTGCTGACAATTATCCTTTTAAAAATGAATTAAAAATAGATGACTTTGACGGTCACGATATGGGTGTATATCAAGGGACAATGTTCACTGTGTTGGGAACTTCTTTACAGAACAAAGATGTGTTGAGTTATTTGATGGAGTCATCATGGAAGGCCATCGGACTTGAGATGGAGGGTGCTCATTATCAAAAAGCCATTCAAAGTGAGAGTAGAATCCGTCAGAGCATCAGGAAAAATGTGAAAGTGCTTTATGCATATTACGCATCTGATAATCCTTTGGAAACAGGAAGTACCCTAGCCTCGGGAGCTTTGGGTATGGATGGGGTCAAACCAACTTACCTGATCACTTACAAGATTCTTGAGAAAATATTCAATTAAGACTATAATTTGGAAATATTCTGATTTCCGGTCTGCCTACAGAATCTATGCTATTTTTTTAGCATAGATTTATTTTTTCATTCTGTTTTTTAACTTACAATAGCCTGTGTTATTAATCATGGATAAATATGATATTCATCAGGTTTTTTATAGCTAATCCTTCTCAATTTTACATCATCAAACAAACAAAAATATGATGAAGCAGTACAGTATTTGGATCACAAGGATCGTAGTTTTTGCCCTTGTATTCGTAAGTTCACACGTATTTGCACAGGTAAAATATACATTGGCACCTACGTCAGAAATGAAAATTTCCGGAGGCTCAACCCTACATGATTGGGACATGACTTCTACCTCGGCTACTGGGGAAGGACAATTTGTGATGGAAGGTAGCCAATTTAAAGGTATCAAGAGTTTAAGAGTCCAATTGGAAGCTGAAACTTTGAAAAGTGGTACAAGAGGTTTGGACAACAATGCCTACAAAGCATTGGATACCAAAAAGCATCAAAATGTGGTTTTTACCTTAAAAGAAATCACTGGAAGTGGTAGCAGCTACCAAGCAAAAGGTGACTTTACCATTTCAGGAGTCACCAAATCAGCATCCTTTCCCGTAAAAATGACCCAATCAGGTGGAAATCTAACCTTTGAAGGAAGTTATGACACTAAGCTCACTAATTTCTCCATTGATCCCCCAACTGCCTTATTGGGCACAGTTAAAACAGACGACGAAATCACCATTTCATTTAAAACAAAATTTCAACCCTCAAAATAATTCCCCACAACAATGAAAAAGTACATAATTACAGCGATCGCTATAGTCGGATTGACATTTTCCGCATTAGCCCAAGGACTTCAAAGAGACGTTCAATTCTGGAGACCTTATGACCAAAGAGGTCTGAATATCTTTGAAACAGGAAAAGAAGATACGGTTGCCTTCGAAGGCATGAAAGTAAGAATCGGTGGACATTTTGCCCAACAGTGGCAAAGTCTTAGTCATCAAAATACAGCCACGCCTGTGTTGAATGCAAACAATGTAAACGTCAATCAACTCATTGACATTGGTGCAGGTACCAACCTTGCGACTGCCAACCTTAACATTGACGTTGAATTGGCTGATGGTTTGAGATTGAACTTGATGACTTATCTTTCCTCAAGACACCACCCGGAAACTTGGGTAAAAGGCGGATACCTTCAAGTAGACAAACTGGGCTTTTTAAATTTGGGCAACACAGATTGGTTTGACAAATACCTTACCGTCCGTGTCGGTCATATGGAAATCAACTATGGTGATGCACACTTTAGAAGATCAGATAATGGCAATGCCATGTGGAACCCTTTTGTAGGAAACTATATCATGGACGCATTTACTACTGAAGTTGGTGGAGAAATCTTCTTCCAGAGCAACGGATGGTTGGCCATGGCTTCTGTCACAGGTGGAGAAATCCAAGGTGGAGTTACTAATCCTGCCAACAGGAAACCAAGCTTTATCGGTAAATTTGGTTATGACAAGAACCTGAATGATGATTTGAGAGTAAGGTTGACCGGTTCGGTATACACTACATCAGGTTCTCAGAATAACACGCTTTGGGGTGGAGATAGAGCAGGATCGAGATATTATCTTGTCATGGAGAATACCCTTGCCAGTACAGCTGGAAACTTTACTTCCGGTAGGTTTAACCCAGGTCAAAGAAATAACATTACTGCCTTTGTATTCAATCCTTTCATCAAATTCCAAGGCTTAGAATTCTTCGGTAACTTTGAAAGATCAACTGGTAAAGCCAGGAATGAAACCGAGGACAGAACTTGGAATCAGACAGGTGCTGACTTAGTGTACAGATTTGGTGCCCATGAAAAATTCTATGTAGCTGGCAGGTATAACAAAGTCAGCGGTCCATTGGCCGGATCCGGACTTGAAGTAAGCCTTGACAGAATCCAAATTGGCGGAGGATGGTTTGTAACCAAGAATGTTCTTGCTAAATTGGAGTATGTTAGCCAAAATTATAATGACTTTGCTGCAGCAGACAGATTCAACGGTGGTAGATTCAATGGTCTGATGATCGAAGGCGTGATAGGCTTCTAATCTAAAAATTCAAATGCGTGTCCTTTTAATCCTTTTACTGATCCTTTTCAATCCTGACCTCAAAGAAAAAAGAGAAGTCATTGTCACCAAGAAAGTAATTACTGTAAGTGGACAGACTTCTATAGGCGGATTCAATTGTGATTATGCTAAAAATGGTTTAAAGGACACGCTTTATATTGATTATGATGATTTAAAAAAAGAATTGATTTTTGATATTCCCGTCCAAGATTTTTCATGTGGCAATTTTTTACTGAACAGAGATTTCAGGAAAACCATTAAGGCAGAACAATTTCCAACTGCAAAAGTCAAAGTTAGGAACCTGCAGTCCAATTATGGACATTATACTTGTGATCTTTCAGTTGATTTGGTTGGAAAAACACTTCACTTCCCGGCCTTGGTTTTAAAAAGGACTCCTGCAGGTGTTTCAGGTAATTTAATTTTAAGCTTTGAAGAATTGGCATTGGAAACCCCCAAAAAAATGGGAGGACTGATTAAAGTTGAAGAAGCACTTCATTTGGAGATACAGCTTGGATTTTAATGTGTTTTTTTTAGGTTCTTCTCGGCGTTCCTCTAACAAGTATTTCTAAAGCTTTTTTATTTTCCTATTACTGTTCAATTTGTTACTTCAGAGCAAACATCCATCTTTTCAAACTATATCCAAAAACTCCCTGATGTAAAAATTTCATCAAAACCATTTATTCAATAATTTATACAATTTCCTATGATTTGTGTAATAAATACAATTACCTGATTCATAGCTTTATGGGAAGGTGACAATTGTCATTGAATGCAACCATTGAGACTTTTAGCGGTCCAATGGTCATTTAGCTTTACACAAAAATTAACTATCAATTTTTAAAATGTAACATTATGCTCGCGACAAATTATAGAGGAAAACGAAGAATCCGTGTAGACAGAGATGCACCAATTCCAGAAATTCAACATACACAAGACGCCATCATCAAAGTAACGAGAACTTGTATTTGCGGTTCTGATCTTCATTTATATAATGGAAATGTACCTGACACAAGGGTAGGTAGCGTTTTTGGTCATGAATTTGTTGGTATTGTATCAGAAATTGGTAATGATGTTACCAATATTAAAGTGGGAGATCAAGTGATCGTACCTTTCAACATCGCTTGTGGCGAGTGCATTTTTTGTGAGCAAGAATTATATGCTTCGTGCCATGAATCAAATGCCCAGTCTACTGCATTGAGTGGTATTTTTGGATATTCACACCTTGCTGGAGGTCATCAAGGCGGTCAAGCAGAATATGTCAGGGTACCCTATGCCAATGTTGGCCCTATGGTCATTCCTGAAAACATGGATCTTGATGATGCCGTGTTGCTCGCAGACATCCTACCTACCGGCTATCAAGCCGCTGAAATGGGTGGGATACAAAAAGGAGATACGGTAGTAGTGTTTGGTGCAGGGCCGGTAGGAATTATGGCAGCCAAATGTGCCTGGTTATTTGGTGCTGGACGGGTGATTGTTATTGATAAGGAAGAATACCGTCTTGATTTTGTAAGGCAATATGCAAATTGCGAAGTTTATAATTTTCTTTCCCTTGAAGACCCGGTTAGGTTCATCAAACAAATCACTGATTGGGTAGGTGCAGATGTTTGCATAGATGCTGTAGGGGCAGAAGCAGCTGGGGATGCTTTACAAACCATCACAGGCAGGAAGTTATTGCTACAGGCAGGATCGGCTACCGCTTTACAGTGGGCCATCAATTCGGTGAAAAAAGGGGGAATCGTTTCAGTGGTTGGTGTGTACGGTCCAACAGGTAATCTGGTGCCTATTGGCAATGTGGTGAATAAAGGAATCACA
The DNA here is from genome assembly GCF_015476655.1 of Aquiflexum lacus. Lineage (GTDB taxonomy): Bacteria > Bacteroidota > Bacteroidia > Cytophagales > Cyclobacteriaceae > Aquiflexum > Aquiflexum lacus. The sequence continues at coordinate 188,706 of NZ_JABFHF010000009.1, forward strand.
ATACGTGCAGGTCAGGCTTCCGTTAAAAGACTGCTTCCCCGATTGATCAAACATTTACAGGATGGTATCATTAATCCGAAGGAATTAATTACACACAGGATACCATTGGAGGAGGCTGCTGATGCCTATAGAATGTTTTCCGGAAAACTGGATTATATGATAAAACCTGTATTGATTCTACCAACTGTTAGCCTTTAAATTATATTACCATGAATAATGAAATTAAAGATAATTCGCATATAAAAGGATGGGGGATTGATGCAGATCCTAAAAACGACCCAACCTATCCGATTCAACACCGAAAAGAGGGGCCATTTAAATATGAAAGAAAAGATCAAAAACAGCAGCCCATTACTCAGGAAGTTTTGCATTCCAACGAAAGACCAAATGTAAGTGCTGTGTATGGTTTGGGACCTGAGCCATCTGGGCTAAGCGGCAAATTAAGGCGATTTGCTTTTGAGCATGGAGAAGGTGAGTTTAGTCACTGGATTCCTCTTATTTTGGCTGATAGGGTAAATGCCATTGAAGGTGTTTTAGATGATCTTAAAAATGGCAAATTTCCTAATATTATTATAGAAAAAGGTTGGCCAGCTCAATGGAAACACGACAAAAAAGGTTTGATTAAAAAACTATCAATTTATACAGCCATCACGGTGGGGACAATTTGGTTGATTGTTAGAAAGAAATAAAAATAGGGGGTGACCCCTATTTTTATTTTCAGGAGGAGGAAATTTGATCAGAGATAATAATTGAAAAATATTTTCAAGGGCAGCCACCACCCTTAACATAATATAATACCCAGGGCAGACTTTGGTCTAATCTTGTCTCCCCGAGTGCCCAACATTCTGAAAATGTTCAAAATAGGTAATGACATCAGGTTTCCCGTCATCCTGAGGCACGAAGGATCTCCAGAGGTCCTATTTAAGTTTATTTTAATCATTTGCGGATCCTCATGAGACCCTGATCCCGATAGCCATCGGGATCAGGGTGACGGCTGCTCCGATTTATGTCATTGGTAGTGATGAAAATTTGGCATTTACAGAAAGGAAATGACATCAAAATGGGCAGTAGACCTCTCCTGACGTCGAGGTGACAAGGCAAAGTCCTGTAATAGATTCGAATGCTATTTGAAGTCCTAAACCATCAATTTCAAAATCTGTCATTGGTAGTTTTTAAAATTAGGCATTTACAGAAAGGAAAATGACATCAAGGCGGGCTGCAGACCTCTCCTGACGTCGAGGTGACAAGGCAAAGTTCTGTAATAGATTTGAATGCTATTTGTAGTTCTGTACCATCAATTTTCAAATCTGTCATTGGTAGTTATGAAAATTAGCATTTACAGAAAAGGTTGTGACATCTAGGTGGGCTGCAGACCTCTCCTGACGTCGAGGTGACAAGGCAAAGTCCTGTAATAGAAT